>NZ_CP120233.1:3405000-4605000 GCF_030012985.1 Microbulbifer sp. VAAF005 | reverse complement strand
AGGCAGGCTGCACACGAGAATGCTTCCAACCAGATTGGGAAGTGGACGGAGATACTTCACCTCTTTAAACGAGGAATGTGGCCATGTGGTATCAAAGAAAATGGCGAAATAGTAATCCTGTGAGCACAGTTGACAAGGCAAAGCAGCGGACGCCGCAAAGCGTCACACCTTTTGCTTGCGCAAAAGCTGCGCCACTTTACTTCGACCGCTGTTTGCGGCGTTAGGAATAATATGAGAGCAGCTATTTTTCTTCTTTTTTTACTATCGTACAGCTCAGCTGCTGAAGAGCTATGCCCATCTATAGAGTGGAGCGTTTTAAACCCAAATGCTCGCTGGGGAGCGAGCGATTTCAGCAAGAGAAGTGCTCAAATTGCCATTGATGAGCTTTCAGCGAACCTTAAAGCCGGTGGATATACTGATATATTTCGAGTTGCAGATCTCCAGTCCATCTATATGGGTTACATTTTGCTCGAAAATGTCAGAAAAACTAAAGGCAAAAATCAAGAGAGGGCAATTGGAGAGTACTGCGGTTTTATCTCAAAAACTCCGATTCGAGAAAATTCCTAACAAACGCAAGCAGTATGCTCCGGCCCTTCGGGCCTCCGCGGGACGCCCAACGCTATGCACATTTTGTGCGGGTCGCTGCGCTCCCAGTTTCGCACAAAATGTGCATAGCATTGGTCGCCCCTGTTGCGGGCGTTAAGGCACTAGAAGGAAATTAGGTGTTATTTAGACTTTGGCCAATAATTTTGATAATTATCCTAAATGTTTTTGTTTTAGGCGCCTCGACATTTGCTGAGGGTATTAATTCAGAGGCCTGCTGGTCTCCAAGGTTTGGTGGCCTGCTTGTTGGTTTGGCTGTATTAATGCAAGGTTATGCCTATGCAAATCCAGACACGTTCAATGCTGTACTCTCAAATGGGACAACGCTTGAGCAGTGGACTCATCACGCAATTTATATTTCATCAGTGTTTGGTACTATTTACTGGGCTTTTGGTGATTTGTTTGGGCCGTTTTTATGGCTGACAAATAGTGCTTGTATGAGGTAATACGGCCTTAACAAGGCCATGAAAAATTGCGCGTTTCACGCGCTGGACTCGCAACAAGTTTCTCGCCTTTTATGGCGACGTTATATTTTTTGAGCGATGAACGAACTATTTGACTCATATTCTAAATATCCAAAATCAAGGCTGTCCGATATCGGACTTGATGACGAAGCTATAGCTTTTATGTCAGAAGTTGGGTTGCCGAACTGGTGTGCGCCAAATATGTATTTCGGCGATGAAGAAACCTGGTTGCCGGCGATCAACTACGAGAATGAAATTCTTTATGCTATCGGCTCTGATCGTGACGATTACCCTATATGTATAAATGGTAACTTTGTTGTGGTTCGCTTGAGGGATGGAGAGCAGGACTTTATGGCAACAAATCTCTTGAAGCTTTCTCAGTCATTACATCTGTTTCAAGAGTGTATTAATGGAGCTGTAGATATAGACGATCAAGCTTATATAAAGAACAATATACCTAGCCAATACGTAGATAGCTTTGTGGCTTGGCTTAAGAAAAACGAACCAGAAGCACTCATTAATGGTGCTTTTTGGTTGGGTGTTCTTCGTTGGCTAAATTACAAAATATAAATCGGGTAGCCGGTAGTTTCTAACTACCGGCCCCCACACCACCCATCGTGCGGGTCCGCAATGGGCGGTTCCCTATCCGTAATGAATCTCTACCCAACGATCTCGCAATGAAATCAAACCCATCCCTTCGAAGAACTCATTATTGAGCGCAATATGAATACCCTCAGTTTTTGCGCTTCGCCAGTAACTTTTACCGGACGAGCCGCAGGTAACTGCCAGCGATTCACTCACACCCATACGCAGTAAATTTCGAACTTTCGTTCTCACTCTGCGCCAATTCTTCCAATAGCTCATTCTTAATCGCCGTCGTATCCAGCAGTCTAGATCGATACATTTTTGATAGCCTTGCGCTATTCCAAAATAGTTGATCCAACCACGGAGGTATACGGTAAGTTCTTTCAGTTTCTTTTCCATAGAGATACCACGAGATCGCCCTGTAATCTGTCGGACGCGGTATTTAAATTGGAGCAGGGACTTATCATGCCAGACAAGCTTTGCCCCCGAAAAGAGAAGCCTAGGAACTTACAACGGCTGACAGGAACCACTTGGCTTTTAGTATCGTTAACTTTGAGCTTAAGCTTGCGCTCAACAAAGCGTTTAATACTCGCCATAACCCGTTCACCCGCGCGTTTAGAGGAAACCACAATCACAAAATCGTCCGCATAGCGGACGAAATTGTGTCGGCGTTTTTCCAGCTCTTTGTCGAGCAAGTGGAGTACAATGTTGGAGAGCAGCGGCGATAAAGGGCCACCTTGTGGCACCCCCTCATGACAGGCTTTCCAGCATCCATCTTCTACACTTCCTGCACGCAAGTAGTTTGCGATCAGTTTGAGTACGCGCTTATCGCTGATTCTTTGGCCAAGTAAACTCATGAGGAAATCATGATTTACCCGGTCGAAGAATTTGGATAAATCGACATCCACTGCTATTCGTTTCCCTCCCTCGATATACTTTCGCAGCTTTTTCACCGCATGATGCTGTGATCGCTTTGGGCGGAATCCATAGCTGAACTCCGAAAAGGTTTTATCGAAACAGGGACCGATGATTTGGGCGATAGCCTGCTGAATAACACGATCAAAGATCGTAGGTATCCCGAGACCACGCTGGCCACCATCTGGCTTGCGAATGTAGACGCGCCTGACGGGAAGCGGCTGGTAATGACCCTGTCGAATGGTCTCGATGAGCTCGTCGCCAACTGCCTTGAAGTGCTGCACAAAATTATCGACAGTAATCCCGTCAATGCCTGCGGCACCTTTGTTGCTTCGCACGTGTTTCCATGCAGCATTAAGATTTTCTTTGCTGAGGATGGCTTCAAGCAGATTTTCATTTGAGTTGAGTGTCATGGCAGTGCGCTACGTCAATTTTATATCCGGCTGGCAACATATCCGTAAGCTAGCCCTGTCTTTTAACTCGTGGATTTTGGGTTCAGGCCTTCACCGTATCCAAGGTATTAATCTTGGCATTAGGCTACTATGCCGTCGGCTGACTTCTGTTTAATCACCTTGATCATTACTGACCAAGGCGCTGCTGTGTTCCACCAATTTTGTTTACCCCCGCGATAGTGGCTAGCGGGCTGAGCCTACTTATGAGTCAGCGGCCACGCTGACAGCTTTACAGCAGTAGGTTGAACAGATCTCCCCAGATAAGAACGTGAACTTTCACTACACAACTGCATCATTTACTCTACCCGTTAGATCACATGGCTTCGGTGTTCTTGGCCACCTCGCCTCCAGGCTAAGCCTTATATGATGTTTCTGTCCGTCAGCTCGTAGTTTTGCTAGCGGCTTCCTCCCCACAAGACCTCACGGTGTTGCAGTTGCCATTCGCTAGTAGTTAGCATTTAATGAAGTCCATTAAACGGTGATCTTCCTACAGGGGACTTTCACCCCATTAGTTCACGCCCATGCTGGGCGTACCAAATCAATCAAAGATGCCCCTACGGGGCTGGACCTCCACTCCGCGGCTTCGCCGCTGCGTTCCGGCCCTTTATTGAGGCGTTAGGTGTCCATGAGAACTGAGACTAAGACTCAAGAGTGGTGCCTGAAAGATCCGAGAACTAGGAAATGGATAAGGCAGTGTGCTGCCTGTGGCCAGTACGGCAGGGATCCAGAAACTCCAGATAATATTCCAAAGGTGAATTTTGAGAATATGTTTCCTGAAATGGATTTGGATGATCGTGGATTATGCCAATTTTGTGCTCCGAGGTTTAAATAGAGAATGTGCCAAGTAAAAACACCTAACAAGCTTGTCAACGATCGCCCTTCGGGCTGGACCGCTAAAAGCGTGGCTTCGCCACAACACGGCCCGTTACAAAGGCGTTAACTGTTTAAAATGAAAGTAAGAATAGTAGAAGTTCCACAAGGCGAAGCCCCTCTAGAGATACGTAAAAGTTGGGTGGGTATTGAGTTGCCACTTGCTAAAGAAGGCCTACAGAACTGCCGAACCGTGGGAGTTGTCAGTGGGCCAAAAACTATACTTGGCCAGTTGTGGAAACTACTTAGTGGCAACACTCAAGGAGAAATTGGTTATCTTGTAGAGGGGTGTGTTGCTATAAATCTGCTCAATGAAAGTAACCCTGATGCTGCAAAGTGGTGGTCTGAAAATACTCACTTTGAAAAACAAGGAAAGTATCTATTTTTTAATGAGAAAGTTTGTCATGTTATTAGCAACAGTTAACAAAACGCGCCACGGCCGCTGCGCTGGACTCACAAACCGCTGGTTTGTTCGCCCGTGCGCTCGGCGTTAGGCGTCAAATCGAATGGGTGGCGGGTTAGTAATATTTTTGGTCGTACAGTTATTGCTGCTTGCATACTCTATGTTTATAGCAGGCGGCAGTAACCGGCTGTTTAAGATACAGGCGGGTTTTATACTCAGCCTTTCATTTGCAATGGTGCTTGTAATTATCTGGGCATTTCCAGATTTCTATATTTACTACTGCATACAAATCTTGGTGTTTTTAGCTACATGCTTTGTTTTATACAAGTACTACGGTAAAAACACCATACAAGTGCCGGCACAATCGCGCACTTCGTGCGCTGGACTCGCAACAAGTTGCTCGCCTGTGCGGCAGGCGCTAAGTTTTATACACAAGTTTTTCCGGTTTTATTATGTAAATCAATAAGTTACAGTTTGACCTGGCATGAATTACAGATTTGATTGGATAATTATGCAGGGCTGGGTCATGGAGGAAGTAAAAAATCAGGTTATGGGTGATACACGTTTGAATAAGCGCTTGTCCAATATTCTTAGTAGTTTAAGTTCAGATCCAAAGAATAGCATTCCCTGTGCAAACAAAACTTGGGCAGAAACGTTTGCAGCTTATCGCTTTATCGAAAATGATAAAGTCAATTTTGATTCTATTATGAGCGGCCATAAATCGGCAACTCTTGAGAGAATCAAGGCGCAGCCCGTTGTTCTTATCCCTCAAGATACCACCTTTCTAAATTTTGCCACTGACTTAGAAAGTAAAGAGATGGGAACACTTAGGCGGAAAGAGACCAATCAGCAACTCTTGCACACCTCCATCGCTATAACGCCATCAAGAGTTAACTTGGGTGTTGTTGAGGGTAGTATGTGGCAGAGAGACAAGGAATCAAGCTCTAATTCCCGTTATACCAAGTCGATAAAGAATAAGGAGAGTCGACGCTGGCTAGACCATTACGAAACGGCTTGTCAGATACAGGAGCGCTGCCCTGAAAGTACAATTGTGAGTATTGCTGATAGAGAGGGTGATATTCATGAGTGGTTTCAACTGGCTGAAGATCAAAGTGAACAGCGGCGGGCGAGCTATATCGTTCGAGCTAAGGCCAATCGCACTTTAGAGCTCGATGGAGAAGAAACGGTTTTGCTTTGGGATCATATGAATGAGCAGAAATCTGTTGGTCTATACACGGTAGATATTCCCAAACGGAATGGTGAATCTGGAAGAAAAGCCAAAGTCAGTGTATCCACTACTGAGATACGGCTACTTGGGAAAGGAAAATCTAAACGACCACTTTCTCTCTATGCTGTATTGGCTAAAGAATTAAACCCACCAGAGGGTGAAAAAGGCATTGAGTGGATGCTGTTAACTGATCTTCCAGTTGAAGACTTTAAGCAGGCAAGGGTCATCATTGAGTGGTATCGAAGCCGGTGGGAAATTGAAACCTATTTTCGGGTGGTGAAAGGCGGATGCCAGATAGAAAGTAACCGTTTTAGAACAGAGCAGCGCATGTTGAACTGCATTGCGATCTATATGATTATTGGATGGCGGCTACATTCGATAACTACGCATGCACGAAGAGTTCCTGACGCACCGTGTACAAGTGCCTACTCTGAAAAAGAATGGCGTATGATATGGATGATGCGAGATAAAACTACTCCACCAAATGAACCCCCAAGTATGAGGGAGATAACCCGTATGTTGGCAGGTTTAGGAGGTTTTTTGGGGCGTAAAGGGGATGGCGAGCCAGGAGTTAAAACCGTTTGGCAGGGATACACCAAGCTACTTCATTATATAGAGGCAGCAGAAACTCTAAGTGGACTTAAATAATGTGTATAAAACACAGGGCAGGCGTTATACGTAGGCAATGAACGAAGAAACACTAAAATTTATTGAAGAGCGGCGCCTTGTTTCGTATATGAACAAAACAAAGTGGCGAGAACTCGCTAATGCCATTACAAGTAACAGTGATTTCGAGCCTCAAGTAAGGCTTAAATATCTACGAGACTTAGAGGCAATGCCTGGGTTTTCGCTGCTTGATTGGGAATGGGTTCGTTATGGTCAATCTAACTGTATCGAGTGGATGGATATTGACCCATTCAAAAGAGAGCGAAGGGGCAATCTTTTAAGTGATAGAATTACTGACTTCAGTGGCTTTATAGCAACTGTTCTGAAAAAGTACAATATCCCATACTCCTTAGAAAATGGGTGTTACAGGGTATGGGGATATGCAAACCAGCAACCAGTTTTCGTATAAATCGGGTAGCCGGTAGTTTTTAGCTACCGGCCCCCACACCACCCATCATGCGGGTCCGCAATGGGCGGTTCCTATCCGTAATGAATCTCTACCCAACGATAGTATCGAGCAGATCTTCATTTGAGTTGAGTGTCATGGCAGTGCGCTACATCAACTTTAACCGACTGGAAACATATCAGTAGGCTAGCCCTGTCTTTCAACTCGTGGTTTTAGGTTCAGGCCTTCACCCTGTCCAAGGTATTAATCTTGGCATTTGGCTACTATGCCGTCTGCTGACTTCTGTTTAATCACCCTACTCATTACTGAGCGGAGCGCTGCTGTGTTCCACCATTTTTTTCTATCCCCCGCGATGGTGGCTAGCGGGCTGGGCCTATTTATGAGTCAGCGGCCACCCTGACATCTTCACAGCGGCAAGTTAAACAGATCTCCCCAGATAAGAACGTGAACTTTCACTACACAACTGCATCATTTACTCTACCCGTTAGATCACATGGCTTCGGTGTTCTTGGCCACCTCGCCTCCAGGCTAAGCCTTATATGATGTTTCTGTCCGTCAGCTCGTAGTTTTGCTAGCGGCTTCCTCCCCACAAGACCTCACGGTGTTGCAGTTGCCATTCGCTAGTAGTTAGCATTTAATGAAGTCCATTAAACGGTGATCTTCCTACAGGGGACTTTCACCCCATTAGTTCACGCCCATGCTGGGCGTACCAAATAAATCTAGCCGACCGCTGACGCATCGGCTGCTTGAGGCGTTTTCTTTATAAAGGCGATTAAAATTTGAAGTTACCCTAAATGACGGTAAAATCACTGTGTTAAAATTGAAACTAGCTAAAGTCGTAGTAAAAAAACGCACTGGTGAGCTAGGAGTAATACACGGGCAAATAGGTTCGTTTTGACAAATCGTCCACTTTGAAAAGCTGACCTACAGGTTTTGGACGAGTTTTACTCCAAGCTAGATTTTAAAAATGGTTGCAACAAAGTTGATGTGCAACCGCAAAGACACCAAGGCAATTAATAAAGCCCACAAAAAACGTGGGCCACAAATGCAAGCGTAAGACAAAAAGGATCTCTATTGCAGTGGAAACGTTTTCAATATTATTACCATCAAGTGGTGATTCAAATACAGAAGTTGCCGTTAATGATGTGCGCTCGATGGTTATAGTTGGAGCTAATGGCTCTGGAAAAAGCCGCCTAGGGCATTGGATCGAGTATAATCAACTAGATGACAAATTTGTTCATCGTATTTCAGCGCAAAGAATTGCCCAAATGGAATCAGAAGTTTGGCCGATGAGCTACGAAGAGGCAGAGAGCGGTTTTTTGTATGGAAACTCTTCTAATAAGCGTAAGGCGAAGAAAGATCCAAAGTATGGTCGCTGGGGTGACGAACCTGTTACTGGAATGTCGTGGGACTTTGACTCTGTATTGGGATTTCTATATGCAGAAGAGGAAAGAAGAAATAGAGAATATGTTGAAAAGGTTAAGACGTCGAAACGAGGTGTTAAGCTTCCAGCCTCTTCGCTAGACATTCTTAGAGAATCCTGGCACGAGTTATTTCCACATCGTAAGATAGAGCTTTTAAGTAATAAGTTTATAACCACAACTATTGATGGTGAAGAATACTCTGCATCAGAAATGAGTGATGGCGAAAGAATAGTTTTCTATCTTTTAGGTCAGTGTTTGCTAGCGCCAAAAAACTCAGTGGTTGTTATCGATGAGCCTGAGATACACATTCATAGGTCTCTTCAAACTTGCTTATGGGACAAAATCGAGTCACTTCGAGATGATTGCTGCTTTGTGTACTTAACTCATGATTTAAACTTTGCAGCGAATCGAGATACTAATTCAAAAATTTGGCTGCGTTCGTTTGACGGAGAGTCTTGGTTTTGGGAGGAAGTTCCCTGCAATGAAGAATTAAATGAAGATAGCATCTTAGAAATAATTGGTAGCCGGAAGCCGATATTGTTTGTTGAAGGTGAAAAGAACTGTTACGACCATAAGATATATCAAGCTATTTATTCTGACTACTTAGTTATACCAAGGGGAAGCTGTGTAAAGGTCATTGAGGCGACAAAAGCCTTAAAATCTATTCCCTCGTTACACCATTTAGAAGTAAGGGGGCTGATAGATAGGGATTACAGGACAGAGGAAGAGCTGAAGTCGTTAAAAGCACATGGAATCGAAACTATTGATGTTGCTGAAGTGGAAAATCTACTATGTGTCGAAGGCTTAATTAAATACGTTGCAGTTAGCCTTGAGTTGGATCCAACTGAGATTTTTGAAAAAGTTAAAAAATTTGTCTTTACCGAGTTCCAGAAGGAATTGACTAGTCAAGTATCTAAGAAAGTTTCATTTGATATTAAGTTTCGATTAAACATATTTAATGACACATCAAAGGGAGTGGATGACATATCAAAGCAGTTGGATTCAGTATTTACGTCTATAGACATAGATGAAATCTATCAGCGGTATCACAGGGATTTCACATTGCATATTGAAGCAAATGATTATGCTAGTGTTCTTAAGTCTTTCAATAGAAAAAGTCTTTCTTCCAGAGTGTCAGGAGTGTTGGGTTTGGCTAACGGGAAGTATCCTGGGCTAGTTTTACGCTACATAAATAGCTCTCGAAAAGATGATATTATTCAAGAATTAAAACGGCATACCCCCGACCTGTAACATCTTAAAACTCCATCAATGCAGATAGTAAAATATTGAGGCATAAAAACTGACCGTAATATTTCGTAAGCTGGTTATGCAGACATTATAGGCAAGACTTACCCACGTTTGGTAGACACCTTATATAGTTAGGTGTAGGCCTAACACGAAGGTGCATCATGGGCAAGAAGAGAACTCAGGCGTATACGGAGGAGTTCCGCAGATGTAACAGGAGCATATTAAAGCGAAAAACGGCAAAGGCTTTCGATATAGCCAGCCCGTAGAGGGGAATATCAATGTCGCCGCCAAGCTACTTAAGTATTGCTTCGATGTGGATCGGCCAAATTGCCGCAGGACCAGCGACATTACGTATATCTGAAACACAAATAGGACACCCATGAATCATACCTAATAGGGTTGGCGGCTTATGCTTTTTGTTCGGTGGATGTCTAGACCTGTTCTTTACAAAGGTAAAGTAGAGTTTGCCCACTAAATTTAACAAAACAATCAACCGGACTCCGCTAAGCGTGGTTCGCTTTGCTCACAATACCACGCTTGGCTCCGCTCGGTTATTGTGGCGTTAGCCAGATGATCATGAAAAATATATCTAGACAAGAATTTGTAAGAGGAAGTGGCAGGCTCATAATGCTGGCCATCTTTTCCTACGTTACTTTTCTATTTTTGCAGGGGATTTCCAATATCTCTGTAGAGGGGCGGGTGTTCCTTGGATATATCGCCATTATATTTTTAGGCTTTTACACAACATCGCTTGTAATCAATCGTCTGGTAGAAAGATATCAATCTGCACATGGCGACAAAGCGAAGAAAACTATAGCAGCCTTATTGCTCACCATTGATGCAGTCATGGTCGGTATTTGTTCTGCCATGGCATTAAGGGCGCTCTACAAAGATCGCTTTGATAACATCATTATATGGTTTTTTATGATCGCATATAGCATTTACCATATATATAAGCATTCGAAGGAAAAAATGGAAAATGGCTAACAAGGTTAGGCAATAAAGCTGTGGCAAATATGAAATTAATTATTTCCAAATTTGAAATTGTGGCAGGATTCATTCTAATTCTTGTATCTGTGTTGGCGCATATCCATAGTTATACTTGCTTCCTATTTACAGATGGATGCGGGGTAGCCGAGGGACTATACGCTTTATACGGCATTGTCTTCGGGTCGTCATTAACAGCCGCTGGCATCATGCTTCTTCATTTTTCAAAATGGCCTGCATGGCTAGGTCAGTTACTTTTAGTTTATGTTGCAATATTCTCGGTTACGGCGTAATAAATGCTTAACAAAGCGTGCAATAATCACCCTTTGGGCTGGACCGCTAAAAGCGCTGCTTCGCAGCAACACGGCGCATTCATTCAGCGTTATGTATATGAAGATTGAGCGATTAGATAGTAAGTCAAAATTGGTTGGATATACTGCACTTGTACTTTCGGTGTTTGCACTTGCCTCAGGATACTACCTTTATAGCGATTTTCCTCAGAGGGAAGGAGTTTTTACCCAGGTTGGCTTGCTTGAAAGAATTAAAACTAGATATGTTGGAAAAGGTGATTATCTACACACCATTATCATTGAAGACCTAGAATTCAAGTATTCAAACTCTTCTAAAGATATTTTTGACGACCTTCAAGTTGGGGATGAGCTAGAACTGGAATACTACACGTCAAAGATCGATAAAGACCAGTACATAGTTGGAGCTTACTACGATAACAGGCAGTTGATTTCTGGTGTTGAGGAAAAAGAAAAACTAATTTTGAATTTAATTTTGTCGTTTTCTATTAGTGTAGGTCTCTTTTGGTTCGGTATATTTGAGCTTCGTGGGGTGCGGCATACATAACGAATACAAGCAGGTTGCTACGGGCTTTTAACCCTTCATGGGATGGCCTGCGCTGTACTCCAAGCTCCCCAGTTATAGTCGTTATTGTGGTGGTCGGCTTTATTGGTTTTTCGTAGTAACTGAAGCTTTAGTGCCAATACATAGCACTCGGTATTGAGCAATTGTACTGATTGTTATTCAGGCAATTTCGCTCCTAGAGTGTTCGCTTAAGTACTGAAAAAGGGGTAGTCCGCTGCAATTTCGCAGAGTGCCAGTAAGATAGGAATTGGTTGAAGAAAGTACGGCATTCTTTCCTCGTGACAACACAAATAGGACATCCATGAATCATGTGGGAGAGGAAGAAATCGGCAAAAATAAAAAGCCATGCTCACCAGAGGAGCATCGAGGCACAATTGTGCAGAGTATTTTGTCTATTTTTGGTGTCCAGGGCTTTCAGCACACAGGGCGAACGGGGATCGATCGGCGGGATAAAAAATGATTCAATTGAGTTGAGATGAAGGGTAAGAGAGAAAATTTTGGCAATCATGCACACCGTGGGCCCAGCGTTTATTCAATAAAATACACGCTTTCCGTACTGCTTCAACCGACCCTACTAAACCTTTAAATCGTCTTTCAAAATTTCGGTTGAGGTAAAGCCAGTGCTCAGGTGAAATACCCAGGCGCTCAAGTATGGGAGGGGTATTTTCAGCGATAGCGCCGCGCTTTCTGGGATCTAGATGCCGACCACTTCAATCCACCAACTCCAAATAGTGGCCCAGCTGAAAAGGTAAACCTTTTGGCATATTTAAACGCTCATCTCCCACAAACGGCAGTAAACTTTTGGATTGCTCAGCGGTGATTGCAGAACGAATATGCAGTTGAATAGAAGTGTAATCAGAGTCTTCAGGCGTTTTGGCAATATTAGCACGGATAGGGTTTAGGTCTACATAGGCCATACAAGCGGCGAGGGCTTTTTCATCCAGTAAAGCCTGCGACTTAAATCGCCCCTCCCAAAAACGGCCTGTACACTCGTCTTCAACATTAGCTTGCCGGGCGATAGACTCATTTAAACAGCGCATAAACTAACTGATACCTGTTAAGCGCTCCCGCCATATAGCGGTGACTTCTTTTAGTTTTTCCAGCTCACATTGATCGAGGGTATCGCCTTTGAGATAGCGCAGAGCCAGAGAGGGAGCCCGAAACAGCTTCTCCCAACGGGTAATTACCTCTGCAAGTTGCTTTAAGTATTCGCGAAATAGAAATACCAATATATTTTGAGAGCTCTGAAGTTGATTGACGAAATTTGCGCCCCGAAAGCATTGCGGAGCTTGGCAACCAATTGACAATGATAGATTGCATCAATTTGCAAATGGGCGGGCAGATACACAAAAAATTTTACATAATCTATCTTCTGGATATGAATAAGTGTAGAGCACAATTTTTCCATTACACAATGGTAAAGTCGTGCTCTACACTCAGGAATGCAATTTAAACCTATCCGTTATTTCTATAGGTTCAACTTCTCCTACATCATCAATGCTCCTAGCTCCACCATTTCTTCTTCATCTCCGAATACCTCCTCATCTTTATTGCGGTTAGCTCGCTTTGTATTTATACCTCGAGGGAGTGTCCGAAATGTCAACTGATCCACATCCGGGAGTGCTTCAGCGCCATCCAGAATATCTTGATTGTCATTGGGTCTGGGCCTCCAAGCTTCGTACCAATATTGCCCGCCCTCATCCCTTTCAATAGAGACAACTGAGTCTGAATCAAACCCCTCCCCCTCCCGCTTCAAATAATCAAATATTTGGTCTGGTGAATTCGCGTACCCAAAAGCTTCAATATTTGGAGGAGCGTCAATATTGCCATCATTTGGAGGAGCACCGATATTGCCATGATCAGGAACAATACCATCCAACCCCTCTACTTCTGGCGGCTGCTCACCTTGAGGAATATTCTCACGTGCCATGCGTGACCAGGCACTCCACGCGCCATATCCTAAGATGGTTGCACCGACAGCTGAGCCCACGCCGATACCAATCTTTGCTGCGGTTGAAAGATGCCCAGAAGGATCTTGCTTCATGACAGGGTTCCCATCGGCATAGCTGTAAGGGTTCATAACCAGGAAGCTATCTCGACTCACAAACCTCATCCGTTGCGCCGCGTAGTACCGGGCCCTCAGATAGAGCAAGCTCGATTCTGAGTCGGCATATTCTCCACAATAAGCAAATGGATTGTCAGCAATGCTTCCGCTCTGGGATGACCTACAGTTGCCATATACGTCATAGACATACTCGCTACTGATAGAACCTGAATTACCGAAAGTCAGAAGAACATTTTGTCTATCGAGTAGATAAGACTGGAGTTCAGATGACGAGTCTTTCTCCAGCAAACGAGCGAGTCGCGACGATGCTGATATTATGTAGCTGGCCTCTGAATCCCCCTGAACTTCATTGATGATATTGGCATTGCTGGCGTTGTCGTAATAATAGTGAATGATTTCTTCATCACCGGTTTGCTTCGTTGCACGCAGCCCATTGGGATAATAGGTGTAGGTCGTATTCTCGCCGTCACTTGAGGTGAATTGTGTGAGTTGATTCAATGCATTGTATTGGTAGCTATTGCCATTTTCATCTTTAATCAGATTGTTGTTTTCGTCGTAGCTCAAAGCCTGATCTTGGGCGCCAGCCACGCTGATGGAATTTAGCCGGTTATCGGCGTCGTAGGTGTAATTTGTCTCCGCACTTTCAGAAGAAGGCAGTGAGCGGGTGCAAGTTTTGATATTGGCTAGCGCATCATAGCTATAAGATACGGTCTCGAGTGGGTTGCCTTGTGGGTCTACAGATGACTCCCCAATGACTTGTCCGACATCATCATATACGAATGAAACATCGCGGTTGAGTGCACTTGAGCCCCCAGGGTGTCGGTAGCTAATGGCGGTTACGAATGAGGTCGTTGCATCGTAGCTGTAGGTAAGGGTAATCGGCTCGCCTTCACCCGTACTGGTAGCGATGATTTGTTGGGGGCGCCCATAACCGTTATAGGTGTAAGCGAGCTTGACCCCATTTGAATAGCTCACCGAGGCTATTTTTCCCACATTAGCTTTATCGATATCCTGGGTGATATAGGTGATCCCCACGGAAATAGAGCCATCGTCCCGAGCAATTTTAGCGAGCCGACCATAACTATCGTAGGAATAGCTGCACTGATGCCCGAGCGCATCAATGGATGAAGTCAGAAGGCCCGTATTGACATCGTAGTTCCATGAAACTGTTTTCCCGTCTGGATAGCTTATTGAAGAAATATTGCCATCAAGCGTGTAGGTGTAGCTGAGCAGTGCATCGCTTTCCCCATCCACGAAGCGCTCGATGGAAGTGCGCTGCCCGACACCATCGTATTCATAATGAATTTCAATGCTCGAGCCATTCTCGGTGTACGAATGAGAAGAGACTCGCTTGTTTAAATCATAGGTGCTGTTTACCTGTGATCCATTAAACTGGGTGATCTGAGTCCTATTTCCTACCGCATCATAAGAATATTTTCGAGCCTGTTCCGTCAGTGTGGCTTCTTGTGTGAATTCCCCGAGTTCATTGTAACTACGATTTGACGACGCTTCTGTCTGAGGCGTACCTTCACCTTCAAGTGTACAAGTGCTCTGAAGCATATTCCCATTTAGATCTCGCGAGGCCACTAGTGTGCGCTTGAGATTTGCACCACCGAGACAATACTGGGTGGGGCTTTGGAGGATATTGTAGGATCTCGCTAGAGAAAACTGTTGAGGAGTCTGCTGATCCCCAATACTGGTCTGTACATTGAGTTGAAAAGCGTTCCACAAGCGTGTAGCGCAGGCGTACTGATTAGCATTGTGCCTATCGAACTTTTTAGCCGAAGCGACAAGTCTTTGTTTATATTCTTTTTTAGCTCTTTTTTTGAATTTACTAAGAAGTGGGCCGCCAGACTTCTCAGGACCGTAAGTGACTTCAGTTGACTTCAACGAATTAAAAGAGCTTGCTTTCGTGCAAGCTACCGAATCATATTCGTATCCCGATATATTGCCCAGGGCATCAGTCTTAGAGGCTAATTGGCTGCGTGCGTTATAGGCGAATGTGACTTTTGATGCTTCGCCTAGAATACCCAATTGTACGCTGAGACGCCCCAGCTGATCATAAGTATTCGTCGTTAAGGTTCGCTCTGCCCCACCCTTCACAGGATAATCACTTTGCTGGATAAGTTGCCCAAACCCGTTGTAGTAGTACTTCTGTTCGTAACCGTTGGCATCGAGCTTTCGCATTATGTTATTGGTAAGATCGTAGCTCCATGTTGTGGTGTTTCCCATAGGGTCAGTGCGTATTACGGTTGCTTCAG
Source organism: Microbulbifer sp. VAAF005 (assembly GCF_030012985.1). Lineage (NCBI taxonomy): Bacteria > Pseudomonadati > Pseudomonadota > Gammaproteobacteria > Cellvibrionales > Microbulbiferaceae > Microbulbifer > Microbulbifer sp. VAAF005. Next base: position 4,589,550 of record NZ_CP120233.1, on the reverse strand, counting down.
CGAGGTCATAGTTATACGTAGTGATCGCACCCACGGCGTTGCTGGTTGAGATTGGGAAACCAGTACATAAATCGTAAACCTCATTAGAGGTATTGCCAAAGAAATCGGTTGTGGCATGCGTCAATGTGTGTGCGGTAGAGTCAAGAATATTTTCGAAGGTCGTGTTGGTTTTCACAATTCCAGAATGACCTGGTGCTGCTGAACCCCAGGTACGCGTGGAGGAACTGGGACGGCCAGCAGTGTCATACTCAACAGAGGTCACGAGTAGTGGATTTAATAGGCCACTCAATTCAGTCCCGCGGGTGGATGTGAGGATGTGCTTCTTATCATCTGAAAGCTTATTGTCCGTTCTTATAATCTCTGGTGTTTGACTAAGTACTCCTCTAGGTTTGTAGTCGTATACCTTAACGGAAGTGGGCATACCAAAACTGATATCGTATTCAACCTCTCCCTTTTTGACGAGCTGTAATTCACCCTCTACCTGTTCGTACTCTTCGATAGAGGCAATTTGACCATTGTCTGTGTAGCTGCGAATAATTTTAGCGGGTCTGGTGTCTTCTTGCTCGTTGTAGAAGGTGCTTAGCTTTTCTGCAATCAGTTGATAATTCGGATCGAGCTGGTTGTAGGGGAAGTCGCCGTCCGTTTCACCAACATAAGTGTACGCTATTTCTTGGATGCGTTCGCTTCCATTTGCTGTGAAAGTGGTCGACTTTAGAAGAAGGTGCAGATTGTTGTACTGATTAACAACCAACGTTTTGTTATTGTTGATCGTGGTGTAATACCTGTAATTATTGTCATTACTTTGAAATAAAGCATCTGATGTTGTAGATGCGACCTCATACGTAGGGTTTCCAAGATAATTGTGGCCATCTGGACCACTTTGCTCAGGGTGATAATTATAGGTTGTGCTACGGGTTTCTTCTTCATAGGTGTTGATCACCTTGCTCACGACATCTTGTTGCTCTTGTTGTCCAGAACTATCTTTGTAGTAGATTGTACTGTAGTCAAACGTCGAGCTGACTTTATTGGGATAGTTGACGTTCGAGAGGAGCTTGCTATTTATAAGACCTCCGTTGTAAATAAAGTGCGTGGTCAAGCCCATAGGGTCAATGTAGGAAACCAGTGCGCCCTCAAGTAGCTGGTAAGAATAGGTGATCGGGTTAGGGTTGGCATCGGATCTTGGGTAAATCACGTCGATGGAGTCACTACTGAGTGAAATCGATAGGTTTTGTCCGTATGCATCAGTAACACTGATAAGCTTCGCTTGTGTAATGGAAGCATCGCTTGAATCATAGGTAAAAAGCAGATGGTTTCCATTTTTGTCATCCCAACAGATCAATTTCTCCTGGACATCGAAATACTGATGATGGCCGTCCAAAAAGGTCAGCAGGTATGCGTAAGGGGTACTTGGGGCATAGGGCAAATTAGGGTACTGCCCTGGACTATACTGCGTCATTTCAAGATTTTTCTGGTAGTAATACTGCAAGCCAGAAGGACTTTCCGGACTCAAAACATAGGTTTGGCTACCGTTGAGAGTCAAGATCCCATCATTAATGTAACTTAACGAATAGGACCATCCTACAGGTAGACCAAACAATTGTTCATAGGAACCTACGGTCTCCTGCGCGTATGTGATCCCGAGATTCACATCCATCGAGAGAATCCCTTTTAGAGGTGGCGATGGAATCGTAACGCTGAGTAAACCAGTACGGGGATTGACTTGGGTAAGGAAATTCTTCGCATAATTTTTGGCGACAGAGGATGAGTTAGAGCCAGTGGAGGTGCTAGCGATATTGGTAGAACTAGAAAAGTTTGCCATCTGGTCGAAGTTTGACACGTGCTCACCTTATATAAATATAAAAGCTACGCAAACAGATTAACTGTGTCTTGTTATCTCCACACGCCTTATCCTACAGCCTGACAGCTGCTCACTTCGACTTTAGAGCTACGCTCTTATGGCGCGCGAGCACAGGCTGGCTAATTGTTTGCATTGGTGTAAAAAGAGATGACGACTATGAGCCATCAATGAATTCCGAAAATATAATAATACTGTTTATGCACCTTCCCGGTACCAAACAACGAGGTGTGCTGAGTGACTCTTGGCGTCGATCATAGACAGTCGTGAGTAGTATGCCTGTACGGAATTAAGGGTTTCATTCAGAAAATTGACGGCATTTTGATACATTGTGCTATATCCGTCTGAATCGTTGAAGGTTTCGTAATTCCAAGTCTGTGACAATGTATCAACTGAGCCAGCGGGTGCCGCGTCGTCTGTGTAAATAATGACACTCCGGCAATTGCCGCCATGTTCGTTTGAACTTGCGATTTTTACCGAATCGCGACCATTCTGGCTTAAGCTATTAAGGCTATTTTGTACCTGCCCCCACAAAGTATCGCTGTCTGACTCACCATCTGCGTAGGATTTATAGATGTAAGTGTTTGTAGCCATGTTAGTTCCCATTAATATTTGTGATATATACAGGCACAGGCCTGCCCATTTTTTAACAAAAAGCCTTCTTAATACTGCGGAAAATTTTTTAAGATAAAAGGTAATTTAAGCGCCAAACACTACAGCTTTCCCGATCAGTTTTTACTTATAGATACTGACAGGAGATTAAAAGCAATTGACGTTTAAATAAACCTATTAATTAAAAATACTACAAAAAAACATTTAAACCATAGGCGGTAACTGAGAGAGCCTGGCCCTTCACTTTAAAATTTATCTGAAATCGCCTATGGAGAATCTAGTAAACACTATTCTAAATTCAATGTCGATAGTCATGAAAACGCAAAGAAAATCTGCAGCCATTTAATTACAGCTTATAACACTTAGATTTGAATTTTTCAGCCAAGATTGACACTTAAGTATTACCCCTCCCACAAGCTAAATGCCTTAAGGCATTTATCCTTGGACGCTAACGCTCTACAAAATATTTATTGAATTTCAAAGAGTTTTAAAAAATAAATGATCCACAACCACCAGGAATAAGCGCCTCAAGACCACCTCCACAAAACAGATAGATTGCAGTTTTTTCTCTAACCTAGTAATTCAAAGATATTTTTACTTAATAGTTGAATTTTTGTTAAATAGAGATATACGGCCGGAGATAAGTATCTTGAGGCGTATATTAAATCTGCAATGGCGCCATAATGCCATCTACATTCCGCCAATCTGACATTCTTCACAAATACAAAGAGAATTTATATTCCTTACAATCCTGGAAATCACTTGGGAACAGATATTCAGAAAATTCGCACAAACATGCATTTAGCTAAGTTAGAATTCCAATTCCCCCATCCATCAAAAATGCCATAACGAATTACTACAATTGACATCCTACACTCCGTTTGTATTGTGCTAGAAAACATTAGCACAATACAAGCTCCATTCAGGCCGCAACTGAGCAACACGTTAGTGCTATCAAAAATCGAAGAATTTGCATTAGGAGGTAATGTAGCTCATAATCTTGTATCGTGATAAAAAAAACGGCAAAACCTCGATTATCACTATTTCTCCTGCATATAATCATAAAGAATGAAAATCCTTTAAAATTGCTAATATTCAAGAACGATATGAGCAGGATTTAACTAATGGAGAAGACTTGCTTGAATATCCATTGCCTATTATTGGCTTTGCTTCCAAAAGACTGCCGAGAGGTAATTGGAGTTTTTACCTAAATGCAGCAGATATTGAATGGGGATTTTTTTCTGATTGACCGGAAAATGCATAGCAAAGCACTCTTGTTCGGCACTACCGTGGCTGGAGCCACTGATACGCATCCGCTTCACAGCAGTCACGAAGCTTGGCGTTGTAAGCCATGATAAGAAAGTGCCCACAATGTGGAAAGCAAGCGGTAAAAGTCAGAATGCTGTCTTTTTCAAACCGCATGCACTGTGAAAAGTGCTTCTTTCAGTACGAGTACACTTCGTTGTCAAAATGGGTACTCGCATTTATAGGCGCCATTATTCCAATACTGGCTATTATATTGGGTTTGGCCAGTAAGAGTTGGGTTGTGTTCGGTATAGTACTGAGCTTAGTCCCATTTCTGGGCGAGTTACTGTTTGCAAAGTACTGTGCTTTAAAGCCTGTAGGTGTACGAGCGTTAAGGGCAAAGTTACGTGGTAAAAGATGATAACAAGTTACTCAATTTCGTTCCGACCGCGAAAAGCGCGGCCTCCACAGGATAGCCTGCGCGTTACTTCGGCTGCTCATTAGCAAGGCGTTGGACTTATTTGATGATTCACAATATATTTAAAGTAATGTTTCTGGCTATCCTCTTAACAGAGATCTCCACTGCGGCAGCTACTTCGATCGGTTTTTGCACGCCTCATGTGGAGTATTTAGGAGAGGGAAATATTGAAGGCAGCTTTGTAATGGTTCTCACTATTGCGAAGAATGGAAGATTGATTGATGCTAAACCAGAGGACATTAATCCTAAAGAATTACGCGCTTATGCAAAATGCTTGGCAAAGCATTCAAATTATTACCTATCTACATGGCTGCCAAATCCAAGTGAAGGGCTGCATAGAATTCCAGTTTTATTTAAAGTAGAGACGTAACTTCTTCTGATCCGTTTAGAGTGCATCAGTCTAGCAAGCACAAGCAGTTATGTGCAGGTCGCTGCGCTCCCATTTTTGTACAAAACGTAGCCAGTATTGGTCGCCACTGTTGTGGCCGTCATTTCTCATAAATCAATAAAAGAGGATATATTTTGATAAAGCTCTCTGTAAGTATTGATGTTTCTAATATTAAACAAGCTGAGAATTTTTATATAGAAGCTCTTGGTTGTAAAAAACTAAGAGATCAAGGTGGAATGTCAGTGATTTCAGTAGAGAACTGTGATATTTATCTACAAGAGAAAGGGGCTAGATCAGTAGCAGTCCCCACCGAGACAGTTGAGCGAAATTATTCTCGTCATTGGACCCCCGTTCATATTGACTTTCTAGCTGAAAACGTAGATGAAATAGTTAAGCGAATTGTTAAACTAGGCGGAAAGCATGAAGGCGGAGAAAGAGGTGACTGGGGTACTATTGCATATTTCTCAGATCCTTTTGGTAATGGGTTTTGTGTAATTAATGAGTAAAACACATACAAAGCACATTAAAAGTCGCTCCACCACGTTGCGCCTAACGTAGTTGACGCTCCGCCTTTTATATGGTTGCTAGCTTCCTATAGGAGTTTTATGAAAAATATAGATTTAAAAGGAATTTTCGTCGGTGGATTTCTTGGGCTACTCGGTGTTTTCGTTATCGCCGTAATCTCGACATTTATTAAAATTATGCTGTTTGGCTCTCAACCATACAATGCTCCATACACTACCGAAGAGCTTGTTATCTTGGTTTTTGCATGTGCCTTTAGCTATCTCTGGTCAGGCTTTATAATCTCCAAAATATCCCGAAAAGGCAAATTACTTAATCCGATTATCGTCTCTTTAATAATATTAGTATTAGCTCTCTTTCCTGCTCGTGAAGTACCGTTTTGGTATATTTTACTATCTGGTTTTCTAGCACCACCACTTTTCTACTATGGTGCTGATTTCCATCTTAGAAGGCTAGCCAGGTGCTCAAGCAAAGAGGTCGTAAACGGCGCTGCTTAGCTTGGCGTTGGGCCTGCAGCCTTACACGGGACGACCAACGCTCCAGCTGCTCCTGTTATGGTCATTATGCTCTGTTCAGCTCTCTAACATCAGTAAATAATAAAAAGGAATCAACGAATGATTGAAAGTGCCCAAATAATTCAGCCTGTAATTGCCTTGATATGTTGGTCAATGGTTATGTGGTTGTGGATGTACGCAACACGATTGCCTGCAGTGAAGAAAGCTAAATTAAAGCTTGATCCGAATGCTCCTCGCGGAGAGCAAATGTCAACCCTGCCTCCCCATGTTCGTTGGAAAGCTGATAATTATAATCATCTCATGGAGCAACCAACTATTTTCTATGCTTTGGCAATATCACTTGCAGTCCTTGGCGCAGGAGATGGCATAAATTTTATTCTGGCATGGACATATGTCGGTATTCGAGTAATTCATAGTATTGTGCAAGTAACTTTTAACAAAATTGAAATCAGGTTTTTAATATTTGCTCTATCAAACATTCCATTATTAGCCTTAACAGTGAACGCTGTGCGAATCACATTCATGCAATAAAACCAGTGGGCATAACAAGACGTCGGCGTTCGGCAGCAAACTGCCAGGGACGCCTACGGCGCCCCACAACTTCGTGTTAGCACCGTATATGAAAGTACATATACCTTATGAAGAAAGATCTGGAAGAAATCCGGATTTTGTAGTCAAGTACAAGATAGACTTATCTGAAGAGAATAAAAATGCCAAGCCGGGACAAGGAATGAGAGTGGATTTTCTTTATGACGGGGATGATCCGCAAGTTGAAGGTATACACATGATCTGGCCAGAGATTCTTGATGAAAATGGCAGAGTCATAAGAGATACTACTCCAGGTAATATTCCTAATGAAGGCTTTGCCAGTATGTGGATATTAAGTGAAGAGCGCCGTGAGTATCACCATAAAAGGCTTAAGATTGGTACAAAAGGGACTTGGTGGCGCGGTGGTCGCATTGCTAATGTCACGGTAGTTCAGATCAATGCTGTTAAGTAGTACTTACAAATTGTGGCACAATCGCCCACAAAGGATGCGGGATGGACTCGCTACACGTCGTTCCACTCGCCTGTGTATAAGGCGTTAAAAGTTATGAAAATAATCGCAGCATTAATTTTGACTGCCCTATCTTCTAGTGCCTTATCATATCAGGCAGTTTCAATAGCGGTCAGATCTCTATTAGAATCAGGGAATACAGATAGCTTCGTTCACGTCGGAAACAGCACACAGTCAGAATTCAACAAGCGGCGAAGCATTAGCTCGTTATGCACCCTCAACATTCTCGAAGGTGATGCCAAACAACCAATAGGTGCTGGTAGCGCTAGCAATCATGCTCTTATTATCTGCCCTGGCTTTAGAGCTCTCGGCATTCGTTTAAAACCTGAAGAGTCTGGCAAATACCATATATTGGGTTACTGGTCCCAGTAAGCTTTTAACAAGTTGCTGCATCCCACCACCTATACTCCGTTCGCTTTGTGCTGTACGCTACGCTAGCACAAAGCGGTGCCGGTGCAAGGCGTTATGTGTAAGGAAGAATTGTGGATGTAACTACACTGAGAGAAAAGCAGGAAGAGTTATTTCAGTCAGGTAAAATCAACAAGGCTGAATACAATGAGCTCTCATCGATTCACCAGAGGATATCTGAAATATCATCGAAGACTGAAATGAGCCCAGAGGAAGCTGAAAAGATAGGTGAACTATTGCAATCTAGCTCAAATATTCTATTAAAAAATGCTATCGAAACAGATACCACCTTTACTCAAAAGTTAACAAAACGAAGTAATCAAAGATTCAAACAATGTATCACTATATTACTTATATCCACATTTATTAGTATATCAATTATAATTATTAAAGGGCTTTAAACACATAGCAAGTTTAGGGAAAGGGCCGGCAAGCCTGTCACCTAATTTTATTTGCGATTACGCGCCAACTTCATCAGACCATATTCACGGCATTATACGTCATTTAACATAGAGTATTAATTGAAAAATGAGTAAAGATCAACCAAATAATCCGCTACACGGTATTACTCTTGAGAAAGTTGTTACACGTTTGCAGGAGCATTATGGCTGGGATGGTTTGGCAGACAGGATCAATATCAATTGCTTTAAGAGCGACCCATCAATTAAGTCTTCGCTCAAGTTTTTACGCAAAACCCAGTGGGCACGAGATAAAGTCGAGGATCTGTATATCTCAACTTTTGAAAATAACTCTCCGTGGGCTAATCGTAAATAAGCACTATTTGGTCACTACATAGATGTCGCTGTGACAAGGCAGGGACAGGCGCATAAATCGGGTAGCCGGTAGTTTTAGCTACCAGCTCCCACGCTACCCATCGTGCCAATCCGCAATAGCGGCTAGCTGGTCCTATTTATGAATCAGCGGCCACGCTGACAGCTTCACGGCAGCAAGTTAAACAGATCTCCCCAGATAAGAACGTAAACTTTCACTAAACAACTGCATTACTTACCCTACCCGTTAGATCACGCAGCTTCGGTGTCCTTGGCCGCCTCCCCTCCAGGCTAAGCCTTATATGATGTTTCTGTTCGTCAGCTCGTAGTTTTGCTAGCGGCTCCCTCCCCACAAGACCTCACGGTGTTGCAGTTGCCATTCGCTAGTAGTTAGCATTTAATGAAACCCATATAATGGTGACCCTCATACAGGGAGGCTATTACCCGATTAGTCCACACCTATGCTGAGCGTACCAAACACAGGTACGATCGCACACTGCGTGTGCTGGCAACGTTAAGATTTTAGACATGGAATGTGAATATGGAACAGTTTCGGATAATTCAAGATATTCGAGAGTACATTAAAAGTTATGATGCTTTTTTTGCACGACCAACACAAAGAGGTGAGCATCCGACTCTGTATATGGATGATAAACAAGGTAAAACATACAACAATATTCGAGAGAAAGATTACCTTTTTTCACAGTGTAAGCAATGGGTTATACCGCATTCTCAAATGGGGCTATCGTTTTCGGCTCATTGGCAGCACTTAAAGGATCAGTACAAACTAAAAAAGAAACATGCCAAAGGTAGCCCAGTCGATGTATTTTGGGTAATAGAAAAATGTGATTTACCAGAAGGACTTGAATTTATCGCTGACGAGAGGGATAAACAGCATTATTTCTTGACGGTCACTCGAAAAATGACCACAGCCCAATTACATCAAAAGCTCATTTGGCTTGCTGACAGAATGTCGGTTATTAGGGAGGCACAAGACGCTCTATGATCAAATATAGGTTCGAAGAAGAAAAAGATATTATTCTTCACTACGCAAACGTCCTCGACGATCAAAAAACAAGCCTTATAATTTCTAAAGGTATGGTTTCTGATAGAGACGAGGCGTTTCATTTAGCAAAATTCTTCTGGTCTATGGTTGACTTATCTGTAGAGGATATAGAGGAAGAAAGATTAGTTTGTGGCCATAAAGATCTTGAGGCTTGGAACGAATACATAATGAACTCCCTACGTTCATATCTACGCTCAAGTGGCTATGCAGATGAATGGGAAAGAGCTACGGACCAATCTTAAATCGGATAACCGGTAGCTTTTTGCTACCGGTTCCCACACCACCCATCATGCGGGTCCGCAATGAGTGGTTCCCTATCCGTAATGAATCTCTACCCAACGATAGTGTCGAGCAGCTCTTCATTTGAGCTAAGCATAATGGCGGTATCCTACCTCAACTTTATCCGACTGGAAGGCTAGCCCACTCTTTCAACTCGTAGAGTTTAGGTTCAGGCCTTAACTCTGTCCAAGGTATTAATCTTGGCACTTAGCTACTATGCCGTCAGCTAACTTCTATTTAATCATCGTGGTCAATGCTGATTGAGGAGCTGCTGTGTTTCACTGCTTTTTGTCTATACCCTCGAAGGTGGCTAGCGGGTTGGGTCTACTTTTGAACTAGCGGCCACACTGACAGCTTCACAGCAGCAGGCTTAACAGATCTCTCTAGATAAGAACGTGAACTTCACCAAACAACTGCATCATTTACTCTACACATTAGATCACAATGCTTCGGTGTCCTTGGCCACCTCCCCTCCAGGCTAAGCCTTATAGGATACTTATATTCTTCAGTCCGTAGTCTTACTAGCGGCTTCCTTCCCACAAAAGTCACGGTGTTGCAGTTGCCATTCGCTAGTAGTTAGCATTTAATGAAGCCCATTAAATGGTGATCTTCCTATAAGGGGCTTTCACCCCATTAGTTCACGCCCATGCTGGGCGGGCGTACCAGGTCAAGGTGTCGGACGCTTCGCGCTGCAGTTTGAGGCATTAACTGCTTTATTAGCAATTTTACCTGTAGGTGGAAAATCAAGAATACAAAAAGAGGAATTTCATTGAAAACTATATTCTCATTAGTAATATTCTTAATATTTGCGACATTTGAAACTGTTGCTGAAGAAGTTGATACAAAAAAAGATTATCACACCTTTGTTTTGGTTCATGGTGCTACAGGCGGGGGGTGGGACTGGAAGGAGGTTGGTAAACACCTTAGCGCTAAAGGTCATACCGTCTACAGGCCAACACTGACGGGGTTAGGTGAAAGGCATCACCTTTCCACTCCTGATGTTAACTTAACCACACATATCAACGATATCGTTAACCTGATTATTTTTGAAAAGTTGAAAAATGTGGTACTTGTAGGTCATAGCTATGGTGGCATGGTAATCACCGGAGTTATCGATCGTATTCCAGAGCGAATTCATCATGTTACATTTTTAGACGCGAAAGTACCTGAGGATGGCATGTCAATGATGGAGGGGCAGCCAATACCAGAGGAACATAAAGTGGTAAATGGTCAAGTTCACTTCTCATGGATCGATGTTAATTCCGAATTTCCACGAGATGTTACGCAGCCATTAAAAACACTTACGGAACCTGTATCGTATAAGAATCCTCTGGCAAAAAAACTCAATGTCACTTATGTAGCTTTTATTCCTGAGGGGGTGTCGAAAGCCGATAGAGCTAAAGATCCTTCTTGGCATCGGGCAGTAGAGCGAAAATGGACAATTCGTACATTTAGTGGCGATCATGTGATTTATCGGGCCAAGCCCAAAGAATTTTCAGAGATGCTTGAAGAAACCGTAAACGATACAAATAATATTTAAATATTTTGTGGCACGCGGTTAAATCGGGTAGCCGGTAGTTTTTAGCTACCGGCCCCCACACCACCCATCGTGCGGGTCCGCAATGGGCGGTTCCCTATCCGTAATGAATCTTTACCCAATGACAGCGTCGAGTAGCTCTTCATGTGAGTTGAGTGTCATGGCAGTGCGCCACCTCAACTTATCCGACTGGAAACCTATCGGTAGGCTAGCTGTTGTGGTCAACTCCAACCGGACACTTTCCTAAGCACATTTTTCAAATTCGATAGGGGTTACGTCCCCCAGTGTTGTATGTATTCTGCGTGAATTGTAATACGCAATATAGGCCCTCACGTCTGTTATCGCACCCTCCCTTGTCGGATAGAGGTTTCCTGTTAACCATTCCCGCTTCAGGCTACTAAAAAAACGCTCAGTAGGTGCATTGTCCCAACAATTTCCCTTGCGGCTCATTGAGCACACCATTCCATGCTGCTTTAGTAGCGCTTGGTAGCTATGGCTGGCATACTGGCTACCTCGATCAGAGTGATGCAGCAGACCTTTTGTTGGGGTGCGCAAATTGATAGCCATAACCAGTGCACGACTTGCCAGGGCCGTCTCCATCTGGCGGTCTAAGTGCCAGCCAACAATCCGGCGTGAATAAAGATCAATTACCACTGCTAGGTATAACCAACCCTGCAAAGTCCAGATGTAGGTAATATCCGTAGTCCAAACTTGATTTTTAGCACTCGGTGAGAAATCCCTATTTAGAAGATTCTCAGCAACTGGCAGTTGGTGCTTGCTATTTGTGGTTAGTGTAAATCGCTTCTTCTGTTTTACTACCAAGCCGAGCTTTTTCATGAGTTTGCGGACTCGATAACGCCCAATTTCAAAGCCTTCTTTGCGCAACAGCTTCATTAACCGACGGCTTCCGAGACTCTCACGAGATTCTGCAAATAAGGCCTTCAATCGATGGCATAGTTGCCAAATCTGGCCATCTATTGGGCTATCACTACGACGACACCATTCGTAATAGCTGCTCTTATTTACTTGCATTACTCGGCAGAGCACTCTAACTGGAAAGCTACCTTGCTGCTTTTTAATAAATTCGTACTTTATTTCATTTCTTTCGCAAAGAAGGCGCTGGCCTTTTTTAGGATTTCCTTCTCCATCCGCAATTGCTTTACTTCACGTCGCAGTTGATCCAGTTCAGCTCGTTCGCCCGAATCCAACCTTACTCCGTTCTCTTCCTGCTCCAGCTCCTTTATCCAGCGTCGCAGATTGTTAGCAGTGGTTCCTACAGCCTCTGCGGCCTTGGAAATCGAATACCCTTGTTCTGAGACAAGAGCTACGGCGTCTTTCTTGAACTCCGGCTTGAATTTCCGGCGTGTACCTTTTGTTGTCATACTTCACCTCGCTAGGTAGTTTTACCATCTTAACGAAGTGTCCGGAAGGATTAGACCACTACAAGCCCTGTCTTTTAACTCTTGGATTTAGGTTCAGTCCTTCACCGTGTCCAAGATATTGATCTTGGCACTTAGCTACTATGCCATCTTCTGACTTCTGTTTAATCACCTTGGCCATTACTGACCGCAGCACTGCCGTGTTCCACCACTTTTCTCTATCCCCGCGATGGTCGCTAGCGGGCTTGGCCTATTTTTGAATCAGTTGCCATGTTGACAGCTCCACAGAAGCAAGTTAGACAATAAGAACGTGAACTTTCACTACACAACTGTATCATTGACTCTACCCGTTAGATCACTCGGCTAAGCCTTCTAAGATGTTTCTGTTCGTCATCGCGCAGTTTTGCTAGCGGACTCCTCCCCACAAGACCTCACTGTGTTGTAGTTGCCATTCGTTAGTAGTTAGCATTTAATGGACCCCATGAAATGGTGATCTTCCTACAGGGGACTTTCACCCCATTAGTTCACGCCCATGCTGGGCGTACCAAGTTGCTGAAATTCGTTCCTGCCGCGAAGGGCACGCCCTCCACCGGACAGCCCACACTGTGTTCCGGCTGCCGTTTAGCAAACCTAGAAAGGAGAGTTCGTTGTACCATCTGTATTATTATCCTTTAAATGCCAGTATGGCTCCTCACTTTATCCTTGAAGAGCTAAAAGCTGATTTCGAATTAATTACAGTAGATAGGAAAAGTAATGCTCAAAAATCTCAGGATTATTTAGCCTTAAATCCATCTGGAAGAATTCCAACACTAATTGATAATGGACAACCAATATTTGAAAGTGCTGCGATTTGCATTCATTTATCGGAAACAAATCCATCCTCAAACTTAATACCTGAAATAGGCTCCCCTGATCGAGCTTTGTTCTTTCAATGGATGATGTATTTAACTAATACAGTTCAAGCTGAATTGATGGTCTACTTTTATCCTCAAAAGCATACTACAGATGAAAGAGGCGTTAAGAATATAACTCAGGCTCAAGAAATAAGAATTACAGAAATGCTGAAATTACTTGATAACGAGCTTGAGGGTAAAGATTATTTAGTTGGAGGATCTATTAGCGCCTGTGATTTTTTCTTATTCATGCTATCAGTTTGGTCAGATGAATTTAAGAGGCCTCCCTTATCGTTTAAAAATTTAGCACGCTATCTCCGAAAACTAGCTCTGCGTGATTCAGTTGTAAGTGTTTGCAAGAAAGAAGGATTAAGCCTTACAGATTATGAGTAAGTTTTTTATAAATCAGGTAGCCGGTAGTTTTTAGCTACCTGTACCCATAACACCCATCGTGCGGGTCCGCAATGAATCTCTACTCAACGATAGTGTTGAGTAGGGATTCATTTGAATTAGAACAATCTTGAGCGCCCATAAATTGGACACCTATTGCATATTGGTAGGTGAGTTCAACACTAACCCAGTGATTACATCCAGCAATTAGGGTTCGCTAGCAAAGGCACCCTATATCAAAACCGCTACCTCACCATGGTTTTGACATGGATGCTTTGGGACATCCGTAGCAACAGCGGGGCTATCAACGATCTCCTCTTCCAAGTGCCCGCTCCTTTTGTACACGTATATATATTTCTTCACGGTGAACAGGCAGGGATTTGGGAGCAAGTATGCCTATCTTCACTTGATTACCCTTAACTTCCAGTACGGTAATTGAGATATTTGCTCCAATCCTTAAGTTTTGACCCGTCCGGCGCTTTAAGATCAACATTTTTGTTTCCTCTAAGACTCAAACCATTTGTAGGCCACCCTTAATGGAAGGCTTTGTAAGTAATTTTTTGAGGAAATATGAGGTGGTGCACGAGAACGGTAGGCATAGAAGAAGAAAAGGCGGGCACTACGCTCCCAGAGCTTGGAGAACCTCTCCAAACTGCTCAATACTCTCCAGTTTATTGAAGACGAGCGGGTTTCTAGCGTATGATCCATATAGCCATTTTGATAGTCTGCTTATCAATTTGGTTAGCTGGCCCCTGGTGTTCGAGCACCTCGGGTCAGCGCCTTTTACTTGCTTTTACGTCACAATACCGCTCCCCTTTGACAGGCTGATTTTAGAAAAATATTGACTCGGTTAAATTTCTTTGGTAGCTGGCGTTTTAAGAGGCGGATCGACGCCGACCAAAATACCAATAATCATCTATTGATTTTACGCAGCTTTGACACTAAAACAAACTTAATAAAATCCAATAAGATTATTTTTGTGCCTATATTTTTTAACTTTACGCTTTGAATAATCTGAGTTATTTACAAAACAAATCATTTAGCCTGGTGCTTTTATTAAGCTCACACCAAGGAACTCAGAAGAAAAGATTATCAATGCTGTCACTTACCACAAGCGCCTTTCTGCTTACAGGCAAAATTGCTTAGGTTTTTTAATATGTTGCTGAGGATTTTAGGTAACCATCCTATTAGGAATAGTAATGGCGTTATTTTTATACCCTTTAGGGATTGGACTTTTTGATGCGACACCCCCTAAAAATTTACTTCACTCAAAGGGTGAAACTGTAAATTCTAAATGTTCTTAGGGTATCTCAGAAAGTGAAGTCCAATCGAAATATACGTGTATCGAACCCGTTAATCGTGCCTTCATAGCCAACATACAAAACAGGGAAAGGTAATCCGTACTTTCACCTCCGTGCTTGATGCCAAGAAATTAATATCACCACTACAGCGCCTACTGAAGAGCCCTCTCCACACCACGATTGAACTCGCTAGGGATGAGATTGTGGAGTAATTGAGGTGTAGCACAACAGTTAGCGGCTAGCGTTTTTATCACTTGAGTACACCAACTCTGGTGCCGCTCATCCAGATGCAGCGAGCCGATATAAATTCCTATGGAATCCCCGGCTTGTCTGTGTAGGGTACGCCTGTCCACTGCTAGCTCCCATTACTACCTCCAAGTGTGTTGGTTAGTGTGGGAATTAGGCTGCAATTGATCCTTTGTTTGGTCTAAAATTGGCTCCAAAGGTGGGGCCCTACCTATCCCCTCGCGGTGGAGGCGTTAAGATCAAGTTCGGATGAGAGCAACCATACAAGCTTGCGAGGACATGCACTAGTTTAACAAACCGGTAAGTCCCCAAAGAAAAGCCCATCACTGGCAAGTTGCCTTAGTTGTTAGCCCGCACTAATTGGAACATCGTATTTTATGAACAAGAAGGCACTTGGAATTAATGAAATTATTATCCTCACCACCCTACTGGCAATGCTTGGCTTGCTGGCTATCCGGTTTTTGAATCCTGAGATGCTAAATCTGTCCATTTTCAATACTCGGGCAGGCTCCTTTTTACTTGGCTGCGCATTTTGTTACTTCACTCTAAATGAGTTCAAGGCAGCCATAGATAAAGATGAGTGGGGCCCAAACAGAGTTGCAGGTATTATTCGTGTACCCCTATATCTCGCCGCTGCTTTATTCCTGTTTTACATGACTGCAAGCGGGGGAATTAATGCATAATAAGAGATTATTAGCTTCCCCATCACTGGCGAGTACAAGGCAGTTAAAATGAGTAACCAGAGAATCCCTGACAGAAATAAGAGCCCCTACGGCTGGTGGGTCGCAACAATTATAGAGAGGTTTCAATTTGATGATGAGGAACTCGACAATATGCGTCGGCGCTGCCGGGCATTCTCAAATGTTGTGATACTAAGAGCTGATGATAGAGAGCAAGCTTACCAGAAGGCCATTCAGTACGGGAAGTCCGGCATCGAAGACAAAAGTGACTGGACAAATGATAAAGGGCGTAGAGGTCGCTGGATTTTTGAGGGACTAAGCAGTCTTATTCCCATCTATGATGAACTTGATCCTGAAGGCACTGAAATCCTGTTTGACGATGATAATGGGATTACAGTTGGCAGAGTTAAGTCTTGGGTTCGAAGCAAGGAAGAGCTTGAGGCATTTGATGATACCGAATGAGAAATTCAAGTACTTTATCAGCCCCTTTAAAGACTAGACTTCCCCTCTTTTCTCTCGATAACTATAGAATAGTCCAACCAAATGTAGCTGGGTGGTATGTAATATCCAATAGCCCTAGGAGTAATTAATGCAAACAAATCGAATCCTTTATTGATAAATAAAGTCGCTCTTAATCTATACAGATTTCTGTTGAGGTATCTCTACTATGCTTAGTCCGAAACTCTCGCGGAGATTGCCCAGTCCATTTTTTAAAGCTTCTGGAAAAACTACTGGTATCACCGAATCCAAGTTTGTAGGCGATTGACGTGATCGGGGTATCGTTTTGCTTAAGGTACTGCACAGCCTGATACTGGCGTATTTCATCTAGCACAGTCTGATAACTGAAACCTCTTTCTTTTAGTTTTCTATGCAAACCACGGCAACTAATACCAAGCTCCTTGGCCACGACCTCTTGTGAAAAATTACCTGTAGCCATCAGATCAACAAGCACTCTACTGGTTATGCTAACTATGTCATTCTTCTGCAAACGCTCCAAGTAACCAATTAGGGCTTGCTCGTTGACCCTGACCAGCTCATCGTTTCCCGAAGAGAGCTTTCGATCAACAAACTCTTGTTTAAATCTAATCTCACAAGTGTCCGCCGAAAAGTTAATTGGGCACTTATACATCAATTGATGCCGCTCAAGAGTGATAGGTCTGGGCCTCTCCAGATTAATAGAAATCAAATGACGATGCACATCAGGGCATATCTTTCTGATGGACTTTATTAGCAAAGCCATAAAGGCATCTATAGCGTGAATACTTGGATCATATGGAAAATTGTCAACCTTTTCCCAGGATACTACTACTTGCTGCTGTTCATCATGAACATTGATTCGCATAGCGGTGGTAACCACTTCTGAGAATCGAGCAGATCTTAGTAAGCTCTCCCTGATGGAGCTACTGGCCAAGTGGGCATAACTCAAGGCATAAAGATTTGTATGATTCACATACTTAGTGACTTGCAGGCCGATACAATCATCACCTGATATAGATTCAGCGAGCCCCCATAGTTTTTTCATATTCTCTAAAGGGATTCTCTGGTTCGCATCCACTATGCATTTAGGGTCAATTTCTGCACGCTGCAAAATTTCTTGGGTAGAACAGAATGGTTTTAGGGCCTCAATAATAGGTAATACCCAAGTTGCAATGGTCGTGTGTCCATACTCAGCCATCTACAAATGTGTCCTAATTGGTCAAGAGATTGGCTTTATTTGCAAAGAAACCAAAAAGCCAAATGATTAGCATCTAATCAAGCACTTCTTTATTTACCAAGATTATCCTAACGATCCTGACATGTTAAGAGGATCTAGTCACCAAAAAGATAGCCAGCCGACGTTGGCAATTGGAAATATGAAAAATCCCATAAAAAGAATAGCACGTCTGGTAGGGGTTACATTATCCATCACTCACCTAAGTGTTGCTGCTAGTGAGCCCACTCAGGTTTTCTGGGGAGATATGCACCTTCATACCTCCTACTCATTCGATGCCTTCTTAAGCCAAAATTATTCGGCAACTCCGGACACCGCTTATCGGTGGGCCAAGGGGCAGCCGGTTATTCACCCCTACACTCATGCAAAAGTACGTATAGACACTCCGTTGGATTTTCTCGTGGTTTCAGATCACGCTGAAGGGCTGGGTGTTATGAGGGCAGTGGTGAATAAGACAGATGAGCTAGACAGCGATATGTCCTTATACCAGTCGATGATGCGCTGGTTTGCCAAGCAGCATATCCGATATAAAGTATCTATGAATGAAGGTATGGATATTTTCAATGAGTTACTGCCCGCTAAGGCTCTCGGCACAGTAGCTCCCACCGACCCTGTCCAGGACCCGGCTAACAAGTTCCCAGAGCCGGTTCTTGGTGATTTGGATAAAACCCGGACAAGTGCATGGAGCGCAATAGTCGATGCTGCAGAGCGCCATAACAACCCAGGCACCTTTACCAGTTTTATTGGCTGGGAATGGAGCTCAACCCCAACAGGGGCCAACTTACACCGGGTTGTGGTCTCCCCTGATGGGGCGGATAAAGCTAAGCAGTATCTTCCTTTTGGGGCTGATCAGAGCCAGTACCCAGAAGATTTGTGGCACTGGTTAGATGAGACATCTAAACGAACTGGCAGTGAATTCATTGCGATTCCCCACAACTCCAATGTATCCAAAGGCTATATGTTTGCAGAAACCACTCTGCGTGGTGAGCCAATTGATACCCAGTATGCACGTACACGCATGCGCTGGGAGCCCCTGGTTGAAATAACGCAAATTAAGGGGGACTCAGAAACCCATTCAACGCTTTCCCCGGACGATCCTTTTGCCGACTTTGAGAATTATCCATTTTACCTACAAGCTGACCCAGAGTCGTACCGTGTTGCCAAAGGTGACTTCGTCCGGTCTGCCTTGCGCTCTGGGCTGGAAATACAGAAAAAAATTGGTGTAAACCCTTATAAGCTGGGGTTTGTAGGGTCCACAGATTCACATACGGGCATGTCAACTGCTGAGGAGAACAACTTTTGGGGCAAGTTTGCTCATGACTCAGTACCAAGCAGCAAACGAACTAACACTGTCATTGGCGGAACCAAGGCTACAGGTTGGAACATGTCTGCTTCTGGACTCGCCGCCGCTTGGGCAGAAGAAAATACCAGAGAAAGCCTTTTCGCTGCATTTAAACGCCGTGAAGTATATGCCACTACAGGCCCTCGAATTCAGGTGCGCGTCTTTGCTGGTTGGAATTTTCCTAAAGACGCTATAGATGCTGAAAACATTGCTGAACTAGGTTATTCCCATGGAGTACCTATGGGGGGGATTTAGTCAAACCACAAGGAACTGACCAACCAATTCAGCTACTTATACGCGCGACAAAAGATCCTAAAGGAGCAAATCTGGATCGAGTTCAGGTGGTAAAATCTTGGTTAGACGCAACGGGAAAAAGTCATGAGAAAGTAATTAATGTTGCTTGGTCTGGGGAACGCACTCTTAATAACCAAGGTCAGTTAAAGCCAGTGGGTGATACCGTTAGTCGAGAAACAGGGCAATACACTAACAATATTGGTTCTATTGAGTTATCGACCTTGTGGCAGGATCCAAGCTTTAATGTGAACGAAAGAGCATTTTACTATGTTCGGGTATTACAAATCCCTACTCCTCGCCATTCACTTTACGATGCAGTGGCCGTAAAAGAAATTAACAACGGAAATATTCAGATACCCTCTGAAGGACCCGCTGTTATCCAGGAGCGCGCTTATACATCCCCAATTTGGTATACCCCCTGATACCGATAGGATACCTCGACGCTACAGCAAGCAAATAGCATATCTAAAAAAGTAGCTTGCATACTGATATCAATACTCTCTGCAGGTTTCAATGGAGGAAGCTTCATGCAGCGGAAATTAGAGATTCTGAAAAGGGAACCTCTTGTACATTTTTCTATTATCGCTTTATTGCTGTTCGTTGTCGCAGAGTTGTTTATCCAAGAAAGTGGAACCTACCGAGAAGACACTCTGTATATAAGCGAGGATAAACTAATTGAGCACCTTCAATTCCAGAAAAAAACATTTAATCAGAGTTTTGCACGGCGTTACTGGGAGGGCTTGACTCAGCCAGAAAAGTCCAACCTGATTAATGATTACATTAAAGAAGAAGTACTTTACCGAGAAGCCCTTAATCTAGGCCTACAGAGGCATGATCAGATTATACGACGGCGCCTTATTCAAAAGCTGGACTATGTAAATGGTGGCTTTTCCAGTAACACTGACATTAGTGAAGAAGACTTGGAAAACTACTTCCAGCTTCATCACGAAAAATATCGAATTGAAGCATCCATTACCTTCACTCATGTTTTCTTTGATTTTAGACGTCATCCTAAGGACAAGTTAGAGAAGACTGTTAAACAGAGCTTGAACCACTTAATAAAGCAGTCAGTTCCATTTGAGGAGTCCGCCCGCTACGGAGACAGATTCATCTTTCATCGGAACTATGTAGATCGTACTCCCCGTCTAGTAGCCAGCCATTTTGGAGATAACTTGGCAGAAAGCATCTTTCAGCTACCCTTGAACACCTGGTCCGGTCCGTTTGAATCTTCGTATGGTCTACATCTGATTTTGGTTAGTGAAAACAAGACAAGCCGCCTACCTAACTTTAGAGAAGCCTCCCCTTTAGTGCTTGAGGATTATCGACGGGAAAAAATGGAGGAAAACAGACAACTTAGGATACAAGAGCTGTTGGCAGGATACAGAATAGAGAGGGATGCCTCGATACCATATGTACCTATGGACATCACCTATGCCAACTAAAAATCCCTACAAGATCATCAAAGCCATTCTATTCTTATTGTTACTTACAACAACTAGCAATTTTAGTTTCGCTCATGACGGAAGACCGATATACATTGAGTTAAAAGAAGTCACGGAAAGCAGATATATCCTTCGATGGAAAATCCCGCCTATCATGCAGCCAGGTACTGAACCTGAGATACACTTAAAGGGCGAACTCTGCCAAATACAACCAGAGATAACAGGGCCTGCCGGACCCAACGTGAAGAGTTACCTATGCAGGAACCCCCACCCAAATAATTTTACAAGGCTATATAATCCCCTAACAATAAAAATCACATACCCGATTGCCAATCCAGCTTTATCGAGCTTAATTCATTTTGAAAAATCAGACGGTGACACTATTAATCTCTTTAATGGCCCCAAGGTCTTAGAGATAAATTTGCCTTCCCGCCTAACTATTTGGGATTGTGTCCATCAATATATTGATGCAGGTTTCTTACATATATTAGAGGGCTATGATCACTTACTATTCGTATTATGTTTAGTCTTTATCGCCAGAAACTTTAGAGGCATTTTAATAGCGATTAGTGGATTTACAGTAGGCCACTCTCTCACTCTAGGGCTCGCAAGTTTGGACTTATTCACCATAAGAGTAGATGTTGTTGAAGTGTTGATCCCATTGAGTATTATGCTGTTAGCCGCAGAAATTGTATACGCGCATAATGGACAGAGTAAAACGAGTTTAACCCGACGCTACCCTGCGATTGTTGCCAGTGGCTTTGGATTACTTCACGGGTTTGGGTTTGCCAGTGCGCTAGCGGAATTAGGCCTTCCTCACAGCCATAAAATCACCGCGTTATTTAGCTTTAATATAGGTGTAGAACTGGGGCAGATATTATTTGTATTGGTTTTGACTTTCTTATCATCTACAGTTCAGTGGATATTCTCGAAGTGGAAAATTACAACTTTGTATAACCAACTTCTGACACGATCAAAATACGCTATTTATCCAGTTGGAATAACCAGCGGGTATTGGGCCATTGACAGGACTCTGGGGCTAATTTCCTAAACAAGCAAAGCTTGAATTGCAAAAGCTGCTTCAAGACTTACTACTGGGGTGGAAGGAAAGAATACTCTTCACTCGAGACACGCTGTGAATATATCTCTGTAAACTTCTAATCGGCGTCCATACCCCATAGGGTCCCGATCCCGGTGTATCATTTCCTTCTCCCTTTTTAGTATAATCTGCTATTCTCACGCAATCACACAGATAACGGCTCACAGTAGTGGTCAGATACAGGCCCTTATCAAGCTGAAGCAGCTTTCAGTTTCAAACCTATCATCACTGAAAATAAAGATGTTAAATTTTAGAAAAGCACTTATAGAAGACCTTCCTGATTTACTTAAATTTGAACAATGCGTTATCGAAGCCGAAAGGCCATACAACTCATCCATTAAAGCTGAATCAGCATTCTATTATGATATAGAGAATTTGATACTATCTGATGACTCATATCTTTTGGTAGCTGAAACCGAAGATGAGATTATTGGAACTGGATATGCCCAGATACGGAATTCAAAGATATCTCTTGATCATGAGCGGCATGCTTATCTAGGTTTTATGTATGTATCACCAGCGCACCGAGGAAAGGGCATTAACTCAAAGCTAATAGAGAAATTAATTGCATGGGGAAAACAGAATGGAGTTCAAGATTTCTACCTTGACGTTTACTCTCAAAATAGCTCAGCGATAAAAGCCTATGAAAAAGTCGGATTCAAACCATCACTTATGGAAATGAAGTTTAACCTTAAATAGAAAGCCCACAACCCACAAATCCAGGTGATGCCTTATGCTCACCTGACTTACATTGCGCGACTTCACAGAGCGCTCTTACCGAATAACTTAGCCGACATATTTCGGATTAAAGACATAGCTATAAATGTTATGATCAATTAGGAAAAGTAAACTCCACAAAAATCCAACCTTCTACGCTTCTGGCGAGCATACTTAAAACAAATTTAACGATAAATTTAATAAAAACCCCGTAAACACAGGGAATAACTTCCTGTCTCCCCTGCCCCTCCTAAGATTCACCACAAGATGAACTTCCCTTATCGCCTTCAGCCACTGCCCAATTAAAAATGGTGGGATAAGCCCTACCTTTGCAGCGGCTTAATCAGACTCAGATGCTGTTTCCACTCCACAAAGAGTCAAGTCCACCAGCACAACAAACTGTCAAATTATCTATTCCCGTATTTTTAATGGCGTGAATTTAGCTTTACTAATTACATGCTTTATCACCCATAAATTATCCCGCCAAAATTTCGCCATTCATCACACTTTTAGTGAGAAAGAACGCATAGTTATCACACTCATAAACGGTTGTGCGCCATAACTTTAGTATTAGAAATACGTACAACCCAAATAAGGACACCTATCTAAAAATAAGCCGGAGTCTAAGTGCGCCAGAATAAATAATTATTGCAGGCGTATTTTTTATAGGTCTACCGCGCTTGTCCGACAGATAACAAAAATGGATTTTGTTCGGGAGATTATGACCATGCGTCTACCTTCGCTTATTGCGATACTATTTTCATTGGTACTTTTAAGTGCCTGCGGTTCTGATGGAGGCCGGGGCGATGCCGCCGATGACTTGCTCCCGCCCCCTGGCGTCACAGATTCAGATGGTGACGGTATCGATGATGATAATGACAATTGTCCGGCTGTTAGTAATTCAGACCAGGATGATTTAGATGGCGACGGCAGCGGTGATGCCTGTGATACTGATGACGATGGCGACTCCCACCCAGACATTTCAGACAACTGCCCACAAACCCCGAATTCGGACCAAGCCGACAGTGATAGCGACGGCATAGGCAATGCCTGTGACAGCGATCTGGATGGCGACAACGTCCCCAACGATTCTGACAACTGCCCTGCTGATTCAAATAGTGAGCAGGGTGATATCGATGGCGACGGCGTCGGGGATGTATGCGACAACGACCGCGACGGGGACAACTACACCGACAGCTTGGATAACTGTCCGGATGTAGCCAACCCAGACCAATCAGATCAGGACAATGACGGCATCGGCGACGCCTGTGACGAAGATAGCGATACTGACAATGACGGCCACGACGATGGCCAGGATAACTGCCCAGCCGCATCCAACCCAGACCAAGCCGACCTTGACGGAGACGGCATTGGCGATGCCTGTGACAGCGATGACGACGGTGATGGCGTAGACGATCAAGACGACAACTGCCCAACCGCAGCCAACTCCTCACAAACCGACCAGGATGGCGATGGTATAGGCGATGCCTGCGATGACGATGCGGACAGTGACGGCATCGATAACGAAGATGACAACTGCCCATCCACCCACAACCCAAGCCAAGACGATAACGACGGAGATGGCATTGGCGACGCCTGTGATAGCGACGACGACAATGACTCTGTCGATGATGAGAATGACAACTGCCCCAGCCATGGCAATAGCGACCAAAGTGATATCGACGAAGACGGTGTCGGCGATGCCTGTGATAGCGACCAGGATGGTGACGGTATTGAAAACGACGATGACAACTGCCCTGCTACCGCCAATTCAGACCAAAGCGATATCGATGGTGATGGGCAAGGCGATAGCTGTGACAGCGACGATGACGGCGATGGTATAGACGATAGTAATGACAACTGTCCGGCCGTTGCCAACGATGATCAAACCGATACCGACGGCGACGGCACCGGCGATGCCTGCGACAGCGATCGCGATGATGACGGCGTTGAAAATGAAAATGACAACTGCCCGCTGGTACCCAACGCAGATCAAACAGATACAGATGGTGACGGTTACGGAGATGCCTGCGATGACAACACCGATGTCGACGGCGATCAGGTACCTGACAGCGTTGACAACTGTGTACTCGTCCCCAACACCGATCAAATCGATCAGGATGGAGATGGTGTCGGGGATGCATGCGACGAAGACCTGGATGGAGACGGCACCGATAACGATGCCGACAATTGCCCATCAATACCCAACTCAGACCAACTCGATAGTGACGGGGATGGCAGCGGCGATATCTGTGATAGCGACGACGACAACGACGGCGTCGATGACACAGCCGATAACTGCCCCACGGCATCCAATAGTGATCAAACAGATACCGACGGGGATTCAGTCGGTGACGCCTGCGATCCAGACCTTGATGGAGACGGTATCTTCAATGACGACGATAACTGCCCCTATGTCAGCAATACACTACAGGAAGACAGTGATAACGACGGAATCGGCGATGCCTGCGATGGCGACAACGATAACGACGGCGTAGATAACGCCTACGATAACTGCCCGGATACTGCCAACAGCGATCAGTCGGATATCGATCAGGATGGCGTTGGTGATGTCTGTGACAGCGACCGGGATGGTGACACTGTCCCGGACACTTCCGACAATTGCCCGGCTATTCCAAATGATGATCAAGCCGATCAGGACGGTGACGGCATCGGTGACGTTTGCGACGATGACAATGATACCGACAACGATGGCCACGACGATGGTGAAGACAATTGCCCAGCCATTCCCAACCCGAATCAAACGGACACGGATGGCGACGGTGTCGGCGATGAGTGTGATAGCGATGCTGATGGCGATGGCATAGACAACACCGATGACAACTGTCCACTAACGCCAAACGACCAAACCGATACTGACGGTGACGGTATTGGGGATGCCTGTGACGAAGACCTGGATGGTGATGGCGTTAATGATGACGTCGACAACTGCCCAATGATTCCGAATCCAGGGCAAGAAGACGGCGATAACGACGGTGCCGGAGACCTCTGCGATAACGACCGCGACGATGACGGCCTTGATGATACCGTCGACAACTGCCCCGCGATTCCAAATCCAAACCAAACCGATACTGATGGTGATGGAGAGGGAGATGCTTGCGACTCAGACATGGATGGCGACGGAGTAGAAAATGACTCCGACAACTGCCCCCAGACTCACAATCCCGGGCAGGAAGATTCTGATAACGATGGTATCGGCGATGCCTGCGACCTCGAATCAGGACTATCCTGTGCAGCGTTTGAAGACCTGGAGATCGTTAACGGTGTAGATGCAGACCTGAGCTACGGTATCGAACAGCCCTGCGATGGATGTTCTATTACTGCAGTAGAAAGGGTATTTAACGGCGTCCTATCGGATGCTGCCAGAATGGAAGTTGTCAGCGGTGCAGGTGGCTCTACCCATATTCAAATCAACCACCACTCGGTTAAAGAGGGACGCCATGTGGTCGGTTTCCTGGTAGAGCACACCACACCACTGCTGGATATCATCTACCTGAACACCATCACAATCAGCACTTACCTGGATGGAGTAGCTACAGGGGAGTCCACTAGTGGATATCGTCTGGCCCCATTCAAAGTCAACGGTGCACATAACCACCGCTTACTGCTGGCCACCACCAATAGTGACTTTGATCAAGTGAGATTGACACTGGAAGGGTTGAGCTTCACCAATAATCAATTGGATGTCTATCTCGCCTGCGCAGCGCCAATCGGCCAACCATAACTAAAATATGAGGTTAAAAGCCCCGGCTTGCCGGGGCTTTTTTATGGGGATTTATTTGCTAGAGGAGCACATAGAAAAGTTCGACAACCCCAATCCTAACTACTTATAAATCACCTACCGCTACCAGCCTTAAGCTACATTAGTTTCCGGTAGCCACGAGAAAAAACAACTCAAAACTTCTATCAATCCTTTGAATAAGCTCACTGAACCGAACTTTCACTATCTCTCCTATGGCCTGGCAACTGTCAGCTACATGACGCTGATGTTATCTATGCCTTTAAGCGACACCATTGCCTCCAGCCTGGAGGTTAAGACGAGCCAGATTCATTTGGCGATAAGTACTCTGTACCTGATGTTTTCTGCCTCCGCCATTGTTCTTAGCATGTTCTCGGATATTTTTAGTGCTGGTCGCATTTTGAAATATGCTCAGATTATGTCGATTGCTGGACTTTTCACTGTCGCCAATACACATAGCCTTTCTACTTTTTACCTGGGATGCATCCTGATAGGTGGCGGGACTGGGTGCTATTCCTCTATAGGGCGATCGGTGATGTTGCGACACGCCAGCTCTTCTGAAGCGGTAAAGAAACGGACCTCATTTATTTCGCTAACTATTATTGTTGCCCCTATTTTAGCAACAATACTCGCCCACACTCTTATACCCATTAATTGGCGATACGCCTATTACATAATGATAGCTATTGAGGTGGCAATGCTGATCTACTCACAGCTTGCGCTCAGAAAAGATCGACAGCCCCTTTCAACGATTAAATCAGTCTTAAATATATGGAAGCGCTGTCTAACAACAAAAAGCTGCATATTAAATATGTTATCAACAGGGGTTGGCTATGCACTGATTATGCAGACAATTATCGGTAATATTCATGGAATCTTAAAGTACAGCGCCACGCTCTCCTATATGCAATTAAACCTCGCGGTTACTGGATTGAGCGCCACCTATATACTGGGCATACTCACATTTAGGATATTGGTTAATTACAACAAACTACCAATAGTGAGGATTTTGATAACCCTACTAATACCAGTAGCTGCTGTTATCTACCTGGAGTACCACTCCACTCTAACTTTCTTGCTAGGTTCACTTTATCTATGTTGTTTTGTTGTAGGATTTCTAAACCCGCTATCCAGCAGTTTCGCCATGGCAGAAATTAAAGGTGGGCACGGTATGGCATCTGCACTACTCACCTTTTCTTTTGCCTTTACTTCCGCAATTTACAGTTTTTTCCAGGGCTACCTGGAAATCCCATCAGTGAAATTCGTTCCCATATCAATGACATTCTCATTTTTACTTCTCCTGATATTAGCCATGGCGCTAAGACAAAAGAGGTTCTAATCAGAGCTATATAGCTTTGGATAGCATACTTATTGAGCAAGCAACACGCTATTCTCCCACCAATAACAAGAATACAATTATTCCAAGCAACTTGGGCTAGCAGTATCAAATATGTTACCAAACCAAGTATTACTGGAGAGGCAAGCATCAGGAGTCTCATCTACCAAATCAGCTTCACCATTACTACCAGTCACCTGATTTCCCGAAATAATGTAGTTCATTGAAGGCGGATCCACTATATCAAAATCCATCACGATGCCAATATCTGAAGAATTCGATATCACATTCTGTATCACCAATCCATTAACAGTTGGAGGCTCTATAATAATTCCAAAAATAGATCCATCAATGGTATTCTGAATAACCTGACTGAAACTACCCGCAATGACAATCCCCGCTATGGCATCACTATTACCACTTAGAGAGTTCCCTGAAATATGACTGAAATCCCCATTGAGTTGAAAACCAATGCTACCAGGGCCACCTGAAAGAAACATTGAGCCATTAATAGAATTATTGTCACTCTCCACTATAAAACCCACCCCTGGACTATCAGAAATCAAACCTTGAACTGAATGAAATCCATCGCCTTCTAAAAAGACAGAAATTCCACAAGTGTCTATGGTACCTCCTACTAATACAGCTCCTAAACCTTCAAGAGAGATCCCTGCGCTATCACTATCTTCACAAGTAAGTACATAACCGTTCATGTCCAGGCTTCCGGAAGGCCCTTCTATTGTGACCTGAGTTTCAAGATCACAGGAAAGGTCCTGACTGAGAACTTCTGCTGTCGTTATCGTATCTCCACACTGAACATCTGCCAGGGAAAAAATTGGCTTTGAAATAAAGATTGTTAATAATGCCAATGATGCACATACCTTCAGATTCATCATTTCCTCGAGAATAAATTTTTGCTAAAGAGTTTTGATATACGGAGAAGTATAGCAACAGTTAAAGCAAAACTTTAAATGGCTCCGAAATCTATACTTATGCGTTTTTAATGACGCATTAAAAGTCTTCCCACCCTACTAGAACCTTTTTATTTTCAATGTGCATATGGAAAAGCCCGAACCAGCCGAGTTATTCAAACAATCCTATCAAGTGATGCGTCACTAAATAACTCTAGGGAAATTATCGGCGCGTCCGTTGTCTAACCTGATATAGAATTGGCCGCTAAAAGCCAACTTACTGAAACCCTTGCACAGTATTACTATTTCCAAATTGAGTGGCAGTAGCTATATTACTCACTGTTCCCTGCGTTAACCCCACTTGGTTGGAATCACCATCCTGTACAACCGCTGCAGTATTAAACCCCTGAATCTGGTTAATTAAGGACTGATTAAGCAAGCCATTTAACTGGAAGGTTTCAGAAAAATTAAACTGACTCGTTTGCCCTGTCGCAGCAACATTGATACCGCCGCGCTGTTCGGTAATTGCAGTATTGAATTCACCCACCTGATCATGAGTCGCCTCAAGGCTAGTACCACTTTGCAGGATATAACTATCATTTCCCAGAATTTCTTGAGTAACTGTTACGAAGTTATTATTACCACGCTGAATTACAAAAGAACTGGCGCCGACGACAAACTTTTGCTCAATTTCCACTCTAACAGCATTTCCCACCTGGACGCCAGCAGCATAGCTGTCACTCGCGGTAGTTTGTGATATGTTAAATCCTCCATTGTCACCCGCTTGAAAAAGAACCGCTACATTTCCAAAGCTATTATTAACCTGAAAAATTCCAGAACTACTATTATTACCAAACTGCCGAACAACAGCCGAATTATCAGCGGCATTGGCCTGTAAGATGGATACATCAAGTCCTATTCCACTCTGCAAGACAAAAGCAGAGTTATTTTCAGAATTAGCTTGAAATGAATTAACCGTGCTCATCGTGCCAAACTGATACTGAACAGAGGTTGAGTTAGTTGTGACCCCCTCTGCTGTGCAGAGGCAGATAGATTGCTACCAATCTGCCTCTGTACAATAGTGCTAGATTCTGTCAAAAAAATCTGAGTTGCCGTAGCCTCATTATTGGCACCAACTTGTAGTTGAATGATAGTACTTCCATTCACGCCAGGATCACTCTGATCAGCTTCTGCCGTATTACCTTCACCAATCTGTATGAGCTGATAGGTATTATCAGCAGCTATCCCTGCTGCACTGGAAATCGAAAACAGAACACAGGCCGCAAGAGAACTGTACTTCATGAGCGGTTACTCCCTTTCATCTGACAATATTGATTACTGAAGCCCCAAAACTGTATTGTTGTCACCAAACTGGGAGGAATTAGCCAAATTCCCCACTGTAGCCTGACTCAAACGGGTAGAGTTCGTATCCCCAGCCTGTGTTGCAATAGCAGTATTGAATGCCTCCAGCTGCAAAACAAAAGCATTGTTACGAAATCCACTCAATTGCAGCATCTCTGATGTACTAAAATCTCCACTTTGAGCCAATTCAGCAAAATTTAAAGCTCCAAACTGCTGGACTAACCCAGCACTAAAATTACCTATTTGATCCTGCATGGCGTCCAGACCAATACCGTCCTGAACTCCAACACTTAAATTACCTATATTCTCTTGCCTAACTGCATAAGAGTTTGCGGTATTTTTTTGACTCACAAGTGAGGACGAACTCGCAGCTGTACTCTGAGCTACAAAAGAACGCAATTCATTACCCGACTGCACAACAAGAACACTATTGGCCACCCCTAAATTCTGATCAACATTCGAATCATTTCTAGACCCAAACTGAAAATTAACTACAGAATTCTCAAAACCAATATTTTGTGATACTCCACTTCTATTGGAATCGCCAATTATCGTTACTCTTATAGAGTCACTGACACTGCTATCCTGTGTTAAACTTGAGTTATTGCCGTCACCAATTAAAATTGCGCTAATATCTCCAGCTACCACGCCGGCTTGAGACGAGCCAACATCGTTATTGGTACCAACTTGTGTAATAGCAATACTCGATTGTGCAGTACCCGTTTGACCGATATTTTCGGCACTATTGTTGTTCCCAATCTGTATAATGGTAATGGTGGACGATATAGCTGCGCTCTGGTTAGATTCGGTAGAGTTACTGGCACCCAGCTGTAACTGATAAATCTCACTAGACTCGGTAAACAACTGCTGCTCACCTGTCACCTCATTGTCATTACCAATCTGTATCTGGCTAATCTGGCTATTACTAACCGTTAAATCACCTTGCTCACCCGTTGCCATATTTCCCGATCCGACCTGTATCAGGTTATAGGTGTTTTCAGCAGCCACTGAAACCGTATTGGCCACAACAGCCAGAATTCCTACTAAAACAGGTTTCAATACAGTCATCATAATTCCCTTAAAAGATCAAACTCAGCTTAAAACCCTGAATCCAGACAACTTCCGCAAGAAATGGAAGAGATAGATTTACTTAAGTTGCTTGAAATCAATAAAGTTATTGAAGTCCCAAAATAGTATTACTATCACCAAACTGTGCAGAGGTAGCAAAATTTCCCACTGTAGCCTGACTGAGGCGGGTAGAGTTTGTATCACCGGTCTGTATCACACCGACAGTATTAAATGCATCCAGCTGCACAACAACTGCATTATTGAGAAGCCCGCTAAACTGCAAGATCTCTGAAGTGCTAAAATCACCACCCTGAGCAAGCTCAGCAAAATTCAGCCCACCAAATTGCTGGATAAACCCCCTACTAAAGTTACCAATCTGATTCTGAATTCCTTCTAAGCTGGTTCCATTTTGGAATCCAATACTAACGTTACCCACATTTTCCTGACGACTTTCAAAAGAATTATTATTATTATTTTGATAGATAAATGAACGAGAACCATTAGCAGAAATCTGAAATGTCTGAGCATTTAGTGCATTTCCCGTTTGCACTGTAACCTCAGCATTACCAGCCCCACCGTTCTGAGTAAGTGATAGAGTATTCATTGACCCAAACTGAAATCCACTTGCCGAATTCACCTGACCAGACTCCTGGGTAATTGTTATACTACTTGAATCACCTAAAGTTATTCCTCTGGCAGAAATATCCACACTGGAATTTTGTGCCACATTAGCATTATTACCATCACCAATGCTCACGATATTTATAATACTTCCTAAAGTGCTATCTTGAACAAGACCGTTGACATTACCGTCTCCTAGCTGTACGGAATCAATGGTAGATAGTAAGACCCCATCTTGTGAAATAATTGAAAAATTATTCGAACCAATCTGTGTAACTGTGATACTGGTTAAAACAGAAGCGCTTTGCTCAACTTCTGCGGTATTACCTTGACCCAACTGAACTACAACTATTTCGCTAGATTCGGTAAATGATTGCTGCTCTCCAGTAGTATCATTGTTATTCCCTATTTGCGTTTGGCTAATTAGGCTATTGGTAACACTGGGATCGCTTTGCTCACCCATTGCTGTATTTCCTGACCCCACTTGAATGAGGTTATAGGTGTTATCGGCAGCTACAGAGGATACACTGGCTAGCACAAGTAACACACCTACCGAGAGAGGCTCAAATTTAGTCATCACTAAACCCTTTGGGAGAAAAAATTGTCTCATATTGTGAGTTTTAGACAGCCTCCCCATATAATGAGGGAGGCTGGATCTCCTAATGAATTTAAAATCAATACGCTACTGAAGACCCAATACCGTATTGTTATCACCATACTGGGCAGAACCTGCAAGATTTCCGCCTGTTGTTTGGCTAAGTCTTGTAGAATTGCTGGCTCCAGTTTGGACAGCAGCCGCTGTATTAAATCCGCTAAATTGCAATATTAAAGATTCATTGAGTAAACCACTAAACTGGAGTGTTTCTGCAGTGTTAAACCCAACAGTCTGTAGCGTTATGGCCGTGTTTATTCCACCAAACTGTTCCGTATACGCGGTACTAAATAACCCCTCTTGTTCAGTTAGGGCTCCAAGATTGGTACCATTTTGGAAGATAAAACTATCATGTCCTAAACCTACCTGTCGCGACTCCGCACTATTATTATTCCCACCTGCTTGAATCCCTACAGAGTTAGATGCCGAGGCCAAATTCTGGTTAATAGACATTCCGTGTAAGTTACCGGCCTGAAAGCCTATTGCAGTATTCATCTCACCAGCATTCTGACTCAGAATAAAGTTGAGATTCTCACCCACCTGAACCATCACTCCCACATTACCAGATGCATTCTTCTGAGAGCCAAACCCCATGTTATTTACCCCTAACTGGCCAATACTTATGGAATTATTAAGACTACTGTCTTGCTCAACGAGCATGGTATTACTGGAACCCACCTGGAAAATATCACTTATATCTCCCTCCGTATCAAACTGCTGGGAATTACCAGTATTACTTTCTCCATATTGAGCAACTGTAGAGGTCGTAGATATCGCACCTTCCTGCAGTACATTTGACATGTTGGCGATACCAACTTGTCGTTGGATAACTGTACTAGATATAGTCAAGCCTTCCTGTGTTACCTGAGCATCATTAGAATTGCCAATTTGTACCTGAATGACGGTACTGCCAACTACCGTTATCTCACTCTGATCCGCCGACGCGGTATTACCATTACCAATTTGGATAAGCTCATAAGTGTTATCAGCAGCCACTGAAAAAGCGCTAACCATCGCAGCTAAAATACCCACCGAAATAGGCTTGAACGAATTCATCACTAACTCCTTAAAGCAGCAGGCAATTAGGCTTGCCGCCGCTATTTTTTTACAGAGCCAAAGAATGTGACAGATATGCCCCTTATCACTTCAGCACTCGAACCTATAATTTACTGAGTTAACATACCCACATTACCGTCTCCTACTTGAGTAGTAGACACACTATTATTAGCGTTGGCTTGTGTAAGAGTGATCTGATTTGAGTTTCCTAGCTGGGAAGTGGAGCTGGCATTAAAGCTAGCCAGCTGAGTGACCATTACAGAGTTTCCTGATCCCCCTAATTGCATAATATCTACACTATTAAAGGCACCTGCCTGATCTATTTCAGCAGTATTGGTGCTGCCATGCTGTTCCGTATAAACAACACCAAACTCTCCGCTTTGAGTAATATCTACACTGTTTGATTCGCCAAATTGCTGAGAGTATGCCTCGTTGTAGACACCAGTCTGAGAGTGCCAGGCATCCATGCCTTCGCCTTCCTGGCGAATTTCACTGTAGTGCCCGATAGATTGTTGAAGAGTATTTGCGCTATTGCCTGTACCATCCTGAGCAACAATTGCAGTAGAGTCAAAGGCAAGAGTATGACTTATATTTAACGTATTGGAACTTCCATATTGCTCAGTGGTAATACTATTCCCTACACTTGCAGTTTGTGTCACTGCCGCACTCTGTGCACTACCTTCTTGATGCATAGAGATAGAGTTTGCTGCTGAGCCAGTCTGCGATACATTCAGAACGTTAGTATCTCCCACCTGAACAATACCAATAAACTCATTCAGTGTATTTGTTTGAGTAAATGAGGCTTCATGATTATCCCCAATCTGCACTATCAAAATAGTACTTAACTCGGCAAACTCCTGCGCGGGTGTCGCTGAGTTATTATCACCAATTTGCTCTACTAGAATGCTTGAAAAAACTGAGCCGGCTTGGGTTGCCTCAATATAATTACTATCACCCACCTGTGATTGTTGAATCAAACTGAAGGAAGTAAATAGGTTCTGGGTTGCATTCACCTCATTATCATCACCCACCTGAACTTGGATAACCGTATCACCAACAGCAGAATTGTCACTTTGATCTGAGTTAGCGGTATTACCCGATCCTATCTGAAGGACATCATAGGTGTGGTCTGCGGCAAGAGCGGCAGTTCCAATCATTGAGAATAAAACAGTTGCTGCAACAGGTCTGTACATGCTCATCTAATACTCCTTAAAGATGACAGGTCCAGCTCGAAAGCTTTTACGACGATTTTTTCAAGAACGCAGCATCATTGAGTAGAACAAATATTGAGGTCGTGGCGCATAGCATAGGCCACTTAGGGGCGGGCGGTAACAGTTGAATGACTGGCTTCATAAGTCAAACTCATACTACTTCGCATACAAACAACAATATTGCGATACTTCTTGAGTAATAAAACGATGCTGAAGTCAGTATTAATGAAAAAGGATACTTTCTCTATGAGAGATTAGTTGTGAGCGACTGGGAAGAAAGTGCCTTTCCAGGTGGAACCTCCGCCTCATCAAATAGCGGTAAAAAGTTTAGTTGTCAGGTTGGAGTATATGTAGGGAGGAAAAAATGCCTGTATTTATGGCAGCACTTGTACATTCTGCCAACTCTTAAAATGAAACTTGCGAGTGCAATAAAAAGGGCCCTGAATAGAGCCCTTTCTTTAACCAATCCTGTTAACTCGATGCCTGTGGATGAGAATTAGGCAGAGGAGTTGGAATACTGCTTTCTGTTACGGGGCTCTCCACCAGCTCAGACCAGACACTGTCCGGTTCGATTTTTGCCTGCCTCTTGCAAAGATGAACTGAAAGTAAAGCAAGTGATACACCTAGCAATAGCGCAACAAAGTCCACTGCCCAGACCTGAGTGGCAGCTCCCAGCAACTCGCCTTTGATAAGCGAGCTAATTGGTATCAGGAAGATAGCAGCGGCACAAAAAACAAGGAGCTGCCGAGCAGCGGCCATGGGACGACGAACAAATGCCCAAGCCACCGCAAATAAAAAGCCTGTGTAATAAGTGGTTTTCTGCCAAAATTCAATATCCACTTGCGCATGGGGCAACCACTTAACCGCCAGCATACTGGCGGCGATACCCAAAATAGTGCCCAGACCAACGCCCACTGTGAGCCTTGCCATTACCATTGATGAGGTTGTTTGTACCGGCAGAGCTCCCTGCGCCCTGCGTTTTTTACGGCGGCTTTCAATCCACAATAGATTGCCAGTAAAAAAGATCAGTGCCCCCATAATCCCGAGCACGAAATACACCCAACGCACTGCATTTCCACCAAAACTGCCAAAGTGCAGGGAGAAAATGCTCATTACTGTGCCACTGTAGCCATTAAAGTTGCTCGGCATAAAGCTGCTATAAGGAATCTCGCTCAAATAAGGGTTGCCTAGTACATAGGCATACTCCGCACCGCGCACCACCTCGCCATGCATGATTCCACCTACACGCATACGCGGTGAGCGGGTATCCAAATTTATATAAAGGATTTCCGCCATCTGGAATTTGGATTCCCACTCCTGGATCGCAGTTTCTAACTCGGCAATCGGCACTAGCTCGGAAAAGCTCTTAACTTCTTGGGGGGCGGGCCGAGTGAACATGGGCGAGTCGCCGTAGGCCGTCACGCGCAGGGCATCATAAAGCGGGTCATGGAAAGCAAACACAAAGGCGGTAAAGGCGATGATCAGGTGGAACGGTAAGGAAGTAATCCCCAGCACATTGTGGAAATCCAGCCAGTAGCGCTTGCGGTTCTTACCCTTTCGGAGTACCAATAAATCCTTAAACCAGGTTGGCAGGAAAATAATCAAGCCAGAAACCAGCGCAATAAAATACAGTGCCGCCACAACACCCAATACATAGGTACCGAAAGCATCATGGCCTTCGCCACCGGGAATACCGCCGGTGCGATGTAAATGGTCAACAAATTCACCAATCGCAGAAACGGTAAAGCTCTGAGTGATCAGCTTCCCATTTCCATCGAAACTGGCATACCAGAGAGTGTGATCATGGGTTACTTCATCTTCTATTTCCCAGCTCACCGGCGCCACCTGCAATCCAGCTAGCGGCAGGTGAACTGTCATTCGCTTTGCGGCCTCAGGATGCGCCTGTAAAACCTCTGTAATAAGGCTGTCATACTTTTCGACAGAAATACTTGGCAGGGTAGTCTCAGGTTGTAGGGCCCATTGATTGAGCGGCCCTTTAAACATAGTCAGGGCACCAGCGACAAAAGCGATATATAGAAACAGGCCTGCAAGAATACCGGTCCAGGTATGCACGCTCTTATAAGTTTTGATCAGTTCAACACGCATAGCCTCAGCCTCCGGATCTCGCGATCCACAACAGGGTAAACAGCACCAAATTTAGCCCCAGGTAGAGGGACAACATGCGTCTTACATTGATGAATAGATACACCAAACTCACCAAAGTTAGCCAGATAGGGGTAATTATCCACATCACAAATTGGCTTCTATCGTCGACCGCTACATCTCCAGGGCCCCATAAGGCAATCAATCCGGAAATGGCAATCGCGATCGACAATCCGAAGAAAACTGCACAAAGGCTTTTTACCCACCACTGGGGCTTATAGCCTTCTAATCCTTTTTGAATACGCTTCTTTTTCTTTGCCAGAACTTTGCCCGGCTTATCCAGCACACCACTAAAAGGCAGCAACCCCAGAGCTAACATAGTTGTGCTAAGAAGTGTAAAGGACGCGGACATTGCCGAAAAACTTTGATGGAAAAGCACCCATGAGATAACGAGAAGCGCAAGACAGGTGAGGAGAGCGGGGTAAAACTGGATCGGCCTCTGCTCACGCCACTGTTGGTTGGGACACCCCAAATAAAAGACAGAGGACGCAAGAATACAACCAAGTAGTCCGAATCCTGTTAAAACTGAGGAATACATTTCTAGTTTTCACTTAAGAATTAGAAGTACTACTACCAAAGGGGTAGCAGACTGGTTACTAAGCATTGACCAATCGTTGAAACACAAGCCGATGCTCAAAGTAAGAATATTAGAAGTTTATTTCGGTATTCTTATATTTGCAAATAAGAATGATTAGCATTATATTCCGTGCCGATCTTCTTTGTCGTTCTGACTTCTTTATATTGCTAGGGATTACGCCATGTTTAAACGCCACCTTCTCAGCAACGCCGTTTCGCTTGCTATTGTTGCCTCACTAAGTACTGCCGTATTAGCTGCAGATGAGAAAAAGGATGACAATGCACCGCAAGCAATGGAAAACGTCATTGTTATTGGTGAGAAAACAGAGCGTTCCCTCAAGGAAACCACTTCTTCTGTATCCGTAATTACCGAAGAAACCTTAAATAGCATGCAGCACCTGAGCATCACTGATGCGGTATCCAATATCTCTAACGTAGTAGTACTTTCTGGTGCCACCCCAGATATTCGCGGTGTGTCCGGCAACGGTTCAGCCACTGGCTTTAACTCTTTCTCCGGTGGTGCAAAAACCCGAGTTTCTACACTTATTGATGGTGTTGCCGAGCCTTTTGTCGCAGACCTTACTGGCGACTCCGGTATTTGGGATGTGGAGCAAATTGAAGTCTTTCGCGGCCCCCAGTCCACCAGCAACGGCCGTAACAGCATTGCCGGTTCCGTCTATATCAAAACCAAAGACCCGAGCTTCGACTGGGAAGGTGCAGCTCGCGTTGGCTACCGCGATCAGGACGGTTACATCGATACTTCCGGTATGATTTCCGGTCCGATCGTTGAAGACACCCTAGCATTCCGCCTCACTGCCCAACAGCTCACTGGCGACACTATCAGCAATGCTCAAGAGTACGAGGGCAACCCCGCTGACTTCGACCTGAACACCCTGGAAACCCAGCGCCTAAAAGGCAAGTTGTTGTGGACCCCTACTGAAAAATTGAAAACACTGTTTACTGTGTCCACTAACAGTGAAGACGGAAATACCGGCCGTATGTACTACACCCTGACCGGTGTTGATGACTACGAAACTTATTTCTATCGCGACATGGACACCGAATCCATAACCACCAGCGCAAAAGTGGACTACCAAATCAGCGATGATATTTCTATCGAGGTCCTGGCAGCCTATATGGATTACCAGTGGGGCTTTGATTCCTACGAAGAAGATGCCAGCAGCCAACAGTATGTTCGCATGGACGAGCAAAATACCACTATCGACGCAAAGCTGAATTTTGGCCTCACCAGTGACACCCTGCACGGCTTTATCGGATTTGCGCACTTCGAGAGAGAGCAGGAGTTTGACAGCAGCGGCAGCACCATTTATTTCGGCGATGACGAGAGCTCCTCTACCGCTATTTATGGTGAAGTAACCTACGCACTGACTGACCGATTGAACCTGATCAGTGGCCTGCGTGTGGAGAATGAAGAGCAAAGTCGTGACTTCAATTTCAATAATGGCTACTTGATCGCGGGGCTGGACCCAGACGAAACCGACAAAACCACCACCCTGCCTAAACTCGCCCTGCAATACGATCTGACTGAGGACACAGTTGTTTCTGCCAGTGCCCGCAAAGGCTACAACGCCGGAGGTGGCGCCCTTAACTTCGCTGCAGAAGACTATTACTACTACGATGAAGAAACCGTTAACACCTACGAGCTGGCAGTACGTAGCTCCCTGGCTAACGGCACCATCAACCTGAGTGGTAACCTGTTCTTTAACGACTACTCCGGCTACCAGGCCCTGAGTTCTTCCCGTGTTATCGTCAATATGGACGAAGTTGAGACTTACGGTATGGAACTTGAAGCAGTCGCCATGCTGACTCCATCATGGGAATTGCGTGCCGGGCTTGGCTTGCTGGAAACTGAAATTACTGATGCCGGTACTGACTACTCTGATGCCGATGGCAATGAGCTCAACTCTGCGCCCAACATTACTGCAAATCTGGGCACAAAGTTCTGGGTTACCGATGCGCTCAACGTCGGTATCTCTGCAAATTATGTGGGTGAATACTACGGTGACTTTACCAATACCGAAGAGAGAGTTGCTGGCGATTACGTTTTGACACGCCTGAATGCTAACTATGAAGGCCAGGACTGGAGCATCTCTGCTTATATCAACAACGTATTTGACGAAGAGGGTTACTTGACTCTTGAGCCAGTTGGGGATCGCTACCCCGATGGCTACGTAGCAATTGTTGAGCCTCGCAACGTCGGCGTATCTGCTACTTACCGCTTCTAATAAGCTATTTATCGATAGCTAAAAGCCCGGTCGCTGAGCGAGATTACTTCGCACAGCGACCAGCACTCAAATACCCTTCTCCTCTCCCCCTACTGCACAATAATTACCATATTACTGTTCCCAATCTGGGTAACATTGGCATTTTGAAAGTCATTTGCTTGGCTAACGGTAAACATGTTCAAATTACCCTGCTGCAATGAAGTGGCAACACCAAACATTCCGCTTTGGATAGTTGACCCCATATTGGTCAAACCAATTTGAGTCGTGCTTGCCAAATTAAAGCTACCAGATTGAGAGTGGAGAATCGTATTGGAGTCACTCTGCTGACTTATGGCACTGGTATTATTATTATCTGTTTGCGTCACAGTAGCGTTATTGCTATTTCCCAGCTGACTTAATGTGGAAGTATTTGTGTCAGAAACAAATTGCGACACAGTAGCCACATTCGAGTTCCCTTGTTGAGCAGTTACCGCCGAACTGGTCATACTATTGGTTTGCACAACAGTACCCGTATTTAAATCACCCACTTGATTGATAACCGCATTATCAGTAGTGCTATTCGACTGTGTAACTGTACCAAAGTTGGTCAGGTTAAACTGGTTAATAGTTGCCACGCTGGTAGTAGACAACACCTGATTAATTACGCCTGTATTAGTTATCCCATTCTGGGTAACAACAGCAGTCACCGTATCAGATGAATTCTGGCTAACAGTGGAAGTATTTGAGGTCCCGGTTTGTATCTGATTTACCGTGCTTGTGGTATTACTATTTACCTGGGCCGCAAATACCGTATTATTGTCGCCAGTTTGGGTTTGGCTAATAAAGTTAGAAGTCACAGTTGGATCACTTTGATCCGCTGTCGCGGTATTACCTATTCCGCTTTGATTCTGGACCGCAACATTGTCAGAGGCAAAAACACCCTGACTTGCAATAGCAAGTAGGACCGCAGCCGCCAACGGGGCACACCTTTTCATATTTATCTCCTTAGAATATGAAATGTCGCTAAATTAAGATTCTTATACCGCATCAAAACAAATTTAATTAGCACCTACGCAACAACATTAAGAGAAAGTAATTTACGATCAGCTGCGCTTAATTTTGCTAAAACAAACACCAGAACTTCAGCATTTATGCTTATAAACTCTCGCTTCTCAAGAACTCAATCCCCAGTTTCCTTCAGGAACTCATGCTTGATGCTGTGTTGAGTCTTATCCTCGATGGCACTTTCAGCAATAGGAGAATAGTGCTGAAAAAATAGGAAGAAAGTTCCCCCTTCTTTAGGAAAAGAGCCATACCGCGGCCCAATCCATTATTTTTAACGCCAACACTACACATATATACGACAAAACCACCTAAGGAGCCTCTGAATAACTTCGTGATACCTCTGGCTTGCAGAGCGGTTCACAATCAAGGCGCGGCTTCGCAGGAATGTCTAGACCTTTCAAGAAGTCGCAACGCGGAGTGTGAATCGCTTTGCAAGCCCCGAAGGGCGGGCCTTGAAGGCCGCACCTGCTGCGTTGCAGCTCTTGCAAAGGGCTACGGCCATTCGCGGCGAGCTGCGCCTAACATCTGCAGCCTTCAAGACCCGCAGAGGCATTACGGAGTTATTAAGAGGCTCCCTAAAAATAATCGCGGGGAAATTACGCATATTTAAACCGAAAACCAAGGATTAAATCCACCCATAAAGACATCAAATAATGTAGACCCAATCTCTCCACAACCTATCCCGACCACACAATTAGTAACCAGGAAATGATTACCAACAATATGAGAAAAAATTCTTATTGCCATCAACCAAACAAAGGCCAGACTTCGAGATATTTAAGCTATATCAACCGCTTCAAATATCAGACAAACACAACAGGAACATATCAATGAAGGGGATATCAAATATTAAGCCATCAATAATTGCAGTGGCAGGTTGTTGTTTAATAGGTGTATCGAGCATTACTTTAGCCGTAAGTTGTGGTGACAGTATTACAACCGCAGAGGTATTAGATAACGACATTACAAATTGCGCTGCTGACCCCGCTATTACAATCATTGGTCCAAATGGCAGTCTCAATTTAAACAATCACAATATTAGCTGTATCGGCGTAGGAACAGGAATCTTTCTCGATGGTATGTTTGCAAATCTAACCGGGGAGAGAATTCAACCAGCAGCATCAGTAATTGCGGTGTTTCACTTCGTTTTCAGGGGGATGGATTTCACTTTGTAAGCGGCATTAATGCAACTGATGCCTCTATGGCCGGAGTAATTATTCAAAGTACCCATAATATTCTAACAAACGTCAATTCCAGTGATAACAACGGTACAGGCATAATAATATTTGGGAGTGACAATACTCTAAACCAAGTTACAGTTGAGGAAAACTCACTAGATGGAATAATAACATTCGCTGATAGAATACTGATATCCGACAGCCAAGTAAGCTCTAATGAGCCAAGCGGCATTGTTATTCAAGGCTCTGACGACAGCTCATTTATTCAAAATACATTTAACTCTAACTCGTCCTTTGGCATGTTCGTAAGCGGGCTAGGACAAACGGGTAATCAAATGATCGGGAATACCGCTTTAAATAACGGCTCTATCGACCTGATAGATCTAAATGGTAACTGTGCCGGAGCAATCTGGCTGGGAAATACTTTCGATTCAGCAAATGAAGCCTGCATTGAGTAGTACGACTATCCCTAATAGGCCTGTAGTAGATAGCGAATCACCTACAGGCCTATTAACCAACCTCAAGAAATACTAGTTTGATGTTACACACTCTCCAGAGGTAGTAGCATCAGGAGTGTTTCCTATCCAGCTATTCTCACAAGGTTCAGAGTTATCATCTTGCAAATCAAAATCTTCATTACCGGAAACAGTATTTCCAACAATAGAATTTCCAGTCTGACCGAACAACTCCATTAAAATACCTGCAGTGTTCGATCCTTCAGTGCCATTATTCTCAACTGTATTCTGACTAATAAGGCAACTGCCAGCATTATTAATCTGTATACCGGTTAAAACATTATCTGATACCGTATTTGATGATATTATTGAACTACTGCCATCAACCTGTATGCCTGTTATTTCATTTCGGCTAATATCATTCGAGAATAGGTTATTACTACCCCCCGCGATAATAATACCCGTGCCAGTGTTATCAGATATATTTGATTGAATCAGCGTATTGTTACTACTTACAAACTCAATACCTGATGAGCTGTTACCAGACGTATTTAAGCCCAACAAATTATGAATACCACTACCTTCAACCGAAATTCCCGTATTACAATTTGAAACAAACCCATCTTTAAATACCCCGCCCGATACTATAGCTGACATGCCATTAACTAAAATTCCCACTGTGGCCCCATCGCAACTCAGCGTGTAGCCATTCAAATCCAGATATCCGGTTGGACCAGTGACAGTCAAAGCCGGGGTAACATCACAAAGCAAGTCTTGATCCAGTACTACTCGACTTGTAATGGTATCACCGCACTCAACGGCACCATTTGCCTGTAAAATCAAAGGCATTGCTAAAAAAGAAACGGCTAGAGAAGTTATTAACGACTTACTCACCACATTTCTAGACATATCACTCACAAGAAACCTCCCAAATAGACCTCAGATTCCAAAGATATTCATCATGCTGATTTTGATCTAAAAAACAATAACGGCCATGAGAAATTTTTCTGCAAAAATTAGTAAATTAGTTTATGCAAAGCACAGGA
This sequence comes from Microbulbifer sp. VAAF005, assembly GCF_030012985.1. Taxonomy (NCBI): domain Bacteria; kingdom Pseudomonadati; phylum Pseudomonadota; class Gammaproteobacteria; order Cellvibrionales; family Microbulbiferaceae; genus Microbulbifer; species Microbulbifer sp. VAAF005. The sequence continues at coordinate 4,546,639 of NZ_CP120233.1, read as the reverse complement.
TATATCGGGACTCAACCAGTTAACTTAGAGCAAAAAACAGACAGCACCATCATACTAGTTACTATAGGTAAATCATCCATACAACAAGAGTATTTCAATCCAAACAACTAGGGTCTGCAGTATCAAAGGTATTATTTCTCCATAAATTAGTACTGTTGCAAGGATCACTGTTTAAATCTTGCGCATCGAAATCTTCATTGAGAATCCCCACATTTAAAATGATCAAGTTATATTGCTGATCAAAGTCATTCATTAAGATTCCTGCCGTTCCCGCACCTGAAGTGCCATTATTTTCCGATGCATTTTCAACGATCCAGCTATTACTGGAATCATTAATCTCTATGCCTGAGCCAATATTCTCAAAACAGAAATTCTCTGTTATATATGACCGATCACCATCTATCTGAATACCACTCAAGGTATTTTCTTCAAAGATATTCTGGAAGACGTTGTTTCTCTCTCCAGTGACAATTAGTCCAACGCCAGTATTTGCTTGAGCGGTACAGGCGGTCATATAGTTGCTATTGCTAACCAATTGAAATCCAGCACTGGCATTAGCCGTAGACGATACCGCTTGAATATTATGAAATCCATTTCCATTCGCTAAAACACCAACCTCACAATCTGCAACCTGCCCTCCTCGAAGTAGCGCAGCACGCCCCTCTAACAGCACTCCAACTTCGCCACCATCACACTTAACCTCATATCCTGTCATATCCAGGCGTCCATCTGGGCCTATTACTGTTAAAGCGGGACTGACATCACAAGTGAGGTCCTGGTTCAGAGTAACAGATGTGGTTATCGTATCCCCACATTCAACATCATCGGCAATCGCTGGCTTGGAAATGGTGATGTTGGATATCCCTATCATTGAGACAATGGCGATTTTATAGAGATTTGAACGACGGAGTTTCATCAAATTTATCCTTAGCGCTGTATTCGTTATTAATAGTTCCGGGTATGCCTAGGAGATTTTGATCCAGCGCCAAGAAAGAGCCATGAGAAATTGTTCCTAATAAAATAGGAATTTAGTTTGGTTTTCCTTTTAATATGCGCCAGTACAGCTACGGATTTATTGGTTTCACTAAAGAAAGGAGGAAGAAGGAGAGGGCTAAATAATAGAGTAAGCGTCGCCACCTGGTTAATACATCTCCCCCAACCGCTTCTGTGGTCTTTCGCTCGAAACACCTCAATAACAAACGCTTTTGCAAAGAGAAAAACCTGAACCCCCAATATATTATCCTTGTCGCTAGCTTATTGATTTAATGAAAAACAACACAAGATATGCGGCACCGGAAATATCGAAGCACAATTTATTGCTGGGAGTTATTGGCACCGATTCCCTTAAAATCTAATCTTTTAGAGGCAATATGCCCCTGAATGAGACAGCCATGGGACATTATTTGCCAGCAAGAAACACTAGTAAATTTAATATAGCAATTATCATTATTGCCACCTGTTTAACCATGCCAGCTTGCTCCAAGAGAATCGCCACACTTATAGAAAGATCTAAAAGCTTCCCATTTACAGAAACAATAACGCCAGAGGAAGTAAGCGATTTAGGTTTTAAAAAGGATCAGTTTTGCACAAAAAATAGAGAAAACTGTGTCAGCTATTATTACGCATCACCACTACCCAAAAACAGACTTAGCTATTCCGTTACATTCGACGCACACGACCAGAAAAGCACTGTTAACCTCAATATCAGTAGAGAGCAACTAAAAAATAGATATAAAGGAACGATAATTTTGTTTCATGGATTTCGCGCCTCTAAAGAATTTATGCTGCATTCAGCATTATATTTTCGCTTTCTTGGATTCAAAGTTATAATTCCGGATCTTCTTGGCCACGGCGAATCAAACAACATTAAAAAATATGGTGTTGGCGATAGCAAGATCATTAACCAGCTAATCAACAACTTGATTAAAAAAGGAGAAATCGAAGATAAAAACTTATATTTACTGGGCAACTCCATGGGTGCGCTAACTGCACTATATATTTCCACCCTAAGATCTGATATAACCGGTATAATATTGCTAGCCCCAATGCTACCTTTTGATCAAGCTTTTTATAATTACGCAAGACTAAATCATCCTATACTTAGCCGGATCATTCCTGACAAAGATATTCGCCGGGGAGCAAACCTAGCTTTAGAGAGATCCGATATAGAACCCAGCGAAACCAATATTCTCCCTCTACTCAATGCCTCCAAGATTCCGGTATTATTAATCTCCTCATCTACAGATCGAATAGCTCCATATAGTAATTATATGGCTTTAGATCAATCAAACATTGAACTAATAGAAAGCCCCAATAGAAATCACCCAAGCATGGCTACTATAGGAGAGATTGAGCATAGAGCAATTATTAATTGGCTCGATAAAAAAGGGGTGTTTGCACAGGCCCATAAGCTCTTTGAGCTTCAGGGAGATCTACATCTCATAGGTTTTGTGCCAACAGGAAATATAGTAATCAACCGTTATTCATATTGGATAACAGTAAGGTGTATGTAATTAAGCTAACTAACCATCTGCCTAGGTGAAAACATAATAATAGCCATACCCAGCATTGCTACAGCGGCACCACTCACATCCCAAATGGTGGGCTTAACGCCATTAACCAACCATAACCACATTATTGAGCTCAAAATATAAATCCCCCCATAAGCCGCATACACCCGACCCGCAGGGGCCGGATGCAATGTCAGCAGCCAAGCAAATATTGCCAGGCTAATACCTCCTGGCACTAGCAGCCAAATACTTTTATCCTGCTTTAACCACAAATAAACTGTATAGCATCCAATTATCTCTGCAAGCGCCGTAGCCAGAAACAAAGCTATCGTTTTTATTTCAAATAGCAGCATAAATAATTTTACACTCAACCATTTACCGGGCAAACATTTTCAAGACGCATCGTGAAGGCTCTTTTCATATATGAGAATTGTTCAATGGTCTCCATATGCTTACTCAGGGAATTTCTTGCTCGTGTAAATTTTCTCTTTTCCGCTGCATTCATTCCCTCGTGAAACATATATAAACTTTGCAGTGGCGCCATGGCAGTTTTCTCTGTGCGATAAAAAACATCATCAGACATTGCCAAATCAACTTTATCCCGTATGGAGCCATCCGGCATAATTTGCACCGATACGCTGGGAACGTAATTCGCAATAGGGCCTTCAAAGTTAAGAACGGTGGATTCCTTCTCACTCAATTTCTTCGCCACATAAACCTTAAGCTTGTTATTGCGCACTTCCAATTTTACAAACGGTTTAATAATTTTAAACTTCTCCTTATCCTCCTCGAATAGTTTTACAGATGCTTCAAGCATTACCAGGCTTTGAGTATTGATAAAGCGTTCATATTCTTCCAAGTGGCACGATGCCTGTACCCCACTACTCAACAAGAAACATAGACTAAAGGCTAATCTTTTCATTGATCTAAATATTATCCTTAATATTTGATAAATTGATCGCCTCAAACATCAACTGGCGCACTGGTTAACCCAGCACAGTTTAGACCTCATTGGCATCACTATTAGCCAGTGATTGCGCTTGAAACTTTCTTACGATAAAAAATACGTACCCTGCTTCTTTTTCCGATTAATTTACGCCACTAATAGTAAAAAAGGTGAAGCTGGTTCAGCTTCACCTAACGGGTTTAGTCACTAAAAAATCCTGATCTCTGCGGAAGTTAGTCCCTACCGATAATCCGATAGTACTACCGGTGGCAGTTCAGCAGCCTCTGACATCCACTCTTTTACGCTGTCACGCCCCAGCAACCGGTCTATCCACTGTTTGGTAAGCGGCCAGGGCTGCAAATCTGGGGCGTGGGAGAAAATTCTTATCACTGTTGGCACAAAGGCTAAATCTGCCAGGGACAAAGCACCCATCAAGTAAGGGCCACCATTTTGCTCAAGCTCTCCCTCCCAGGCGGCAAATAAGCGCTCCGCATCCATCTCTTCTTCAGGGGTCATTAGACGTTTATCTGGATAAAATGCACTTTCAAAGGACAGACGTGGACACAACCCGGACAACCCAGAATGTTGCCAGCTAAGCATGGCCCGGGCTCGGGCCCGCATCAATGGATCTTGAGGTAACAGCTCACCAAAGCCAATATCATTGGCATATTCCATAATGGCCAAGGAATCAAAAATAATCATATCCCCCTCTTCCAGTACCGGTACTGATCTCGCAGGGGATAGCTCACCGATACGCTGTAAGTTCTGGAATCGCTGTGGCCGGCGAATATCTACAACCACTTCCTCAAATTGAACTTCCTGTTCACGCAATGCCAACCAAGCCCTAAAGGCCCAAGTGGATGCATTTTTAGTACCCGAGTACAGAACACGAGACATAATTAATCCATTGTTATAGTTGAATTATATTGATCAATTGGGAGCTTCAATTATACCGCTTAACCGCCAAACAATTAGAATATAGCATCAAATTTATTGTGCATTAACAACACTACGGTTCATAGCCATCAATGCCTCATCACAAACAGCTATTTTTTTTGAATCGCCTCACAAACTTAAAGAAACCAAAAGGCGGCTCAAGTTTAGGTTAGCTCTCACTATTCAATTGAATCGCCTAAGAGACACAACTTACTACTGGGGTGGAAGGAAAGAATACACCGCACTCGAGACACGCAGTGAATACATCCCTGTAAGCTCCTAATCGGCATCCATGCCTCATAGGGTCCCGAGCGCAGTGTATTCTTTCCTTCTCCCTTTTTAGTAAGTTTCGAAAATCGCCAAAAAATTCAATCCAGGCAGCTTGGACTTTTAGTAATGGCAACATTAGCGTACCAAGTGTTGGTGCCACTACAATCGGGGTCAACCGTATCATATAAATCAAAGGAAAGATTAAGTTCAGAGAAATTTCCAGTTATGACATTATTAGTCGAACTCGTGAATTCCAAAACGATACCTCCACCATCATTACTTGCTATTAAATTTTGGGAGATTATATTACTGGATGAGCCCTCGATTAGAATTCCTGCTCCACCATTGGATGTAGATATATTATTGAACACATTTGAAAAGCTATCATCTACCTGAATTCCATCAGAGACACTGAGCGATACAACACAAGAAGAGAGAGTATTAAAATCATCATCCATATCAACACCTACCCGACCACTATCAGTGATTATGCATCCACTAATATTGTTAAAGATACTGTCAATATCAATACCATCGTCAACACTACCAACTAGCTCAGTTCCGACCACCGTGTGATAACCCACACCGCCTATAAAAATATTGTCAAAACATTCATTAATGGTGCCGCCAGTCAACACCGCACCTTGACCCAGGATACGTATTCCAGCACCGCCAAATCCCGCACCTGTATCACAGGTCACAGAAAAATCTCCCATACTCAAACTACCTTCAGGACCAACTATCGTAAGGGCATCTGGCTCAGCAGCAGTAAGGTCACAGGATAAATCCTGTGTAAGCACTTCGGCGGTTGTAATAACATCACCACAGGATACCTGAGCTGAAGCTACAAAAGAGTATGACGCTGTAAATAGCCCCATTACGCCTAATATTAATGACTTAATAACTGACTGTTTAATATCCATGTAAAACCTCTATCAATTGTGTATAAGAGTTGGATTTCCTTGCCCGGGATACAGACCGCCTCCTTAGTTTGGACGTGACTATTAATTCCGCCATAAGAAAAAGTACTTAAAGTACTAAGCTGCAATCAGCGGGGAAAATTACAAATCGTGCGGGGATAAAGTTTAGGGGCACAAAAAAACCCGGCGGGTGCCGGGTTTTTTAAACAAAAGGTAAGAAAATTACTTCAAACCGAGTACTTCTTTACCCTGAATAAAGGTAACGTCAACCGGAATATTGGCCTCGGCCAAGCGATCCAAATCAGCCTGCAGTTCAGGGCCAATTACGCCTTTGGTCTCCAGCAATGATTTGGCTTTCTCGTAATCGCCATCACCCTGAATAGTAATGATTAAACGAGACAAGTTGGTCATCGCCTGTTGCATCTTTTCAAAATCAACACTGTATTGACCAGTCTTGGGATCGCGAGTGAAGGCACCCTGCTCCTTAAAGTAGTTAAAGCGCATCATGTTGGCTTTACCGTGGGCACTGGCCGCACCAAAACGTACGCTGCGGAAGATACCCGCCAAGAAGGTGACATAGTTATCCATCAACTGGCCCTCTTCCAACTCACCTTTTTCATGCAAGCGGGTAACCATGTACAGACCGAGGATATCAGCCTTACCTTCTTCCAGGGCGGAGGAGGTTTCCTTCAAAGCCTGGCGAACATTATTGCCGCCTTCTACGGTCTTTTTAATTCCCAAACCGTGGGCCACTTCGTGGAACATGGTGTTGGCAAAGAAAGCCGGGAAGGTAATATTCTTGCGCTGATCTTCTGCGATCAATACATCGCTGATCGGCACCAGGATCTTGTCAAACTTGGCCTGCATTGCATTCTTCAGCTGCAAACGTCGAGTGCCTTTGGCCAGCTGTACTTCCTCATCATTGGGAAGGTTAATGGCGATAGTCTTGGAGCCAGCATTACTGTGGCCGGCGTAGAAGAGTACATCGTAGGCATTCAAGTCTGAATCAGTACCGGGCTCTTCAGATTTGTATTTTTCCTCAACCGGCAAACCCTTCTGCAGCTCGGGCAGCAGAGCGGCAAACTTGGCCAGTTTTTTACTCCACTCTTTGTCTTTCAGCAGGACGTAAGACTCATAAGCGGTACGATAGGCAAACAGCTGGTCTTCATAGTTTTCAATAGGACCAATAACCACATCGATATCATTCTCCTTCATATCCATCCAGGCCATATCACTGGGGCGGAAATTATCGGAGAGAAGTGCATCGGCACGCATAGTGAGGTAGTTAGCAAATTCCTTGCTCTCAGCCAATTCAGCTGCCTGGCGCAGAATGCTGGCCGCCTTATTCAGGTCCGCATTGTAGGCTTCGTTGTAAGGCACCAGTTCGAGACTGCCAGACTCATTGCGGCGTACCAGCGAGTACAAGCCGTCTTTTCCTGCCTGGTCCCATTTCTCGAACTCTTCGCGGGTCATATCCGCTGGGTAGAAGTTAGCACCCAGGGGCTTATCTCCATAACCAACAATAAACGGCTTATTGTCGTTAAGGCGATCCCAGGGGCCATAGTTGATATCGGCAAACTTACGAGCGCGGTTGTCTTCAATATCCGGCAGCAATTCCTCAGCTGGGCCGTAGGATTGCAACCAGAACAAGCGATCCATAATCTGGCTGGCATCAATCAGCAGGCCAATCATTTTGCGCTGGTTGTCGGAGAGACCGCTTAGATTTGCAGTGAGCTCAACCGGTACATAGATATCAAAACGCTTATCCGCATCTTCTACCTTTTGGCCTGAGGGCACAGGTACAGTCTTGGACTCTACAATCTGAGCCTCAGCTTCCGCTTTGGCAACTTCTTCGGGCTGCTGCTCTTTTTTGGAACAAGCGCCAACAAGGGCCAGTGCCAACACTGCTGCCGCTATCTTGGTAGCCTGAAAAGGAATGGTCATATCGCTCTGCCTATCATTTTTTTGTATCGGCGCCACATTAGTCTGGCTGTAGGGATTTATCAACCGTCATGGCGTAGGCACCTCGGCTGCTTGGGTCTCAGTTCCACGCTCCTGTTGCTGCATACGCCAGAGGGCCGCGTAGTGTCCATCAGCCTGCATCAATTCCCGGTGGGCTCCCTGCTCGACTATTCCGCCCTGATCCATTACCAGAATGCAGTCCGCATCCACAATTGTGGAGAGGCGGTGAGCGATCACTAATGATGTCTGCTCGCGGGCAATATCCTGCAGAGATGCCACTATGCCCTGCTCTGAGTGGCTGTCGAGAGATGAGGTCGCTTCGTCAAAGATCATAATCGGAGGCTTTTTCAGCAGGGCCCGAGCGATAGCAACCCGCTGCTTTTCCCCTCCGGACAATTTGAGACCCCGCTCCCCCACCAGGGTATCGGCTCCCTCTGGCAGCTGCTGAACAAAGCCTTCCAGCTGGGCGTGGCGGATCGCCTCATCCACCTCAGTATCTGAGGCATCTACACGTCCGTAACGCACGTTGTCCCGGATCGACTGATTGAACAACACTGCATCCTGAGGCACAACACCAATAGTCCTGCGCAGCGACTCCTGGGAAACACTGCGAATATCCTGGCCATCAATGGAAATTGAACCGCTGTTAGCGTCATAAAAACGAAACAGGAGCTTAAAGAGGGTGGACTTACCTGCGCCGCTAGCGCCAACAATTGCCACTTTTTGCCGTGGTTCCACAGCAAAGCTGATACCTTTGAGGATCTGGCGATTATCTTTGTAGCCAAACTGGACGTTATCAAACTCAATTCGGCCCTCCATCACGGTGAGGGGGGCGCCTGGGGAAGATCTTCCACAGCAGGTTTTACCGCAAGTAAAGAGAACATCTTCTCAATATTTGCCAGTGCCCCTTTCATCTCCCGGTACACAAAGCCGAGGAAATTTAGCGGTATAAAGATCTGCATCATAAAGGCATTTACCAATACGAAGTCACCGATGGTCATAGTGCCTTTGGTGACTCCTACTGCGGCAAGAACCATTGCTGCACACATTGCGCTGGCAATAATCAGCGCCTGGCCACTATTTAGGCCAAACAGGGACAGCCTGTTCTTACGCCGCGCCTTCTCCCAACTGGCCAGCTCCCGGTCATAGTGACCGGATTCATGTCGCTCATTGGCAAAGTACTTAACGGTCTCATAGTTGAGCAGACTATCAACTGCACGGCTGCTGGCCTGTGACTCCGCCTCATTCAACTCCCTGACAAAGCGCGTACGCCATTCAGTGGCTACCACTGAAAAGCCGATATAAATAATCACTGCGGCCAGCACTAATAGCGCAAATAAGCCGCTGTAATTCCACCAGAGCAACCCCGCCACCATAGCTATCTCTACCAGCGTGGGTACGATATTGAAGACCATAAACCGCATCAGGAACCCGATGCCGCTATTGCCCCGCTCAATATCCCGAGAGAGCCCGCCGGTACGGCGGTTCAGGTGAAAATCCAGGTCCAGCTTGTGCAAATGCTGGAACACTTCCAATCCGATCCGCCGCTGGGCCCGCTCGGTGACACGGCCAAAAATCGTGTCTCGCAGTTCGCCAAACAGAGTGCTGGAAAGGCGCACAGCCCCATAGGCCAACAGCAGCCCCAAAGGTAATGCCACTGCCTGGGCCAGGCCCCCAGCACTATCCAGGTCATCGACAATATGTTTGAGCAAAAATGGCAGGGTAACACCCGCAACCTTGGCGCCAATCAGGCAGAGGATCGCCAAGACTACGGCGCGGCGGAACTCCAATAAGTAGGGGAAGAGGGTTTTGAGTGCACCCCAGTGCACCTCATCCAAAGAGACAGTGGATTTGGGTCTCGGCATAATCTATCCAGGAGGAGAAAACAGGCGCCCATTATAATTCGTCAATAGAACTTATATAGACGCTTGTCTCTAAAGCGCCGCCCCTCACTCCCACACAAAATTGACACTGTCGCCGATACAGCAGCAGTCATCAAACGGCAAAATGTTTTTGCCGCCTAAGAGGACTTCAAAAGACTAAATCGTCGCTAGGCTTTCATATTCTCAAGCATATAGGCAAGGACTTCATCTTGGTCATCGACTAATTTTTCTATCAGATCAAGATGGTCCCGATTATTAGCTAATTTGAAATAACAGGGATTATCCATTTCTAGCATTTTCTCTTGATACTCTTTGGTCTGCCGAAAAAATTCCAGAGTATCAAATTCAGGCACTATTAAATGTAGCGGGCATCTTGTTGTATCAATACCAGACACTAGCATCTGGGGACTTACCTTTTCAGCAGATTCCATCGACATCTTAATGAGATCATTGAAAAAACTATTAACCAATGGGCGAACATCAAATATGCCAGCGAGGGAGAATGCACCTTTAAATTTACGTTGAGCAGTTACCGGAACGCCAAATTGACTCCAATCTGTCTGATGTAATAATGCCACCAGCTGCCCCCCAACCGAGTGCCCCACTAAGTATACAGATGGAGATCCTTTTTCCTCGGCCTCTTTTAGTACGCTCGCCACTGCCCACTGCATCTGCGCGACAATAGACTCCATTGGAGTATCATTTTTCCAGTCCGTGGCCATACGGTAACCCGGCATATACACTGCAAATCCTTCTTTATTAAAAGGCTTGGCCAGAAAAGAAAACTGTTCTTTTGAAAACCACTGCCACCAACCACCGTGAATATAAATTACAACCGGAGCATTTTCAGGGACTTTATCCGGCCTGAATACATCCATCGAGCCCGAGTAGTCCCCTTTCCCAAAACTGACAGTTTGTAAACCGTCCTTAATCGCTTTGCGATAAGTTAAACTGCGACTTCCAGTAAACTCTGCATGAGACGGCAAAAGAAGATCTGTAGGGAGGCGATGTGTCCACAAAACGGGATTATATTGTTCGTCCGTTTTCTCACGAGTAAAGCAATTCCAAAATTCACTCACGGGTAACACCCTCACTTTTCGCTGGGATAGTGTGACCACTTCGGTCTCTTAATGTATTGGCACTGCCTTCCGTATCACGATGGCTTTTCGTCAAAAGTAGGCCAGCTTCGCGCAGTGACCGCAACGCATCAGCATCGTCAACGTCATCGATGGTAGAAGCAATAAGGTTGTACCCGATGTGATAAGGGTCTGTATTGACCCCGGAGTGTAGTCCTTCCAAATAGACACAACCTTGCCTGACGACAGGCCGGGCTTCTCGAATAAGTTCATCGTCATGTTCGACATTGAACTTCCCGTTAAGCGCATTAACAATATTCATAAGGGCCTTTTGTCCCTTATCTGGGTCTCGAGTAATGGCGGTCGAAAACTTAGTTCGTATGCAAGGTCCTTTCCAGCTGTCATCAAGATATTTGCTGCTGAAAAATACGCGCACCATAAATCTTTCGCAAACACGATTCAAAAGGTATCGGGCAACCCAAACATCGTCCGCTATCGTTAGCGCATCGCAACATTCACCATCAATACCACGATAACCGATTCGGAATACCCATTGCCCCAGCGTTATGGTTTTGATCTCACTGATAAGAATTCCAGCATCGATACAGGCTTTCGCATGTGCCTCAGCAACCTTTCGCCCATAAACCGATTCACTGCCTACACCACAGTAATAAACCCTTTGCAATAAAAAGGCCTCAACCCCTGAAAAACGAAACGGATAGCAATCAGAAATGAGTTTATATTCCTGTTCAAAACCCAGCTGTGGCTCAATAATTCTCTCCAGACAGTCTAACGTTTTTCTTATTCTGGCACGTATATTTGACAGGTGAATTTTTTTACCTTCCTCAAGTACCTCACAAAGTACGATATAGTCATTTAGCCCACGTAGTGGGTCCCGATAGACTCGAATTGGATTGAGGAAACAGTCGGAATCACTATCATCCAACTGCTCCGTCTTGGAGCGGTCAAAAGTCCACAACGGGAAATCCGTCACTACCGGACAATCTGGCAAACTAAGAGCTCTGGCCTTCGAACGAATCTGCTGCATCGGACCCGCTTCATCAATCCAGAGGTACTCCACGAAACTGAGTTTACTCATACCGATGACCCTTTTTAAATTTCTAAGTTAGCGGAATATGCTCCTGACCACCTCACCAGCAAGAACCAACTTACCGGAAAACATATAATCCTTTGAAGGTATCCCCATATAAGATTTTATTAAAAAATTAACCCTGGATCGTGTTATCTACCATTTAAACTATCGAGGTATTTACCTTAATGCCTCAAATAAAAGCAGAGGGATTTTTTAGCCGGCTTGATTTCTGCTTATGGTAGGCCTTTCTATCTCCTAAAACGCAGAACATTACAATTTAAGGGGGGCATCGATCCTCTGGTTAATCCAACAAACTGTACTGGCGCCTCATCAAGTGAGTCTCTGACTGAGACCACATCAACAATCCAAGCAATTCAAGATACTTTCATCCCTAAATACCACTCTGATTCAAACGAATGCAAACTAACCTACCAATACGATAAATCTCTAAACAACAATTTGACTTTAAGATCTTGGCGTAGATTCGGAGCCATATACACTATGCAAGCACACCAACGTAGAACATAAAGACCAATAGAAAAAGACTATTTTTGAGAAATTTATTGGTTAGTAATAGGTACAAGATAGGGAACTTGCTCACAAATAAACTATTCGAGATTACAAACTTATGATGACACCAAATAGTAATCAGCTATTACCCCATGAATGCACTCTAAACCGGCCACCAGATCAACCTAACCACACTTGGCAATAGGCTGAATGATGAACACTCCTCACAGGGTGGGGCCGCGCCAGTTTTGGGCGGCCAAATTTTCTGTAGCATAGCGCAGGAAACAAGTAGATTTTGTTGCGAATAACACTTACCAATCAATGAAAATATTTTTTGTATAAAGTTCCCCCTTTCCGTAAATACCTATAAACATTTCAGCAGCAATTCCTTTATGCTCGAATCTCTAGTAGAGAGATAATAGATGGTATACACGGATAACCGCCAACTGGTAAATTCAACTTATCAATTTTAATGATTTTTTGTGGAAGGCTATTTTTTGATTGCATGGACTACTGCAGCAAGAAAGGTTGCATTTTTATGGAATAATCAGCCTCTCAGTACAAATATACGACACCTGAATCTTCCGCAGAGTCATTGGCCTGATCGCTCATAATACCGATGGCCGCCCTGTCCTCATTGGGAGTTCCGAAAACTAAAGTATGACCATCCGGGCTCAAGGCGATGGACCCGCCGAAACTATCACCTGTCTCGATATGATTTGTCTCAATATACGCCTGCTGATGCCATGAATCATCCGCGCGGACAAACATATAAACTGCTCCAGAACCGACTGAATCATTATTCATCTGACCTCTATCAATACCGGTTGTGGCGCTAGCCTCTCCATAGGCACCTATGATCAGGGTATGGCCATCTGCACTCAGGGCTACTGAGATACCAAAACGGTCAAAGACATCAGAGTTACTCGCCTTGATGTACGCTTGTTGATGCCAGGTACCGTCCTCACGGGAAAATACATAGACAGCTCCAGAACCAGCTGAATCACTATTTGCATGGTCATCATTAATACCAACAACAGCGCTAGCCTCATCGGGGGCGGCCACGGCAAGGGTAAGTCCATTCGCACTTAAAGCTATGGAACGGTTGAAAAAGTCACCAATTCGAGTGCTAAAAAATTCATTACTCTTCTGGTCACCACCTATATCGGTGGCTACCTTGTTGCCCACCCCGACGTCCGCCCCCCCATTTGCCTTGGCTGAGTATTTAGAGGTGTGAGTTGCAAAGGCCGACCCTACGGCTGGGCTGGCCACCTTCTCGACCATAATGGTCGGGGCATGCCCCTGATCGTCACCGCCAAAGACTGTGGACAGAATAAAAACAACCGACAGTACAAGCCCCAACAACAGGCGTATTAATATCATCGCAGCAGGCTCAAGTTTTGACACTACGTAATACATAGTCATATTTCCTTTTCTTTTTCCCTTAGGCATGGAAAGAGGAATTCCCCGGTTGCAAGGGGACATAACAAAGCCCCAAAGACACCACCTTCTAGCAGATAACTGGATTCACCAGCAGTGAAACAACCGACCGTGGGATTCAGCGTTGAAAAAAATTGGAGTTGCAGAAATGAGGAGCCAGCACTGGAGTAAAAAAAAGCCCGGCAAGCTACCGGGCAAAGGGGCTTGTGCGGGGCCAGCACAAGCAGGGGAGGTTGCGTAAGAGTGCGAAAACCTTAACACCCAATGCACTATTGAATTTCAACCAGTAAAACAGTCAAACATGGTACTCATCGTGTAACCGACTAAGTAAATAAGTTATATTTTTGTTTAAGTATCGTTTGGATTACTATTCGGCAGTCAAACTGATTTAACTGGAAGGAGCTTTTGAACAATTCTTTAATATCCCTGCAGACTTTAAAGACTACAGATATTAGGAGCAGCTCACCTCAAATAGCTGCAGCCCTTTGCAAAAGCTGCAACACAGCAGGCGTAGGTAGCCTTCAAGGCCTTTTACCGCTTTGACCACTCCCTCAAAACATCAAACAGAAAGTTAAGACTCTAGATTGACTTAACCTTTATTACCTTTAGGTTCATTCTCCACCTTGAATTCGTCCCCCATAAAAACAACACCAGCCAATTTGTTTAACTCAACACTAAATCTATGCTTGGCTGTAACGATGGCGACTAACAAAACATGTCGGTCTCCATAGATCGACCTCGCTCGCTTTGGGGTCTGAACAACCAGAACACAATCTTTGGTTATACCAACGCGCAGCCAACTTTCTGCATGTCCCGGCAGGGTGATTGGAGACGTTACAAAACGGACGCCCTCCAAATCTATATAAAGAAGAGTAAGGTCTGATTTTACGTTCAGTTCTCTCAAGTTCATTCCTATTTCCTCATTGAAATCTTATCCTTTATCCAGAAGTATTACCCTATTGGGCTCATCACCAATTAAGATCAGGCAGGAAACTTTCCCCTCACCCCGGAAAATCTACTGCTTTAATGTACCTTTTACCCACAACACATAACTAGACTCACAACCAGTGAACCAATAAAACGTGGCACTAAACATGTATACCACTGCAAAAAAACTCTAATCGTGTTTGAATTACGTTTAAATCACAAAAAATAATAGAGTCAAACTGCCAGATAAAAATACCGGAACTTACAATCTCACTGTAGCACCTGGAAGTATTAGCGACCTACAAAACACCCATGTATATCACAGAAAAATGAACCCTCAAGTACACAACTATCCATACTAGAATTGTGACAGTCTAGCCAGCTGAATTCAGAAAGATTCTGTCTACGTAATCCAGCAGTAAATATCACGATCATTTAAACGATCACTCACATTATTGAAATTTAACATCTTGCTCAAACCGCTCATCCAGCCAACCCAGCACTTAGATACATCCTTGAAATTTAATACAAAATGCAAGGAGCTAGCAGTTATCTTGTGCAATCCAGAAAATAGGTTTTCCATGCAGCAAGATACAACAACCTGGAATTTAGATACCTTCAACAACAAACAACTAACCTATAACTTTGCCCGTAGCATTGAAGGATTTTTCTCCATCTACTCCCCAGCCTTAAAACATATCTATGGGGATTTCACAATAGAGCTATTGCATGGCCAGAAATCACGCTTGGTGGCAACACCCTCGATATATGGCCTTGACCGCTATATCAATATTACCGAAAACACTCTGCGCCCCTCAGGTCTTTATATTTTTCCAGGAGATTTTTTCGACCTCCACCAATATCAATTTAGGGCTGCTTTTTTAGCCAAAGATTTAACATTCCCGAAAAATCCCATGATCGGACCTCCCAGCGCAGGCTTCGATCTATTCAGGAAATTCAGCAATAAC
Organism: Microbulbifer sp. VAAF005; assembly: GCF_030012985.1. NCBI lineage: Bacteria > Pseudomonadati > Pseudomonadota > Gammaproteobacteria > Cellvibrionales > Microbulbiferaceae > Microbulbifer > Microbulbifer sp. VAAF005. The sequence continues at coordinate 4,531,198 of NZ_CP120233.1, read as the reverse complement.
AACGAATTATTCCCTGTATTCACCAAAAACGACCTCCACGAATTTAGCTCTATGACGCCCTGCCTACACATTCACCTTATTGACCTAAGAAAAATAAACTTGTCTAATCCAGAACGAAAAACTCTTAAATTGATGTTTGAGGAAAAATATACACGCCTAAAAAGCATTGGTTGTTAAGGTGAATGTAGAAGTACCCCTCAGGGATAAACTCTTCACATGCCCACCCCGTATTATGTTGAAAATCTTCGGAGAATTATCACTGGTTGACCAGGCGTAATGTAAGTGTTGAGAGCAGGCATTAAATGCCCGCTCGCGATATGCGCCCAATATAGGGGGGAGAAAGACCTTATTGAGCTTATTGCCCCCTAATAAGGTCGCCAGATTTTTTATCAGCGGTTCAGATACCGTCTGGATTACAAAGCATTCTCTGAGGAGCCTCTGAATAACTTCGTAATTACCAACGCTTCCTGCTTTCTCGCTGTACCGTACTGCACCTGTATATGTGCCCGACCTGAGCAGGGCGAGCACATGCGACCATCAATAGCGCGCAGTAAAGTTGACGAACCAACCCTTATGGTCGTAATCAAAGTTCGTCAGGTCATCACTAAACTCTGTGAAGTTGTAACCTGCACCGATACGAATGTTTTTTCCAATATCTCGATCGACACCGGCTAGGAATCCCTGCCGAGTGCCACCATTATCTACATTGAGCCAACGATACTCAGCCAGCGCGTGCCAATTCTGGTAAAACTCAAAACGGACCTGTCCTGCGGTAAAAGTGGTGGACGAATCAAGCCAGTCACCGGTATTACGCCCAAAGCGAACTTCGCCCTCGCGCCGCGCCAGTTTGGCAGCCAGCTCCCAATGGTGGTCTAAGCGGTATACACCTTCAAATGCCAGCACTTGAGTCTTTTGGTCGTAGTCCACCTCACCCAACTGCCCCGGCGAGGCCAAGTCATAAAGATAGGTGTAACGCCCGAACAACCCCCAACGACTGTTGCTCCAAGGCCGGTAGGCAAAACCAGCATTACCCTCAATGAACTTTGCTCCCTCAGACGAGTTCAGCTCGTCTTCGGTGTCAGCGTAGTTAAAGCGCGCAGCAATCCTCCAACTCTCATTGAGTTTATGGGATAGGCGATGGGTACTGACCCATTGTGTGCGCCGCTCAGCCCCACTATCGCGCCGCCATTCCAACTTGCTCTGCCAGTCAGTTTCGGGCGAAGTACGCCCGCCGGTCAGGCTAACCGCATTCCGGGATACCTCCTCGCCGATGCTGTTGGTCAGCTCGCCATCACTCAGGATTAAACCCAGGTTCCAACCAATTGCTGGGTAAAAGTCCATACCGAAGGTATGCGCCAGCCCTGACTCATCACGACTTCTGATGTGCTGACTTTCGTTGAACAAATTTACTTGGTTCGACAATCTCCAGCGCTGGCCGAAGGTCCAGCCGTTCTGGCGATTAGGGTTGAAGAGCGAGTCGTATTCGGTACTGTCGGTCGAGTAGGTGTAGCCGCCGTAGAAGCTGTGCTGTGAAGTAAGCCGGTATTCGCCGTTGAGCGTCGCCGCGTCACCGCGATCGCCAGTGGTTATCTCAGTTCCCAGGGTCGACAGGTTGGCGAAGTTGTAGCGCGCCGCCAGCGAATAAGCATCGTTGTCGGCATAGTCACCACCATCGTTACTCAGGGTCATCTGGGTAGTGCCGGACACGTCCAGCGATGTACCGAATCGATGAGAATAACGCAGCGCACCCAAGAGGCCGGTGGCATCGCCTTCTCTTCGCTGCTCCTCAATACCGCGCACTTCAGCGCTCAGGGCACTGTTGTCACCAATACGCAACTCGCTGTTGAGGTGCGCTTGAGCCAGTGTTTCACCATCGCGCTCAGCCTCGCTATAACGGGCGTTGATACCGAGACCCTGGTTGAAATGGCCCAACAGCTCTGCGCCGTGTTCCTCGATATCGAGACCAGTGTCATGCCTCGAGATCGAGTAGCCACCGTCGACCTGCCGCCACCAAGTGGCGGCGCTCCACTCCTGCTCGGTCCAACCCAGCTCGCGGAAATTCACCCGCGATTCGACAGAACTGGCCACGCCCTCGCGCAAGCCGTCCGGGTTAAGTCGAGAGAAACTCAAGCCGCCGTTGTCGGAGAAGAACACTGGTGCAATAGTGGACTCGGTCCGACTGTGTTCGAATTTCAGATAAGTGCCTTTGCCAAACTGCTGGGTAAGGTCGGCCCCCATCAGCGTGTAATCCTCACCGGCGCGGTTCTCGTCGATATAGGTAAGCCCTATTCCCACATGGTCACCAAACCAGTGCTTGGCACGCACACCCCCAGTGACCTCATCGGCATCGAAGCCCGATGGCACCCACTCGTAGTCCACCAATAGCCTCTGCTCGAATCCATCCAGTGGCGTGTCGCGGGTAATGAAAGGGATGTTTTCCCGGGTAATTTGCGACAGCGCCCGAGTCAGCAGGATACGGCCTTGCAGTTCATCAATCTCGTAGTCAGCACCGCGCTGCAGCTCGATGCGCCGCTCCACCAGCCCGGTTCCCGGGTCGCGCACCTCCAATACGACGTGATCTGAGCCGGGCAGCACGTCGGTATGGCGCAGGTAATACAAGCTGCCGCCGGTACCGATGAATTCGCTGTGGCCGGGCGCGGTCTGCGCCTCGGAGCCGAATACTCGCAACTCGGTATCCGCATCCCCCAAGGGTTGGCCGAACTTGAGCGCCAGTTCAGCCCTGCGCCATACAGCGAGCGTCCGTATTGCGCATATTCAGTGCCAGTGATTCCGGTGTAGTAATTGCCCCACAGCGCTTCGTTCTTGTCCCATTCGGCGCGCAGGTAGAACCGCCCCATGGTGTCGACGTCCCGGGAGGTGGTCGAATCGTCCCCGTAGGTCGGGTAGTACAGGTCCGGATCCAGGCGCCGGAAGACATCCTGTGGGTCGGCCTGGGTAAATCCGTCGAATAGATCTTCCAGGGGCCGATCCTGGGTGTCTGCCTGGGCGGTGATCAGGTATTTGCCCTTCGTTTTGGCTTTTAGGTAGAACGCCAACCGGCCGTCACTGAGAAGGTCATCATCGCGGCCATCCAGCACCAAGTCGCGGCCGGGGCCACTGGCCCTGTTCTCTCGCACAGTTACATCGGCGATGCCCACACCGAAGAAGTAGCGCCCGCTCACTTCTATCGGCAGCTCGCGTTCGACAACGGAGCCCCCAGGACCTTCAAGCCTGACATCAAAGCGGTACTGGCCCACCGGCATCAGGTACTCGGCAACGAACTTCCGCTCCAGGTCGACCGGGTAGCTGTCGCCGTTGATCCACAGGGTGTGAGCAGCCGGAATATTGCGGCCCTGTATGCGCACTCGCGATCCGTAAATCGGGATATTCTGGTAGCGCAGGTTACTCTCGTCGAACACATCGTCGATCAGGCGCTGGGTCTCAGCTTCCTCCTCGCTCAGCGCACTGCCGAAGGAGCGTTCAGTCGAACTTCGCAGGAGTTGTTGGCTGCGCTCAGCTTCGTCGGGACGTACCAGTTGCAAGCGCTGGGGATAGGTCTCGTCAACATGCCCCTCAACATCAAACGCACGCAGTACATAGACCAATTCATCACCGACTCGAAACGGAATTTCCCGGGGCAACGCGCTATCCCACTGAGCCTCCGCCACTGGAGCTACATCAACCGCAACTTTTGCCAGCGGGCTGATCAAGTCGACGTCGGTGCTGCGGAACACTGCCAACTCCATACGCGAGACAAAGCTGCTGTAATTACTGCGCACGAAAAAACGCACCGGCCGGGTGATGGCGCCATTTTCGAATGGCACCATGGTGGGGGCCGACACCGACAAGTCGCGCCGGCCCAGTGCGGGATCTTCGGTAGCCCAGATTACGCCGTTATCAGGCAATGACACAGAGAACCGCCCCTGCGCTACAGCTCGTCCCGGCTTTTCCAATCCGATTGCGACCCTGCGATCAGGTTGCAGCTCCTCGGATGAGGACTGCTTGCTTGTGCCTACCGTAAGAGGCTCATCGTAACTGCGAGTACGCAGCTGGAATAGCAATCCATCACCGGTACGACAACCGTCGGCAGCGCACACCAGTTCCGGCGACACACCACTACTAACAGCGGTAATAGACGATCCATCAACCGGTGACGGAGACAAACGCAGGCGCTGACCGGAGTAGATTTTGTAGGGGGGATCGATGCTATTCCAGCGCGCGAGTTCCTTTAAACTCACACCAGCACGGGCAGCGATAGCATATAAATAGTCGCCGCTCGCAACGGTATAAAAGTCATCGTTCATAAAACCCTTGGCATGCGGCGCTGCAGGGGCATGTTCGATGGTGGCGCCTTTTGGAGTGACATCCTTCAAGGCTGTCGCTTGCTTCGCCAGCCTCTTCTGAGGTGACACCGATGCACTCGGCGGCGGCGACAAACGCAACTGTTGTCCGGGATAGATTGTGTAAGGGGAATCAATGAGATTCCAGCTAGCGAGTTCAATTAAGCCCACACCGGCCCGGGCAGCAATACTAGATAAATAGTCGCCACTGGCGACGGTATAGGATTCGCCATCCATCAAACCGCTGGCATGGGGGGCACTATGGAGATAGGTTCCATAGTAGCGCCCGTATGCAATGGCTCGGAGCTTCCCGTCATGGTTACTGGTGTTTGCTGTGCAAGTACCTGTGCTGTACAACTGGCCAGATTACTGATCACGACGGCATAGAGTAATTTCATCTGCATGATCGGCCCCTTATTTATCTTCAGAAGTGACAGGCAAAGTGACAGACGCTGTCGGGTCATCACTGGACTCGACCCGTATCCGGGAACGCACTTCCGGGCTCAACCTCATAGCCAGGGCGTTGTACACAGACCTGGCCCTTCGCAAACCCAGGGCAATGTTGTATTGGTAACTGGCGCGCACATCGGTATGGCCCACCACTGCCACAACGCCACTACCCATTTCCTCCAGGTGGGCAGCCACGTTATCCAACAGCTCCTCAAACTCCGGTCGGATCTCGGAGCGGTCGGTGTCGAACAGCACCGTGCCCAGCAGTAGCTCACCCGCGCTGATACCACCGACCAACTCATGAACCTCGGTGCGCACGGTGACCCTCAACATCTGTGCGTGCTCTGCTTCAACCTGCTTGAGCAGCAGGTCGCGCACTGCGATCGCACGTTGAAAAGCAAGTGCCTGACTTCGTCCATCGGCAGTGATGACAACCTCGCCGCCACCGTAGGCATCCACCTCCTCAGCCATGCGGGCAATCGCCGGCCGGTACTCGGCGCGCACCTCCGCACTGCCCGGCGCAAAGATGACTTCCCCCAGCGCCAGCTCAACCTCCTCGGTACGGCCGGGCAACAGGGTTACCGGCAAATGAACACCGAAGTCGAAGCGCACTGGCACGCCTGGAGTAATCTTCCGTACCAGTGGATTTTCGGTGGTGAAAACTGTGTCTGGAGACAGCGTGGATGGATCGACCTTGAGGATAAAATTGCGATAGCCACGTTCGCCGCCTTGCACATCAACCAAGTGGTAACGGCCGTACTGATCCGTTTCAATCAGCACACCCTCCACGGATGCGAGGCGGACACCCGGCAGGCCACGCTCGTCTATGCCGGCGTTACTGATCACATAGTCAACGACCAGCCCCTCCTCACTCTGGAACAGGCGACGCTCCACTGTCGGTTCGGCGGCGTTAAGCCCTTGGGCTGCCTCACCGGATTTCTCAACCCAAGTGTTGCCGGCAGCGTCCATTCGAACGGTCACGCCCTGGTCGCTGGTAAGCACGAAGTCATCGGTAAATGCGGGCTCGACCAGACTATTTCGAATTACTATCTGGTGCCGCTCTACAGGATCACCCTCGGACTGGCGGGCTGTGATACGGCCCAGAGTGATGCCCTGCAGCAAAGGCGCAGTAGCACCCGCCACCGGGGGAGCATAGGCACTGGATGCGAATCCACCCTGCACTCGCACTCCCGTCAGCGCGGCACTGTCCATCCAACCATCGGCGTCGCGGTCGTCAAACACCGTGCCGAAAATCAAACTGTCATCGAGCAGTGGGCCCGTTTCGACCGTCACCTGCGCGGTGGCCACATTCGAGATTGAATCACCGGTGTCGCTTTGCACCACCGCCGAGTTAATTTGTGTACCAAGCCGAGCACCAGCGCCGACGCGCAGCACATAGGCAATGGTGGCCTGCTCACCCACATCAATGTCGAGGCCACCTATCCTGAGCGGGTAGCGACCGGGCGACAGCTCGAAGGCATCATCACCGTCATCCACGGTTATCGAGCCTTCGACATAGTTGAATCCCGGCGGCGGCGTATCGACCAGAGCTGCATCCGTCACGGGCACCACGCCGACGTTCTCGACGGTCAGCACGTAACGCACCAGGTCGCCGATCCGTGCAGATCCCACGCCTGCAGTCTTGACCAACCGCAATTCCAAGTGGTTGTCCACCGGGTGGCCGGTGTTACAAACGGTGCAATCGGGATCATCTCCGCCCCCGCCCGACGCGACCACGTTGTTGCTGATCGTATCGCCTGCATCGGGGTCCACGAGAGTCTGGTAGCTAAAGAGGTAGACACCTGGCGCAGTACCCACTGCCAAAGTGCACTCGAGACCACCAGACGCGACAAGACAGTTTCCGCCTGGTGGGGAGATGATGGAGTCCGTCAATAAACTCTGACCATCGCTCAGGGTATCGGACAGGGTCAGCACTTCGGTGGTCGGACCATTGCTCACCGTCACGTTAAGCGTATAGGTGACTGTGTCACCTACCGTGACTTCAATACCATCTTCCGGATCTGAGGTTTTGCTTATTTGCACTCTCGGAAGTACCGGGTGCGATGTGCTACAGGTCTCGCAAACTCCGGTGTTGGGGACAACACTGTTATCAACTTCAGTGGTTGCGTTGTCGTTTAATGTGGCGGTGTAATCGAAAGTGTGCGAGCCGATGGCCGCACCCGCAGCCAGGGTGCAGGTGATCTCCTGCTCCGATGCTGAACAGCCACTTGGTAGAGGGCCGAGGTCAAGGCCCTCGTCCAGGGTGTCGGTCAGCACCACATCCCCATCGGTGACAGCATTGGCAACATCTACCGTCAGGGTATAGGACACAGTGTCACCCACCAGCACCGCCGTGCCACTGGCAGGGCTCGCGCTTTTGCTGACCAAGATCGTCGGATCGACCGGGTGGTTAGTGATGCAAGTCCCACAGTCTCCAGTGTCTGTGACGACACTGTTATCTACTTCGGTGGTCGCATCCTCGCTCACGGTGGTGGAGTAATCGAAAGTGTGCGAGCCGATGCCCGCGCCCGCAGCCAGCGTGCAGGTGATCTCCTGCCCCGACGCCGAACAGTCACTTGGCAGACTGGTAATATCAACGTCAAGGCCTTCACCCAGGGTGTCGGTCAGCACCACATCCCCGTCGGTGACAGCATTGGCGACATCCACCGCCAGGGAATAGGCCAGAGTGTCACCCACCGAGACCACCATGCCGCTGGCAGGGCTCGAACTCTTACTGACCCGGATCGTGGGATCGACCGGGTGGTTAGTGATGCAAGTCCCACAGTCTCCAGTGTCTGTGACGACACTGTTATCTACTTGGGTGGTCGCATCCTCGCTCACGGTGGTGGAGTAATCGAAAGTGTGTGAGCCGATGCCCGCGCCCGCAGCCAGCGTGCAGGTAATCTCCTGCCCCGACGCCGAACAGTCACTTGGCAGGCTGGTAATATCAACATCAAGGCCTTCACCCAGGGTGTCGATCAGCACCACATCTCCGTCGGTGACAGCATTGCCGACATCCACTGTCAGGGTATAGGACACAATGTCACCCACCGAGACCGCCGTGCCGCTGGCAGGGCTCGCACTTTTGTTGACTGAGATCGTCGGGTCGACCGGGTGGTTAGTGATACAAGTCCCGCAGTCTCCAGTGTCAGTGATGACACTGTTATCTACTTCGGTGGTCGCATCCTCGTTCACGGTAGCGGAGTAAGCGAAGGTGTATGAGCCGATGGCCGCGCCCGCAGCCAGGGTGCAAGTGATCTGCTGCCCCAATGCCGAACAGCCATTTGGCAAAGGACCTGGGTCAAGGCCGTTATCCAGGGTGTCGGTCAGCACCACATCCCTACCAGTGACGGCATTATCTACATCCACCGTCAACGTATAGTCCAAAGTGTCCTCGACCGAGACTGCCGTGCCGCTAGAAGGAATCGCGCTCTTGCTGACTAAGATCGTCGCCGTGATGTTGACGTCATCGTCGGTATTGTTGTCAAGATTAGGGTCGAAGAACACACCCGACGAGGGAGGGTCCACCGTCGCCACATTGACCAACTCACCAGTATGATCATCTGGAACGGACAAACTTTGAGTGAACGTTACAGAGCCGCCCACAGGCAGGTTGACGGATATATTATTGATGGCGCCGACCCCGCTGGCAGTACTACAACTGCCACCACCACCACCGCTACTACAGGTCCAATTGGCCGAGGGGATACCTGAAGGTAAGGGGGCATTCACTATTGAGCCGGGAGCCTCAAACGGCCCCAGATTGCTAACGGCTATGGTATAAACGACCTCATCACCAGCAGTGTAGATTTCACTGCCATCGTCCACGGATATTGCCAGGTCAGCAGGGAAAGACATGCTTGTGGTAACACATTTAGCACCGTCGTTCGTATCAGTGCCCCGGATATCAGAGATCATGGTGCCGATGCCGGTTATCGTATCAAACTGATAGAAACCTCCATCATTGTTAACTCCAAATACGCCATTTGTGGCACCAAACATGGCACCAAAAAAATCCGGATAGGGCGACTGCGCTGAAGACCCAATCTTCCTCGTCTGGCCCGTTGCAGGGTTAATTTCGTACAGCGGACCCGTGATGCAGAACAAGCACTCACTACCAACGGCATAAAGTCGATCATTGTGCCACGCCAGATCTTGTGCCTGGAAAGTTAAGCTCGTAGGGATCCTAACAGCGGTACGATTAGATATATTTATTCGATAGAGATTATTATTGGGACCAGTATGTCTGACATAGTAATTACCAATTGGATCGATTTCACCTGAGGTGTAACCCGCAGGAAAATTATCTGGATCGGGGACTGGAAGATTCTGTATAGCCCCTAGTTGCTGGACACTCCCATCCCTGCCAATTCTTAACAGAATGTTGGTCGTACGCCTGATGGCATACAGATAGTTGTCCAAAGGATTGAATGCAGTGCCGTTATAGACCTCCCCTGCGGCACTTCCCAAAATAGTGAATCCAAATGGGTCCGAACTCGTATCGAAACGAATCAACTCCGTTGGAGGCGTGTTTAGCACCACGGTTTGCGTCAGATAAAGGCTCGAATCACATGCCGGCATTGGTTGCACTTGTGCCTGCGTGCTCGCCGACCAACCCACCAAGCCAAAGGCAATGGCCAACACAACACGGAGCACCTGCAAAACCCCTTTACCCAAAGATGCCACCGCCTTGCCGCAGCAAGATCTAACCACGCATCCTCCCCCCACAGAAAAGCCAACTGCCCGCTATACACACTCATCAAACGTCTCCCCAATCGTTTGCTGTTCAAACCGCGTATTCAGTGCTTTTGCATTAAATATGCGGTGCCGTAGCACATTTTTATGCTGAGCAATCATGTGATTGAGCGAGGTACTCTCCATGGAAAAAACATGGGTATGGAAATTCTTTCTATTCGAACACGAACCAATACCGCGAATAACAATCTGTTTTTGACGGACGGATTGACGGTTTAATTTGATATGAACTGCAGTACCGAAATAATTGAAAAATAGCTTAAACAAAATAGATTGTTATTAACCTGGCAACTGGAATTTGCGCTAATACCGATATGAATAAAGCTGAAAATTGCCATTTCGGCTGTGTAGGAAGAGAGTTCTACCTCAAAAGATCGCAGATACCCGTTGGTGCGCTTAAGGTATCAATAAACAAGCAAGTCGAACGATACTGAGAAGGCCGTACTCTATCGTTTGAATAATGACAACCTGGAATTCCGGCTGGCAGGGCAGAAAGGGAAATCGAAGTACTTTATTTACCGACCTATTCTCTGATATTTAACCTAGACAAATACCTAAATTATGACCTGAAAGCAGGTGTCCACAGAGAGAAATCCTCCCGTAAAAATCACTAAGCCACATAACAACATCCAGTATGCGGATAACGAAAAGGCAGTCTGGGCAGGTCAAAACATACAAAGCATGCTATATCCTTCCTGTCAGCGTTACCCTACATTTGTCGGGTTGTCCGCCCCGCCCTCCAGAATTAATATCCGCCCAGTCACCAAAAGAAAAAACAATCTGTGGGAAATATGTCGAGGTCGGAACTTTCATACCAGAAACCCGTACCGCTATTTTGACTAATTACGACATCAACCCCAGGTAAATAACTATTTCTAAGTCTGATACTGGGTCAAAGATTGTACATGGAGAGTTTCCCGAAACACTAACGGAGTCAGCTTAGCAACAAAAGTCACGGATTCCACTGTAAATAGTGGGAGGGCAGATAGAAATCCAGTCAAGACTTTTGCAAGCGCCAATAACGGGATTACGAATGGCAGCTTACCTATAACAGGCAACCCAACACCGGGGTTACTATTATAATGAAAATTTTTCTGAAGATGCTTGGGGAATTAAGTGTTTTTCACGATGGTATAGCTGTGGATTTACCGGCTTCGAAAAGGACACGCGCTCTTCTTGCCTACCTTGCGAAGACCGCCAAACCACATCGTCGTGAACGTTTATGTGAAGTCTTCTGGGAAACCCCAGATGATCCGCGCGGGGCGTTGCGCTGGTCATTGAGTAAGCTCCGCCCCCTGGTGAATGACACATCCACTGAACGACTAGTAGCAGACCGGGAACGCGCAGGCATTGCGGCTCCTGATATCGAAATCGATATCAACATCCTGAAAGAAAAGATCGTGGCCAAGAATTTAACACCTGTGGAGTTGGCCTCGCTTGCGGACAGCTTACAGCAACCATTTCTGGATGGTATCGACTTGCCAGACCAGGAGTTATTCCAACAGTGGTTAACAGCAGAAAGACAAGAAATAGTTCGTTTGCAAGGCAAAGTGCTAGCCCGTTTGTCATCACATCCAGATATTAACCTCCATGAACGACTAAATAAGGCCCGTGAATGGGAAGCCTTAGAACCACTCAACCCTAATGCTGCGACTCAACTTCTAACTCTACTGGATCGCCTTGGTCACACTTTTGAAGTCACAGCTTTAACTCATGATTTTGCAAGGCGGTTTCACAACGCGGGAATTACCTGGTCTCCAAATACACGGTCCGAGATCGAACTTACAAGAAAAGTGGTCGAAGAAAACAATCCAACTACCGCCGATGTCGACAAAGATTCTAAAGCAAGTGACCTTATTGCTCGGCAAAAGATCCATTTTTGCACTTCAGATGATGGTGTACGCATCGCTTATTCTTCAGTGGGGGAAGGGCCCCCCATTATCAAGGCTGCTAATTGGCTCAGCCATCTTGAACATGACTGGGATGCCCCAATTTGGAGTCCCCTATTTCGCGATCTTGCTTCTGACCATCATTTTGTCCGCTATGACAAACGTGGAAATGGTCTTTCCGACTGGAATGTGGACAATATGTCCTTTGAAAAATTTGTGAGTGATCTTGAGACTGTTGTATCGGCTGTCAAAATCGACAAATTTGCCCTACTCGGAATATCTCAAGGTGCAGCTGCTTCCATAGAGTACGCTGTCAGACACCCGGAACGAGTATCACATTTGATCCTGTTTGGAGGCTATGCCGCAGGCTGGCGAATAGATTCGACAGACGATATTCGCAGAGAGCACGAGGCATTGATGACTTTGACCGAGGTAGGCTGGGGAAAAGAAAACCCTGCATGTCGACAGATATTTTCATCTATCTTCATGCCCAGCGCCACGCCTGAAGAACTTTCTTGGTTCAATGAATTCCAGCGTTTAACGACATCCGCAGAAAACGCTGTTCGGTTTTTATCTATATCCGCTAATATTGACGTGCGTGAACGACTCAAGCAAGTGAAAGTACCAACCTTAGTAATTCACTCATTGGGAGACCAGCGCATTCCCGTCGAAACCGCTCGCGATATTGCCGCTACAATTCCCAATGCCGAATTCATAGGGCTGGATAGCAGCGGACATCTGCTACTGGGGCGGGAGGATGCATCAAAGGTTTTTGTAGAGAGTGTACGAAATTTTATTGCTCGCAAACCACAACAACCCTCAGAAAAAGAAGAGATATAAAACCCCTAAAGAGGTTGTATATTACTACCTAGCATCAAGTAATAACTCCTACCCTATCATGCTGCAAGTAAATCATCTTGCAGCATGATAAACAATTCACTTGATAACATCTTCCCTCGGATTACCTTTAGCCTATCAATCCATTACAAATTAAAAGTTATCCTTGGCGACACCTTATTGCCGCATTCAATAAAGCACGTAACTGAGCTGGTGGGGCAGTCGGAGACAGGGTAATCCAATTGTCCGGCAAATTAGTATCAGAGTCACAGGTGCAGGCTGCCAAGATTTCCTGAGCCAGTGCACTTGCCTCATCTGAAGATAGAGACGAATTTTTGAGAGTGGCATATTCACACAGCAATATGGAGAGGGGGGCGTTGGATTGACAAACATCCTCTACCGAAGTAAATGTCAATACTGGACAGCGCCACTTTTGCAAACAATGAGAAAGCGTATCCTTAAGGTCATCATCTTGAAAAACCAACGCAACTACAGGTAGGTCCTCTTTTGGCTCAGTTTCCTTTTCATGCTTCAGCGAAACATGTTCAAGTCTAGGCACGCAAATCGTAAAATCACTTCCACTTCCGGGGATAGATTTAATTTCCACAGGGTGATTCAACAATTCAGAAATAAGTTTGACAATGGATAGGCCGATACCAGAACCACTAGAATCCAATGAGTTTCTACCTGACCGTTGATAAATCTCAAAGATTCGCTTCAGATCTTCATTGTCAATGCCACATCCGGTATCAGTAACATGAATAACAACATTTTTGCCTTGCCGCCGGCAGCCAATAACGACCTTACCTTCGTCCGTATATTTGATCGCATTGGTAATCAAATTACGCAGCATCCTTTCTAGCAGTATTGGATCGCTTAGGACCTGCAGGGAGCATGGCTGAAACTTCAATCGAATGGATTTCGCTTCCGCTAAAATCCGCATCTCATTCTGAAGTTGGGAGAACAGATTTGTCAGTTGTATTGACTTAAGTTCAGGTATTATACCCCCGTATTCTAGTTTGCATAAATCAATAATGGAATGAAAAGATTCACTCAACTGGTGGTGTGTATTCTTCAGCTGTTCAAACATCATTTTTCCATCCACACCATGAACGTGTGGGTTCAGGTGCTCCAGAAAAATACCCATTGAATAGAGTGGCTGGCTCAAGTCGTGACTGCTCTGCGCAATGAAACGGGACTTTTCGTGATTAAGCTTTTCCATTTTCAGCTTTTCCATATATAGAGCTTTTATACGCAGTATTAGTGCAATCGCCTGTATAAGCATATGCAAAATCTGAACATAGAGAACTTGAATCATTTCATAATGTTCATTGACTTCCTCAATAGAATTGGAAGGCCGATCAACAACTAATGTTATTTCCAAAATAAACATTATCAGCAAAGGCCACCCACAAATATAAATCGTGTAATAATGACCATCATTGCGGGCCTTGGAAATACCAGAACTTAGAATAAGCAGCCAAACAAATATTGAATTGAAGATATATAGAAATGTACTTTCTTTAAATGAAATCATGGTACTAGCTACTGCAACAGACACTGTTGTCAGGACCGCCACCACAAACGCACAATTCCATATTCCAGAACTACGTTTGATTTGCAAGAAGCTTGCAGAAAATGCCAATAGAGATAACAGTGACGAAGAAACCAACAACCAAAACAGTGTTGCTTTTTCATAAGTTGATTGCCACAAAATAGCTGGCATACAGCTAAATTCAATGTAATAGATCAGCATTAAGAGAGAAGAGAGAGACCCCCAAAAGAAGGTCATTTCTGCCATTAGTAGCCAGCAAAGAAAGCCAAGCAGGATGAATCCAAGAATAATGCCGATCATTATTTTAAATGTATAATCCATCTGCAGGTTCCAGAGCTTGTATTGATGCTCCCCCATCAACGCCAAGTATGGATAGCCAGTAGTAAATTTAGCGTTCAACTCAATAACCAATAAATAGGATTCACCCTTTTGTAGCTCAATATTTACTGCCCGACCGATAGTGCTGATGTCAGTAGAGTCAAGAAAGTCAGCGTCTCTTAGAGTGTGAACAACCTGACCATCTCTTCCCCTGATCAATACCCTAAATTGCTGGAAATCGAAATTTCTGATGTGTAATACCCAGTCACTATTTTCTGAATAATTGACAATGTTAGCGTACAGCCAGAATCGGTCGTGTTGCTCAAAGTCGGGGGTCTGACCAAATGCTTGCCCCTGGGGAACAAGATCCGGAGCATTTTCCAATAACAGACCTTCTGAAGCGACGATGAAATCGGAGGAATGATTGAGGGAACCCAATCTGTAGCGAGTATCAGGTTTAGTTAACTTGATAGGCGAGAAGAATTTAGCCGTGTGCTCCGCGGAATATTGCCTCTTTACTTGGGAAGAGCTAAGCCCCATCACCAATACTACCAAGAATATGGTCAGGAATAGATTAAGTTTATTTGTAGGTGGACACAATACCTTGCGAGTCACACTACCTCCGAAAGAAACTGCTAAATAATTTGATGCGAAACTAAATTGATGAGAGGTGAGCTACCATCTTAAGAGAAGAGGATGGAAAAGTAGATATGAAGTATATTTGGGACCACTTGGCTAATCGGAACTGCTCATTTTTCACGCTACTAAAATCCGTTTTCCTTGACGAATGCTGTCGAATACAATCACTAGCGTTCTCATGGCCCCCTCCTCCCCAAGATGAGTATAAATGGGGGAGAAAGTTATTGGCTTCTAAGCCTTTTACTATCGTTTTATAAACTCCGAACTTAAAACGTACCATATGGGTAATCGCTGCTTTAGCCAACAATTCCAACCATTTACCTTTTAATTTAACAAAAGAGTAAATAACAACTTCTCCTCAAATATTGTCAGCAACATCCCACTACGTCCCTTACCTATCACGGTACCATCTTCCCAGTCGCACTTACCATAGCGATTGCGATAGGATTTTGATGTAATTCTCAAATTTGTACAAAGTCTTCGCTATTTTCCCAATCTGAATAAATCAGCGGATGGATTGTGTTGCAGTGTAACAATACGTCCTTATATCTCTTTAAATCGCCTACTAGTTGCTGGGGGCTTAACTCTTTCTGAGTTAGTGTATCTATTCGTTGCAGCACACCATCTATTGCTTTCCGCATCTTATACACTCTCTGATACCAAAAATAAGCTAGCCGGTGTGCTTGTACTAGACCATTCGCTGAGGAATACCTTTTCAACAGTTCTGTTATTACTTTCTGAGATTGTTCGGCTTTTCTCAGGCTGTAGATCTGGTATCGTTCATTCTCGTTCAGTGGGTAATAGCTCATAAGTACCAATCGTACTTATTAACCAAACTAAGAATGTTGTTAATCATGAAAATCCTATTCCAAGCCAAAAATATTGACTGTCCTCTAGCTCTAAGATAGAACATCTGGAAACTCTAGTATCCTTGAGGTGCCCCAAGAGTTTATTCTATAACCATGAATCATTCTATCCCATGAAAAGCGGTAGGTTGATAAAAGTAGAAAGAGCTAGGTGAATGACTTTTAAAGTACTTATAGTCGAAGATCACGAACTCTACCGGGATGCATTGTGCTTTATATTGCACGAGGCCTTTCCCAATATCCAGGTTATCAAGGTGGATGACTTCCCTGCGGCCATAACCGCCTTAGCAAGTCACAACGATATCAGCCTGATCCTGTTGGACATTCATATTCCTGGAACCAGTGGACTCAAAGGCCTTAAAGAAATAAAAAGCCGATACCCGGCTCTGCCTCTGGTTGTCATTTCTACTATTGATCAACAAGCTAGTATTCAACAGATGCTACTATTGGGTGCTGATGGTTTTATTTCAAAAGCAAGCTCTAAAACTACGATAATTAAGGCGTTGAATAGTTTTATGGAAGGTGAAGTAGTCATTATAGAGGGGCCAAGTAATTCCAGCTCTCCAACACTTTCTCCTCGACAGATTACTACGCTAGAGCTTCTTTCTCTCGGCCTGTCAAACAAAGAAATAGCGACTCAGCTCAACATCTCCCCCTCCACCGTCAGAGAATATGTTTCAGATTTACTAACACTGTTTAGCTGTAACAATCGAACACAGACAGTCCTGAAAGCTCGCCAATTAGGCTTTATTCTAGATTGATCTACCTCTAAATGAAGAGAATATTCCTTCTCCACTAAAGGATTCTGCACGGGGTCGTTCTGTATCATAAAGCAGAGTTCTGGAAAAATGTAAAGGCCTAATGCAAGCCAAAGGTAATGCCACATCTGGGCCGAGCCCCCTGCACTATCCGGATTTTCGACAATACTCGTTAGGGGAATCTGGAGGGAAAACCATCGATCTTGGTGCCAATCCGGTAGGGATCTACCAAAACAGGCGCACAGTGATACTCGAGCAAGTAGGGGGAGAGGCCTCACCTAATGAGGCACCAGTAGGGCATCACACCAGTGCTTTCAGCAATGCGACTATGGCAGTCATAAAACAGAAAAACATCAGTGAAACCCTACCGGGAACAAAAGATAGCAAATCGTCGCTAACCTTTCATATGCTCCAGTAAATAAGTTAGAACTTCATCTCGGTCATCGATCAACTTTTCAATCAGATCAAGATGATCCCGATTATTCGCTAATTTGAAATAACAGGGGTTACCCATTTTTAGCATTTTCTCTTGATACTCCTTGGTCTGCCGGAAAAATTCTGGAGTATCAAATTCAGGTACTATTAAGTGTAAAGGGCATGCTGTTGCGTCGACACTAGACTCTAACAATTGGGGGCTAACTTTTTCAGCAGACTCCATCGACATATGGATGGCATCGTTCACAAAGCTGTCTACCAGTGGCCGGATATCAAAAAGCCCAGCAAGAGAAAACGCGCCCTTAAACTTACTTTGGGCTGATACTGACACACCAAATTGGCTCCAGTCCGTTTGGTGCAACAAAGCTACCAGCTGCCCCCGCAGAATGCCCCACTAAATGAACAGATGGAGCCCCTTTTGCCTCGGCCTCATTCAGCACGCTTGCTACTGCCCACTGCATCTGCGTGACAATAGACTCCATAGGAGCATCATTTTCCCAATCCGGAGCCATACGATAACCCGGCATATAAACCGCAAAACCTTCTTTATTAAAAGGCTCGGCCAGAAAAGAAAACTGCTCTTTTGAAAACCACTGCCACCAGCCACCGTGAATAT
Organism: Microbulbifer sp. VAAF005; assembly: GCF_030012985.1. Taxonomy (NCBI): domain Bacteria; kingdom Pseudomonadati; phylum Pseudomonadota; class Gammaproteobacteria; order Cellvibrionales; family Microbulbiferaceae; genus Microbulbifer; species Microbulbifer sp. VAAF005. Next base: position 4,513,740 of record NZ_CP120233.1, on the reverse strand, counting down.
AGATTACAACCGGAGCATTTTCTGAGACTTCATCTGGCCTGAAAACATCCATCGAGCCCTCAAAGTCACCTTCCCCAAAACTGACAGTTTGTAAACCATCCTTAATCGCTCTGCGATAAGTAGAGCTACGGCTCCCGGTAAACTCAGCATGAGACGGCAGTAGAAGATCTGTGGGGAGACGTCGTGTCCACAGTGTAGGGTTATATTGCTCGTCGGTTTTCTCGCGGGTAAAGCTATACCAAAATTCACTCATGGCTAATACCCTTAATTCTCACTAGGATTTATAGCTTCAAATTGATCATCACGTAGCAGCATAGTACCGTCTTCCTGCAGAACCCAAAGTTCGCGTGTAATGACCCCTTGTGCATTGTTCATTTTCCAATTACTTGAAAGTACAGTTGAGGTTTCGTCCACTACTTCAATCTTTGCGCCTATATAACTCACATCGGCGAAACCTTGATCAATCAAGTTTTGCCAGAAGGTTTGTATATCCTTCCGTCCCTCAAACAGACCAAAGGGTTTGGCGGTCATCTGAGCCAGCTCTTCATACATAGATGCACAGCCTGCGGCATTGCCACTATTAAAGTAAGACTTCCACTGTTCACTGGCGGCTTTTGTTTTCTCAATCAGAATGTCGCTCATTTCAAAATCCTCTTCTGCTATAGGTAACGACCTTATGCGTATAGATTGCCTCATGGCACCAGCTGTGATAAATACCTATTGATTGATATTAGTGTTTAGGAAAATTAAACAATGAAGCCAAACCTGGAAGATATGCAGGTATTCCTAGCGGTAGTTGAGGCACGTAGCTTCACCCTCGCAGCCGATCGGCTGGAGCGCACCAAATCAGCAGTAAGCCAAGCCGTAACCCGGTTGGAGTCAGATATTGGCACACGGTTGCTTTATCGCAGCACCCGCTCTCTCTCCCTTACTGAAGCTGGATCAGAGTTTTACGCCCACTGCCAAGAGATTAAGGATATATATAACTCAGCATTAGCAGGCCTTAAGAATAATAGCGATAAATTGGCGGGTTCACTATCTGTGACAGCTCCCCACGCACTGTGTGAGTCAGTGATTGTTCCAGCAATCATCAGACTGGCCGAACAATACCCGCAATTGAAAATTAGACTATTAGCCAATGATTCCCCCATGGACTTGATTGAATCCCAGGTGGATTTGGCCATTCGTGTAGGCAATCTTGAACTTCAATCCGCCAAAGTTGCAAAGATTGGCTTATTGGGTGAAAGTCTATACGCCAGCCCTCAGCTAATCGAGAAGCAGTCCGGCACTCCTGAAGACCTTACCGAGTTACAAAACTGGACACATATTGCCAATGATTGGCAGGGCACACCATTAAAATATGAATTTAAAAATGGCGTTCAAGTAAAAGTCAGACCCAACATACGCTGCAACTCCCTGCACGACATCATGCAGTTAACTGAAGCCGGTTTAGGTGTTGCCCAGCTACCTGATATTGCCGCCCGAAAAAGAGTTGATAACGGAGCTCTTTGTCCGATAGCACCTGTCGCCGCTGCGCCTATTCATTATATGCATCTATTTTCAAAAAGACCGCCGGCAAAGGTACAAAAATTTATCAAAGCCATTAAGACCCAATTAAAATCTTTAGCTAATAATTAACAGTAAAAAAGAGCTTATTCACAGAGTTATTCAGCTCAATAGAGCTATATTTATAGCTTTTGGAGGCGACACTTCTATTATCGGGTATAGCCTACAACTTATCTGCATGAGCACAAAGATGGAAGTGAGAGAGAGCTTTTCGCAGCTGTAATGCCCGCGGCCTTCAAGGCTCGCCTTACGGGGTTTTCAGAGCGGTCCACACTCTGAGTTGCGACTTCTTGAAAGGTCTAGACATTTCTGCGAGGCCGCAACTTGATTGTGAACCGTCCTGGAAACCAGAGGCATCAAGGAATTATTCAAAGTCTCCTAAGTTTGAGGAGAAGAAACTCTAGTAATAGCTCCCCTTACCTTTTTTAAGCTAATTATCGCAACATTCAATATCATTAATTGCAGCGAAAATACTTAAATGTGGAATCTTGAGTGTAACGCACCAATACGTTTCCTCCTGAAGTCAGAGAGTAGACTTCCTCTGATTTCCACTGCTCCCCTTCGCCTTGCATATCAAATACCAGGTGAAGGTTGCCATCATTCTGGCTAGCCGACATCAATTGCCCTGATGATTCAGTAAACAGAACTCGATTGTCCGCCAGAGTCATCAAATTATCTGCAGAAGAGGCCTTACAGGATTCCTGGGTTCCAGCCCATTGCCCTTGATACTTAGGGGGTACCGTAGACATTGCACAAGCCTGGATTAATCCGATTCCCAGCAACACACAGAAAAAAGAGAGAGATCTCATTCAAACAACCCAATAACGTATACAATAAGAAAAAATAAGAATATAAGAAACTTACAGTATATCTAGTACTTATGTCTCAAATAAATCCCGCCACTGGTTAAAATCCTGAAATAGTCACCAAACGACAAAGGATTTAACGGGGTTGTGCACCTCGCTTTACACAAGTAAACATTTCTATTCTTCCCTCAAAAACAACCAAACAATTTGTGATTAGCTTTGAATTACATTGGCACTGATCACAGGCCAGGAAAATGCACTTACAATTTCAGCTATAGAAGCTATTCTCATTAGTATCCACTTGTGACAACAAAAGGGGCAGGGGAATGGATAATTTACAATTATTCAAAGACCGATTTGCGATTAGTGATCTACTCGCCCGTTACACACTAACTATCGACAATAATGATGCCCGAGGCTGGGCATCATTATTTACACCCGATGGTCGATTTGAACGTGGCAATATTATGATTCGGGGAAGGGAGAAACTAGAGCGCTACGCAACTATTCACAGCAAGTTGGGAAGTTGGCACATCACAAGCTCCCCCTATATTCCATTTCTAAAGATGGGCAGTCCGCTTCAGGGAAAGCAGCGACTCTACAAGTAATAGCAACACGATCCGGCTATCGTATTGGTGCCGTAGGAGAATACCGGGATAAGTTCGTAAAAATCGATAACAACTGGTTAATCGAATGTCGACGAGGAGAAGAGGTTAAACTACCTGAAGACCCGGAATTTCCCATCCTCAACGCCGACCCTGATGCTGGAAAAATCATACAAAAACTACTGGATGCTTGGGATGACTTGGGTGAGCCGATACCTGAGCCCCCAAACAAATAAAAATCCAAATCTTATATAGTAAGCCGAGCTAATTGAGTGCACGCAACGGCACATCATCACGGCGGCCAATTGATGCCCCCAGTATTTTCACTAAAAATTCGGTTATGACACCTGCTGTAAAGCCCCAGATTTCATAACCTTCATATCTGTAGGCCGGCAGATAAATCGCCTGATTATCAATAATAATCCGATCAGTGCGAATACGTGGGTCCGCCAGAAAAAATGACAAAGGAACTCGAAATACTGCATCCAATTCTCCAGGGTTTGGGGACAGGTGAATTTCCGGAGAAATTATTCCCAACCAAGGGGTAACATGTACCTGCCAACGAGTAGTGCGTGGCCAAAGGGGGCCGAGTATACGCACATCATCCATAGGCAGACTGACTTCCTCTTCTGCTTCACGCAAGGCGGTAAATTGAAGTGATGGGTCGGTAGCATCCCAGCGGCCTCCTGGCAGTGAGACTTCACCGGAGTGTGTAGAGAGATTTGCTGAGCGCTTAGTAAGAATAACCTGGGGATCGGGTTCATCAGTAAGTGCAATCAATACTGCCGCATGCCCGTGGAGATCCGGGCCTACTGGAACCCGCGCTTCCAAATCTTCAATTTGCCCTACGATTTTCTGTTCAATGATCTCTAGCATAAATCTGTGTCCTACCCCGACTGCTACGAGGCTCCTTAACATTCATCATACCGGTTTTCAGCAGTAACACTGAGCGATATGCCACAATATCCATTTGTGACTTACCACCCTACCACACAATCAACAGCTTGACTCAGGTGGATTCAGACCCACCATTCGCGGTCTTATCCTCATCAATTTTGGGGGTATAGCCCCCTTTCAGCTTTTCCCGCACCGTTTGCACCAAGGCGTAATACACAGGCACTAGTAAAGTGGCGAAGAGACTCGCAGCCAACATCCCACCAAAGACCACCAGCCCCAGGGAAACCCGGCTTACTGCGCCGGCACCGGTGGCGACCAGTAGTGGAATTACCCCTAAAATAAAGGACATGGCCGTCATTAAAACCGCGCGGAATCGCAGGCGTGTGGCCGACAGAGCCGCATCCGCAATAGACTGACCCTTATCGCGTTCCACGCAGGCAAACTCTACTATCAGAATCGCACTCTTTGCTGCCATCCCAATCAGTAATACCAAGCCGATCTGCGTATAGAGATTGTTGATAGACCCTGCGATAAATACCGTAAACATTGCGCCACCAATCGCAATGGGGACACACAACATCACCGCAAAGGGGATAGTCCAGCTCTCATATTGGGCGACCAAAAACAAGTAGACAAATATCACGGCCAAAGAGAACAGGATTGGGGCCAGATTACCCGCAGTCACCTCCTGTAAACTGATGCCCGTCCACTCGTATCCATAACCTTCTGGCAACTTTGATGCCAAGTCTTCCATCGCATCCATTGCCTGGCCACTGGAATACCCCGGTGCCGGTGACCCATTAATGGTGACGCTGTTATATAAGTTGTAACGGGTTATTGTTTGTGGCGCGACCACCGGAGTAATAGTTGAGATCGAAGTCAGCGGTACTAAACCGCCACTATTGGCACGAACATAAAAACCAGCCAGATTTTCCTCTTTATCGCGAAATTGTGCATCGGCCTGAGCGATTACACGAAAGACCTTTCCATATAGGTTAAAGTCATTGATGTAATAGCCACCCAAAAAGGTTTGCAACGTTAAATACACATCTGGCAGCGGGACCCCAAGCACATGTGATTTCTCTTTATCCACCTTTAATTCCAGCTGCGGTGTGGCGGCCTGAAAACTGGTAAAGGCCTGGGAGATTTCACTGCGCTGATTGGCATTGCCCAGCAGGTCAAACAAGACCTGTGACAATTCAGTAATACTGCGCCCCTGTAGATCTTCGAGTACAAATTCAAATCCACCAACAGTGCCAATACCCGGTAGTGGTGGAATGACAAACGGCAGCACTTGCGCATCGGGAATTGCAGATAACTTTTTCTGTACCCGATCCATAATGGCAAACTGGCTATCTTCTCTGTTCGTGCGGTCATCCCAGGGTTTTAACACAGCAAACATCATTGCGGTATTGGAAGAAACACTGCTGGTAAGCAGGTTGTAACCGGGCACTCCAACCACATGAGCCATACCTGGCTCTTCCATTAGAACATCGGTCACTTGATTGACAATGGGTCCGGTTCGCTCCAGGGAAGATCCATCTGGCAACTGCACGTGTAACATAAACGTGCCCTGATCTTCATCGGGAATAAAACCGGTAGGAATTCGGGTAAAGAGTAAATAACAGAATAATAAAATCAGAATAATTGAGGCAATACCGATAAGCGGTATTTTGATACAAGTCCTCACCATTCCCACATAAAAACTTGTAGAAATATGCAGAGCTTTATTAAAGAAACCAAAAATACCGGTCTCTTTAATACCGGCTACTTCCCCGTCTTTGCTCGGCTTTAACAAACTGGCACAGAGGGCCGGACTTAATGTCAGTGCATTCAGGGAGGAAATGGCCACCGCCATTGAAATGGTGACAGCAAACTGCTGATACATTTTCCCCGTAATTCCCGGCATTAACATTACCGGGACAAAAACTGCAAACAAAACAAGGGTAGTAGCAATAACGGGGCCGGTAACTTCACGCATCGATTCCAGCGCGGCTTCCTTTGGCGGGAGGCCATCAGCCATTAACCGCTGGGTGTTTTCCACCACGATAATCGCATCATCTACCACTATGCCTATCGCCAGGATTAAGGCAAACAATGTGATGGTGTTAATCGTCATCCCAAATGCCAGCATTAAGGCAAAGGTGCCTATCAGGGATACGGGAATAGCAATGGCTGGTACCAGCGTAGAGCGCCAATCCTGCAGAAACAAAAAAACCACCAGTATTACCAATATCAGGGCAATAATCAGTGTTTCCACAACCTCTTTAATTGAGGCCTCTACGAATAATGTGGTGTCGTAGAGAATCTCCGCTTCCAGCCCATCTGGGAAGCGCTTCGACAGCTCAGCAACCTTGGCCTTTATGCCATCGGCCACTTCGATCGCATTTGCCTCGGGCAGCTGGTACACCCCTATCACTGCTGAAGCCTGGTTATCCAATTGCCCATAGGAAGAGTAAGATTCACTTCCCAGCTCCACCCTCGCCACATCCTTGACTTTTACCATGGCACCATCGGGCTTGGCGCGGATGGTGATGTCCTCAAACTCACTGGGAGATACCAAGCGCCCCTGCACCAAAATATTGTATTGGAACTGCTGATCTTGGCGGATCGGTGGCGCCCCGATCTGACCGGCAGCTACCTCTACGTTCTGTGCCTGCACCGCAGAGATAACATCCTGGGCGGTGACATCTAACGAGGCCATTCGGTTGGGGTCGAGCCAAAGGCGCATGGCGTAATTGCGCGAGCCAAAAATAACAACACTGCTCACCCCCAGCACCCGCGCCAATTCATCTTTTAAATAAATCTCGGCGTAGTTTGCCAGAAATAATTCATCAAACTTTTCATCTGGGGAAAACAAATTGACTACTAGTAACAGCGTGGTGCTCTGCTTGGAAACTACCACCCCATCCCTTTTCACATCCTCAGGTAGCTGGGGAGTGGCCTGCTCCACCCGGTTCTGAACATTAACCTGGGCGATGTCATCGTCGTAGCCAGGCTTGAATGTCACTGTGAGACTGTAGGAGCCATCATTGCCACTGGTGGAAGACATATAATCCATGCCCTCCACACCATTAACTTGCGACTCAATCGGCACAGCCACACTATCGCGCACTACTTCAGCGCTGGCACCGGCAAACGTGGCGGCGACATTGATGGTCGGTGGCGTTATTTCAGGGAATTGCGACACCGGTAATTGTGGCAAGGAGAGTATCCCTGCGAGGGTGATCAATATGGAAATAACAAAGGCGAATCGTGGCCGCCGGATACAAAAGGCGCTAATCATGGGCAGCGACAGCTATTTGTAGTCATCGTCATGCCCCTCAGATTCAGGGCTTGCTGGCGCCGCCTCCCCATCAGTTACCGGTAGCTCTCTCTCCCCTTGACTGTCTGTAGAGCCAGATTTCGCCGCAGAACTACTACTTTGCTCGGCGGGAGGGGCTGGTGGTGCTTCAACATCGTAGGGGTTTCTAGGGGTGTTTTGCGGCGTCACCGGCTTTCCTGCGACAACCCTCTGCAAACCATTAACGATTACAGATTCACCGGCGACAAGCCCGCGATCTACAGCCCACAACTCCCCTTCCCTCTGCCCCAAGGTCAGGTAGCGCTTCTCCGCAATATTATCTTTGCCCAAAACAAAGACGTAACGGCCCTGCATATCCTCCATGACCGCTGACTGGGGTACCAGCGGCCTCAGGGCGTCATTGCCGGTGTAGACGCTTATGGAAACTCGGGCAAACTGGCCCTGTACTAATAGTTGGCCTGGATTGGGAAACAGGGAGCGCACCGCTACCGATCCGGTATTGGGATCGATCTGATTATCGATAAATACGATTTTGCCCTTATGGGGGTAGTAATTGCCGTCGGGTAACTCAATGCGGACATCCAGGCGAGTGGGACTTAAACCCTCTCGCTGTCGCCTCTGGGAATCCACCTGCACCGCATAAAGTTGCTCTTCTGGCACTTCAAAGAGCACATAAATGGGATCCATTTTTACGATGGTGGCCAGGGGATCGGTGCTTGGCCCTACCAGGGAACCCACTGGAAATTCTGTACGCCCGATTCTTCCAGTGAGTGGCGCGTAAACTTTGGTATAAGAAAGATCCAGCTCAGCGCTTTGCACTTTGGCGCGATTGGCATCGACTTGGGATTCCGCTTCCTCAAAATTGCCTTCAAGCTCATCCATCTGTACCTGGCTGATAGCCCCAGTGGCCACCAAACGGCGGCCACGGTGGAAGTTCCGCTCAGCAACTCTCAGGGAGGCTTGGGATTGTTCCAGAGTAGCGCGCTGATTCGCCAGTTCGGCAATAAAAGGGCGCGGGTCAATTTCAAACAGTAACTGCCCTTTCTGGACGGTTTCCCCCTCGGTAAAATTGCGGCTCTGGATATACCCTTGTACTCGTGGGCGGACTTGATATTCATCAGTTGCCTCTACCCGTCCGACGAATTCAAAGCGGGGGATAACAGGCTCCTCCCTAACAACCAGTACTTCTACTGGCGGGGGAGGTGGCGCCTTTTCCTCTTCGCCTTTACCGCCACAGGCGCAAAGGACAAGGAGCGCTAGTCCGAGCAGAAAAAAACGCGCCATCGCAGGGTAGATACCGCCTTTATACTTCAACATCACTAACAACTATAGGCGTCAACCGGTCGGGAAGCTGGCGCTCAAATCTTGCATGGGTATACTGACGCCATGAAATTTTGCAGCCAATGCGGCAGTAACGCCGTAACACTTTCCATTCCCAAGGGCGATGACCGCCCCCGCCACACCTGTGGCGATTGCGGCGCCATTTATTACATTAACCCCCGTGTTATTGTCGGGGTCCTCCCCTACGTCGACAATAAAGTAATGTTGTGCAAGCGCGCTATACAACCGCGCTTGGGGCTTTGGACCCTACCTGCCGGATTTATGGAGAGTGGTGAGACAAGTGAAGAAGGCGCCTTACGGGAATCTTGGGAAGAAGCCCGGGCCAGTATTCGTGTGGACGATCTCTACTCCATTTATGATATTCCTCACATCAATCAGGTTTATATGATGTACCGGGGGGAATTGACCGATATGAATTTCGGGCCCGGGCCAGAATCTCTTGAGGTGGAGCTATTTCGCGAAGATGAAATTCCCTGGAAAGAAATCGCGTTTCCTATCATGCACCGTACTCTGGAGCATTACTTCGATGACACGCGTATCGGCCAGTACCAGCTGCATCGTGGCGTCATCAATCGCAAGCTGTGAGCCACTTTAGTTAATGACCCTGCATTAAAAGGATGTTTGCATGAAATACTTCTCAATGCTCGGTGCTTTATTACTGGTAGGCATTGTCCTGCCAATGATTTTACCGGGCCCAGATGGCAAACCCATCATGTCACCCTCCGACTGGCTGCCACAAAAACCGGATATTTCAGCGATTCGCGAAACCGGTGAGCGAGCTATGCAAAGTGTGCGCGAAACCACCCAGGAATCGGTTTCAAAAATTGAAGAGCTGGCAACTTCCAGTGGGCTTGTGCCTCAAGGGGATTCTACCAAGCAAACATCTGAGGTTTTTACCTGGAAAGATAAAGATGGGAACTGGCACTTCTCAGACACCGTACCGGAGGGGTTGGATTCACACGTGCGTATTCACCGCGTCAAGCCTCTAAATACAGTCACCGCCAATGACCCTATTGACTTGAGTTCTGACTCGATCGTTGAAGACAGTAGCCCCGCCGAAAATAAACTGCCGACCCACCACACCAGCGTTTCAAAATTACTGGAAGATGCGAAAGCGATCGAGCAAAAAAGCCACGAACGACAAAAGGTACTCGATAGCCTTTAAGAGGCCTCTGCTTTATTTAAGCCGGCACTACTGCAGCGATCATCCAATCGCCAGAGGTCAAACGCCGGTTCTTCATAGGGGTGGGCTGCTCGCATTGCATTGAGAGCAGCATCCACCAGCTCATCGGCACAGACCATCTCCACACGGTATTCCATCACAGTCTCGACCTGTCCCGACTGACCAATAAATGGCTGACTCCCATCCAGCGGCCTGAACTGCCCCTCTCCCAGGACTTGCCAACAACAACTATCGTAGTCGCCAATACGCCCAGCCCCCACGGAAAATAGCGCTTGCTTTACCGCTTCCAGGTGAGACTCGGGAATATAAACACAGAGCTTATACATAAATAATCGTCCTTCTCTCCCCCAAAAAACAAAGAGGCCTCTTGGGCCCCTTTGTTTACCGGCAGAGTATTTTTAAAACATCATAGTCATTAACTTGCGCTGGTATTGAGTGGCAACAGGGTCGCCAGCACCCAAACTTTTTACAATATCCAGGAACGTCTGCTTGGCAGCACCATCGGCAAAGCCCATGTCTTTACGCAAAATATCCAGCAATAATTGCAGTGCTTCTTCATGGCGGTTGGCTTGGCTGTACTGCACGGCCAATTGATAAGCAGAATCGCTATCCGCAGGGTTTTCTTCCAGCGCCTTTTGCAGAGCCTGAATTTCTGGAGTTTCCGCTGCCTGTTGCTTCAGCTCCAATTGAGCCATCAGCTGCTGGTATTCCGCGTCCTGATCTGCCAGCAGAATTTTACTGAGCACAGTCTCCGCTTCCTGGGCACGGTTTTGGTCGAGCAAGATAGCAGCCAGTTGTTTGGCGATATCAGTGCGTTCAGACGATTCCGTATAAGCCTGACGCAACAAAGGCAGGGCTTCCGCCACTTTATCTTCACCGATTAACGCCTGTGCCTGCTGCAACTTTATGTCCCAGGGTTTTGGCAGATACTTATCCAGCATCTCACGAATCTGTGTCTCTGGCTGCACACCGGCAAAGCCATCTACCGGCTGGCCATCTTTTAAAACCATTACCGTGGGCAAGCTGCGTACACCCAGCTGACCCGCCAGCATTTGCTCGGTATCTGCATTGACCTTCGCCAATAAAAACTGACCGCTATACTCATTGGCCAGTTTTTCCAACACCGGCATCAACTGCTTGCACGGCTCACACCAATCGGCCCAAAAGTCCACCACTACCGGGCGCTTCATGGACTCTTCAATCAGAATTTGCTGGGCGTTCTCTGCCGTTACATCGACAATAAATTCGTTCACATCCTCTCCTAGACTAAATCTGGGTATTTCTATTCTCAGGGGCCTCTAACGGTAGAGCAGCTCCGCTCCATAGGCCAGTTCCAGGGACTCCCGCTCAAGCTTGCGAAGCCCCTTAACCACCAGGCCATATGAGCGATCTACCATTCGCTCAATCTCATAATCCGGCACTGTGCCATCCAACAACACCGTATTCCAGTGTTTCTTGTTCATATGGTAACCCGGGATAACACCGGAAAAGATGTCCCTTAAGGCCTGGGCTTCATCGGGATCGCACTTAAGATTACTGGCGTCCACCCCGCGGTAACAGCTTAAGGTAGCAAACATGCGCCCCTTAATCTTAAATACCGCTACATCCGGGCCAAAAGGAAAATCCTCGATAGCTTCCGGTCGCGATAGTAAATACTCTCTCAAAGTGCCTTTCTGCATGATTACCAATCCAGGGATGACGGCAGGCGCGGCGAGGATAACAAACGGGTAAAGCGCTGCCAGCGCTCTTCATTATTTTGACTGCCCTGCTCTACATAATCAGCAACCAGTGTCTTACCCCAATTGTAATTAATTACGTAGGCGCCGTAGGCATCTACAAAATCCTTCCGCTGTGCCGCCTTGGCGGGGCTCATCAAGGTATATTTCTCAAACAACGCAGGTACCTGCGCGCCCTCAATTTCCCCGTCGATATACTGGCGGGCAATCTCATTGCCGGCAAAACCCAACTTATCTACCAGGGCCATTACCTGCTCATACTTTTCCGCCGTTTTCGGATCCAGGCCAGCTAGGGGGTAGAGAACTTCCATTTCAAAACGGGTTTTCTCCTCACCGGGGAAAGTCAGCTCAATCCCGTAGTTTGCACTTCCCTCGGCAATCAATGACTGTGGACTGAAAAGCGGGTAAACGCTGTACTCTGCCCAACCCCGTTCCTTGACCAGAGTTTGCTCCAACAGCGCGTTATAAGTGTGATGCCCCGGATACCCTTCGTGACAGCCCAGGTCAATAGCCCTATCTATCGTAATAGGCAGGCCATTATTCACCTGTATAAGACTGTGCGAACGCCCCTTATACCAGTTGTAGCCACTCCAGGGTTTGTCGCTGACATACTCCAGAACAAAACTCTCATCCGCCGGGAGCGAAACATACTGCTTAGTGCGCGCGCGACATTCTTTAATAGCGGCATCAAATACGGCCTGAAGGCGATCGGCAGGAATTTCATAAGCTTTGCGGAAGCTGGCTACCCTCTCACTTAAGGGCTGCTCACCTGGGAGTAATGCTTCCAACTCCTCCAGCATGGGTTCAAAACTTTCCAAATCCTGCTGCGGGGGCTCGGTGTCGTAGAGGGTTCGAGCTTCATTGGCGAAGCTTCTCGGGCTCTCTCCTGCCAGACTACGAGCATGGAACACCAGGGCCCGCAACTGTGTCTTCAGGTAATGCATACGCAGGTTTTCGATAGAACCATCGCCGTCGATTACCGCTAGCAGCTCTGCCAGTAAAGATTCACCGCGCCGGGCAATATCTGCAGCGCTCGCCTTACTCTTGGTGGCAGTTTCACGCAATTCAGCCGGACCGTAATAGGCATCGACATAGCTGTCGTCATAATTTCCCAGTTCAAGTACTAGAAGGACATAAGCCTGGGCCAGACTATCCATCGCACTATCTCCATTATCGGATTTGGGATTGGTTGTAGTCGATTGGTTATCAACCCCGACTTCAGAATCGGCTTTTTTATTAGCTGTAGTTTGGCCATCACAAGCCCCGAGCAGAAGGGAAATAGCCAGCACTGATAGCGCCTGTGCCAGTGTTCTCAAATACATAATTCTTATTTCTCTCACGTACATTAACAATGGGAACTGGAAACTAATGGAATCAGGCCCCTCCAGGACCGAGACGCAGTGACATCAGGAACGCTAAAACAACTTAACCCTGGCGACTGGGCTGCTGTTCTACGTCTTTCCCTTCCCCAAGGCTATCGCTGCCACCTTCATCCAGGGGCTCCCCCTCCCCATGAACTTCAAACTCATCGGCCACCGGAGCTTTGCGCAATACCAGGAACCCCGCCACTCCAGCAATTACTGATGCCAGTAGGATACCCGCTTTAGCTTGGATCAACAGCTCATATTCAGAGCTAAAGGCCAGCTCGGCAATGAAGATCGACATAGTGAAGCCAATCCCGCCAAGGAGTGCAACACCGACAATATGTTGGAAATTGGCGGACTTAGGCAACTTGCCCCAGCCAAGCTTCCAGCCAATCCAGGTGGCGCCAACGATACCCACCAGCTTGCCCACAACCAAGCCGGAAATGACCCCTAGGGTGACAGGGTTTATCACTGCCGAAGAACTGGTAAAACTACTAAAGGGAATACCGGCGTTAGCCAATGCAAAAATAGGGATTATGACGAAACCCACCGGTGTGTGCAGGCGGGTTTCCATACGCTGTAGCGGCGATTGCGCCAGGTTGACGCCATTTCCCAGCGCCATCACTCGGGCGCGCAACGCATCGTTAGCAATAATCTTATCGCCTGGACGGAAACAGCGGTCAAAGCTGCGAATAATATCCTTTACAAAGGTACTAAAGGCCACCGGGTCATATTTGGGTTTGGCCGGCAGTGCCATTGCCGTAATCACCCCCGCAATAGTCGCATGTACCCCCGCCAGGTAGAACTCATACCAGAGCAGCACACCGACAAATACATAGGCCGGAGAACTGCGAACCCCTGCCGCTTTTAGCAGCCACATAATCACTACCAGGCAACCCGCCGCAATCAACGCAGTGATATTCACCTGTTCGGTATACCAGATTGCAATCACTAAAATTGCGCCCAAATCATCCACAATGGCTAGCGCAACCAGGAAAGTAACCACCGCACGAGGCACCCGATTCCCCAAAAGAGCAATACAGCCGACAGCAAATGCTATATCCGTGGCCATGGGAATGCCCCAGCCGCGTTCTGCACCACTATCCGCATTAAAAGAAGCGTAAATAAGTGCCGGCACCACCATTCCGCCAATTGCCGCCATCACCGGAAGTACAGCCTGGCGAAGGTCGGACAGCTCTCCCACCATAAATTCGCGCTTTAATTCCAATCCCACCAGAAAGAAAAAGATCGCCATCAAGCCATCGTTGATCCAGTGGTGTAAGGAGAGAGAGAATTCCCAGTTTCCCGCGCTGAGGCTGATGGGCATATGCAACAGGTGCTTGTAAGCCTCCTGCAAAGGAGAGTTGGCAATAACCAACGCCGCCAGAGCAGATAGCATCAACAAAATACCACTGCTACTTTGGCGATGGATAAATTCTTCAAAGGGAGTAACCAAGCGCCCAAAGGCACCCTCAAGTGGCGCCTCAAAGACCTTTCCCTTGCGAATTTTGAACTTATCCAGAACGCTTTTTGCCATCAGCTAACATCCTCCTTACTAAAGATTAGTCCCACAATTTGCGGAGCCGCACTTCTACCTGCTGGAGCCAGAGGTTAGCATGGGCCCTGTATTCTCAATTATGTAAACAGGATTGCACCGCGAAACATGACCCGATTGGATCAACTGCTTGTACAGAGAAAACTGGCGAACTCCCGCACCCATGCAAAGAAACTGATTGATGCCGGAAGAGTCATGGTATCCGATGGCGGCGCCCTTCAGCCCGCACGCAAGGCCGGGCAAAGTATCCCGGAAGATTGCGCCCTGGAAGTCACTCCCCTACCGGAAGACCAGTACGTTTCCCGAGCGGGGCTGAAACTGGCCGCAATCCTCGACCAGACAGGACTCGACCCCTCGGGCTGGCACGCATTGGATGTTGGCTGCTCTACCGGCGGATTTAGTGACTGCCTGCTACAGCGCGGAGCAGCATCGGTAGTCGGTGTGGATGTAGGGCGAGACCAGTTGGCGCAGAAGTTATTAAATAATCCCCGAATGCACCTCTTTGAAGGGGTGAATGCGCGCCATTTGGAAGCCTCTCAAATTGCCCCCTATGGAGACACAGGTTTTGACGCCATCGTTATGGATGTCTCGTTTATTTCCCAAGCGCTAATTTTGCCGCAACTACCTGCCTTGCTAAAACCTTCGGGGAAACTCTTGAGCTTGGTTAAACCACAATTTGAAGTCGGCCCGGAGGGAATCGGCAAAGGAGGGCTGGTTCGAGACGCCAAATACTACCCCGAGGTACGCAAGCGTATCACTGGATTATGTGAAGATTTGGGGCTTGAAGTAAAAGAATATATCGACAGCCCAATAAAGGGCGGTGATGGCAATCGGGAGTTTTTACTCTGGGCAAGTCCGCACCAAGCCTAAAGCACCTTTGAATATATCAACCCTATTTCCACCTCCGATAGTTCTTCAAGACAAGAGCTATCGGGGCCGTCAAAATAAAAAATAACCCTACATTTTAACACTTAACACCCCTCATTTACTTCGGCCATAGAGCCTCGTATATCTATTCCTACTTTGTTAAAACCAACTCCCCATCTATAAATATGATTTTATTATTTTTTAATAAAAATCCATTTTTTGTATCACTATTTCTACATAGCTCCGCAACAACTCCCACCCATGCTGCGCCATGCAGTTCTATTCAGAGGCTACTGAGATCAAACGCAATAAAAATCAGACAAATATAGTATCAAATAACTTGGCGATCTGATTTTAGGAAAACGGCAGCACTTCAGACCACCAGGTTAAGCATAACCACTTAAAATAAATCTAATCAACCTCAAGTTGAGCCATTCTATTTCTTGCTGTTTCATTATCAGGATTAATTAACAATGATTTTCTATAGCAATTTACAGCAAGTTCTTTCTTCCCCTTAACCACATAAGCTTCAGCCAAGCTTTCCCAGGCCTTATATGAACCTGGATAGAACTGTGTATTCAATTCAAAAAACTCTACTGCTCTATCGACATCTATGCCAAATTGATCATTATAGAGGCGATCGTAGCCAAAGAAACTAATAACATCCTCCCTCAACATAAACGTCCCTCCGAGCTTTCTTGAAAACTGCTCGAAGTGATTTTTAACATTCACTGCGGGGCGAAATCTAGCTTGATCATCGATCATATAACCATCAAAAATTGACCGAAGCCCTCTATAAAAGCTAATAACGGGCATGGTATGATGATTTTCTTCTGGCCCATATATTACTGAATCTACGTACAACCCTTTCTTTGGTTTCTCATTTAGCAACCCAATAAATTCCGCAACATAGTTTTCATCAGGATATGCACCTTCTACCCTCTCTGAAGTAGCGATAAACAGCCTGAGCTTTTCAGTTGATTTACCCTGTAGAAACTCAGAATATCGCTTTAACATAATCTGCTCATCCCACCACATACTTGGATCAATAGCGATATACGCATTAAAATCTTCAGGCGATGAATATAAGCTATGAATAACAGGTAGACCTGTAAATGAGTAACCTGCAAGAATTTGATACCCAGATGTCGGATATTCCGCGTTTATCTCTGGGATAAGCTCTTCTCTTAAAAACTCAAGAAATTGATCAGCGCCCCCTGTATTGGATAGCGCCTGATTTTTACGCCCACCATATTCAGTTAGCGATCTAGTAGGTGAACTATCTCTTACACGTTCTTGACTTACGATACCTACAACAATCATTTCAGGAATTACTGGAGTGGCATCAGAACTAAGCTGCCGAACCATACCTGTGAAGGCATGAAAGAAGCTATTGAAATCTGCATCAAGTAAATAAAGAACCGGATAATCTTTATATCCTCCTTCTTTAAAGGATGTGGGAAGAGAAATCCAATACTCCCTTTTCTCTTCGAGAGTTTGCGAGACAATAACCTTGCGCTCACCAATAGTTAACTCTTTGGATTGAGCAGTTAAACTCCAAACTACGGCAATTAAAATAGCTATAAATTTTCTTTTCATAGGAACACTCCATCTTTCCGCCAGCTAACCATTTAATCCACTAACAATTTAATAATCAGAGAAGGAAGAAAATCATACGCCGCGTTCTGGACTCAATGAGAATGAAGAATTCACGATGTGTTTAGAATGCAGCTTAGTCTTCCCCTCTGCCCAAAAAGTAAGTAGTTAAACTGCGATATATACTCAACTAATCATTTGGATCTTTTAGGCATTAGTCCAAAATATTTCCTGCTTTGCGAAGGGATCCTTGTAAGAATCCTGGCTGACCTGGGTTAAACCAAGCCTTTGCATGGACATTTCAGCGATATGTCTATTAAATGCTGAGATATGCCTTCCATTTAGGTAGTGGCCAATATCTACCCAGGAAGCATGCTTAATTTCTTCCGTATCTGTTATTGAAATATCCCGATTTAAGGCACTTAATTCACATACGAAGTAGATATCCGTATAGCCTAAATTCGTAGGAAATCGGGTGGCAAATCCGAGTACTGAGGAAAACTCGCAGGACACACCGGTCTCCTCATAAACCTCACGAATCACCGCATCGGCTATCTTTTCACCCAGATCAACGGTTCCTCCAGGCAGCTTCGGGCTTGATGCTGCACTGTGGCCCTGGACACAGAGTAGTTGCCCATCAAGCAGTACGAATCCTCCAACTCCCACCGTATGAGTTGGGTAGAAGGGAACATATGCATCTTCCTGAAGCTTAAGAACCAGCCTTGTAGCAGAATCCCGACAGCTATGAAATGTAAAACCATGATTTAGGCATATCGGGATAAACCGGGTAAGTGCATCTCGAAGATCTATCCATATCAACTTTCGGCTGTTAACTCTGGATACTTCTATAATGGCTACCAGTTCAACCAAGAACTGATCTTCCGTACCAGAAAAATTCTCGAGTTCCAAAGTAACGCAATTAAAGGAATCAACTGTATGATGAAACACAAGTAACCTATTCAACACCTAAATGATTTCAATACCATAAACGATATAGCCAACACTGAATCAATCATTCGTTCATTGATGTAAAGCCAACTTCGAATCCACAATAATAGCTCTGTGCCATTATTTGATAAGATACATCCCTTCAGTGTCTGGACCGCTCAATTCAAATCCAAATTTTCTATAAAGTTCGGGAACATCTGCCATCAACGTAATATATGCTGAAGGAAGGGCTTCTCGATCCAGGTAAGCCATAATGTGCTCCATGATCTGACGCCCCAGGCCAACACCTTGGAATTTTGGATCGACAGCAACATCCACTATCTCAAAATTAAGTGCGCCATCCCCCACTACCCGGCCCATAGCGACAGTTTCAGATTGTCTTTTTATATGGATACCGTACAAGCTATTTGGAAGGCCTTTTTCCGCTGCTTCACGGCTTCTGGGGGTTAAGCCTGTTATCTCTCGCAGTTTGAGGAAATCCTCGGTAGAAGCTACTTTCTCAAAAATTGTGTACATACCTTGCCGAATAAAATAAACAAATTAATAGTACCGCTAAGCCTACCTAGTACCCAGCGACAACCCAACCGTTATAGGAAAGTACTTAAACTGGAACTTCCTGGATCTCTGTCACCACTTCAGCTTTCACGGAGTTCGCAATAAAACACTGTTTGTGGGAAAGATGATGTATTTTTTCTAACTGCTCGCGACTGGGTTGTTTTTCACCGGAGAAGCGCACTGAAGGACGCAGGGTAACTTTAGTCATAGCAATTCGACCATCCTTATCAGTCCCCATAATTCCTATAGCTTCATCGCAATATTCATCAACCACAAACCCTCGCTTGGCTGCAATCGATAGAAAAAACAACATATGGCAGCTGGACAGAGCCGCTACAAAAGCTTCTTCTGGATCAACGTTTTCAACTACTGAATAGGGAATGGGTACAACATGGGGGGAAGAGGAGGCTGGGATAGATGCCCCACCATCAAATTGCCAGGTGTGGGCTCGACTGTATTGATTATCGGTGAAAATCTGCTCGTCGCGTTTCCAGGTCACCGTTGAAGTATACTCTGACAAGACTTATCTCCCTTTAGACGACACCCCTAGCCTTGGGGGAAAAGGGGCTAAATTGGGATGCTCACCAGCCCTAAGATTACCAAGAACCGGTGAGTGCTATTTCAAATGGTCCATCGCCTCCCGAAGCCGGATACAGGCGCCACAAGAAATACTAGTTAAGCGGCATCCACCTGCTCATCGGTGCGAGCAGCCATGATAAAGTCATTTTTGTGCAGGCCCTTAGCCTCGTGACTCCACCAGGTAACCGTAACCTTACCCCATTCAGTCAGCAGTGCGGGGTGATGCCCCACCTCTTCAGCAATCGCGCCGACACGGTTGGTAAACGCCAGAGCCTGCTTAAAGTTACGAAACTTAAACACGCGTTCCAGCTGCATAATTCCGTCACGGGTCATCGGCGTCCAGTCAGGGATCTGCCGCAGCAGTCCTGGCAGTTCGTCATCACTCACCAGCGGCGCATCGGCACGACAGGCTTCACATTGTTGTTGAGCTAGTTCGGTCATGAATCGGTCCTCAAAACCTTGTTTATTATCGGCTCAATTGGGCCGGCCTCACTCTACCCGCCCCCTTAACGAAACAAGTACAGGGCTCAAAAACGCATTTTATCCGGTTTTACCATCACAAAATGGAACCGCATGCTAAAAATATTGGACGATCTATGGGCACCGCAGCCATGGGTCGACATCGGCAGATAAACGTGAGGATTGTCATGAAAGCACACCTCAGTCTATTACTACTTCTGGTAGTTCTAGGGGCTTGTGAGCGCCAGAAAGTGGATAGAGAGCGCCTTCCTCCTCCAGAGGAGGTTATCCTGGAGGAAATGCGCTCCGAGACAAACCTGGCATTTGAGCAGCTTTGTCATCAATTTATACACGGCCTATGGAGTCTATTCCCATCCTGGGCACTCAGTGAAGGCTACTATGAAGCTGCCAAAGAGCTTCAGGTACCCGATAAGAGTTATCGTGAATTCGTATTGGATTTTGCTCAAATCTATGAACGCAAATTTGCAGCCTTGGATAAAAGCCAGCTCAATATCAATTCACGCAGTAATCTCGCTCTTATTGAGAATTTTCTACAGCGACTGCAATGGCAATATACCCGCTTTAAGTCATACCAATGGGACCCTTCCATTTACAATGTCTCCCATTCTTTTGCCCTGATCCTAAACACCGACTATGCGCCACTTCTAAAGCGCCTACATACTGTTAGTAGTCGTATGCGGCAAGTGCCCGAGTACTACCAGGCGGCTAAGGCCGCTATTTATAAACCAGCGGCACCACAGCTTGAATTAGCAATTCAACAGAGTACAGGCTCGCTGGAAGTCTTTGGTGAAGAGCTGGAAAAAACGGTTAAAGAAAGTCAGATGCCTGCAGATGCAAAGGAGATTTTCCTACGGCGAATGCACGATTCTCGCTTGGCAATACAAGGCTATATTGACTTCCTGCAAAACCTGCAAAAGAAATTGACTAAATCCGGAAATTTCCGTGATTTTCGTATCGGTGAAAAACTCTACGAAGAAAAATTCCAGTTTGATATCAATATTGGAATGAGCGCTGCTGAACTATACCAGCGCGCCATCATAGAGAAGCAGGTAACCCACGATAAAATGACCAAGCTTGCCGATCAACTCTGGCCAAAATACTTTCCTTCTGATTCCCCACCCAACGAGCCACTGGTAAAAATTGAAAAGCTGCTGAACAAGCTTTCCCAATATCATGCCACCAAAGAAACTTTCAAGAAAAAAGTAGAGCAACAGATCCCGGAGCTGGCAGAGTTCGTGACCGAAAAAAACCTGTTAAGCCTGGACAAGGAAAAGCCACTGGTAGTTCGAACAACTCCAGCCTACATGCAAGGCTTTGCTGTAGCTTCCATTAATGCGCCTGGCCCCTACCATAAAAATGCAAATACCTATTACAACGTGATGCCCATAGAGACCTACTCCGATCAACGGGCGGAGAGCTTACTGCGAGAATACAACGACTATATCCTGCAGATACTCAATATCCACGAAGCGATCCCCGGGCACTACACTCAACTGGTTTACGCCAACCAGTCCCCCAGTATCCTGAAAACTATTCTCGGCAATACCGCAATGATCGAAGGCTGGGCCGTCTATGCGGAGCGTATGATGCTGGATGCGGGTTACGGTAATTTTTCCCCCGAGCTGTGGCTGATGTACTACAAGTGGAACTTGCGCACTATCACTAATACCATTTTGGATTATGAAGTACAGGTAAAGGGTATCAACCAAGCAGAGGCGATGAAGTTAATGGTTAGGGATGCCTTTCAACAACAGGCTGAAGCAGAGGGTAAATGGCGCAGGGCGACCTTAAGCCAAGTGCAGCTCACCAGCTATTTTGCTGGCTTTACAGATATTTTGGCCCTGCGCGAGGAAATCAAAAAGAAAATGGGCAACAACTTTAGTCTCAAGGGATTCCACGAGATGTTCCTGAGCTATGGCAGTGCACCTATACCAATTATTCGCGAACTGATGCTGGCGGACTTAGCCAAGCAAGGCAATAAATTCCAATAAAAAAGGCCCCTGTTGGGGCCTTTTCTTTAAATGGCGGAAGCGTTACACCTCACCTTCGGCAATCTTGGCTTTCCAGATCAGCGGACCAGTAGTGTGTACTGACTCACCCTGACTGTCGACAGCCACAGTTACCGGCATATCTTCTACTTCAAACTCGTAAATCGCTTCCATTCCCAGCTCGGGGAAGGCGATAACTTCGGAGCCTTTAATCGCCTGGGCAACCAGATAAGCAGCGCCACCGACTGCCATCAGGTATACCGCTTTATTATCGCGGATCGCCTCAATTGCCATGGGGCCGCGCTCCGCCTTACCGATCATCCCCGCCAAGCCGGTTTCTTCCAGCATAGTGCGAGTGAATTTATCCATACGGGTAGCAGTGGTTGGGCCAGCGGGACCAACAACCTCATCGCGCACCGGATCTACCGGGCCTACGTAGTAGATAAAGCGGCCGGTGAGATCCACAGGCAACTTCTCGCCTTTGGCGAGGATATCTACCATTTTCTTGTGCGCCGCATCGCGACCAGTCAGCATCTTACCGTTCAGCAGCAGGGTCTCACCGGGCTGCCAGTTTTGGATATCTTCTGCGGTAATGGTATCCAGGTTTACCCGACGGGTATTGCTGCCCGCTTCGCGGGTAATTTCCGGCCAATCTTCCAGCTTAGGCGGAGTCTGGCGCGCAGGCCCGGAGCCATCCAGGGTAAAGTGCGTGTGACGGGTAGCCGCGCAGTTGGGGATGATCGCCACAGCCTTGTTGGCAGCGTGGGTAGGATAATCCTTGATCTTCACATCCAACACAGTGGTCAGTCCGCCCAGGCCCTGGGCGCCGATGCCCAGTTTGTTGACGGAATCATAGAGTTCCAGACGCAGCTCTTCAGCGCGGTTAGAGGCTCCGCGCTCTTGCAGCTCCTGAATGTCGATGGGGTCGAGCAGGGATTCTTTGGCCAACAGCATCGCTTTCTCAGCGGTACCGCCAATACCAATACCCAGCATGCCGGGCGGACACCAGCCGGCGCCCATCTGCGGAACCATCTTCAGCACCCAGTCAACCACCGAGTCAGATGGATTCAGCATGGCAAACTTGGTTTTGGCTTCGCTGCCGCCGCCTTTAGCTGCCACATAAACTTCTACGGTATCACCGGGAACGATTTCATAGTGAATCACCGCCGGAGTATTGTCTCCGGTATTCTTACGGGCACCATCTGGATCTTCCAGAATAGAGGCACGCAGTACGTTGCTGGCATTTTGATAGGCCCGGCGAACACCCTCGTTAACCATATCGGTAACGCTCATGTCCGCTTCCCAACGCACATTCATGCCCACTTTCAACTTCACGGTGACAATGCCGGTATCCTGACAGATTGGGCGGTGGCCCTCGGCACACATGCGTGAGTTGATCAGGATCTGGGCCATGGCGTCCTTGGCCGCCGGGTTGACCTCTTTCTCATAAGCCTTATTCAGGGCCTGAATGAAGTCCTGTGGGTGGTAGTAAGAAATAAATTGCAGCGCATCGGCCACGCTGCCGATCAGATCATCCTGGCGGATAGTGGTCATTGCCAACTCCGATTAACGTCTCGAGGCCGGCGATTCTACACGAAATGTAGGGTTATTGACCCAGATATTCCCATAAATCCCATTCACCGAAAGGGAAAACAAAATAAAAAAGGCGGACACCAGGTCCGCCTTTTTTAACTCAACCGGAAAACTACATGGATGAAGCTGTCGAATCACCGCTGGACTGCAGGGAGCGAATCGCATCGCGGAGCTGCACCAGATCCTTATTCACAGAACGGCGGTAAGCATCGATAGACTCGACAGCCTCTTCATTCGCACCGACACGCATAGTCAGGTCACTGCGCACTGAAGCCAGCTGGCGCTCCAGGCGTGCAAGCTTATCAGTCATCTCACGCTGGGAATCTGTATTGCCCTTGCGTAACTCTGCCAGCGAAGCCTCTACAGCAGCAATTTTCTTCACGCTGGACTCGAGGCCGCTGAGCTTGGTGCTAAGAGCGGCGACTTGCTTTTTGTTAGCTGCGACTGCTGTTTTATTTGCCGAGATACTCTTGCGGTTGGTGTCATAGGCAACACCCCACAATTTACGGATCTCTGAGGAGTTTTCCTTGGCTTTTGCATTCAGTACTTCAACCGATGCCGTAGATTCCTCATCGGAGAGGCTAAAGCGCTTCTCCAGTTCAGCAATACGGTTTTCCGCATCGGCAATACGAGTTTCTGCATCACTCAACAGGGTCCGGCTGTCCTGCCATTGCTGGTACAGGAAACCCGAGGCACCCAGGCCACCCATCGCCATAATCAGGGCACATAGACCCAAGAAAGAGAAACCACCTCGGCGCTCCTCCACGATCACCTGGGGCTCTGGTGAATCACTCCTTTCTTCGCTGGTAGTGAGATCCAGTGATGGTTCAAGAGCGGCGCTGCCGCCCAGTGTGGGCTCTTTGCGTTGCATGGTTCGATACACCCGATAACTGTGCTGATGAGTCCGGTACCCGCCAGTTCTATGCTGCTCTTTCCGGTACCGTATTTTCAGAAATATATGACAATAGAATCCATTCAGATTCGTCGAATTCTGCGGCAGTTATACCAAAAATTGACGAAAAAGTAAGCGGTCGCCAGTAATAATAGACGACAGTCGATTAGAGTTGACAGAAAAGCTCTCCCCCTTGTGTTTGAGGAAATCGTCCCAAACTCCCCTAATCCACCGCGCCGGCTTAATTCTGAGATGCGGCACGTGTAGAATGCCCTCACCAATAACCCTCAGACAAAGGAAGGAAAACACCATGGCTTTCGAATTGCCTGAACTCCCCTACGCTAAGAACGCCCTGGCACCGCATATCTCCGAAGAGACTTTGGAGTACCACTACGGCAAACATCATAAAACCTACGTAGACAAGCTGAATGGCCTGCTGGAAGGCACTGCAGACGCTGACAAGTCCCTGGAAGACGTGATCAAGTCCTCTTCCGGTGGTGTGTTCAACAACGCAGCCCAGGTTTGGAACCACACTTTCTACTGGAACTGCCTGAGCCCTAACGGTGGCGGCGAAGCCACTGGCGCGATTGCCGAGGCTATCAACGCAGCCTTCGGTAGCTTCGACCAGTTCAAAGAAGCATTTACCACCAGTGCTGTGAACAACTTCGGCTCCGGCTGGACCTGGCTGGTAAAAAATGCTGACGGCTCAGTCGCTATTGTAAACACTTCCAACGCAGCAACCCCGCTGACTGAAGAAGGCGTTACTCCCCTGCTGACCTGCGATGTTTGGGAACACGCTTACTACATCGACTACCGCAACTTGCGTCCGAAGTACATGGAAGCTTTCTGGGCCCTGGTGAACTGGGAGTTTGTAAACCAGAACTTCGCTTAATCCCGAAGTCACCAGAAAAAGCGGGCCATGTGCCCGCTTTTTTATTTCTTTAATACCCTCCTCCCAATCAAATTCTCCCCACTACTGGCCAAATGCTGCTCCAGTCAGCACAATACCTGCTGATCTGCACTACACATCCCGCATAAAGCGTGGGGGATTTAGGCAGGCAACCTAAAGAATGCCACTGGAGTGGCACAAATTAGCAACGAAGAACCGAACACTGGGAATATGCTCATGAAGTTGAAACCAACCCTGATCGCAGCCGCCATAAGCGCGCTGGTTATCAGCGGCTGTGACCGCGGCGCCCCGAACACAGCCGAGCAGAGTGCAACCGCCACGGAAAGCACGGCGACTCAAGAAGTCGCAGGAAAAGTGGACCCAGCCGCAGTCAAGCGCGTAAACCAGATGTTCGAGGACTTCTTCCAGGAGCACCTTGCCCGCAGCCCAGAATACAAAACTTTCCTGGGCAAAAAGGAAGATTACGATAAGTGGGATGACCTCTCCCCAGAGTTTGCCAAGGAAACCCTGGAGATCGACAAGCGCCAGCTGGCGGAACTGAATAAAATTGATCCTTCCAACTTGGACGACGCTACCCGCTTGAGCCTGCGCCTGGCAAAACGCAACTGGCAACAGGATATCGATGGCTACAAGTGGCGCAATCACGGCTACCCGGTCAACCAGATGTATGCCACCCATACCAGTGCCGCCACACTGCTGATCAGCCAGCACCGTATTGATAATGTCGGCGATGCAGAAGCCTATATCGCCCGCTTGAATGGCATGCCCAAGTATTTCTCCCAATTGGAAGAACAACTGAAAGCCAATACTGCTGTCGGCACAATCGTACCTAAATTTGTATTCCCCTACGTAATCAGTGACTCTCGCAATCTGATCACCGGTGCACCTTTCAACGGCGAGAAAGACAGCCCCCTGTTTGCCGACTTTAAGGGCAAAGTGGAAAAGCTGGAAATCAGCGAAGATCAAAAGAAATCACTGATCGAGAATGCCAGCCGGGCCCTGACTGAAAGCGCCGGCCCCGCTTACGAAAAGTTGATCAGCTACCTGCAAGAGCTTGAGAAAAAAGCCACTACCGACGACGGCGCCTGGAAACTGGCAGACGGCGAAGAATTCTATAAATTCCGCCTCGGCGTTTACACCACTACGGATATGACTGCCGATGAGATCCACCAAACCGGTCTCAAGGAAGTTGCCCGTATTCACGACGAAATGCGCGAGATTATGCGCAAGGTGAAGTTCGAAGGTAACTTGCAGGAATTCTTCGAATTCATGCGCACCGACAAGCAGTTCTACTACCCGACCACTGAGGAAGGTAAGGCGGAGTACCTGGAAAAGGCCACCGCAATTATCGACACCATGAAGGGCCGCCTGGATGAGCTGTTTATCACCAAGCCCAAAGCCGATCTCGATGTAAGAGCCGTAGAGGCCTTCCGCGAAAAATCTGCAGGTAAGGCCTTCTACCAGCGCCCCGCTCCCGATGGTTCGCGCCCCGGCATCTACTATGCCAACTTGTACAATATGGAAGATATGCCGTCTTATCAGATGGAAGCATTGGCTTACCACGAAGGTATCCCCGGCCACCATATGCAGCTTTCTATCGCTCAGGAATTACAGGATATTCCCAAGTTCCGTAAATACGGTGGTTACACTGCTTATACCGAAGGCTGGGGCCTCTACTCCGAGCTGGTACCCAAGGAATTGGGCTTCTATGAAGATCCCTACTCTGACTTTGGACGCCTGGCTATGGAACTATGGCGCGCTGGCCGATTGGTGGTAGACACCGGTCTTCACTCCAAGAAATGGACTCGCGAGCAGGCGATCGACTACCTCGTAGAGAACACCCCGAACCCGAAAGGTGATGTGGTTAAAGCGATCGAACGCTATATCGTCATGCCTGGCCAAGCGACCGCATACAAAATCGGTATGCTGAAAATTGTCGAGCTGCGTGAAAAAGCCAAAACAGAACTGGGTGATCAGTTTGATGTTCGCGGCTTCCATGACACTATCCTGGCCAGTGGCCCAGTCCCCTTGGATGTACTGGAAGAACTGGTTAATGAGTGGGTTGCAAAAGTAAAAACCCAACAATAATTAATAGAAGCGACAGATAAGTACCTGATAACTACTTGTCTGTCTTTTTCTTTTCGTCAGTAGAGCATCGCAGAAGCAAAAATTCTGCATAGCTTTTACAATGCGATATTTATTGTTTTACAGAGAAGTCCGGAATGACATTCCGGACTTCTTATTAAGCAAACGCCAGCTACCAACATGATTGGTACTAAAGTCTTATTTTAGCTCCCCCTATTTTCAGCTCACCTTACCTGCCACTGTCGTATAAAAGCACCAAAATAAAACATACCCAGTATTCCCCATACTAAAAAAGTGCACCGCTCTTAGTTTCTGCTGAATTTATATCCACAAAATCAAATAATGGGATGCTTTTACATAAAAAGGTCCATTAACTGCAAAAATAATGATAAAAAAGTAAGAGCTACTCTTTGAACGCAAGGATTGTACTCATGAAGTTAAAAATAACTCTGATTGCAGCGGCAGTAAGCTCACTCATTCTCACAGGCTGCAACGACAGTACCAACAATGCGGATGCACAAAAGATTGCCCCCTTAGAGGAAAGTGCACTTAATCAGCCACCTCCCCCTAAGGTCAGCAAAGAAATGAGAGAGGCCAGCAAGA
The DNA here is from genome assembly GCF_030012985.1 of Microbulbifer sp. VAAF005. Lineage (NCBI taxonomy): Bacteria > Pseudomonadati > Pseudomonadota > Gammaproteobacteria > Cellvibrionales > Microbulbiferaceae > Microbulbifer > Microbulbifer sp. VAAF005. The sequence continues at coordinate 4,486,287 of NZ_CP120233.1, read as the reverse complement.
AGGTCAATTTGCTGTTCGATAATTTCTTCCAAGAGCATCTAGACCGCAGCCCTGAATTCAAAACCTTCTTGGGCCTGAAAGAGGAGTACGGCAAATGGAATGATCTAACCCCTGAATTTGCGCAAGAAACCCATGAAATTAATAAGCGTCAATTAGCCGAGCTGAATAAAGTTGATCCCGCTATACTGGATCGACCTACCCAACTTAATCTTCGACTGGCAAAACGCACTTTGCAACAAGAGATCGAAGCCTATAAGTGGCGAAATCATAATTACCCAGTCAACCAAATGTTCGCCACTCATACCGGCGCCGCTTCAACACTTATCAGCCAGCACCGTATCGACAACATTAGGGATGCCGAAGCTTATATCTCCCGATTAAATAGAATTCCCCAGTATTTCGCACAGCTGCAAGACCAACTGGAAGAAAACGCCAAAGCTGGCACCACTATCCCAAAATTCGTTTTCCCCTATGTTATTGGAGATGCACAAAACCTAATTACTGGTGCTCCTTTTGACAGAGAAAAGGACAGCCCTCTATTTGCTGACTTTAAGGGAAAAGTAGAAAGTCTCGATATCAGTAAAGAGCAGAAAAAGTCCTTAATAGATAAAGCTAAAACAGCACTAAAAGACAACACTGGCCCCGCCTATAAAACCCTAATCGACTACCTGCAAGAGCTTGAGATACGCGCAACTACTGATGATGGCGCCTGGAAACTGGCAGATGGCAGTGACTTTTATAATTTTCGTCTCGGCTTTTACACTTCTACCGATATGACAGCCGAAGAAATTCATAGGATTGGCCTTGAAGAAGTGACTCGCATCCATGATGAGATGCGTGAAATTATGCGTAAAGTAAAATTCGAAGGTAAATTGAAAAACTTCTTCGAATTTATGCGCACCGACCAGCAATTTTATTACCCGACCACTGAACAGGGGAAAGCTGCATATCTTGAGAAGGCTACTACCATTATCAATACCATGAAGGGTAGGCTGGACGAGTTATTTATCACCAAACCTAGAGCGGACCTCGATGTGAGAGCGGTCGAACCATTCCGGGAGAAATCTGCCGGTAAAGCTTTTTACCTGCAACCTGCTGCCGATGGATCACGCCCAGGCATCTACTATGCCAACCTCTACAACATGGACGATATGCCCAGCTATCAGATGGAAGCACTGGCATACCACGAGGGCATCCCCGGCCACCATATGCAGCTCTCTATCACCCAGGAATTACAGGATATCCCTAAATTCCGCAAATATGGTCACTATACCGCTTATACCGAGGGTTGGGGCCTTTACTCTGAAATGGTGCCAAAAGAGATGGGGCTCTACCAAGACCCCTACTCAGATTTTGGGCGCCTCGCCATGGAGTTGTGGCGAGCAGGACGCCTTGTAGTCGATACCGGAATTCACACCAAGAAGTGGACCCGAGAACAAGCCATACAATACCTGATGGAAAACACCCCTAATCCTGAGGGGGATGTGATTAAAGCAGTCGAGCGCTATATCGTATTACCCGGCCAGGCAACAGCCTACAAAATTGGCATGCTCAAAATTTTACAGCTTCGTGAGAAAGCCAAAAAAGAACTGGGAGAGAAGTTTGATATTCGTCAATTCCACAATGCAGTTCTGGCCAATGGTCCGGTACCACTGGACGCCCTGGAGGAAATTATTGACGAGTGGATAGCAAACACCAGAACTCCAAAAGCATAACTAACAGAATACAACAGAATTAAAAAAGGCCACTATCGGTGGCCTTTTTTAATTTAAGCTAACAGCGTTCACTCTTATACTGCAAACCGCTGCAGCATGTAGAATGATCCTATTTCTTAAGTATCGCATGGCTTAGTGATACTGTGCTCAGTTGGCTGCGGGGTGATAGTCATAACTTTTACTTCGCTAGGTGTTTCAAATCGGTGCCAGATACCTTTTGGTATTACCAATATTTGCCCGGCTGATAATTCGTTCCGCTTCTCATCACCGTTAACGAGAAGAATTAGAGCTGTTTCCCCACCTATAACTTGAACAAACTCATCTCCATTGGTGTGTCTTTCCCACTCGCTATTCCCTGAATAGTGGGCTACGTATATTCCACCATCCCTATACTCGGACAATAAGGCAAATGCATCTTTAGCTTCCTCATCCGTTGTTTCGGGAGTTCTTCCTTTTAGAAATTTAACTCTAGAAAACCCATCATCTATCGTAATAGCTTTTGACTTCGGCACTTACCAACCCCTTACAAGTACTACTCTTACTACTGGGGTGGAAGGAAAGAATACACCGCACTCGAGACACGCTGTGAATACATCCCTGTAAGCTCTTAATCGGCATCCATGCCTCATAGGGTCCTAAGCGCGGTGTATTCTTCCCTTCTCCCTTTTTAGTTACTAAAACCACATAATCCGAGCACCTTCACCCTTTCTAGCGGTAAAGATGCTCAAACTTTTAAGTTACTCTTTTGACGATCCTATAGCCGAATACTCTGCAAAAGTGAATCCTAACTCTTGTTGGTTGCTATCCACTGATCTACCTGCTGCTCCAACACTGCCAATGGCAAAGCGCCATTGGTGAGAACTACATTGTGGAACTGGCGGATATCAAACTGGCTACCAAGCGCTTCTTTAGCGCGTTCACGCAACTCAAGAATCTTCAGCATACCGGTTTTGTAGGCCAGTGCCTGACCGGGCCAAACCATATATCGCTCGATCTCGGTGGTGACTTCGGACTCAGTCATACCGGTCTTTTCCAGCATATACTCAATCGCTTGCTCGCGACTCCAGCGCTTATAGTGCATTCCAGTATCCACAACCAACCGCACAGCCCGGAACATTTCCGCCTGCAACCGACCCAAATCATCATAGGGGTTTTCCTGGAAACCGGCTTCTTTAGCAAGCTTCTCGGAGTACAGTGCCCACCCTTCCGAGTAAGCATTAAACAACCCCATTTTACGGAAAGTCGGCACACCTTTTAGCTCTTGTGCAATTGCCAACTGGAAGTGATGCCCAGGTACCGCTTCATGGTAAGCCAAGGTACGCATTCCAAACTTTTTGGTTTCATGAACATCCCGCAAGTTTGCATAAAATACCCCGGGGCGAGACCCGTCCATTGCTGGAGGGTTGTAGTAGGCTCCCGCCGAACCTTGCTCTTTAAACTCTGGGACTCGGCGCACCTCAACACCCATTTTGGGTTTTAAATCAAAATAGTCACCCAGGCCTGCATCAATTTCATCAATCATTACCTGGTAATCGGCAATAATTTTCTCCCGACCTAAATCTGAATCCTCATAAAGAAACTGGGGATCATTATTCAGCGCAGAGAAACGTTCGCTAATAGTGCCACTGGTTCTACCAACGGATGAAAAAATTTCATTCATTTCCGTTTCAATTCTTGCAACCTCTTCCAATCCAATACGATGGAGTTCCTCCGGTGCAATATCTGTACTGGTAAAGTTGCGTACCTGATAGGCATAGTAGGCATCCCCATCCGGCAATGCCCAAACACCATTGTTCTCTCCAACTTTTAACCGGAGAGTACTGAAATAATCGATTAGCCCTTGATACGCGGCGTAAACTTCTGTACCAATCAGCAACTCAGCTTGGCTGAGAATACCTTCCCGCTCCTGTTTATCCAGCTTTTCAATTTTGTTAAGTCGCTCCAGTAATGAGGTATAAAGTATATTTTCTTTTACCGGCGCGGCGATAAAACCCTGCATTTCCTCTAAAACACTATCGACAACAAAGCGCGGAGGCAGGATATCTTTCTCTTCCCTTATCTTCAGACCATCCAGCAATTGATCAAACTTACGTCCGACCTCTCCCAGACGAGACAAGTAATAATCAGCTTCTTTTACATTGTTGATCTGATGTACTTCAGCGAGAAACTCCGGCAACCTATTCTGCTCACCCGACATTTGGTTAAGCGGGTAATCATGGTGCCTCCAGCGTTCAACTTCCGCCTTTATACTGAGAAGATGCTCTAACACATCATAGGAAATGGCCTGCTGCCCTTCCAAACTTTCGCGATCGTAGCTGCGCAATACCGCCAGCTCGCTCTTCATCATTTCAATAACACGCAACTGCTCTTCTTCAGACAAATCATCGAGATGCGCATTGTGTCCATCAATTCCAAATTGTTCCAAAATTCTAATTTGTGAAAGGATTTCCGGACTGCTACTGCCGATTTTTATAAAGACACGTTCAAAAAATACATCTATAGACCAAGGCTTGAAATAAACTGCATTAATAGCAAAAGCAGAAACTGCCAAAACCCCCACAAAAAATAAGCCGCCAAACCATTTGGCAATAGTCTTAATCATTATATTTCTCCCGAATTCTTAGCTGTAATTTTGTCCCGGTATCAGGATCACCTCAACTCCCGCAGCAGAGAATTCCGATAGAGCGATCAGCGCAGGGGCCAAGCTGAATTAGACCCATAATTCACAACTATTTTATCGGCGATACAAAGTCGCTGGGCTTCAGAGCCAGCAGGGAGCAACTGACCTTCTGCAATATATTCTCCGCAGTATTCCCCATAATGAAACCGGGAATACCCGCCCGTCCAACAGTGCCCATAACCAGCAGGTCGAGACCTTCTTCTTCAATCAGCAATGGAATAAAGTTATCTGGATGGGCAACCACATGGTGAATACGTATTTCCCCCTCAATTCCGGATGCGCGTATCAATACATCGAGCTTTGAGCGGTGTTGGGCTCGCGCTGATTCAGTGGCCTCATCCAACTCTTCCTCAGAGGCGCTCAAGGGAAAATGACGCCGCAAGTATTCATCGATATCGAAGTCCCAACAGGAAATAACATTCAACACCCCACTGCAACTGTCAGCGAGTACTCGCGACCAGCGCAGCAACCGGATCGCCAAGTCATAAGTGCTGCCATCCTCGCATTCAGGGTCGAGAGCTACAGCCACTTGTATCTTGTTGCGATGCTCCTTGATTGGGCGGCACAGCCATACCGGGCAGGGACACTTTCGCAGCAGATCCATATCCATTGCCTTGAAGCCCTTAAGCTGGCTACGACCCTCAACATTCTTGATCACCAGGTCATAGCCCTCAGCCAATACCCGGCGGATCACCCGCTCGGCAGGTCGGGCACCACAATCTGACTCAATCTCCAAATTGGTCCTTTCCGCCGATAACTCCATATGTAAGCGGGCCGACTCAATTTCACTCCTGACCCTATCAAGCATTGTCCTCACACAGAGCCGACTAAACTCCTCAAACCCTTCCGGCACCTTCGGACAGACCAGTAAAACCTTTATCTCCGCCTGATGATTGCGCGCCACTGCAAAAGCCTGCATGAGCCCACTGCTTTCATCCTCAGCAGCATGGCTGACATACAGGATTTTATGAATGTTTGGCATAACGCTGCCCTCAACCAGAGACATTTGGGAGCAAACAGGGGCAAGACTCACCATAAACCCACTCGCTGCCTCAAATTGGTATCGTGAGCAGAGCAGATTTCACACGGAAATACACAGGTGAAGGAGATGGAGCAGGAGTAGATAGGGGGAGGTGAAGTGAGTAAACACCAACCATAGTAGGCGGAAAAAGCGTCTAGTGCCGCTAAAACACAAGATAGAGGAGCCCAAATGAGCTCAGGGAGCTAAAGCAGGTCGGCCAGGACCCAATTCTGGGGTCAGATATCCAAAACCTGCTTAACAAAAGGAATGGTAATTTTACGCTTAGCCATAAGTGAAGCCCGGTCCAGCTCCTCCAGACACAGAAAGAGTGCTCGAGTATCCCTCGGGGCGCGGTGCAATATGTACTGGGCCACATCTTCCGGCAGGTCAAAACCGCGCAGACGGCTGCGACGGCGCAGGGCGGCAACTTTATCGCTGTCATTCAGGGTTTTGAGCTGGAACACCAGGGACCAGTGTAGGCGTGACTGCAAATCAGCCAGGGCAATATCCATACCGCGGGGTGACTTGCGAGCCCCCATTAATAACTGCCTGCCGCCATCCTTAACTCGGTTATAGAGGTGGAAAATAGCAGTCTGCCACTCGGGCTGCCCCTCCAACAAATGAACGTCATCTATACAGACAAGGTCCAGTCGTTCGAGTCCGTCGAGAATAACAGCCGGGTCCATGTTCATTAGGTCTGCGAGAGGGAGATAATGGAAAGAGCGACCATTGGCCTCTGCGCACTGACAAGCAGACTGAAGCAAGTGGCTAATACCACTACCCGCCTCACCCCAAATGTAAATTACAGACTCGGGATTCTCGCCACTGGCAAAAGACTGCAGCAGGGCAACTACCTGTCGATTTGGATCTGAATCCGACAGGTAGAAGTTATCAAAAGTGGCGTCATCCCGCAGGGATACCCCCAGCGGCAATTGTTGCGGAATACTCATCTCAATCCCAGTGATAGCGCAACGGATTCTCAGCGCTGCCCAAGGGTGAACGGTATCCATTCAGGTTAATGGCGTCTCCGTCCGCTTGTGCTCGCAATTTATGGTTTAGAGCCAGGGTATCACGCAAATTGCTCAACCCTGCCGAAGTGACCAGTGCCAGGCGCATTCGGTCCCCTTCAACAGAGAGCAGGTTAGCACTGCTGACCTGTGCCAACCCCTGTAGATAACCAGATGCCTTGGCATAATCAGCAAAACTGTCGATACCAGACAACTCAACAATCACCGCACCCAACTGATTGTCCTGGCCATTCGGGGACACCGCATAGCGCTGTGCAAGAATATTGGCCAGTTGGTTAACACCGCGCAGAGCGACCTCTTCCAGCGAACCTCCGGCAGTATCGAAGGCATAGCTACGACCACCGTGGATTAGCAACCAATCTGCCTGCCAGCGATGGCCTGAAGCTTGAAGCACCCGGCCCATCAAAGTGGCATCGGGGCTATAGCGAAAACCCGCCTTCTCAGCTGCTTGCTCATCCTGGGCCCAGAGAGCTCCCAGGGGCATATTGCGCTGGTCATTGAGATCCATTACAGGGAAATCCAGGGGGACACCGCGCTCGATAGCCATTGCCTCGAGTACAGAGAAGAGCTCCGGGGTCGCCTCTTCACTCAAAGCACTGCGGCCCTCTTGCAAGGTATCTACTGCAAGCCACACCAAAGTGCCGGGGCGATTGTTAGGCCACATGGGCAAGTTCATTTGATTAACTTGCCGGGAGATCGCTTGAGGATCAAAGGAAAGGTGCAAGTAGAGCTGATTGTCCTCGCGGGTATAGCGATACCCCTGAACAAACTGCTGTGCATTTTTTAATATCGGCTGCACATTTGGGTTACTACCGACAGCGGCATCTCCCGTAACACGTACGAACACCCGTTCCAGGCCGCGACTTCCGGCTGCTGCACGATCCGTGGCTCCGCGACTCGACACAGCCTCGACAACTTCGTACAAATCCGAGATGACTCGAGCTTGGACCGGTAGGGCTAGAACACTGATGATCAGAGCCAGCAACTGCAACACCAATCCCTGCCGGAGCAGCTTGTGCATAGGACTTCTCTCCAAACCTCTTATTTTCCGCCCCTGAGCTTGCAGAAATTATTATCGATGTGCAAGACGCCAGATTTTAGGGCGGACTAAAAATTGCGGCTATTGTATCAGCGTCAGACGTTTCTCTCAGCCCCGAGTTCTCACTATCGGAGTGATTTCACAGTTCAAATGGTGAGAAAATGCCGAAATCCCCCTTCGAGATGCCGTCTGGGCGTGGCTCCCGAGGCAAGACCCAGATAGAATACGCGCCCTTCGAATACCCACCGCAGGAAGAATCATGAGCGATTCCAAGCCGCAATCTACGCAAACATCCCTCTCTTATAAAGATGCCGGTGTCGATATCGACGCAGGTAATGCACTGGTAGAGCGCATCAAAAATGTCGCCAAACGCACATCCCGCCCCGAGGTAATGGGCGGACTGGGCGGATTCGGCGCCCTGTGTGAACTTCCAAGCGGCTATAAAGAGCCGGTTTTGGTTTCCGGCACCGACGGTGTAGGTACCAAGTTACGCCTGGCAATGGACTTGGGCATTCACGACAGCATCGGTATCGATCTTGTCGCCATGTGTGTGAATGACTTGATCGTAGCAGGAGCTGAACCCCTCTTCTTCCTCGACTATTACGCAACCGGCAAACTCAATGTCGATATTGCTGCAGAAGTAGTTACCGGCATTGGCAAAGGCTGTGAGCTGTCAGGCTGCGCACTGGTCGGCGGCGAGACCGCCGAAATGCCCGGCATGTACGAAGGCGACGATTATGACCTGGCAGGCTTCTGCACCGGTGTCGTAGAAAAATCTGAAATCATCGACGGCAGCAAAGTTAAAGCTGGCGACGTATTGATCGGCCTGGCCTCCAGTGGCCCCCACTCCAATGGCTACTCCCTGATCCGCAAGGTTCTAGAAGTCAGCGGTGCCGATCTCCAGCAGGACATCGGCGGTGAAACCCTGGCCAAAGCGTTGATGGCCCCGACCCGTATTTACGTTAAAAACCTGCTGCAATTAATGAAGACCTTCCAGGTGAATGCGCTAAGCCATATCACTGGCGGCGGCTTACTGGAAAACCTGCCCCGCGTACTGCCCGAAGGCTGCAGCGCGCGTATTGATGTCACCAGCTGGGAAATGCCTCCTGTATTTAATTGGCTGCGTGATGCAGGCAATATCGATAGCCGCGAAATGTACCGCACGTTTAACTGCGGTGTTGGCATGGTTATTTGCGTGCCTGCAGAGCAATCCGAGTCGGCACTATCCGCTCTCAAGCAAATGGGCGAAGACGCCTTTGTCGTTGGCACTATCGAAGATGCCAAAGAAGGGGCGGAAGCAGTAGAGCTGGCGGGGCTGTAATGTCTTGTAGAGTTGCCGTATTAATCTCCGGTAGTGGCAGCAACCTGCAGGCTCTGCTGGATGCCGCCGCACAAGAGGGCGCGCCTTTTTCCGTGACTGCAGTTGTCAGCAATAAGGCAGATGCCTATGGTCTGACTCGCGCAGAACAGGCAGGCGTTCCCACCTCTGTGGTGGATCACCGGGATTTCTCCAGCAGAGAAACCTTCGATCACGCCTTGATCGAAGAGATCGACAAGTGCAAACCAGATTTGGTTGTACTGGCTGGGTTTATGCGTATTTTGACACCCGACTTTGTGCGCCACTACAACGGCCGCCTAATCAACATTCACCCCTCCTTACTGCCGAAGTACCAGGGCCTGCATACCCATAAGCGGGCACTGGAAGCCGAGGATAAAGAACACGGCGTAACCGTGCATTTTGTCACCGAGGAACTCGATGGCGGGCCACCTATCGTCCAGGCCATTGTTCCTATTAAGGAGGGAGACACTCCTGAGCTACTGGCAAAGCGAGTGCAGGTTCAAGAGCACATCATTTACCCCATGGCGGTTACCTGGTTTGCTCAACAGCGCCTGCAAATGGCGGATGATCGAGTTCAGCTGGATGGTGAATTACTACCTCACCATGGGGTTCAGGTTTCCGCATAAAACCAGCCCTTGATAGCTGGCGGGGTGAAAGTCCTTCAATGTACTTTGCGCGCCTCGCCAGCTAGTATTCAAAAGGGTTCAGTTTTTTGTGGGATATCACAGTGCGCCTTTTTGCTACCTCTCTGTTTCTTTTTTTAATTACCGGCCAGGCAATTGCTGCTGAGCTGGAACCTTTCAAAGCCACCTACGCCGCCCGATTTAATGGGATCAGCATTACCGCCACTCGGGAATTGTCCGGACAGGACGGCAACTGGCGCCTGGACTTCGATAGCAGCGCCCTTTTTGCCAGCATTAAAGAGTACTCTCGCTTTACCAGCCAGGATGGCCATATCACCCCCCAACATTACGAATATCGCCGCAAAGGCCTTGGTCGAAATCGCGCCACGGTGCTTAATTTCGAACCGTCAAAAGGTATGATCTTTAACGTCCATAATCCGGAGCGGGATCTCAAAGACGCCCCACCCAATATTCTTGACAAGGTGAGCTATCAAATCCAACTGGCACTCGATGTCGCCGCTGGAAAAACAGACCTTCAATACAAAGTTGCCGACGGCAAAAAAATTCGCGATTACAAATTCAGTCAAGTTGGCACTGAAACCCTAAAAACACCTCTGGGTCCGGTGGAGACAATTAAAGTCGCTCGAGTGAGAGATAAAGACTCTGGAAGAGAGACAACTGTCTGGATCGCACCGCAATGGAACTACGCTTTGGTGAAACTTATCCAAAGAGAAGAAAATGGCAAAAGGTATCAAATCAACCTGACAAATTTATCCATCAACGGCGAAAAAGTCGCTGCCAGCCAATAAATGGCCACATTTTCGACTAATGAAAAAAAATCCGTCGACTTGGATAGATTTTTGTCCCCATTGTCTTTATAAAGTCACTCCTCTCCCTCACTAGGGCAATGACGTATTGCTAGACTTTTTAGTAAGGGATTTGCTACGGAAGTGGAAGGTACTTATATAAGTCTAAAGGCCTTCCTGCCATGGCAGAGTTTATTCCAACCTGTTTATGGCTTTCAGTAATCAGCAGACTTAGAGATGGGTTCTCATGAATAAAAAATACCTGCGACACGCAGTTCTGGCCGCAGCTATCAGCTCCGTTTCCCAAGGCGCTATGGCTGCAGGTTTCTACTTGCAGGAAACCAGTGCAACAGGCCTTGGCCGCGCATTTGCTGCCGAAAACACTATCGGCGACAACGCTGCGATTCTGGCACGTAACCCAGCCGGTTCAGCACTGTTCAATACCTACACCATTTCTCTTGGTGCCACTTACGTTGACCCCGAGATCGATGTAGATGGTGACGTTACTTATTATGTCGGCAGTGCGGAAACTGGCTACCTGGGATTCGAAACTCCAGCTAGCGCCGATGACTACGCCACCAGCGCAGTAATCCCCAATGGCTATCTGGCAGCCCCCATCAATGATGAGTGGTCCTGGGGTCTGGCTATGTACACCGATTTTGGCCTGGAAACTGATTTCCCGGATAACTTCCCTGCAACTACGATCGCCAACAAAACCTCTCTGCTGACTGTAAACATCCAGCCATCTGTTGCTTATGACTTTAACAATCAATTCAGCATTGGCCTGGCAGCAAATATTTTCTACGTCGACGCAGAACTGAACACTACCTTCCCCGACGATTTCCTGATAGGTGATGTTGTAGAACCCGTTTTAGGATTTAATCCTGCCGGTGCCACCGTACTTGACGTTAAAGGCGATGCCTGGGACCTGAGCTGGACCATCGGCGGCCTGTGGCGCATCAGCGACAACACTCGCGCAGGTATTTCTTACCACGCTAAGTACGACCCCAAAATCAAGGGTGAAGTAAGCTCCGACATCGCTCCGAGCCCGCTGGATTCATTTGACGATACTTCCGGTAACCTGACCCTGAACCTGCCTGACACCTTGGAGCTGGGCTTCTACCACCGCTTCAACAATAACTGGGGTGTGGCAGTAGGCTACATGTGGACCAACTGGGACCGCTTCGAGCGCCTCGAAGCCTTTATCCCCTCCGCAGGTGAAGACTACAACCCGCTTCTGCTGAAAGAAGAAAACTTCCAGAGCGGTTCTCGCTTCAGTATCGGCGGTGAATACTACCGCAATGATGAATGGACCTTCCGCTTTGGTTACGCCTACGACCAAGGCGCAGCCCGCGACGGTTTGAATCGCCATGAAACCGAAGAGCTTTCAGAGCTGGTAGACGAAGATCTCCCAATTACCTGGCGTACCCTGTCTATTCCTGACACTGATCGCCAGTGGCTGACTGTTGGCGGTACCTACTCACTAAGCGAAAAGCTCACTGTTGACGGATCTTTCGCCTATATCTGGGGTGACGACGAGGTTATTCAGGAAGCTAACAACATTAGCGATACCCTGATCACCTACTTCGATGGTGGCACCACCAAGACCGAAGCTTACCTGTTCAGCTTGGCTCTGAATTACCAGTTCTAAGTCACCTTAGACCTGATGAAAGAAGGCTCTATCTCTGGTAGGGCCTTTTTTATTTTGGGCTATTATCAAGCCCTCATCTAAACTTCCAACCTCACAACAATCCGCCCCTCAGAAAGCTCTCCCCACCCCCTTACCCAAATACCACCAAAGCGTTAACACCGAAAAAAAGGGTTAGATATCTCCATCCTTAAATTTGATATAAGGAACGTCAAATCCTAAAACCAGATGAGTTTGCAAAATCATATATCTTAACAACGCATTTAAATTATTTATTTTTGCTCATTTAATGGAATCTGGAGCTTATTTGTTTAACTTATCAATATTGTTCAAAATCGCCTTATTCAGAAAGCAGGCCCCATAAGCTCACACCACTATTACTCAAGGATCTCTGAATAACCCCGTAATACCTCTGCGACCTCTCATTAACTGAGAGGGATCACGCATGCATTGCAAACATCAAACCCACTTAAATTGTGAAGTAAGTCAAACTACAAGAGTAAAATCATGAAGTTGTCAGCAGTATTTATCTTGTTAATTTTAAGCCTGGATGTCGCAGCCTTCTCTATGGGAGACGCCATCAATACGGCTGGTCGACAAAGAATGCTATCCCAACGCATCACCCAGACTTACATCTTGCGTGGCATTCAACCGGATGCAGAGCGCCACGAAAAGGTATTTGCCCGATCAATTCACGAATTTAAAAAGAATCACGAGAAACTAAATAATTTTCATGGCGCAGAAAAGATCAGGGATCAACTTGTTAAAGTTGAAAGAGAATGGAAAGCGTTTGAGTCTGTCGCCTTACAACCCGTCAATAAACAAAGCGCCAGCGAATTATTTCAGCGCAGCAACTCCCTTCTTTCTGCTGCCCACACCTATGTAGTCCAACTCCAACAAGTCGCCAATCACAACAGCGCCGAACTCATTAATATCGCCGGCCGCCAGCGTATGCTCTCCCAGAGAATCGCCAAGAACTACGCTGCTAAACTTTGGGAAGTATCCTTGGATGATGCCGAAACCGGGTTGCAGGAAGATCTCTCCGAGTACTCCAACCGACTGAACCAACTATTGGAGAGCCCCCTCAATACACCAGAGATCAATGACAACCTGCGCAAGGCAAAAGATCACCTGAGTTATGCTAGCCGGGGGTTTGAGGGAGATATGAAAATATCTGAAAAGCGCCAGATTCAGGTAATCACCGGCACCACTGATCTGATGCTACGCAATATGAACATCGTTACTGAACAATATGCTGAGTTGTTAAATTCAGGGGAGTAGGAATGAGAACAGACATTGAATTCAGGCCCAGCACCGAAGAAATCCTCCATAAACTGGCAACCCCTGAGTTCCAAGCTCTCAATCAGCAAGCGAATGACGAATCCATTAAGCGCATGAAGCAGGCTGTCCCGATCTTGATCGGGATAGGTAAAGCTAGCGACAACATCCCCGGAATGCGGAAAAATTTAATTTTGCATGCCGGCCCTCCGATAACCTGGCAGCGGGCATCAGGCCCGTTAAAGGGCGCAATAATTGCCGGTCTAATTTATGAGGGGTTCGCTAAAGATAAAGCGGAAGCTGAACAGGTTATGGAGGAAGGCCAAGTTGATCTTGAGCCCTGCCATAACCACAGTGCCGTCGGGCCAATGGCAGGTATTATTACCTATTCAATGTCTGTGTATATTGTCGAAGATAAGCTATCTGGTAATCGCGCTTACTCCAATCTCAGTGATGATCGTGCCGATTACCGCGGCAGCTCTATCCGCTTTGGTGTCTACGATAAATCAGCAATCAATTACCTTCGCTGGATAGAGGACGAAATTGCTCCCGTATTAAATCAAGCAATTCTAGATGAAGGCGGGATTGATTTTATACCGATCATTGGCCGCAGCCTCCTTATGGGGGACGACTGCCATGTCATGACTAATGCCGCAACACTGATTTTCTCCAGAATTTTAATGCCGGGAGTTATTCGGGCTAGTAAAAAGCGAAAAGATATTGAAAAGATTGCTAACCAAATTTACAAGGATGAGACATTCCCGTTGAACCCAATCATGGCCACCTGCAAACTTGTTTCCGATGCAGGCAGCGGTATTCCTCACAGCAGTATTATCACAACCATGGCTCGCAATGGGACGGAATTTGGTATTCAAGTTTCAGGGCTGGACAAGGCCTGGTTTACCGGTTTGGCTGGGGTTGGCCATGGATTATTAATGCCGGGCATCACTCCTGCAGATGTCAATCGAGATATGGGAGACAGCGCCATCACAGAGACTATGGGTTTTGGCGGCACCCACAAAATATTCTCAGGAACATACCAAGATAACATCGACAACATACTGAAAATGTACGATATCTGTCACTCGGAAAGTGACTTTGTCGTTACTCCGGGCATCGAGGGGAGAGGCGCCCCTCTTGGATTCGACCTACTTAAAATTATCAGGACCGGTACAACACCAACAATTAATTCTGGCTTGGCCCACAAAAGCATGAACCGTTATCAAGTCGGCACTGGGTCTCTCCACCCCCGCTGGAAGCATTTTTAAATGCTGCTGCCAGCTTTCTAAATTCTGAGGAAGAGCAACCCCCTGTCCACTAATAACTGAGCCTCACAACTAATTCCCAAGATTCATATTTCACGTGCGCATAAAACAGAAAAAGGGGCAAAGCCCCTTTTTCTAATACCGACAAAATTGAAAGCTCAGATTACCAACCGCACTGACGCCCTTGGTTCTGCTCTTCCAGGTACGCCATCAGCGGCTGGAAGTAATCGATAATGGCGGAAGCATCCAGGTCGCGCTGACCAGTGAGCGCTTCCATAGCATCCGGCCAGGGCTTGCTTGCACCCATTGCCAACATAGCGCGCAGCTTCTTACCAGCCTCATCATTCTGGTAGATGGAGCAGCGGTGCAGCGGTCCGGTTTCACCAGCGGCTTCACACAGCGCGCGGTGGAATTGGAACTGCTGGATACGCGCCAGGAAGTAGCGAGCGTAAGGCGTATTACCGGGGATATGGTACTTGGCACCCGGATCGAAGTTCTCTTCGGAGCGCTCTACCGGAGCGGCAATGCCCTGGTAATCTTCACGCAGCTTCCACCAGGCCTTGTTGTAGTCTTCCGGCTTCACCTCACCGTTGAATACTTGCCAGCGCCACTTATCAACGAGCAGACCAAATGGCAGGAAGGCAATCTTATCCAGCGCCTGCTGCATCAGGTAACCGATATCTTTACTCTCATCCGGCACCTCATTCATCAAACCGATTTCCTTCAGGTACTTCGGTGTGATGGAAAGCGCGATGGTATCGCCAACAGCTTCGTGGAAACCGTCGTTAGCGCCATTTTTATAGAGGAAAGGCTGATCTTTATAGATGCGCTGGTAGAAGTTGTGGCCCAACTCGTGGTGGATGGTAACCAGGTCTTCACCCGTTTTATTGATACACATCTTGATGCGAAGGTCGTCCTGCCCGTCCATATTCCAGGCGCTGGCATGACAAACCACATCGCGATCGCGAGGCTGGGTGAACTGGGAGCGCTCCCAGAAAGTTTCCGGTAGAGGCTTAAAGCCCAGGGAGGTGAAGAACTTCTCCCCGACTTTAACCATGTCTTTTTCACTCATGCCGGAATCAACCACCAGCTGAGTCAGATCATAGGGGGCCTGCATGTCGTCGTCTTTGACGATGTCGTAGACGTTACCCCACTCCTGGGCCCACATATTACCCAGCAAGTGTGCAGGAATCTTACCCTGAGCCGGCACTACGTCATCGCCATAATGCTCATTCAACTTGGCGCGAACATGGCAGTGCAAAGCTTCGTACAACGGCTTCACTTTACCCCACTGGGTATCCATATCCTCAGCAAAGGCATCCGGGGCCATATCATATTTGGAGCGCCAGAAAACACTCAGGTTGTCATAACCCAGCTCTTTGGTACCCGCATTACCGATCTCCACCTGGCGCTCATACAGAGGCTTCATAGGAGGAGAAACTTTACGCCATCCAACCCACAGATCCTTGAGTAATTCAGGATCGCGATTGGTTGCCATCACCTGCCCCATCTCGGTCAGGGTGTAGCACTTTTCTTCACCGCCATCTTCGCGGCAGTATTTACCGGCACCGTACATGCCCTGCATTTTTGAGCCAATTTGCGCCAACTCAGAAGTTAGTGCCGGATCTTTCGGCGCCGGGAATACCAACCCCTGCTTCAACATGGTCAACTGGCGACGGGTATCCGGGTCCAGGTCCAAGTCGTTAAATTTGGCGGCCTCTGAAGCCAGCTCCACGGCCAGGGTGGTGTATCGCTCTGAAGCCAAAGCTTCTACGTATTGGGAATCAATATTGATATAGGTAGAAGCAAGCCAAGCGGCATGGCTTGCCTCTTGTCCCATTTTTTCCATGCGAGCCTGGGCATCTTTTAAGAAAGCTTGCGCATCTTTGACTGTCAGCTGGGAATTATCAGCTGGGCTTTCCGCAGTCGCCTGGGCTACACCAACCGGTTTTACCGCTTGCTGCCCACTGTCACAGGCAGACAGTGCAACGGCAACCGCTATCGAGAGAGCAACTTTTTTCATTTTCTCCTCAAGAATCATTTTTAGATCTGCTTATAGTTGACGCCGTTTATAGCATAAGCCCCACACGATCAGCGACGGCAAGGCCGAAGATCGAGCCAGATCGACACAAAATCCCCTTTTATATCGTCTTTGCGGGAAAAAATTTGGTGAGGGAAAGAGCAAAAACCCAGGACACGGTCGAGCAAAACACTCTCAACGGGGATTTTTCAGGGGATGATTTTTGAAACAAAGAAGGGAGAGATTGGAGGCAGCCCAACCAGCAACACCCTCGGCACATGATACCACTGCTACCGTTGCTCCCTTCCGGGCCTGGCGGAGTTCACAGCTGCTCATTGCGAGGGGACCGGGAGGGCCGCCACAACGATCTTCGGTGCCAGTGCATCCGAAGAGGGCGCGATTATAGAGGCATAAACGAATAAGATCCAGCCCTATTAACAGGTTATAATAAACGACTACTATCTCACCCCCTGCAAAGAGTTACTCATGCACTTGTTTGTCGATAATTTAACCAACGTTGACTTCAGCTACCTCGACTCAAAACGAGGCATCGTAGGCGAGACCTGGCTGGCAAACGCAGCCCTCGATGGCGCCTTGGATGAACAGGGGATGGTTTGCGACTTTGGCATAGTGAAAAAGACCCTGAGGCATTGGCTGGATGATCAAGTCGACCACCGCCTCTTGGTACCTACCCGCTCACCCCAACTGACCCTGGAGCACAGTGGAGACCAGGTTAACCTGACCTGGCTACTGGAAAACGGGGCCTCTATTAAAGTGTCAGGTCCGGAACAAGCTTTTGCCTTAGTGGACGCCGAGGTAATTACTCCTGAGAGCGTCGCCGTCTGGTGTGTCCAGCAGCTGGCCAGCCACTTCCCCGATAGCGTGGAGAAGCTCAAGCTCAGCTTCCACTGTGAAGTCATTGAAGATGCTTTCTACCACTACAGCCATGGCCTGAAAAAACACCTTGGCAACTGCCAGCGTATCGCCCATGGACACCGTTCACGTATTCAGGTCATGACGGGTGGCCAACGCGATACAGAGCTGGAAAAGTACTGGGCTGAGCGCTGGGAAGATATCTACCTGGGCACTCGCGAGGATCTGGTTTCAACAACTGCCGATGATCGCGGTGAGGATATCCATAACTTTGCTTACAGTGCACAACAGGGAAACTTCACCCTGTCCATCCCTGCCAAAGTTTGTGAAATTCTTGACTGTGATACCACGGTGGAGCAGTTGGCCCAATATATCGCCAACACCCTGGCGGCTAAAGAGCCTGGGAAAGCGATTACCGTAAGAGCCTACGAAGGTATTGGCAAAGGCGCGATTGCTTCAGCTCAAACCAGCTAGCCCAGCCCCATAGCACCGACACCGTTATAAATTGAAGTACCAAGGCGCCCGACTTTGAACCTGATTGTTTTACAAAAGCACGACTTTATTAGTCCCAATCGCGTCCGCCTTAGTGGACGCCAATTGGAGCATATCACCAAGGTTCACAGAGCAGCGCCGGGACAACAACTTCGTGTCGGACTGCTCGACGGGCAAATAGGTAGTGGCGAGATTGTTACGCTCGACGAGAAGTGCGTTGAGCTTGAAGTGGCACTCGCAATCGATCCGCCCCAGCCATTACCTCTCACACTTATTTTGGCCCTGCCTCGCCCCAAAATGCTCAAGCGGGTTATCCAGCATTTGACTGCACTCGGAGTCAAAAAACTGGTTTTAATTAATAGTTACCGGGTCGAAAAATCTTACTGGCAAACTCCCTGGTTGCAGGAAGACAAACTCTTTGAGCAATGCCTGCTCGGACTAGAGCAGGCTGTCGATACGCAAATGCCGGAAATTCTGTTGCGCAAACGCTTTAAACCGTTTGTCGAAGACGAACTCCCTTCCCTCTCCAGTGACTCCCGTAAACTGGTGGCTCATCCAGTAGGGGGAACGGCTTGCCCTGTGGACATAAAGCAACCGACCACTTTAGCCATTGGCCCTGAAGGCGGCTTTATCAGCTATGAAGTCGAGAAACTCCAGGAAGCAGGTTTTCAATCCGTTCACCTGGGGCCACGTATTTTACGGGTAGAAACTGCACTGCCAGTGCTAATTAGCCGGTTATTTCCCGCGTTTTAAATTATCGGACTTTACGAGGCTCTGCTGCATATCCACAGGAGCCTCTGAGTACTTACCCGACGTATTGCTTTTTAAGTATTTACGAAAGCTTAACTACCCATACTTCAATTGTTCAAATAACCCCCAGTAAAGTTACCTATCTCTTGCGATGAGACATTTGCACAATTTAGCAATCAATATTTCATCAATTTGTCACAATTAAGTCATATTTTGCGCCCTCGTTTTACCACCTTACGGTCGAATTACTATGAGCGTATTCTTAAGCCGGCTAAAGCAAACCCTTTCCCTCTTTCTTCTTGGGATGGCCCTGGCTGCTGCAACTTCCACAGCCCAAACCCGCTTCCCTCCCGACACATCGGGCCTGCTTTTTACTTTACATGGCTCCAACACTGTCGGCGCAAAGCTGGCGCCCAACCTGGTGAGCGATTACCTCGAAGCCCGTGGTGGCAGTAATCTGGAGATTATTCCTTTAGGGACAGAAAATGAGGTTCGAGTGCAAGGGGATCTCGGTGGCAAAAAAATATATGTCGATATTGCGGCACACGGTTCGAGCACCGGATTTAAAGGCCTTGAACGTTCCCAGGCCAATATCGCCATGGCTTCGCGACCAATAAAAGATACTGAGCACGCAGCCCTGAGTCGCTTTGGGGATATGCGCGGCCAAAGTGCAGAACATGTTATTGCCATCGACGGCCTGGCAATTATTGTTCACCCTCAAAACCCCATCAGCCAATTAACCCTGCAACAAATAGCAGCAATATTTTCCGGAAAAATTACCGACTGGTCTGAAGTGGGCGGGCAGAAAGGTCGCATCAAAGTTCTCGCGAGAGATAATCAGTCCGGTACCTGGGATACGTTTAAAAGCTTGGTACTTGGAAAAAAGCACTCCCTTATTGCCAATGCAAAACGCTTCGAATCGAATGATCAATTGTCGGACCGTGTTTCGGCAAACCCCAACAGTATTGGATTTGTGGGCTTGGCATCTATTCGACGGGCCAAGGCAGTGTCAGTATCCGATCAGAACACCGAACCACAAGCTCCAGAGCATCTGACAATTGCAACTGAAGACTACCCCCTCTCCCGCCGCCTTTTTCTCTATACCGCTGCTTATGGTTTAAAGCCCGCCGCTGAAGAGTTCCTGCACTTTGTACAGAGTGAGCAGGGGCAGGAGCAGGTAAAGGCCACTGGGTTTGTCGCGCAGACGCCGATCGGTGTAAAACCTGAAGCCAACCGGGAAGGCCCCAGCGAGTACCTGAAATTAACGGAAAATGCAGAGCGCCTAAGCATTAACTTCCGTTTCTCCGAAGGCAGCGCTTCTTTAGATAACAAGGCAAAACAGGATATACAGCGACTTGTCCGCTTTATGCAAAAGCCTGAGAATAGCCACAAGCGACTGCTATTGATCGGGTTTGGCGATGAAAAAGTCAGTGAGGGGCGTTCAATCGTTTTATCAAAACTACGCGCAGTTACTGTTCGCTCCGCACTCAGGGATCACCAGATTAATACAGCACCGGTTCAGGGCTTTGGTGCCTATCTGCCGATAGCCTCCAACAGCTCCAGCTCAAAGATAAAAAATCGCCGGGTAGAAATCTGGGTTATTTAACACTAGCCCTAAACCCCTCTCCCCCGTGAGGCGACAAGGAAGTCCCTCAGCATCCTTTCTCTTTTTCCTTCTCCCCTTCTCTGGTCTTTTCTCTAAACAACACATCCAGCTTTTCTAAATCATAAATAACGCGCATAAAAAAGCCGCGTAAATACGCGGCTATCAATTAGTGGCTATGCCACCAGGTCTCACAGAGAGGAACGCAAAGAGCGCTCCGGGGGAAACTTCCCAACAACAAGCGCGTTACCGCTTATTTACAATGCGGCCGCCCGCAGGCGGCCACCGGGGCAATTAAGCTACAGCGTCTTCCGCTACTGCTTGTTTTTGCAGAGCCAGTTTGGGATCTACAAACTCGTAACCCAATACGTCGGCTACGGCTTGGTAGGTCACCATGCCAGCGTGAACATTCAGGCCTTCCAGCAGGTTGGAATCGTCCAACAGTGCCTGCTTGGCGCCTTTATTTGCCAGGGCTACCGCGTAAGGCAGGGTGGCATTGTTCAGGGCCATAGTAGAGGTGCGAGCTACACCGCCGGGCATGTTGGCTACACAGTAGTGAACCACACCATCAACTACGTAAGTAGGCTCTTGGTGAGTAGTCGCCTTGGAAGTCTCGAAACAACCGCCCTGGTCAATAGCAACGTCAGCTACAACTGCGCCTTTTTTCATGCGGCTGATAATGTCGCGGGTCAGCAGTTTGGGGGCTGCCGCGCCAGGAATCAGAACCGCACCAACAACCAGGTCAGCTTCCAGTGCGTGCTTTTCAATAGCATCGTTAGTGGAGTACTCAGTGCGAACCGCACCACCGAAAATATCGTCCAGCTGACGCAGACGCGGCAGGGAGCGGTCGAGGATAGTAACGTCAGCACCCATACCCAGGGCCATCTTCGCTGCGTTAGTACCAACAACACCGCCACCGATAATCAGGACTTTAGCGGGAGCGACACCGGGAACACCGCCGAGCAGTACGCCGAGACCACCCTGGGCTTTTTCCAGGTGGTGGGCACCGCACTGTACAGACATACGACCGGCAACTTCAGACATAGGCGCCAGCAGAGGCAGGCCACCGAAACGGTCGGTTACAGTTTCATAAGCGATGCAGGTAGCGCCGGATTTCACCAGCAACTCAGTTTGTTTGGGGTCTGGAGCCAGGTGCAGATAGGTGTACAGAACCTGCCCAGGACGCAGCATTTCGCACTCGTGGGGCTGGGGCTCTTTTACCTTGACGATCATATCGGCAGTGGCAAAAATCTCTTCCGGAGTATCGATAATCTTGGCGCCGGCTTGAACGTACATCTCATCGGGGAAACCAATAGCGGCACCACCATCCTTCTGTACGATCACTTCGTGGCCGTGGCCAACCAGTTCGCGAACACTCGACGGCGTCAGGCCAATACGATACTCGTGGTTCTTAATCTCTTTAGGGACGCCAATCAACATTTTCCTTCTCCTCGCTCTGTGCGCTCGGTACTGCCTTAATCAAATAGGAGTACCTAATTTCTATGTTTTCCCCAGTATAAGAACAGTTAAGAAGTGGATATTTAGTAGATTTTTGATAAAACTAGTGGAATCCACTATACAACCTGTCGCCAAGTCTACTTTTTGACCATGTCGACCAATTCGGAGTCAGCAGTTATGCGCAAACGTGCGGGAGAGCTAAGCACTATCGACCGGAACATATTGCGTGTTCTACAAAAGAATGGACGAACCAGCTATGCAGAGCTGGCCCGGCAGGTAGGTCTGACCGCGACCCCCTGCGTCGAACGGGTCAAACGCCTGGAAAGTGACAACGTCATTCAGGGCTACACCGCCCTGATCAACCCGGAGTACCTCGATGCTGCCCTGGTCGTTTTTGTGCAGATCAGACTGAATCGATCCGCACAGGATGCCTTCGAGGAATTTCGCAACGCCGTGGCCGCCCTGCCGGAAGTGCAGGAGTGTTACCTGGTATCCGGGAATTTCGATTACCTGATCAAAGCCCGGGTTGCGGATATGAGTGCCTACCGCAAGTTCTACGGCGAAACACTTTTGACACTGCCGGAAGTGCAGGAGTGCACCAGCTATGTGGTGATGGAAGAAGTCAAAGAGACATTGGAAGTACCGGTTCACTACAACCGATAGGGGGATAGATCGATGAGTGGCCACAGCCACTCATCTGCATAAACCGGCAATCAGTATTGAATGCCCAGTTTCCGGTAAATAAACCCGATCACCCAGGCAGGGCCGATCAACAGGAATTGTAAGTCCTTAAAGAAAGAGGGTTTCTTGCCTTCGATATGGTGGCCAATGAATTGGAACACCCACATGATCACAAATAGGGCCAGTGCCGTCTGCCAGATGGGCACCCCCAGCCGCTCCAATACCGACCAAGCCCACAAACACAGAACCGTTAATCCCGTCATTCCCAGGGCAATGGGAAACGACATCGCGAAATAAAACAGAAGAATCGGGATTGTCACCACGACAGCCCAGTTCAGCCAGGGAATTGTCGCCATAAATTCCGGCTGCGGAACTGCCCACAAAAGTCCGGCCACAGTTGCATAAATTACGGGAACAGCAATCCAATGAATGGATTTGTTGATCGGATTCTGATGACTCTCACCATACTCGGAAAACCACTGCTGGGCACTGCGCATGACAATCTCCTCATTCTTATATTGTTATTGTCAGAGCAATAATAATCCCCAACCCATGGATATCAATCAATGGCCGAAAATACCACGAGGCCTACAAAACGTGGCTTTTAGCGCCTAACGTAGGCATCCAACTGGGATAGATAGAGATCCGCCATCGATTTATCGAAACAACAGAATACAACCTGCTGCGGCGCCCCCTCCTTCTCCTGAAATTGCTGCACCTGCTCTACAGCCACCTCTACGGCCAGCTCCGGGGGTAGTCGTAAACGCCACAACTGATCGCCGGAAAAGCAATCGAGCGCATATTTTCGCGCCGAGCCAATGCCAGGCAGTGCCGATAACAGCTGGAGAGCAGCTCGGGCTCACCCAAACTGCCGCCGCGCCAAACAGGCCCAACCGTGTGGTAGATACGTTTTACGGGAATGGAATAAGCGCCAGTGGCGCGCACTTCACCAACAGGACAGCCGCCCAGACTGCGGCAGGCTTCCAGTAGATTGGGCCCCGCTGCGCGGTGTATGGCCCCATCGACACCACCGCCTCCCAAGAGACGGCTGTTGGCAGCATTGACGATTACATCGACGTGCAATCGAGTGATATCACCGAGATGAACTTTGATCACTCAGCATCTCCAACCGCTATTTGAATAATTGCTGCGGATGGAAATCCATTTCACTTCACAACAGTCGCACCTTTGCCAGAGGTGCGCCCCTAGCGCGGCTGGTCTGTCTCGGCCCGAGCGAGTCGCTCGGGCTCAAGTCCTGCCCTACCCCCTCAACCAAGCAACTTGCGGTGCTGTGAGGCAACGGCTTCCGGGCACTTCGTCAGCGCGCTCACTAACACGATAGCAGCTGAAGAGAAAACAAAACCCGGCAACAGCTCATAAACATCAAAAATGCCACCGGAGAGTTGCTCCCACACTACAACGGTGAGGCCGCCAACGATAACACCGGCAATAGCGCCACTGCCCGTCATACGGGACCAGTAGAGACTGATCAGCAACGCCGGGCCAAAGGCAGCGCCCAGGCCAGCCCAGGCGTAACTCACCACATCCAGAACCTTGGAATCCGGGTCCATCGCAATCCACACAGCGACCAGTGATAAAGCAACCACCGCCCAGCGCCCCACTTTCACCATGGCTTCCGGAGTGGTCTCACGCCCAAACCAAACGTGGTAAATATCCTCTGCCAGTGCAGCCGAGGACACCAACAGCTGGGAATCTGCCGTACTCATAATGGCAGATAGAATCGCCGCCAAAAGAACACCGGCAACTAGCGGGTGGAACAGCACCTGCACCATTTCCATAAACACAGTCTCGCCATCCGGCAGGCTCTGCTGGATTTCCAGGTGGGCAAACAGGCCTACCGCCATTGCACCCAAGAAACCGGCTAGGGACCAAACCGCCGCTACTGTCGCCGCAACCGGAATATCGTTAGGGCTGCGCACCGCCATAAATCGCGCCAAGATATGCGGCTGACCGAAGTAGCCCAATCCCCAGGCCAGGGAACTGAGTATCGCCACCAGGCTTAATGTTTGCCCGGTGTTATCAGTCATCCAGTGGGTCAGCTGTGGCATCTCCGTTTGCAGGCGAGTCCAGCTGGCAGAAAAACCACCCTGGTCAGAAATAACAACGAGAGGCACCGCAATCAGCGCTGCACTCATCAGCAGCCCCTGGAACACATCGGTCCAGGACACAGCCAAAAACCCGCCAAACAGGGTGTAAGAAATAACGGCAACCGCACCGATAATCACCGCCCAGCGATAATCCCAGCCAAACACCGTTTCAAACAGTTTGCCGCCGGCAATCAGGCCCGAAGCCACATAGAAAAGGAAAAATAACAGAATGAATATCGCGCAGACTGTGCGCAGATAGGGGTGCCCCATCTTAAACCGACGATCTAGATAAGCTGGCACCGTCAGGGAATCGTCCAGCTCATAGGTGTAGATGCGCAGACGCCGGCCCATTGTCACCCAGCTCAGAACGATGCCGGAGAAAAGACCGATTGCGATCCAACCGGCAGAGAGCCCCGCCGCATAGGCCGCGCCAGGCAGTCCCAGTAGCAGCCAGCCACTCATATCCGAGGCCCCGGCAGACAGGGCCGCCACAGCCGGCGGCAGGGAGCGGCCGCCGAGGAAATAGTCGCTGGCATTTTTTGTACGCATGTAGGCGTAAATACCGATAACAACAATCAACGCCAAATAGGCGACAAAAGTAAGGGCGATCAGCCACTCGGCGGCCATAAGGGATTCCTTCTGATCAAAGTGGGGTGGTACTTGGCGCGGGAATAGTCTGCGTTTTCCTGCTCAATTTTTCAGCGCATTGAGCTATGGAAAGAGCACCACCTAAAAATTGTTATGTTTATTGCGCGTAAATCTACCCATAAGGTGGCGCCGACTCAATCAGCAAACTACATATATGTTGGATACAACTACAGAAAAAAAGACAACACTATGGGCATTTGTCTGGACGAGCTCCGACTCCAGGTTATCCGTCCAACCCTCAAGCACTTGAGAGCCTGGAGCCAGGGCATGGAGAATCTCCTTCTGGGAACCGCTGCCCAGGAGTCGCAATTGGGCTTCCACCTCAAACAGGGACGGCGCCACGGGCTGGGTATTTACCAAATCCAGCCCCACACCCACCGGGAAATCTGGGATCAATACCTGATCGATCACCCGAGCCTCGCCTCAAAAGTGCGAGGGCTGGCGAGCCAGCGGGATTTTCTCGATCACCCCCACAGCGAACTGACCACCAACCTGCGCTATGCCACAGCCATTGCCTGGCTGATTTACAGGTCGGCCGAAGTCCACAAGATCCAGGACGAGGAAACCTCAGACGTGGCCAATATGGCGCGCCTCTGGCATCAGCACTTTCACCACGGGCCCAGTGCCAGTCCCCGGGACTTTGAATGCAGTTACGCGCAACTGGTCAGCGGTGCGGATCCTACAGATTCAGCGCCTCGATATACTGGGGCTCCACTTCCTGAGCATCCTCAGGCTCCCAAGAATTCACCTGGCGCTGGATTGAATGGTCAGGACGCTCGACAGCCGACGGCGTAGAGCGATCCAGTTCCAGACTCTCAAAATCGTAGAGGTCCCTGTCCGCCAATTGTGACGGGGACACCCGGGTAATCGCGGCGAAAATATTCTCGCTGCGGCCTGGGAATTTCTTATCCCACTCCCGCACCATCTGCTTGATCGCCTGGCGCTGAAGGTTCTCCTGGCTGCCGCACAGGTTGCACGGAATAATCGGAAACTGCTTGTACTCGGCGTACTGGGCGATGTCCTCTTCGCGGCAATAGGCGAGCGGACGGATCACGATATTGCGGCCATCGTCGGCGCGCAGTTTGGGCGGCATCGCCTTGAGGCGACCACCGTAAAACATATTCAGGAACAGGGTCTCGACGATATCGTCTTTGTGATGGCCCAGTGCCACCTTGGTGGCGCCAATTTCTTCAGCAAAGCCATACAAGGTGCCACGGCGCAGACGGGAGCAGAGCCCGCAAGTGGTTTTGCCCTCGGGCACCACTTCCTTCACGACCGAGTAGGTATCCTTCTCAACAATATGGTGGGGAACACCCAGGGATTGCAGGTATTCCGGCAGGATATGTTCAGGGAAACCCGGCTGTTTCTGGTCCATATTGACCGCCACCAGTTCAAAGTTGACCGGCGCTGTCTTCTGCAAATTCAGCAGCACGTCCAGCATGGCGTAGGAATCCTTACCGCCGGACAAACAGACCATAATCTTGTCGCCCTCTTCAATCATATTGAAGTCGGCGATGGCGCGGCCCACATGGCGGCGCAGGCGCTTTTGCAGCTTATTAAACTCGAGCCGCTCGCGGCGGTTTTCCAATTCGGGCATGGTGTCTCTCTAACTCATTCGCGACCAGTGACCGGGCCCAGAGTACCGGCACAAAACCTTAAACTTTGGGACCAGAGCCAGGCTTTCCTGTTCCTGGGGGCGCGATTGTACGCATTTCGATCACGGAGTACACGACTCACCAGCCGCCTTCTCCCCCAACAGGGACTTCACGCAGGGCCAGACATGATCCAGCAGGGCCGGCTGCGCCTTAGCGGTGGGGTGGATACCGTCGGATTGCATAGCGCCCTGCTCCAGGGCCACGGTTTCCAACAGGAAGGGCACCAGGGCGACCTCTTCGGCCTTAGCTACTTTGGGGAATACAGCGGCAAAAGCCTCGGTATAAGCGCGGCCGTAGTTCGGCGGGATACGCATCCCCAGCAGCAGAACTTCAGCCCCGGAATCTTTTGCCAGCTTGACCATCTGCTGCAAATTGCGCTGCAAGCTCTGGGGTGGATAGCCGCGCAAACCGTCGTTACCCCCCAACTCGACAATCAGCCACTGGGGATTGTGCTCTTCCATCAGGCGCGGCAGCCGGGTCAGGCCGCCTGCGGAGGTCTCCCCACTGATGCTGGCATTGACCACCTTCACCGGGCGCCCCTTCTCCTGCAAGCGCTCTTGCAACAAGTTGACCCAGCCCAACTCCTCATCGATACCGTAGGCCGCACTTATGCTATCCCCTAATACGAGCAGAGTGCCGGGCTTGTTTGCACTCAGTGCCAGATTGGGGACCGACAGCATCAGCACCAAGCCGAACCGAGTCAGTAACTGCCGAAAAAAGGCTGTTGTCATGTCATACTCTCCAAAAATCTCGCGTATCCGCAAAGGGAATACAGTATGTCCGCCATTCTCACGGCAGAAAACCTCTATCACAGGGTCTCCACCAGCGAAGGGCCACTGACCCTATTAAACAATATCTCCCTGAAAGTCGCCCGTGGCGAGAGCCTCGCTGTGACAGGGGCCTCAGGTTCCGGCAAGTCCACCCTGCTCGGCCTATTGGCGGGATTGGACAAACCTACCGAGGGCAAAATCTGGCTGGCGGGCGACGAGATCACCGCCATGGACGAAGAGCAGCGCGCAGCGGTGCGCGCCCGCTGCGTGGGCTTTGTATTCCAGACTTTCCAACTACTGCCCGGCCTTACCGCCCTGGAAAATGTGATGCTACCGAGCGAATTGCGCGGTGAGCGAGGCGCCGCCAAGCGGGCGGAAGAGTTTCTCTCCCGTGTGGGTCTGGAACAGCGACTGCGCCACTACCCGCGCCAGTTATCCGGCGGTGAGCAACAGCGGGTGGCCATTGCCCGGGCCTTTGCCAGCTTTAGCAGCAAAGATGCCATCCTGTTTGCCGACGAACCCACCGGCAGCCTCGACGCCGGCAACGGCGCCAAAATTATCGACCTACTGTTTAAACTCAACGAAGAATCTGACACCACCCTGGTGCTGGTGACTCACGAACAGCGACTGGCAGAGCGCTGTGCCTCCCACCTGCATATGTCGGCAGGCGCTGTAGATTCTTACGCTCCCCTTATCGACGGAGACAACCTGTCGGAGGTGTCCGCCTGATGCTGCCACTCAGACTGCTGTTCAGGGACTGGCGCGGTGGCGAGTTGGCGCTGATTGCCTCGGCCCTGGTTTTGGCTGTTACCTGTGTCACTGCGATCGCCCATTTCACCGACCGCCTTACCCGCGCCATGGAGCAGCAATCCCTCACCTTCCTGGCCGCAGAGCGGGTGCTGCGCAGCAGTAAGCCTGTGGATAGCGCATGGCTGGAGGAAGCCGACAAAAAGGGATTGGAACAGGCCCAGATAGTCCAGTTTTCATCCATGATTTCCGCCAACGACCAGTTCCAGTTTGTCTCGGTCAAAGCCGTCGACAAAGGCTATCCATTGGTGGGGCAACTGGAAATCAGCAAGTCCCCGGAAGGCCCAGGGGAAGTGGCACCGCAAGGACCTCCCCGGGAGAAGCCTGGGTGGAGTCCCGCCTTCTACCTTTGATGGGAATCCAGCTCGGCGATCCTATCGCCCTCGGCGACACCCAATTAAAAGTGACAGCCATACTGGAGCGGGAACCCGACCGGGGCACCAGCCTGTTTGATATGGGCGCGCGACTGCTAGCCAATACCGCCGACCTGCCCGCCGCAGGTGTGATCCAGCCCGGCAGCCGAGTGCGCTACCGCTACCTGTTTGCCGGTGATGACCAAGTCCTAAAGGATTACTTTGACTGGCTCAAACCTCAACTAACTGAACACCAGCGGATCTTGGACCTGCGCGAAGGCCAGCCCCGTGTTGCCTCAGCCCTGGATAGAGCCGAGTCCTTCCTGTTTCTCGCCGCCAGCCTTGCCGTTCTCCTCGCCAGTGTCGCCGTAGGCCTGGCAGCCAGACGCTACGGATTGCGCCACGGCGCCTACGTAGCCGTAATGAAAAGCCTCGGTGCAGGGCGCAACAAAATTCTCGGTATCTACCTGGGACAGCTGGCCGCCCTCACCCTGATTGCCACCGCTATCGGGCTGGCACTGGGCACCTTTATCCAGAGCCAGGCGGTCAACCTGATGGAGGGGTTCTTCCCAGTTCAACCCCGGCTACCAGCTGGAGCCCACTGCTGATCGGGCTCGCTACCGGCATCGCCTGCGCCCTGGGCTTCGCCCTGCCGCCGCTGTTCCGTTTGGCGCGCACAGATCCGATGCAAACCCTGCGGCACGACTGGAGTAATCCGGACAGACGCGAATGGCTCGGCCTGATCCTCGGCCCCAGCGCCATGCTGCTTCTGATCTGGTGGCTGTCCGGCAGTCTGCTCATGACGCTCGCCTTGTTTGTCGGCATGCTCCTGTTGGTAGCCGGCAGCGCCCTGGTTAACCGACTTTTGGTGCGCGGAAAGCTGGCCTCCCTGGGCGGCGCCTGGCGCATTGCCCTGGGCAGCCTGCAACGCCGCGCTGCATTCAACACCCTATTGATTGCCGCTTTTGGCACCGGATTATTGGCCATGCTGGCCATGGTCTTTGCCCGCACGGCCCTGGTGGACGAATGGCGGATGCAATTGCCGGAAAAAGCCCCCAACCACTTCCTCCTGAATATCGCCCCCCACGACGTTCCAACCATGGAAAACATGCTGGCA
The DNA here is from genome assembly GCF_030012985.1 of Microbulbifer sp. VAAF005. Taxonomy (NCBI): domain Bacteria; kingdom Pseudomonadati; phylum Pseudomonadota; class Gammaproteobacteria; order Cellvibrionales; family Microbulbiferaceae; genus Microbulbifer; species Microbulbifer sp. VAAF005. Next base: position 4,456,510 of record NZ_CP120233.1, on the reverse strand, counting down.
GAGGGCGAGGTAAGCAGCACCGAGTTTTACCCCATGGTGCGCGGCCGTTTGGTAGCGATTAACGGCGTCTCGATTAAAGAGAAAAAGATCGTCCCGGCGGTGTTCGCCGGGAATTAAACCTGAGCTACACCGATACCCTGGCGCCGGACAACCGTATCTTGGAAGGCAAGTGGTGGGACAAGGCCAGCGAAGGTGTTTCCGTAGAAGTGGAGCTGGCAGCCCAGCTGGAACTGTCACTGGGAGATCAGTTGCGCTTTTCCATCGGCGGACTGGAAGTAGAAGCCCCGGTAGCCAGCTTCCGCTCGCTGGACTGGAACAGCATGCGCCCCAACTTCTATATGATATTTGCGCCAGGCACTATCGATGATTTCCCGGCTACCTATATCACCAGTTTTTACCTCCCACTGGAGGACAAGTTGCTGGTCAACGACCTGGTTCGCGCCTTCCCCAGCGTCAGCGTGATAGAGCTGGATAAGATCATCCAGCGTATCCGCGACACCATTAACCAGGTGTCCTTCGCTATCGAATCGGTTATGGCCCTGATGCTGGTTGCCGGGGTCCTGGTATTAATCGCCGGGGTCCGCGCCAGTATCGCCGAGCGATTGCAGGAAGCGGCAATTATCCGCACACTGGGAGGCCGCAGGCGCTTGTTGCTGAGAAGCCTGATACTGGAATTTGGCCTACTGGGTTTTGCCGCCGGTTTGCTCGCGGCTATCGGTGCGGAAGCCACCTTGGCCGTGCTGTCTTATTGGGTCTTTGAACTGCCGGTGATATTGCACCCAGTCCTTTGGCTAACCGGACCACTCACCGGTGCTGTACTGGTTGGCACTGCCGGTACCCTGGCCTGTTACAGCTCGATCAGCCAGCCCCCGCTCAAAGTACTGCGCGAACTGGCCTAACGGATGATTGTCGGCTCTTAAGAATAAAGATGTAGTTTTTATGGACCTGGATTTCGATCGCAAACATATTTGGCACCCCTACTCCTCCCTGATCGACCCGCCGCCGGTATACCCGGTGACGCGGGCCGAAGGGGTACGTATTTACCTGGAAGACGGGCGCGGCCTGATCGACGGTATGTCCTCCTGGTGGAGCGCCCTGCACGGCTACAATGTGCCCGAGCTAAACCAGGCCATGCGCGATCAGATGGACAAAATGTCCCATGTGATGTTCGGGGGTTTAACTCACGAACCGGCGATCGAGCTGTGCAAGAAACTGGTAAAAATCACTCCAGCCGGCCTCAACCGGGTATTTCTTGCTGACTCCGGTTCAGTGTCTGTGGAAGTGGCTATCAAGATGGCCGTCCAATACTGGCACTCCCATGGCAAGCCCGAAAAGAACCGCCTGCTGGCCCTGCGCAACGGTTACCACGGTGATACTTTCGGGGCCATGGCCACCTGTGACCCAGTCACCGGAATGCATCATTTGTTCTCCGAGCATCTGAACCAGCACCAGTTTGCCCCCTCACCACAAACCCCCTTTGGCAGCAGCTGTAGTGACAGCGATATCGCCGAACTGCGCCAGCAAGTGGAAGAGAACCGCGATCAACTCGCTGCGATTATTTTAGAGCCCATTGTCCAGGGCGCCGGCGGCATGCGTTTTTATTCTGCCGATTATTTGCGCCGGGTGCGCGAGCTCTGCGACGAGAACAATGTACTGCTTATCGCCGATGAAATCGCCACCGGCTTTGGCCGCAGCGGTAAAATGTTTGCCTGTGAGCACGCCGATATCACCCCCGATATCCTCACACTGGGCAAAGCCCTCACCGGCGGCACCATGACCCTCGCCGCCGCCCTCTGTACCGATAAAGTAGCCGAAGGTATTTGCAGCGGAGAAGCCGGTGTGTTTATGCACGGCCCCACTTTTATGGGTAACCCCCTGGCTTGTTCCGTCGCTAACGCCAGTATTCAACTGCTACTCAACAGCCCCTGGCAGGAACGAGTAACCGCAATCGAACAGCAGCTGGCTGAACAGCTGGCCCCATTAAAATCCGCACCGGGTGTCGCTGATGTTCGAGCCCTTGGGGCGATTGGCGTGGTGGAAATGCGCGAGCCGGTAAATACGGCCAAGGTGCAGGAAGCTTTAATCGAACGTGGAGTTTGGCTGCGCCCCTTCGGCAAGCTGGTCTACGCCATGCCGCCCTATGTGATTTCGAAAGAAGACCTTAGCCAATTAACTTCGGCAATGGTCAATGTTCTGGGAGAGATCCAATAGCGTCAGTACCAATTAATTTGTGAAGCCGGTCTCAATAATTCCGGATAAATCAGCTCTTTCTGTAAAAACCAGCGGCGTTGTTACAGCAAATAGTGGGTTAGCTGATTACTTTTCTTAACACGGGGGTCGCCTCTTCCAGGCTAAAGGCCTCCGTTTACCCCTCCCGAACGCGCCTCTCTCAGATTCCATTTTCTTAATCCTTTCAAATTTTGATCAACTTGATCGCAATTTTTTCGAGAAGTGTTTTGAGCACCTAAAAATTCCTGTATCATGAATGTTAATGATAGTTATCCTCATTTAGGATAGCGATCAAAGTGGTCAAAATGATCACTGAAAAATGTTAGGCATTCACCTCGCCCGATCAATGCCTTACCAACCCTTAAAGTTTGGGCGTTAGAGAGGAAAAATGAGAACTTTAATTGCATTACTTTTTGCTGTTACTTTTGCTACCACTGCTCAAGCTAGCCCTGCTGCCGGAGAAAAGCCCATCCAGCACTTTAAAGTAGCGAAAGTTACTTCCTTGAAGGATGCGAGAAAGATTTTTGTTGAGACAACAGAAGAAATTAAGGGAAAGAAAAAGCTTAATCCTGCTGAGCTCCACGAGATTCATGTCATCACCTACAGACTCGAAAAAAGTGTTGAGTATTTCGCTGAGAACCTGAAGGGTGAAAGGAAGCAGCTGGCAAAAGACATCGCCGTTGTTGTGGAAAACATCCACATTAACTCCGAAAACAACCGCCCAGAAAAAACCCGCAAGGATCTGAATCACTACTTTAAATTAGCAGACAAATTTGCTGCTGGATTTAAGCATAAACATCACTAATACAGATCACTTCCGAGCTTAACCTGTGGCTCTATCCGCAGCGAAAGGCTCGACTGAAAGCGCTAACTATCAGCAGTTAGCGCTTTCATAGCAACACCACCCGTTCATGGCGACACGCCACAATCCCAATCAGATTCTCAACGATTTCCACTGCCCATATTTCCTTCCCTTTTGATCCGCCTATAAATCTCCTCGCGGTGTACGGGCAGGGATTTTGGAGCAATTATTCCTACCTTTACCTGATTGCCCTTAACTTCCAATACGGTGATTGAGACATTCGCTCCAATCCGTAAGTTCTCGCCTGTGCGGCGCTTTAAGATCAACATATTTGTTTCCTACTGATACTCAAACCATGGATTGACCTTCCACAATGGGAAAGTTTGGATAGAACTGTTTTGAGTAACTGCGAGGAGGTGCGCGAGAACGGTAGGCATAGAATAAAAAAAGGCAGACGCAACGCCCCCAGGGCCTGGGGAATCTCTCCAAGCCGCTGATTGTGCTCCACTTTATTGAAGACGAGCGGGTTTCTAGCGTACTATGCATATAGCCATCTTGATAGTGTATGTATCAATTTGGTCAGCTGGCCCCAGGTGTTCCAGCACCTTGGGTCAGCGCCTTTTACTTATTCTTACTTCACGCTACCGTTCTCCTTTGAGGGGTTGGTTTTTAGAAGATTCTTGGGTTCATTATTCTATAGGCTCTTCGAACCGAGCTGCTTTGATTGTTGCCTTTAGATGGCTTCTTAACCGCCGTCAAAATATCAATAAATATCTATCGATTTTACGTGGCTTTGACACTAAAACAATCCTAATAAAATCTAATAAGATTATTTTTGTGCCTAAATTTTTTGTTGCTCAAGATTTGCAAAATGTCTGTCACGTTTGAGAATGGCCGTTAAGACAGGTGCTCTCCCCCGCCTTTCACTTTAAAATCCAGAAACAATAGATCATCCATAGCAGCTTCATTTTACTGATTAAATATATTCTATTTTTTTCCTGTACTCTCCATTTCGAACATCAAAAACAACCAAACATATACCATGCAAAAAGAGTGTCAGCTTGTTGATTTTTAACCAATTATATCCATGATCAAAAGCAGCAAAACATCAGGATGTAATCCAGCCACAATATATCCACTTGAGAAATCTCCCGCCAGTGTTGACCAGCATACTGATTTATTTGTTTTTTCAGCTAGAGGGTTTGTTGCACTTTAGGTATATTGACTAGCGATATAATGCAGCTTCTTTTGAATACGCAGTTAAGGGGCTGCGCGCCTGAAACCAGAATAAGGATATTTAAATGAGACTGCATGAGCTTCAAATAAATAATTTTAGAAAACTCAAGAATTGCAAAATAAATTTTAGGGATACAACCTTTCTTATCGGCCCAAATAATGCAGGAAAATCAAGCGTTTTTTCTGCGATAGACTACTTCCATAAGAATTCAAATTTGGATAGAGAAGATTATTCAAAAGAGTATAACGAAGAGGAAGAGAGCTATACCTATGAAGATGAAGTTGAGATTGTGGCAGAGTATCACAATTTACCGTCTGCCGCTCACAGCTGGGTAGGATTTAAAGGCAGGGTTATATCATCTCAAGATCAGCTAGATGGAGAAACCGGAAACTCCATCATTTATAAGAAAGTTTGGTCCCTTAACCAAAGCAAACCAAAGATATTCATGAAGGAATATCCGCGAAGGAGGAGCGCATTGTATGCTGAATGTAGAATAGTATCAGACCTCGTAGGAGAGCATTACTCGGAAACATTCTTGAAAGAGCATTTTGGCGAATCTAACTTTGAAAAAAAGTTAACTGTAACAGCAACAAAATCAAAACTATTGGATCTGCCAGAATGCTGGGATATTCAAACAGACGAAGAAGCTACCTGGGTTGAAAACCCCGGTGGAATTCCCGGTAATGTATTATCAAAACTTCCCATAATTGTTGTAATACCAGCAGAATCTTGCATTTCTGAGCTGACAAGCCCCGGAGGGGCACTATTTACCCTATTAGGGGGACTATTTGATCAGGTCAGGAGTAACTCTGAAAATTACGTTCAAGCACAGGCTTTTCTAAATAACCTTGCAGCTGAGCTCAACCCAAATGACCAGGAAACTGATTTTGGCCAACTAATTAGTGACCTTAATGGAATGGTTGATACGCTTTTTCCTGATTCGGCTGTACATGTTAGTGCGACACTTGACGTGCCTGAAAAATCCATAAAGCCTCAATTTAAAGTGGAAATGGAAAGCAATGTAAAAACTGCTGTTAACTATCAAGGTCATGGAATGATCAGGGCAACCGCATTCCAGCTTTTAAGATTCGTGCAAGACTTTATAAACAGAAATACTGACACCCCTAGAGCAACAATTTTTTGCTTTGAGGAGCCAGAAATCTATTTGCATCCTTCAGCTGCTAACCAAATGCGGGATTCATTATATGATCTGGCGGGACCAAACTGCCAAATCATAGCGACTACTCACTCGCCTTACATGATCAATCTCGGCTCAGAAAAAAGCATGAGCCTTGCGAAATTTAACTTTACTGAAGACAATTTCTCAACAGCCAACTCATTCAATCTAGAAGAAGCTTTCGTTGAACTCGCTGAAGACGAAAAGCAAAACTTGAAGATGCTCTTGAAAGTTGATGATTACATATCAAGAATGTTCTTTTCCAAGAAATGTGTGTTTGTTGAAGGAGATACAGAAGAAGTTGTTGTGCGTGAAACGATTAAGAGGCTATCTCATGAAGACAAGGCAAAGGTAATAGGAAACTGTGAGTTTCTCAGAGCCAGAGGAAAAGCAGTTCTTATATCGATTGCAAAATATTTGAATGCGCTAAATATAAACTACATATTTATGCACGATCGCGATGAAGGGACAGAACGCGCTGAAGCGATGAACGCCCCAATTCTGGCCCAAACAGGTCAAGATCGTCGAATTATGATTGAGGAATGCATTGAGGATCTACTGGGCTATGATGCACCAAGTAGCGAAAAACCATACATGGCCCACCTGCATATACAGAACAATTGGGGTGATGAATTTATTGATTTACCCAATGACTGGAAGTCTACTTTTATCACCTTATGCAGTCCATATTTAGACCATCTTCGAGAGGCCCCTTAAATCGGCTAGCCAGTAGTTTCTAGCTCCCCCCACCACCCATCGTGCGGGTCCGCAATGGGTGGTTCCCTATCCGTAATAAATCTCTATTCAACGGTAGTATCGAGCAACTATTCATTTGAATTGAGCGCCATGACCATACGCTACCTCTACGTGATATTTGGCTGGACACATATCGGTAGGCTAGCCCTGTCTTTTAATTTGCAGAGTTAAGTTCTGGCCTTCGCCATATACAAGCTATTAATCTTGGCATTAGGTTACTATACCATCCGCTGATCTACGCTTAATCACCTTGATCATTACTGACCGAGGTACTGTTATGCCCCACCACTTTTTTTCAACCCCCACAATGGTGGCTAGTGGGTTGGATCTCCTTATGAGTCAGCGCCCCCAATGGAAGATTCATCGTGGCAGGTTAAACAGACCAACTCAGATAAGAGCGTAAAAATTTCATTACATAACTGCATCATCTATTTTACCCGTTAAGATCAGATGGCTTCGATGTCCCTGACTAACGCGTCTCCAGCCTTAGCCTTATAGGATGCTTATGATCGTCAGCTCATAGTTTTGCGAATAGCCTCATCTTCACAAAATCTCACGGTATTGCAGTTGCCATTCACTAGTAGTTAGCATTTAATAGGGCCATTTAACAGTAATCTTCCCTTAGGGGACATTAGCTCACGCCCACGCTGGGCGCACCAAATTTCTTAAATTTATTTCGGGCGCAATGATCGCACCCTCCACCGGAGGGCCTACACTGCCTCCTGCTGCCGTTTAGCAAGGCCTTATCCGTCATTGAGAACAAGTGGCAAAACTAAAGGATAAAGAGTTATGAATGAAATCAAATGCCCTCATTGTCAAAAAGCATTCAAAATTGATGAGGCTGGATATGCGGACATAATGAAACAAGTTCGGGATAATGAATTTGATCAGGAGTTGCATGAGAGGCTTGAGCTTGCGGAAAAAGAAAAGAGAGCTGCCTTAGAGCTTGCGAAGGAAAAAGTGACAAATGAAATGCTGAAGGCCTCCGCAGTAAAAGATACTGAGATACTAGAATTGAAGGCAAGGATTAAAGCTGCCGAAGTCTCTCAGAAGCTAGCTGTGACAGAGGCCCTTAAAAATATTGAGAGGGAGCGAGACTCACTTGCCTCTGAGTTACAACAAGCCAAGAAAGACTATGAGTCTTCTTCCGAGCTAGCAAAGGCTGAACACATATCCAAACTCAATGAAGCTTCTGCGAGAAAAGATTTTAAAATACAGGAACTTGAATCAAACTTAAGCGCCCAACAAGCAATCCAGAAGCAAGCAGTTACAGAGGCCGTACATGCAACAGAGAAGGAGCGCGAAGAACTCAAGAGTGAACTTGAAAGAGCGAAGCTTGAGAAACAGCTGTCGGAGACATCTCTAAAAGAGAAGTATGAGACTCAGATTAAGGATCGGGACGATGCAATCGAGCGGCTTAAGGATATGAAAGCCCGTTTATCCACTAAAATGATTGGTGAAACCCTTGAACAACATTGTGAGACTGAATTTAACCGAATAAGAGCAACTGCTTTTCCGAAGGCGTATTTTGAAAAAGACAACGATGCGAAAGGAGGAAGTAAAGGGGATTACATTTTTCGAGACTTAGATGATTCTGGCACTGAATCAGTATCCATCATGTTTGAAATGAAAAATGAACGTGATGAAACAGCAACAAAAAAGAAGAATGAAGATTTCCTTAAAGAACTCGACAAAGACCGCAATGAAAAAGGCTGCGAGTACGCAGTTCTGGTATCGCTGTTAGAAGCAGATAGCGAGCTTTATAATTCCGGTATCGTCGATGTCTCCCACCGTTTCCCTAAGATGTATGTTATCCGCCCCCAATTTTTCATTCCCATAATCACTCTTTTGAGAAATGCTGCTCAGAACTCACTGAAATATAAAGCTGAGCTGGCTGTAGTAAGAGCTCAGAATATTGACATTACCAACTTCGAAGATGAGCTTGATGCATTTAAGTCAGGCTTCGCAAGGAACTACGATCTGGCATCCAGGAAATTTAAAACAGCTATTGATGAAATTGACAAGACCATCACTCATCTTCAGAAAACCAAGGATGCACTGCTTGGCTCTGAGAATAACCTTCGTCTCGCGAATAAAAAGGCAGACGATCTAACAGTTAAAAAATTGACAAAAAAGAATCCAACAATGGCGGCAAAGTTTGCTGAGCTTGAGAGCGATGACGCCTGAATCGGTTAGCCGGTAGTTTCTAGCTACCGGCCCTCACACAATCCACTGAGTGAGTCCGTAATGGTTGCCTCCCTATTCGCAATGAATCTCCACCCAACGATGACGCAATGAAATCAAGCGACCACGCTGATAGCATAACTAAAAAGGTTAAACAGATATCCCCAGATATAGCGTGAACTTTTACTACACAGCTGCATCATTTACTCTACCGTTAGAGCAAATGGCTTCGCCATCCTTGGCCACTTCACCTCCAGGCTAAGCCTTATAGGATATTTCTGTTTGTCAGCTCGTAGTCTTGCTAGCGGCTTCCTCCCCACAAGAACTCCTGGTGTTGCAGTTGCCATTCGCTAGTAGTTAGCATTTAATGGAACCCATTAGACGGTGATCTTCCTACAGGGGACTTTCACCCCATTAGTTCACGCAAATGGTGGGCATACCAAGGCAATTAACTTCGCTCAAGCCTCTGCGTAGATTCCGCCGGACCTCCGCTTCACCTGGCAGTTATTACGGTGTTAAGCAATTTGAATTCGAAGCAGCTTTTTAATTGACAATGGAGTCAAAACAGATGGGACCCTTGAATTATCTTGATATCGATAGACTATCTTTGGTTCCTGAGAAATACTGGTCTTTACATGAGTTCTGCTTTTACTTGCACGATAGTCTCATGGAGGCCGCTAGCACCTATGAACTCAGCGGTTCTCATCTAGTAATCGAAGATATAGTTCAGGAAATCATTACGGAGCATCACCCTAATATAGAAGAGTTTGATTTGATCGAGCTACTTAAAGACAATGAGCTAGATGAAGCATACCGGCAGCATATAGTAGGCCATACGGTCTTAGCGCTATTAAGTGATATGCATCAATTTCTATATTCGTCTCTTGAAGCATTTGAACGACGTAAGTTCTCAGTTGGCTTTTCTCTTCTTCGTAAGGTGCTCAAAGAGCATTTGGTTTTTCTTTGCTGGATTGTCGCTGACGAGACAGATTTTATAAATCGTTTTGAGGGAGATGTATATAAAACTCTTAATAATTTGAGTAAAGAAAAGCGCATAGAAATTTTTGATACTTCCATTGAATGGATCGAGTTGACGAATATGTTTGACTCGAATGTTTTATGGTCTTACATATTTGATAAAAATTTTAGTGGTGGATTTGAGCCCGTCTGGCAGATGGCAACTCACTTAGTAACATCTCAAGGAATTATAAAAACAAAAAGATATTCGTTGAATTTTGCATTCGAGGACAGATCTGACGATTACTACTTCGAACTTCTATATGAAAAATTACCATATTTGCTGATTTTTCTTGTCCAGGTAGCGATGAAAAGTTTGTCGAAAACATGCGAGGTGGATAAAAAAGTAGTAGGTAGGTTCATTATTTCTACTGTAGGGGTCTATGAAGCTCTGTGTCTCACCGGAAAATCGCATATAGCAGTTTTATTACGCACTTTTTTTAAGGATTTTCTTCACTGTATGTTTTGTGGAGAAAAAATTAGACTTACCAAGAAAAAGAGACCGAGACTATTTGTTTCCCAGTTAATTGAGTGCCAGCATTGCAGGGTTGATAATCAATTTCCACTAGACTGGCTTATGTCTAAAGCAAATCTAGTGGTGAAAGAAAACGGAGATATAGATACATTAATAACTAGTAAGCCTAGAATAGCCTAAATCAGGTCAGTAGTTTTTAGCTGCCGGCCCCTACATAACGGCAACATTAGGACACCCACAGATTGAAAGATGACTCTGGAAATAGTACAGGCCTTCCACCTTGACGGCCATTTCTTCTGATCAGGTATACGGCAAGGTGAAATACTGAAAAATTATGCTTTAGTTTTGAAAATTGGGATCAACACTAGGACACCCACAGATTGAAATATGACACAGGAAAAAGTACAGGCCTTCCATCTTGACGGCCATTTCTCCTGATCAGGTATAGGGCAAAGTGAAATACTGAAAAATTATGCTTTAGGTTTGAAAATTGCGCGATTTTGGCCAACCGGAAGGAATAGTATCGAAAGGTTAGGAGGAAATTAGTGGGGCGTTGCAGATAGGAAACGGTGGCAATCGCTTATGCCATGTACCCAACGTTTATTGAGCTGAATACAGGCTTGCCGTACAGCCTCTGCCGTTCCCACCAGGCCTTTAAAGCGGCTTTCAAAGTTCCGATTAAGATAGAGCCAGTGTTTTGCTGAGATGCCCAGCCGCTCAAGGATACGGGGCGCATTTTGAGAAATGGCACCGATCGGCTTGAGACCTACATAGGCTATAAAGTAGGCCTCCTGAATCAAGGCTAGCGGGTTGGGCCCTATATGATTTCAAGGTCACGCAGACAGCAGCAAGCTAAGCAGATCTCTCCAGATAAGAACGTGATCTTTCAATACACGACTACATCATTAGCTCGGCCCATTAGCCACATAGCTACGGCATGCTTGGCCACCTCGCCTCCAGGCTAAGCCTTATAGGATGTTTCTTTTTGTCAGCTCGCAGTTTTACTAGCGGCTTCCTCCCACAAGACCTCGTGGTGTTGTAGTTGTCATTCGCTAGTAGTTAACATTTAATGGAATCCATTAAATGTTGATATCCCTATAGGGGACTTTCACCCCATTAGTTCACGCCCATACAGAGCGTACCAAAACGCTCAACTACACCCCGGCCAAGCGGCCTCTGTCGGACAGCCAAAAGCGTGCTTCGCACTGGCTGCCGGTTAGCTGAGAGTAATTGTGACGGTCGGTTTTAGTGATTTTTCATACTAACTGAAGGTTTAGTGCCACTAAATAGCACCCTGTATTGAGCCATTTTTGCTAGTTGATATTTAGGTAGTTTCGCTCCTAGAGTGTTCGCTCAGGTACTGGAGAAATGGGCAGCCAGCTGTAATTTCGCGGGATACCAGTGAGATAGGGATTGGTTGGGGAAAGTGCGGTATTATTTCCTCTTAAGTATTGGACAGCAGCCAGCCAAGCTGTGGTTGGCAAAGTGCTAGTAGACGGTTCTGGACGCGCCAGCTATAACCAGGCCAGGCAAGATCGCTTAACCCCTTCGGAGCTGCCCTTGGTGGCAACGTTATACGTATCTGAGAATCAGTAATGAATAGTTTTTTAGTTTCCAATATTGCCGACAGGCAACACAAAGTAATCTACAAAGATTTGGGTGAAGGAGCAATTTTTGATCTTTCCCCGTCCCAACATGGCTGGAACGAATTTTCTTCAGTAGAGATTGGTGATTCAGTCTACGTCATAAATAAAAACCTCAATGTTGTGCTGCACTATAAAGTCACTAAGGTAGTGGATGGTATTAAGTTAGACGAATCAACCGAGTTTGCTGATAAGATTGCCTCACCTACAGGTGGTGATGTACGAGTAGTTTTTGGTAGCCCAGTAAATCGCGTAGATATGAAATACCCTACATTCGTGCGCAAAAAAGGCGTCAGAAGCACAAAATTAAATCCAGATACATATAAAATGCTTCAAGGTTTTAACTGTGCAAAATTCTAAAAACCTTATAGCAAGTTAAGGCGCTCGGGCTTGGTAAAGCTGTCACTTTTTTCCAAAAAAATCGCCAACTTCACCAAGCCGGTGTTTGAGGCATTAACCTTGACAACAACATCAGGACACCCACAGATTGAAAGATGACACCGGAAGTAGTACGGGCCTTCCACTTTAACGGCCATTTCTCCTGCCTGGAGCTGAAAGAGGTTAAATACAGAAAAATTATGTTTGAGCTTTAAAGTTTTGTGATTTTGGCCAAAAACCAGAAGGAATAGTATTGAAAGGTTGGGCGGGAATTAATGGGGCATTGCAGATAGGAAACGTTGGCAGTCGCCTATACCGTGTACCCAGCGTTTATTGAGCTGATTACAGGCTTGCCGTACGGCCTCTGCTGATCCCACCAGGCCTTTAAAGCGGCTTTCAAAGTTCCGATTAAGATAGAGCCAGTGTTTTGCTGGGATGCCCAGCCGCTCAAGGATAGGGGGCGCGTTTTGAGAAATGGCACCGTAGCATACATTAGGACACCCACAGATTGAAATATGATCCGGAAATAGTACGGGTCGCCCACCTTAACGGTCATTTCTCCTGGCCTGATTCGGACGAGGTAAAATGCTGAAAAATTATGCCTTAGGTTTGAAAATTGCGTGATTTTGGCCAACCGGAAGGAATAGCTTCGAAAGGCTGGGTGGGAATTAGGAAGGGTTTGCCGAAAGGAAACGTTGGCAATCGCCTATGCCATGTACCCAGCGTTTATTGAGCTGAATACAGGCTTGCCGTACAACCTCTGCTGATCCCACCAGTCCTTTAAAGCGGCTTTCAAAGTTCCGATTAAGATAGAGCCAGTGTTTTGCTGAGATTCCCAGCCGCTCAAGGATAGGGGTCGCATTTTGAGAAATGGCACCGCGCTTTTTGGAGTCTAAATGTCGGCCACTCCAGTCTACTAACGCCAAATAGTGATCCAATTGAAAGGGCAACCCTTTCGGCATATTAAGGCGCTCGCCGCCCACAAACGGTAGTAGCTCTTTAGGCTGCTCACCTGAGATCACAGCGCGAATACGCTACTGAATGGACGTGTGATCGGAGTCCTCCAGGGTTTTCGCAATATCGGCCCGGATAGGATTGAGATCGACATAGGCCATGCAGGCAGCCAAGGCTCTCTCACCCAATAGCGCCTAAAACTTGAAACGGCCGTCTCAGAAGCGGCCAGTACAGCGGTCTTCTGCGTTGGCTTGGCGAGCAATGGATTTGTTTAGGCAGCGCATAAACCAACTAATATCCATTAACCGCTCTCGCCATAGCCCGATCAGCACTTTAAGATTGTCCCATTCACAGCGATCTAGTTAGGCCTGAATGAAGCGCCGAGCTACATTATTAGCGGAAATCAAGATTTTAGGAGGGTTTTATGCAAGAAATCGAATGGAAGGACGGAAACCCTTCACTAGAAGGTTTATATTTTGTAGCGGTTAAAATGGGACCGGCAGCGGGATGTTATGATTTCGCAAACTGGAACGGCGTGTCTTGGGAAAAAAACATTGAAGGAACTGTAATCGCTTTTTGTGACGCAGGAAGTTTTTTACAACAAATTTCAATTAAATGGCCTTTTGCTGACAATGTGAATATAGACTTTAAACTGACACCTGGCGGGGAGTCAGAGTTTGAAGAAGTATAGCTAAATCGGATAGCAAGTAGTTCCTAGCTACCGCCCTTCACAAAACCTCATGTGTCTTAGTTGCCATTCGCTAATGGTTAGCATTTAATAGGGCTATTAAATGGTGATCTTCCTGCAGGAGACTTTCACCTCATTAGTTCACACTCATGCAGGGCGTACCAAGTTAAGGCATATTCAGCTTCGACTGGTTCTCCGTCTCAGCACTTTGTGCCCACGCTACATGCCCATATTTAACGCGTTAGAATAAACCAATTTCAAATATTCAATGGAGTGAATTCATGAAAAAAACAAGAAGGAAGAAGAGTTCTTCATTAAAAAGAGGGAACTTGGTTAACTTTTTAACTCCGAATTTAATTTAGACGTAAATTTGTGGAGAGGGCAGCGTAAAGCTGATCGAGGATCGCCTGTTTTGTATCCTATACTAAAGTCTTTTAGGCTTTCTAACGGAAAAATTAGAAATCCTGATATAGACACATACTGGAGCAATGGTGAGTGGTGGGTAGACTGTACTTCAGGGGGTGTTTCATTATTTGATGTGCTGGGGGTACCGGTTTCTCGTTGGGATTATTATAGGCTATCACCAAACATTGTAATCCCTCATGGCCTAGTTATAACGAAGGATTCATATAATCGAAGTTATGAGGCTACACATTACTCAATCCGGCCTGATTGGGATATGCCAGTCGCTAAGTTTTGTATACTCTTAGATGAACTTACTAAAGAAATAGTATTCGAGAATTAATTATGGAACTAAGCCTTTCACATTTGTCACTCATGATCGAGCTAACTCAGTCAGAAATATATCGAATGAAGTTGATAATAGATAATCCCTCTTCAACAGAAGAGGAAGTGGATGCCAGTGGAGAGCATTCCATGCAACTATTATCTCTTTCGACAGCACTTGCGGAGTTGTATAAACATAAGTGGAGCGATAACTGTAACTATCCTAGTTATGAAGATTTAGTTTCTTCAGTCCAACTGGAGAGTTGAATTCTAGATCGGGTAGCCGGTAATTTCTAGCTACCGGCCCCTACACTACCCATCGTATGGGCCCGCAATTGACGGCTCCCTATCCGTACTGATTTTCTATTCAATGATAGTCTTGAGTAGATCTTCAGTTGAACTGAGTATTATGGCAGCACGCTACCGCAACTTTACCTGGCTGGAAACATATCGGTAGGCTAGCCCTGCCTTTTAACTCTTAGAGTTTGGCTCCAGGCCTTCACCATGTCCAACACAACAATAGGACACCCACACATTGAAAGATGACACAAAAAATAATTAGCTAACAATTACGATACAATGAGAGAGTTAGCACAAAGAGCAGATAAATTTAGAAGGTTCTTTAGATGAACAATAGTTTAGAGTGGCAGAAAGGATTACCAAAATTTGAAGGCCTTTATTTAGTCGCTGTTCGATACCCCAATGGTTTGGGTGAAATAGATTTGTACAATTGGCGTGGAGAGTGGACATCTTTGTATCATGAAGAGCGTATACCTAACAACTATCAGGTCGTAGGCTATGTTTCCATGCAAGGTATGGTGAAAAAATTTAGAGGTGACTGGCCTGAGTGGGATGGAGATGAATAATATATAACCAGATAGTTCGTGTGTAGCAATAGCAACACTAGGACACCCACTGATTGAAATATGACTCCGGAAATAGTACGGGGCGTCCACCTTAACTGCCATTTCTCCTAGTCTGGTTTAGGGCGAGGTGAAATACTGAAAAATTATGCTTTAGGTTTGAAAATTGCGCGATTTTGGCCAAACCAGAAGGAATAGTATCGAAGGGTTGGGAGGGAATTAGTGGGGCACTGCAGATAGGAAACGTTGGCAGTCACCTATACCATGTACCCAGCGTTTATTGTGCTGAATACAGACTTGCCTTACAGCCTCTGCTGATCCCACCAGGCCTTTAAAGCGGCTTTCAAAATTCCGATTAAGATAGAGCCAGTGTTTTGCTGAGATGCCCAGCCGCTCAAGGATAGGAGGTGTCTTTTGAGAAATGGCACCGCGCTTTTTGGGATCTAAATGCCGGCCACTCCAGTCTACTAACGCCAAATAGTGATCCAATTGAAAGGGCAACCCTTTCGGCATATTAAGGCGCTCGCCGCCCACAAAAGGTAGTAGCTCTTTAGGCTGCTCACCTGAAATCACAGCGCGAACACGCTGCTGAATGGACGTGTGATCGGAGTCCTCCGAGGTTTTTGTAATATCGGCACGGATAGGATTGAGATCGACATAGGCCATGCAGGCAGCCAAGGCTCTTTCATCCAATAGCGCCTGAGATTTGAAACGGCCCTACCAGAAGCGGCCATTACAGCAGTCTTCTGCGTTGGCTTGGCGAGCAATAGATTCGTTTAGGCAGCGCATAAACCAACTAATATCCATTAATCGCTCTCGCCACAGCTCAATCAACTCCTTAAGCTTGTTCTTTTCACTGCAAGCCAGAGAGGCACCCTGAATAAAGCGTTGAGCCAAATTAGAAGCTTTAAATAGTTCCTGCCAGCGGAGAATGACCTCAGTATCAGACCAAGTTTTGGCCGTTTTAGCATCGATATAGAGTACCACATGGTAGTGATTACTCATTACCGCATAAGCAGTGATATCCAGCGCAAAAATAGCAGCTAGCTTTTGTATCCCAGTCTCAATCCACTGGCGCCGGCGCTCATACTCCCTCCCCTCTTCCACAAAGGAATACCCTGTGTACACAGTGGGAGACGCAGTGATAGTACAGAGTCGTATCAAGAGAGATCTATGAGCGGCGAGGCTGGGTCATGGGGAATTGGTTTAACTATTTTAGTATCCATTATTTTTATTGTGATTTCCGTATTGTGTCAATGACTGAGACACCTTAAGCTCTATCTTTTATGGGTGTCCCGAAACGGCCATTTATGACAATTTATACAATTGAACTATCTGATGACAACAATTGTACGTTCACTCCAAAAGATGAAGCTAGATCCATAGAACCCCATGGTTCTCTACTATCTAAAGGGAAAGAGTTAGAGTGGCCTCATTCTCTTGAAGTATCGTTAGAGGATGAATGCGAGATAAAAGATTTTTCATTCATTCAATCTGGATCATTAGTAATATCGAATAATGTGAAAGTTATAATAGGCGAAGAACTGGAAAAGTTTGGACAGCTATTAACCATAACATATAACAATAAAACTTTTTGGTTATGGAATGTTACACAATCATTAGATGCTCTAGATCATGGCCAATCATCTTTTAATCGTTATGGTGGTGTATCGCGCCCTGTATTTAAAAAAGATTTGCCTGAGCAAATTCTAGCTTTCAAGATTAAAGAAGATAATTTTTCAACCATATTCTGTAACTCATACCTTAAAGACCTAATTGAAACTAATAATTTCAGTGGTGTTTCTTTCGAGGCTGAGGCTTCAGCATAAATCGAGTAGTCAGTAGCTCCTAGGCAACAACAATAGGACACCCACAGATTCAAAGATAACACCGGAAATAGTACAGGCCTCTCACCTTGACGGCCATTTCTCCTGATCGGGTGTACGGCAAGGTGAAATACTGAAAAATTATGCTTGAGGTTTGAAAATTGCGTGATTTTGTCCAAACCGGAAGGAATAGTATCGAAAGGTTGGGAGAGAATTAGGTGGGGCGCTGTAGAAAGGATACACTGGCAGTCGCCTATGCTGACCCCACCAATCTTATGAAGAAGCTTTCAAAGTTCCGTTTGAGATAGAGCCAGTGTTTTGCTAAGAAAATATGGGGTGAATTTCCCCGCTTTCATTATGTTTAAGGAAAAATCATGAGTAGTTTTATAGAAGAATACAGTGAAGTCTGGGGCGAAAATCCCTCAGTATTAATGGATGAGTATAATTATAACCCTGTACTAACTGAAGAACTTGATAACTTAGATCCTGAATGCCTCAATAATGAAACATTCTTCAAGATCGTCCTCTGGAAATTGAATAGGTTTCCATATATATCAGGCGATCTCATTAATACTCTCAAAGAGGTCTCTAATATAGAGCCCGGTCAACATGAGCAAGCTAGAGAAATTATAAGAAGCCTGTTAAAAACCTCTGGTATAGCTCTTCCAATGGCAAGTACCGTATTGAGATTCCTGAATCCTAGAGCATTCCAAATAATTGATGACAGAGCATATCGCGTTCTCTTTCCGGGCGATCCGAAATATCCAACAAAGCCGCTAAAGATTACTGAAGGGTATTTAAATAAATCAATTAACATCTATTTCAATTATATAGATAGAATTCATGAAATATCTTCAGACACTCTTCCTTTTGAGGATGCGGATAGGATTTTGTACCAATTAGATATTAAGTTAGGCAAAAAACTTGGTAGCAAAATCTAATAAGAACTACTATGCCATCGGCTCACTTCAGTTTTAATCGTCTTGATCATTGCTGACCGAAGCGCTGCTGTCTCCCACCACTTTTTTCTATCCCCGCAATGGTGGTGGGCCTATTTATGAATCAGCGGCCACGCTGACAGCTTCATAACAGCAAGTTATGACTGATCTCCCCAGATAAGAACGTGAACTTTGACTACACAACTGCATCCTTGACTCTACCCGTTAGATCACATGGCTTCGGTATCCTTCTCCACCTCACCTCCAGGCTAAGCCTTATATGATATTTCTGTTCATCAGTTCGTAGTTTTGGTGGTGACTTCCTCCCCATAGGACCTTACGGTGTTGCAGTTGCCATTCGCTAATAGTTAGCATTTAATAGAACCCATTAAATGGTGATCTTCCTACAGGGGACTTTCACCCCATTAATTCACGCCCATGCTAAGCGTACCAAGTTAATCAATGGGGCACGTCATTAAAGCGTTATGGAAAATACTAACTAACCTAAGGAGAAAATAGTGCATACACCTATAGAGTTCTATTTAAAGACTCCTGTTGAACTATATCGGGCAGGAACACCAACTAAATCAAATTTTGACTATATTCGTACAATGCCCCCAAGAACAGGGGATCAAACATACGATATAAAAATCAACTCTGAAACTGGGGTAGTTGATCACACATCTGGCGGTGTCAGTCTTTTCGACAAGCCGAAAATGGACTTCAGTCCTGATTGGTGGGTCATCCCACCCAAAACTGAGTTGCCTCCAGGGTTACAGTCTCAAAAGATTTAACAAATGGTGTATTTAAAGGACACTATACGATCCGTTCGTTAAAGCCCATTAAATTAGATGAATGGAAAAAAATATTGCTAAATTGGGCAGAGAAAAATGCCATCCATATTAAAGAATATGGAAATCGAGGAGCTATGTAATGTTTGGAATACAAGAATTAAGGCTTATACGCTACTCTGTAAAACAAACAATGGAAAATATAAAAAAAGAAAGAGTATCCTAGACCCTGAAAGTGATGATGCAGTCGAAATCTCAAATGACTTCGCATTATATAGCATTATCCTCGAAAAAATATCGGATAATCCAGATGTGTAACCATACATCGGGTAGTCGGTAGTTTCTAACTACCGGCCTCACACCACTCATCGTGCGGCTCCGCAATGGGTGGTGCGCTACCTGTTATGAATTTTCATCCAACAACCACGTAACGAGATCAACCCCATCTTTTGGAAAAATTCACAAGCAACACCAGGGGACCCACAGATTGAAAGACGACACCGGAAGTAGTACGGGCCTTCCACTTTAACGGCCATTTTTCCTGTCTGGAGCTGGAAGAGGTTAAATACAGGAAAATTATGTTTGAGGTTTATAACTTAGTGATTTTGGCCAAACCGGAAGGAATAGTATCGAAAGGTTGGGAAGGAATTAGTGGGGCGTTGTAGAAAGGAAACGTTGGCAGTCGCCTATACCATATGCCCAACGTTTATTGAGCTGAATACAGGCTTGCCGCACAGCCTCTGCTGATCCCATCAGGCCTTTAAAGTGGCTTTCAAAGTTCCGATTAAGATAAAGCCAGTGTTTTGCTGAGATTCCCAGTCGCTCAAGGATAGGCGGCGTCTTTTGAGAAATGGCACCGATCGGCTGCTCTACATAGGCTATAACGTGGGCTTCCTGAATCGAGGCTAGTGGGTTGGACCTTATTGTGACTTATTGGTCACGCGGATAGCAGCAAGCTAAACAGATCTCTCCAAATAAGAACGTAAACTCTCAATACACGACTACATCATTAGCTCAGCCCATTAGCCACATAGCAGCGGTATCCTTAGTCATCTCGCCTCCAGGCTAAGCCTTATATGATGCTTCTGTTTGTCAGCTTGCAGTTTTACTAGCGGCTTCCCCCACAAGGCCCCATGGTGTGTAGTTGCCATTCCTTAGTAGTTAGCATTTAATGGAATCCATTAAATGGTGATCTCCCTACAGGGGGCTTTCACCCCATTAGTTCACGCCCATACTGGGCGTACCAAGTCAAAGCAGCAACGCTGCACTTCGTGCGCTAGACAGCTTTTCTGCGGCTTCGCCGCTCCAAAACTGCCGCTGTTTGAGGCGTTCAGACTGTAGAAAAAATAAATTATACTTGTGAGAGATTGAGATTGATTAAATATCGAACAAAAATCGTATTCCTGCGTGAAATCTGGCTGAGTTTTCACTGACAAAAACTCAATTTTTTACGTACAACCATAATATGAAAAGTGGGGTGAGTTTTTCTACACCCGCGTTAGCATGCAATCATGAAAAAACTATTATTTACGACATTATTATTGTTTTCTTCTTGTTCTTTTGCACTCACCTTGGTAGAAGCAGGAATGGGAGACTCCTGTGAAAGCCTCCTAAGGGGATTAAAGGAAGAGGGTTTCGATCCGGTTCTAAAAAATGATGGTGAAATATTTATTGGTAAAGAGTATTTCGGGAAAGAGGGGCATTTAAAGATTCAATGTTTTAAAGATGCCGGGCTTTACGATGTGGTTTTCTTTACAATGGAGGTTGAATTTGAAAGAGCAAAAATACTATTTGAAAAAATATACAACGTTTCGGTAGAAGCGCTAGGTTCTCCAGATGCGTTCCTAACCGAAATTGCCAACAATCCACCAAATCCTTATTCACGCAGGAAAAAAGGGGAAAAAGTGTTTTGTTGGAACAGATTGTATAAAGAAACAAGTTTAGAAATAGGAAAGAATCGAGACTACTGGTACGTAAGATTTGCTACGGGGGACGAGTCTCAATGCTAAATCGGGTAGCCGGTAGTTTCTAACTACCGGCCCCCACACCACCCATCATGCGGGTCCGCAATGGGCGCTTCCCTATCCGTAACGGCAACACTAGGACACCCACAGATTGAAATATAACATAGGAAAAAATACAGGCCTTCCACCTTGAAGGCCATTTCTCCTGATCAGGTATAGGGCAAAGTGCAATACTGAAAAATTATGCTTTAGGTTTGAAAGTTGCGTGATTTTGGCCAACCGGAAGGAATAGCTTCGAAAGGAAACATTGGCAATCGCCTATGCCATGTACCCAGCGTTTATCGAGCTGAATACAGGCTTGCCGTACAGCCTCTGCTGATCCCACCAGGCCTTTAAAGCGGCTTCAAAGTTCCAATTAAGATAGAGCCAGTGTTTTGCTGAGATGCCCAGCCGCTCAAGGATAGGGGGCGTGTTTTGAGAAATGGCACTGCGCTTTTTGGGGTCTAAATGCCGGCCACTCCAGTCTACTAACGGCAAATAGTGATCCAATTGAAAGGGCAACCCTTTCGGCATATTAAGGCGCTCGCCGCCCACAAACGGTAGCAGCTCTTTAGGCTGCTCACCTGAGATCACAGCGCGAACACGCTGCTGAATGGACGTGTGATCGGAGTCCTCCGGGGTTTTTGCAATATCGGTACGAATAGGATTGAGATCGACATAGGCCATGCAGGCAGCCAAAGCTCTTTCATCCAACAGCGCCTGAGATTCAAAACGGCCCTCCCAGAAGCGGCCAGTACAACTGGTCTTCTGCATAGGCTTGGCGAGCAATAGATTTGTTTAGGCAGCGCATAAACCAACTGATATCCATTAATCGCTCTCGCCATAGCTCGATAAGCTCCTTAAGCTTGTTCTTTTCACTGCAATCCAGGCTCAATCCACTGGCGCCGGTGCGTATAATCCCTCCCCTCTTCCACAAAGGAATGCTTCGGGTACAGTCGTATCAAGAGAGATCTGTAAGCTGCAGGGCTAGATCATGGGGCATGGGTTTTATTATTTTAATATCCAATGTTTTTGTGTGCTTTCCATATTGTGTCAATAACTGTAACGCCTTAAGCTCTATTTTTGATGGGTATCCAGAAACGGCCCCATTTACTCTACCCGTTAGATCACATGGCCTCGGTATCCTTTTCCACCTCACCTCCAGGCTAAGCCTTATAGGATATGTTCGTCAGCTCGTAGTTTTGGTAGCGGCTTCCTCTCCACAAGACCTCGCGGTATTGTAGTTGCCATTCGCTAGTAGTTAGCATTCAATGAAGTCCATTAAACGGTGATCTTCCTACAAGGGACTTTCACCCCATTAGTTCACGCCCATGCTGAGCGTACCAAACAAATCATGGCGTTGCTACGCGGCTGGGACCTCCGTTTTGGCGCTAAGTTTTATACACAAGTTTTTCCAGTTTCACCAAGAAAATCAATAAGTTACAGTTTAATCTGGTAAGAATTTCAGACTTGATCAGATTATTATGCGGGACTGGGTCATGGACAAAGAAAAAATCAAGATATGGGTGATACACGCTTGAATAAACACTTGTCCAATATTCTTAGTAGTTTAAGATCCGATCCAAAGAACAGTATTCCCTGCGCAAACAAAACTTGGGCAGAAACGTTTGCGGCTTATGGCTTTATCGAAAATGGTAAAGTCAACTTTGACTCTATTATGAGTGGCCATAAATCGGCAACTCTTGAAAGGATCAAAGCGCAGCCCGTTGTTCTTATCCCTCAGGATACAACCTTTCTAAATTTTGCCACTGACCTAGAAAGTAAAGAGATGGGAACACTTAGGCGTAAAGAGACCAATCTGATCCAGAGCGTCCATTATGAGAAACACCTCTTAAGCAACCCACACTAATCCACTCTTAGAACCTGTACCCCACCCTACCCCGATACCTCAACAACTCCCTAAACTATTACCGACTTATGAAATTTGGTGAGTGCCAGCTTAGGGATTCATGATCATATTGACTGTTAAATAGGGGAGCAAGAAGACACACCAAAAAATTGTTAAATCAATGGATTACGGGCTAACGTTAAAATCGGGATAGTGGCCAAAGTGATAATTCTTGCAGCCTGCACGAACGTGTCAGAATGCTTTAATCCTATGATTTCAAATAAAAGTTTTCGCTTTGGCGTAGAAATCAATTCTGCGAGATCAGTCATAATAATAGCGGCAAAAATGATCACCATATAAATGTTATGACTATAATATCCTGTGATATTTATTTCACCGATAAATATCTATGTTCGGATGGCAGTAATTTTAGTTGAATTTCATATATTAACTTATAAGCTTGGAGGCTTAAAATGACTACCGAAACCAATTTTATTGAACTAGCAAGAGAGCAAAGAAAAAATCTACGTACAAACCTTGAAAATCTACCGGAAGATGTGCAAAAAGAATTCTCGATTGCGTCAGCAGAGTATGCCTTCTCTGGAGATTTGGCAATTATAGTAAGTGGAATTGGGTATACACACGTGGTTATGACTCTCACATTTGAATCTGGTGAAGTACTTAGATTCGAAGGTAATGGAGGTGGATTAATCATTGGTGCAGGTGGTGTTAGTTATGGTGGGGGCGTATCCAGTTTATCTCCTGCTCAACTTATCACTAAAGGGGATATGCATTTTCTATTTCAGACCACCTTAGTAGGCACTATTTTAGAATTCGGAGGAGTAGGAAGTTTCGTTGGTGGTGGGCCAAATATTGCATCGGGTACTGCGGCGGGTAGTGGTAAATTCACCAAACAATAAGCTCCAACTCTACTAGCGCTCACTCGATGTTATAAATCGGCGCTTAGGGTAGACTCTGTACAAAGAATTTATGTCAATTATTGTCAGCTAACTGAAGACCTAAGAATTAACAGGATTTGAATTAGCATGTCATAAATCGGGTAGCCGGTAGTTTCTAACTGCCGGCTACCACACCACAGATTACTTGGCTTCAGTGTCCCTGGCTACCTCACCTTCATGCTAAACCTTATAGGATATTTCTGTTCGTAAGCTCATAGTTTTGCTAGCAGCTTCCTCCCCACAACACCTCACGGTATAAGAAACACTAAAAACACTAAGACACCCACAGATTGAAATATGACACAGGAAAAAGTACAGGCCTTCCACCTTGACGGGCATTTCTCCTGGTCTGGTATAGGGCAAAGTTAAATACTAAAAAATTATGCTTTAGGTATGAAAATTGCGTGATTTTGGCCAAATCGGAAGGAATAGTATCGAAAGGCAGGGTGGGAATTAGGAAGGGCTTGCCGAAAGAAAACGTTGGCAGTCGCCTATGCCATGTACCCAGCGTTTATTGAGCTGAATACAGACTTGCCGTACAGCCTCTGCTGATCCCACCAGGCCTTTAAAGCGGCTTTCAAAGTTCCGGTTGAGATAGAGCCAGTGTTTTGCTGAGATGCCCAGCCGCTCAAGGATAGGGGGCGCGTTTTGAAAAATGGCACCGCGCTTTTTGGGGTCTAAATGTCGGCCACTCCAGTCTACTAGTGCCAAATAGTCATCCAGCCGAAAGGGAACCCTTTCAACATATTAAGGCGCTCGCCGCCCACAAACGGTAGCAGCTCTTTAGGCTGCTCACCTGATATCACAGCACGAACACGCTGCTGAATGGACGTGTAATCGGAGTCCTCCGGGGTTTTTCCAATATCGGCACGGATAGGATTGAGATCGACATAGGCCATACAGGCAGCCAAGGCTCTTTCATCCAATAGCGCCTGAGATTAGAAACGGCCCTCCCAGAAGCTGCCTGTACAGCGGTCTTCTGCATTGGCTTGGCGAGCAATAGATTCGTTTAGGCAGCGCATAAACCAACTGATACCCATTAATCGCTCTCGCCATAGCTCGATTAGATCTTTAAGATTGTTCTTTTCACTGCAATCCAGTGCGGCGCCCTGAATGAAGCGCTGAGCCAAATTAGAAGCTTTAAATAGCTTCTGCCAGCGGAAAATGACCTCAGTATCAGACCAAGTTCTGGCCGTTTTAGCATTGATATAGAGCACCACATGGTAGTGATTACTCATTACCGCATAAGCAGCGATATCCAGCGCAAAGATAGCAGCTAGCTTTTGCATCCCAGCCTCAATCCACTGGCGCCGGTGCTCATAATCCCTCCCCTCTTCCACAAAGGAATACTCTGTGTACACAGTGGGAGACGCAGTGATAGTACAGAGTCGTATCAAGAGAGATCTATGAGCGGCGAGGCTGGGTCATGGGGAATTGGTTTAACTATTTTAGTATCCATTATTTTTATTGTGATTTCCGTATTGTGTCAATGACTGAGACACCTTAAGCTCTACCCTTTATGGGTGTCCCGAAACGGCCATTTATGACAATTTATACAATTGAACTATCTGATGACAACAATTGTACGTTCACTCCAAAAGATGAAGTTAGATCCATAGAAACCCATGGTTCTCTACTATCTAAAGGGAAAGAGTTAGAGTGGCCTCATTCTCTTGAAGTATCGTTAGAGGATGAATGCGAGATAAAAGATTTTTCATTCATTCAATCTGGATCATTAGTAATATCGAATAATGTGAAAGTTATAATAGGCGAAGAACTGGAAAAGTTTGGACAGCTATTAACCATAACATATAACAATAAAACTTTTTGGTTATGGAATGTTACACAATCATTAGATGCTCTAGATCATGGCCAATCATCTTTTAATCGTTATGGGAGTGTATCGCGCCCTGTATTTAAAAAAGATTTGCCTGAGCAAATTCTAGCTTTCAAAATTAAAGAAGATAATTTTTCAACAATATTCTGTAATTCATACCTAAAAGACCTGATTCAAGCTAATAATTTCAACGGTGTTTCTTTCGAGGCCAAGGCTTCAGCATAAATCGAGTAGTCGGTAGTTCCTTGCTACCGGCTACCGTACCATTCATCGCCTAAGAAATTGAATTTATACCCAACGATAGTCTCGTGTAACTCTACATCATATAAAAGACAATAGTCATGGCATTAGACCACTATTCCATCGACTAATTTCTCTTTAATCATCTTGGCCATTAGTGACCTAGACAATGCTGTGCTCTACTATCTATTTTTTCTTTCTCCGCAGTGGAGCTCACTTATGAGTCCCGCTGTCAGCTTTACAGCAGCAAGCTAAACAGATTTCCCCAGATAAGAACGTGAACTTTCACTATACCCCCGAATCATTTACTCTATCCGATAGATCACATGGCTTCGGAGTTCTTGGCCACCTCAGCTTCAAGGATGTTCTGTTCCTCAGCACGTACTTTACTAGCGGCCCCCTCACCACAAGACCTTACAGTGTTACAGTTGCCATTCGTTAGTAGTTAGCATTTAATGGTGATCTTCCTACAGGGGACTTTTACCCTATTAGTTCACGCCCATGCTGGGCGTACCAAGTTTAGGCACCAGACGCCTACGACGTGGATGCTAAATATGTTATGTACTAAACGGAGATTGTATAAGTGGCATGGAATACCTTTATTGAAGAGATAAGTCTTGAAAACATACCATTTTCAAACGATGTTCTGTTGTTTCTGGAGAGAGGCAAAATCAATGTAGGAGAGCCCAAAAGGGGAAGTGTAGATTTATCTAAAGTTGTTGGAACAACTCACCCTGATTACTGCGGCAAGACGTGGGGTCAATTGAAGCCAATTCCAGGAACTTCCGATGGTGATTTCATGAACAATAGAGAGGTTGCATTACAGGGACTCAAGAGAGCTATTGTAAATGTTAAAGCATTAGAGAAAAATCCTAGTTACTATTTTGATGATAATGAAAAGACACACTGGTCTTTCTATCAAATTGATGATAAATATTACATTTCCTCAGGGAATCATCGGACTGTTATTGGTCGCCTATTTCTCCATCTAAACAATCAAGAGCAACTGGTTCATGGTGTGACAATTACTCCCGCTGAATTTAAAAAAAAATCAGAGATAGATCACAACTCCCCAAGTTTAATTTCTCGTTTTATAGCATGGATTAGACCATAACAAATCAATTAATTTCGCGCCTACGTCATCGGATGCGGCAAAGCTGTGCAGGTATTGAGGAGTTATTCACGAGATAATTAAAACCTACGGGAACATACCATGATTGAATGGACTACTACGATATCATTTTCAATAAGCTTTATACTTTAATTTCACTTATGATAAATGCAGTAATTATTTACAAGTGAGTTAGTGACAAAAAGAGAAGAATAAGCTAAATGATCAAGCATTCCATATGATAAGGGGGTTGGCGCCAGCTGGAACGTGCCGCTGCAATGTAGTGTTAAACACTAGGACACCTACAGATTGAAAGATAACACCGGAAATAGTACAGGCCTTCCACCTTGACTGCCATTTCTCCTGGCCTGGTGTAGGGCAAGATGAAATTTTATAAATTATGCTTGAGGTTTAAAGATTACGTGATTTTAGCCAACCCGAAAGGAATAGCATCGAAAGGTTGGGAGGGAGTTAGTGGGGCATTGCAGATAGGAAACGTTGGCAGTCGCCTATACCCTATGCCCTATGCCCTATGCCCAGCGTTTATTGAGCTGAATACAGGCTTGCCGTACAACCTCTGCTGATCCCACCAATCCTTTAAAGCGGCTTTCAAAGTTCCGATTAAGATAGAGCCAGTGTTTTGCCGAGATGCCCAGCCACTCAAGGATAGGGGCCGTCTTTTGAGAAATGGCACCGCGCTTTTTGGGGCCTAAATGCCGGCCACTCCAGTTTACTAACGCCAAATAGTGATCCAATTGAAAGGGCAACCCTTTCGGCATATTAAGGCGCTCGCCGCCCACAAACGGTAGCAGCTCTTTAGGCTGCTCACCTGAGATCACAGCGCGAACACGCTGTTGAATGGACGTGTGATCCGAGTCCTCCGGTTTTTTTGCAATATCGGCACGGATAGGATTGAGATCAACATAGGCCATGCAGGCAGCCAAGGCTCTTTCATCCAATAGCCCCTGAGACTTGAAACCGCCCTCCCAGAAGCGGCTAGTACAGCGATCTTCTGCATTGGCTTGGCGAACAATAGATTCGTTTATGCAGCGCATAAACCAACTGATATCCATTAATCGCTCTCGCCACAGCTCGATCAGCTCCTTAAGCTTGTTCTTTTCACTGCAATCCAGTGCAGTGCCCTGAATGAAGTGCTGAGCCAAATTAGAAGCTTTAAATAATTCCTGCCAGCGGAAAATGACCTCAGTATCAGACCAAGTTCTGGCCGTTTTAGCATCAATATAGAGCACCACATGGTAGTGATTACTCATTACCGCATAAGCAGCGATATCCAGCGCAAAGATAGCAGCTAGCTTTTGCATCCCAGTCTCAATCCACTGGCGCCGGTGTTCATAATCCCTCCCCAATTGATCATCTCTTCCACAAAGGAACGCCCTGCGTACACAGCGGGAGACGCAGTGATAGTACGGAGTCGCATCAAGTGAGATCTGTGAGCGGCGAGGCTGAGTCATCGGGTATGGATTTAACTGTTTTAATATCCAGTATTTTTATTGTGCTTTCAGTATTGTGTCAATAGCTGTGACGCCTTAAGCTCTTCCTTTGATGGGTGTCCAGAAACGGCCTCGTTTACCCCATTGTTTCACGCCCATGCTGGGCGTACCAAATTTAGGCACCCTCGCCACTTCGTGGCTGGACTGCCTAACAACGCGCTTCGCGCAGGCTGCCGGTGCTAAAGGCGTTAACTGTGAATATGGATTCAGGTATTAGGTCAAAGCTAAGAGAAATCTTCAGAAAGTCTGAAGTCGTTTTTGCTGCACCAGAATCTTTGGGAAATCCAGACTTAGTCCCTTTCTGTGAACAGATACTGGAGCTCTATAAACTCAAAGATACTGTCAAAGAGGATTTTGAAGAGACATTTATCGAGGATTTCGATATTTTCAAAGAGTGTACCTGGGAGCTGGCGCAGGTTTGCATGTATCACCTTAGGCTAAAGAGGTACAAAGCTCATTTAGAAAAACAGTTAAGAGAGGCACAGAGTATCCCTGACTTTAGAGCTATTCCAGTTATTGAGCATATTCTAGATGCCTATCAGGATCCTTGGAAAGACAAAGAATTGTTCTATGACCAACTTAGTTAAATAAAAGTTAGGTGACTAGAGTGCGAGTTTTAACATTACTATTGCTTCTTGGTTTGACTGGGTGTGTCCCAATCCCGCATTACAGTAATCTTACTCCTGAAATATCAGGTGTTATTAGTGAATCAGGATCACCTAAGAAAAACCTGCCCGTACGCGTTGTAGCCGGGATTGGAGTCGAGCAATGTGAAGGTAGGAGCTCCGATGGTAAAACTGACAAGCTTGGTGCGTTTCACTTAGCGCCTATTGAGAAATTTAATTTTATGTCAGTCATTATGGCGCACAGCTTCTTTCCCTGGTCTGTTTGCGCCCTTAGCAACGACTCATGGGTTATTATCGCGCAGGACAAGACATATGCACTTGTAGACAGTGGGCCAGTTCATAAAGTCGAAATTGTGTGTAATAGCTTATCTCCCTTTACCCAATGTGCAATTAAGGATAGATAGTGACAGTAAGGCGTCACCTAATAAATTTAGGCAACATCTCCACTGCGTGGCTGGACCTACATTACGCGGCTTTGCCGCTACATTTCGGCCGTTGCTAAAGGTGTTAGGCTCTCATATGAATGAAGCTGAAGTACTTGAATATTTAACCGACAGTGATGGTAGTACTAGGGATATTACGTTTACTCCAACCACTTTGGCTTGTGTCGGAAAGTTCATTGAACTATTTCTCGAGGAATTCAGCGATGGCGAGCTCCTAGATCAAGACGGTGAAGTAGTTGAAATGTCTTCGGAAAGTGTAGTGTCTTACATCACACAACGTGAAGAAGGTTGTATTCATGGACAGCTGAAATCTAGAGATAGCTTTGTAAGCCAGGTTCATCTGTTTCTCGATTGGTCTGAAGGTGAAAAAATAGCTGTTGAAATATCGTATTTTCCAAACGATCTTTGCAGTGATTTTACTACATCGATCTTTTTCGAAGCATTGAATAGTTGGTGGGGTGCTCTACAGGCCAATGAGGTATTCGTTAGGTATGAAAATGCTAGCTGGGAGTTTTATGATCCCGAGGGGCTGGGAGTCTTTTATCATGCTGTCAAGGCCTAGCTAGCACATGTTGTCGGACTAGTTTTCCGCTGTGCTCCAAACCAGCCGTAAATGCGGGCGTTATGAACGATGAAGACTCGGGCCACATTTGTTTTTTTTCTATTTTTAGTTGTCAGTTGTCAGTTGTACGAAGCAATATGATCTTTCGTTAATAGTCAATGAAGCTATCGGCTTCAAGCCTAAAGAGGATTTCGTAATTGTCGCGCAGGAGAAGGCTTCTGATATTGCAAAGTATTTCGGAGACTATAACGAAATTTTCTATATAGAGATGTCAGAGCATGATCATGCTTCATTTATGAAAATCGTTGAGGAGGGTGGCTCCTGGAAGCTTCAGCCTAAATCTAGTCTTCCGGGCAGTAGTAGCTTTCCAGAATGGGAAAAAATCATGTACTTCAAACAATATGGTCTTTTGACAATCCTCAGAGTGCGTGGCGACAGACGTGCGATTACTATTCAGGTCTACGAGCAGTGAGGCTCATAAATCAGGTAGACGGTAGTTTCTAGCTACCGGCCCCCACACCACCCATCGTGCGGGTCCGCAATGGGTGGTTCCCTATCCGTAATGAATCTCTATTCAACGATTGCGTCGAGCAGCTCTTCATTTGAGCTGAGTGTCATGGCAGTGCGATACCTCAACTTTATCGGACTGGAAACATATCCGCAGGCTATCCCTGTCTTTTAACTCGTGGATTTTGGATTCAGGCCTTCACCCTGTCCAAGGTATTAATCTTGGCATTTGGCTACTATGCCGTCTGCTGACTTCTATTCAATCACCTTGGCCATTACTGGCCGAGGCACCGCTGTGTTCCACCACTCTTGTCTACCCTTCGATGGTGGCTAGTGGGTTGGACCTACTTATGAGTCAGCGGCCACGCTGACAGTTTCACAGCAGCAAGCTAAACAGATCTCCCCAGATAAGAACGTGAACTTTCACTACACAACTGCATCATTTACTTTACCCGTTAGATCACCCGGCTTCGGTGTCCTTGGCCGCCTCACTTTCAGGCTAAGCCTTATAGGATGTTTCTGTCCGTCAGCTAGTAGTTTTGCTAGCGACTTCCTCCCCACAAGACCTCGCGGTATTGCAGTTGCCATTCGCTAGTAGTTAGCATTTAATGGAATCCATTAAATGGTGATCCTCCTACAGGGGACTTTCACCCCATTAGTTCACGTCCATGCTGGGCGTATCAAGTTAAGGCACTCGACGCCAAAACCTTCACTTCCCTATGGTTTTGACAGAGGTGCGTTATGCATCAATCTCTCCACCAAACAATAGGTATGTCTATATGAACCAAATAGCAACGCAGGATGTAGTTCGCATATCAGATAGTCTTTCTAAGGGAATGGATAAACTATATAAGACTGGGGGGTTCGCATTAGCCTTTGGGTTTGCTGGCATTTTATCTATGGTATTGGCTAACATACCTGGACTAACTTTACCGTCTGAGTTATTTGTTGTTGGAGCGATATTGACTATCGGGTGCTTTTTATTTTTCGTGTATACCCATTTCCAAGGAGCACGAAAAGCACTTGCTGAAATCAATGAAAATAAGCCTCTGATTGATGCCGTACAAGATGTTTCTTTACAGGTCACAGAATTGACATCTGTTATTCAAGCGTACAGCTTTAAAAACCTGAGTAAAATACATAATACTTTAGAGGTTGCATGCCCTATTATTGAAGGTCTTCCCCTGGTTGGAGATAAAGCCAAAGAATGGGGATTAAATGATGCCTCAAGGATTTCAGGCATAATTGTGGATACTACTGAAAACACAAAAAACTTGGTAACGGAAGTTAAAGAAGCTCTTATCAAAGGTGATTTAAAGAAACTAAAAAGTTACTCCAAGGATCTACAGCAAGCTGTGGACACAACCAAAGAGGCCCTAAAAACTAATGCTTAAATCGGGTAGTCGGTAGTTTCTAATTACAGGACCCCACACCACCCATCGCGCGGGTCCGCAATGGGCGGCTCCTATCCGTAATAAATCTCAACCCAACGATAGTGTCGAGCAGATCTTCATTTGAGTTGAGTGTCATGGCAGTGCGCTACATCAACTTTAACCGACTGGAAACATATCAGTAGGCTAGCCCTGTCTTTCAACTCGTGGATTTAGGCTCAGGCCTTCACCCTGTCCAAGGTATTAATCTTGGCATTTGGCTACTATGCCGTCTGCTGAATTCTGTTTAATCACCCTACTCATTACTGAGCAAAGCGCTGCTGTGTTCCACCACTTTTTTTACCCCCGCGATGGTGGCTAGCGGGCTGGGCCTACTTATGAGTCAGCGGCCACGCTGACAGCCTCACAGCAGGAAGCTAAACCGATCTCCCCAGATAAGAACATGAACTTTCACTACACAACTGCACCATTTACTCTACCCGTCAGATCACATGGCTTCGGTGTCCTTGGGCACCTCGCCTCCAGGCTAAGCCTTACAGGATGTTTCTGTTCGTCAGCTCCTAGTTTTGCTAGCGACTTCCTCCCCACAAGACCTCACGGTGTTGCAGTTGCCATTCGCTAGTAGTTAGCATTTAATGGAGCTCATTAAACGGTGATCTTCATACAGGGGACTTTCACCCCATTAGTTCACGCCCATGCTGGGCGTACCAAGTTTGTCAACGATCGCCCTTCGGGCTGGACAGCTTTAAACGTGGCTTTGCTACAAAGCTGCCCATTACAAAGGCGTTATATTTTTACTGAACTATGGAGTAGGAAATGAAAAGACCTACATGGGCGACAATAGTTGGAGTGTTGGCAATTATCTTCGGGATATTTGGGGTTCTTGGTGGCGCTCAGGAAATAGCCATGCCCTCGATGCTCGAAATGCAGAAAGAAATGATGGCTGAATTCAGTAAAGGGAAGACTCCTGATGGAAAGGATATGCCCCAATTGATGCTAGAAATTGAAGAGGAAGGTGAACCCAAACGAATTGAGTTTTCTCAAATGATGGAGTCTATGCAAGAACAGTTTAAGGTCCCAGAGTGGTATGAATCTTGGTCAATTGTTTTTGGTATAGTATCTATGGTCGTAGCAGGTCTGTATCTTATATCTGGAATATTTCTAATGATGACTAAAGATTTCGCGATAAAACTTTTCTATATAGCTATCGCTGCGTCTGTTATTTGGGCCATTATTCAAGCAGTAATTAGCTCGCAGTCAAATAGTGGGTTCTTGATGGCTCAAATACCTGGCTCAATCTCTAGCATTGTCATCGATATAATACTTCTTATTGTGGTTCTCGTTGGCAGTAAAGAGGCTTTTGTTCCTCAACAAGAAGAAATATAAATCGGGTGGCCGGTAGTTTCTAACTACCGGCCACCACACCACCCATCATGCGGGTCATGAATGCTAACCGGTTGGACCTACTTAACAGCCAGTAGCCACGCCGACAGAATAACTGAAACAAATTACACAGATTTCCCAAGGTAAGAGTATAAAATTTCACAAATCAGCTACATCATTAACCCTACCCATTAGATCACGTGGCTTCGGCACCCTTGGCCTCCAGACTAAGCCATATAGGATGTTTCTGTTCGCTAACTCATAGTTTTACTCGCGGCTTCCTCCCCACAAAACCTTATGGTATAGCTATTCGCTGGCAGTTAGAGGTCATTAAACGGTGATCTTCCTACTGGGGGCTTTCACCGCATTGTTCATAACATGTCAAGTGCGATTCTTATTGCTCCCATCCTTTACGCGGGCATTATAGGGCCCCATAATCGCTCTTTATCCATAAGCAGGATTAGATTTCTTGCCTCAAATACACATGGAAATATGTCAATAGCATATATGATTAATTGCCGAACACTCGAAGCTGGTATCTAGTGAAAACTCCCAAACGTCTACAGCCTCTCATCGATGATGGCTTAATCGATGAAGTTATCAGCCGCCTAATGAGCGGTAAAGAAGCCGATATATTTATTGTCCGTTGTCGTGACCAAATTCGTTGCGCCAAAGTCTATAAAGACGCAACTAAGCGTAGTTTTAAAAAGGCCGCACAGTACCAAGAAGGGCGTAAAGTTCGCAGTGGTCGTCAAGCACGTGCCATGCAAAAACGGTCAAATTATGGCCGCCAACAGCAGGAAGAGATTTGGCAAAATGCCGAAGTTGATGCTTTATCCCGTTTAGCACGCGCTCATGTACGAGTTCCCAAGACTTTTGGTTGTGTTGACGGTGTATTATTGATGGAGTTAATCACTGACGAAGCAGGCAATGTCGCACCACGGCTTGGCGATGTGACAATGTCAGAAGAGCAAGCAATTCAAGATCATGCATTAATGATTCATTACATCATGCTCATGCTTCACGAGGGAATTGTACATGGTGATTTATCCGAATTTAACGTCCTAGTGGATGATTCCGGCCCTGTGATTATCGATTTACCCCAAGCTGTTAATGCCGCTGCCAATAACAGTGCACAAGAAATGTTCACTCGCGACGTCGACAATATGCGTCGTTATTATGGCAGATTTGCCCCCTCTTTATTACAGACTCAATACGCCAAGGAAATGTGGGCACTGTTTGAAGAGGGTAACTTAACGACTAGCTCAACGCTCAGCGGCAAGTTTGATGATGACGATGACAGCGCCGATGTCGACGCCGTGCTAGAAGAAATCAAAGCGGTGATGCAAGAGGAACTGGAACGAAAAGAGCGCATACGTGAATCTTCAGAAGATACATAAATTTAGGTGAAAGCACCCGGTATAGTAACCTTATTGGTTGCTACGGGTATTGTTTATTGCCCTATTACGCAAATTAGTGCACACACACATTAGGACACCCAAAGGCTGGAGGATGTTGTGAACTGTAGAGCAAGCTCTCTTTCTGGGGGCTCTTACCCTTTGATTTATAGGTAAGATAGATTAAGTTCTGAGAATTGATATGCAGATTTTTGGAAATGCTATTTTGGATAAAATAATGGTAATCGTGTTATAGAGTATTTGGGGTGGGAGTAGGTTAGCATGGTGTGGCTGAGAGGAAACGCCGGCAATCCCTATTCCGTGTACCCAGCGTTTATCGAGTTGGATACAAGCTTGCTTTACCCTCTCAACTGATCCCACCAAACCTTTAAAGCGGCTTTCAAAGTTCTAGCTGAGATAGAGCCAGTGTTTTGCTGAGATGTCCAGCCGCTCAAGATAGGGGGCGCCTTTTGAGAAATGGCACCTCGCTTTTGGGGGGCTAAATGCCAACCATTGTCTACTAACGCCAAATAGTGATCCAGCTGAAAGGGCAACCCTTTCGGCATATTAAGGCCACTTTTCCACTAAGCTCCTCATTGGGCGGTATCCTGTAAAAACACACCAGAGGATTGAGGTGTAAAGCCCTTAACTGAATAACAGCTGTCCTAATAAGGACTCGGTCGCTAAGCAACTAACTCCAAAAATGCTAAGCGACTAAATATTCCCCTTAAACTTAACTAAAAGTTAATGGTCAAGTAACTCCGCATTAGTCGGGTACTTTTCAAGGAGTTCAATAAGTTTTTTAGTGCCATCTACAGGCTTTAGGCTGGCAAGCGTTCTTCGTAAAGCTCTTATCGTTGCAATATCTTTCGAGTTGAACAGGATTTCCTCTCGGCGAGTACTGCTTTTAGCAATATCCAAGGCAGGGAAAATTCGCTGTCTCGCAACTTCCTTTGACAATACTACCTCCATATTTCCCGTGCCCTTAAACTCCTCAAATATCACCTGGTCCATTCGGCTTCCAGTATCCACGAGTATCGTTGCCAGAATCGTAAGTGAGCCACCACCTTCAATCTTCCTAGCAGCGCCAAAGAGCTTTCTGGGTATCTCCATAGCCCTTGCATCTATCCCGCCAGACATCGTACGTCCCCTACCACTCCGCTGCGCATTGTGTACCCGTGAAAGCCTTGTCAACGAGTCAACCACGATCATTACATCCAGGCCTTCACCGGCTTCCTTACAGGCCCTATCATGGAGTTCATTAGCTACTCTCACATGCTCTTCATAGCTATGATCAGAAGAGGACGCATAAACTTCGGCCGGTACACTTCGCTTAAAGTCAGTAACCTCCTCTGGCCTTTCATCAATAAGTAAAGCGTACAGCTTTATTTCGGGGTAAGCCTTCCCCACTGCTTGGCAGATATGTTTCAGGATAGTGGTTTTGCCACAGCCCGGTGGAGCCACAATCAAGCCTCGTTGCCCCTTACCAATTGGCGTAATCAAATCCATCGCCCTTACCGTAAGTTGCTGAGAACCTGACTCAAGGCGAATAGGCTCAGATGGGTTAATAGCTACTCCATTTAAGAACCGTTTCTTTGGATCAGAAGTATCCTCTTGCTTTTTATCAGCCTTCTTAGGCTCCGTATTTCTCTTTACCTTTAAGGATAATATTTTTCTGGACATAACATGCTCTTTATAAATCAATCGAGACCGGGGAGATTATTAATGATTGTCGATGGTTGGACAAAAGATTAGTACTCCCCGAAACTGGATACTATAGCCAGAATTTACGGCTATACGATTACCTTTCGGAACCAAGGCAGACAAATACTCCTATTAGAAACCAAAAACACTACTTAACGTCAGCCGTAATCATTGAAACACCAATCAGAAGGTTGAAAAAAACGAATATTCGCTTCTGATTGAGAGTGCACACTAGGACACCCACAGACTGAAAGATGACATCCGAAATAGTACAGGCTTTCCACCTTAACGGCCATTTCTCCGGGTATGCTTCGGACAAAGTAAAGTGCTGAAAAAATATGCTTTCGGTTTGAAAATTACACGATTTTGGCCAAATCGGAAGAAGTAGCATCGAAAGTCTGTGAGGGAATTAGTGAGGTGTTACCACCAGGAAACGTTGGCAGTCACCTATGCTATGCACCCAGCGTTTATTGAGCTAATTACAGGTTTACCGTACAGCCTCTGCTGATCCCGCAAGGCTTTAATAGCGGCTTTCAAAGTTCTGATTGAGATAGAGACCGTGTTTTGCTGAGATGCTAAACCGTTCGAGGATAGAGGGCATTTTTTGAGAAATGGCAACGCGATCCAGCTGAAAGGGCAACCCTTTCGGAATATTGAGGTGTTCACAGCCCACAAATGTGAGTAAGTCCTTGGGCTGCTCACCTGGGGGCTCAGTGCGAATACGCAGTTGAATGGATATGTGATCGGAGCCCTCTGCGGTTTTCGCAATATCGGCACGGATAGGAATGAGATCGATATAAGGTATGCAGGCGGCTAAGGTTCTTTCACCCAATAACGCCTGAGACTAGAAGCGCCACCCCTTGAAGCAGTCAGTACAGTGATATTCTGTGTTGGCGTGGCGGACAATAGACTCGTTTAGGCAGCGTGTAAACCAGCTGATATCCAATAATCGCTCTCGCCATAGCTCGCTCAGCTCTTTAAGTTTGCTCTCTTCACTGCTGTCAAGTACGGTGCCCTGAATGACTCGCTGAGCTAAATTAGAGGATTTAAATAATTCCTGCTAGCGGAGAATAGCCTCAGTATCAGACCAACTATTGGCCGTTTTAGCATCGATATAAAGCACCATATGATAGTGATTACTTATTACCGCATAGGCGGCGATATCCAGCGCAAAGATAATAGCCAGCTTTTACATTACAGTCTCAATCCACTGGCGCCGGTGCTCATAATCCCTCCCCTCTTCCACAAAGGAATGCTCTGGGTACACAGCAGGAGACACTGTGATAGTTTGGAGTCGCACCAAGCGAGATCTGTGAGCGGCGAGGCGGGTGATGGGGTATTGTTGGTTTCCGTATTGTGTCAATGGCAGTGACGCCTTAAGCTCTACCTTTGATAGGTGTTCAGAAACAGACTTGTAAGCTAGCACAAGCCGGGGCCATCTCTGTGGTGGCTGAGCAAACGTTATGTGAAATCGATATGAACGAAATAGAGCTTGCCCGAAAATATATGGACATATTCTTTGAAACGAAGGACTTTGATTCATTAGACTTAATACTAGATGAAAAGCTTGATTTTGAAGGGCCATTGTTTAAATGTAAGTCGGCCAAAGAATATATAGAATCTTTGAAAGCTTCGCCTCCAGTTAATGTATCGTATGAAATGGTAGAAGAGTTTCGCAATCCGAATTCAATATGTTACATATATAAATTCACTAAAAATTGTAGAAGTACATTAATAGTTCAAACGTTTCATTTTAAAGTAGGCCGCATTAGTAAAATTCGTCTTATTTTTAATCCAGAGGAAATTTCATAAACCGGGTCGATAGTTTCTAGATACCAGCCCCACACCATCCATCAGGCGGGTCCGCAATGGGCAGTTTCCTACCCGTAATGAATATCTATCCATTGGATCACATGGCTTCGATGCCCCAGTCATCTTACCTCTGAGCTAAATCTTATAGGAGATATCTGCTCGTCAGCTCACAGTATTTTGCTGGTGGCTTCCTTTCGACAAGACCTATCGATGATGCAGTTGCCATTCGCCAGTAGTTAGCATTTAATGGGACCTTATTAAATGGTGATTTTCCTACAGCGGACCTTCACCCCATTAGTCTACATCCATTCTGGGCGCACCAAACGTAGGTACACCGACAAAGTTTGCGCTGTGCTTCAATTTTGTTCGTTCTACGAGCGTTATGCACTATGAAAAAATATGTTTGTCTTTTATTGTTGGCTCTCCAAGCCGGCTGTGCAAATATTGATTATAATTATGAATGTCAGTTACCTGATAATGAAGAGTGGATCAAGTTGGAAAGAGCTTCCAAGGCGATAAATCCGTTTTTTGAGAGAATAGATCTAGAACCACCAAAGAATGTCATCTGGTATTTGAACGACAGCAAATCAAAACTCCTTGCCTGTTCACCTGGTGATCGATCGGGTGACTATAATCATTGCGGTGAGAGAACCCAAATTTATAATCTTGACAT
Source organism: Microbulbifer sp. VAAF005 (assembly GCF_030012985.1). Taxonomy (NCBI): domain Bacteria; kingdom Pseudomonadati; phylum Pseudomonadota; class Gammaproteobacteria; order Cellvibrionales; family Microbulbiferaceae; genus Microbulbifer; species Microbulbifer sp. VAAF005. Next base: position 4,417,818 of record NZ_CP120233.1, on the reverse strand, counting down.
CGGTAAAGATTATTTACTTGAAACTATCGTGGTTTGTAGTACGCCTCCACGCTAAATGAATAAAAACTATATAGGTCATTCATTTTAGTTACCGGCGTCATACCAGTCATCCTACGGAGCCAGAAAGAGCTATTCACTATCCGTAATGAATCTCTCTACCCAAAGATAGTGTCGAACAGCTCTTCATTTGAGTTGAGTGGCATAGTAATGCACCACCTCAACTTTATCCAACTGGATAATATGTCGCTAGATTAGCCCTATCTTTTTACGCATAGAGTTTGGATTCAGGCTTTCGCTATGCCCAAGATATTAAGCTTGGTGATAGGCTACTATGCTGTCGGCTGACTTCCATTTAATCACCTTGATAATTACTGACCTAGACGCTACTTCGCTACACCTTTTTTCTATCCCCACAATGATGGCTAGCGGATTTGGCCTACTTACAAGTCAGCGGCCCCACTGACAGTTTCGCAACAGCAAGCTAAACAGATGTACCCCAAATAAGGATGTAAACTTTCACTGCACAACTGATTCATTTACCCTAGCTGGTAGATCACATGGCTTCGATATCCTTGGCCGCCTCACCTCTAGGCAAAACCTTATATGACGTTTCTATTTGTTGGCTCGCAGTTTTTCTAGCGGCTTCCTCTCCACAAGACCTCTCGATATTGCAGTTGCCATTCGCTAGTAGTTAGCATTTAATGGAGCCTATTAAACGGTGATCTCCCTATAGGGGACTTTCACCCCATTAGTCCACGTCCATGCTGGGCGTACCAAGGCCAAATATGGCCGCCAATAAAGCTGGATGGACCTTCATTTCACTTTTTCGCAGCTACATTGCAGACCGTGTTAGTGGCGTTAGGTGAAAACCATTATCGAGTCAACATGATAGATCCCACACCAATAATAATGAACGTCATATCAACATTCTGGTACTTCATACCACTGCTAATTTTCGCTGGAATCTTCAAATCTCCTTGGTTTAAGGGCGTTATTGGAGAGGCAATAGTGAACCTTGCAATAAGGATCAAGCTTGATAAAAGCAGCTATCATCTCATCAAAAATGTTACTCTACCCACAGAAAATGGCACCACACAAATTGATCATATTCTAGTTTCAGAAAGAGGAATTTTTGTCATTGAAACAAAGAACATGAAAGGATGGATTTTTGGTACTGAAAAACAGAAACAATGGACACAAAAAATATTCAACCACACCAACAAATTCCAAAATCCACTACATCAAAATTATAAGCATGTAAAAACGTTAGCAGCGTGCCTTGGAATTTCAGATTCACATATTTTTTCAGTCATTGTTTTTGTTGGCGACAGTGAATTTAAAACAGAGATACCCCAAAATGTCACCAATGCTAGAGGCCTAATCCGTTACATCAAATCTATAAATGAACTTATAATCTCTCCCACGGAGAAAGAAGAATTGATTCAAAGAATTGAGTCAGGACGGCTCAAGCGAACTCTCAAAACCAACAGAGATCATGTGCAGCATGTAAAACAAATTGTAGCCAATAAAGAGTCAGAGAAAAGCTGCCCTAAATGCGGTAGTGCAATGGTTCAACGAGCATCAAAAAAAGGGGGCAATGCAGGCAACGAGTTTTGGGGTTGCAGTCAATTCCCAAAGTGTCGTGCAATTTGCACCTCAATCAGGTAGCCGGTTACTTCTAGCTACTGACCCCACACCAATCAACGTGTCAGTCTGCAATGAACGATCCCTATCCGTAATAAATATCTACCCATTGGGTCACAGTGCTCCAGTGCCCCTAGCCACTTCACCTCCAAAATAAGCCTTATAAGATGTTTCTATTTGTCAGCTCACAATTTTTTGCTGACAGCCTCCTCCCCACAAGACCTCTCGATGTTGCATTTGCCATTCGCTAGCAGTTAGCATTTAATGGAGCCTATTAAACGGTGATCCCCCTATAGAGGGCTTTCACCCCTTTGGCTCACGCCCATGCTGGGCGAACCAAGAGCAGCTAACATCGCCCCTTCGCTGCTACATTGCGACCGTTGCTGCAAGTATTGTATTTTAATTGGTGCTCACCTTGGCTATTTTTATATCTATTACTTTTTTAGTGGTTCCATTTATAAGTATTTTTTTATGGCTTGTTTTTGAAGTTAATAACTCTAGAAGAATCTATAGGGTTGCACTTGGGGTTCTATCAATTATCTCTACTGCATACTTTTCAGCCAGCATAACAAAAAAAGAAGCAGTTGCACTTCAAAAGTATCAACAAATGCTGATCGATAAGCAAAAGCCAGCTAGTGAGCGGTAGTTGGTTTTTGTATGTTAAGCCGATAAAAGTATGACGCCTGTATAATACTAGGGCTTTATGCTCCATAATCTGCTCGAACAGAATTTCAATACTTAGGAGCCAAATCAAAAATGGATCGGGAGTATCACTTGCCTAGGTGTTGAAGAGGGTTGGTTATATTGATTAACCCATAAAATCGACCCGTTATTGATTGATCAACATCGAAAGCCATGACGTTTATATTAGCCTGTGAAGCCCTTCTAATGGCTCTATGGCGATGCAAAAAACCCACGAACGCTATCGTGCGTACTGACGAGGGAAGCCAGTATTGATCTAAAGATTATCAGCATTAGCAATATAGTAAAAACTATTAAGGTAATTAGAGACTGGGCTGATACAATATCCGGCATTAAATATTATACTTGGGACATTCTTAATAATTATACACATGGAAGCCATATTTCAAGTAAACCAGAGGCTTGATAGTAAGCCAGGAAACAAATAGAGCTATTCTATTGGTCGAAATTTGGTGATATAGTTTAACTTCATCTAATGTTTGCACCCAGAGAATCTCCAAGAATAAAAGGTTCGTCAAGAGCTGTTTTCTACAACCTTGTTATACAATCGTTAATATAGTAAAGGAAAAAGTATGTCCCTTTTTAAGAACTGCCTGGCAATCACTGCTCTTTTATTTCCACTTTCAGGTAATGCTGTATTTACTGAAACTTATGAGATTCAGAGCCTGAAAGCTGCTACAAATGGTGTATTTGTAAAATTAAGTGGATTTAGAAATGATCCCAGTATAAGCAATTTGGATTGCCCCGATAACAATACTTTTGTAATGCTGAAAGATACTGATAATTATGAAGGGAGGTTATCATTCCTTCTTTCTGCTTACATGGCAGGTAAGCCAGTACAAATAAGTTACTATGACTGCCAGGGAAACTACATAAATATATCGTCTGTATTTATTGGGTAGTTCACACAAACCAAGTAGCCGGTAGCTTCCCGCTATCGGCCCCATACAGCCCTGCGTACGAGTCTACAATAGAAGGTTTTCACCCCAAATAAATTCCCCCAGCGATCAGATATCAAACTCAGTATTTAGTGCAATATGTATGCTATCAGATCTTTCCCTTCTTCAATAATTTTCACCGGGTGAACTACAGATAATTGCTAGCAATTCAATTATTGCCCTTCCATAATATATTTCGAACTTTTGTTCTCACTCCTTGCCAGCTATTTTCAATAGCTCATATTTAGTCGTGCCGGGTCCAGCAGTCAATATCAATACACTTTTTGATAGCCTTGCGCTAGCTAAAATAGTTAACTAAACAATGGGAAATTATCAATAGCAACTATAGGCCTGAGTCCATTTCATTTATGAGCCAGTGGCCATCCTGACAGCTTCATTGCAGCAAGTTAAACAGATCTCCCGAGGTATGATCGTGAAAATTTACTACATAACTGCATCACTAAGTTTTATACATAAGTTTTTTCAGTTTTATTTTATAAATCAATAAGTTACAGTTTAACCCAGTAAGAACTATAGATTTGGCTGGATAATTATGCAGGACTGGGTCATGGACGAAATAAAAAATCAGGTTATGGGTGATACACGCTTGAATAAGCGCCTGTCTAATATTCTCAGTAATTTAAGTTCCGACCCAAAGAATAGTATCCCCTGCGCAAACAAAACTTGGGCAGAAACGTTTGCGGCTTATCGCTTTATCGAAAATGATAAAGTCAACTTTGACTCTATTATGAGCGGCCATAAATCAGCAACTCTTGAGAGAATCAAAGCGCAGCCCGTTGTTCTTATTCCTCAAGATACTACCTTTTTAAATTTTGCCACTAACCTAGAAAGTAAAGAGATGGGAACTCTTCGACGGAAAGAGACCAATCAGCAACTTTTGCACACCTCAATCGCTATAACGCCATCAAGAGTTACTACCTAGGCAGCAGCAAAGAATACAGTCGACTCTTGAAAAAATGATTTCACAAGTTTTCTATTTTTCTTGATGCTCTGCAAATCTGCATTTGCACGACTCAGTAGTGTCTCACCTTTTTTCAGCGGCCTCTTTGAAGTCCCTATATTTCTCATATGATTCCAGACCAGCTCATCTGGATTTAGGTCTGGTGCATATGGCGGTAAGAACACCATTTCAAGCTTTCCATCCTGTGAATCGACATACTCCAATACCTTTTTCGATTTGTGTACTGGGTGCCCATCAACAATGAGAATCACTGGTCTTTTCTGACTTCTCTGGAAATTTTTGAAGCATTCTACGCACTTTTCTGCCGTGAACTTTCCACTATAAATATGATACCAGAAGCCACCTCTATTCGATAAAGCTGAGATCGCATTGATTGACTGTCTTTGACCACTCGTTTTTACCACTGGAGTTTTTCCTTTTTCTCCCCATGTCCTTTGGAGTGGATCGTCTGATCTGATACTAGCCTCGTCCAGCCAAAACATTTCTGCACCAGTTTTTTCGCATAAGATTTAATCTTTGGATAGACTTCCTTTACCCATTTATTCACCGCCTTCTCATCTCTCTCGTAAGCTCTTCGTAGAGGCTTTTGTGGCGTCAGGCCCAGTCGATGTAGAAGTGTGCCGACACTAGAAACGCTAAGTTCAATTTTGAATCTCTCAAAAATCAAATCCGATACGATCTGACGTGTCCACAATCCGAAATCAAAGCCATATTGCCTTGGATCGCCACCAATAATCCATCGTTTGACTTCCTCTTCTTCAATAGCTGACAGTTTTCTACCGCGTCCAGGTCTAATTTTTGGAGATAGCGCTTCAATACCTTTCTCCCGAGCAGTCCTTAACCATGGGAAAATAGTTCTGCTCCCCAGCCCTAAGCTACGACTAACGTCCGCCGCAGATTCTCCATCAAATACTCGCTGAACAGCAATTTTACGTATGAGGTGCTGCTCCTCAGTACTAAGTTTTCTGGCATCGTATTTCATGCAGTTTATATTACCAGGTGTACTGATTATTTCTGCCCCGCTAGTAACTTGGGTGTTGTTGAGGGTAGTATGTGGCAGAGAGACAAGGAATCAAGCTCTAATTCTCGCTATACCAAGTCGATAAAGGATAAGGAGAGTCGACGCTGGCTAGACCATTACGAAGCGGCTTGTCAGATACAGGAGCTCTGCCCTGAAAGCACAATTGTGAGTATTGCTGATAGAGAAGGTGATATTCATGAGTGGTTTCAACGGGCTGAAGATCAAAGTGAACAGCGGCGGGCGAGCTATATCGTTCGAGCTAAGGCCAATCGCACTTTAGAGCTCGATGGAGAAGAAACGGTTTTGCTTTGGGATCATATGAATGAGCAGAAATCTGTTGGTCTATACACGGTAGACATTCCCAAACGGAATGGAGAACCTGGAAGAAAAGCCAAAGTCAGTGTATCCACTACTGAGATACGGCTACTTGGGAAAGGAAAATCTAAACGACCACTTTCTCTCTATGCTGTATTGGCCAAAGAATTAAACCCACCAGAGGGTGAAAAAGGCATTGAGTGGATGCTGTTAACTGATCTTCCAGTTGAAGACTTTAAGCAGGCGAGAGTTATCATTGAGTGGTATCGAAGCCGGTGGGAAATTGAAACCTATTTTCGGGTAGTAAAAGGCGGATGCCAGATAGAAAGTAATCGTTTTAGAACAGAGCAGCGAATGTTGAATTGTATTGCGATCTATATGATTATTGGATGGCGACTACATTCGATAACTACACAAGCAAGAAGTCTTCCTGATGAACCATGTACGAGTGCTTACTCTGAAAAAGAATGGCGCATGGTATGGATGATGCGAGATAAAAGTTGCCCACCGAATATACCTCCAAGCATGAGAGATATAACGCGTATGTTGGCAGGCCTAGGGGGATTTCTAGGACGTAAAGGTGATGGCGAACCAGGGGTTAAAACTGTTTGGCAGGGATATACCAAACTGCTCCATTATATTGAAGCAGCAGAGGCTTTAAATGGGCTTAAATGATGTGTATAAAACACAGCTGCATCATTACCCTACCCGCTAGATCACGCGGCTTCGGTGTCCTTGGCCACCTCGACTCCAGGCTAAGCCTTAAAGGATATTTCTATACATCCCCATATAGTTTTGCTAACGGCCTCCTCTCCATAAGACCTTGTGCTGTTTCAGTTGCCATTCGCTAGTAGTTAGCATTTAATGGGACTCATTAAATGGTGATCTTCCTACAGGGGACTTTCAGCTCATTAGTCCACACCCATACCGGGCGTGCCAAGTTACCGTACAATCGTACAGCAGAGCTGCGCCGAAACCGCCACTGCGCGGCTCGCCTGTAAGAAAGGCGTTATGCAATAAGGGATAAAAATGCTGATTGAAGAAATTGGGGTAGGTATTTTCGGAGCAATATTTAGGTTTCTTGGGTGGGTATTATTCGAAGTCATTATTGAAGTGTTAATAAAAGGTCTAGGATATCTAATTTGCCGCCCCTTTAAGAAAGTAAATATAGATGATGCTTTCTGTATTGTTTTGGGGCTTATTGCTTGGGTAGTAATACTAATCTCAGTAATGCTAGTTACGGATTGGGTATCTAAAAATACAGATATAGACTCATGCCTCGATGATGGTGGTCGTTTTAATTATCAATCAAGCATATGTGAATACGAGTAATTTAAACGTGTATAGCAAAGCTATCAGAAATCGTCAGCAAACTGGCTGGACCTCCGCTGCAACGCTCATTTTGAGCCTAATAGCACAAAGCAGTCGTAGCAGTTCCAATCCTTTATAGTGACATAAGTGTAACCATGAAAAAATACTGACTTTAACACTGCTCTGTTTAGTTTCTGGCAAGGCACTTTCTGATTGTTCTTTTAAATCACAAAAGAATAGCTACAAACCAGACTGTACTTGGCTGAGATCGAGAAGCAAACAGCTAAATCGAGCAGCCAGTAGTTTCTACCCCCACACCATCCATCGTACAGGTCTGTAATACGTGACTCCGTAGTCCTAATAAACCCCCACCCAACGATCACTAATGTACCATCACTTTTTCAATCCCCGCGATAGCAACTAACGAGTTGGGCCTAATTATGAGTTGGCAAGCTAAACAGATTAGCTTAGACACGGGCATGAACTTTCACTATATAACTATATAATTTACCCCTTATCCATGGTTCATATGCCTTCCGTATCACAGGGCACCTTACCTTCAGCCCAAGCCTGATTTGATGTTTCTGCTCATCAGTTTTTGCTAACCGCCTCACTCCCTCAAGAGTAAACGGCTTTGCAGTTGCGATTCGTCAGTAGATCGCATTTAATGGAGCCCATAATCACCCTACAAGAGATGTTCACCCTATTAAAGCATGCCTATGCTGGGCGTACCAAGCACCAGAAATAAATGTGGCTGCGGTGAGCATTAGAGCCCCCACAAATTCAGAGACTATGATCAGTATGATAATAAATCTTGATATTTTAAATGAAGAAATAGCAAACCAGGTTTTCATAATATTTCAACGCTCCTATAAGGTTGAAGCTCAACTAATAGGCGTTACTGACTTTCCGCCACTATCTCGCAGCGCTCAAGATATAAAAAATTCTAAATCATTATTTTACGGATTTATTGACAAGAAGTGTCTAGCCGCAATTATTGAAATTACTATAGAAGGTAAGCGGTTAGAAATTAACAGCTTAACTGTTGATCCAAATCATTTTAGAAAAGGAATAGCAGGCAAATTGCTGAGCTACATTCTAGATGAAATTGAATTTTCAGAAGCAATTGTAGAAACAGCAACTAAAAATGATCCCGCAATTAATTTATATGAAAAATATGGTTTTGTTGAATTTAAACGATGGACTCCACCTCATGGTATTCAAAAGGTCGCTTTGTCATTAGAAAATTCGCTCTAATTAGGTTAGCCGGTAGTTTCTAGCTATCGGCTTCACGCCAACACTAATACTATCCGTGCTAGAAGTCAGCAACGGGCGACTCGCTATCTATAACATGATAAAAGCATGCAATTTTAATGAATTTATAACCTTTGATCGCTGACTCTTATTTACCGCAATTGAATTTATTCACGACGTCCAGGTCTGAAACCTTAAGATTCATTAATAGAGAGCGATACCTCTCCAATAAATTTTATTGCAATCATTCTTTAACTCATTTTTCGGCCAATTTTGACGAGATAAGCTCAGCCACTGTTAACCCCCTTGGTCACTCCCAACAACTCCGTTATCACTAGATCATTGCTGAATACCACTTGATACGCGTGATATAGATGACCAGAGAGTACTGATAACTTCGTGAGAGAATTATTACTCCAACACATAACGGTCAATCCTCAGTCTATAGCAACAACAATGGCCAACAATGATAGCTGAATAGAAAGCAGCGATTGGCCCAGCGGTGCCACACTGGCCTGTTATTACCATTCGGGATAGGCTTTACCTACATCACAGACAAACTAGATCTATCTTTATGGATATTTTCGGCTTCACTCATAAGGTAAATTGGCAGTATTGAGCTAAAATAGTCATCAAAGACTAAATCAAACACTTAGTCCAGATCAGCGAGATTCAACTGATTATTTAGATTATGGCTATTGTTATACAGTGCATTAAGTTATAAGACTCTGGCTAAAATCACGATATTTTATATATAGAGAAAATCACAATGTGTTTTTCAGCCACAGCTTCATTCGGATCAGCAACACTGCTTCTTGTCGGCGGAGCTTTATGTACAGCACATGCGATAAAAAATGATAAAACTTATTTATTACTCGCGATCACTCCTATCCTTTTTGCCCTGCAACAAGCGACTGAAGGCGTTGTATGGATTGGGCACAATGAGAATTTATTCACATTGACAGCATTATCTTCCATTTTGTTTTTATTTTTTGCCTTCTTTTTTTGGCTTACCTGGATACCAATCGTAGCCTATAGCCTAGAAACAAAAACATGGAAAAGAGTTTTTTTTATCGCATTGATAATTATAGGCTTTGTTTTCGGCTTATATCTCTGGATACCAGTTCTACTAGAAACAGGACCAAGGCACCTAATACAAACAGATGTATGTGGACATAGCCTTTGCTATAAAGTATCCGGTGGCGGCTTATTATCCGTTATAGCACGAGATATTATTTATGCCTCACTCGGTGTTTTATTCTTATTGTCCAGCGACTGTCTATTTAGAAAGTTTTGGGCGCTTGTCATGCTATTCGGACTTATCACCTTCTTCACTCAGAAGGAAACATGGGTATCAACTTGGTGTTTCTTTGCTGCGATATCGACTTTATGGATTTATTTTCTAATAATAAACAATCACAAATCAAAGACAAGAAAACAAGTCTCATAACTCTGAGAGGAAAATTAATTTGATTATAAAGATAGGGGTGATATTAACTATTTTGCGCCTGCCATAGATTAAGAATCAAGGAAACTTAATGCCCTTTGTGCTTCCCAAGAATTCCCCTTTATAAACATATGTATCAGATTCACAGATCAAGAGTCTTCTTTGCAGCTTCATGCGAAGCTAGGTGAATATGGCAAGTTAATCGGGAGCCAATTATATCATGAGTCAAAAATCGAAAATGTCATTTCAATTAGATACTACTATATACAGCGACATATATGATTATTTAGAAGAAGCGACACAATGAAGATGGGGACTTTGCGACTTAACCCTTCGGAAAAGTAAATTCTTATATAATTTTTTCAAACAGAGATAGTACCTGTATTTATTAGATGCGTAGAGAGTATACGGAACAAAATTCTTAACTACGCTCCGGCCACAAGTGGCCTCCGCCGGGCAACCAAAATGCGCGTCACTCTGTAGAAGCAATACTTTGCCCATACCAAGATATAAGTTGGGTGGATATTAAGGGCAATTGGTTCAGCTTACTCACTATAAATAGGACAATTATAAGATACAATTAGAGAATCAGTCTTGGTACCGAAAAGCAACATCATCCTCTACATGGATTGGGCCTTCAGACCATAGCTCTGCTGCAACAATACGGCCGCTTCTCATGGTGTTCAAGTAGCAAAAGACCAATGTGTATCTTTGCCTCCTCAGAAATGATCAAATCTTTATCATAAATGATGATTCCAAGTGAATCCTGGTTTAGTTTTCACTGATGAGTGTGCTATTTTTCACTTCGAAATACGATTAAAATATGGGGTAAACTTCTCTAAAACCTCGTCAGGTGTGTTGGATATGGGTACTCTCAGGAATCTGGAAAAGAAGTATGATATTGTGCTTCCAAGGAAGTACGTTGAATGGTACAAGCACGGAGGCCATAAAGTTAAAAGCCTCATCGGAACCGACGTAGATTTTCCTAGATTATCTGAATTACAAGTATGGGCTCAGGAGTTATTAGAAGAAGATAATTCTAATTTTAAACTACCGCAAAAAAGCTTTGTATTTCTGATGCATCAAGGTTATCAATTCATGTATTTTGTATGTGATGGAAACGAAAACCCAGCAGTGTGGCACTACTACGAAGGTAATTTGGAGCCTGCAGTAAAGTGGAGGTCATTCAGTGAATACATGCGAGACACTCAGTAAATGTAGCTATGCATGCCCTATGGACTGGACTCATGGCTATACTCTTCGTCCATCCTGTGGACGTTATGCACAAACATACCATGAAGAACGTTCTATCGTTTTTCTTAGTATTCATCCCATTTATCGATCTAGCTCAGTCTTGAGAGAAGTTCTGGCTGGACTTCCATTTCTCAGCTTCGCCTTTGCATTACAGCCCATTCGTTAAATTTTATATAAACTTAAGGATAGAATAATGAAATTAAATCAGGTAACTTTACCCGTATCAAATATGGAAGTAGCGACAGATTTTTATAGACGTATGGGGTTCTTACAAATAGTAGACACGCCTCATTATTCGCGATTTGAGTACCCTGACGGGGAAGCTAGCTTTTCCCTATCACTTGAAGAAGGAAAATACATAAATGGTTGTGTCATATACTTCGAAAGCAATCAACTTGACAAGCTAGTATCTGATCTAAAAGAAAAGGGTTTCGAATTCGATCAAGAACCAATGGATATGCAGTACCTCTGGAGAGAAGCAATAATTCACGACCCTTCCGGCAACAAAATCAAACTATATTGGGCCGGTAAGAATCGTCTAGATCCGCCTTGGAGAGTAGAGAGAATTGTATAACAATTGTGTTTTTCACCCTATGAGCTGGTGTCACCTCGGAAGACCGCTCGCAGTATGTACATTTTCATAGGAGCTTTATGTGTGCCGGTGTATTTACATACCATGCCTATTGTTAACGCATTGGCAGATACCCTCTTCTAAAAAAGCATATCAAAACCTCTACGTAGCATTGATTCTGCTACAAGTGCTCTTGGCATTTTCCGAATGAAAAAATGTAACTTTTATAGAATTTGTACACTAGCGCCTCTGACTGCCCCTTTTTTATTCTTATTGGTTGACAGTTATTGGTCTATTTCCATTGCGATGTATACATTACTTGGAGCACCATTTTTTCTTCTTTTTGCAGTCTACTTTCTCTATTCAACAAGAAATAAAACCAGTAACGAAATTGAGAGGTATATGCTTAGAGCACCGTTGAAGTTCTCATTTTTCACGGGCAGCATTTGTCTTACCTTCTCATTTGGAGCAACTATTTATAAGAATGGGCCGTATATAGACATGGCTTTTGAAGCAATCGCAGTAACGATATTCTTTATGCTATGTTCAATTATTATAGGCTATTTCTATGTCATTCCTGTATATCTTCTCGGAAAAACTATATTCCACAAATATGAGTAACAATACTTTGTAAGAGAAATCTAGTTTTGCCTACCTTCTCACACAACCATTTAAGCCCAACTACCCCAGAGCATAAGCTAAGCTACTAAGTTGATTATGAAATTTGTAGACGATTATCCAACATGCGACGAAACTTATATAACTCTAAGAATATACTGCGGAGAAATATCACCTGACGTGGTAACAGAAATACTTGGTATTAAAGCATCAGATAAAATCTACAAGGGAAAAACTGTAAATGGCCGTAAAAGACCTGCAATTTTAAACGGTTGGTTTCTAACAAGTGAGGGTAAAGTTGATTCACTAGATTCTCGAGCACACCTTCACTGGCTATTCAGGCTAATAGACGGAAAAGAAAGCCCTTTAAACCAAGTCACCAAGTTGGTTGATAACGTATATATCAGCTGCTACTGGCGTTCCAAAAGTGGGCACGGTGGGCCAAAATTAGATACAGAACAGATGGAAAAGTTAGTAAAATACGGCCTTAATATTGAATACGACGTGTACATTTAAAAGCAGGTGCACATCTCCCCTAGCTTCAAGCATTAAGCGCAACCCTTTTACACTGCAAGCAGATCATTTTACAGCCCCATGAAAAACTCATTCGGTGACTTTCCACCTCGACTCGCTCTTGGTCTACTATTCAGCCAATCCATTAAAAATTGAATTTGCTCGTCTATTATTTTATTACGGTCGGTATCCCCTGGGAAATACTTTCGAATGTGGCCGTTACCATTTAAATTAGTCACTCTCGCAGGATGAATATAGATGTGTAAAAAATATCAGCCTCTAAACCTTTTACGATCGTTTCATGATCAGCGAATTCAAGACCATTATCGAATAGTAATTTTTATGATTTTATCTTTGCTCACTCTATTTTTAATCTTTCCGCGTCAATCATACTTACTGTAGCGCTTACTGCGGGGCTTTGATGCATTCCTAAAGTGCTTGTATAAGCCTCCACCATTTGCCTGATCTAAATAAATTATTTTGTAGATCGTATCATCATGGAGTGATACACCCATATATTTTTTAAATAGCTTACAGTCTGCTGAGACTTAATTCTTTCCGAGTTTGGATATCTATTGGTTGCTACACAGCATCGGTTACTTTTTACGCGTTATATGCTTTCTGGCGTCTTAGCTCCGAGAGCTTATATGCTTAGATATCATCGCATGCCTATATTCTGTCGCAGCTCTCGGCCGATTGTTAAGGGGTGTATCTCTTACACTTTTGCTATTGCTTTTTGAGAGTGTCCTCCGTCTGGAATCGTTCATTCTCGCTCAGCTGGTAGTAGTTCATCAGTGCCTTTCTCTTGGCCGGGAGAGGCTCCCTACCAACTTAGCCCTTATCAATTGTGCTTAATATCCGAAACCAAGATTTTAATCCCACCCATAGTTTGTTAATATGCACCACAATACATACTATTCTCAAGGCGTAACGATGAAACAGCTTAAGTTAAGTGTCTAGATTTAACAGGTATTAACATGGTTTTCACAAGTTAGCCTAAAACTCTATTTTGGATAAAAACAGTAAAGCTGTGAAAATTTTCAAGTATTGGGAAGCATGGTGAGCACATTACATAGAGACCAAAAAACTGTAAATTTATACTTATTCCAGACCTTATTTTGGTTCACCACTTTCACAATTAAATTTAAGTTCTACAAATATCGTTGCGGGGGCATTAAGCCCATATCAATATTAACTTAACAGCCAAGAGAAACACATGAAAAAACTGATACTCTTACCTGTACTTATTCTATTATCAACTTTTGCTCGAGCTGAGGAGGAAAAGCTAGTAAGTGGCATTGATATGTTTTCAATGATTCAGATAGAGCAAACAAAACCAATATTTGACTACTGCAAAGAAAACGTTCCAGATAAGAAGGTTGAGATTGAATCTTCTTTTTCGCACTTCTCTAAAATTTCCAGGGAAGCGATATTACTACTCATGGAAGAAGAACATTTTAATTCTGATGAACTAAAAAAACCTAGCATCCCCGAAAGCCAAGCCTTACAAACCAGGGAAATGATATCTAAACTTGGCGAGAATATGCTGGTTCAAATTAAGGATAAGAATCCCGAGGTATTTTGCAGCAACATAGTGAAAATGATGCAAGGCCATACCGTAGAATCATACAAACTCAAGCTTCAGCCACAATTGAAGCAATATTTACATAAAATAGAATTAAGTAAGACTGAAAATCCTATGGGAATTCAGCATAAGGATTAAGCATTGTAAATTTACAATGAATATTGACGGAGACTCTGAGCAACTCCGTAATGGCTCTGCGAGCCCTGAAGGCGGCAACGCAGCTGTTTTGCCCTTCGGGGTTTGCAGAGTTATTCAGAGGCTCCTTAGCTATATCTTTCCCTCAGGCGCTGTTAAAATTAGCTTCTGATAGCTAAATTTAGATATTATCTGCTTACCGATTCCATCTTTAGCTCTGAAGCTTATTTGAAGTATCGAGAAAGCAAACTACCGGAAATCCCGTGCACCCCATACTCTCTATAGAAAATCTACAGTGCCGCTACGGTGAGCAGGTAGTTATCGAATCGGTCTCCTTTGCTTTACAGGCCGGGGAAATTGCCTGTTTGTTGGGCCCCAGCGGCTGTGGCAAGACAACACTGTTGCACGCCATCGCTGGTTTTCAACCGGTCGCGGCGGGGAGTATCCAGCTATCCGGGGAAGTGATTTCCTCCCGTGAGAAACAGATTCCCGCAGAGCAACGGAATATTGGGGTGGTATTTCAGGACTACGCCCTCTTCCCACACCTTACCGTTGAACAGAATATTGCCTTCGGTATCCAGTCAATGCCGAAAAGCAAGCGGCAATCCCGCACCCAGTCTTTGCTAAAGTTAGTGCGTCTGGAAGGCTTCGGGCAACAGTACCCACATCAGCTCTCTGGCGGTCAGCAGCAGCGTGTCGCTCTGGCTCGGGCACTGGCACCGCGCCCCAAGCTGTTACTCCTGGATGAACCCTTCTCCAACCTGGACACCGAGCTGCGCCGCAGTCTCGCCGCCGAAGTCCGCCATATACTGCGCGAAGAGAAGATCCCAGCGATTATTGTTACCCACGACCGCCACGAGGCCTTTATTGCCGGAGATAAGCTGGGAGTGCTCAGCCAAGGCCAATTACAGCAGTGGGACAGCCCACAGGACACTTATCAAACACCTAGAAATTTGGCAGTAGCAAGGATTGTCAGTGAAGGGAATATCATTTCCGGTACTGTTGTGGGCAATGGCCTGATCAGTACCCCTCTGGGGGAAGTGAAGGTGCCGACAGCTGCATACGAAAGTGGAGATCAGCTCGAACTGTTTGTGCGCAGTGAGGATATTGCCGCAGGCGAACATCCCGGTGCTGTGATGGCTCAGGTTGTGGAAAAGAATTTTCTCGGCAACCAGGTGAGCTATCGCTTTCAGCTAGCCGCAGGGGAAACTGTCGAGGCCGCTTTGAATGCAGATGTTCAAGCGGCTCCCGGAGATAAACTTCCCCTGCACCTTTCCTCTGCTCTGGTGTTTGACCAGGCCCAATAAAAGCTATCAGGACAGGGCGGGCGCTTCTGAGTCCGCCACGGCTGTGCGCTCCTCACCTCTGCGCCAACCAATGGAACGGCTTAGTAAAATCACCGGTATCAATCCCACCAGGACAATCAATAAAGCCCCCAGGGCCGAGCGTTCCAGCATCTCATCGGAAGCAAACTGGTAAACATAAGTCGCCAGGGTGTCAAAGCCAAAGGGGCGCAGTAACAAAGTCGCCGGCAGTTCTTTCATACAATCCACAAAGACCACCAAGCCACCCGTTAGTAGACCTGTACGCACCAAAGGTAGATGTACAGCCCACAGGGTTTGCCAGCTATTGCGTCCCAGTGAGCGGGCAGCGCGATCCATTGAAGGGGTTACTTTCTCCAGGCTGGATTCTATGGCCCCTGTGGACACTGCCAGGAAGCGCACCGTGTAGGCAAAAATAATGGCGAAAATACTGCCGCTTAACAGCAGCCCTATGGAGATATCAAAGTGTTCACGTAAAAAACCATCCACCGCATTATCAAAAGCGGCCAGGGGAATCAGGACACCAATCGCCAGTACTGCCCCAGGCATTGCATAACCCAGCTTGGAAAAGCCGACCAAGACTCGTACGGATCTTTTGGGTTGCAGTCGCTTACCGTAAGCCAACAGCAGGCCCAGCAGTACAGAGACCAGTGCCGCTGCGATTGACAGTAACAAGCTATTGCTGGCGATCTGTATAAAATCTTCGCTCCAGTAACTGGAGAAATTACTGAATGCATAACTTCCCAGAACCAGCAGGGGAATAATAAAACCAGCCACCAACAGTAACCCGCAGAACAACAGGGCTACACCGGATCGCCAGCCGCGCAATATATAGCGTTCACGCTGGGAATTTGGCGATTGTACAAAGTGCTTCTGTCTCGCCCGCCCCATTCGCTCCAGCGTAATTAACAGAACAACAAAAATCAGAGTGCTACAGGCAATTTGTGCCGCGCCTCCTAAATTACCGTGGCTCAACCAGGTATCGTAAATCCCGACACTCAAGGTGCGCACAGCAAAGAAGTCCACAGTTCCGAAATCATTCAGGGTTTCCATCAACACCAGTGATAAACCCACCGCAATTGCCGGGCGTGCCATTGGCAGGGAAACGCGCAAGAAGCTCTGCCAAGGCGTACAGCCCAATGACCGGCTCGCGGCACGTATACTGCCGCACTGCTCGATAAAGGCCGCTCGCGCGAGCATATAGACATAGGGGAAGAGCACCAGTGACAGCATGGCAATCGCCCCACCCATGCTGCGGATCTCCGGGAACCAGTAATCCCTGGCTGTCTGCCAACCAAACCAGGCGCGCAGGGACTTTTGCACAGGGCCCGCATATTCCAGCAAGTCCGTGTAAACGTAGGCAATCACATAGGCGGGAACAGCAAACGGCAATAACAGCCCCCACTCAAACAAACGACGCCCGGGGAACTGGCACATGCTCACCAGCCAGGCACTGCCCACGCCTGTTATCAGTGTTACCAAACCGACACCGCCAGCCAGAATCAATGTGGAGGACACATAGTGAAACAACACCGTGTCCACCAGGTGCGGCCAAATATTTTCTTCAGGGAAAAATGCCAACCAAAAAATGGATAGCACTGGCAGAGCTACCAGTAGGGAAATAGTAGCTACCAGTAGCAGCCAGCGGGAAGCTGATAAGTTGGCTCGGTTTAGCATGGATTAAGGAATCAAAAGCTCATTATAAAAGAACGGCCCTGGTCTCTCGACAGGGCCGTTCGAATAAGGCTGAGATAGTGCTGCCAGTTTATTCTGCAGCAATTCCCATTCAGTTAACCATTCTAAAAGTCAAAGCGTACTTCATCAACCATACGGGAAGCCGCTGGAACGTAGGAACCGATCTCCGTGAGACTCAGATCGTCTTCCTTAAACTCACCCATATACTCCTTAATCAACTCAGAGCGGGCAGTGCCAGGGCGTACCGGGAACTCAAAGTTTTTCTCAGCGTAAGAGTATTGAGCATCGGCGCCGCTGAGGAATTCCAGCAGCTTAACGGCATTTTCACGGTTGGGGGCGTGCTTGGTCAGCGCCGCACCGGAAATAAACATATGGGTACCGCGATCTTTCTGGTTAGGGAAGACCAGGTTTACAGACTTGGCCCAATCAACCTGCTCCGGCTGCTCCTTATTGGTAATCATTTTACCGAAGTAGTAGCTGTTACCCAGGGAAAGGTCGCAGACACCTTCGCTAATAGCTTTAACCTGAGCGCGGTCATTACCCTGGGGCTTGCGCGCCAGATTCGCTTTCACACCTTGCAGCCACTCTTTGGTTTCTGCTTCACCGTGATGGGCGATCATGGAGGCGATCAGGGACAGGGTATAGGGATGCTTGCCGCTACGAGTACAGATTCGGCCCTTCCACTTAGGGTCTACCAACTCTTCGTAGCGAGTAATTTCACCGGGCTTAACGCGGTCTTTGGAGGCGTAGATCAAACGCGCCCGGGTGGTCAGGCCGAACCAGTTGCCAGCCTTATCGCGAAATTGTGATGGGATATTGTCTTCCAGGATTTCACTGCTTACCGGTTGGGTCAGCTGCTTATTAAGCAGATCCATCAGGCTGCTGGTATTGGAAGTCAGGACCAGGTCAGCGGGGCTATTGCGCCCTTCCCTTTGCAAACGCTCGTTCAAGCCTTTGCTGGCGTAGACCACTTTGGCCTCAATACCGGTTTTTTCGGTGAACTCCTTTAAGATCGGCTCTATAAGGAAAGGCTGTCGGTAGGAGTAGATATTTACCTGCTCGGCCGCACTGGCACCCACAGCACCCAACAAGCCGGCTACAGCCAGCACTTTTTGAAATAGAGCTCTGGTAGACATTATCGTAGATCACCCTTGGATTAAACGAGAAACATTCTCATTTGATTTAATGGCAATGTCAATAAAAATACATATGACCTAAGGCGATAAGGCAAAGTCGTCAATTTCCTCCTATGCTTAGGCTTGATACCGCCACCCATAGAGGTCCCATGTACCGCTTTGGCCCTTTAATAGCACTGATCTTTGTCCTCTGCAGCTGTGGGGGCCCGAAGGACTCCAAGTCACCTGCAGCCCCTCCTGCAGATGAGTCGGCTACCAGCGCCATGAAGGAGCCCATTGCCCCACCGGGCAATGGAGCGGAAGCGGAAAAGAAAGCTGCAGCTATATGCACCCCGGAATGGTTTGCCTGGGTTCAACAGCAAGTGCTTGCCCAGCAAAATGGCGATATGGCGAAACTATACCCATCCGGTATGCCGACTACCGGTAGTGAGGAGTGGTTCACAGCCATCACCCGGCTCAGCGGAGCCAATACCAACGGTCTCAAACCCGGAGGCATGGAGTGGTGCGAGGCTATCCAGAAGCATCTTACCGAGGGCAGTCCACAAACCCCTTTATAAGTGCCTGGAGACCAAACGCAGACGCATCAGTTTTTATTTTACAGTTTGGAAATACCGATCGCTCGGTTAAGGGAAGATTTGATTCATAGGATACTGCGATTTAGCAAATAGACAGCGAGGTAATAGCACCATGCAGCCTATCAGCAAGTTGTTGCTGGCCTTTATCGCCGCAACAGCACTACCCTATGCACTCGCCAAAGAAAAGCCCCCACCCGGAGCTATGGCCCTTTCCACCGTATTGACCAAATTGGAACAGCAGGGCTACACCCCAATAGTTGAGGTCGATCTGGACAAGGGCAAGTGGAAGATTGAAGCCTATAAGGGTGACCAGAAGTACGACTTGCACGTAGACCCCAACTCTGCGGAAGTTTTGTCGGAAAAACCGGACAACGATTAAGGGTTACTGTCCTCATTCCGAACTATCCTGCCAGGGCCGGCCGCCAAAGCCGGCCCTAACCTATTCTGCTTGAACATTGCGATGTAATCCGCGCCATAAATTGCGATGGCAAAACAAACTTGGCCATACCCCGGATAAAATTTGTTCTCCGATCATCAAAGGAATTTACCGGATTGGTCAATCACTCCGATTCAATTTCGTTTAGTCTTTCTGAGATCAACGCCACAGGATAATAAAATGACAACACAAACCCTGACCCGGCAGGATGCAGACAAAGCGGTACTGCAAAATTATCTGGACAAACAGCGCAGTGCCTACCTGGCCAACCCGGCTCCCAGCTATCAGCAACGTGTGCAGGATCTTAGAACCCTTGCCCAGCTCCTGCGTGAACAGCAGGAATCCATTATCCAGGCGATCAGTAACGACTACGGCAATCGAGCCAGGGAAGAGATACTGCTCTACGATATCTACCCAGCGCTCTCCGGCATTAAAGAGACTATCAAGCGCCTAAAGAAGTGGATGAAACCCAGGGGGCGCCATACAGATTTTAAATCCTATCCCCTCTCTAAAAATCGTGTGGTCCCACAACCTCTGGGGGTAATTGGCGTCATAGTGCCGTGGAACTTCCCAATAAACTTAAGCTTTTCACCACTGACCAATATTTTCGCCGCAGGCAATCAGGCGATGGTCAAGATGTCCACCAACTCCAAGCACCTTGCAGAATTACTCAGTAAAGTCTGTGAACAATACTTCCCGGAAGAAAAGCTGGTTTTTATTCCCGATGCCGATGAAATAGGCCCGGTATTTTCCAGCCTTAAATTCGATCACTTAATCTTTACCGGCTCCAGTAATACCGGTCGTGCAGTAATGCGCTCCGCCGCAGAAAACCTAACTCCAGTCACATTGGAACTTGGTGGTAAATCACCGGCAATTGTTGGCCCGGATTACCCGGTTAAGAAAGCCGCCGAGCAACTAATTTACTGGAAGCTGGTAAACGCCGGGCAGATCTGTGTCAACGTGGATTATCTTTTCTTGCCGGAGGAGCATCTCGAAGAGTTTATCGAACACGCAAAACATTATGTTCAGAAGCGCTACCCCGACTTGGATGGCCAGGATTACACTTCTATTATCGACGACACATCTTACCAGCGAATCTGGGCAACCCTGGATGATGCCAAGGCTAAGGGTGCTAATGCCATAGATTTAAGTGCTGTCAAATTGGATAGGGACAATAAACTGCGAAAATTCCCTCCGCATATCCTGACCAACGTAGACGGCGAGATGCTGGCAATGCAGCGTGAGATTTTTGGCCCTCTATTGCCGATTATCACTTACTCCAAGCCAGAGGAAGTTATTGATTATATTAATGCTCGCCCCAGACCCCTGGCGATTTACCCTTACACTCACGACAAAACCTTACAAGATTTATATATCAACAAAGTAATGTCTGGGGGCGTGTCGGTAAATAATTGTGTACTGCACGTTGGCCAGCACGATATTCCATTTGGCGGCGTTGGTGAAAGCGGTATGGGCCACTACCATGGCTACGAGGGATTTTTGACCTTCTCTAAACTTCGTCCCATCTTCTATCAGGGCCCAATCGATCTATTAAAATTACTGCGGCCTCCCTATGGCAAACTCTCAACCCGTGTTATCGATTTTATGCTAAAGCTTACACGCTAGGCTCCCTAGGTCCGGCAATATCTGTTGCCGGGCCATTCACTGCTATAATCGCGCTCAGGTAAGATCGAAATCACTACAGCCCGCTGGCACTGCGATAATCCCTAGTCCAAACTAATACTATGGCTTGTTAGCAGTATGGAGCCGTAGATGATTTTTCTTACCGCCATAGCTTTGGTTGGCAATCTCACTAACCCAATCCCCCCGGCCTCGATCCCAATAAACCCGCCCCCATCTACGACAGCCCCGACCTTTACGGAGCAGAACCTTCGGTCATTGCCTTGGACTTATCCACTATTAAAGCGAAACTGCATGGTCTAGGGTTCAACCCCATCACGCATATCGAATTTGTGGGCGGAAGATGGAAAATCCAGGCGGTCTACGGAGGAGAATTGAGGGCCCTGGAAGTGAATCCGGACAACGGAATAATTATTGCTGACCGACCAGCCAATTAATCGCTGTTTAAATGTTAAAACTAAACCTCTAAGTCCAAACTGGTCACAAAAATTTACAGTGATATGCAAACATTGGTTTTAAACTAAGGGATCTATTCAGTGAATAGAGTCCCGGTATTGCAATGGTGTCATTCCTTTCCAGCCCCGGTAGGCCCGAATAAATGAATTGGGCTCTTTAAATCCTAGCATAAAAGAAATCTCCCCCAGATGAAGGCTGGATTTCGCGAGGTAGTGATCAGCCAAACTTGATCTAACTCCCTGCAATACTGTCTGGAAGGATTGATTTTCCTCCCCCAGTTTCCGCTGTAAAGTCCTTTTACTGATAGCCAAGCGTTCAGACACTGCTTCGACAGAACTCTTACCGGCCGGTAGTAACTCCATCAATACTGAACCTACCCGCTCTCCCATTGTGGCTTCGCTATCCAGATCCTTGAGCTGTTGACTCAATTTACCTTCAAAGAAATCCCACATAGGGGCATTGGCGGTCAGAAATGGCTTTTGTGCATCTTGCGCTGAGAAACAAATTCTCACCCGGTCTGACTGCTTAATTGAACAACCAAAAAACTTCCGATAAGGCGTTTGATCTTCAGGCAGCTGCGGTAGTGCCAATTCCAATGGTTGAATTTCCTCCCGGGTTCCCAACCGAGCCAGGCGGATATAGAAAATTAATTCGCTCAGGCCCAAAGCTTCAGGAATATTTCCATCACTTCCATAGCACTCTAAATTGAGCTTGGTGTACTCATCAGTAATATCCAAGTGCAATTCCATGGGACCGATCAGTGGTTTGTATTGCTGTATCCGCAGTAGAGCTTGATTCAGATTTGCACTGCACAGGCTCGCAAATATGGGAGGGTCAAACGACTCAGCCGAAAGGTGCTCCGCCAGTAAAAGTGGTAGTGGCCGATCCTTAGAGGCCCGATCAATACCACACCAAAAACGGAAATATTCCACCGGAGTGAGTGTCACAGTCTCCCGCTGTAACAAATCCGCAGGTAACCCGGCATAGGCAAGAGCCAGCGCTGTATCGATATTCATATCGTGTAATATCAACTTCCAGCTGGGAGGTACCAGGAATTTCGCTGCACGTTTGATCATTACCGGACCTGCCTGCAATTAAGACTTTTCCATCGTCTGACGGGAAAACTTCAGTACCATTTTACGGGGCAGTAAAGGCATTATCCAATTCAGAAACAACTTGAGCCGTGCCTCATTAAAAGCAACCAGATCTCCCCGCTCCATTGCCTGATAGCCACATCTGGCAACAGACTCAGCCGAACGGGCATTTTTCCAAATATCGACACCCTGAAGATCACCAGCGGCCACAAACCCTGTTGCAACAGCACCGGGGCACAAAGCCGTTACTGTTACACCTGTGCCTTTCAACTCTTCCGCCAGTGCCTGGCTAAATGAAGTTACATAGGCTTTAGTTGCGTAGTAAACCGCCTGTAAAGGGCCGGGAATAAAAGAGGCTGTAGATGAAACATTAAGAATATGTCCACTATTGCTGCCAACCATCCCCTTTAAATACAGGTGGGTGAGATTGGTAAGGGAAACCATATTCACCTGCATCATACCCTGCTCAGCTTCCAAATCCCTCTGATGGAAAAGACCATGACCACCAAAACCCGCATTGTTAATTAGAGTGCCAATCTCCACACCCTCACTTTGGGTTCGTTCAAAAATTCTCTGCGCGGACATGGGGTCAGAAAGGTCCTCGGCAATAACCATTGCCTGGATACCAAACTCCTTCTCCAGCTGCTGTTTGAGTGCTGAAAGCTTCCCTTCAGACCGGGCAACCAGAACCAAGTTGCCACCCTTAGATGCATGTATCCTGGCCAGCTCAAGGCCTATGCCACCAGAGGCCCCAGTAATAAGTGCCGTTTCCATCTATCTGTCTCCCAAGCGTTAATCTTGAAATCAGTATATGATCAGAAGGCGCCAACTAAGAATCCGATGATGCCAAGTGACTATCCAATCGTGACATTATTGATTAGTAGAGCGTCGGTCTTAGAGTCAGATTATTTAAAAGAAAGAGGTTTTATCACTACTTCCTCTTACCAATAACTAAGGTATTGTCTTCGATGAAGTAGCTGGGAACATCTAAGTCAGCAATGTACCAGGATTGACTCCTACCATTGAGGTCAAAGATCATATACTTCTCCCAACCCTCCCACTCACTCTCAACACACTGTAGCGCCCCAGCTAAGTCCTGCCCCTCAATAGAAACACCCTCTGACAAATACGTAAATTCAGAACATGGGATTATCGAGCGATAGTAATCACGCTCGGCTAGCCTAGGTACACCATCCTCAGAGTTCACTTGAAGCATAAACACTTTTATTTCATGATCTAGTCGCTCCTGAGCTTTAGGTGGCTGCTTTCCATATTTTTCAGGTTCAACTAAAACATCAAGTTGCTCTAGAACTTCATCTCTTGGCTTAACAATAATTAAACGATACCACGACCAATCTAGGGAGATCATGCTATCTTCTCTAATATCATCAAGATCTATATATAAAAAATATTCCCTATCTGCTACTGAGTTTGGAAACAAGGATAAGAAAAGTGGAGAACCACCAAGAGCAATACCTGTAATCACAAGAAAACCCATGCAGCCCCACAAAATCTTTTTTCGAAACCCATCCATAGCCGACATCCGTAAGTCCTGCTTTTAAAAAAACCAGAAAGCTAGGTTTGTAGTTCAGTAAAGAACTTAAAAAACTCTAATCTAAAAACCTTCTCGCCTCTATCAACCACCAAAGTGGCTAGATACTAGCAAATCTTTTCCACACCAATAGCAGTTGGCCCTTTGTTTTCTCACCTTATGGCCACAAGAAGGGCACTCTTTCAGGTTACCAGTGGATATTTTTCCATCGCGCTTACCATCTCGCAGATCAATCTGCCCCATTTTTTCAATAAGTTCGGCCTCGGTTACCCCTAACTTTTCCGATAGAAGCTCCCACATTACCTGATTCGCCAACACTAATGTATCTATACGTCCCTGAATATCACCGACTTCCAGTTCCAGGTTAGCGGCCATCTGCTTTGCATTTTGAGCTCGATATCTCGCATCATCGATTTCTCGCTGCTGAAATTAATCCCAAATAGTGTCTAGCATTTATTTCACCTCACTTTACAAATCAGGAAAAATTGGATCAGATCTGCATTTACGATTTTCGTTTAATCAAAATTATAAACAGATATATCAAACCAAATAGTGTCCCAAACGGAAAAAAGCTAATCCAAATCAGTGATAGTATTAAAGAATACCAGAACAACCACTTAGCTCGAAAAGACGATAAAAACAAAGCAGTACAGGAAATCAACAAGCCTGGACCAGACAATAGGCCTCCTATAGCAAAATTAGAGAGGGATTGACTCATCATGCCTGCCATTACTTCAGGGGATGTATCAAGTGATTGGGCGATCTGAAAAGTTTCCCAAAAACTCAACATCCCCAAATGAAAGAAGACAATAATCGGGGTTTGAAGAACAGCGCCCAATATAGAAAGAACGCTCCCCAACTTAACCCGCTTCTTCCCCTCCGGGCAAAGCTCACTTTCCGGGGAGCTATATATGCTATGTTCAAAACTCATTCTTACCTCAGAAAACATCACATCCTTCATCAAGGATTTATAAATTGTGTCCCTTTATTAAAGCGGTAGCGGTTGCCCTAGCAATAAGCTTCCCCTCTTGAAGAAGCTCTCCTTCCAGAAAGCAGACAGTTCCACCTCTAGATACAACTCTGCCCACACCCTCAACTGGTCCCACTTTAGCTGGCCGAACAAATTGAGTCTTTAGCTCTAGTGTCGGAGCAAACTGACCAATATTCAGTGAAAATACCAATGCAGGACCCATTACGTCGTCGAGCATTGCACATAGAAACCCACCCTGTATTGTTCCCGCAGGATTTAAGAATGACTCACTGGCAAAAAATCGGGCTTTGATCTCCATTTTTTCACGTGAATAGCTTATTAACTCAAATCCCAGAGTTTTCGCACACTCAGGTACTGTCAGATCTCCTGACTCTACCATTTCGTAGATATCCATATTTCCCCACTTGGCTCTTTTGTCTCAACTCAAGCCCACTAAAAAGCTGCGGCAGAAGCGTTTACAACTCGGTGTAAACTGGTTATTCTGAAAAAAAATAAAACCTAGATGCCAACATAAGTGTCCCCCCTGCCCGCTAGAAATCCTAGTGGCTCAAGTAATTTAGAACTTTTCTTGGACGAATGTTTATTCGGAACACTACATCATCAATACGGCTTTTGGGTATCTTGCCAATTTTTATACCTTTCGGGAAGAAACGTCTCAGTAGATCATTTGTATTTATGTGATGTCCCCACCCCACTTCAGATTTGACGCACCAACATCGAAGTTTTACTCGAACAAACCTGGAGCCACTGGTAGATAATGTTTTGAGCAGGTTGCGGCCTTAAATCTCTTGGCTGCTTTGACTTATAGCCCCTGTCGACGCAAACTGATAGCAACTGTTTTTTGATTATATTTATTCCCCTGCCCCCCTGCCAGGTGAGTCGCTCGGCTACTCTTTTTGACTATAAAGCTCTACTGTACCAAGTCATCACGCTGCATTCGGTATTACTGACACTTAGAGTGAGTAGCCGGTCTTCACACCCAATCATAAAACCCGCTACGAGATACATCCAACACCTTGGCTATCGTCTCAATATGAACGCTTACCCGTACTTTTGTATAAAGGCGTACCTAATTCCAGGCTCTTTGCAAAGTACACTGCGGCCTTTTTAAACATTGCCGGTTCTTACGATTGCTCAGCTAACTGGCGCTTAAGACCGGCATTCTCTGCAGCTAACTCTTTTTCGGCAGCTTCTTGACACTAATATAACTTAGCCTCACTTCACTACCCATAAATCTGGGAAGAATGCAGCCTTAGCTATTTAGCGGCAACGCGTACACCGGCATTGGCCACAACATAGTGCTAGTTTATCTTTTCTATACTCCTCCCAGTATTGATTTCGAGTTGTTTTGGTTGATTTACTTTATCGTGTCATAGGGCACCTCTTCTGCATAGTTGATAGCTTAAGAGAGCGTCCGCAGGATCACTCCTCTATACCGAGCATGTCCGTTGTTATGACAACTCAGAAAGTACTAAGTCTGAAATCCACAGTAATGAGCGAAAAATAGTCACGCGAACAACCCGCAGCGAAAAAAATCAATTAATCATACAATTTTAAGTGAAAATCTTGCATTTATAGTTATTTTTATTCAGTTAACCCTTGACAAAGAATGATTTCGCATATAACTTCTTCCCGCATGTCAGGGTAGACAATGTATATCGTTTAGGGAATAAATGAGTAATTTCTATATCGTTACAGAAGCTTTATTTCACACATCTTTTTTAGTCAACTCAGCGGTTGAAAACCTAGAAAAGTCAGGTAAATACGACAAATTTATTTTTATAATTAGAAATAAAAATGGATTATCAAAAAGAGATTTAGATCACGCACACAAAAGATCAAATTTCAGCTGCAAAAGTTCTCAAATTGAAGCTATAAACAAAGCTTATAAGGGTGTTAGTTCTGCGGAAAGAGAACTATTAAAACTTTACGATATCCCGCAGTTACACTGCTTAAGTGGGAACCACATAATAGAATCCCAAGACTTAAACTCGGATAACTTAAGAGTAAAATTAGAGAAAGACACTTCAGATAAAAGAGCTGGAATATTTTTGGATTGCATCCTATCTCCTTGGTGGATAGATATTTTTTCAGGCAGAGTAGTCAATGCACATACTGCTATTCTGCCTTTTGCAAAAGGAATGCACGCAATTGAGCAGTATATCCTTGAATCTAGTATCGAAGGAGTCGAAAATACTGCCGGCGCTACTATCCACTACATTGATAGCGGTGTAGATACCGGAAACATAATAAAAACTAAAAAATTAAATAGGGTCTGGTCGCACTCCTCAATAAGCCATATAAAAGCTGAAAGTTACCTTCTCGCATTTAAATTGCTAATTGAGTATGCTCTTGAGGATAATTCATTTTGTATAAATGATGCGTACAAGCAGGACAATATTGGGAAAGAATTTTATTCAAAACACTATTCTCAAGAAACAGCTATCCGCTCTAATGAAAGATTCTTAAAGCTAAAGCACAATGAACTGGAGATAAGTAATGAGTGAAATTAATTATCTTCTTTTTATATCAACTTCCATTATAATAAATGCTATTCCAGGACCAGATGTAGTTTTTGTTATTAGTAATTATAAGTATCGAGGTTGGATAGCTGCAACCCTTAGTATTGTTGGACTTGCCTTGGGTTATCTTTTCCATGTGATTATAACTTACATAGGTGTTTCAGCTATTATTGCAAGCACCCCTTTATTGTTTAACGCTCTTAAATATTTGGGGTGCATATACCTTATTTGGTTGGGCGGAAGTATAGTGCTTGATGCCTTTAACTCAAAAAAGGGGATTGCTCGAAAAAATCCGGTCGCCTCTACGGAGAAATGGAAATATTTAACACAAGGTCTTTTAACGAGTGTATTAAACCCCAAAGTAGGTATTTTTTTCTCGCATTTATACCCCAGTTCATACCGGAGTCACCAGACAGTGAAATAAGCATTCTGATACTAGGTGCACTGTTTTGTGCAGGAGCAACATTCTTTAATTTTCTCTATTGCTTTCTTAGCTCTTTAGTTAAGGTATCCACAAGTCAAAGCAGCTTCACTCAAAGTGTACCAGGTTATCTTTTAATCGGCGTAGGCATATACATGGCTTTTTAGAGACGACTACCAGCCATATAGGATATCCTGAATAATTGATTTCGATCTACCATATAGACCTCCTGTAATGAAGAGAACTCAAAAGAACGTTATTAGAGATATAGTTGAAGGACTTTAATTGCAATCACTCATTCACTTACATGAGAGCTGATTGTCGGAGCTCGATAAATTTTTTATTTAACAAATTTAACTCATAAGGTGCTCAGCAAAATTATTAGATAGTACAACTGACAAAAATTACTTTTGCAAAAAAAGCATAAAGTTATTTGCGCTTAAGGAGTCAGAAGATGTATAAGATTTAGGCTCTAAAAAAGGCTGCCCCTCACATTATTTGTCGGCAGCAGTAGATTAAAGATTATACCCAACCTACTAGATAGGTCGGTATTTAAAACTATCAGCGTAAAGCTTTATTGTTAACTAAGCGACGAAGATGCTCAAACAGTCAATTAATGCGAGAAGCCCCCACTAGAGAAATCACCCAATAAACGTTATATAAACACTCATTGGGAGCGGCAAATAGTTTATAAACAACAGGGGGAGCTGAAAGAAAGATTAAAATCTTATTCTATCCTGTGATTTATCCGCACAGGTCAACCTAACCAGAACTGAGAAAACTAACAGAATTATGTCTAGGCAATAGGCAATTTACCGCACCCCTTAAATGTTAAATTATATCCATAGAGAACCATAAGACAGAAATAGCTACGAAGAACCTTGAAAGCTTCGCTCCAAAAGGACCAATATCGAGATAAATTACACATCCTCATACAAGCGCCAATATTGATGCATCTGCAATCAACACTAATTTATATTGCATAACATACAAGCCCACTATGAAACGTTAAAAATTACATAAATCAATAAGATAATGAGGACTTATTTAGCCACCCCAAAGTAAAGCCCATTTATGTGAAGCCATAAAACAACGAGAAAAACCTAAACTTATTAACCCAAACAATATATACCACTGCCATATCACAGCAGTAGAACCAAAGAGAAATCATGTATGATTTTAGCAGCTAAATTATAAGAAAAATATAAACACAGCGCTTGAGAGGGAACTAAATTTTTGTGTAATTATGTAAAAAGGAAGTTTTATGATATATAACAGCGCCTCAGAATTAGTCTTTGATGATATTTTTCTAAAAAACTCAGATATTATTCAACATGCAAATCTTTACCTAAAATTAGAGGGATTTTCACTAGGCGGATCTATAAAAATCAAACCTGCTTTAAAAATGATGACACGCCTTAAACTAGAAGGGAAGCTGAGCACAAACTCAACCATTATAGAAAGCTCATCAGGCAATCTAGGAATTGCACTTAGCATTGTTTGCGCAATAAGAGGTTACCCTTTTATATGTGTTGCTGACCCGAACATTTTACCAACTTCTGAGAATCTAATTAAAGCTTATGGAGGAGAAATAATAAAAGTCACTAAAAAAGATTCTAACGGCGGTTATTTGAAATCAAGAATTGATAAAATTCAAGAAATGTGCAATGAGGACAACTCTCTTGTATGGGTAAATCAATATCAAAATACTGATAACATTGAAGCCCATTATTTAAATACAGCGCGTAGCATAGCAACGCACTTTCCCAATTTGGATTATTTGTTTATTGGAGCGGGAACCACCGGAACTTTAGGGGGGTTAGTCAATACATATCTGAATATATACCAAATGTGAAGATTATAGCAATAGACTCCGAAGGTTCTGTTACATTTGGGGGCAGCCCTGGGAAACGGTATATTCCTGGCCTAGGTACAAGTGTGGAGCCTCCAATTAGCGAAAGATCAATATATGATAAATTAGTTAGAGTTCCTGAAAAAAACACAATAGAGATGTGCCACAGAATGGCTAGAAAAGGCATTTTACTCGGTGGGTCTTCTGGCACCGTTTTAGCCGGAATAGAGAGCTGTAAAGATAAAATTCCTAACGATGCAAATATTGTCGCTATATCTCCTGACTTCGGTGAGCGATATATCAATACGCTGTATAACCCTCAATGGGTAAAATCTAATTTTTATATATCCGATGATTTTTGGCTAGAAAAAGTTAAAGCGGCATCCTAAAAAGAGAAATACCATGATGACAAGAAGTTTTAAAATATTAGGTGCAGACACCATTCAAAAATGGCTAGGCACTCACAACCAAGAAATTATAGAAACTGTAAAAAGAACATATAAATCATTCAAAAATGGTAATACTATTTGCCCTGACAGCTACTTTTTAAAGTTTCCCTCTTCACCGGAAAATAGAATTATTGCCTTGCCAGCCTCCATTCAAGATGAGGATAAAGTTTCAGGAATTAAGTGGATTGCAAGTTACCCAGAAAACGTCAACAACGAGTTAGACAGGGCATCTGCCACTATTACTCTTAACTGTGGCAATACAGGATACCCCATTGCCTGCCTGGAAGGCTCACTAATCTCAGCATCTCGTACGGCTGCATCCGCAATTTTAGGCGCCACCTATCTTCATCCAACAAAAGGCCATATAAAGAATCTATCCATTGTGGGAGCCGGCCTCATAGCTAAGACAATTGTATCCTTGTTTCACTCCTTAGACTGGAAAATTGAAAAGCTAAACATAGTAGACTTATCAAAGGGTAGAGCAAAACATTTTGAAAAGAAATTTTCAAATCATAAGACCACAGTGAGCACAGATATATCTACGATAGTTGAATCAGATATGATTGTATTTACTACCTCAGCTATTAACCCGTATGTAGATGATATGGAGCTTTTTTCAATGAATCCAACAATTTTGCATATGTCATTACGCGACATAAGTCCTAGCATAATATGCAAAAGTCAAAACTTCACAGACAATACAGATCATGCAGTTAAGGCAAACACTTCATTACATTTAGCTGAACAATTAATAGGGAATAGGCTTTTTATTTCTGGAGATATTGTAGACTTAATAGACCATTCGGTAGAAATTGACTATAGGAAGCCAAGAATATACTCACCATTTGGAATGGGAATATTAGATATAGCAGTTGGCTACGAGATTTATAAGAGCGCAAGTAAAGCTGATATGATTAGTTGTGATAACTTCTTCCCTCAACCTTACACAACACCTGCATAATATATCTTTAAGCACGCCGAAATCCCTACAAGGCACCTCTAAGAATTCGGAGATAAATTGACGAAATATTAGGGTGCTATTTTATAATTGAGTTTTAGTAATCCAATTAAGTTTCTCTAAAAAACTGACAACTCGTCTAACTCAGAGCGTGTTGCAGCGAAGCCCTGAGAAGCTGTTTTATACTTACCCAATTTATACATATCGATTTAAGAGCCTGTGGACACCTCTCAAACTGCAAGCTTTAATCACATAGTCAGTCCCCAGTAACCCACTTCCCACAAGGCAAAAAAAAGCCCCGCAATTGCGGGGCTTTTTAGATAGGCTTTAAGGCCGGCTTACATCATGCCGCCCATACCGCCCATGCCACCCATACCGCTCATGTCAGGAGCAGCCGGCTTGTCTTCCGGAATCTCTGCAACCATGGCTTCGGTGGTGATCATCAGGCCAGCGATAGAGGCTGCCGCTTGCAGAGCAGAGCGGGTTACTTTAGCTGGGTCCAGGATACCCATTTCCAGCATATCGCCGTACTCACCAGTAGCAGCGTTGTAACCGAAGTTGCCTTCGCCTTGCTTGATCTTGTCAACAACTACGGAAGCTTCGTCGCCAGCGTTGGAAACGATTTGACGCAGAGGCATTTCCATAGCGCGCAGGGCTGCTGCGATGCCGTGGTTCTGGTCTTCGTTGTCGCCAGTTACAGAAATAACCTGGGTAGCGCGAACCAGAGCGGTACCACCGCCAGGTACTACGCCTTCCTCTACTGCGGCGCGGGTAGCGTGCAGCGCGTCTTCAACGCGGGCTTTCTTCTCTTTCATTTCCACTTCAGTAGCGGCGCCTACTTTGATTACCGCAACACCGCCAGCCAGCTTGGCTACGCGCTCTTGCAGCTTCTCTTTGTCGTAGTCGGAAGAGGACTCTTCGATCTGTGCACGGATCTGGCTAACGCGAGCTTCGATGTCTTTAACATTGCCAGCGCCGTCAACGATTACAGTGTTTTCTTTGGACAGGGTTACGCGCTTAGCAGTACCCAGGTGCTCCAGAGTGGTACCTTCCAGCTCCAGGCCAACTTCTTCAGAAATCACGGTGCCGCCAGTCAGGATAGCGATGTCCTGTAGCATGGCTTTACGACGGTCGCCGAAACCAGGTGCTTTAACAGCAGCAACTTTAACAATGCCGCGCATGCTGTTTACAACCAGAGTTGCCAGCGCTTCGCCTTCTACGTCTTCAGCGATAATCAGCAGCGGCTTGGAAGCTTTAGCTACTTGCTCCAGCAGGGGCAGCAGGTCGCGGATGTTGGAGATTTTCTTGTCTACCAGCAGGATGAACGGGCTGTCCAGCTCGGCAGTCATGTTCTCTTGGTTGGTGATGAAGTAAGGAGACAGGTAGCCGCGATCGAACTGCATACCTTCTACTACGTCCAGCTCGTTTTCCAGGCCAGAACCTTCTTCAACAGTGATAACGCCTTCTTTGCCAACTTTTTCCATGGCTTCAGCGATGATGGTACCAACGCTCTCGTCGCTGTTAGCGGAGATAGTACCTACCTGAGCGATAGACTTGGTGTCAGCACAAGGAGTGGACAGGCCAGCAATGTGGTCAACAGCTGCGGTTACCGCTTTGTCGATGCCGCGCTTCAGGTCCATTGGGTTGAAGCCAGCGGCTACGGATTTCAGACCTTCGGTTACGATAGCCTGGGCCAGAACGGTAGCGGTGGTGGTGCCGTCACCAGCGGTGTCAGAAGCTTTGGAAGCAACTTCTTTAACCATCTGTGCGCCCATGTTTTCGAACTTGTCGCTCAGCTCGATTTCTTTCGCTACGGAAACACCGTCTTTGGTTACGGTAGGAGCGCCGAAGGACTTGTCCAGAACTACGTTGCGGCCTTTAGGACCCAGAGTAGTTTTTACAGCGTCTGCCAGGATATTTACGCCTTTCAGCATTTTCTGACGAGCGTCGTCACCAAAAATTACGTCTTTAGCTGCCATGATTCTTATTCCTCAAATTCTTTTTGCGAGTAAAGTTAAAGGCTGGCCTTAGCCTTCCAACACGCCGTAGATGTCACCTTCGCTCATGATGATCAGCTCTTCGCCTTCCACCTTGAGGGTATTGCTGTCGGCATAGCGACCGAAAACAACAGTGTCACCTACCTTCACAGACAGTGCGCGAACGTCGCCATTGTCCAGCTGCTTGCCCTCACCCACGGCTACCACTTCACCTTGGTTCGGCTTTTCTTTGGCAGCGCCTGGCAGCACGATACCGCCAGCTGACATCGCTTCTTCTTCCTTACGGCGTACTACGACGCGGTCGTGTAAAGGACGAATTTTCATGGATAAGTTCTCCATTGAGTCGTTTTAATGGTTTCCAACATGGACGGCACTGGCCCTTTGGGCCGGTAACCTCACCCCTCTCTGATCCCCAGAGGCGGGGCTTAATTCTCAGTTGAACCCTATCTATGGGCGGGAATAAGGATTTCAACACCATCAGGTGAAAAAACTGCAAAGCAAATTCTCATCACTGACATTTTGTATGTTTTTTAACCCAATCAGGACTTGGGGCGCTTATCTTCAACGGAGTGTTGATTCTCTCCGGGGCGCTTCTCATCTTTCGAATACTCCCCCTCAATAATGTCATCGCCATGCTTGTGATTTGGCGACTGATTGAAGTGCTGCGGGGGAACCACTTTTACATGGCGAAGGATAAAACCGAGCAACAGGTTCCTGAGCCCCGGTATCAGGCAGATAAAGCCGAAGAAGTCGGTAATAAAGCCCGGAGTGAGTAACAACACACCGCCTACAGCGAGGAATATCCCTTCAACCATCTCTTTGGCGGGAATATTTCCAGCCTGCATCTTCTCTTGGGCCCGCATCAAGGTAGAGATTCCCTGGCGGCGAAGCAGTGTCACTCCTACCACTGCGGTCAAAATAACCAGACCGATCGTTGGCAGGGCGCCAATTTCACTGCCTACGGCAATCAACACCCACATTTCGAGTACAGGTAGAGCTATAAATAGAAGTAGTAATGGGCGCATTGCGGGAATTCCTAGTTAACCAGCTTCGCAGAGAGCCGGGGCGATCACGGTTTTTTCAATATGCTGTAGTAAATGGAGTGGGGAGGCAAATTATTCAAGGGCGCCTTATTCAACCCCACGAAAACTGGAGATAGGGAGGATTGAATGGCAAGCGAGCAGCAGGATGCGATAGAAGTGCCAGCTATCGGGCGTAGCCGCCATTTAGTGGACGATATTTTAGCAAAAGCGGACATTCAAATTAATGGGGAGAGGCCCTGGGATCTACAACTCAACCGGGAAGCAGCCCTGGATGAGATCATCGCTCGGCACAGCCTGGGGCTGGGCGAGACGTATATGCGCGGCGACTGGGACGTGCAGGCTTTGGACCAGTTCATGCAACGGCTACTGTCCGCAGAGCTACACCTCAATTTAAAAAACTGGCGCTACTTATGGCGAACTATACGCAGCAACTTGCTGAACTTACAAAGTAAAAGCCGCTCATTCAATGTAGGCGTACAGCACTACGATTTGGGCAACGAGTTCTACAGCGCCATGCTCGATTCCCGTCTCACCTACAGTTGTGGTTATTGGAAAGACGCAACAACCCTGGATGAAGCCCAAGAGGCAAAACTTGATCTGATCTGCCGAAAACTGGAGCTGAAGCCTGGTATGCGCCTGCTGGACATCGGTTGCGGGTGGGGCAGCCTGGTCAGCTATGCAGCGCAGAAATACCAGGTGGAGTGTGTCGGTATCACCATCTCCCGGGAACAGCGTGCCTATGTAGCAGAGCGCTATAACGACCTGCCCATTACCGTGAAGCTGATGGATTACCGTGACTTAAATGAACCTTTCGATCGAATTGCCAGTGTCGGGATGTTTGAACATGTAGGGCATAAGAACTATCGCACCTTCATGCAGGTAGCTCAACGCTGCCTGGATAAAGATGGACTAATGCTGCTGCACACTATCGGTAACAATATTCGTAGTTCCTCCACTGACTTATGGACAGAAAAATATATTTTTCCCGGTGGTGAAGTGCCTTCATTGGGGCAAATAGGGGATGCTGCCGATCGCCTCTTAGTATGTGAAGACGTACACAACTTCGGCTATTACTACGATAAAACACTAATGGCCTGGCATGAAAACTTCGAGAAAAATTGGCCGCACTTTGCCGATCGCTATGGCCAGCGCTTCTACAGAATGTGGCGCTACTACCTGCTTGCCTGCGCAGGTGGCTTTCGGGTGCGAACTCTACAACTGTGGCAGTTTATGTTCTCGAGGTTCCGCACCGACGGTGTCACCCGGTTAAGCTGAGGTTGGTTTAGCCCCTGCACTAATTGCAGAAACAAAAAAGGGTGAACTTTGTTCACCCTTTTTATGTTCGGATACAGAGAAACTTACAGGCGCGCTCCGCCATCTATATCCATCACGCGACCGGTAACATAGTCATTCTCCAGGATAAACGCTACTGTCGAAGCGATCTCATCCTGCTCACCCAACCTGCGCAGAGGTACTTGTTTTACCAAGCTCTCGAGAATTTCCGGGCGCATCTGTGCAACCATATCGGTGCCTATAAAGCCTGGGGCAATTCCGGCAACACGCACACCGTAGCGTGCGAGTTCGCGTGCCCAAGATACTGTCATCGCGGCAACACCTGCTTTACTGGCAGAGTAGTTGGTCTGCCCCATATTGCCCGCACGGGACAGACTGGAGATATTGATCATCACCCCACCCTTGCCGCTTTCCGCCATAATGCCCGCAGCAGCGCGGCCGCAAAGGAATACACCGGTGAGGTTCACATCGATCACCGACTGCCACTGAGCCAGGGACATACGATCAGTCACTTTGCCATCTTTGCACTTGAGCAACATGCCATCGCGCATAATGCCGGCATTATTAATCAGCACCTGAAGCCCACCAAAGTCCGCTGCAATTTTTGCAAACCCGGAATCTACCGCTTCTTCATCAGCAACATTGATCAAGTAGCTGCGAGCCTCAGCACCGAGTTTTTCACAAGCAGCGACACTCTCTTTCAGGCCTTCTTCATTAACATCGATCAGGGCCAGGCGCGCGCCCCGTGCGGCCAAATACTCGGCCATCGCTCGGCCCAAACCCTGGCCCGCACCGGTAATCGCAACAATACTGTCAGCGATCTGCATATTAAACTCCTCGTCGTCGCTCGTTTTTTAGATTTATCGTTTATGACTGCCTTCAAACCTGCCCTATGCAGGCTAAAGGGGGAATTACCATTCGTAACCTACGCCAACGGTCACTTTGGTATCTTCTTTTTCACTTTCCAGGGAGGGCGTATTGTCGTACTGCCACTCGTAACCGATTTCCATCAGCACGCCTTCAACCAAAGGAGTTCGCACCCCCAATTTGGCATTAGCTTCGTAATCGTTACTGTGATCAAAGGATTGTAAGGTTTCCTGGTCGAAATAAATTTCCGGCCCAAGGGAAAACTTGTAGCGGTAGTTAAGTGCGATTCGACCGGCGACATAACGCTCGTCCTGGCCTTCACTCAACTCCTCGTCAATAAAACTCTCTTGCAGGCTACTCACACCTCCTTCGAGGGAGAAGGTGGTTTTGCTTGTGTCGTAAAACAGATAACCCATACCGAGACCGAGAGTGGTTCCCAGATCCAGGTTCTGTGCTTCTTCTCTTTCCAACTCACTGTTGGCTGCAGCAAACCAATTTTCAGAAAAGATCCAGCGAAGATCATAGTTGAGCTGGTACTTTTCCAGATCACCGTCTTCTTCACTCTCCTGGTTTTGGTACACCGCCCCCATCAGGTGCTGAAAATCGTTATGACGGATATCTAAGTTGATGTTGACGTCGAGGTCTTCGCGCTCGCGGTTACCGCTTTCGAATACGCCTCCAGCAGTTACATCACCGCTGAACAACACCGGACTGGTGGTAAATGTGCTGTAGGGTTCTGCCCGCTCAATACCGGGGAAGTCGATCAGCCAACCGCGCCCCTCAGCACAGTACACTTCCCAACGCTCTTCGCGGTGGCCAGCCAAGGTACAAGGTTCATCCCTGCCGGCAATTTTGATATCGGTATCGACATCCATTGACACTACCTTGGATTTGTCGACTTTAACTTCACCAAAGGTCTCTGATTTCCAAGTAACCTGATCCTTCTCCACAAGCACCAAATCACCTTGAATGCGATCGCCATTTTCCAGAGTCAGCACACCGGCATAGGCCTGGAAGGGCGCAATAAACAGGAGAGTTCGTACAAAGAACCTGGGGAGTCGTGTCGATAAAACCACTAAGAAACCTTGGATTTTTAGGTGTGTGAAAGGCGCAAACAGCCGTAGTAATCGCACCATAATGCCATAACTAGAATCATGTGGCACGCCATCAAAGTAGCCGCTTTTACGCAGGTCTGACTGTGACCTTACAAGCTGGTAAAGTATCCATAAATGGCGAATAAAAATCTCAGATTCACAAGATTACAAAGTAAAAAAGTGCGCCTAATTGGCGTATTTCGCCGACAGTTTGAGCTTTTTATGGAAAAACAGAACTCCCTGGAAAGAATATGCCAAGCTTTGGCAGCCATCCCCAAGGGCCGGGTTGTGACTTATGGAGACTTGGCTGAGATGGCAGGCTACCCACGTGCCGCTAGACTTGCCGGTCAGACCCTGCGTAAGTTGCCCAGGGGCACCAAGCTCCCCTGGCACCGAGTTATCAACGCCCAGGGGCGCATCTCCCTGCCAGAGCCCGGCGCCAGCCACCAGCGTAAGAGACTTGAAAGCGAGGGCGTTACATTGTTGAAAGGACGGGTGGATATGAGTAAATACCGCTGGAAACCTTAGCCGCCGCTGAAGACAAACTACGCAACCTCATCTGCCCCCCAGGGCGCAACCCAAAACAGCAGGATCATCCCGGGAACCGCCAGGGCGGCACACAGGAGAAAGAAATGTGTCCACCCCATTCCCTCCACCAAATAGCCGGTGGAAGCATTGGCGAAGGTGCGCGGGAGCGAGGTCAAGGCAGTAAACAAGGCAAATTGAGTCGCGGTGTGCAACTTGCTGGTAGTTCGGGCGATAAATGCAATAAACACCGCTGTCCCCAACCCCACCCCGAGATACTCAAAGGCAATTACTATCGCCAATAGCCAGAGGCTAGGATTGAAATCTGGAGTGCCCACCAGCTCGCCATTCACTTCAGACAAAATCATAAATCCGAATATTGAAACCAGCTGTACCACACCAAAAATCCACAAGCACTTATTAATCCCGATCTTTACAATTAATAAGCCGCCAAAGAAACCGCCAATTACCGCAGGCCACAAACCGGCATTCTTCGCCACTATGCCAATATCCGTATTGGAATATCCCATATCCAGGTAGTAGGGCGTCGCCAGTGCTGTGGCCATGCTATCGCCGAGCTTGTACAAAAACATAAAGGCCAGTACGAGCACCGCCTGTTTTACACCATTGCGATTAAAGAATTCGACGAAGGGTAAAACAATGGCTTCCCGCAGAGAATTAGGGCGAGCTGCTGGATGTTCCGGCTCAGCGACCATCAATGTCATAAAGACGGCAATCAACATAAAGGCCGCAGTAATCATAAACACCTGGTCCCAGGCCAGGTGATCCGACAGAATCAAGCTGAGGGAGCCAGGGATCAAGCCGGAAATACGATAGGCGTTGGCGTGGAAGGAATTGCCCAGTCCCAACTCCTGGTCCGGCAAAATCTCCCTTCGGAAAGCATCCAGGACTATATCCTGGCTGGCACTGAAAAATGCCACAGCAAAGCAAATTGCGGCAATTGACCAGATATCAAACTGGGGACTGAACATCCCCAGGACGCCAATGGAAACTATCAGCAACAGCTGCATTACCAACATCCAGCCCCGCCGGCGGCCGAGCATCGGGAATGCATAGCGCTCCATCAGCGGAGACCAGATAAATTTCCACGTATAAGGCAACCCCAGCAATGCAAAAATACCGATAGTGGCCAGGTCTACACCCTCGGTACGCAGCCAAGCGGGCACCAACTGTATCAATACAAAAAGAGGCATCCCCGAAGAGAAACCGGTGCCAATACAAATCAGCATACGCCGATTAAACACCGCCTCCCGGATGGTTTCGTGGGCCATAGTTTGTCGCTTTTATTCGCTGAGCATCGTCTACCAGTGATACCCGACCCGACAGGCAACAGACACACAATCAAACATAAGGGCGAGTCTATGGAGGGGTGGGTTTCACCTTTACAACCACCATAGACACAAGCCGGGCAGAATGCCCGGCGAAGAGTTTTGATATGACATAGGGATTTAGAAAAGAGCTGAATTCGGGGTGTACTCTTAGAGAGGAAATAGCATCCCTGTAAACCTTAGGTAGTGCCCGCTCCCGGCTGAACTTCTTCTCCCGGCCAGTCGCGCTGCTCGCGGCGCCAAAAATAAATGGACAGCGCAATGGCTGGAATTCCCATAAGCGCCGCATAAATAAAGAAGTAGGCATAACCCTGAGCATCCACCACTATGCCGGAAAAACCACTGATAAATTTCCCCGGCAAGGTCATCAGGGAGCTAAACAAAGCATATTGAGTGGCGGTATAAGCTTTATTGGCAAGACTGGAGAGAAACGCGATCAGTATCGCATTGGCAATTCCTCCACTGATGTTGTCCGCACTAATTACCAGCGCCAACCAGGCTTTATCGGGACCGATCACAGCGAGCTGGGCAAATAACAGGTTGGTACAGGCGACCATAACCGAACCCAGTATCAGCGGACGCACAACACCGTATCGCACCACTAACAGCCCACCTAGAAAGGAACCGATAATGGTACAGAAGAAGCCAAACAGCTTACTGATTTCAGCAATTTCCGTTTTGGTAAAGCCCAGATCCAAATAGAAGGGATTGGCCATCACCCCCATCGCAATATCACTTAAACGGAAAATACCGATAAACACCAACAGAATGATTGCGAAGCGGCCATTGCGCTGGAAAAACTCGATAAAGGGGCAGGCCACGGCGCGAATAAACCACTGCTTCATGCGACCATGTTCCCCCTTGCCCAACAGGCGCTGGGCCCACTCGCTTTGCAGCTCATCGGCTTCTTTGTTTACCTTGCTGTGATCGGGCTCGGCAATAATCAAGGTGGTAATCAGGCCCACGCCCATCAATCCAGCCATCGCAAGATAAGCACCGGACCAGCTAAAGATATCCGCAATAAACAGGGCGCCCGCTCCAGCTATCAGCATTGCCACCCGATAGCCAAATACATAATTGGCAGCCATAGCGCCCTGATAGTCGTCATCCATGGCCTCAATTCGATAGGCATCAATCGCCACATCTTGAGAGGCCGAACAGAAAGCGACCCACAGGGCCAGTAGGGCTACGTGCATCAGGGAGAGCTGGGGATTTACACTGGCCATACCTATCAGGCCAATCGCTATCCCGATTTGGGATACCAGCATCCAGCCCCGACGCTTGCCCAATTTGTCCGTGAAAAAAGGCAGACGCAGCTGATCGACAATAGGGGCCCAGAGAACCTTGATCGAAAAGGTGATCCCCACCCAGGCAAAAAACCCGATGGCGGTACGGCTGACACCGTAGTCCCGCAGCCAGGCAGTCAAGGTAGAGAAAACCAGCAGTAATGGGAGGCCGGCGGAAAAGCCGAGGAAAAACATGGTGAGTACACGGGGCTTCAAATAAGCGGCCAGCGCTTGCCCCCATGTCATTTGCTTTTGTGAGTTGGTCAAGCGCGGGCCTCCAGAGCCTGAGCCGCCGCAACAGCGATCACCGTGCAGCGGGATTAGATTAATTTATTTACTCAGTGGCCCCACAAAACTTCCAGCTCCGCTTCGGCCAACTTATTGGCATTGATATTGAAGCCAACTTTAGCAGGAGAAGTGTTTTCATCCAGCGGCAGGGATTCCACTTTCAAGGCATAGACACGAAAACGATAGCGATGATCCCCGTGCCCCTTGGGCGGGCAGGCACCACCGTAACCGGAATTACCATAATCATTGCGCCCCTGCACTGCTTCTGGAATCAGGCCGTTCTTCAGGTCACCGGCCCCTTCCGGCAGATTGGTCGTATCAACTGGGATATTAAATACCACCCAGTGCCACCAACCACTACCGGTGGGTGCGTCGGGATCGTAAGCGGTAATAGCAAAACTCTTTGTGCCCTCCGGTGCCCCACTCCAGCTCAATTGGGGAGACAGGTTCTCACCGCCGCAGCTGCCATAAACATGAGCCATGGGCATTTTCTTTCCAGCTTGCAGGGAGCTGGATGACAGTGTCAGCTTCTCAGCAATCGCGTTGGTTCCAGTCAGCGACAGCGCAGCAACACAAAGCAGCCCGGCCAAACCCCGGCCGCCCTTTTTCAATAAATGACTCATATCCCAGCTCCCCTTTTAGTTTTCTTCACTGGACAGCAGTGGGCCCACTTTGTCCAGATCCATATTTCCGCCGGTCAGAACAACCACGACATTCTTATTGCGAAAGCGCGCGCTGTGCTCAATGATCGCAGCGAGACCCACCGCAGCCGACGGTTCTACCAGCTGTTTGGTTCGCGTCCACAATAGCCGCATCGCATTGACGATACCAGCTTCACTGACCGTCACAATATCCCGCACCGTGCGCTCAATAACGGCGTAATTTTTGCCGCCCAATGTTGTGCGCAGACCATCGGCGATCGTATCAGGCTGTTGTGTGGTGATATGAACGCCACCGCGCAGTGAACGCTGGGCATCATCCGCTCCGGCGGGTTCCGCACCAATTACCAGGATATCGGGGGCAAGTGCAGCCATAGCCAATCCCACGCCGGACAAAAGTCCACCGCCTCCCACTGGCGCCACAATAACGTCTGGAGCAAAGCCCTGTTCGCGGCTCTGCTTGAGCACTTCCATGGCTACAGTGCCCTGCCCAGCAATAATGCGCTTATCGTCATAGGGCGGGACTTCGTGCGCACCGGTTTCCTCAAGTACCTTTGCCAAAGTGGATTCGCGATCAGCCAGGCTGGGGCCCGAAGTCACTACCTTCGCGCCATACCCCTCAACCGCCATGCGTTTTGTCTTGGGAGCCGTTTCGGGCATCACCACCGTACAGGCCAATCCCCGCTGGGCTGCTGCCCAGGCGAGCGCCGCACCGTGATTACCGGACGAATGGGTGGCAACTTCCTCGACCCCGTCCGGGAGCAGCGAAAGCGCATTAGCCGCGCCCCGCGCTTTAAAGGCACCCACTTTCTGCAAGTGCTCACACTTAAACCACAAATTGGCGCCCGTCAGCTCGTTCAGCTGCCGAGAGCTGAGCAGAGGGGTCTCGTGTACCATGCCTGCAATATTTTGAGCGGCACTAAATACATCCTCACTGGCAGGTATCTCGTTGCGATCCAGGGGCATAACACTGTTATCCTTTTCGACTACATGGGAATAATCCAGCTTATCCACCGCCGATAACATCCAGTGTTCTACGGAGCAGGCACAGTGGAAAACCATGCCTATCGATAAGGAATTATTTGCTGAGCATACGCAGGAATTTCATTTTCCTGTCGTTGAAGGGTGCATATCGTATATCGATATCGAGGATATTTCTGCGCCGCATTACGGCCTTGTAATGACTGAAAGTGCGGAAGCCATGCTCTCCATGGTAGGACCCCATACCGCTGGCACCAACGCCTCCAAAAGGCAGGTCCTGGGCCAGCATAAACATCATGCAGTCATTCACGCAGGCGTTGCCGGAGCTGCAACGGGATAGAATCCGATCCGCCAATGCTTCATCCTGGGTAAATACATACAGGGCCAGGGGCTTCTCTCGCTCATTGACAAACTCCTCCGCTTTGGAGAAATCATCCAGTTCAATAATGGGGAGTATCGGGCCAAAGATCTCCTCCTGCATAACTCCCGCAGAGAGATTGACGTTGCGCATTATGGTGGGCGCCATATAGCAGTCATCCACATCGACTTCACCGCCAAATACCACCTCTCCATCCCCCAGGTAATCCGACAGGCGAAGGGTGTGCTGGCTGTTAATAATGCGCCCATAGTCGGCAGATTCCCGCGGATGCTCCCCATACATTTCCCAGAGCACCCGCTGCAACATGGGGGTGAGCCGATCGGCTGTCCGCCGACTACAAAGAACATAATCCGGGGCGATACAAGTCTGCCCCGCATTGGTAAATTTACCCCAGGCAATTCGCCGTGCAGCCACTTCCAAGTTGGCATCATCGGCAACAATACAAGGGCTCTTTCCGCCGAGTTCCAGGGTTACCGGAGTCAGGTATTTAGCCGCCGCACTCATTATGATTTTGCCGACCCGGCCACCGCCGGTGTACATAATATGGTCCCAACGCTGCTCCAGCAGCGCCGTGGTTTCTGCCACACCACCTTCGACACACGCAAAGGCATCGTTGTCGAGATAACGCGGTAATAATTCTGCGATTAACCGGGAGGTTGCGGGGGATAACTCAGAGGGCTTTTCCACCGCACAATTGCCGGCGGCAATCGCCGGTACCAGCGGCGATAACAATAATTGCAGCGGATAATTCCAGGCACCGATAATCAGCACAACACCCAGCGGCTCCGGTTGCACATAGCTCTTGGCCGGCTGGGTCATCATCGGCGATTGGACCTTGCGCGGGCGCACCCATTTCTTCAGGGACTTCAGGGTGTGATCGATATCGTTGTAGAGAAATGAAATTTCAGTGAGGTAGCTTTCCTGGGGAGCTTTGCGCAAATCATCGTGAAGGGCTTGGACAAAATGTGCCTCGTTCTCGGAGATCATCTTGCGCAGTTGACACAGTTGCCTGCGCCGCCAACTTATTTCGGCAGTGCTACCACTGCGAAAATAGGTTCGCAACCCCGCCACTAATGTGGCTGCATTCCAATCGTTTGCTGTAGCCA
Source organism: Microbulbifer sp. VAAF005 (assembly GCF_030012985.1). Classification (NCBI taxonomy): domain Bacteria; kingdom Pseudomonadati; phylum Pseudomonadota; class Gammaproteobacteria; order Cellvibrionales; family Microbulbiferaceae; genus Microbulbifer; species Microbulbifer sp. VAAF005. Next base: position 4,373,561 of record NZ_CP120233.1, on the reverse strand, counting down.
GATCTGACAACATCTGCGGTTCCAGTACCGAAACTTCCAAACCCTACTTCCTTCAATGAGTATAAGCCGTCACAGGCAATGGCTAGCTCCGCTTTATTGGTATGGCAAAGCGCCGAAGTCCGGCAGCTGGGGCGCGCAATTTCGTAGGAAGGCGGGGATAAGTCAATATAGAGAGGAAATAAAATTTTGAAAATGACGACAAGCTCAGCAGCCGCCCCGGAGCACACTAAGTAGCTCAGAGGCGATTGTTTTGGCTATCAGATAAACAAAACCAGAAGGGCTAAACCAGTTATCCACAGAAGCAAGGTTCTGGAAAGCAGTGCCTGCAGCCCCTCAATCTCGGCACCGCTTTGGCGCTGCATTTGCGACAGGTCGGAACCGCCACTGCACTCGCTGGCATCAATACCGCCAAGAGCCCCTTCCAGGTAAGCCTCAAGAACTTGATCGGTTTGGCTTTCACGACACATCAACACCCGGCGCCAAGCGCGGTAACAACCGGCAAAATTGCCCACAATGGCAAAGCTCAGTCCCATCACACGGACCGGCAACCATTCCAGTAACCACAACCAGCGCGCCGCAGTCGCTTCCTCGGAGGAGCCCCGGGTATTTTCAGCATATAGAGCACTCAAGCGGAAGAGTACTGCCCCGGGGATACCCAGCAGAATAAACCAAAACAATACGGCAAAGAGTCTCTCAAAGGCACAATAGGCTGCGCCGCGAAATACCTGCTCATGCAAGCAAGTATCATCGGAGGGCGCTTCGTGTAACTCGCGCAAAATCGGAGCTGCCGCCTTGTTAGCACCTTCAAAGTCTCCGCTGTACCAATTACGCAGGTAATTCGCGACAATTTCGTTGAAGTTGCCGCGACCGAGACAATAGAGCAGCAATGGCACCCCCAACAGCAAGTAGCCCAGGCCGCCCGCTGCGCCCTCTGCCAGCGCCATCACAATCGCAGAGATCAATACTGGAACCAGGATAGTGACACCAAGCAGCAGACCACTATTGCCATTAATACTGGGCAACGCCTGTAAATACTGGCCCCAGCGACTGAACCAACCATCGCGATGTAACGGGGCCCCTGAACCCCAGATTTGCACCAGGGCAACGGTGATCAGAACAATTAACAGAGTCATAAATAATCCGAGACTGTTTCAGTTATCAAAATCGTGCTGCGACTCTTGTTTACTAGAGGCCGTCCCACTTTTGAGGTTCGCTACTGGGGATCAAACGATTTCTTTTAGCTTATTGAGGTAGCGCTCCCAGTCAAAACCCGGACCCGGGTCCAATTTTCGGCCGGGGGCAATATCAGAGTGACTGGCGATTCTATCGATATCAATGGAGGGGTATGCCTGCATAATCGCTGCACTCACCTCGGCGAGAGCATGATATTGAGCATCGGTATATATATCGGTATCCAACCCCTCCAGCTCAATGCCAATCGAAAAATCATTGCAGTTGGTACGGCCTTTAAACTCAGACTTGCCCGCATGCCAGGCACGCCGATCCAGGGGAACGTATTGCGTTACCAGGCCATCGCGGTCGATCAAAATATGCGCAGACACCTGTAATGCAGCAATATCGGCAAAATAGGGGTGCGCATCGATATCCAACTGCCCCAGGAAAAAGGCATCAATGTAGGGGCCGCCATATTGTCCGGGCGGCAAGCTGATACTGTGAATCACCAATAGATCCACCGCACAGTCTTCCGGGCGGCTATTGCAATGAGGACTCGGAACCCGGCGCGCGCCCGCCAACCAGCCAGACTCCACTTGATATTTCAATCTGCGATCTCCGCTGCAACCTATTGATAGCCCCGGTATCGCCCGAGGCTTCAGCAGTTACCATTCTATGGAAGCGTTGATCGATATGCCAATCTGATCGGAGCAGTATCGCGACATAACTTGCGGAAAACCACTGGCCACTGAATATCCCTGCCAAATACTCAACGTCCGCTCGTTAGTTTCCCGAAAATTAGCGCTGCTCACTGCGCTTCTTGCGCACATTACCAATCACGGACTGCAGCGCCCGCTCAAACAACATACCATCATCCAGTGGCATAAGCTGTGCCGAACGCAGGGCGTGGGCCAGCTCCAGACGAGCAAACTCGGCAACCTTAGCGCCGTTGCGATTAACGAAGATAAACTGGTCGATATCGCGAATTACCGCCGCCAGACGACAACGGAACTGCTCGTCCTCAGAGCGCTTCAGCTCGAACCAACTGCCCTGTGCCAGGCGGAAGGTCATCTGCCAGTGGGGATCATCTTCGTCAAGGGGGGCCAGTCCATCCTGCTCCGGTGCAGCCACCTCTGCTTCAGCAACTGCCTGCTCAAGCTCTTCCATCTGCGGCACCGCCACTTCCTGGGGTTCGGCTTGGACAGCTTCAACAGTAACTTCAGCTGGCTCGCCTGGAAGTTGGACTTCGGCAGTGTCTGTAATCACTTCCTGGGTAACCACAGCTTCAGCAATTACCGCTTCAGTCACGGCAACCGTAGCTTCAGTAACACCAGCGGGTCCGCCATCAGCAGCAGTTTCCTGTTCCACGACAGGGGCAACTGGCTTGTCAGCAACATTATCAGCAACAACAGACGTCGGCTCAGCAGATGTCGCTGCGCGCACTTCGCGGGCAACCTGCTCTGCCACTTCACGCTCACGCTGCTCCGCCAATTGCTGGGCCAGGGCAAAGCGCTCGCGATAAACTTCTTTAAGGCCGGAGAAAAGAGTGCGCGCTTCGAAAGCGTTATAGGAAAGCGCCTCAATTCCCTCGCGCAATCTCTCCTGCAAAACAGGCAGTAAGCTTAATAACTGCTTGCGGGAATCGGGCATTGGCGCCTGGACACTCCACACAAGGTCTCTGGCAGTGCGCACATCGCGGTTCCAGGCATCACTCTCTGTGCCCTCTTTGACACAAGTCAGGAACAGCACATTGTTCCAGACTTTATTTAGCCAATCCTGTACAACCTGCGGCAGGTCTCTCTCTGCAACCAAGGCATCCATCACCGCAGCTACCCGCGCTCGGGCAGCTTGGGTCTTGGCACGGCCATCCGCTTCATCTACAACGCGACGCTCCAGCATCTCAGCGCGCTTGCGTTCGCGGACGATAAATTCCCGCAGTGATTCCAGCAAAACGGCAAAGATGTTGATGTCCCGATCAAACTCGTTAAGCACGCGCTCAACAATTTGGGATATCTCTTTGTACAGGGGATCGGATTCGTAGTTATCCCCTGCCTGCCACCCGGTAGCCGCATCGGCCAACTCGTTGAGCAGTTTACGTGCCGGATGACCGCCTTTACTGAAAAATGATTTATCCGCAATGGCCACTTTCAATAGTGGCAACTGCAATCGACCTAAAAGGGATTTAATCTGGGTAGCGAGGCTACGATCTTCCAGGATAAAGGAGAACAGCATCTCCACCAGCTTGATCACATCACTATCGACTTTTGCCAGTGAGGCCGCCTGGTTAGAGTCCACCAGCCGCTGCTGTAGCAACTCGCCCACATTTAGCAGCTGTACCGCACTACCACCCTGATAGTGGCTTCCACTTTGCAGTGCTCCCAAGTGGGAAAGAAGATCCCCAGCGGGCATCGGTGTAACGCCTGCCGCAGCGGGTACCAGCCCTGGAGGAAAGTGTCCGGTAGCGGCAACGCCACCTTGCCCAGGTTGGCCACCAGCCGTAACACCGCTGGGCCCACCAGTCGGTGCATTGGCAATGGGAGCGGGAGCGCCGTTGTAGGCAGAGCGCTGCCTGGCTACGCGCTGCTGTTCACGCAGCGACGGCAATACACCCTGCTCTACAAGTAGCTGATTGCAGAATTCATAGAAGTCACGCAGTTGCAACATAACTACCTGCTCAAACTTTTTAAGCAGGGTGAGGCGGGCGCGGATGTGAAGATCCAGGTCCTGGTTTGCCTCTACGAAAGCATCGCAGATTACGTCTGGACCCAGAGGATTATTCTTGTCATACACCTTAACGGCGTAGAGCGTATCGAGCCTCATACACAACTCGGTGAGGGGCTCTGCAAAATCGCGCTTGGCTGTAGCCACCATGGTGTCGGCAGCTACTAGTTGCTCCAGGTCATCATTGTGAACCAGCGACAGGTTATCCGAAGCGAAACTACTTTCTGATTTCTCTTCTTCGCGTATCTGAAAAGCGCGAGAGACATTCTTAATAAATTGTTCGGCTATATTGCGGCGCTCCACACGAAGTAAGCGCAAAGCCTGGAAAAGGCCATCCTGCTCTTCCTGGCCATGGGCTCGCTCAGCCATGGCAAACAGGGAATCATCTACTTTTCCGAAAAGCGTTTTTATCCGCTCCAGCAATTGTGCCGTCGCTTTTTCTTTCAGCATTGTCACTGCGGCGGGCAGAACAGCGGGCTTACCTGATGCAGAAATATTGCGCGCTCCACTTTTCTCTGAGAGGGAAACTACCTTTCTGGATTCACTCATTTCCAAGAAGTCCTTCGAATGCTGTCCGACTTGTAGCGCTGAGGCCAAAAGCAAAAATTAGTAATTGGAAAAGTGGTCTCCCAAGCGGAAACGGATACTTTCAATTCCCCGATAACCACATTCCCAAACCTGTTGAAATCCCGCCGCGATCATGTGCGAAAAATCTGCCGAAGTTCTTGATTTCACTCAAGTTTTGATCGCGAGAGAACAGCGTTTACCGGCCCTGCTCTGGAACAATTCAGGCTGCGATCAAGCCTAACTCTTCGGTCATTCTACTCGCGTTATAGGACTGTTTTACACAGTTCTGCGACATATTTGAGACACTTGTCACAGCTATTCGTAGAGCCAACTGCTACTTGTCAATGACTGAGTTCAGCAGTCAAAACCCCGAGTGTTTTGGTAAACTGCGCCGGCGTTAATTTCGAGGTTTCCCAATGCGACCACAAGACACGGCTATTCCCAATATCACTGCCGACCTGCAACGCTCAGTTCAGGTGGCCCTGGAAGAAGATATTGGTAGTGGCGATATCACCGCCCAGCTGATCCCAGAGGACCGCAATGCGCGGGCCCGGGTAATCACCCGCGAAGATTGCACTCTGAGTGGTCGCGCCTGGGTAGAGGCTGTATTCCACGCCCTGGACCCGGAACTCGTCCTCACCTGGCACTTCGAGGACGGCGACCGCATCAGCGCCAACGCCGTTATTTTTGAGCTGGAAGGCAATGCCCGCGCTATCCTCACCGGCGAGCGCGCCGCACTGAATTTCCTGCAAACCTTATCCGGTACTGCCACAACCGCTGCAGAGTTCGCTGCGCGAGCTGAGGGCACTGAGGTGAAGATTCTCGACACCCGCAAGACCATTCCCGGTCTGCGCAGCGCACAGAAATACGCCGTGCTTTGCGGTGGCTGCCACAATCACCGCATCGGTCTTTACGACGCCTTCCTGATCAAAGAGAACCATATCTTCGCCGCCGGAGGCATTGAACACGCCGTCGCCCAAGCGCGAGTGATCAAGCCGGAAGCCTTGATTGAAGTCGAAGTGGAAAATATTGAAGAGCTGGAGCAGGCGCTCGCCGTCGGTGTGGACGTGATTATGCTCGACGAATTCAATGATGAAGACACTAGAACGGCCCTGAAACTGGCCAAAGGCAAAGCCAAAATTGAGCTTTCCGGCAGTGTCGACCGGGATCGCATCGCTCAGTTAGCTGAACTGGAAGTGGACTATATCTCTTCTGGTAGCCTGACCAAGCACCTGCGCGCTATCGACCTATCCCTGCGGATCGACCTCTAGCGCCCACAGGACCCATCATCACTGCGCTTAGTGATGGTGATGATGGTGTCCCTGCTCTTCTTTGTCTTCGGCGGGGGCTTCCATCCCGCTCATCTCCCCGTGGTTGGCGTGGTCTCCGTGTCCACCGTGGCCCATAGCCCCCCAAATGGTCCAGATACCAAACAGCAAAATCGCTGCGGCGAAACCATAGCGAACCCCCGGCTTTTGCACTATGCCACGCACCTGCGCCGCCGCAGCGCCAGTAGCCAGCATGGCCGGCACGGTGCCCAAACCAAAAGCAAACATCGCCAGGGCAGACCGCTCGGCACTGCCCTGGGCCAGGGCAAAAGTCAGCGCGCTATAAACCAAACCACAGGGCAACCAGCCCCACAGGGAGCCCAGTGCCAATGCCTGCCCCGCAGAGCGAACCGGCAGTAATTTGGCCGATAGTGGCTGCACATAGCGCCAAAGGTAACGGCCCCCTTTTTCAATCCAAGCCAATCCCTGCCAGATACCGCCGATATACAGCGCCATCAGGATCAGCATGATCCCGGCGGCAAATCGCAGCGGAGTTAGTGCCGGCAGTATCGCCGCACCGAGGGCACCGGCGAGCGCTCCCATCAGCGCATAGCTACCCAGGCGACCCAATTGGTAAGAGCCCAGCTGCACCCAAGCAGTCTTTTTGCCCGGTACCGCCATACCCAGCGCCCCGGAGATTCCCCCACACATACCGATGCAGTGACTGCTACCCAAAAAACCGATAGCCAGAGCCGCCGCTAAAAAACCCCAGTCCCCCACTTACTTCTCCTGCTTCCTTTCCGAATCAGATTTGTCCTGCTGAACATCATCGTCATCAAACAAAATGCGACGACCTTCCGTTTCCAGGTCATCGTACTGTCCGTTATTCACGGCCCAGAAAAAGAGCTTCACCGCAAAGCCAACCAAAATCACCGCAATGGGAATCAGGAAATACAGACTTTCCATCAGTTAAACCTCCTCTCTTTCTGTGATCACGGGATTAAGCCGCGGCGCTCACAGGGTTTTCGTCGACTTCCTGTCCACGGGACAGACGCAACGCATTTAGCACTACGATCAAAGAACTCAGGGACATACCGATTGCCGCAGCCCAGGGCGGCACCAGACCGCAAAATGCCAGTGGCAGGGCAATCACGTTGTAGCCCAGAGCCCATGCCAGATTTTGCCGCACAATTCGGCGGCACTTGTGCGCCAGCTCTATAGCTTTGGGCAGCACTTCGAGATCTCCGTTCAGCAAAATGGCATCGGCGCGGGACTGGGCCAGATCCGCCGCAGACATCATCGCCACAGAGGCATCGGCACCAGAGAGCACTGGCACATCATTGATGCCATCCCCTACCATTAACACCTTCTCACCATCGCTTTGCAGCTGCTTCATATGGCTGAGCTTGTCCTCTGGCGAGGCACCGGCGCGGTAGTTGTCGATACCCGCTCGCCCTGCCAGCCGCTCAACTTCCGCAGACTGGTCACCACTGAGCAGTTCCACTGAAAGACCTTGCTCAGTCAAACCCTCAACAGCGGTGGTTGCCGAGTTCCGTAACTTATCCCCCAACGCAATCCAGGCAATAGGGCCCAGGGAGTCGCCGAGCAGCAGCCACTGCCCCTCCCCTTCGGGCGTAGAAACATCCTCAGGGAAGACAAAGCTCGCCTTACCCAGCCGGTAACTGCCCCCCTCGATCTGCCCTTCCAGGCCGGCTCCGGTATGGACTTTCAGATCAGTGGCGATGAGATTGCCACGCCAGGCGCGGAAGGCCCTGGCCAGGGGGTGATTGGTTTGGGATTCCAGGGCAGCGGCAACATCCTTAACCCGCTGCTCGCTCCAGTTGGACCGCAGCAAATCAATATGCAGGATTCTCGGCTCACCGCGCGTCAGGGTACCGGTCTTGTCGAACAGCACCCGGCCGATACGCGGCAGAGTTTCCAGTAGGCTGCCTCCAGCCACAAGAAGCCCCAACTGCTGTAAACGCAGGGTGGCGGAGGCCAGGGCAGCAGGGGTTGCCAGCGACAGTGCACAGGGGCAAGTCACCACCAAAACAGACAGGGACACCCAAAAAGCGCGACTGGGATCGATTTGCCACCAGACAACAAACGCCGCCAGTGCCGCGAATAAAACGACGCCGACAAAAATACCCGCAACCCGATCTGCCAGGGCCACTTGGTGGGGTTTATCTAATTGCGCCCGTTCTACCAGGCGCTCAATAGCGGACAAGCGAGTCGACTGCCCCGCTGCCGTGATTCGAATAGTCAGGGTGGAATCGCCGTTGACACTACCGGCATAAACCGGGCTGCCAGCAGACTTCTGTTGCAGTGCCGATTCACCGCTGAGCAGGGATTCATCCACACCACTAACGCCCTCCAGCACCTCCCCATCGGCGGGGACAGTGTCTCCCGGGCGCAACAAAACTTTATCGCCAGCGGCCAATGCGGCCACCGGTACATAGACAATATCGTCCCCTTGGTATTTGGCCGCCGTCATCGGCAGCAACTGAGCCAAACCACCGCTGGCTAAGCCCGCCCGATGGCGGGCGCGCATTTCCACCGTCCGCCCCAACAACAGGAAGAAGGTGAACATGGAGATAGATTCGAAGTACACCTCACCGGTGCCGAATACGGTGGCGTAAAAGCTGGCGACATAGGCCATACCAATCGCCAGGGACACTGGCACATCCATACTCAGGTGTCGAGCGCGCAGACTGCGCAAAGCGGCGCTGAAAAATGGGCGCGCCGCATAGAAAACCACTGGCGTTGCCACCAGTAGGGAAACCCAGCGGAAGTAGCGCTCAAACTCGCCGACGCCCTCTTCCGCGGCAGCACCGAAATACAGGGCGATGGCAAACATCATCACCTGCATGGTGCCGAGTCCAGCGACACCCAGGCGGCGCAGGGCGGCGCGGTGTTCGCTCTGGATCACACTTTCCTGGTTGGCCGCAGTGGCCGGGGCCGGCCGGTAGCCAATCCGCTCCAGTTCGCCAAACAGCTCACTGGGTTTGATCTTGTCGGGATTAAAACCGATCTGGGCACGCTGGGTGCTGGCGTTGACAGAGACCTTCTCAATCCCGTCCAACTGCCCCAGGTGCTTTTCTATCAGCCACACACAGGCTGCACAGGTAATACCGCTAATCAACAGCGAGGCAATCTTGTTGCCGTTATCCCAATCGTGAACGAACTGCTGCTGCACTTCCTGTAAATCGTAAGCCGCCCAGCGGTCCTGGGGTTGAGCTTCCTCCGGCCTGTCGCTCTCCTTCTCCCGGAAGCGATAAAAGCCATCCAGACCACCGGAAACGATAGCGCTGGCCACCGCCTCACAGCCTGGACAACACATATCCCGGGCGGCCCCGTCGATCACCACCGAGTGGTTGCTGCCGGGAGGGACTGGGAGTCCACAGTGATAACAGGAGGAGGAAGACAAAGTCATTGAGTTACTGCGTTCAGTGGCGCGGCATTGCCGAGATCGAAGTTGATTTCACCTTTCAGGCGCCAGTTGGCGTCCTGATGCGCATCAGGATCGAGTTCCGGCATTAAGCGCAGATACCAGCGATTCCCAACGCCTTCAGGCAAGGTGCCCTGGTAGCGGCCCACAGAGAGCTGGGAGAGCTCGATATGCTTATCCAGGTCAGACTCCACCGGGTGGCTCAATGTGAGCAGTAGGGCCTTGGGGTAGTCGAGGTCGCCATTCAGCTCCACGACAACCGTGTTTTCAGCTGGCTGAAACTGGACCAAAGCGGCCAGACCCAGCTCTTTCGCGCGCAAGTCCTGCTCGGCGCTAAAGTGATACATGCGGCTGTCTTTGTAGTAGGTATCACTGACTTTATCGTCAGCAAAGCGCACCGCTATCGAGACTGTAATTGTGGAGACGACCACCACTGCAATCAGTGGAGCCAGTACCATCCACGCCCAAGGTTCCCGGTACCAGGGTTTTGGGGTTGGTTCATTCATCGCGTTACCAAAAAGTTACCGTTTGTGCACAAAAGTCGAGCCCGCCTGGGCGGGCCCGTACTTTGCAACGGGATTGGCGCCCCGTCTACTGCTTTGGACCAATAAACACCGTTCGGTGCTTATCAACCAGCTCAGGATTGTCGACTGCTTGGACAACAATCTCTATATCGTGCTTGGTATCCTTCAGCTGCTCTCTGGGAACACTGACCCGAATAGGAACGGAGAACATCTCTCCCGGCACCAGGTAAATAGTTCTTGGCCTGCGAACGGAGTAATCGTATTCAGGCTTACCTTCCACCTTGATGGTGAATTCGTGGGGAGCCTGATCCATGTTGTTGATTTTCACCGTGTAGACATTTTGCACCTGCCCTTGGGACTCACGGAACATACGGGTACCGCGATCGCGGGAGACTTCAGCCTCGATAGGGCTGCGAGTCATCACCTGCTGTGCAAACAGGCCTGTCATGGCAATAAGAATCAGTGCGTAACCAAACAGGCGTGGACGCAGGAAGCGGGTCTTTCCACCCTGTAATTCATCCTCAGAGGTGAAGCGAATCAAACCCTGCTCATAGCCCATCTTGTCCATAACACTGTTACAGGCGTCGACACAGAGGCCACAATTGATACATTCGTACTGCATGCCGTCGCGGATATCGATATCCACCGGACACACCTGAACACACCAGTAGCAGTCGATACAGTCACCCATACCTTCCGCCTTGTAATCCACGTTCTTTTTGCGCGGACCACGGGTCTCACCCCGCTTGGCATCGTAGTAAACCGCCAGCGTATCCTCGTCGTACATCACCGACTGGAAACGGGCATAGGGGCACATGTATTTACACACCTGCTCGCGCAGGAAGCCCGCGTTCATATAGGTGGCAAAAGTGAAGAAAGCGACCCAGAAAACACCCTGCGGGTGCGCGTTAAACGTCGCCAGATCCACGACTAGCTCGCGCACACCGTAGAAATAGCCCACAAAGGCCAGTGCAGTTGCCAGCGAGATCAGCAGCCAGATGGTGTGCGTGCCACCCTTGCGCAGGACCTTTTCCAGGTTCCAGGGGGCCTTGTCGAGCTTCATTCGCTTATTGCGATCGCCTTCACAAACCCTTTCTGCCCAGATAAACATCATGGTCCAGACGGTCTGCGGACAGGTGAAGCCACACCACACCCTGCCCAGCAATGTGGTGACCGCAAACAGCGCAAAGGCGGCAATGATCAGCAGCCAACCTAGAAGGAAGCCGTCTTGGGGGCCGAAAGTAGTCCAGAAAATATGGAATTGGCGGGTGGGAAGATCAAAGAAGACCGACTGGCGCCCGTCGATATTGATCCAGGGTAGGAAGAAGAAAGCCAGCAGCAAAGGCAGGCCGGTATATTTGCGAACACGGGTGAAAACACCCTTGATATGTCGGATGTAGACTTTGTCTTCCGACTCATACAGCATGCGATAGCGAACTTCGCCATCACCTTCCTGTTCCTCACGGGTTGGAATTAAATCACTCACACAAACCTCACTCTCGCACGGGCACATCTTGTACGTGGGCCAGGTAGCCCCTTATGTTGAGGCTTTTTTCTCCGTCCCTGCAGCGCCCGGAGTCCCTTGATAAAACAAGGCCCAGCAAATGCCGGGCCTCAATAGTTAATTACTGCTTTTCTTCTTCCTGTTGGGACAGGCTGTAGACATAGGCCGCTACGAGGCGAATCTTGTCTTCACGCAGTTTGTCTTTTTGCGCGGGCATCATATTTGTACGACCTCCGCGGATAGTGTGTTGGATCTGTTCGCGCTTCTTACCGTACAGCCAGATGTCGTCGGTCAGGTTTGGCGCACCCAGCATTTGGTTGCCTTTGGCATCCATACCGTGACAAGCCATACACACGGTGTTGAATACCTTCTGACCTTCGGCGGCCATGGCGGTGTCATGCTCCAGGCCGTTCAGGGAGAGAACATACTCTGTCGCATTTCTAACACCTTCCTCACCGATCACCGGACCCTGAGGAGGCATCATGCCCTGACGACCGTTGTACAGGGTTTCCAGGATTTTTTCCGGAGTGCCGCCGTACAGCCAGGCGTTATCAGTCAGGTTCGGGAAGCCGAAGTTACCACCGGCATCTGCACCGTGACATACCGCACAGTTGTTAGCGAAGATCCGGGAACCCATCTTGATGGCTTCGGGGCTCTGCGCAATCTGCTCGATCGGCATATTCTCGTACTTACCGAAGGTCTCGTGGAATCTCTCCTGAGCCTTAGCCTGGGAAGCTTCCAATGCACCGACAGAAGTCCAGTCGCCAACACCTTTGAAGTTACCCAGACCCGGGTAAACCACCAGATATCCCGCAGAGAACACCAGGGTGGCGACAAACAACATGAACCACCACTTGGGCAGCGGGTTGTCGTATTCCTCGATGCCGTCGTAAACGTGGCCCGTGGTTTTGTTTTCCGGTTCAGCCTGGTCATCCACTGCCACCTTTCGGTTGGCGAACAGTACCCAGGTAATCAACGCCAGATTGGCGAGGGTGAGCACAATTACCCACACACTCCAGAATGTACTCATTACTTATCCTGCCCCTGTTTTCGATTGGCTCCGGGTTTATCCCCGGAATTGGATTCGTCCTGCTGAGCGGCCGACTTCTCCTTGTCGGCTTGTCGCTCTTCATCGGCAAATGGCAAATTGGCATCTTCTTCGAAGCGCTTCTTACGTTTCGGAGAGAAGGCCCACCAGCAGATAGCCAGAAAAGCCACAGAGCCCAGAACCAGACCGATTTCCCGCAAAGTTTCAATAGTCACGAGTTTCCTTCCTCGCTATTAGCGTTTTTGGGTAACCAGGGTACCCAGCTGTTGCAAGTAAGCGACCAGCGCGTCAATTTCCTTGACCTTGCCACCTTTGAAAGGCTCAGCGGCGTTGGCGATGTCCTCATCGGTGTAGGGCACACCGACGAAGCGCAGCGCTTCCATCTTACGTGCGGTGTATTCGCCAGTTACCACATTGTCGAACAACCAGGGGTAAGCAGGCATGATTGACTCAGGCACAACGCTGCGCGGGTTGTACAAGTGCGCGCGCTGCCATTCATCAGAGTAGCGTCCACCTACGCGCGCCAGGTCTGGACCGGTACGCTTGGAGCCCCACAGGAAGGGGTGCTCGTAAATGGATTCCTGAGCCATGGAGTAGTGGCCGTAACGTTCAACTTCCGCACGCAGAGGACGAATCATCTGAGTGTGGCAAACGTGGCAGCCTTCGCGAATGTAGATATCGCGACCTTCCAGCTCCATTGCTGTCAGCGGCTTCTGCCCCGGCAGCGGCGTGTAGTTATCCTTGGTAAAGAACTGCGGAACGATCTCAACCAGGGCGCCGAAACTGATGGCGATAATGGTGAAAAAGATCATCCAGCCGATGTTTTTTTCTACGAGGTCATGATTCTTCACGATCTAAACTCCTATGCCGCAGGCACTGCTCGAACGGTGTTATCGGCTTCGGCATCGTTTACCTTCTCGGTAATCGTGCGGTAAACGTTGTAAGCCATCAGCAGCATACCCACCAGGAACATGGCGCCGCCCAACCAGCGAACTACATAGCCCGGATGGCTAGCTACAACACTCTCTACGAAGCTGTAAGTCAGGGTGCCGTCGGCGTTAAATGCACGCCACATCAGGCCCTGGGTAATACCGTTAACCCACATAGCGGCGATGTACAGAACAGTACCTACAGTGGCCAGCCAGAAGTGCGCGTTGATCAGCTTGGCGCTGTACATTTCGCGGCGCTTCCACAGAACCGGAACCAGGTGATACAGAGCACCGATAGAGATCATGGCAACCCAGCCCAAAGCGCCGGAGTGTACGTGACCAACGGTCCAGTCAGTGTTGTGGGACAAAGCATTTACAGTCTTGATGGACATCATCGGACCTTCGAAGGTAGACATACCGTAGAAGGACAGGGATACCACCAGGAAGCGCAGGGTCGGGTCGGTGCGAAGCTTATGCCATGCGCCGGACAGGGTCATGATGCCGTTGATCATACCGCCCCAGGAAGGTGCCAGCAGAATCAGGGACATAACCATCGCCAGGCTCTGAGCCCAGTCGGGCAGCGCTGAGTAGTGCAGGTGGTGACCACCAGCCCATACGTACAGGGAGATCAGTGCCCAGAAGTGAACGATAGACAGCTGGTAAGAGTAAACCGGACGACCAGCTTGTTTAGGTACGAAGTAGTACATGATGCCGAGGAAAGCGGCAGTCAGGAAGAACCCTACTGCGTTGTGGCCATACCACCACTGGATCATTGCGTCCTTAGTGCCCGAATAGATAGAGTAGGACTTGAACGGGCCAACAGGAATCTCCAGGTTATTCACAATATGGAGAACAGCAATAGTGACGATGTAAGCACCGAAGAACCAGTTCGCCACGTAAATGTGAGACGTCTTACGCTTCATGATGGTGCCGAAGAACACCAGCGCGTAAGCAACCCAAACCAGGGCAATCAGGATATCGATAGGCCACTCGAGCTCAGCGTATTCCTTGGTGGAAGTGAAGCCCATCGGCAGAGTAATTGCCGCAGCGACGATAACGGCCTGCCATCCCCAGAAGGTGAAGGGGATCAGCCAGCCACCCCAAAGGCGGACCTGACAGGTACGCTGTACCACATAGTAAGATGTGGCAAAGAGAACACTACCACCAAAAGCGAAGATTACCGCATTGGTGTGCAGGGGCCTCAAGCGCCCGAAGTGCGAGAAGGGCTGCCAAAAGTCGTTGAGTTCAGGCCAGGCTAGCTGGGCTGCGATCAATACGCCCATGCCCATACCAAAAATGCCCCAGACCACGGACATGATGGTGAACTGGCGCACGATATTGTAGTCATAGTCCGGCACAGGGCCGGTCTTTGCCACCGTTGTCGTCATGTTTTTACTTCCGTTGCTTTTAAGATTCGGTTCCACTGTGCGGGATTGGCCCACCACAGAAGGTGCATAACCACAGTGTGTGAGGCACTGTGGTTACTATTGGCCAGATAAGGATTTAAGCGCATCCCTGCCCGGCAATTGCTGATCTAAATCAACTAAATCAATTTTCTTCCTTTACCTGCCGCAATGCGCAGACGCAGGGCATTGAGCTTGATAAAGCCCTCCGCATCCTTCTGGTCGTAAGCGCCAGCATCGTCTTCGAAAGTAGCGATACGCTCATCGAAGAGGCTGTCTGCAGAGCGACGACCGACAGCACTCACGCTGCCTTTGTACAGTTTCAGGCGCACTTCGCCGTTAACCACATCCTGGGACTCGTCAATCGCAGCCTGCAGCATGCGGCGCTCTGGGGACCACCAGTAGCCGTTATAAATCAGCTCGGCGTAGCGCGGCATCAGGGAATCCTTCATGTGCGCCACTTCGCGATCCAGGGTAATAGACTCAATGGCGCGGTGCGCCTTCATCAAAATAGTGCCGCCAGGGGTTTCGTAACAGCCACGGGACTTCATTCCCACATAGCGGTTTTCCACAATATCCAGACGACCGATACCGTTGTCTCCACCCAACTTATTCAGCTTCTCAAGCAAAGTAGCAGGGCTTAAGCGCTCGCCGTCGATAGAAACGGGGTCGCCTTTCTCAAAACCCAAAGTAATGTAGGTGGGTTCTTCCGGAGCCGCCTCAGGGCTCACGCTCCAGCGCCACATATCCTCTTCGGCTTCCGCCCAGGGATCTTCAAGGTTGCCGCCCTCGTAAGAGATGTGCAGCAGGTTGGCGTCCATCGAGTAGGGAGACTTCTTCTTGCTGGAAGAGAAGTCCACTGGAATATTGTGTTGTTCGCAGTACTGCATCAGCTTTTCGCGGGAGTTCAGGTCCCACTCGCGCCAGGGGGCGATTACCTGGATACCCGGCTTCAGCGCGTAGGCGCCCAATTCGAAGCGCACCTGGTCATTACCTTTACCGGTAGCACCGTGGGAAATGGCATCGGCGCCAGTCTCGTTGGCAATCTCAATCAGGCGCTTGGCGATCAGCGGGCGCGCAATAGAAGTACCCAGCAGGTACTCCCCTTCATAAATGGCATTGGCGCGAAACATCGGGAAAACGAAATCGCGCACATATTCTTCGCGCAGATCGTCGATATAAATCTCTTTGACCCCGAGGGCCTCGGCCTTGGCACGGGCCGGCTCTACCTCTTCACCCTGGCCGATATCAGCGGTAAACGTCACCACCTCACAACCGTAAGTCTCCTGCAACCATCGCACAATTACCGACGTATCCAATCCACCGGAGTATGCCAGTACCACCTTTTCGATTTTGCTCATTGCTGTCCTCTGCTGCCGGAAATACGTCGCCACGACTAAAACGCGGAGACGGGGAATGCCACTACGCGAAACTAGTGTCGGTCTGGGGGAGTTATTCTTGGAGATATGCCCAGGATCGGTAAATTGCGGGCACAATAATACCCACACTCTTTGTCGGGGCGCGATTGTAGCGCCTAAGCTCGCGATCGACTAGCGCCAAGGCGCGAGTAAGTACAATTGATTGATTTTTAGCCTTTTCGTGCATCGCAATTTTGTACAGCTTCGGGTAGCATTCGCGCCGCACAACGACTCACTACGCTAAGAAGCTTTACGGAGTACCATGACGGAGCAAATTACCCTTCGCGCCCCCGATGACTGGCATATTCACCTGCGCGACGGCGCCGCTCTCGGGCGCACTGTGCCCGATGCCGCAAAACAATTCCGCCGCGTGATTGTAATGCCCAATCTGGTACCCCCCGTAACCGATGCCGAAAGTGCAGTGGCATATAAGGAACGTATCAACGCCAATGTTCCCGCCGACACTCCTTTCGAACCCTTGATGGTGATCTACCTCACCGATAAGACCGACGCCGCTGTCATTCGCAAAGCCCACGAAGCCGGAGTTATCGCCGCCAAACTGTACCCAGCGGGCGCGACCACCAACTCCGATTCCGGCGTTACCGATATCGCCAATATCTACCCGGCCCTGGAGGAAATGCAGGCCTGCGGTATGAAGCTGCTGGTACACGGTGAAGTTACCACCAGCGATATCGACATCTTCGATCGCGAGCAGGCTTTTATCGAGAAGACCCTGTCCCGCCTGGTCGATGACTTCCCCACACTGAAAGTGGTGTTTGAACATATCACCACCGCCCAAGCGGCAGAGTTTGTACAGGGCGCCCGCGAAGGTGTTGCCGCAACCATTACCGCACACCACCTGCTATACAACCGCAACCATATGCTGGTTGGCGGAATTCAGCCGCATTTTTACTGCCTGCCAATCCTCAAGCGCGGCTACCACCAAAATGCGCTGATCGAAGCGGCCACCAGCGGTAGTCCAAAGTTTTTCCTCGGCACCGACTCAGCCCCCCACGCCCACCACAAGAAAGAACACTCCTGTGGTTGCGCCGGCTGCTACACAGCCTATTCCGCCATCGAACTCTACGCCGAGGTATTCGAGCGCGCAGGCAAACTGGACAAACTGGAAGGCTTTGCCAGTGAGTTCGGCCCCGATTTTTACGAGCTGCCGCGCAATGAGGGCACCATCACCCTGGTCAAGAGCCCCTGGACCCTGCCGGAAAAACTGGATATGGGTGGTGAAAATCTGATTCCCCTCGCAGCCGGCGAAACCTTAAACTGGCAACTTGCGTAATCGGCGAATGCCCTGATTACAGCGCCTGCGGGGAGAGTCCTCCCGGCGGGCGCCACAATTCGAATACAATACCCTGCCCCACCAGCGCCAAATGCTGCTGGCCTGAAGACAAGATTTACAAGGAACCACCGTGACACCCGCCGAAGAACCCACAGGACCAAAAAGCTCTCTCGCCCAGCGATTCCGTGGCTTTCTGCCCGTGGTCATCGACCTTGAAACCGGCGGCTTTAACGCCCGCACCGATGCCCTGCTGGAAATTTCAGCGGTTATCCTGGATATGGATGACTCCGGCAACCTCTTCCCACTGGAGACCCACAGTTTCCACCTGGAGCCTTTTGAAGGCGCCAACGTTGAGCAATCCGCCCTCGATTTTATTGGCATCGACCTGGAATCCCCGGACCGCGACGCATGGCCGGAAGAAATTGCCATCCCCGAGCTGTTCCGCAAGATTCGCAGCGCCGTGAAAAAGCACAGCTGCACCCGTGCCATCGTGGTTGCCCACAATGCCCACTTCGACCTGGGCTTCGTCAATGCAGCCGTTGAACGGACCGGCATCAAGCGCAATCCATTCCACCCGTTTTCCTGCTTCGATACCGCCAGTCTTGCCGGCCTCGCCTACGGCCAGACCGTACTGGCCAAAGCTTGCCAGGTTGCTGGAATCGAGTTTGATAACAACTGCGCCCACTCTGCCGAGTACGACGCAGAAAAAACCGCAACCCTGTTTTGCGGCATCGTGAACAAGTGGAAAGAGATGGGCGGCTGGCCGCTGGAAACCGAAGAGACCACAGAAGAAGCTGAATAACGCAATATCTCCCGGGCTGCCTCGAAGCGGCCCGATTTATCCAAAAACGACAGAATTATCCGAAAACTGTCGACAAAATACCCGCTATGCGCAGACTCTGGCCACTTGGGTGATTTTTTGTTCAAACCGTGCTAATATGGCCCGCTTACACATAAAAACCGGATAGCGCCGTGGCCAAGAAACCTTCCTCTTCCTCCAATCGCAAACAAGCCGCTCCCCTCGAGACCAGCGAAAGTATCGAGGAGCAGGTAAAGGCGTTCCTCGCCGGTGGCGGTGAGATCGAGCAGGTGCCCAAAGGGGTGAGCGGCCAGACCAACACTTCCGGCCCCAAGCACATCACCCTCGGCAAAAAGCCCAGAGACTAACCTCCGCGCAATAAAAAACCCCGACGGCGCTCCGCTGATCAACAGCAAAGCGCGGCCGGGGCCGCTCGAATATGGCTGCGTCAACGCAGCCACTTCTCATTCACATCAGGGCATTTCTTCCAGTTCCGCACCCTCTTTCACCGGCGGCATCAGGTCTTCTTTGTTGATATTCAAAGCCATCAGCACGTTGGCAGCTACGTAAACAGAGGAGTAAGTACCCACTACCACACCCACAATTAAGGCCAGGGAGAAGTTGTGGATCAATTCCCCACCGAAGAACTGCAGCGCCCACAGCACCAGCAAGGTGGTGAAGGACGTCATAAAGGTACGGCCCAGGGTCTGACTGATAGAGATATTGATAATCTCCTCGGCCTCAGCCTTACGCACCTTGCGGAAGTTCTCACGGATACGGTCAGATACCACAATGGTATCGTTCAGGGAGTAACCGATCACTGCCAGTACCGCCGCTAAAACAGTCAGATCGAAGTCCAGTCCCATCAATGCAAAGAAACCCAGCACGATAATCACATCGTGACCCAGAGCCGCTACAGCACCAAAGGAGAACTTGTACTGGAAGCGCAGGGCAACGTAGATCATCACCATAAACAGGGCCAGCATCATGCCCAGGCCTCCGTCGTCGCGCAGCTCGGCACCCACTTGAGGGCCGACCATTTCAACACGGCGCAGCTCAACATCGCCTTCACTGCCGGCCTTCAGCAGAGCCACTACCTTGTCACCGATCGGTGTTGTAGTTTCCTGGCTGGTAGCGCTGATCTGGGTTTCCTCTTCGGTCACCTCAGGGGGCAACTTGATCAGCAGGTCCTTTTCAGAACCAAAATTCACTACCGTGGCGCCGTCATAACCCGCTGCTTCCAGCTGATCGCGCACGTCGCTAATAAAAGGCGTTACCTCATAGCCCACTTCAACCTGGGTACCACCGGTAAAGTCCAGGCCGAACTTCAGGCCGTTCATCGCCAGTGCGGCGATAGAGGAAAGTACCAGCACCACCGAGACAACCCCGGCAATCTTGCGCCAGCGCATAAAGTCGTAGACGCGCTTGCCCATGTACTCGGTAATTTTGCCGTTATCCACTTTGGTCTCACTCATGACTGACTCCCTTAAATCCAGAGCTTCTGCACACGGCGACCGCCGTAGAACAAGTTAACAATTGCTCGCGTACCCATAATGGCACTGAACATGGAGGTGAGAATACCGATAGACAGGGTTACCGCGAAGCCCTGTACCGGACCGGAGCCGATGGCATACAGAATCACCGCCACAATCAGGGTGGTGATGTTCGCATCCACAATGGTGCTGTAAGCATTGTCAAAACCGGCACTGATCGCTGTCTGGGGAGGCATCCCATTCCTGAGCTCCTCCCGTATTCGCGAGAAGATAAGCACGTTGGCATCCACCGCCATACCCACGGTCAATACGATACCGGCGATACCAGGCAGCGTGAGGGTTGCACCCAACAGCGACATGACCGCCACCAGCAGGATCATATTCACCGCCAGGGCCAGGTTCGCGGCCAAGCCAAATACGCGGTAGGAAATCAGCATACAGATAATCACGGCCAGCAGACCGATCTGTACGGATTGCACACCCACCTTAATGTTATCCGCACCCAGGGATGGGCCGATCACACGCTCTTCCACAAAGTACATGGGCGCAGCCAGGGCACCGGCACGCAGCAGCAGGGCCAATTCCTGGGCCTCGGCCGGGCTATCCAGACCGGTGGTGCGGAACTGCTTGCCCAAGGCACTCTGTACTGTGGCCAGATTAATAATCTTCCTCTCTTCGGTGCGCTTCTGCACGGTAACTTCGTTACCGTTTTCGTCGATTTCGGTTACCGGCTCAAAGCGAGTCTCGATAAACAGGGTGCCCATACGGCGGCCGACATTCTTCCAGGTAGCGCGATGCATCATCTCGCCACCACGGGCATCGAGAGTGATATTTACCTGAGGGAAGCCGCTCTCGTCGTAACCGACTCGGGCATTAGTAACGCTGTCACCTTTGATAATGATCTGGCGCTCCAGCCAGGCACCACCGTACAACTGTTGCTCCTCGGGGTCACGACGCTCGAAGTATTCCTTATTGGAAACCAGCTCATCCGGGCGGGCTTCCATACGGTATTCGAGGTTGGCTGTCTTACCGATAATACGCTTGGCCTCTGCGGTGTCCTGTACACCGGGCAGCTCCACAACGATACGGTTGCGGCCCTGGCGCTGTACGATCGGCTCAGCAACACCCAGCTCGTTCACCCGGTTGCGCAGAGTGGTAAGGTTCTGGGTTACGGCGTAATCTTCCAGCTGCTTGATTTCCTGTTCGGTCAGGGTTGCGCGGATCTCCAGGTTTTCGCCGCTGCCGGACTCGCGCAGTTGAAGCTGTGGGAATTCCTTGCGCATGGTGGACATCGCCAGGCTGCGCAGCTCATCGTTGCGGAAACGGGCAATAATCTCGCGATCATCCACCAATTCCACATTGCGGTAACGGGCCTTGGCTTCGCGCAGTTTGCTTTTCACTTCCTGCTCGTAGCTCTCCATGTTGTTCTTGACGATGGTGTTGGTGTCGACTTCCATCAGGAAGTGCACACCACCGGCCAGGTCCAGACCGAGCTTCATCGGGCTAGCGCCGATATCTTTCATCCACTGGGGTGTGGTGGAAGCCAGGTTCAGGGCGACAACATAGTTGGTGGTTCCAAGCGCTTTTTGAATCGCCTCTTTAGCCGGCAACTGCTCCTCCATGGAGTTCAAGCGAATCAGTACTGACTTGTCCCCAACTTCGCCGCCGAAGTGAGCAATACCCGCATCATCCAGGGCTTTTTGTGCATTCGCAAGGACATCGGGGCCGATGGTGAGTGCACTGGATTGCCCGGAAATCTGCACGGCAGGGTCCGGCTTATAGAGATTGGGCGCGGCGTACATCAGGCCAAAGGCCACAACCGCGAGAATCAGAAAGTACTTCCAGATCGGGTAGCGATTCATGCTGTTCTCATTGTTCTAGTGTGACCCCGAGGGCCGGTAAATCTTGGCAATCTGCCTAAGCAATTTGCCTGGATATGCGGGCAGTATACGCAGAATGCAAGGTACACCGCCCCCAATAAAAGTGCGGGCTGATTATACGGGGATCGTGGGAACGGACAAATTACAGGGGTGCCGCAATGAGACCAGCAGCACCCCAGGCAGGGTAAAAGCGACGCCTGATCAGGCCTCCAGTGCCGGAACCTCGCGGCCCAGACCACGGTAGAACTCGGCGACATAAGCCTCCAGCTCATTGGCGGCAATGGCATCGCGCAGCTTTTGCATCAAGCGCTGGTAGTGGCGCAAATTGTGAATCGTATTCAGCTGCGCACCGAGAATTTCACCACAGCGATCCAGATGGTGCAGGTAAGCGCGAGAGAAATTCTCACAGGTGTAGCAATCGCACTCTTCCTCCAAGGGGCCCGTATCGTGACGGTGCCTGGCGTTGCGGATTTTCACCACACCTTCAAAGGTAAACAGGTGGCCGTTGCGCGCATTACGCGTGGGCATGACACAGTCGAACATATCCACACCGCGGCGCACCGCCTCAACAATATCCTCCGGCTTGCCCACGCCCATCAGGTATCGCGGTTTATCTTCCGGCATCTTGTGAGCCAGGTGGTCCAAGACCTTGATCATTTCATCTTTAGGCTCCCCCACAGACAGGCCACCAATGGCATAGCCATCGAAACCAATCTCAGTCAGGCCGCGCAGGGACACATCGCGCAACTCCGGGTACATACCGCCCTGCACAATACCGAACAGCGCCGACGGGCTATCGCCGTGAGCCTTCTTGGAGCGCTCCGCCCAGCGCAGGGACAACTCCATAGATTTGCGCGCTTCATCGGTAGTGGCCGGATAAGGGGTGCACTCATCGAAGATCATGACGATATCGGAACCCAGGTCCCGCTGAACGCGCATGGACTCTTCCGGGTCCAGGAATACCGGGCTGCCATCGATAGGCGAACGGAAAGAAACCCCCTCTTCCGTAATCTTGCGCAGTTCACCCAGGCTAAACACCTGGAAACCGCCGGAGTCGGTAAGGATCGGGCCGGACCATTGAGTAAAGTCGTGCAGGTCGCCGTGGGCTTTAACCACTTCGGTACCCGGGCGCAGCATCAGGTGGAAGGTGTTGCCCAGAATAATCTGTGCACCGATCCCTTCGATATCCCTCGGCAACATGCCTTTCACGGTGCCATAAGTGCCCACCGGCATAAACGCCGGGGTTTCCACTACACCCCGAGGGAAACGCAAGCGACCGCGACGGGCCTTGCCATCAGTGGTATCCACTTCAAACTGCATAAAACATTCGCGGCTCACTGGGTATCTCCTTTCGCTGGTGCTACTTCTTCTTTTTTGGCATTGGGATCGCGGGTAATAAACATGGCATCGCCGTAACTAAAGAAGCGATAGCGCTCCTCAACAGCGGCCTTATAAGCGGCCATCGTGTGCTGGTACCCCGCGAAGGCACTCACCAGCATCAATAAGGTGGATTCCGGCAGATGGAAGTTGGTGATCAACTTATCCACAACCTGGAATTCATAACCGGGATAAATAAAGATATCTGTCTCCCCCACCGTGGCCTGTAACTGGCCACTGCGCGCCGCACTCTCCAGCGCGCGCACGCTGGTGGTACCCACCGCAATCACGCTGCCATTGCGAGCGCGGCAAGCGGCTACCGCATCCACCACTTCCTGGGAGACATCCAGCACTTCGCTGTGCATCTGGTGCTCATAAATATTGTCCACGCGCACCGGCTGGAAAGTACCGGCACCCACATGCAGGGTAACAAAGACAACCTCGACACCTTTATCCCGCAATGCACCGATCATCTCATCATCAAAGTGCAGCCCCGCCGTCGGCGCCGCCACAGCACCGGCATTGCGGCCGTATACGGTTTGGTAGCGCTCCCGATCGCTGGCATCGTCTTCACGATCAATATAAGGAGGCAGCGGCATATGGCCGAGGCGATCCAGAATCGCCAGCACACCCTCTTCTTTGGGGAACGACAATTCAAACAGTGCGTCCTTGCGACCAGTCACTTCTATACGGGTACCGTCTTCAAGGACGATGGTGGAACCGGGCTTAGGCGACTTACTGGAGCGCACATGGGCCCAGATATCCGTCTGATTGAGCACCCGCTCCACCAGGATTTCCAACTTACCGCCGGTCTCCTTCTGCGCGAACAAACGCGCCGGGATCACCCGGGTATCGTTAAAGACTATCAGGTCACCAGCTTGGACCTGATCGAGAATATCTGGAAACTGCCGATGTGCAATGGCCCCACTGGGCCCATCCAGACACAAAAGACGGCTGCCACGGCGCTCCTCGGTGGGCGCGCGGGCGATCAGCTCATCGGGCAGATGAAAGTCAAAGTCCTGACGCTGCATGGAATCCTGGAAATCTAGAAACTATGGAGAGGTCGCGAAGGTTATAGGAAATTTTAGGAGCTGTTAACTGGGACGACAGAAAATGCGCTAAGTTATTGAAATCACTGGTTGACCCAAGCGAAAGCATTGCTATAATCACGCCCTCTTCGCACCGACCCCAAGGTCGAGCAGCGAAAGTGCCAGAGTGGTGAAATTGGTAGACACAGGGGATTCAAAATCCCCCGCCCTTAAAAGCGTGCCGGTTCGAGTCCGGCCTCTGGTACCATATCTCAAACCCGCGATAGCGTAGGCTTTCGCGGGTTTTTTATTTCTGGTTTACCTTCCCTAAATTTTGAAGAATGGCGCTTAAAAGACCCAAAGTGTCCACATTGTGTCCACACAGGATTTTTTTAACTCTACCTTGCCCACATGTGGACACCATCAATCTATTGCTTTCCCCCTGTGAAACTCCTCTTCATTTCTCTTCCAATCTCTTCAAAGTGTGAAATCCAATTCTTACCCAAACCCCGCACCAGCTCAGGCCAGGGCCGCTAGTCTCATTTCATCAACTAAAAGAACGTCAAAAATCGGCAGGCGTGGGGAGGAGTGAACGGCGACCCTGTTGGCGGTATGTTTTTTGAACAGAGGGGGCTGTAGGCCTTAGGAGTTGCGGGATTTGGGGGGAGATTGGTGGTTTTTGTTGCTTTGAGAAGGTTTGAAGGGTTTTGAAATTTGGTTGGGGCGCAGTTGCTGCGTGCTACAGGTTTTGAAGCATCTTCCTGGAGTGATAGGATTTTGTTGAATAACAAATTACAAGGAGAGTAGTGATGTCATTTTTTGGGGGAGTCATTCTTTTTATTGCCATCGTTGGAACAGCCACCATGGTGGGCAATAAGCTACGCGGGAAAGAGACCAGTAGCTGGAAGTCAATTTGGGGGCCTTTTGTCTTTTTTGGGGCTATCGGCTTAGGGCTTTTTATTGGTGGGCAAGATGAGCCTACACAACAACCTAGCCCCAACGAAATTACCACTAGTACGCTGAATAAAGAAACTATGGCTGGGAGTAACGATTTTCATGTGCTACAGGTCGACCCTAATAACTTGAGAGTTGTGTTTGTATCAGAGTTCGATGATGCAGATCACGGGGAGCTAGTGAATTTCTATATAGGAGAGGATGGCAATAACTTTTGCGAGATCAATTTGCCCACCTCCGAGGTTCGGTCTGGGCTCACTGTGGAATCCAAAAAGCGATCACCGGTCCCCGTAGAATATTTTAATATTTCATGCCGTTGGGCTGACAAGTACTTTGTGCGGTCAACGAATCACAACACTTGGGCAAAGTTCTCGATCACTGAGTGGGACAGAGAAACACGCCAGGGAGTTGTGGCGTTGGATGTACATCTGGCCACCCCGGAGATACCGCCAAAGGGCGAATATTTGACCATGGCCGGATCTAATATCCAGGTAGCAAGTTCTGACTGGAAGTAACCTACCCCATCTCAGCCAGAAAAACCAAAACCCAACACTCGCTAATTGGATTTGCATTTAGATTCCCAGCTGGGGATATAGGCTAGATTATCTCCCCAGCTTTAATTGGTGATTTTGGTTGCCATGAAAAGGCATGAAGGGTTTTGAAATTTGGTTTGGTCGGAGCTACTGCGTGCGACAGGTTTTGAAGCATCCGCTTGGGGTGATAGGATTTTGGCGAATAACAAATCACAGGGAGAGAAGTGATGACTTTAAAGGGAACTGTTTTATGCGCTTTAAAATGGCTAATTCCAGCTACTGTTAGCCTTCCCGTCCTACTTGCCTGCCAACAAGAACGCACTACTTACCCTTCCCTAGATAATCTGACAGAAATCGATAGTGATCGCCTCAATATTATGGAAGCCAAGGACATTCCCGGCGGCATTCTTTTAATAATTGGTGAATCATCTAACCGTCAGTGCGAGATCAAAATCACAGGAGCAACTATAGGAGATGGAGTTGGCATAAACTCGATCGAAGAAACGGACAGAGTGAAAGCTTCGTGTCATTGGGGTCGCCGGGTATTTTCTCAGTCTAGAAAAAACCATACCTCAGTCGCTGTACACATAAATAAAAAGAAAGCGACAATAGACCTTCAACTGTTCAATAATGACACCGAAAACTACCTAGCATTTACTTTAGTGAATGCCCCCACAATGAGATAGGTGTTATGGAACAACCTGAAGCAAA
Organism: Microbulbifer sp. VAAF005; assembly: GCF_030012985.1. NCBI lineage: Bacteria > Pseudomonadati > Pseudomonadota > Gammaproteobacteria > Cellvibrionales > Microbulbiferaceae > Microbulbifer > Microbulbifer sp. VAAF005. The sequence continues at coordinate 4,347,489 of NZ_CP120233.1, read as the reverse complement.
ATCAAAAACCGTCTCTCATAACGAAAAAGAACCAGGACTAACCGAAGACCCATTATTTATCACCATTCTATGGATAGGCTTAATCCTAACCTCTGCCCTTTTTGTCGGAGGGTTTATATTTTTTAGCAGCAGCAGTGAAAGCCACGAAACGACAAGAGAACTAATAACCAAGTTAACAGTGTATCTTTCTCCTGCAGCAAAGATTGGAGCAGGTTTTCTGGCAGTACTAGGCATAGTTGGACTAAAATTTCGCAGTGAACAAACATCCAAGCAAATGGACCTTTCTAATGACCTTTGGCGACACGAGAAAACTAAAAGTGACTTCAACCTATATTTTGAGCACAGAGACCAATTTAAAGATATAATTAATAAAATAACAACTGATCTTGGCATAACTTTCGACGGAAAAAAGATCAACACTTTTCACTCGCAGTGCTTTCCGAACTGCAAAATAACAAATTTTGATATTTCAATCACCCAACATAGTATTGTATCAATTAGCCTAAACAATCTTCAAGATATAGAAAAATTAGTCGGCAGTATTGGTAAAAACTATATCTTCTCTGAGAAGCAGATTGAAGAGGTAAATTTTTATCTCAGCCTAGCTTACTGCAACATCCCTATAAATGAAGGCCACTGGTCAAGAACACCGAATATCACAACCCAAATTTATGACCGAATTGACAATCTGATTCATATATTAAATGAAATAATCAGTATCTCAAGCAGTACCAATTGCACCCCATTTATAATAGAAAACACTTATGAGCATACTATTTACAAGCACTTCGATAAGGCCGCTGAACATCTACGGTCATGTAAAGAAAATGTGTTAACTCACATTTATGTATATAGATTCGGGACGATCTACCCAGAAACAGATGAAATCCGCAGAAATGATAGCCTCACTGAACACCGTGTAGGCAGAAATGAAAATACAGAATCACCAACCAAAGAATTAATAAGAAAACTTATGTCAGGTAAGTGTTAGACAACAACCTCAGACGCATAAATTTTCAAATGAAAAATACCTTGGCCTTACCGGAATTAATAAAGATCTCCCACAAAATAACTAGAAATAGCATTCAAGTAATAAAGGATATATTCAAAAGTATGGTTAACGGCAATGACAAAAAAAAAGAGACAAAAGCAAGTCAAATAAAATTATCACAAGACCCGCTATTTCGCCACTTAATATTTGGCTCTTTTGTAGTCTTGTTTATCATAGCGATAGTTATATTAATTCTATTAGCAATAAGCCAAGACCCACAATATAACTTTGCACCCAATTATCAAGGCTTCGAAAACTTGGTGAGATATCTTACCCCAGCCTTTAAGGCATTTGCAGGGGTTCTTGTGCTAGCAGGTGTCAGAGGTATGGTATTCCGTAGCGAGCAAACTGCTCAACAACTTAATCTTGCTTATGAGCAACTTAATCATGCAAACCGTCTCTGGGAGCACGAACAACAAAAAAGCTCCTACTCAAATTACCTAGACCACAAAGAGAGATACGAAAATTTTCTCAATCAGATAAAAAAGAACCAGAAAGTGGTGTTTACTGATAAAACAAAACTATACAAAGCCTGCTTCCCTAATAGCCGTATCAGCGATTTTAAAATATCAATAGACAATATGGGAAGCGGAGAGTCCAGATTATTCGAAGCAATCCAAACCTTAAATGAGCTCTGCGAAGCAGAAGCCAAATTTTGCAAAACCAAATCCATTATTGATTACGAAATCGAGCAACAGATCGATAGAACAAAAAAACTTTACGATATTTTAGAAATTTTGCATATCGATAGCTATGCAAGAACTACAAACCTAGATGGTGTTAATTTAAACCAAATACAAAATGCAATAGCCGTCGCTGTTAACGGTCTACTAAGTTTGTCAGCTAGTGAGGAAAGAGTCTCCGAGAATGTAATAGGTATAGGCCATCTTTACCATAGATTTAGGCAGCTGAAGCACCAGCTGAAGAAAGATAAAGGATATAATATTGTCTTTTATTTTACAGATATCAAAAACCCAAACACGGTAAGAGTTGTAGAGGAAAAAATCAGCCAGCCCTCCCCCGAAGAACTTGTCTAGTTTTTTACTCCTCAACCCACAATCGGCGCCAGTTCAGAATCCAATGAATCGGCGCTACCCTTCTGCCCACTAAACTCCCCCGCCTGGTCCGGCACTTTGGTTTTTAGTGGGGTACCGTTGTCGGTGTACTCGTGGGTGTGCCCTGCGGACGTGTTGGCAATTGCGCTGGTCACTTTGATTAAGTCATCCAGGATGCGCAGTACGTTGCTGGATTCATTGCCCACCCAAACCGTGCCGCCGTCCTTCACTACTAGCCGCTGCTTTAGTGCGGCGAAGCGCTCCGCCACTGCCTGGCATTGCTCGCTAATATTGCCCTTGCCGTCGATGCGGTAGTAATTGGCCGCGTCCTGGGCCAGTAATAAATCTTTGGCCCCCAGCTGCGGCAGCAACTCACCCCGCGCAAATACCGAGCGAATAAACGGCCGGTGCGGCAAGCCCATAACAAAGCCGAGCTCCACCAGGGCGCCCGGTTGTGGGAATGCATACAACCCCCGCTCTGCGCCAATACCCGTTACCGGCAGCGGTACCTTTTCTATTAGCGGCATAGCCGTATCCGCTTTGCCGTCCGCGCTCAGTAGCTGCACGTCTACGCAATAGCCTGGCTGTTCGTCGGTGCTCTCTACCGCCTCAGTAATGGCTACCGGGGCATTGATTACTTGCCCCCACAGCGGCAAGTGCAGACCGCCGGTTAATTCCGGGAACAGGCGCCGGACAATTCGCTTAATGATTTTTTCCAGCATCGTTAGGAAGACAATTCTGGACACCCACCAAAGTAGAAGCTTAAAGCGTCAAGTCAATGAAGAAGTTAATCCTGGACACCCACCAAACAGAAGTTAATCCTGGACACCCACCAAACAGAAGGAGTATAAACCGCCATCCCTATTGACAAAAGATTAAAACCCTACAAAATGCTGTATGTTTATACAGTCAAGTGCGTGTACAGCCGATGACTCTACCGCGAAGCACCCAGATATCTCTTGATGCAACACCGTACTATCACTGTGTCTCCCGCTGTGTACGGCGTGCATTTCTTTGTGGCAGAGATACTGAGTCCGGAAAAGATTACGAGCATCGGCGCGAATGGATTGAAAGCCGTATGCATAAGTTAGCCGAGGTGTTTGCGCTAGATATTGCCGCCTATGCAGTAATGAGTAATCACTACCATATAGTGCTCTATATCGACACAAAATCGGCTAACAAGTGGTCTCTTACAGAGGTAATTACTCGCTGGAAAAAACTCTTCAAAGCCTCTAGCTTGGCCCAGCGCTATCTTCAGGGCGATACTCTCGATCACGCTGAGGAAGACAGGCTAAAAGAGGTCGTTTCCCTATGGCGAGAGCGTCTAATGGATATCAGCTGGTTTATGCGCTGTTTAAACGAATCTATCGCCCGACAGGCCAATGCTGAAGACAACTGTACCGGCCGTTTTTGGGAAGGCCGGTTTAAGTCTCAGGCTTTACTGGATGAAAGAGCACTCGCCGCCTGTATGGCTTATGTAGACCTCAATCCGATCCGTGCCAATATTGCCAAGACACCTGAAGAGTCTGATTACACTTCGCTTCAACAGCGTATTCGTGCGACAGTCTCAGGTAAGCAGCCCAAAAATCTACTTCCGTTTGCCGGCGGTGAGCGTTTGAATATGCCGAAAGGGCTACCTTTCCAGCTGGATCACTATTTGGAGCTAGTGGACTGGAGCGGCCGGCATTTAGACCCCAGAAAACGAGGTTGTATTGCCGAAAACACGCCGCCTATTCTGGAGCGGCTCGGCATTTCACCCAAGCACTGGCTCTATCTCAACCGGAACTTTGAAAGTCGCTTTAAAGGCTTGGTGGGATCGGTAGAGGTTGTACAAAAAGTTTGTGCTCAACTCGATAAGCGCTGGGTACACGGTATAAGCGACTGTCGGCGCCTCCTCTCAGCTACGCCCTGCTAATCTGCCCCGGCCTCAAGTACTCAACAGCACGATTACCGCCCTTTTATCCAAAAGCGCGATTTCCAAAACCTAACCAGCAATTCCCAGAATTTCATCTCCTTTACCTGTAAACCAAAGAGAAAGAGCCGCCAGATGGTCAGCTAGCCCTATTGCCGGCACCACCCTTCAGTCTTTGGCTGTCCTAGATCTTTTCGCCTGTTGCAGATATATCAAAATAAACACCATTACCTCGTTCAGCAAGGTTAATTCCATCTCTACCAAGATCAATAATAATTGGATCTGTATATGTACAAGGGTGGGAGTAACCTCTTCCAGTCATACCAAATGCAAGTAATACAATTAAAGTACCCCTTAAAACCAAAAAAATACGCTTTGTTATAGCTTCAACTTTCATGTTAGCCTCATTTTTTTACCTAAGGACACATAGTGTTGGTGCCTGGCCCACAGTTATCATCTGGAGTCGGGGGGCAGGCGTGATCAAAATGACGCTGAACTGTTACATTTTGATTGGCACTTTTTACATCATCTGGAAGATTAACTTGGAAATCGACACCAACACCTGCAAATGTAACGCCCACACCATAAGCGTTTTTTGCAGTCCATTTAGCATTCAAAAGGCAACTAGTATTATTAGAGCCACCAGACCATGTAGGGTATCCAGGAATATCCTGCCCAACATTTGAATATTCAATAGGTAGAAACCTAACAAAGCTCTGACTAACTGAGACCTCTTCCCGTAGCTCCCCTGATATAATCCCAGGACAGCTAAAATCATACCCAAATGTAGCCGTTATATGTGGCACCGTTGAACTCACTTCGGCTTTTGAGATTATTTCAACATGTTCCGGCTGAGAGTCAATCCTTTGTGATGCCGAAAACGATTTTATCTGGATAGTTGCAATCGCCAACGCCCCATCAGAAACAAGCAGAAATGCAAACATGAAAATTTTAGCCTTCATCTTTTTCCTCCTTATTAATTTCATTTTTAAAGCCATCTAAATACTCTTTTCTCTCTAGACTCTTAAAAAAATTATCCACTGAAGCATCAAAATTTTTTGTTCTTGCAAAAGACAAACTACCTAAAGATTCAGTCAAGTATGACAAAAGAACCCTCTGAGCCCTGGCATCAAGTTCAGAGTACAGTTTACGAGCCCATTTATCCTCTACCTCAAATTCTATAGCTTTAATTTCGTTTTTATATGTTTCAAGAGCCCTTCCTCGCCCGTTTTTTGAATTGCATATACTTACCAGTCTCTCCGAGGAATCTTGAAGATAATCATACAGTGCCCATTGCCGAAGTTTTAGAATGTTGTTTTTCTTAAGATAAACCTCAATGATCTGTAGATCCTTTTCATTTAAACCACGCGCAATCAAGCTCTCTCTATCATTTTCACTTAAATGCTCATATTTTAAAGGCATGAACAGCTCGGAGATCGTCACCCAACCTACGTGATCCTTAAGTGATATTGTATAACTTCCATTACTATTTTTTTTCACTCCATAGCCTTCTAAATAATCCACCTCTTCACCTGCATCAACTTGATCAAACACCATCCTGAATCTTTTTTTCCAGCAACGTGATGATCTACATTCATCATCCACTCATGATCAATATCCACATCAGAATTAAATGTCTCTTTGAAAACACCAAGGACATACTCTTCATTCATGGCCGGAGTTAAATTCTGGCCTGATTTCTGCATCGGTACCGATATTAAACTTAGAAGTAACACAATGACAGTCATTTGACACCTTTTATTTTATGATTTTACCCCCCAAAAAAAGATAGAGATTATTTTTCATTTGTACATAAATTATAAAAATAAAGTTATAAAAAGGCGCTTGATAATCTTTTTTTGCCGCCAAACATCAAGATTACACACCTGTACCAATTACATTGATAAATTAACTCTACAATAGATCAGCAAACTTCAGCATTAGTAGATATTTGCATTGGCATAAAATTCTGCCTAATAAGACTTCACCTACAGACATATCCATCCCTACCTTACTCCCCCTCAAAAAAAAGAATCAATACCTAGTGTGCAAAATTTACAGCCAGAAATAAAACTGCGCTTTTTGGGATTTAGCAATTTTCTCTGCCAGCTCCTTTGCCGCCTCCTGAGTCGGCGCAGAGCCTCTAAAGCTCTCTGCTCCGCCGTCCATCACTTGAACCCGCTCAGCAAAAATGGCGTATCGGTGTATATTTTTTCCCATAATCATCTGCCCTTAATGCAATAAAAACCTAGGCCATTGTCAGCTTAATCTGCAATTCTAAATTATCCACATTGCTGGGGTATTGAATGCAACATCTTGACTAAGCAAATATGGGTAAAGTTTAAAAATAGTGAATTCCTCAATCCCGAGCCGAACAATAAGATTATTAACTAATGCTTGTGCATTCTAGTAGGAGAGGCGACCCCATCTAGAACTTGGTCACTTTCAAAGGGAACACCAGTAGAATCAGAGTATCTAGCCAGCATGTTAAACCAACTTAAATGAAAAATGGCCCGACATGCCATATCGTATGACCCATAATGCTTAACAAAGGCTTGCACAGAATCTTCTGTCATCTTCGCGTTATTAGTAATTTCATCACATGCAACACAAAGGGTCTGCAGCCAAGAACCCAAAGCGCCTATGTCTTCATAAAGCACTATATCGGCAATATTTTTTGGAAGAGAAGCAGTCTTTCTATGAAAATTAACTTCATACTTAGGGACCCTCTGATCAACGAAGCATTTTTCCAGAATTAAGCTGAGCTGCTTGAAAAATTCACTTTATTACGCACAAACGCGTAATTTTCGCGTAATAGTCCCCTAATTTTTCACCTAAAATCCCCAGTTGGCGGATTTCAGGCGCACCACCCCTAGGTGGCCAAGTATTTTCTCCCTATTAATAAGTTGGTAAAGCCTGCCAGTAAGCACAGCCTCTCAGTATTTTTTACCAGTCCCCGATAGCGGACCTTGTCATAACCAAATACCCGTTTTATGTATCGAAAGGGGTGCTCGACCTTTGCTCTTATCTGCGCCTTGATCTTTTCCGCTTTACGGAGTGCATCACGCCCTGGAAGAGTTTTTAGCTTACTCGGCTTCATTGCTATGTACCAATCCGCCTCCCGCTCTTTCAACTCTTCACGTTTCTCCGCACCAATGTACCCAGAGTCTCCCCAGATTCTTTTCTCCTCCCCGTGGAGAACTCGCTCTGTGGTTGTGACATCATGCGAATTGGCTGCTGTTGTATCTATGCTATGTATTACTCCGAGCACATCATCAACCCCGATATGCATTTTCATTCCAAAATGCCACTGATTGCCTTTCTTTGTTTGATGCATTTCTGGATCACGTTTTTTCTTTTTATTCTTGGTTGAAGTTGGCGCAGAGATAATAGTGGCATCTACAATCGTGCCTTCACGCAGCACCATGCCATTCTCAGCAAGATGCTTGTTGATTTCATCAAAAAGAGCTGCACCTAGCTGATTGAGCTCCAATAAGTGGCGAAAGTTAAGAATCGTTGTTTCATCGGGAATTGGGCTACTCAAAGTTGGGCAATTCTGGACACCCACAAAAGGTAGTGACTCCAAGCGCCACCCATATTGACACCACATAAAATACCGGATCAAATACTATTTAAATAGCCCTTCAAATAGGGCGTAACCAATGCATCTTCCACGCAGCTCTCAATGCGACGTCCTATTATCACTGTGTCTCCCGCTGAGTAAGAAGAGCATTTCTGTGTAGCAGAGATACAGAGTCTGGTAAAAACTATGAGTATTGTCGCGAGTGGACTGAATCTAGGATGCACGATCTGGCTTCAGTCTCCACTATTGATATCGCGGCCTATGCAGTAATGAACAACCATTACCATGCTGTACTTTATATAGACAAAGAAAAAGCGCTGAACTGGCCTGATACCTACTGGCAGAACATATTCAAAGCCTCCAGCTTGGCCCTACGCCATCTTCAGGGGGATACTCTCGATCACAACAAATTCAAAGAAATCATTGACCTATGGCGAAACCGCCTAATGGAACTCAGCTGGTTTATACGCTGCTTAAACGAATCTATTGCCCGCCAAGCCAATGCCCAAGATAACTGTACCGGCCGCTTCTGGGAGGGCCGTTTTAAGTCCCAGGCCCTACTCATGAAAAAGCCCTTGTCACCAAAACAATCCCTATTTAAGCAAGTTTTTGCACCTATAGGCTCATTATATGAACAGCAAGAATTCAATTACTTCCGGTAGTTGCTTGTGTGGAGCTGTGCGGTACGAGGTTAAAGGGCCACTACGCAATGTAGTTAACTGTCACTGTAGTATGTGTCAAAAACTACATGGAAATTTCGGCCCTCATACAAAGGCCCGCAAAGTCAATCTTAAGATAACAAAAGATGACGGGCTGGCGTGGTATAAAACATCAGACGTAGCTCGCAGAGGCTTCTGCCAGCAATGTGGCTCGAGCCTATTCTGGGAACCATTTAATCTCGATGCCACTGGAATTATTGCAGGATCACTAGATGGCCCAACCGGGTTGAAAACTATGGGGCATATTTTCACCGGCGAAAAATCTGATTTTTACGAAATTGATGACGAACACCCTCAATTCAAAGAATCATCAAATGGGCAGCTAGTCAACGACTACAAGTAATTCATTATTTTTTGAAACAGAGAGATAGGGAGCAACCAATGCCTATTCCACGTAGCGCGCAAATCTCATGAATGGCCACTGCGATTGCTTGAGCATTTAAAGATAGTAAAGATATAGGGCCGGGCAAAGCCTATGGAGATCGTCTCAATTGAGTAGGCAAAAGCCAGCTGACAGATTTCCCAGGATGTCGCAACATATGCTGCAACAAGCGATTTCAAGCCTGCCATCCTTTATATCGATCAAGAAACTGCTTTGAACTGCCCTTCATAGCCAAGGCTAACCTTAACAAGCCAGGAGCAGCCCCCACAACTCACCTCAATGCCACACCACTCACAGGCTTAAACTGTTCGTTCATCTACGAATATGTCGATTCGTCCATTTTTTCAACACCGAGATTACTGTCGCTATAGGCTAGGCGAAAACTCAATAGGAAAAGAAACTCTTATGAAAGTTACAGCCACTGCCTTTAGTTTACTATTAGCCTCAAGTAATAGTTTCGCCCTGGAAACGAAAAAGAATGACTACGATTTAAGAATCGATAATGTACAAATATTAACCAGTAATGCGGAGGGTTTTAGCGAGAAAAGCCGTATCTACATTCAAGATGACCGCATAGCCAGAATCACTCCAATGACCAGGACAGCCCTACCTGCTGAGAGTACCCACGACGCACAAGGTAAATATGCGATACCGGGCTTAATCGATTTACATGTGCACTTGAGTGCATCAGGGTCAACTTATAAGAATTATCAGCATCTGCCGCTAGAAACCAACTTAAACAATCATCTCTATTATGGTGTTACCACTGTTACGGACCTTCTGATGTCCAGCGAGATGATGCAGCTTATAATCCAGCTGGACGATTCGGCCCCACTAGTGTTTGCATCCGGTCCCGCCTTCACCAACCCTAAAGGTCACGGTACCCAATTCGGGGTGAAAGTTCATGAGATTGATAGTGTTGAGCAAATCAGCGCGAGCTGGGATGTACATTTAAGTTATCAACCAAAGTTAACCAAAGCCATCATAGAGACATTTGATGGTACTACCATCCCGCTTTCAGATGATGTACTCGAAGAGATCGGTAAACGCTCCCAAAGCGCCAACTTGCCGTTTTTTGTTCATGTCTCCACCCTGGAAGATGGAAAACGAGCAATCAGGGCCGGTGCCACAGCTTTAGCCCACGGTATTAATTTTGAGCCCGTGGACAATGAGTTTATAGAACTCATGCAACAAAACAAGGTTACCTATATACCCACTCTGTCGGTATATCATAATCAGGGGGATGAACATGAGCATCAATCTATCAGTCAATTAGACTTGGCGCCTATACACCCTAAAATGCAGGCCTGCCTATTTAACGAAGTCCAAGCGCCAACAACCATTAGAGAGATAGCGTGGCAGAAAAAATCCGTAGCATATAATAATGTGATAAGGCTTGCTAAAGCCGGTATTAAAATTGGCGCTGGCTCTGACTCCGGCAATCCCTATTCACCACACGGACTGGGTTTAATAAGCGAGATATTAGCGTTGCACAAGGCGGGTCTATCCAACCAGCAAATTTTACTCGCCACGACACAGGTTGCAGCAACAACTTTGAATGCAAGTGAGAATATAGGGTCAATATCCCAGGGAAAACGTGCTGACTTTATTCTGCTAAATAAAAATCCTATTGAGAACATACAAGCAATTACAAACCCAGAAAAAATCTATCTTGCAGGTGTGCCGGTAGAGAGAAAACAGCTCATCGAGAAGAGTTACGCCACTCCCCCTATCGGTTCCAGTTGTGAATCTTCTTCGGAGAAGAAAGACCATAGAATATAAAAGAACCTCATAGTATCCGCACCCATTTAAGTTGTAATTTATGGGTGCTGATACTCACCTTTAGATAACAAGAAAACACATCAAGCTGGGTTGAATTAAAACTATCTTATCTTATTTATTCCCAATATAATTTGCCAACCAAAAATAAGCTATGATAGCTATTGCTCATCACATATTTTATGTCAATACTAAAAGATCTTAAGCATCCTTTCTTTGCGAAATCATTTGTCGTCGTTTTGTTACTAGATATAGCTTGCGTATTTGTCTTTTTTGAATCAGGAGATATAAGTTCGGTTAGCAGTGCCCTCACTGGTGCTCCAATATGGTTTGTTTTCTTTTATTGGCTACCCACTTGGTCCACAGCTCTCATTGTATTGCGCCTTAGACGCAGAGGGTTTCATTCATTGTTAATAGAGTGGATGATCCTGGTAGTCCATATGACTATTGGCAACCAGTGCGTTAGCTGGTTTATAGAGTACGCCTTTAATGTCGAAGGCGGATTGAATATGGGACTGGGTATTATTTTTAATGGGCTAATGTGGGCTACCTGTTTATACTGTTCTTACGCCATGCTGGAATACCGCCATAAAGCCTCTGAGCAAAAGCTCGCCATGCAGAAAGCAAAATTACAAACATTACGTTATCAGCTAAATCCACACTTTATGTTTAACAGTCTTAATACAATCTCCTCCTATATTCATAGCGATCCACACCTTGCTGATGAGGTTTTACATAAACTGGCAGATATTTTGAGGTATTCTCTCGACACTGGCGAGCTAGAAGAAACTACAATCAAAGAAGAAATTGAACTAATTAATAAGTATTTAGAGATAGAAAAAGTACGTTTTGGTGATAATTTGAAGGTAGAGATTACGGTAGACCCAAGAGCCAGTGATGTCTCTATCCCTCCCCTATTATTACAGCCAATTTTTGAGAATTGCTTCAAACATTGCCGTACAATAGAAAGCTTACAGATTCAATGTCGTATCTACTTAAAGAATGACAAGGTAATTATTGAAGTCGCAGATAACGGATATGGATTTCAGGAAAGCGTTCTTAGTTTTATCCACTCACAGGGAACTGGAATTCATAATTTGCGCCAGCGCATTGAGCTACGACCAAATGGAAAACTTACTCTAAGCAATCAAAACGGTGCCCACGTTAAAGTTGAGATGTCTGTATGAATTTAAGGGTCATTATTGCCGAAGATGAAGCACCGGCAAGGAATAAATTAAAAGCTCAACTGGCAACTATTAAGTCTATTGAATTGGTTGCCGAAGCAAAATCTGGACTGGAAGCATTAACATTGATCGAGGAGCATCAGCCACAATTATTACTGATGGACATTGAAATGCCTCATCTTAGTGGATTGGATGTACTAGATGCCCTAACTTACCAACCCTATATTATTTTCACAACAGCGTATTCTAAGTTTGCTATTGATGCTTTTAACCACGATACAATCGATTACTTGCTTAAACCCTTCCCATTGCAACGCTTAAAAGCTGCCATCGAAAAAGCGGAGAAGCGAATCAAACTTATTCATAACAGTACTCGGGTAGGGGGTGATTCGATAGCACTAAAGCGCCTCGTAAGTAAGTGCGATGATCGTATGGCCTTTATTGATCTGAACGATATTTATTTTATTAAGTCGGAGCAAGGTTCAATTATTGCTCATACGGAGAAAGGCATCAAGCCCTTACAAATGGGCTTAGATCAACTAGAGCAAAAGCTTAATCCAGATCAATTTCTGCGCCTACACCGGAGCTATCTAATTAACCTGGACAGAGTCTCGGAAATTCAGCGTTATTTGAACGGAAAACTGGCAGTTATTATTGATGATGAACAGAAAACCACTTTAATATCTAGCCGATCCGGAGCCGATAGACTGAAAATGATATTCGAGCAGGGAAGTTAAGGAAATAAAATGTATTAAACTACCAGGGCTTGGGATTATTACTGAAGACTTTCATAAACTTTATCAAAATACACTAATTAAGCCAACACTTAGAGAAATAATGACCCAAACCTACAAGAGCGGCAGTAATAACTGTGATCCTACCCATCAACAACGGACACACCACTAAGCGACTAGTTGTTCCTCAAACGCCTCAGGGCTGAGATAGCCATTGGCGCTGTGTAAGCGATTTCGATTGTAGTCTATCTCTATATACTCAAATACGGTCTCTCGCATGAGGCACCTTGTGGGAAAGCGGTTACCATGGATTGCTTCTACCTTAAGTGAGTGAAAGAATGTTTCTGCACAAGCGTTATCATAGCAATTACCTTTGGCGCTCATGCTGCACCGCAGACCATAAGCTGTAATCAAAGATTGATAATCTTTAGAGCAATACTGGCTTCCCCTGTCAGTATGCACGATAACATTCGTAGGTTTCTTACGTCGCCATAAAGCCATTTGAAGAGCGTCACAGACCAATGTAGCTGTCATCGTTTCTGACATCGCCCAACCAATAACTAGCCGACTATATAGGTCTATCACTACAGCCAGATATAACCAACCTTCTTCCGTTCGCAGGTAGGTTATATCCCCAGCCCATTTCTGATTCGGCCCTTCAGCATTGAAGTTCTGCTCGAGCAGATTTGGAGCTACTGGCAGACCATGTTTTGAATAGGTTGTGGCTTTATATCTCTTGGCGGCTTTAGCCCGTAGGCCCTGTCGACGCATGCTGGCAGCAATTGTTTTTTGATTATATTTACTCCCCTCACTGGCCAATTCCTTCGTCAGGCGAGGAGAGCCACTACGTTCTTTACTGGCTATAAAGCGCTGCTGTACCAAGCTATCGAGCTGCATTCGGTACTGCTGGTACCTGGATTGGCCGGCCGATCTTGACACCCAGTCGTAAAACCCACTGCGAGATACGTTCAATACCTTGGCCATCGCTTTGATGCTGAATTCATGCCTGTGCTTTTGCATGAAGGCGTACCTCATTTCAGGCTCTTTGCAAAGTACGCTGCGGCCTTTTTTAAGATCGCTAGCTCCTCTGCCTGCTCAGCCAGCTGCCGCTTAAGGCGAGCATTCTCTGTGGCCAGCTCTCTCTCGGCATCCCCTCGGCTCTGATGTAACTTAGCCTTGCTTCGCCATCCGTAAATCTGAGAAGGATGTAACCCAAGCTGTTTAGCGGCAACGCTTACCCCAACTTTGAGCGCAAGTGCTAGGGCATCCTTTCTATATTCCTCTGAGTACTGTTTACGAGTGGTTTTGGTTGGTTTATTTGATCTTGTCATAGAGCACCTCTGCTGCGTAGTTTATCGCTTAAGAGAGTGTCCGTCGTTGGTGGGTAGGATCACTGGCAACACCCGTAAAGGCAGTAGCTTCAAGCGCCATCATGCTTACACCGGATCAAATACTGTATAAATAGCTAACCAAGTAGAGGATAACTTGATCTATAACGGCCCTGAATATCCCGCCAGGAAGCAAGGATATATATTCCTCACCATAGGATGGAGTTATAAGATGGCATCTCGAAAACACCTCTAGCCATTGATCCTTTTACAGATACGGCTTAGTACAATAGGTGTAATGCCAATGCAAGACACTATCATTTTAGCGAAAGCCTTTCATGTAGCAACCACAGATCGCCAGCCCAATGAATTTATGCCAAGTGACTATTGGGTAAGCCATACCAGGAAGGGAGTTTTAGAGAAGGTGTGGCAGCCAATAAGGAATAAACCGAAGTAGCTGAATTACATCACTCAACGATTTTATCCATTGGTATGTGAACATCTTTTTAATAAGTATATTAATAGGAGGGGGAAGTCGCCCCTCCTATTAAGCTAAAATCGCATTATCTAGCTATATAAAACTCAAGAAGCTTGAATTGAGGTTTTGCTTTGATGCGCGCTCGATCTGGGAACCTGAACTCTATATTCTGGGAACATGTTTACGGTAACAGAAAAATCACACTTAGTAGGGCCGGCAACATGCTTCAGTCCCCACCAGTACTTTACTCTAACAGTTTCGCCTGGAGCGATGGAATGGCCGTAGCTTACAAAACCATCTTCTATTGGAGTACCTGATGAATTACATAGATATGCATCCCAAGTCATACCATTATCATCGAGATCCAAAAAAACTTTGGCGTCAAGGATGGGAAATTTTCCAGTATTTTTGAGTTCTACAATCCCCTGGATATAACTTCCCTCTGTAGAATCCTCTATACCAGTCCATGCAGCCCAGTGAAAACTGGTTGCCTCAAGACTATCAGAAATGAATGGCTTATCTGTATCCCAACCTTCAACATGACCAATATTTGACATGATTAATCCTTTTCTTCAGAAATATCATTAAAAAATTAATGACTGTAAGCGGGTACTGCCTATTTCTAAAAACTAAAGTATGAAAAGAGGGGAAGTAAAACAATAGCAAATCAAAAATTACGAGATTTATGCTCTGGGCTTGGCCCTAAACTCCCCCAATAATTGTGCACCCCTTGGTGCACTGGCAGAGTATTGGGGTCATAAAAATTGATATCAACCCTTAAATAGCAGATGGACAATAGTTGCGATAATAACAACGCCAAAATTTTTACTGACGTAACTATGCATGCCACATAAAGCTGCATTTAATGCATCATTGGTTTGGCAGTGCGCTGGCAACAATTAGTCATCATAAAGGCTACTCAAGCTACCAGAGTCAAAACAAGACAAAGACACCCACAAAATTAGTATTATCTGACTAGTGGTACGGTATGACCAAGAGTCTTATTTTAATATTCGTTGAGCGAATTGAGGGGCGTATCATTAGACGAATATCAGTACGTCGTACCGAGGAAAGTGAACCAATAAACATAGATCTATGAGAAGGGTGTAACCACGACTATTAAAAAATATTCGAAAGAAAAGAATGGAACTAATTATGAAAGAGCCAAGAATATGACCGAAGCAAAAATCAGACAAAATGTAAATTTTGCCCCTAGAGTCCCCCTAGAATCGGAGAAAGATCTAGAAAACTCTAGGCAGCAAGAATAAAAGGGAAAATATTTAGGACGACAATAATTAGGAACAATTCTGGACATCCGTAAATGTAGTAGCTTCAAGCGTCACCCAAATTAATACCACATAAAATATCGAATGAAATTTGTATAGATAGACAAGTAGTAAGTAATGCCTCTTACGCGCAGTGCTCAAGCCGCACTAGAGGCCCCCTACTACCACCGTGTCTCCAACTGTTTACGAAAAGCGGCTCTGTACGGTAGAGATATAAAATCTGGCAAAACTCATGAAGATCGCTGTGAGCAGATTGAACCTATGGTCCTTAATCTGGCTTCAACCTTAACTATTGATATTGCTGCCTATATTATAATAAATTACCACTACCATACCGTACTTTATATCAACAAAGAGAAGCCTCTGAACTGGTCCGATATGGAGGCCATCCTCTACAGGCAAAATATATTCAAAGCCTATAGCCTGACCCTACATCCTGTCTAAGAAGATACTCTCAATCATGGCGAGATAAGATATTTCAAAGAAGTCATCAATTTATAGAGAAATCGCTTATTGGATTTTAGCTGGTATTTTCGCTACTTAAATGAGCCTATTGCCCTCCGAACCAATGCCGAAGAAAATTGTACATGCCGCTACTAGGAATAGCTGATTTCAGCTCCAGGCCTTACTCAATGACAAGCCCTTGCTCCCCGTATAGCCTATTTCTATCTAAACTCTATTCGTGCCACTATAGCTAAAACACCAAAAGAAAGTGGACTCACCCGAAAAGTAAAACAACGTATGTGCAAATCTTACCCTCTTTCTTTTAATGCAATCTCAGATTAAAATTGTCCAATAACTATCATCTCCCCCTTAGATAAATCTTTATAGGATACCTTATCACATACAGTGATACACAATGTGCTTATTTTATAGAAGACTTATCCGTTACAATTAATAAATGGGGCACTCTAAAAGTTACAAGTTATGCACCAAATCAATAAGTTGGTTTGGATAAAACTTTATGCAGTTTAGGTAACTAGCACCTCTTCTACCCAGTACTAAAATCTGTTTATAGGCATCCTTTATTAACACTACACCTCCCCCTATGCCCTAAGGGAATTTCTGTTAAGTAAAGATATAAGGTCAGTTAGAAACTATAGAAATAGTCGCAAGGTGATTGAATCCAGGGAGCATAATCTGACTTTAATCTTCTCGATTGATATGGGTGATCACTACCATAACATAATTTATATAAACAATGAAAAGGCACTGAAATAGCACAATGTCGACTTCATCTCCACTGAAAAAGAATCAAAACTTTCATTTTGGTCCTGCAATATCCCCAAGCAGATACTCTTGATCACAGCGAGATAAAAAATAATAAGAAATCAGTGATCTAGGCAAAATAATTTGATTTAACCTAAACTGGCTTCTGCCCTATATGAGTTAGCCTATTGCCGGCCGGGTCAATGTCAAAAATATATCACATCTGGAACGATTATTTCACCCCCCTTTTCAGACAGCAAGTGTCATATTTTGAACCCTAGACCGTAGCCTAAAAGATAGACATCAAAATGATCCTATTGGATTTTATTTAGAATCTAAAGTGCTTAAGGTAAATAGATATTTATTAGTATTTTGAGCTGGGTTTACCAGCCTTCGCCAGCGACTAAGCCCAACTCAAAACACCCAAAATATACGTCCAACGAAATTATATTCTCGCCCCTCTAGCAAATGGCAATCCTATTCAACCAAGAACCATAGACTGCAAAAGAATACTCAATCCAACTAACAAAGTAATTTTGATTTTTCGAGAAAAATTCAATTTATTTTTAGTACAAAAGAAAAAATATTGAATTTGCATATCGGTAATCGACTTTATTAGCTGCAACTCAACATATCCGATTGATTAATTTATTTTTTAGTAGATCCGCCATCCCTAATAGTATTCAATGGTCTTGCTTGATGCCTGAACAAACACTATTAGGGAGAATTTCATGTCAGAATTAAATGGCTTGGCGCTGGAAACCACGCAGGGAATGGGAATTGACGTAGGTGAACAAGAAAAGAAGATAATCATGAATGAAATTGTTAAGGATGCGAGGAAGACTGCAGCCAAGATTGCACGTGAAGATCCTTCACCTAAAGGTCGCTCTACAAAAATTACCCAATGGGCCGAATTTTATGCAAATCGTTCTCGCATACGAATGGAAAACAAAACGACTAGCTTTGGTGGATGTGGGTTTATGGGAATACCTGAAAAGCGAGCCCGATTTATTGCATATGGTCATATCTCAGAAGCGATAAACAGCCTAAGAGGCGCTCAGCTTTTGGATCAAAAAGTGGTAATGCTTACAAGGTTGGGAGCCAAATTAATTCAGGGGCAGCTATTGCAAGAATGCAACAATCGATACACCTATATCGTCTTGCATATGCTCGCTGAAGTTTACTCAGCAAAGGTACCCCATCCAGATGACTTCTTTACTCGTGAAAAAACATTTCACCTAAAGGTAATCATGGAGCAAATAAATACAATGTACAACCAAGCAGTTGTGTGATTTGTTGCCAGGCTTAAGGCCGTCACCAAATAGTTATTGTTTAGTCAGTTAATTTAATTTTGACCAACTATAGCCAGCACCCAAGCTGGATTTAGCAAACCTTAAATTTGACCACAAACATAGATATAAAGAAAAACAATAATGTAATTATATACAAGCCGGCAGGTGCCGGCTTGTATACTAAAGCAGTACCCAAAGTGGGCTTTCTGCAAGTGAAGCTATACCACTGTAAAATATCCAACCTGATCTATGAACACACAAAGCTAGTAGCTTTCTCAAACCTAGCACCATCTCACTAAAACTTCAAAATCCCCTTAAGAGATTTGTTAAGATAAGTAAAAGTAGTTCGATTAGCCCGCAATCTTGAAATAGACAATTAGGTCGGCAGGGCTTGTTTTCTACCAACGGCATCGCCATCCTACTACTAGTCAAGCAAACCCACTTCAGACTTACGTTATAATGTTTCCCCATCTAAATTATAATAAAGAAAGAAAATATAAAGACCAGGATTTATATACCCCAGCCTCAGACTTAAAACCAAAACAAGTAAAAATTACTACATCAGAATATTTTATATTCTTCTTAAGCTGTGGCAGATTAAATCCAATCAACAATTACAGAACATTCATTTGTGACTTTTTGGAGAACAACTAGCTCTTTAAAAAATTTATATAATGTCTACCTTCTTGATCATAGTTACGCACCAAACCAATTATTAATAATTTTCTACTATTTAGGACACTCCCTCTTCTCTAAAACCCCACCCCTTTTGATTGAGTATTCAGTATAACTCCCAGTCATGATATCGAGAATTTGCAACCAAGAATAAAACTCCGCTTTTTCGGACTTAGCAATTTCTTCTGCCAGATCTCTTGCAGCCTTTTCTGTGGGTGCAGTATCTCTAAAGCTCTTTGCACCGCCATTCATTAAATGAACACGCTCAGCAAAAATTGCAAATCGATTAACTTTTCTGCCCATAATAGTTCTCCTTTCTAGTATAAACAGCCTGAGCCTTATATTCTCACGCTGTGACTTCCATCCAGTTCATACTGCGCTCAACCTCTCGCATCTGTGCCAGAGTGAGTTCCAACTCGCTACGCAGATTTACATCCACAAACACTGAAAAGCTACGCACGTACTTTGTATAGTTAAGAATGCAGATGGCGTACATTGGCTGGTCATTAAAACCCGAACGATAGCGGCAAATCCGAACCGGCTCTCCATCAATAGTAATATTTCTACCCCGCATATCCACCTCCAGGCACAAGACTGTATGTACATACAGTATACGATAGCTAGCTTAGCGACTGTCAAGCCACAATCAGTGCCAATCCAGAGCTTACCTTGCCGGTACCACCCTATACTCGCTGAAATCTTTAGATTTATCAGATACTTTGGAAGGGGCAGAGAATTATTGGCTATTTCTGGTAGGGCCAATCTATCGTTAGGAGTTGCCCATCAACACCTTTACACTAAGGTAGTTGGGCTAAAGTACTTTAACTATTTTTGAGTGGCGGGCGCCTGGAGAGGGTGGCCCGCCAGTGCTGGTCTCTATTGGGAGCCGATGCAATGAAGTGGGGAAAACTTGATCAAAAGAAACTGGATTATATTGTCAAAAACACTCCGTTCACGCTCAGGCGATAGAGTATCTCACCAAAACGCTGTCTTTGATATAACCAGAACTTTGTAAGTCGCTTTAAAGGCTTGGCAGGATCAGTAAGCGTAGTACAGCAAGCTTGTTCCCGACTGAATAAACACTGAATACACGACATCGGCAACTGTCTGCGCTTCCCTTCCAATGCATCCTACTAATTTCAGTAGAATATCTTGATACCCCGCCTTTCAGGTTTTTTCCAAAACTATAGGATTTTCACCTCAAGTATAAATTTTTCGGTATTTTATCGCCCTTAAGCACTAAATCAGTTAGAAATTGAATCGAGTTTAGTGCTGACAGAAAAGTTATAATCTTTTTTTAAATTGTGGATATCCAGCTACCTCTATTGTCAAGAAGTAAAACATCGCCACCCCAGAGGAAGCTCGTATATTTATTGTGAGTAACCTTACCAATACGATGGCCAAGCGAATCGTACTGGTAGTGAATTTCTTGTTAAAGCTGCTCAACACCTTTCTCTACCTTGAGTTTTCAACCAGCACCAACTGTTGGCGACTTTTGTAGTAGGTTTGCAGTTTTGCCTTTTACCACACAGCTCTGCGATACGATTTTAGTGAATGTCGTAACGATAGTCGGTATTGCCAAAGAAAGTTAAACAGTTGTCTTTGACTTGAGTGGTGCAGGCCCGCTGTTTGGCTTCATCTTTCGAGTTCGCATCGGAAAAATTACTGTGCGCAGAACCATGCACAAAATACTCTGGATTGGGGCTATCAGCCCGGGAGAGGCGGTCCAGTGCATCGTAGTGGTAGCCTGCGGGTGGCACGTAAACTATTCTCGATTTTGAGGATCACCCGGCAGGACCGATGATCTCAAGTCATATTATCAAGATTCGATCCTGATGGAGCTCCCCCTTGTAAAAATTCAACCCTGGCTACTGCCGGACAACGTCCATGAATCGATGTCCAGCGGCTTCCTAGGCCTTATTCGGTAGAGGGCTATCGCCTCCCTCCCACCTTTCAACGATTTTCCTTTGTTGGCTGAGCGTCCAGAATTACCTGAAAAAACTGCTGGCGTTAACAAATAATTCCATCTAATTGTAATAAGGCAGCTTTAAATTCTTCTTCACTTCCACCTAATCGTTTGAGTAACCCGTTCGCATCGCCTGTTACAGCTACACAATCTTCTGGACTATCCGCAAATATACTCATTATCAACTCCAATTTACCAGGCCAAGAACTAGCCTTAATACTGGAAGCTTGGTCTCTTGGTGACGTGATCGTGTAGTAAGGCCATTTCGGAAAAGCTAGAGAGTTTACATCACAATTCATAAATCGACAGTTATCCAGCTCTGCGCCTCTGAAATCGCAATCGACAATACCACCAGTTTTACCGTGGAATTCTTCCCATTGACCAAAGTCGCAACCGGAGTACCGCCCTAAAAAATTTACGCCTTTCAAGTTTACTTTACACCATTGAAAGTCTGCTAAAGTTACCTTTGAAATGAAGGTACTATCAACAACTGAAACTCCTGAAAAAGACAGAGCTTTCGCTGAGGCCTCGGAAACAATAGTACACCTATTTAAAGTCAATCCAGGCCCCAGTACGTTAACTTCAGCATCCTTTAAAACAAGCTCTTGACCATCTAAAGTTTGATTTTTAAAGTTCATATCCCACCTAAAATATAACCACCCTATACTGCTCGCCAGGTGTTATTTTGTAAGAAAATTCGTGTATTTTTGATTCAGGTAATTTTAATAATAAGATTTATAGATCCCCCTATGGCTCTACGTCATCAAGAGCAGGTGAACTTGGGCAATCCCCCTCATCTTAATATAGGCAAAGGGAGGGCCAGGGTAACCATTGCAATTAGAATTTACATGCAAATTTTATTGATTGTAATTTAAAGAAAATTGGCTGGATAGATACTTGATATTCATCGCTGAAAAATAAATTACTATCTTTTCAAGTTAAACAACTAGACAATCTTTTTTAAGGGCCTAAAAAATCATTAAAGTTATCCGCAAGGCACCTCAGATTCCTTGCTTCTTACGCTTCATGGTTCCAAAAGTAAACTTTTCCAAAATTAGCTTTATCAACACAAATACATAGATTATTCCCCCTCCAGCCACTGCTATAGGAAAGTACCCTTTTGGTATCCGGGAATTATCTACATAGACTTTTTTCATCCAATCTATGCATCGCTCTTCTTTTTCAGTGAATCCATAGAATATTCCAACCTCTCCCTTTGGCCTATCTTCACTACTAATCTCTGAGGTATGTTTATAAAAAAAGCCATAAGGATCTACAGAACAAACATTATTCTCAATTAAAATCTCTATACTCTCCGGGAAATTGATACCCCAGCTCACCCTCAAATTTAGACACCAAGTCTTCGGAAGCCTTTTCAGGCATTGAAAAAATTTTCACTGAAATTCTCGTTTCTATCTAGCGGCCATATGCTGGCCCAAGCAAATGACCCAATCTGACAAATTTATCAAGAAGACTCACTCCTCCTGTATGGGTAAGAGGCCCATGAATTGAGCTAGGTAGAAGTTAACACACCCCTAAGTCTTGATAATGATGCATGTTAAACGATTTTCATGCCTAACAGATTTATTGATTCAGGTCAACTCATCCTCTACTCTAAGGTCATCCAAGTCACTTCCCATTTATTTGATTTTAACTGTATTCGCATTCAAAAATTCATGAGCATCAATTCTCGACACCCTCGAAAGCGGCAACTTCACGCACCAGCCATATTGACACCGCATAAAATACTGGATTAGATACTATTTAAATAACCAATCAAATAGGACGGATAACCAATATTTCTTCCATGCAGCGCTCAAATATCGCTATAGGCAACGCCTATTATCACTGCATCTCCCACTGAGCGCGAAGAGTATTTCTGTGTGGCAAGGATATAAAACCTAGCAACGACTATGAGCGCCGTCGCGAGTGGATTGAATCTCGGATGCACAACCTCGCTTTAATCTTTTATCTTGATATCGCTGCAAATGCGGTAATGAGCAATCACTACCATATTGTAATTTATATCAACAAAGAAATAGCATTAAACGGTCAGATAATGAGGTTATTTTACGCTGGCAAAAGTTCTTTAAGGCTTCTAATTTAGCTCAGCGCTATCTACCAGGCACGACGCTCGATCACTACGAGATAATAAAGCTAAAGGGTGTCGTTACTCTATGCGAAATCATTTGGTAGATCTTAGCTGGTTTAGGCGCTGTTTAAACGAACCTATGACCAGCCAAGCTAATGCCGAAGATAGCTGTACAGGCTGCTTCTGGGAAGGTCGATTTAAGTCCCAGGCTTTACTGGATGCCCTTGCTTCCTGTATGGCCTATGTCGATCTCAACCCTATCCGTGCCAATATGGCGAAAACTCCAGAAGCGCCTGACCACACTTCGGTTCAACAGCGTATTCGCACAGCAATCTCAGGTCGGCAACCTAAAGTGCTTCTGCCGTTCATAGGGAGCGAGCGCCTGACAGGCCAAAAGGGCTGCCCTTCCAGTTGGCATTATCTGGAGCTGGTGGACTGGAGTGGCTGAAATTTTGATCCAAGAAAACGGGGCTGTATTGCCGAGAACACTCCCCCTCAAGCAGCTTGGTATCTCACCAAAACACTGGCTCTACCTCGATCGAAACTTTGAAAGTCGCTTTAAAGGCCTAATAGGATCAGTCGAGGCAGTACAGGAAGCCTGCACCCTGCTCAATAAATGCGCGGTATACGCATCAGTAACTGTCGGCAATTACCTTCCACTATACCCTGCTAATTTCAATATAATCTCTCGATACTACCTCTTCTGACTTTTACCCAAAACCACAGGGGATGAGCCTCAAGTATAAAACTTTCGGTATTTCATCACCCTTAAGCTCTAAATTGGTTATAAATTGCATTAGTTATAGTGCTGATAACAAAGTCAGAACCATTTTTCAAACTGTGAGTGTCCAAGACAAATATCACCCTAAATATATTATTTTCCACTCCTCATTTGTTTTCAGATTATGAAACTTAACAAAATCTGCCTGATCTAAATAAAAGTCATCACAAAATCTTTTTAACATCACTACATATACCAGCTCTTCAATTTCTTCGCGGGAATAGTTTGATTTAAGCACTTCAAATTGACAGTTTAAGATTCTACCTTCCACCTCAAGACTTGAGATTTTTATAAGCTCTTGCCCATCTTTTTCAATTGAGTAGTAACCAGGGGGGTAAGATCACAAAATGTGCCTTCAAAGCTATCAATATCAGCTATCATCATTTCTACCTATTAGTTCTATAACCATGCTATTTAAATTCTCAGGGTCAGATAATAGATCCTCCCCCAACGATTGGATAACAATTTTAAAGGCATATAGTAATTCTGCAACTGATGGCTTTCGACTAAACCTTTCGGTATATTCAACCGTAATTTTTCTCAAAGCCATACTCAGCTCGTCAACAGGCTTATCCCCTGATATAATCTGATACCCACAAAAATAACTATCATCCCACGCCATAACATCCTCCTAGCAGTACTTTTTAATCAACTTATTTACTTTTGGATCTGTAAGTGGTATTTGACTATTTTTTAGGTCAATCCCTTTCTCAATAAGCTGATCGTAAATTCTTCTTTCATGATAATTCATTTGATCCGGCGTCAATCCATCTAGTCCAGGGTATTGCTTAATAGTCATTTCAGTTTTCCAGCCTTTATTGACAGGATCAGCAATACCTTCTGCTGTGTGTTGAGCTTGTCGTGCTTTTATTGTTTGCAATGTTTGTCCAACATAAATAGGAGAATCACTCTTATTATAGCCAATGTAAACTTTGCCATTTACATCGCTTCCATCATTGTGGACAAGAACTTTCGAACTACCCACGTAGTAGGTATGAGCATTTTCTACAGTTATATTGAAAGTATCTTTTTCACCCGAGGTCACTAAACTTATTTTGTCAATGTTAGAACGCTGGCCATTCTCTAGCAATACCTCCATTCCAACATCCAAAAATCTCGCTTCAATCCACTCTTCATTTTTGGGCATCCAGAAACGGTGGTTACACGTGGCAGTAATAACGCTTCCAGATACCACAATCTCAACCCAATCAACTGCCTTATTTCGATGCAAGGCCGTAACTCTATTTTCCACTACTTTTTTAAGATTTTCATCCCAAGAACTAACAAGAGTTCCTATTTTAATATCTTCAATTTTTGCAAATGAATCCGGCGTTGCTACTAATGTACCAGCTCCAAAACAAGGAATCTCCCTATTACCTGATCCCTTAGAAAGATCTGGCTTAGGTTCAGGTATGGTTTTATATTTTCCTACACTGGAATCATAATAATAGCCTTCAGGATTCACGCGTGCATGCCGAGGTACAGTTTTACCCTGAGCTATTCTTTCTTGAACAGACTGAGCACCTGGAGGTAACAATGTATTAGTGTCTGCAGCATTGGAATTACTATTGGGGCTACCTCCAGAACTGCTACTACTTTGGCTGGAGCTACTAGAAGTAGCAGAGCTAGAATTGCTCGAAGACGGGCCGCTGGATTTTTGCGGCACCGTAACCTCCGAAGAGCTCAAATCAGAGAAACTTGCACTGCTGCCTTTTGCTTTGCCGCCCCTTTTCTTAAGTACCCGCTGCTGCAGCTTCTTCAGTTTAGCGAACTCCATCATCAGCTCACCGAGCTTCTTGAAGGCCCTTAATAAGCGTGCATTTTTGACTACAGCCACAGCTGCACCGACGCCCCCAGTTATCGCTGCGAGGACGATAGTAAGGACTATTTCAAAGGCTCCGCCACCAACTAACTTAGTAACTTCAAGGCTGTGTTGGGCTTTTACATAATCCTCGGCAAAGCGGATAATAATTTCGCGCAGGGAGAGATCATCATAAATAATCTGGGCAACATCAACGGCCAGTTCCAGCTGCTGTTTAGTAATTTTAGAAGGGTCAAAACCGAGCACATCCACTGCTTCACGTTCTAAATCGCTGAGGTATTGCTGGCCAGATTCTTCGAAGCTTTTTCCATGTATGAAGTAGTTTACTGTGGCAACACCCAGCCTATGAGATTGGCGCAAGGGGCTTAGCATTTCCGCTACTTCAAGGATATCTTTTGTCCATACCGCCAGTCCCCAGGCGGCGTCACCAAAACCGCTAGCAGCACTCCCAATATAAGCTCCCACTTTCCCCATGGTGGAACGCTTTTCATGTTGTTCCTGGATTCGTGCTGATTCTGCACGCTCCTGAGCGATAATTTGCTGCAATCCCAGACGGATCTTAAGCATCAATTCAGACTGCTTAACTGCAATGGCCGACGCTGCCGTGTGCGATTCCTCAATTATCAGGCGGTTCTGTACCAGGGCGCTGTAAATTTCTTTTTCAGAGTGAGATAGGTGGCCCGGAGGCTCAGATAAGGGCCCTAAAAAAATAGTGCCTGAGGTGCCAGCTTGAATATTCGTGCTCAGCAAGTTACAACAATTACCACCCAAGCCAAAAAAGTGCCCATGAATTTTCTCAATGACGGCATCGTCGAACATCGAAAGCAAGTGGTTAGCATCGACTTGCATAGGTATGCCCATCTGGTATGCCCAACCAATCCTAACTTCGTACTGGATGCCTTGCTTATTTTCAACAGTTAGCTGCATGATAATCCTTTAAACACTTACGCCTACCTGGATCTAGTGGGGACCAAATTCAGTGAATCTTCACTCGAGAGCACTAGAGAAAGTCCAGAAAACTCCAGAAAATTTTTGGTCGAATTTATTGAGCAAAATGCTCTTTGACTAAGACCAGTGGGTCACTTATTAGTGGCCACTCTGGAAAAAGCCGGCGCCGATTAAAATCGAAGTTGCAAGATCTGCCAATAACACGCCATTACATAAAGAAACTGCCAGGAAGAGCACCCTCTATCAAAATAAGGGAGTTTTATGATCGCCTTATTAGAAGAGTATTACCGATTAGGCTCTTCTCTTAATTTCTAGCTTGGAGAAATAATAAGCCCTTGTAGCGTCGAAAAAATTACAAGGCTGAGATCTACTTCGCGAGATTACCGCAATTTAGATCAATACGGTAGCTAGCATTTGGCGAGAATATGACTAACAGCCCAGGGGCTAACTCAAAAGCAAAGCTTCCTAATATCTACCGAAAGTGTTTGCCGATTTATTTTTAATAGACGGGAGAAGTGGCACGATCGTATTGGAATCGTATTCCTGTTCACCGTATCTTCGTATAAAAACAATCCACTTAATTCCATTAGTGAGGCCAATTTTTATCGTTGAATATCAGCGTACAATTACTAATAGCTATCAGCTGTTAAATAAAGTTGGGCGAGCAACGACACTGGACCTTCAAACTTGTGACATAAATCACAAGAGTACGCCTGCCATAAAATCGACCTTGGGGCTAAAACACTTTGCCGCGACTAGGATCAGAGGGGAGAAAGGTGGTAACTATAGAAAGGAAAGGGGCTTAACTGGCCCAGGGTCCTATCTGTAAGAAACCTGGGCCGCATATCAGAAGCCTTATTCGATCTCTTTAATCCGCATAGAATTGGTATGTCCACCCATATTCAGGCGTTCACCCTGGGTGATCAGCACTCGCTGTCCCTTTTGCAAGTCGATTCGAGAGTTTAAGACCTCGATAACCGCTTCGGTTAAATGCCCTAGGGGAACAGACGCTGGATCAAAGCTCACCGTCTCTACACCTCTGAGCAGCACTAGCTGACGAGCAATTCGAGGGTGCCGGGTCAATGCATAAATCGGCAGGCGGGTATTTGCACGAGACATCATTCGCGGCGTACGGCCCGACTCAGTCAGTGCGGCCACGGCACAGAGGTTTTCTACTCGCGTTGCTACGTCAATCGCCGCCTGGGCAATTACTGTGTCGATCAACGGCGAGGAACCCTGGTCATTTTCAGTGTATGGAACACTGCCCAAATACTGTTCAGCGCCAATAATAACATCGCTCATGGATTCCACAGCGGCAACCGGATAATCACCCGCTGCAGTTTCCGCAGACAGCATAACTGCGTCAGTACCATCCAGCACCGCATTGGCAACATCCATTACTTCTGCGCGTGTAGGAGTCGGGCTGGTAATCATCGACTCCATCATTTGTGTCGCCGTGATTACGCCACGATTGAGAGCATTTGCGCGGTTGATCAGTTTTTTCTGCACCCCGACCAAAGCGGGATCACCGATCTCTACACCCAAGTCACCGCGAGCTACCATGATCGCATCGGAAGCCAGAATCAGGCTGTCCATTTGCTCATCGTCGGCAACGGCTTCCGCCCTTTCAACTTTGGCGACGATCGCCGCTTGGCTGCCAGCCTCTGCCATGGCCTTACGGGCAGTATCCAGGTCTTCTGCGCAGCGAGGGAAACTGACCGCAAGAAAATCCACTTCGAGATCTGCCGCCAGCTTGATATCCCGGTAGTCCTTTTCTGTCAGTGCAGGGGCAGACAGGCCGCCGCCCAACAAGTTAATGCCCTTATTGTTCGATAGCTTACCGCCTTGTAAAACTCGACAGTAAAGTTTGCTGGGAGTCGTTCCGGTTACTTCCAGGCGAATCTTGCCATCATCTAACAACAGGATATTGCCGGACTGGCAATCACTAATCAGGCTGGGATAGTCCACACCTACACGATGTTCATCTCCTCCTTCAACCGGGCAATCCAGGTCGAGGGTAAATTCATCATTGTTTTCCAGCTGCACGCTGCCTTTGGCAAAGCGGGCAATACGGATTTTAGGCCCCTGTAAATCCCCCAATACCGCAACAATTTTCCCCTGTGCTTCGGCGGCGTTGCGCACTTCAGTGACACGGCGACGGTGATCTTCTGCCGATCCGTGGGAAAAGTTCAGGCGCACTACATTCACCCCAGCACGAATCATTTCGTCGATTACGCGCGGTTTATCTGTACCTGGGCCCAGGGTTGCTACGATTTTTGTATGGCGAATCATAAGATCCCGTCATCTAATAAATTGAAAAGAAGGTTCAGAGGGCTATCAAACAGGAATTCTATGTCCATTTAATGGCCCTCAGTAATTGAATTACCAAAATATGGTGAATGAGGGGAGTTAAGCAGACTCTGCAACCGGCTGACTCAGTTGGAGCGTCTCAGCCATGGCCAGACTGGTATCCAGCATGCGGTGGGAGAAGCCCCACTCGTTATCGTACCAGGCCATTACTTTAACCAGGTTTCCATTCACGCGTGTGTGGTTGGCATCAAAGTGACTGGATGCACTGGTGTGGTTGAAGTCCACAGAAACCAGGGGCTGATCACAGTAGGTCAGAACACCGCCGCTCGCCTGAGCAGCTTCTTGCATGATCTGATTCACTTCTTCAGCGGTAGTGTCGCGGCCGGCAATAAACTGGCAGTCCACCAGGGATACATTGCTTACCGGTACACGGACAGCCATACCATCGAGGCGCCCTTTCAGTTCAGGTAATACCAGACCCACTGCTGCAGCTGCACCAGTTTTGGTTGGGATCATATTGTCCGCTGCGGCACGTGCCCGGTAAATATCTGAGTGTACAGCATCCTGGGTATTCTGGTCGTTGGTGTAGGCGTGTACGGTGGTCATAAAGCCACGCTCAATACCCAATTCACGATGCAGTGCTTGAGCCACTGGCGCCAGGCAGTTGGTAGTGCAGGACGCGTTGGAAACTACACGGTGATCGCTAGTGAGGTTGCTGTCATTCACACCATAAACAACGGTAAGGTCCGCATCTTTTGATGGAGCTGAAATCAGTACTGCAGCAGCGCCGGCTTCAATGTGAGCTGAAGCGGAAGCACGGTCGGTAAAGCGGCCAGTACACTCCAGCACCAAATCTACTCCCAGTTGCTTCCAAGGCAATTTGGATGGGTCCCGCTCCTGGCAAACCTGAACTCGATCACCACCGATAACCAGTGCATCACCGTCGACTTTGACGTCTGTACCAAATCGCCCATGAATAGTATCGAACCGTGTCAGGTGAGCATTAGAAGCTACCGGGGCGAGATCATTAATTGCAACCAGTTGAACACGATCGCTGTAGCCTGACTCATAAATGGCTCGGGTGACATTTCTACCGATACGACCGTAACCATTGATGGCAATTTTAATTTTCATCTCGCTTTACCCTCTTTATATACTATTGGTATTCCAAGCAGCACCCACTCAAGGGTGCTCCATACCGAGTGTTTTATTTCAATTCAGAAGCTTGTTTTGCCAGGCGAGTAATTTCAGCCCAGTTTTGTTCACGGACCAGAGCATTACTCGCCATCCAGGAACCGCCGACACAAACCACATTGTCCAATGCCAGGAAATCAGGGGCATTTTGCGGGCCTATGCCTCCGGTGGGGCAAAAGCGAACGTCCTGCAGCGGGCCACCAATAGATTTCAGCATTGGTACTCCACCTGCTGCCTGCGCGGGGAAAAATTTCTGGTAGCGATAGCCTCGCTCAAATAAGCGCATAACTTCTGAAACGCTAGCAGCACCGGGCAGCAGAGGTACTTCACTGCCTTCTGCCGCTTCTAGCAAACGATCGGTTGCGCCAGGGCTCACCATAAAGCTGGCACCGGCATCGATAGAACGACGCAGATCATCACCATTGAGTACGGTGCCGGTTCCCACATGGGCTTCCGGCAAGTGTTTTGCAATTTGTTCAACAACTTCCAGGGCTGCCTCAGTGCGCAGGGTAACTTCAAGTACCTTCAGGCCACCTTCAATCAAAGCACCGGCAAGAGGGAGGGCGTCTTCAACTTTATCTACAACCAGTACTGGGACAACGCCAGCCACCTGCAAAATCTCGGCGATATTTTTCTGCATCAGTTAATTCCAAATCTTTCGTTAAGGTGCCCAGTAAACAGTGACTGGTTTTAGCCCCTGCTTGAGAATACTGCGCACCGGCATTTCTAACTCATCACTGCCGAGCAATGCCTCGCGATAAACTTTTAGTTTTTCTTCACCAGTGATCAACAACTTGATATTGCGCGATTGCACAATTGCGCTCAGGGTTAAAGTCATACGCTCTGTATTGGAGCCGGTAACTTCACTTTGATTGGCAATAATTGCACTGCACAACTTTTCTGATTCAGGATTTAGTGCATCCTGTAAGCCCTGCGCATGGGGAAAAAGTGATGCGGTGTGGCCGTCACTACCCATACCCAGCAGACAAACATCAAACGGCTTTTGCAGCTCGCTGTAAGCGCGCTCACAAGCTTCTTCACCTTCTACGGCCGTTGTATGTGAGTTTTTCATTCCTAGAAAATTGGCTTTAGCGCCATAGTTCTGCAAGAGTGATTTCTCAATAAATGCTGCATTACTACCGCTGTGGTTTTTTTCCACCCAGCGCTCATCAACGAGAGCTGCTGTAATTTGTGACCACGGAAGTGGACGTCTGGATAACTCACGATAAACCGGCTCCGGAGTACTGCCACCCGATACCAGGAAGTTTGCGTGACCGTTTTCTTTAATACCTTTTTGCAATTCGCTGGCGCAGTCGTGGGCTAGGGCCTGGACCAGGCGCTCGCGATCTTGGAAAAACTTTTCTTCAGCCATGGATCATTCCATTTGTCTTCATGGAAACGGTCGTAATGTCGTGGAGACTTACGCCCGTTTCTCAGGTTATTACTGCGCGTTAAACCAGTGACGGTCACTGCGTGACAACAATTTGTCTGCCTCTTCCGGCCCCCAGCTACCTGCGGGATAGGGCTGAGGCTGATTTTCAGTTTCGCGCCAGTGGTCAATAATTGGATCAACCCAAGCCCAGGCAGCGGCAACCTCGTCACGGTGGATAAACAGCGCGGGGTTATTTGCTGCTGCATCCAGCATCAGGCGCTTATAAGCATCGCTACGGAAGCTGTCATAAGTATCTGAGAGGGTTAAATTTAATTCAGCTGGTTGCAGCTCGGTGGTGAGGCTGTCCATTTTTTTCGCCATCAAAACCAGCTTGATACTCTCTTCAGGCTGTAGTCGGATGACCAAACGATTGGGGACAATTTTTCCGGCAGATTCTTCGTATACATGGTGAGATACGTTTTTGTACTGAACCACAATTTCAGCACAACGCTTTTCCATACGCTTGCCAGTGCGCAGGTAAAAGGGTACCCCGGCCCAACGCCAGCTATCGATATGTGCACGAATTGCAACAAAGGTTTCGGTTAAGCTGGTTCCACCGTCAAGTTCATCGAGGTAACCAGGTACCTCACTGCCATTGATTTCACCGGCGACATATTGGCCGCGCACCACATTCTCATCGACCAAATTGCCGGTGAGCGGACGCAATGCTTCCAGTACCTTAATTTTTTCTGCACGGATATTCTTCGCCGACATACTGTTGGGAGATTCCATAGCGATAAGGCATAGCAGTTGCAGCAGGTGGTTTTGCACCATATCCCGCATAGCACCAGTTTCATCATAAAAACCCGCACGCCCTTCAAGACCTACGGTTTCTGAAATACTGATCTGGATATGATCAATAGTTTTTGCATCCCAAAGATGCTCAAACAGTACATTGCTAAAACGCAGTGCAAGAAGGTTTTGGACAGTTTCCTTACCGAGATAGTGATCGATACGGAAGATACTATCTTCCGGGAAGTAACTGGCAATTTTACTGTTAATTTCATCAGAGGTTTGGGCGTTATAGCCCAGCGGTTTTTCCACAACAACTCTGGAATTTTCAGTAATCAGTCCTTTTAAGGAGAGGTTTTCACAGCAGGGGCCAAATACTGCCGGCGGAATTGCCAGGTAGAAGATGCGAACCCGTTCAGGGTCAGTACCGAGAATTTCTGCCAAATGATCCCACTGGGCGTCCGGTACGGCGATATCCAATGTGACGGGGCAAAGCAATTGGCTAAATTGGTCCCAGCTCGAAGCACAGTACTCGCCCTCACGAAGATACTTTTGTAGAGCCTGGTGGGCTGTTTCGGTATATTGATCAATATCTGATTGACGGCGGCACACCGGAAGGATGCGACAGCCTTCAATCAAGCTGCCCTCTCTAAATGCTCGGTAAAGTGCCGGTAGCAACTTGCGTAGTGCAAGGTCTCCGCCTCCACCAAATAACACCATATCAAAAGGGTTAATCATAAATTTTGCTCTGAGATCGTTCTTGTCTCGGAGCCTTACTGGCTCCGCAATAATCAATAAAGAATGCTTGCACCTGTCTCTGCACCGCTGGCAAGCCCGCGCATATTAGCGAATAGTTCACGGCCGGTACCACGGGCACTTGCCGAAAGATCACACTGAGCCGGTTCGCGAGCATTAAATTCAGCTTCGTCTACCAGTACGCGCAAAACGCCAGCCTCTGAATCAAGTTCAATCATGTCACCCTCTTGCACCTTGGCAATTGCACCGCCTTCTACGGCTTCCGGTGACATATGAATGGCAGCCGGCACTTTCCCTGATGCGCCGGACATACGCCCGTCTGTGACTAGCGCCACTTTAAAGCCACGATCCTGTAGCACCCCCAACGTGGGAGTCAGCTTGTGCAGTTCCGGCATACCGTTGGCTCGAGGCCCCTGGAATCTCACTACAGCTACAAAGTCGCGCTCTAACTCACCAGCTTTGAAACGTTTAAGCAGGTCGTCCTGGTTATCCAGAACAATGGCGGGCGCCTTCACTTTGAGGTGCTCGGATTTAACCGCAGACACTTTGATTACACTGCGACCAAGGTTTCCTTCGAGAAGCTGCAAACCGCCATGTTGGGAGAAAGGATCAGAGGCCGGACGAATTACCGTCGTATCGCCGCTCTCCTCTGGAGTTGGCTTCCACACTACCCCGGTTGCATCGCCGCTCAAGAAGGGATCTTCGCAGTAGGGTTCGAGTCCGGAATTACCGAGTACGGTATGAACATCATCGTGTAAAAGACCCGCTGAGCGAAGTTCGCGGATCAGGAATTGCATACCGCCAGCTGCAGCAAAATGATTGATATCAGCTGTGCCATTCGGGTACACATGACACAGCAGTGGCACCACTTCGGAAAGATCAGCCATGTCCTGCCAAGTCAACTGAATACCTGCTGCACGCGCCATCGCAATAAGGTGCAATGTGTGGTTTGTGGATCCACCGGTAGCGAGCAATCCCACCACTCCGTTGACGAATGCTTTTTCGGTAAGAATTTTAGCTACCGAAGTGTGCTCGCTCGGTTCAGTAATTTTTACCAATTGCGCCACAGCAGCTTCGTTTAATGCTGAGCGCAAATCGGTACCGGGGTTTACGAAGGAACTGCCGGGCAATTGCAGTCCCATAATTTCTACCAACATCTGGTTACTGTTGGCAGTGCCGTAAAAGGTGCAGGTGCCGGCACTGTGATAGGAAGCACTTTCAGCTTCCAATAGTTCAGAACGCCCTACTTTTCCTTCAGCATACAGCTGGCGAACCCGGACTTTCTCCGCATTCGACAAGCCGGTGGGCATTGGACCCGCAGGTACAAAAATTGAAGGCAGATGACCAAAAGACAGTGCACCGATAACCAGGCCAGGGACAATTTTGTCGCAGATGCCCAGGAATATGGCCCCTTCAAAAACATCGTGGGAGAGGGCGATCGCAGTGGACATAGCAATCACATCCCGTGAAAACAGGCTGAGCTCCATACCGGCACGCCCTTGGGTCACCCCATCGCACATTGCGGGCACGCCGCCGGCAACCTGAGCCGTAGCGCCATTGCGAGCAGCAGCCTCTTTCAATTGAGCGGGATAAGCACCATAGGGCTGGTGTGCAGACAGCATATCGTTATAGGCATTAACGATACCCAGATTCGGTCCACGCCCGGAGGCGATTAACTCTTTATCACTTTCCGGGGATGCGGCTATTGCATGGGCCAGGTTCCCGCAGGACACATGAGCCGCAGCCCGACCTTCAATATGCGCTTTCTCAACCTGCGCCAAATACTCTGCACGAGTTTCTTCGCTGCGCTTAATGATACGTTCGGTAACGGCCTGAACCTTGCTGTGAACCATGACTATTCCGTATTAACTCTGTTGAGGCGGTCTCCGCAGGCAAAAACCACCAGGGTCACATTTCAGTGGCATTTGCCACTTGTGATTGTCTTTCCGTGAAGGGCCTTTCGGCCGAATGGCTCCCACTTCAACCCTTTGGTTGTAGTGCCATTGAAGTCCCATTGCCCAATGGGAAATCTGAAACCTGAGGAACAAATTTGCTTCACAGGGCCAGAGGCAAATCACTCATCCCACGATTAAGCCCTTTGCAAGACTGCCTCTGGAACTTGTTAGGGAAACTCTGTTGTCAGGCAAAAATCTCTCTTCCGAGCCCTTTACCCGCCGTAGAACTGAATGTTAGTGATCCAACAATGCCGGAACCTCCTCCCCAGGGCAGTGGTAGAAGTTTCTTACACCGACCTGAGCAATTCACTCAGCTTGTAGCCACTCAATCTTATTGACGCACATTATGTAGTTAAACTACAAGATTTTTCAAGAGCCACCACAAAGTCATTGAGGGTGGTCAGTATGGTGAAGGAAGAGATCACACTTTTCCGGCGTAAAAATCATCATTCAGCCGAAAAACTGGAACTGAAAGGCGCATAATAGTCATTATATTGGAGTGCAATCTCTCATTTAATGTAGAATTTTTACAGATAGGTTACGGGATGTAGAGTCGGCTCGAAAGACAGGATAAAAAACTACAAGGCTCTTTTAGAAAAGAAAGACGTGTCAGTCATAAAACTTACAGCGGGCTTATAACTGTTAAAATCCCATCTCCTAACAATACTTATCTTGTCGATACCCTCAGTTCCAAGTCACGGCTCAGATAGAACCAGTTGATGTATGAAAGTCACGATTAATGATGTTGCAGAATGCGCGGGCGTATCTATCAAAACCGTGTCCCGGGTGATCAATAATGAACCCTCTGTACGTGCTGCCACACGGCAAAAAGTGCTCGATGCGGTGAAAACCCTGAACTACACACCCAATCTCGCTGCACGGAACCTGGCGGGAACCCATACCTATTCCATCGCATTTATTTATGACAATCCTAATGCCTATTACGTTATCGACATGCAAAACGGCATATTGGAGGCTTGCAGATCCAAAGGATATGAACTGCTTATCCACCCATGCGATTCAAATTCCCCAGTTATCCTCAGCGATTTAAATAAACTAGTTGAGCACGGCAAGGTAGCCGGCCTAGTCCTGACCCCACCTTTCTCGGAGTCACCCGCTTTTCTCGAAACACTCAAATCCATGAATGTGGAGTTTGTGCGAATAGCTTCCTCTCGCATCAGCCATGAGATAGAAGAAAACTCCATACAAATCGATGACCGGCAAGCTGCTTTTAATATTACCCAGCACCTACTCTCCCTCGGACACAAACGCATCGCTTATTTGAGTGGAGGCGAGGAGCACCTCTCCACTTTAGAGCGCCAACAAGGTTACTGTCAGGCACTTGAAGGGGCAGGAATAACCGTAGACCGACAACTGATTATTGACGGTGAATATTCATTTGAATCTGGTGAAAGCAACGCAAAGAAGATCCTGCGCGGTGATAGTGTACCCTCGGCAATATTTGCCGCAAACGATGAAATTGCAGCGGGGGCTTTATTCGCTGCCCGTATGTTAGAGATTGATGTCCCTGGACAGGTTTCTATCGCCGGATTTGAGGACAGCCCATTCTCCCGGCAAACCTGGCCCAAACTCACTACTGCGTGCCAACCAAATAAGAAAATTGCACACTCCGCTGCAGAGTTATTGCTCAAGAGAATTCAAAGTAAAAGCGCAAAAGCAAATGGCTCTGCAGCAAAGGGTGAAATTCAACGCAGTTTCACCCCCGAGTTAATTATTCGGCAATCCACCGGACCCTCGCCGGAATAATTGTGTAAACTTGCTCTAGGTGCTGAAAGCTAATGCCTCCGAAATACCTCGCGGCCTTGACTCCAAGTTCTACTCACTTGCAACCCTTCATCTAACAGAACCATATCGGCACGGGCGCCCTCAGTAATTATTCCTGACCCCAAGCCTATAAATTGTGCCGGGTACAAACTTGCCATACGCAATGCTTCTTGCAATTCAACCCCGCACCAGTCGCAAATATTTCTCACCGCGCCGATCATATCCAAATGCGAGCCTGCCAACTCTCCAGTACTGGAGGTCAGCTTATCCCCCTCCCGCGTGACCACTCGATCAAACAGGGGGAAGCTGATTTCATCACTACCCACCAATGACATCGCATCGGTTACCAGTAATAACTTGCCGCGAGGCTTTGCCTTTAAAGCCAATGCCATTGCGCCAGGACTCACGTGGTGCCCATCGGCAATCAACCCACACCAAGCGTCATCGCGAATCAGTGCCGTTCCCACCATACCCGGCTCACGGGAATGAAGCGGGGACATTGCGTTATATAGATGGGTAAATCCCGTTGCGCCGGCATCCAATGCGGCCTCAACCGTGTCAGCACACGCATTCGAATGCCCCAAGCAAACATGAACCCCCAGAGAAACTAACTTCCGGATGTCGGATACTGCAACACATTCTGGCGCCAGGGTAACCAACCGTATTCCCAGGTCCTCCCTGGCGTAGAGGGACAACTCTTCATCACTCAAATGACGAATAAAGCCCTGCTCATGGGTACCTTTTTTGGCCTCACTTAAATGCGGCCCTTCAAAATGTATACCGGTTACCCCAGGGACATCGCTGGAGATCGCTTCACTTACTGCATCGGCAGCCCGCTGCATCACGGGCAAACTATCTGTGATCAAGGTAGGCAGGAATGCACTGGTACCGAACTGGCGATGAGCTTCACTTATTTTTTGAAGAGCAGAAACAGTGGGGTCCTGATTGAACAGCACACCTCCACCGCCATTGACCTGAATATCAATAAAACCTGGAACCAATAGACCCGGTAAACGTTCCGCGCTGGAACTCACACCTCCACCCACCGAAGAAATTATTCCACTGTCACCAACAGTGACGGCAATCTCCGAGAGAATACGCTCGCCATCAAAGAGCCTTTCAGCAATCAGGGTAACCCCCACTTTCCCCTCCCAAATACTATTCTCTGTTTTATTCAGACGGTCTGAGTGACCTTCTTTAAACCCACCGGCTCATCGGGATTAATCCCCCGACTTACCGCCACGTGGGCTACATCAATATAAAAGCGTTGCAAAAGTGCCAATGGGGCCACTCTAGGATGAACCCCCTTACTCGGCACATGCAAGTTAATCAGTGCCGCCCCTCGCCGCCGGATTTCATCAATCTGCTGACTGTGAGTGGGGAATGATTCATCTTCAATAGGAACGTTCACCACCGTCAACTTTCCCTCAACCAAGGTGACAGGGCCATGCAAGAATTCTGCACTGGAATATGATTCCGCATGAATATTGCACACTTCTTTTAACTTAAGTGCCAGCTCCCGGGTAATCCCATAACCCGGCCCTCGCCCCAATACCACTAGGTTTTGTACTGAGGCCAGATTCTCTGGTCGCAATTGAATTTCTGCCCGCACTGCGGTCTTGAGCGTTTCCGGCAACTTTTCCAATGCAGTACAAAGGGCGGTATCCTGTGTCCAGTTAGCAACCATCTGCAATATGGCGGACAAGGTTGCCAGATAACTCTTCGTAGCTGCCACCGCTTTTTCCGGGCCGGCTTTTAGCGGGATAACCAAGTCGACCACATCTTTGATTGGCGCGTCTTCATCGTTAAGTAAAGCCACTGTATAAGCGCCTTGCTCTCTTGCCATGCGCGCTTGCGCCAGGATATCTGGACTTCTCCCGGACTGGGAAATAACGATAACCAGCGCATCATTAAGCTTTAACGTACGTCCATAGACACTGGAGACCGATGGCGCCGCAGCAAAAGTTGGAGTACCAGTTTCAATCTCTATCAGGTACTTGGCAAACACTCCCGCATGATCAGAAGATCCTCTCCCCACAATCATCACGAAGCGAGGAGGCGTCTGACGCAGGCGCTCCCCCAAGCGAGACATTATTGTGGCATTGGAATGCAGCTGTTCAGCAATCCTATCCGGCGCCTCACGAGCTTCAGCCTCCATAACCGTGGTAACCATAATACGACCCGTCTAACTCACTCAAAATACGGTCCCAGGCTCCTCACTGATACCCGGCCCCATCAATCAGTCTATGCCTAGCCGTACACTCTCCTGGTTAATTGGCGTCAATAGTCTTCCTTGCTTGACTACAAATAACCAAGAACTCTCCCGCCAACAAAAAACCCTATATCTGTCACAGGAGAATGGGTATTCGCTATACCTTTTTAATCTATGCTTAAGGCACCCCTGTCAGTCGCTGCCGATCAGAGCTATAGGAAGGATCAATGCCCCAAACCCCGGGCAGTTTCACCGCACAAAAGTGGCACCTAATCATTCTTTTGGTAGTGGCAAGCTTACTTAGCAGCTGCTCCAGCATCCAATTTGCCTATAACAACATCGACTATTGGATACGCTGGAAGCTTCACGATTATGTGGACTTGAATTCTCAGCAGGAACTGGAATTTCAAGGAGCCCTCAATAGTTTTTTTCACTGGCATCGGCAGACACAACTTCCCAAATATGCCAACTTTCTCACTCAACTGGCAGACAAAGTAGATCAGGGGCAGCTGGAAGATCCTCAGCTGGGTCCTGCTGAAGATGAGGTCCGCCACTTCATTAGTAGCGCCAGTAATAATGCGTTTAACCTGATACTTCCTATAGCGGCACAACTAACACCACAGCAAATTGACCGGCTACAACACAACCTGATAAAAAAGCAAAAGAAAACACTGGAAAAATGGCAGCGCTCACCCTGGAAAGTCCAACGTCGTCGCGACCGACAAATTCGCAAGGAGAGCAGGCGCTGGCTGGGAAGCTTGACCGATCAGCAGAAGCAGTTGATTGCAGCTTGGGTCAAGCAAGTAGAGTACAACCCGGTTCTGCGCAATGAGCAACAGCAGATCTGGCAAAGTCATGCTATCGAGCTGCTGCGGCAGAAGCCTGATGGATATCTTG
Organism: Microbulbifer sp. VAAF005; assembly: GCF_030012985.1. Classification (NCBI taxonomy): domain Bacteria; kingdom Pseudomonadati; phylum Pseudomonadota; class Gammaproteobacteria; order Cellvibrionales; family Microbulbiferaceae; genus Microbulbifer; species Microbulbifer sp. VAAF005. Next base: position 4,307,940 of record NZ_CP120233.1, on the reverse strand, counting down.
AGAAATTGCGAAGTTTGCTGGAAAACCCCGAACAGCTGTGGACAGATGAATACCGCAAGGCCCAAGAGCAACGCAAAATCCAGGCCCGGGAGTTAGGAGAGGAGATTTTATCCAGCACCAGTCCTACACAACGTCGCCACCTAAGTAAAACTCTACGGGACTACGCCCAGGACTTTCGCACCCTATCCAGTGAGTAAAGATCCCTTTATTTCAAAATATTATCGCAGGGACAACTAGTGGAGTAGTTGATCTAACCAATCAGAGACCTATCATAGTTGCTGACACTTAGATTCAATAGAAACTAATTTCCATTTGCGATTTCCTGCTGACGAAACCGCCTCTAGACTGATAAGCTCGCCAACTCAAGTTACCAGCCAGGGGAATCCAAGTGCATATTGAGTCCGCCACACAGGAACAGCTGATTGAGTGGGAACAGGAATTAAGCGGCCACTACGACAAAATCTGCCAACATGAGTTAAGCCTGGATATCACACGTGGAAAACCCTCGGCGGAGCAATTAAAACTTTCTGATAAACTTGATGGCATTCTTTCCGGTGATTATCGGGCAGCCGATGGTACAGACACTCGCAACTACGGTGGCTTAATCGGCCTGACTTGCGCAAGAGAGCTTGGAGCTGAAATGCTTCAGGTACCCGTCAATGAGGTTATCGCTGGGGGAAACAGCTCTCTCACGCTGATGTATCACGCCGTTGTCACTGGTTACCTTTTTGGCTTTGCAGGCAACACTCCTTGGCGCAAACTGAAAGCTCCCAAATTCCTCTGCCCTGTTCCCGGCTATGACCGCCACTTTACTATTTGTGAGCAACTGGGCATCGAAATGATAAATGTGCCCATGGGAGAGCATGGCCCCGACATGGAGCTTATTGAAAAGCTCGTGCGCCAAGATGAAGAAATTGTTGGTATCTGGTGCGTCCCCAAGTTTTCAAATCCGACAGGAGTCACTTACAGCAAGGAGACTATAGAAAGATTGGCGCAGTTGGGGCAAATTGCCGGCGCCGGTTTCCGAATATTCTGGGACAATGCCTACTCAGTGCATGACTTTGGCAGCTACGTGAACCTGCCGAATATTCGTACTGCGACCCTGGAAAATGATACCGCAGACTCCGTATTACAGTTTGCCTCAACTTCAAAGGTCTCTCACGCTGGTGCAGGGGTTGCATTCGTTAGTGCCAGCCAGGCAAACCTGGACTCCCTCAAGGCACAAATGCAGGCAATGACTATCGGGCCCGACAAAGTCAATCAACTGCGACATTCGCGATTTTTCACTGAATATACCAGTTTGACAGAACATATGCGTAAGCATGCAGATATTCTTCGCCCGAAGTTTGAGTGTGTTCTGGAGCACTTACACAATGCCCTAGCCGATGCAAATATGGGCAGTTGGGAAAAGCCCGCTGGGGGCTATTTTGTTTCCTTTAATACTCTTCCAGGTTGTGCAAAAGCAGTGGTAAAAATGGCTGCGGATGCTGGGGTAAAATTAACACCTGCCGGCGCGACCTTCCCTTATGGTAAGGACCCTGAGGACAGCAATATTCGAATTGCGCCCAGCTTCCCACCACTGGAAGAGCTGGATACGGCAATGTCTATTTTTGTTCTCTGTGTCAAACTGGTGAGCTTGCGTAAAAAGCTTGGCAAGATTTAACAAATCCAAATGCCCAGGAAAATTTCCTGAATCATTAAAAAGGCAGCTTAAAGCTGCCTTTTTAATTAGTGATATCTTCACAATCAGGCACCTAAATAGCGCCTAGCAAACTTCTCATCTACTTTGGATAAATCAACAACGACCAGCCCATCCACAGCATCGCAAAAATCCGGGTCAATATTAAATGCGTGGAAACTGGTTCCGCCTGGTTTGGTAACAGAAGCATACTTTTTAAATAAGGGAGGCAGCATGACGCCCTCCTCGCGCAAAACCTGCTTCAACTGACGCATATCTGACACCGAATTTCCAAGTAGTTCAGGCAACTCAGATTGTGCTTCCGGGAATGGCAGTCGAGCATCCCCCAAGGAGTTTTCAGGAGCAAAATAATGGGAAAAATAGCGCACAATGGCGGACTTAGCTCTCACTGAGAACGTACCTGGCATTGATACCGGGCCAAACAGGTAACGTACTTTATTACGCAAAACCCACTGCCCAATAGCACTCCAAAGTAGATCTAGCCCCCTTCCCCTCCAATAGTCCGGCAACAGAAAACTACGCCCCAGCTCAGCGGACTCTGGCAAGCACTGACGAGGGGGCTGCGGATAATTAAATAATGTACTGCTGTAAACTTCATCCGCTGAGAGCGTCTCAGTTGCCGCTATGCGGTAGGCCCCAGCAATCTGACGATTTTCAGTATCCCACAACAACAGGTGGTCGTAATGAGCATCGAACGCATCCCAATCCCGGCTCTGCCCAGTCCCCTCTCCCACTGCGCGAAATGCAATTTCTCTTACTCTGGCCAATTCTCGCATAACAGGGCAATCCGCTTTCTGCCGATATAAACGCACAGAAAAATTATCCGATTCAGACAGTGACACACAGGACTCCACCACCCGCGCCACTTCCTCTTCTGGTTCTGCCTCGACAATTAATTCTGGCCCCAAAGGAACGGGGGAACGATGCAATTGATAAACATGTTTACGCCACAGGGCGGCTTTAGCACGAGGAGTAAGAGGCCAACTGTGAAAATGTTCAGTTTCCAGTGGCCGTCCTATACGAATATCGATACTACGGCTAGCTTGTTTAAACATCTCCCTGATCAACCATAAAGTTGAGAGAGGTTTATTCAACATGGAGAGGCCATAGAACCACCAGGAATTTCTACCCTGCACCTGTACTGGCAATATCGGCGCGTTAGTTTTTTCCGCAAAGCGAACAAAACCCGGGTTCCAACGACCATCGCGAACGCCCTGGGGGTTAGCCTGGATACCTCGCCCGCCGGAAAAATAATAATCGCCCCCCTTCACCTAAGTGGTTATATATACCTTCAATATCCGCTCGGCGGGTATGTCCATTAAAATTATCTACAGGTAACAAGCAGGAACGCAGAGGTTTTATATTCCATAATAATTGGCTCGCCACAGCGCGTACGTCCCGACGTACTCGCGCCACCATGTCGATAAGTGCTAACCCATCCAAGCTCCCCAATGGGTGATTGGAAACAATTACCAGCGGCCCGTTCGTAGGGACACGAGCTAATTCCGACGGATTTAATTCGTAGCGAAAATTAAGGTCATCAAAAATTTGGCGAATAAAATCCACCCCCCAAGGTGGGGATAGCTACTGGTAAATTCCTGCAGCTGCTCTTCACAGCAGATTTTTTTAACTGTGGCTGAAACCAGTTTTCGCGTGGGTTTTTGCGGACCTGCACTATACCAGGAATTTTTCTGCAAAAGGCTCTCAAGATGAATCATGCCGCAACCACCTCTGTCATTATGCTGGCAATTTTTGGAGCCCGATACCAACGTAAAAGGTCCAAACTGCCGTCTTGTTGTTCTACAACCGCACTCATAGAGTCGACCCAATCACCACAATTCGCATAGGTCACAGCATCCCCACACACTGTTTTATTTCTAAGGGCAGGCCTATGGATATGACCACAAATAACGCCATCAAATCCCCGCGATATCGCTTCACGAGTAGCGACATCCTCAAAATCACTCATCATTTGTCGAGCGGCACCCACACGATTTTTTATCTGGCTGGCCAGCGACCACCAGGGCTTGTTAAATCGATTGCGCCAATAATTGATCCAGCGATTAAAGCGCAGCATCAGGTAATAACTGCGATCGCCGATGTGGTAACTGATTGGATTTATTTTAATTCGGTGTTCAAACTGGTCGCCGTGAGTTACCCAAAAGCGGCGCCCATTGGAGGCAGTGTGGATATAGTCTTTTTCAATTCGGATATTGCCGAGCCGCTTTCCGGCCCAGCTGCGCATTGGCGCGTCGTGATTTCCAGGAATATAAATGACTTCAGGCGTCAGGCTACTTAATTCGGAAAGCATTTCCAGTAGCAGCGAAGAGGCCTGGCACCATGTACCTCGTCCTTGAGCGAGTGCCTGCATATCAAAAATATCCCCAACCAGATAGACCGTATCGGCACGATTCTGAGCCAGAAAATCTGCAAGTCGATGGGGCTCACTGTCTCGGCTGCCCAAATGGACATCGGAAATCCACAGTGCGCGATAGCGATTGCTCATAGCAAAGTTCCAGTCTGTACCAGTTATCAGCCCATAAAAATCAGGGCAGATACGCGGCAAAAATATAGGTCGTCGCTTGAGCTAACTTGAGAAAAATCGATAAATCCGTATTTGCTCTCTTGCTAGCAAATTGAGATCAACTAAATACAGAACGGCGTTGATCGTCAGCGCAACCACTTTGCAGCGATTTGATGACAGTCAGGAGGATTTTTATTGAAGCTTATATTGCAGAGGAAAAAAAGGTGTAAAGATGAGTTAGGTGTCAAAAAACCGGGTTGTAACCCGGCCACATAAGTCGGGGCATAGCAACCTTTCTGGAATGTCAAAGAATGAGTGTCCGTAAGGGGATCGGTCAGCGGACAAAATTCCGCCAGTTCGTATCCCCTGCAAAACCGGCACAAAGAATGTCTCATATAATAGATGGTACGATGATAATTGCTATGGGGGCCGTTTACGTACAGTGCGTCCATGAAAAACACGCTCATCGGATATGCCTGCTGCTCCACCGACGAACAGGACCTGACAGCGCAGCGTCAGACGCTTGTTGACCTCGGTGTGACCGAGGATTGCATTTATGCTGACCACGGCCTGACCGGCACGAACCGGGTACGCCCGGGCCTCGATCAAGCGATAGCAGCAATGCGAGAGGGGGACACATTTGTTGTACCAAAGCTCGACCGCCTGGCCAGATCAGTTCTAGATGCTCGTGCTATCGCCGATCAACTCGAAGCCAAAGGCGTGCCGCTGGCACTCGGCGTTTCGGTATATGATCCCGCCGATCCCATGGGCAAAATGTTCTTCAACATCCTCGCTACATTTGCTGAATCCGAGTCCGATCTCATTCGCATGCGCACCCGCGAGGGCATGGCCATCGCCCGCGCCGAGGGCAAGCTGCGCGGCAAGCAACCCAAGCTATCTGAAAAACAACAAAACGAACTCTGCCGCATGCGCGCCACCGGTGACTATTCCGTGCCAATCTTTGTCTTGGCCGTCTTTCTGGACGGCATCGCGCGGGGCTTGACGATCCTGTCGCAGGCCAGTGCGCAATCTCTCCAAGAGGAAAACAACAATGGCGACCGTTGATCGCGCTGACATCCTGAACTACGGCAACCTAGTTGAAACCGCCATCCGCATTCGCCAGGACCTCCACCGGCACCCGGAAATTGCGTTCGAAGAAGTGCGCACCTCTGAGGTTGTAGCGACCAGGCTTGCCGAACTGGGGATCGAAGTTGATCGCGGGCTTGGCAAAACGGGTGTGGTCGGCACTCTGAAAGGCAAGCGAAATGGCAATCGAACTGTCGGTCTCCGCGCCGACATGGATGCGTTGTTCATCGAAGAAAAAACCGGGTTGCCATATCAAGCGACCGTGCCGGGTAAAATGCACGCTTGCGGTCATGACGGGCATGCGGCAATGCTTCTTGGAGCGGCAGAATACCTATCTCAAAACCCCGATTTCTCTGGCACCGTTCAGTTCATTTTTCAACCTGCCGAAGAAGGGCACGGCGGTGCAAAGGTGATGATCGAGGACGGGTTGTTCGACCGCTTTCCTTGTGATGCGGTTTATGGAATGCACAACATGCCGGGGATCAAAATCGGCAATTTCGAGATCTGCGAAGGGCCGATGATGGCAGCAGCCGACACCTGGGAAGTCATTCTGTCCGGTACCGGTGGCCATGGCGCTATGCCTCAGAAGGGCACCGACCCTACCATGGCTTTGGCCGGATTCCTGTCTTCCGTATCAACAATCGTGGCCCGCAATCTGGCACCTACAGATTCCGCAGTTGTCAGTATCGGTCATGTTTCAGCAGGCGACTGGGGCGCGCCAAATATCATTCCTTCCAAGGTTGTCATCCGCGGTACGGCACGTAGCTACACGCCCGAAGCACGCGACATGTTGGAAAACCGGATCGGTGAACTGGCACACTCTTGCGCACAGGCACATCGCTGCGAAGCAGAATTGATTTATACGCGCCGCTATCCTCCAATGGTAAATCACAAACGCGAAGTGGATGTCGCAGTAAAAGCTGCGCGACAAACGTCCTCTGATGCCACAGTGGACACCGAGATGACACCGCTGAGCGGGTCCGAAGATTTTGCTTTCTTTCTTGAAATGGTGCCTGGCGCGTACATTTGCATGGGCAATGGCGACAGCGACGACCATCATTTCCTCCACACCCCGCTTTACGATTTTGATGACCGGGCAATCCCTCACGGTGTCGCGTATTGGGTAAATGTTGCGCTGGAAGAACTTGGCCATGACTAACGGGCAGGACAGTGCAGAGTTCAAACTGTCCCAATGGGCTGCATCGCGGCCTGTTGCCCCATCGGACGTCGCAGTGGACCGGGCAAACGACGCCTTGTTCGACGGTCTGATCTGCATGATCGCAGGTAGCGCCGATGAGACTGTGCGTATTGTTTTTGAAGGCGCGCAAAAGACACACGGAACAGGTAGCTGCAAGGTCATTGGCACTGACATGAAACTGCCCCCGGCCAGCGCCGCATTGGTCAATGGCACAGCGGCCCATGCGCTTGAATTTGACGACAATTTCCTTCCTGGCATGACACACGCTTCGGCAATCCTCGCACCTGCCCTGTTTGCGCTGGGCCAGATTATGCCGGTTTCGGGCCAGGATATTCTAAATGCCTACATTGTGGGTCTGGAACTACATGCACGCATTGGGGCGGCTGTTAACCCGAACCACTATGCCAGTGGCTGGCACGCGACTTCGACCGTTGGTACAATTGGAACAGCCGGTGCCTGTGCGATGCTGATGGGGCTTGATGCCCGGCAAATCAACAACGCGATGAGCCTTGGCTTTAGCCTTGCTTCGGGAACGCGGCTGCAATTTGGAACAAAGGCCAAGCCAACCCATGCCGGTTTCGGCGCTCATAATGCGGTGCTGGCAGCATTCATGGCTCAGTCTGGACTTGACGGCCAAAGTGCATTTGTAACCGGGCAATGGGGGTTTCGCGACCTGTATCAGGGAAATCCCGTTCCCGGCGCGGAACATCGGATGCTTGATGACATTGGCGAGCGTTGGGCCATTGTAGAAGATGGCCTGTTCACCAAGCGATTTCCGTGCTGCGCTTCGGCACATTTTTCCCTTGATGGTGTTGAAATGCTTCGTCGGGATCATGGCCTGCGCCTGAGGAACCTCAAATCGCTAACCGCATACCTGCCAAATCCGCAGTTTCAAAATCTGCGTTTTGACGCCCCCACAAAGGCCAGTGAAGCCCGCTTCAGCATGTCTTATCCAGCGTTGCGGTTGCTTCAGAACGGAAAAGTATCGCTTCGCGATTTCACGGATGAGGCCGTTGCAGAACCGCTGGTACAGGCAAGCCTGTATAAAATAAAACGTTCCCAGACCAGCCCGGCATCGGTTACAGCGCCCGTCGTCGTCGAGGCCGAGTTTACCGATGGCCGGACCGTCGAAGTGACAGTCAGTTCGCTGGTGGGGTCACCCGCTAAACCTCTAAGTCCGGGCCAGTTGCACACAAAGGCCCGCGACTGCCTGAGTTGGGCTGGGATGGGAGACAAGAAGGAATGGGTTGACCAGTTCAGGAACCTAGTACGCATTGGGCGGTTTGCTGATTTGTTCGCAAGATACTGAATCCCGCTGTAGAGTGTGCGGGAGGAGCTTTATTCTGTGTCCTGAGGGTGACGAACCGGAGGGGGAAGGGAAATTTGGCAACTTTGTCACCCTTTACTTCCACAATCTTGCCGGTACCTTCTTTTTCCACTTCGTCAATGCGCACGATGCTATGCATTGGGAGGTAAGAGCGAGTTACTGAAGCAAATTCTGCTTTCAGCTTTTCTTCACTAGGATCTACCACAAGCTGGGCTTTTTCCCCAAACACAAATTCCTCCACCTCAATAAACCCGTACATATCACTCTGATAGATAGCCCGAGCGTAGAGTTCATACACTTGGTTTTGATTATGGAAAATAACTTTATAAATCGGGTTGGCCATAAGTCTCTCAGGATGGGGATGACCCCGAAGCTCAAATTGATCAAAGAACGGGCAAAGCCCGAAAAGGCGCGCAAGAATAGCACAGGTTCGCAACAGCTAATATAGCCATCTATGCAGTGCCGGGTCGTATCGCTATAATGCCCCACCCTAATTGTTGACCAGTTTTTAACCAGGCGCGATATGTCCGAAACATCGGTGAAAAAGCTATATATTAAGACCCACGGCTGCCAAATGAATGAGTACGATTCCGCGAGGATGCGCGATCTACTCGGCGAGTCCCACGACATGGTACCTACCGACGATCCCGACGAGGCGGATGTACTATTGGTCAACACCTGTTCTATCCGCGAGAAAGCCCAGGAAAAGCTGTTCCACCAGCTGGGCCGTTGGAAGCACCTGAAGGAAAAAAATCCCGACCTGGTGATTGGTGTTGGCGGCTGTGTAGCCAGTCAGGAAGGCGAGGCGATTGCCAAACGCGCGCCCCACGTAGACTTGATCTTTGGTCCCCAGACCCTGCATCGCCTGCCGGAGATGATGGAGACCAAAGAGCAAAAAAGCGGCGCAGTTATCGTCGATGTGAGCTTCCCGGAGATCGAGAAGTTTGATCGCCTGCCCCAGCCAGAGGCCGACGGCGCCACCGCATTTGTCTCTATTATGGAAGGCTGCTCCAAGTACTGTACTTTCTGCGTGGTTCCCTACACCCGTGGCGAAGAAGTCAGCCGCCCTGTGACCGATGTACTCGAAGAGATCGCCCACCTGGCAGACCAGGGTGTCCGCGAGGTGAACCTGCTTGGGCAAAACGTAAACGCCTACCGCGCTACGGGAGAAGATGGCCACGAAGTGGATTTCGCCGAGCTGATCACTTATGTGGCAGCGATCGATGGCATCGACCGTATCCGCTATACCACCTCTCACCCGGTAGAGTTCTCCGATGCGCTGATCGATGTCTACGGACAGGTACCGGAACTAGTTAGTCACCTTCATCTGCCCGTACAGAGTGGCTCCGACCGCATTCTGATGGCAATGAAACGCGGCCACACCGCCCTGGAGTACAAATCCAAGATCCGCCGCCTGAAGAAAATTCGCCCGGATATCTGCCTGTCTTCAGACTTTATTATCGGCTTCCCCGGCGAAACTGACAGGGACTTTGAAGCGACCATGAACCTGATCCAGGACGTGGGCTTCGATATCTCCTTCAGCTTTATATATTCCCCTCGCCCGGGCACTCCGGCTGCCGACTTGGCCGATGACACGCCGGAAGAAGTGAAAAAGCAGCGCCTACAGCTGCTGCAGGCGCGGATTAACCAGCAGGCGGCAGCTATTGCACGCCGCATGGTTGGCAACACCGAGCGTGTACTGGTAACCGGTGTTTCCAAAAAGGACCCCGGACAGTTACAAGGCCGCACCGAGAACAACCGGGTAGTCAACTTCCGTGCGGACGATCTCGCCCTGATCGGCAAATTTGCCGATGTTGTGATTGAAGAGGCCCTGCCAAACTCCCTGCGCGGTACTTTAGTCACATCTGAGCTGGAAGAAGACCTGTTCTAAGACTTTGTGATTACCTCAAATAGCGGCAAGATGTACTTCGAAAGCACATCCTGCCGCCAAATTAGGCTCAACTTGCCCCCCAAATTACGCCCCGTAATTAAAATTAGGTAAAGTTAGAACCTATTTGTAGGAATCACCTCTTTCCCCTTTAGGGAAAATGGGTATACCCTAGCAATATAACCCCTGGATTAAAGGTGCCGGAAACCAATTTGGAAACACAAACCCTCGCTCACAGCATCACTCTCGAGCCCAACGACGCACGCCGTCTCGCCAATCTCTGCGGTCAGTTCGACCAACACCTACGCCAAATAGAACAGCGCCTGGATATCGAAATTCGAAATCGCGGCAACCAGTTTTCATTTTTTGGCGATGCCAAATCGGCGCGTGCCGCTGGCGAACTACTCAGTAGGCTCTACAAGGAAACCGGTACCAAGGACTATCTCACTCCAGATGAGATTCACCTGGCTCTGCAGCAAGCGGGAGTTGAAGAACTCACCGGCCAAGATGGTAGCGGTGACTCCAGCGAAGCTGACCAAGTAGTACTGATTCGCACTAAGAAGTGCTCGGTACGCCCCAGAGGGCTCAATCAGCGTAAATACGTTCGCGCTGTGCAGACCAATGATATCAATTTCGGTATCGGACCCGCCGGTACCGGTAAAACCTACCTGGCGGTAGCCTGTGCTGTGGAGTCTCTGCTCAAGGATGAAGTTGAGCGAATCCTCCTGGTCCGCCCCGCCGTTGAAGCCGGCGAGAAATTGGGCTTTCTGCCCGGTGACTTGAGCCAAAAGGTAGACCCTTACCTCCGCCCACTCTACGACGCCCTCTACGAAATGCTCGGTTTTGAAACTGTTGGCAAGCTGATCGAGCGCAACGTTATCGAAGTGGCTCCCCTTGCCTATATGCGCGGGCGCACCCTGAACAACGCCTTTGTTATTCTCGATGAGAGTCAAAATACCACCCGCGAGCAGATGAAAATGTTCCTCACGCGGATTGGCTTTGGCTCAACCGCCGTAATTACCGGTGACCCCAGCCAGGTCGACCTGCCCCGTGGCCAAGCTTCCGGTTTGCGCCATGCTGTTGGAGTACTGGGACGGGTTAATGGAATCAGCTTTACCCACTTTGGAGCCAAGGATGTGGTTCGCCACCCCCTCGTGCAGCGCATTGTGGAGGCCTACGATATTCATGAAGCTGAGCTGGAAATGGCCTCGGCAGATCGAATTTCCAATAAAGCCGATGAGAATGCCGCTTAGAGTCCGCACCTGAGTTATGACTGATTTAACACTCGATGTGCAGCGGGTCAGCCGCTGCCACGACGTCCCTTCCGATGAGGCTATCAGCAACTGGGTATCCAAGGCTTTGACCGGCCACCGCAACGAAGCGGAACTGTCGGTGCGAATCGTGGACGAAAGTGAGAGCCAGGAACTTAATCACCAGTATCGGGGCAAGGATAAACCCACTAACGTTTTATCCTTCCCTACCGATTTCCCTGCGGAGCTGGATCTCCCGATGCTTGGAGATCTTGTGATCTGTGCCCCAGTAGTTGAACTGGAAGCGGAGCAACAGAGCAAATCACTATCGGCGCACTGGGCACATATGGTGGTCCATGGCACACTGCACCTTCTAGGTTATGACCATATCGAAGATGCAGACGCTCAGGTTATGGAAAGCCTGGAAACGAAGTTGCTCGCCAACCTCGGCATTGCAGACCCCTACGCCCCACAGGATGAAGTGGGATGATAGCCGCTGTACCACCGAAGTAATGGCAAACTGCTACTGAATTTTATCTACAAACGAGAGAACCCCGGAGCATGGCCACTTCCATGACCACAGACGAGCCCCCAAGTAGTCACTCAGCGAGCAAATCCCGCGCGAGTGAAAAAAGTTGGCTGGAAAAGCTGTTCAGCGCCTTTTCAGCTGAACCCAAGTCTCGCGACGAATTATTGGACATCATTAAGGACGCCGCTGAAAATCAGCTGGTAGATGCTGAAGCGCTCTCTATTATCGAAGGCGCACTGGACGTTTCCAGCCAGCAAGTCCGCGAGATTATGATTCCACGCTCGCAAATGGTTGTGGTAGGCCTCCACGATAAGCCGGAAGAGTTCCTCCCCAAAATTATTGATTCGGGGCACTCCCGATTCCCTGTCGTCGGCGAAAGTGTCGATGATATACGCGGGATATTGCTCGCCAAAGACCTGCTCCCTCTCCTGTTGAAAGGTTTCGACGGATTTCAGCTCGAAGACCTGATCCGCCCAGCCAATATTATTCCCGAGAGCAAGCGCCTCAATATCCTGCTGCGCGAGTTCCGTGAGAACCGCTACCATATGGCGGTCGTGATAGACGAGTACGGCGGTGTATCCGGTGTTGTGACTATTGAAGATATCCTCGAGGAAATTGTCGGTGAAATCGAAGACGAGACCGACGAGGAAGAAGCGGATAGTTATATCCGTAAAGTTGGGGAAAACGATTTTATCGTTAAAGCTTTGACTCCCATTGAAGAGTTCAATGAATTTTTCGAGAGCGCCTTTAGTGATGAAGAATTCGACACTGTCGGCGGTCTTATTATGCAATCATTCGGCCATTTGCCGGGCCGTGACGAAGTCACCCGACTGGGTGACTTTATGTTCCGGGTACTCTATGCAGACAGCCGTCAGATACACCTTTTGCGGGTTGCCCATATGCGCAAACCGCCAGAAGAAGACAGCTGAGTACCGCCCATTACTGCAAGCCTTAACACACTGATACCCTGAGCGAATTGGGTATCCTGACAACAACTTTATGCGCAGATTATTTTCTCCTCTCGCCAGCGTTGTAGCTGGCGGGTTGATGACACTTTCATTTGCCCCATTTAACTATTGGGTATGTGGCCTGCTGTCCCTCACACTATTCGCCTGGATTCTGCTCTCTGCAGCCAAAGGGCAGGTGCTACCGGGCCGCAAAAGCTTCTGGCTCGCCCTCTGCTATGGATTGGGCCTCTTCGCCTGCGGGGCTTCCTGGGTCTACGTTTCGATTACAAATTTTGGCAACTCATCGGTGCCATTAGGACTGGCCCTCACCGGAAGCTTTGTCGCTATTATGGCGCTGCTGTTAGCTGCGCCCTTCTACATTCTGGGCCGCTTCACAGATAATAAATTCAGCTTCGCCCTGGCTTTTGCCGCATTGTGGTTTATCAGTGAATGGCTGCGCAGCTGGGCCTTTACCGGTTTCCCCTGGCTCTTCGCCGGCTATGGCCATACAGAAACCTGGCTAGCGGGCTGGGCGCCGATTTTGAGTGTCTACGGCATAGGCCTGCTATTGGCATTTACCGGCGCAGTGCTGGCCCTGGTTGTCAGTGGCCGCCTATCCCCGCTCAAGCGACACAGCCATATCATTCTACTCACTGCGGCACTGGCCCCCTGGCCAATAGGAGCTGCCATCTCCCAAGTGGAGTGGACCTCCGCAAAAGGTCCTCTTATCAGCGTTGGGCTGGTGCAGGCTAATATTCCTCAGGAAAAGAAGTGGTTGCCAGAGTTTCGCGGGGAAACTATCAGTCGCTACCAGGAGGGTACTCGCGCCCTTAGCGATCAGGGTGTAGACGTTATTATCTGGCCCGAAGCCGCCCTGCCCATGCTCTACGGGCAAGCCCCCAACCTTATGCAGGCGCTGCAACGCAATGCTGAGACTACCAACATCGATTTGATCACCGGTATTCTCTATGACACCCGGGGTTCGGCACAGGAGGGGCGGAGTATTCACAACTCCGCCGCTGTTTTTGGCCAGAGCCCCAGCGTGTATCACAAGCGCCACCTGGTCCCCTTTGGTGAGTATGTACCTCTGGAGGATTTTATTCGGGGCACTATCGAGTTTTTTAATCTCCCCACTTCCTTTATCCGCTCAGGCCCGGACGAACAATCACCACTCAATGCTGCTGGTGCAAGCTGGGCGCCGCTTATCTGCTATGAGATTGTCTATCCCAGGCTGGTTGCCGACTCAGCACTGTCTTCCCAGGTTTTGCTGACCATTAGCAATGATGCATGGTTCGGGACCTCTATTGGCCCCTTACAACATATGCAAATGGCGCAGATGCGCGCTTTGGAAACTGGTCGCTACCTGGTGAGAGGGACAAATACTGGTGTGACGGCAATTGTGGACCCCAAGGGGAACGTTATTAAAAAACTCCCCCAATTCGAGCGCGCGAATATGACCGGGGATATCAGAGCGATGAGTGGCGCCACTCCGTTTATGCTAGCCGGCATCTCATTGGTATTTGCCTTGGCGCTCCCAATGCTGGCCCTGGCCCTGTTTTTACGCCGTAGGGTGGAACCCCAATCCAACTCCCCTCTCAGTGGCGAGCTACCCGATTAAAACAAGCCCTGTGGCCACTCCCTGCCGGGGTGGCCATCGGTAAGCTACCGCCACTGAATATCACTGCTATGCTCCATTCAATTTTCTAGCGAATATAAGGCAAGGTGATTCCCCATGCATTGCTTGATTAGCGGTGGCACCGGGCTTATAGGCAGACTCTTTTGTCGGCGCTGGCTGGAGCGAGGCAATACTATTACGGTATTAAGCCGACATCCGGACAGGGTTCGAAACTTATGTGGCGAATCAGCCAACGCCTGCCGCGATCCCGCAGAGGTAAACCAGCCCGTAGATGTTATTGTGAACCTTGCCGGGGCCCCCATCTCCCGCCGCTGGACAGAAAAATATCGCACTGAGATTCGCAGTTCACGCCTGGACACAACAGAGAAGCTGGTTCGCTGGACCCTGGGCCAAAGAGACAAGCCATCCTACTTCTTGTCCGGCTCCGCAATCGGCTATTACGGCAATCGCGGAGGGGAGTTACTGAAAGAAGACAGTGCTCCAGGAGGGGGCTTTGCCGCACAGCTGTGTCGGGACTGGGAGGCCGCCACGCTCCCGCTGCAGCACTCTGGCGTTAAGGTAGGCATTATCCGCACAGCTATCGTTCTCTCCATGCGCGGTGGCGCCCTTCCCCAAATGCTGCCACCATTTCGGCTCGGGCTTGGCGGCCCCATGGGCTCGGGCGAGCACTGGATGAGCTGGATTCACGAAGAAGACGAAGTCGGGCTGATATTACACGCCATCGACAATCAACTTTGCCGTCCATTTAACGGAAGTGCACCAGAACCTGTAACCAACAACAGCTTTGCCAGGATCCTGGCCAAAGAGCTGCATCGCCCGGCGTTTTTACGCTCACCGGCCTGGGCTTTAAAGATAGCTTTTGGAGAGATGGCTGATGAATTACTGCTAGCCAGTGATAGGGTCGAGCCCTGTACAGCACTGGAAACCGGCTATACCTTCCAATTTCCAACTCTGGAGCAAGCCCTCTCAGACCTGCTCAAGGGTGACGGCGCTGCCACTAAAGCCAGCGCCTGAACAAATGAATTTAAGCGGCGGCCATATCGCTTTCGAGTGCCTGGGCTAAGTAGCGTCGGCTAGATTCACTGGTCACCAGGTCACCATGGCACTCCATTGGCGCAGACCCCACCCACTGGGCATGCCAGCGATACCAGTGGGACTCCTCGGCTTTTGAACGCAGCTCGATAAACTCCACTTCGGCGGGAGCAAAACCGAACTCCCGAACTATCTGCCCGGCAAAGGTCTCAAAATTTTTACTGAGCTGGGCGCTGCTATCGCCACCGGCACACAGAAAAACCAGCGTGCGGCCATCCTGCTCAACCCGCTTGAAGCCAATCCAAACAGCCCGGTTTAACCGGTTATGCAACTGTATCGGAGAGAAAGAAAGTGGGATGCCCTTCATCATAAGGTTATCTCGATTATTGTTATGTTTCTTATCCACAGCCGCTACTCCATATAAAAAGGTAATCAATGGGTATGTCCTGTGGCGCCAGTCATCCTAAGCCCGGTACAACCAGCAATCAAGAGCTCTCAAACATTTGGGCTCGACGCCTGATCCCTCAAATCCTGTAGGCCTCTGAGATTACATTTATCAAAAAGTTCCTTATCCATCCTCAACATTTTCTGATGGACGGTAGCGAACTCCACCGATACCAGATCCGTGCCAGTATTTCCCGCCAATAGACCTGGGTCCTTAGCAGGGAGACAGCATTGGGCAGCCAGCGCCCCACACCTGTTTGAGCGCGAGGCATCAATTCTCCGGCACTTCCAACCGGCAGGGGTTGTACCTCTAAGCCAGCGCGGGAAAAAATTTCCGCTGCGCGAGGCATATGCCACCAGTGAGTGGCCAAAAAAACCGACCTCACATTAGCACTGTGCAAAATATCAGCACTATTTACTGCATTCTCTGCAGTAGTACGACTGCAATCTTCACGCCAAGTGACCGGAGTGGAAAACTCCTCCTCCAACAACGCAGCCATTAAATCAGACTCTGCCAGCCGCTCTCCGCTGTGAACCCGACCGCCAGATACCAGAATCGGTAAGTCTTCTGGTGCTTGCTCGACAGCACCGGCAACTCTTTCGAGACTCGCTGCAGAGAGTCTCTCCCTATTCGAATACCTGTCGCGGTATCGCCCTGCACCAAGGATCACAACGGCCTCAGGCCTTATATGGGGTTGATAAGGTACCTTGCCCAATCGATCTCCAAGCCAGGATGAGAATGCCGGGGTCGCCCCTAACCAAAGCACACAAAAGGAAATCACAGCCAAGGGTAGAGAACATCTTTCAAGCAGGGACCCGGATGAAGAGAATCGCAAAAGGAATGCAACCAGCAGCCCCAACAATGGGGCTGCTGGAGGCATCAGAAGCGTGGCCGCCGCCGTATAGAGCCCATTCAATACTCGAGACCACCCTCAATCTGGCGAAAGCATCCATAACCACACCGGTGGCAGGGAGTGATCTGGGTATTTGCCGGCGGCATAGCTCGGTATCCACAGCCCAAACACTGCAACTCCTCATCCGGCCCTACAAACTCGCCGGCCAAAGCCCAGGGCTTGCCCTCTTTAATGCATCGCATTAAGTTTGGCCAGGCGGTTTCTGTGGGGTCCGCCGCATCCAGCAGCCAATCACCGCTGCGCTCCTCCAGGGTCTTCAATTCCCCACCTAGTCCCCGGATATAGTCAGCAGCACGATGCAGGTCATCTTTCAGCCAAGCGCGCAAAAATGCCATCTTATTGGCGGTGAGATTCTCAACAGCCAGCTCACCTTCGACCAAATCTTCAAAGTCTTCGCGAAACTCATTAATCAGATCGTCCTTCGGCGGCAACTTTGGTTCCTTCGTCACGGTATCCCTCCTATAATCCCGCGTTTACGCATCGTAAAAGATGCACTGGGAGCGAAACTTGATCGCGATCAATCTTTACCGATTGACAAGCGTTCACATCCCCCAATAAACACTGAACAGTTTCCCGCAAATTTTGATCACAGAGTATAGGTCCCGAATCGATGGAAGAGCAGTACAACCCCTCCGCAGTCGAAGCTTCCGCCCAGGAATTCTGGGAGGCCGAGAAGAGCTTTGAAGTAAAGGAAGACGCCGGCAGGGAAAAGTTCTACTGCCTATCCATGTTCCCCTACCCCAGCGGCAAGCTACACATGGGACATGTGCGCAATTACACCATTACCGATGTAATTACTCGCTATCAGCGCATGCAGGGCAAAAACGTGTTGCACCCGATGGGCTGGGATGCTTTCGGTCTGCCGGCAGAGAATGCGGCCATCCAGAACAAGACCGCTCCAGCCAAATGGACCTATGCCAATATCGAGTACATGAAAGGCCAGCTCAAGGCCCTGGGTTTTGGCTTTGACTGGTCCCGCGAACTGGCCACTTGCCAACCCTCCTACTATCGCTGGGAGCAGTGGTTCTTCACCCGCCTCTACGAAAAAGGCCTGGTCTACAAGAAAAACTCTGCAGTGAACTGGTGCCCCCACGACCAGACCGTACTGGCCAATGAGCAAGTCGAAGATGGCGCCTGCTGGCGCTGTGGTACCACCGTTGAGCGTCGCGAGCTGGCCCAGTGGTTTATCAAGATCACCGATTATGCGGAAGAGCTGCTCGAAGACCTGGACAAACTGCCCGAGTGGCCCGAGCAGGTGCGCACCATGCAGCGCAACTGGATCGGCAAGAGCCGGGGTGTAGAGTTGAGCTTTGCCCTGCCCAAGCCTATTGCGGGCATGGACCACTTCGATGTGTATACCACCCGTCCGGATACACTAATGGGCGTTACCTATGTCTCCCTCGCCGCCGAGCACCCCATCGCTCTGGAGCTTGCCGAGTCCAACCCCGAACTCAAAACTTTTATCGCCGAGTGCAAAAAGCAGTCCCTATCTGAAGCCGATATGGCCACGATGGACAAGAAAGGCATGGATACCGGGCTCAAGGCGATTCACCCCATCAGTGGTGAAGAAGTCTCCGTATGGGTGGCCAACTATGTCCTGATGGATTACGGCTCAGGCGCGGTGATGGCAGTACCGGCACACGACCAGCGCGATTGGGAGTTTGCACAAAAATACCAGCTGCCTGTTATCCAGGTTATCGAGGCTGCCGACGGCGAGTCTATCGACCTGGAACAAGAGGCCTATACCGAGAAAGGCAAACTGGTGAATTCCGGCAGTTTTGACGGCCTGGATTTTGATGGCGCCTTTACTGCGATCTCCGAAGCGCTGATTGCTGCAGGTAAGGGTCGGGTTAAGACCAACTATCGCCTGCGCGACTGGGGTGTCTCCCGCCAGCGCTACTGGGGTGCGCCCATCCCCATGTTCAACCTGGCCGACGGCGGAGAAATACCAGTACCCGCAGACAAGCTGCCGATCCTGTTGCCGGAAGATGTCGAGCTCGACGGCGTTCAATCACCTATTAAAGCCGACCCCGAATGGCGTAAAGACGAACTCAACGGCACTCCCGTAGAACGTGAAACCGATACCTTCGACACCTTTATGGAGTCCAGCTGGTACTACGCCCGTTATACCTGTCCCGATTTTGAAGAGGGCATGCTGGACCCGGACCGCGCCAACTACTGGCTGCCAGTGGACCAGTATGTCGGCGGTATTGAACATGCCATCTTGCACCTTCTCTACGCGCGCTTCTTCCACAAGCTGATGCGGGATGAGGGCCTGGTCAATAGCGATGAACCCTTCAAGAAGCTCCTGTGTCAGGGCATGGTGTTAGCTGAATCCTTCTACAAGGAAGAACACGGCCACAAGACCTGGATCAACCCCGCCGATGTGGACGTCGAGCGCGATGACAAGGGCAAGCCGACCAAAGCGATTGAGCGAGCCACCGGCGAAGAGATTATTGCCGGCGGCGTGGTAAAGATGTCCAAGTCCAAGAACAATGGCATAGACCCTCACGCTGCGGTTGAGGAGTACGGTGCCGATACCGTTCGCCTGTTCACCATGTTTGCCGCCCCTCCGGAGCAGACTCTGGAGTGGCACGATGCCGGTGTGGAAGGTGCCAGCCGCTTCCTGCGCAAACTCTGGAAGACCGTTCACGCCCATATTGCAGCGGGCTCCAGTGAAGCACAGATCGACCAGCAGTCCCTCAATGACAAGCAACAGCAGCTGCGCCGCAAAACCCACGAGACCATCCAAAAAGTGGGGGATGACTATGGCCGCCGCCAGACCTTTAATACCGCTATCGCAGCAGTAATGGAATTGCTCAATGAAGTCGGCAAGCTGGCAGATCGCAGCAGTGATCAAGGACTGGCTGTTGAGAGAGAAGCCCTACAGACCGCCGTCTTGCTGTTGGCTCCGGTTACTCCTCATATCTGTCACCAACTGTGGCAGGTTCTGGGGAATACCAGTGCCCTAATCGATTCTCCTTGGCCAGTGGCAGATGAAAAAGCACTGGTGCGCACCTCGATTACTTTGGTCGTCCAGGTCAATGGCAAGGTACGGGCAAAACTGGATGCTCCTGCTGACGCAGACAAAGAGAGCCTGGAAAAACTCGCCCTCGCCGATGAGAACGTTCAGAAATTTATCGGTGAAGCTACGGTGCGCAAAGTAATCGTCGTTCCTGGCAAACTGGTTAATATTGTCGCCAAGTAGAGACCCGCAATATGATGCCGGGAGTTTCACTCCCGGCTCACTTAAGTCAGCTCGCTGTAGCCGACAAGACCATGGCAAGTAGTTTATGAAAACAATCGCAAATCGAGCCTTTATTTTTCTTCTCGCTATCACTATTGCCGGTTGCGGCTGGCATCTAAGAGGTGCCCCTAAGAATTTTCCTCCCGGCAGTACACTTTATATATCCGCAGTAGATCCTCGAAGTGATATTGCAGACCAATTGACACGGCTGCTAAGGAATGCCGGTGTACCGATAGCAGAGTCTCCTGCGGAATCTGACTACTCACTCATTATTCATCAGGAAACTGAAAGAAAGCTAACTGTAGCAGTCGACTCTGAAGGGCGAGCTTCAGAATATGAACTAATTACGAGTGCCATTTATAGTGTACGCACAGGTACGGGGCAGGTTCTTCTAAATAAAGCACAAGCCGACGTTTACCGCACTCTAGAGTGGGATGTCGATGAAATTGTCAGTAAAAGTGAAGAAGAAAACACCTTGCGAGCAGAGATGCAGCGAGAACTTATTGGGCGCATAATTGACCGCCTGCGACGCATCGATGTAAGTGCTTCATTAGAAGAAAAAAGCTACTAGGTTACGTTTATAAATGCGCGTTAACTCCCAGCAATTATCGCAAAATCTCAAAAAGGGCCTATCACCAATTTTTATTATTACTGGTGATGAGCCCTTAATAGTACAAGAGTGCTGCGATGTAGTTCGTTCAGCTGCTAAAAAGCATGGTTTCACAGAGCGGGAGCTTATTCACGCAGAGCACAATTTTGACTGGAGCACCCTGATTGCTTCAGCTGGCAACATGTCCCTCTTTGCCGAGAAAAAACTAATTGAGCTGCGTATACCAGGAGGAAAACCCGGAGATAAGGGCAGCAAAGCTTTACAGGAATTTGCGTCACTGGTAAATGAAGACCTCCTCCTTTTACTAGTGCTGCCTAAGCTTGATAGGTCACAACTCAACAGCAAGTGGGTAAAAGTATTGGAGCAATCAGGAGTACTGGTCCAAGTATGGCCGGTGACCATCCAGGAAATGCCCCGCTGGATCAACCAGCGCCTTACTTCAGTAGGCCTCTCCGCCGAACCCGAAGCAGTGCAAATTCTCGCAGAAAGAGTAGAGGGCAACTTGCTCGCTGCAAGCCAGGAAATTGAAAAGCTCAAGCTCTCCTGTTCCGGACAAGAGATTACCAGGGAAATGATGGAGCATAGTGTTACCAGCTCCGCTCGATACAATGTCTTTGATCTAATCGACACTACTCTCTCTGGTGACTCAGCCAAAGCGGTCAAAACACTCGAGGGGTTACGAGTTGAAGGTGTTGAAGCGCCCATTGTTCTTTGGGCAATTGCACGAGAAATTCGTACCCTTCTCGAGGTTATGGAAAAGCTGGAGCAGGGCCAACCTTTGTCAAGACTAGTTAGGCTGCAAAAGCGACAACCATTGGTACAGAAAGCCCTGCACAGGCTCAATAAAAAGCAACTGGAAGGCCTGTTAATTCTTGCGCGGTCGATTGATGTATCGATTAAAGGAGGCCGTGGACAGCAATCCCCCTGGACCGGCTTATTGGAGCTGACTCTCAATTTTTGCGGTCAACGAATAGTCTAGCCGATAAATATTCAGCTAAGACCATATGCATCTCAAAAAAAAACCGCCCCTTAGGGCGGTTTTTTCTCATAGCTGAAACTTTTCAGAATCAGTTTTGAGTGATGGTGGCAACGTTGCTGGCACCAACCTGCTCAATGCTAGCCATGTTCAGAGCACTGCTCTGGCTAACAGTTGCAATGTTTTCATAGCCAGACTGCCCAACATGAGCAGAGTGCTCAAGACCGGTTTGAGCTACAGTGATCAAGTTGTCACCACCAGCGTCTTGGTGGATTTCTGCCAGGTTCAAATCACCAGACTGATCAATGTCTACAATGTTGGAAACACCAGCGCTGTAACCATAGGTGTAGTTACTATTACCGGTTTGATCAATATTCACCAGGTTCGCATCACCGTATTGACCAAAGTCAGTGGTGTTGTAGTCGCCTGTCTGTACCAAGTTTGCAGTGTTGTCGTTACCAAATTGGCCCACAGCACCGAAGTTATTGGTTTCATTCTGGGTAATATTGGCTAAGTTATTAGCACCTGACTGATAACCAAAAGCAGTATTTGCATCACCTTCTTGCAAAATAGTAGCGGTGTTCTCCACTCCAGCCTGCCCCAGATCTAGAAGGTTAGCATCGCCGCTTTGCATCAAGTTAGCAGTATTTTCTGCACCAGACTGATAAACAGTACCAACGTTGAAGTCACCTACCTGACCCCCAACAAATCCATCTGCAGAGGAGTACCAAGTGCTGTTCCAAACACCGTTACCGTCGCCCACCTGGGTACTAGCAAAGTAGTTTCCATCGCCGTCCTGTTGCAGAACGCCCATGTTATCGCTACCTTCCTGGTACATATCTGCAAAGTTGAAATCAGACTCATAGTACTGATCCAAGTGGACCATATTCTCACTGCCAACCTGCGTAGCGTAGGCGCTATTATAGGAGCCACTCCACTGGTGGATGGTTCCAGAGTTGCCTTCTCCATTTTGGAAAGTTAGGGCCTCACTGGCAGTTTGATTAGTTTGGCTGGTCCAGGCCGCGTTGCGGTCACCAAGCTGGGTTTGGTCAATGTAGTTATTATCAGCACTGGCCTGATATGCATTAGCTACGTTGTTATTACCTTCCTGCCACTGGTAAGCAGCATTATTGGTTGCTGCAGATACCTGGGTAATATCTGCATTGTTATCTTCACCTAGCTGAACCTGATCACCGTAGTTATTATCGGCTACAGCCTGACCTGCGCTAGCAATAAAAGCAATAGCAGCAGCAAGTGTAATCTTTTTCATCTATCTATCTCCCTCAGAATAAAATTATAAATACAAGTAAAATAGTGCAATGCTTTAATCGTACTGCACCAGTTGCACCGCATGGTCGTCACCGAACTGCGCGACATAACCAAACAATCCATCACCGTTTTGAATAATGTTTGCAGAATTTCCGTAGCCAACTTGGCTAATCAATGCCACATTATCTACGCCACTCTGTATGGCTGTAGCTTGGTTATAGGCTCCAGACTGAGATATCGCAGCATAATTAGAATCGCCTGTTTGTTGCACCAACGCTGTATTGGAGTCACCCTCCTGTATCAGGACAGCCTGGTTATAAAAACCGGACTGAGTAACCTCAGCAACGTTGTAATCACCCACTTGTGAAACCTGGGCTAGGTTGCCCGTAATTGAATCTTTTCTTAGTAGAAGAAGATCCAGAGCTCCCTGCCCCGCAGACAATTCATTGTGGTCATCTATATCAGAAGCCCAGCACACCGAAAGCGGTAAAACCAGAAACAGAAATAAAATTGCCGTTACTCGTTTAGCTGTAGCAATCACCAACCACCTCTCTATAAAGATCGATTAACAACTATAAGAAACAACGAAACAACTATAGGTAAAAACAAATAAATCTTAAATCAGAAGAAAGATTATATTTAACTGGAAAGAACAACTAGAACGTAAAACTTTTGTATTAAGGAAGCACTATAAATTAAAATGCATATTTCCCAAAAGAAATCCATTCCATCAAATTACATATAAAAATATAAAACGGCATAATTTAACAAAATTCCATTTCACTAAATTACACATACAAACACAGACAAAGTTAACTATTTAATAAGATATTACAATATCTTGACCGGCGTAGCCGCATATTCACTAAGAACTGACATAGGGTATTGATTATTATCTTCCAGAGCCCACAAATTAGCATTTACACCCTGTGAAATAAGATGAATTACAGCAGATTCTATCGCGGACAGAACACATAATTGAGCCGGATCGTTTGTTGTCATACCAGCCTCAATTTCAAGTAGCCGCTTATACTCTACAAATGTATAAACATCCCCCTGGACCTGCCTTGATAAAATTTTCTTGCTGGTTAAAACACTACTGAGTACTCGACCACTTCGCACATCCACTGCACGTAAATTAACTGTTACCTCATCTACTCGATATTGTTCAGATATCCCTATACCAAAATAACGGGCTCCGGCCCCCCTGTTTTAATATTAGTATCGTAACCAACAATCCCTCCTTCGAGCATAATATTAGCTGACATAAGAGAAGGCAGATCAAATACCGGACTAGCGGGGCTACTCTGCTCCTTTTGGGCGGCCCTAATTATTTTTCTCTCCGTCAATAAGTTTTGTAACCCCTCCCTCTCAAGAGTTACAAACCATCCTGATTCATTTAAGACTTGCACCAACATAGCTGCCGCCCCCTGCGTCACCGCAGTTGAGAATGAGCTCGAAGGTGCCGGTCTGTATTGACCCGTCTGGTCACTAAATCCATACACTGCTGCGACTATTTTCCCTCTTGGAGCAGGTAAGCTAACCAAGTCGGAATAAGTACTCATCCGATCTGTTAAAGTTGCCTTTTGTTGGCCTGGACCAAACAGCGCTTCCTTAACCGAACTACACCCACTAAGACCAAAAATAATTATAAAAACAAATATTCTCGACAACATCGCACCACCCCACAAAAACCTAAGCCCGTAAATAAATTTATATTAATTACTTGGATTGAGCCCCACGACTACAATCTCAGATATCTCACCTGTAACGGCATCTGTAATCGTTATTGTCAGCTCACCGTCGACATCAATAATGTTCACGATATAGTCATCTGTAACCAAGGTGCCATCATTACCATTCCCCACATCTGTCAACAGCTGCGAGAGTAAGCGAGATTCCAGTGTGTCAGTAAATCTATCTAGAGAAGAGGAATCAGAGTAAGGTGAATCTTTAGCATCAGGGTCTTTTTTACTGTTCTGCGCACTGGCATTATTCAATAAATAATTACCATTTAGAGGATTTCCTCCAAACGACGGATTAACTGGCGTATATACCAATTCCGTTGCGCTTACAGCCCCAGAAAACAGAAAAACAGCCATCAAAAAATAACATTTCATTATATTTCATCCCCCGCCAAATCAATATTTTGAGATAAAAGTTCCTGCAACCTCTGCTGCCGAACATTATTATTTATTTGTGAAGCGGCCTGTTCGACAACTGCACCAAACTTTCTACGCCCAGGGTAAATAACAGTCTTGAAAACCTGCTGACTTTCATAAGTCACCCAGACAACACTCCCCCATCTAGCGGATGGCCTCTCATGAACAGTAAGGTTATAATCAAAACCTTGTAAATTGGTTGTAATATAAATAGAAAGAGATCTGGCAAATTCATGGCCAATACCACTTACCGTATTATCAATAACTAATCCAGTAAGTAGGGATTCCTCTCCACTTTGATTATCTGCTTCTTGCGCATGACTTTTGCAAAAGATACACGAAAGTGCAGCCGCAAACACAGCTGCACGCAAAAATATTGATTTCATAATATTACAAGTTTTGACTGGCCCAACTACTTGCTTCGAGACGATTTTTACAGCCTATTTTTCTATAGATTTTATAGAGATGACTCTTAACAGTATGCTCACTAACACAAAGTGTTTCAGCTATATTAGCGTTTGTATTGCAGTCACAGATCAGCTGTAAAATTTGCCTCTCTCTTTGAGTAAGATTAGAGGCTTTATCACACCATTTTTTTGGCTTTCTGTGTTGCCTGAGGAAATTATGAAGAACATCCCTTGGAAACCAATACTCTCCTGAGAATATCCTACCCAACCTCTCCATAATGACTTTTGCTTCACACTCCGAGGGTATCAAGCCAAGAACCTTTTCCCAGTGAAGAACAAAATCAATATCTGAACTTTGATCAACATTGATCAACACAAGATTAGGAGGGGTTGGTAACGAGTGTATTTCCCGCAAAAGCTGCTCAAGATCCGGAGAGGAAATATCGGCACAATCTAGAAGTAGGTATTCAGCCTTAATACCACTTAGAGAAGAAAGTGTAGAGCGCTGCAGAATAGCGCAAGTAGTCTTAAACTCATCTTCAATTCGCCCTGCAAAAATTGAGGACTGAAGATTGACGCATGCGGTTAAAAAGGCAACTGTAACCCCTGACTTTTCTGACTTAGGGCTAACAACCTTTAGTGGTGCATAATCCTTATGCAAGTTCATCTGGGTTCCCCCAATGTGCGGTCCCTTTATATTTCGGCCTGTTACCAGCCTTACTATTTTTAATTAATTTCTCGCGCTCATCTTACGCTGTGAGCTAAATCTATTCGATCAACTCACTTACTGCAACCAGTAGTGATCTAGATATCAAAAATTCAATCTTAAGTGTGCCAACCTGGTTCCCTCATACCATTTTGTAATACAAAGGTATCACGGATAGATAAGCTGAATTAAAAAATCAACATGCTTTGGTATAGATTTTTGAGCAGAATTAGAACCCCAAAAGCTTCATTTTTTTTGGACTAGTCGACAGTATTAACCGATTAATTTCGCTTAATTTGCAATGAAGAACTCCTTTATCGACAATGAGGTGACAAACATAAGATGGTTCGAGTCTCATTAGAGACAAGATGACAAAATGGTATTCGATAGCAATAAAATATAAATTTCAATTCATTACTTTTAAGCCATATTTGATCGAATAAATACCTCTGTGAATCAATAAAACCCATCTTTGAAAATAAAAACAGCAAAATAACTCACTGCAGGTAAAGAGCTTAAATAGTAATCAGAAAAAAACTTGTTTTATACTCACATTCAGCTATGCATTGAAATTATCCCTTCGCGCAATTAGTAAAACTGTACAACTTATGATTTCGTACCATGTGACGGTGCCTCTGAAAGATCCGAAGAAGAAGCCTTGCAATGAACTACAGTTGCTGGATCTAATCAACTGCAGCTATAAGCTCTGTAGGGGTATTTAGGGGCTATGCAAAAACTCTCCCAAATAGACACATTTTCTAAGGTAAAGATATGAACAGTAAGAGTTATACGCCAAGTTATAACCCCACATATCAAGTTACCAATCAACCACGCCCTCTATCTGGCCATAACCTCTATATTGGCGATCAGGCATTACAGGAAGCCGTACATGTCAATGGAGCATACTGGGCGAAAGAAGAACTGGAGCGCTATGGGGAAGTATGTGGTAGACCGGAAATGATTGAGCGAGGTTATGCCGCCAACGAGTTTAAACCTATCTTTGAAAGTCATGATCGCTCTGGTCATCGCATCGATCTGGTTAGGTACCACCCCTCCTACCATCAACTTATGCAACTTGCACTCTCCGAAGGCTTACATAGCTCTCCCTGGACTGACCCTCGTCCTGGAGCCAATGTCGCCAGAGCCGCAAAAAACTTACTACATTCACAACTTGAGGCAGGGCATGGATGCCCCATCACTATGACTTTCGCCTCAGTTCCTTCTATCAAGCTAAACCCTAAAATCGCCAACGAGTGGATCCCCAAGATAACCAATCGAACTTATGACGGAAGTAATCGCCCCTATTTTGAAAAAAGCTCACTGACCATAGGCATGGGTATGACAGAAAAACAGGGGGGTCAGATGTCAGGGCAAATACCACTACTGCCCTCCCTCTCGAAGAAAGTACTTATGAATTATTTGGACATAAATGGTTTATGTCTGCGCCTATGTGCGATGCCTTTTTAATTCTTGCGCAAACCCCAAGCGGCCTATCCTGTTTTCTAGTTCCGCGATGGAGGCCTGATGGATCGAAAAATCAGCTTGAAATTCAACGTTTGAAAACAAAATGCGGCAATGTATCCAATGCATCTTCAGAAGTTGAAATACGCGGCGCATTAGGCTGGCTGATTGGGGAAGAGGGGCGAGGAATCAGTGCCATTATAAAGATGGTAGCGCTTACACGATTTGATTGTATGGTCGGCTCAACAGCAGGCCAGCGGCAAGCAGTTATCCAGGCAATATATAACGCAAGTGGGCGTAAAGCATTTGGCAAAAAACTGATTGATCAACCACTAATGCAAAATGTTCTGGCTGATCTACAACTGGAAGTTGAGGGTTCAATTGCTCTTTCCATGCGTATGGCCAAAGCTATGGACCAAGAGGACAGCGAGCATGAGAGAATGCTGCTCAGGCTGGGGGCCGCAGTGGGCAAATACTGGATATGCAAACGCAGTCCCCATCACGCATATGAAGCCATGGAGTGCCTGGGGGGAAACGGCGCCATTGAAAACTTTATTACGGCACGACTGTATCGAGATGCGCCAATTAACGCAATCTGGGAAGGATCAGGCAATATTCAAGCACTTGATGTTTTGCGCGCCATCACAAAAACACCAACCGTTATTAGTCACTGGTTCGATGAACTGGGGATTAGCCGAGGTATAAATACTTTATTTGATACAGCTGTTGACAAGCTAAGAAATGAACTTTCTGACCTAAATCAATTTGAATATCGTGCTCGCCATATTGTTGATCAAATGGCCCTTACCATGCAGGCTCATCTTCTCTTACAAGGAAGTAGCTCCTGTGTCACTGATGCCTTCATTAAATCAAGAATAGGAGCCAGTGGTTTACAAAATACTGGATGCCTACCAACTGGTATCGATATCAAAACGTTACTGGATCGGGGCAACCCTCTTGTAACATAAATAGCAGAGAGCTTTCCCGGTTTTTAGAAGTCAGACGGTTTCTAATTATCGTAAATAGTTCAAACACAGTTACTACCAGGGTATCTGGCTTCCATCCCAGGATAATAATTTACCAGTATCTAGTCGTGTCAACTGATTTAAGACATCCACAATACGATTAGCGCTCAATTCAGGACTGTAAAGTTTGCTTGGCGGCAAATTAGCTTGAAAAGGTTTGGATAGTGAAGTATCTGTTGTACCTGGATGAATTGCGACTACGCAACTCTCTTCCAGTTTTCGCGCCCACTCAATAGATAGATTTTTAACCAGCATATTTAATGCTGCTTTGCTGGTGCGATAACTGTACCAACCACCAAGGTGATTATCCGTAATACTTCCCACCTTTGCTGAAAGTGATGCCCACAACAAAGGGTGCCTACGCCGTAAGAATCCATCTAGTGCCCGTGCTAAATGTACATGGGAAAGTACATTGACCTGCATAGACTGTAACAACCAGTGATCATCACATTGCGATAGGGACTTTTCAGGTCCGTGAAATTCATCGTGTAAAATTCCACAGCAACATATTACCCAATCTGGGGGTTCAGAGTGCTCTGCCAAAAAATTTTCAACGATATCAATAGACTCCGCCTCCTCTAGGGAAACAGATAAATGATGACGCTCTCCAACATGACCAGGAATCATGTCGACTGTAATTCGGCTCAGGGTCAATAGAGTAACCTGAGGATGGCGCCGAATAATTTCGGCGCCAATAGCCTGTGCAATTCCGCCGGAGGCACCGGCAATTAACACAGATTGTGGACTTTCAAGCATACCGGGCTCCGTGCCGGATTATGAAGTGTTATGATTTTCCTGCCTTTTTTTCTGCGGAAGATTGCGCCTTGCCAGGCTTAGCTTTAGGGGTTTCCTTAACCACCCTTAGCATTGGCTCATCAGAGCGGAAAATTAGGCCGTGGATTTCCGTTGTATTCTGCCCCTGAAGAAGCTGCTGTAAGAATTGTACTATTTGAGCCGAAATTTCCTGGCCAGGTACAAGAACTGGAATGCCAGGGGGATAGGGAACAATTTCATCGGCACTGGTTCGACCTACCAAATTTTCGATGGCTTCTGTGCCATTATCCATCAACGGCAATTCTTCTGCTTCCGAAAAGTAGGCATCTGCCGGCAAACAAGTAAACCGGGTAAATTCTGGCAGGCGCCGCGGTGACCCAATATGAATGCGTTTTTGAGTACTTCCGGCCAATTGCTTAAGTGCATGTATCAAGCGAAGCAACTTGCTCTCTGTGCTACCGAGAGTAACAAGCACAGTGATGGTATTGTAGGTGGTCTTTTCTACCTGGATACCATACTGATCAAATAATTTAATCTGCATCTCATTTCCAGAGTAACCACTCTTGGAAATATCAATTGTCACCTTGGTGGGATCGAGACGAATATTATCACCGGCAAGGGGATCAGCAATTAAGTCATCACGAGTCAGTGCACGGAATACGCCAGTTTCATTTACGGCGTTACGTAAGGTTTCCACCATTTGCAAGCATTGCTTCAAGCGGCCATACCCCTCCATCGCCATTTGCTTACGGGCCACATCGAGGCTCGCAATCATTGCGTATTGAGGGCTGGTAGAGGCATGCATATTCAGATTCTCACGAAAACGGAATTCATCGAAATCCGGATCTTGCACGTGAATCATGCTGGCCTGGGAGAAAGCGGATAGCATTTTATGGGTACTTTGCGTCACATAATCTGCACCACACTCCAGTGCAGTAGGACGCAGCTCAGGATGGAAGAAACCATGAGCAAACCAAGCCTCATCCACCAATACTTTCACGCCTCGCTCATGGGCGTAGTCAATAATTGGCTTGAGATCGTAGCGCAGTCCATCATAGGTACAGGAAGTAATTACCAACAGGCGCGCATCACTGTGCTCATCAAGGGCGGCTTCTATATCGGAACGCTTCACCGGTCCGTAAATTCCAAACTCTGGATGCAGGACAGACTTCAAATAAACCGGCTCACACCGGTTCATCACAATCGCGTGATGAACAGATTTGTGACAAGCCTGGTCAACAATGATTTTCCCACCACCACCAAGAATTTGCTGAATAACCACTTTATTTGCGGTAGAGGTACCGTTAGTCAGGAAAAAGGTATGACGAGCTCCGAAAGCCTGAGCCGCCAAGTCCTGGGCCTCCTGAATAACGGAATGGGGCTCGAGTAAACTATCCAGCACTTGAACCGACACGGACAAATCCGTATTGAAGATATGCTCCCCCATAAAACGATAAAAATCCCCTACCCAGGGACTATTTCGCAAGCTATCACCTCCAGAGTGGCCTGGGGTGTGCCAAGCATCCCGAGCAGAGAAGACGTATTCTTTCAGGGTATCGGCAAAAGGCGTCGAAGCCCTACGAGCAATAAATGCCTGCACCAAGCGGAACATGTGGTTGAAGTTACCTTCACGACGATCGAATAACTCATCAAAACGACGGCGTAAATTGGCTATGGATTTGGAAGCAGTTTTGCTTGATTTTGACGTTGTGCCGGCAAAACCACTATGGGCAACTAGGAAGATATTAAGCTGGGAACGCAATACATGAATCCGGTCAGCTAGGTCATCTGCAGAATCCAACCCCTTTCCATCGCTGCCACCATCAACAATAACTGCCTGGAGACAGTCCTCTTCTTTTGCCAACCTTTCAGCTTCAGAGGGGGCCACTACCATAAAATGGAGACCAAAAGGATTGTCATGTACTGCTGCCGTATTATTGAGGGCACTTACCCACTCATTGGCCAATTTGCTATCAGAACTGACCAGAGCGACTCGGCACTCTAATTTATGGCTGCTTTCACTTAGGTTGCCCAGCTCAGGCATCTTCAAATCCAAACCCATAATTCTTATCCATCAGCATAGCTTGCAGCTTTGTACAGCCTGCTGTATCAATTATTTATTAACTATTTGATTTTATTTACTTTTATAAAGCGCCCGCGAACTGCGAAGGCTCTGGAATTCCAGGGCATTAAACACCAGGAGGCAAATACTAATGTAGGAGAGAGGGGAATTCTGCGACTACAACGCATTTGGCGATTTTCGCCAAATGTACCTTGGCACACCAGATCTATTGCCAAGGAAGATAATAAAGTTAGAACTTTGCGCTACGCACAATGCCGTTAAAGCTCAGGCAGTCCTCGACCCTGTGGCGCTGAACCTCAGATAATCTGTCCAGGGGAAAGTAAGCCCAATGTGAATGTTCATCAGAAAGAACGCAGCTTCCACCACTGGTAAAATGGGCTCGAAAAATAAAAACGTGTGAATTATAAGCGTTGTGGTAGTACACGCCACTGAGATACTCAATCTGTACCTCCTTACCAAGCTCTTCATGGCACTCCCGCACCAGAGCCTCATGGGCAGTTTCACCCGGGTCTAGTGCGCCACCGGGTAGCCCCCACCCGCGCTCCGCATAGGTCGCTTTCAGCTGCAATACTTCTCCATAAGGATTAGTTATTACTGCGTGGGCACTGAGGCGGTAACTATCATCAAAGGCCATGAATATACCCTGATAATGAGTCAGCTTGAAAAAAGGGAAAACGAGAGCCTATTTGTCTTGGATACACTCTCGCCATTGAAATTAGAACCCCTGGGCTAAAACAAAACCAAAGCCTAATGTCTGTACCGATTCATCGTAATCAAGGAGACTCTCACCATACCCATTGAAATAACGGATATATCCGTCGACACGCCTACCCAAAGGGAAGCCCCAGGTCAACTCCACAGCACCGCGATTATCTGAACGCAAATTATTGCGCAACATTACGGATACAGTGTGGCCCCCATCGCGGTAACGCCCACCCAATTCGAAATGCCCAAGGTAGTGCTCAATATCCGGGTTATCATCATCATCCTTGTCCTCTGGTAGCCTATACCAGGGTTTCAGGCTTATCGAATAATTATCACGTTCAAAAATAAAGTTCGCATATACCCTATTCCAGCTGCGGGAGTAAGGCTCACTACGCCCATTTGACTGGTGGTTAATCGCCACTTGATTGGCCACATTATTCCAACCGAACACGCTCCAGTCATTGAGCCAACTTAAAATTAATTCTGGCTCGTGATTTGTCTCGCGGAAGGGAGAAGAATCATCATCGTTATACGCCTGCCAAAAGCTACGATTTGTATAGGCTACACTCAACACGGAAGCCCGGCCTAAAAAACCACGCCAAACAGGCACCTGTACAGATAGCTGGAATTGGACTTCGACATTATCCAGCTCCTCCGCCTCAGCTAGCCCCTCAATATCCGCCAACCCACCCTCTTCAGGAGCTGGGTTGTAGACCATTGGTAACACATAATTGGTTTTATGGGATGCCAAGGTAAACGGGTTATTGGCAGCATCCTTGATCGCCTGAGCCCTTCCTCCTAGCAGTACTTTATCCGTCGGTAGTTCTTCCTCATATTCATCAACAAGGAACTCCGCTATCACAGGGTCTTCTTCTAAGGTCAGTTCAGCCCGGACTCTTTGAGCACAGATACGCCGAATTTCCCTTATTGTGACATCCGCATCGGAAACAAGAATTTGCTCATTCAGGCAACGTTTGTGATGGGTTTGCAGGCTTTCCCCTGCATCCACAGAGAAAGTTGATTCTGGTACATCTTCAGCAAAAGCCGCAGGTGGCTGTGCAACTAACCCAAAAGAAGAAAGTAGTGTAAGCCCGGCATAGACCCCTCTTCGATAGTAGGACAAAACGCTTCCCCCAGTCATTTATTGCAAATATGGAGCAAGCTTACACTGGAGAGGTTTACAAGTCCCACTACATAATTTTGCGATTATAGTGACAATACAACCAATCAGACTTGAGAAGCCGTTTTATCAACTTAAAGAGGAAAAAAATTTAACAATTACATACTGGCGAACAATTATTCCAAAGAATAATTTATTCATGTGACCAATTATCGTTATTTGGTCTATTCATTTGGGCCATAGTAACCCCTGAAGGTCCGATGACCACTCTAAATCTCTCAACCTGACCTGCCATAGACGACCAGTGCTAGATGGCCAGTCATACCCCACTAGTAAACTTCGACTATCTACGTAACAATGGGCGTCTCTCTCAGCTTCATCTCCTTGATAAATATAGGCACTGATGTCGGCACCCAACTCTTGGGACCTCTGCCCCGCTACATCCCCAGCCATTGGCCTTGCAGTGCGGTGGCTGACCCTTGGGGAAAGCAGCTTACCTCGCTGAGATGGGTCGACAATATCTGGTGAGACAACTTCCAGCCCCCCTCGTATTGAACTAATCTCGACAAGACCGGCCCCATAAACACCCGCATTAAAGGAAATAAAAGCCGCTCTTCCCCCTCAAGGCTAAGTTGCTGTGGGCCATTGGGACCTGTCCAACTGGCTTGAATGTCATCGCCTATCGCAGGTTTCATCCCACCCTTCGGCAACAGCTTGTAGTGAGCACTTACATTATCAACTTCATCCCGCCAGTGGACCACACACTCGCTCACAAGCCCTTGCTCCAAAAAGGCAAAAACCTCTATACCGAACCCCTTGTCACCCACTAAGCGCCGGCTAACAAGAGAGCGCCGCCCCTGCTCATCATCTCCGAGCTGCCAACTATCCTGTACAGGCATCTCCCGACCATCACAACTGTAATGATATCGGCCCTGAGCCAAAGTTGAATTTAAACGCATCGCAGATTCCCTCCTTGCCCACTGCACACCAGACTGGTGGTCCAGTACCCAAAAAGTATTGCACATGGAAGGAAGCTAACCTAGCTTTACACGCCACCTTTAATCTAAAAAGCAATTCAAAGAAGTGGTGATTAATCCAAGATCTTAAATGCGGATCAATATAATAAAAATGCTAATGTGCCTCTAAAATGTGCTACCGATAAAGAGTAAAAAGGAACTTTTTAAGATCATGCACCAATAGGGTGATTGTCAGACCAAAACTTCAAAAAGCTCATTTTAAGGCATTAGTGGAGGAAGCTTTTAGTGGAGAAGAAGCACTAAAATGAAACTCTGCTAAAGGATGAATCACTAAAATCGGGAAAGGTTATATCTATAAAAGTACTTACAACTATAGATTTTATTATTATTACGCCAAACAGAGCCCTGTAAACACAAGAAGAGGACAAGTTTAAACAAAAATAAATATAATTGAGGTGATTCGCAGGCGAGAAAATCTGAACTTAAAAATGTTAAAAGTAAGTCCCAAAAAAATCACTATTCAATATCCAAATCATGAATAATAATTTTCATGTCAATACTGGACCACCAATCTATTAGCCGAAATACCGACATTTATCAAGGCTGGGAAAATCCAATAGCTATTTATCACCTGCAAGACGTATGATTAGTACGCCTTGAAATGGCCCAACTGGTAGAAGGCAACGTCAATTACATACTAACGGCCGCCACACGTAAACCAATCGTCTATTAGACAAAAGTGCCTTGTAGCCAGCAGCCAAAAATCAGCGACTGAATTAGAGTACTCAGCCACTGATTAGAATTTACCTTAGGCTACTGCGGCCTCTAGGTTTTTCCCAGGGCTAATCCAGTTCATAAAGTTATTTGATTCCTGGTTGTCGTATATGGATTCCCGGTGTAAATCATTAACAACCTGCGCAGCCCTCCAGGCGGAAAGACTTAATTGAGGCTCGGCAATACCATGGCTATATCGTCCAGTACCCAAGAAATAAAGTCGACGATCACTTTCATCACTATTTAATTGGGCCGCAAAGGAATCACTCAAAAGAAGGCGTCCCTCCCCATCTCTGGCGATACGGTCTTGCAAAGGTGCAATACAAGGCGGTAACGCTTCGCTGAGGCCTGTGCACAAAATAACAATATCCGCATCTAACCACTCTTGCCCTTCAGTTCCACCCACTAAATGGTTTTGCAACTGAACTCGATAAGCACCACATTTGGAAATTTCTAGCATTTCTCGATTGGGCATAAGCACCATACGATTCGTA
Source organism: Microbulbifer sp. VAAF005 (assembly GCF_030012985.1). Taxonomy (NCBI): domain Bacteria; kingdom Pseudomonadati; phylum Pseudomonadota; class Gammaproteobacteria; order Cellvibrionales; family Microbulbiferaceae; genus Microbulbifer; species Microbulbifer sp. VAAF005. The sequence continues at coordinate 4,272,676 of NZ_CP120233.1, read as the reverse complement.
TCACCCTCAAGGTGCACCAATCGATAAAAAAGTTGATATAGTTCTTTCAAGGTATCTGGTGAAATACCATCTGAGGCCAACTTCTGTTCTGCTACAACCTGCTCCTTGCGATGCTGAGATAGTTGACGGAATACATTAACATATTCAGGTGTAAACCAGTCATTAGTGAAAGGGGTTTCATCCAGCGGGAGGTAATTACTACGACGAGAAATCCAAGTAATCTGCTCTGGCTTTCCCCACTGCCGATTGAGCAGGTTAATTACCACCTCGGCTCCAGTCTGCCCCCCACCTATAACTGCAACTCGCTTACCCTGAACATCAGGGTTACGCAGCGCAATTTCCAGAGCGTGGAAACAGGTTTCAGATAATTGCGGACGGCAAAATTCTGGAATATTGGGCTTCTTACCACTAGCAACACATATATTTTTAGCCTTGACTATCTCTTGTCCTTTTGGACCATGGATATCCAACTCAAAATACTCCCCCTTATCCAGAACACTTTGTACTCGACTATCCATCTCCAAAGAATCCAGACGTTTTGCAGCCCACCCCAAGTAATCAGCAAATTCTTGACGGCTAACCGTACGCTGCTCCGCATTCAGAAAGTCATAAAAGCGTTTTTTCTCAACTAGATAGGCAAGAAAACTATACGGATTAGTTGGATCAACTGGTGTTACCAAATCCTTTAAGTAAGACGTTTGCATCATAGCGCCAGGTAACATGAGTCCAGGATGCCAGGAAAACTCTGATTTCGCCTCAAAAAAACGATGCTTTAAAGATTTATCCCACATTAGAGCGGCAACCGCGAGGTTAAAAGGACCGGCGCCAATACCAGCTAGATCTAATATATTACTCATCATTATATCTCTGTGGAGGAAACTGTATTAAGTTTGGATTCTTTTTTCTCTGGCTTCTGCTCTGATAGCCAAAGGGGATTTTCCAAATCTCCTCCAACTATCGGTACCGGCCTTTCAGCGCTATCACCCCATCCATGCGACAATCGCACCCGATTGATACAAACTCTCTCGATATGAGGACGGAAAATATCAAAAATCTGAAAACGTTCGGCCATTTTAGGGCTATTTTCTGTGATGTTTTTTTGATAATCACGTAAAACCGAAGCTAAAACGCCATAAAATTTGGACTCAGGAAAATCGAGTTCTAACATCAACTGGGAGGACAGGTAACGCAGAACTGTTACAAAATGCCCTGTAAAAAGATCGTGAATAATATAGTTAGGAGGCAGCTGATCAAGGACATCCATTGCTGCCTGAGGAATATCACTCCGCTCAGGAAATTCTCCTTGCGAAAGACGCAGGTCCCCTTGAAAATCTTTCAGTAGAACTCGCGCTACTCGATCCCCTTTTAAAACTAAAGTCAAGTTCTGAGAATGAGCAACTAATCCAACACCATATCGACAGAGCAAATGATATAAAGGCACCACAGTCGCATCAAAAAGGTATTCCAACCACTTTTCAACAGAAAGACCGGAGCTACGAATTAGTGCTGCAATTACAGATCTTCCGCTGGAGTCTTTCTGTAACAATGCAGCCATTAGTAAATGGCGCTCTCCTTCTAAGCAGTGGCTGGCTGGACTTTGGCGCCAAGTCGCCCCCAGCATCTCTCTGTAACGGTAGGGCGTTCCCTTTACTTGTTCGTGATGGAGGTGCGGAACATGTAACCCTGCAACTTCCTGCAAGATACCAGTGCCTCGCCCAGATAGCTCACAATCTTTAACACAAATTTCCTGCATCCATTGTGATAAAGATGGTCCACACTGCATGTATTTACCGGGGATTCCACGGTAACACGATGTATTTAATACTGTTAGTGGCAGTTTGACGTGCAGTGATTGCGGGCGTGGCACATTGGAGAAAGTACGCAACGAGACTTGAGGTAGGTAATGATCGCCAAATTGCCCCAAAAGTACAATATCACCACGACTTAGCTGTTGCGCATAGTGCTGAGAAATATGGTGCTGCCACTGCCAAGGATGAACTGGAAGTGGAATAAATTCTTGCCAATTGACCTTCTTTTCCTGACAAGCATCTTCCATTAACTGTATTTGATCAGCTGACAGGCTCTCTTTTAGTAACTGCTGCCAATTCCAACGCTCACTATGCCCATTGACAGTCATTTCCTGGCGAACAGCCAACCATAAAAAGCGAACACCCTCACCAGCTTCAGTAGCATAGGTTCTAAACTCCTGAGCCCCCCAGCCAATACGCCCCTTATTGATCATTGCTTTTGGGTGCCCATCCAAAAAGCATTGCAGTTGCTCGTCAGTAAACTGAGCCAAATCTTCTGCTGAGAAAGCCTTACGCTTCTCAAGTAAAGCAACATCAGCAACTAAGGTATTTGCCAATTCATGCAATAAGCCACCCAGTGTGCTGGCTGCTATTTTTAAGTCTTCCGCAGCATCGATAAAAAACTGAGCCACATCATTTGCAATCAGCTTTTCAGCACCCTGACACCTTTGAATAGTCTCCCCATCAATTAGCAGCCAATCCCAGATAGTCGGGATACCGTTAAATTGATAGTTCACCCCAGACTTAAGCCTAACAATATAAGATTCTTCAGATTCCTGCTCAGCGCTTAAAGCTTGCTCATAGCAAAGTTCTGATAAAGACTTAGCAAGCGTTTTTCGATTTGCCTGAGCCCAATAACTATCTTTCTTCATACTTTCCCCGCCCCCTCGAAGAAGTCAGCTCTATCGCAGGAGATAAGTGCCGCTCGCTTATGAGGAAAATCAAACTCTTTTACTTTTTTCCAACCAAAAGTTCCATTCATATACTTCAGTAGGGGACCATTATCAGCTCTAGGCTCACCAACTAGGGTCTGTGTTCGACTATCATCCAAAAACATAAAATGGGATACGCCCTTAAGCCAAGCGAGCGCATAACGCCGACCAAGAAAACGACTGTTACCCACCAACATATGCGCCCCACGATCAAAGGAATGGCAGTCGTAGTAAGGAGCTATACGATCCTCAAGCGCCCAATAAACCTCAAAATATGCGAAGGGCACATCGTCAAAGGAAGCAATTAACGGATACTTATGGGGATCTTGAATAACCTCCCGAATAAACTTTTTCTGCTTTTCTAGATCGCCTTCTTCTTCCCAAAATTTCGCAACACGCCCTACATTCATCCAGCTTGTAAAAAGCTCCAGATCTTTATCTGGATCTAAATGACGGAGACTAAGATCCATCCCCAAGGTGTGGAAATGACGCCTATACACTTCTCCCTTCACAGGCTCAGCTCTGAAAGGATGTTTTACACCTTGATCATTTTCAACCCACCTCAGCGGGAATGTTCCGCCATTATTTCCTCGATACCAGATTTCTGTCTGCTGATAAAAATCAGACTTGAATATTTCTTTTATTTTATCCCCATTTAAAGAAACAAGTTCAACAATCGCAACACCGCCATGAATATCGAATAGCCACTCCAGCCACCCATTTAACTTAGACGATTCAGCCTCATCATGGGGGATTTGTATTTGAGCATTACTGCCATTATTTACATTCAATAACGTAAAAAAAGTATTGCTATCCAGCTGACATTGATAACCTTCACCATCAAGAGTCCATCGCCTTCCATCAGGTAGGGCTCCTTGCTGCATTACTTCTAGTTCGGCTTTAGCCTTTATGTCGCTCATCAATCGATCCTTAGGTATTTGAACAGTCCAGGCTATCTGAACAAGTAGGGGATGGTTCTTCAGTTTCTTTCAAAGGGTTAATCATAGAGTGGTAAATTGACAACGGGTCATCACTAGTATTTTCATTCATGCCAATAACTGCACATTGGAAATTCCCCTTTGCCCATATCTGTTCAGACTGGAGTAAATATTCCAACCCACTGCGATCACGTCGCTGACCGTCATAGAGTTTCTGAACCCGGTCACGGAGTTGATTTAGCAAATCCCTTTCACTAACTAGCCCAGCGGCAGCAACTGCCGAAATCAAGCCAAAGCAGCTATTAACAATGAGGTAGTAAACGAATAAGCGGTTGGCCATTTCTTCATTAACTACATTTTCACTATTTTGCGCGAGATTAGGTAAATAAGGTTTCAGCAGCTCTTCACCGAGATAGCTGTAACCGCTACCTTGGCAATCACGAAAATATCCAGCGACCGGCATAGGTCCGTCAAAGCGCAGAATTAAATTTTGTTGATGTGCGCCAAACAGAATTCCAAAATCTGCCTGAGCTATTAACAAAGGCTCAATCACAGCATCAACAAATGCATCAAACCAAAGCTTGGAAGCAACGATAGATGATAGATTTTGCTCTTTTGCCAGCTGAGAGATAAGTTGAGCTGCACGACAGCTCTCTGCATCCGGGTGGTCTTGGGTTAAAGTAGCTAGCAGACAAGTATTTTCTGCTGCCTCGCCAACGAATGGGTTCTCCCGGAACATTACCAGACTTTCGATCACCGGATTTCCGGACTGGTCAGCTAGCATCAAATAGGCCGGCTCAGCTAAAACCTGAAAATTAGGATAACGTTGAGCGAAATCTTGACCAATTGGAGTCTCTCGTACTTTTAGGACTTCCAATCCCCTTGTCATTTCTTTTGGTTGTAAAGTGCGCACCGAATTAGTCAAGCGCAGGCTGAGGGAGAACTTCAGCATATAGGAGCTCTCAGCGCTATACACTGCACGTAGCGATGATGTCGCTCTCCAAGCTCCAGAGCCTAGCCCCAGCTCTACGACGCTGCCACTTTCCAATAACTGAGTGATTCTGTGATCTCTCTGCAACTGTTGCCACTGCCAGGGGTGAGCGGGAATTGCAACAAACCCCTTTGGCGGCTGAGAGACACCATCAGTTTCACGAACAAGATCAGCGAGTTGATCTGCTGACTCTTGAGCTCCACTAGCACCGGATAAAAACTGAGGATCTACGCCCAGCCACATCAGTGAAAAACTGTTGCCGAATTCCGGGGCAAAACACTCAGCATCCCGATCAGTGAAAGGCTCCCTGCTCTTGGGGGTTGGGTGAATGGAGTGACCACAAAGTAAAGCTTGCTCCGACTCACCAAAAGACAACACTTCACCAAACAAGCGCTCCATATCCTGGTTGCGCGCCTGTAAGGCCTGAGTCATGTTCCGGACACTCGCTTGCACACGATCGGCAAACACCTGTCGCGACTGCTCTCCAGCTCCGGGGAAAAAAGCGGGGTCATCAGCAATCAACCGAGCACATTCAGCCATTGATACCACTTGGCTTCTTAAGGAGCTTTGTCGCCAAACTATCGGTAACTCGAACTGGTGCCTGCCACATTCACTACGATAGATCACGTTCAGCCATAACTCAGTCCCAGTTTCCGGGAGAGATACACAAACAGCAGGAGCCTTGATGCCCTCCGGGAACGATGTGTCGCTATGCTCGTACCACTGGCCACTGTCTGTTTCACGCAGCAATGCATTGAAGAAGCAATTAGCTGACAGTCTTTCAGCAGAACATTTGACCTTTTGCTTTTCAGCAGTCATATTTGCCGGCCGCTCAGAAGTAGCCGGGTTCATACTATGAGCATCAGAAGCTCCTGTAGCGGCGCCCAAAGAAGCCCCGTTGAGATCTGGATTATTCATGAGTAAGGTTCTTTTACAGGATTGTAATGAGAATGATTTGTATTTATATTATCATGTCTTGAAAATTAGTACATTTCAAGCCTTTTAGTAGGGAAATTATTCGGCTGAGAACTTTTCTTTAAGGAAAATAGGACTTTTTCCCAAGTTTTAATCTCTGGAGCCCGAATGAGCAGCCCCACTCACTTCCAAAAAATAAACTGGATTGTTGCCAGCCAAGGTGCAGCCCAGGTCATCTTGCTGACCCAGATCCCCTTGATCATCGAGTACTGTGGACTGGATCTGGCAACCCTTGGCGCACTGGTTGCGGTCAGTACTTTTTGCCTAATGATTGCAGGCCCCATTTGGGGAGAGCTGGGCGACAAAATTGGAAGGAAACCGATACTGTTATTCGGGCTCAGTGGGGCACTGCTTTCCCAGGTATTATTCGTAGCCCTATTAGTTGCCTTGGCCCAAGGACACCTGGAAACTGACTCAGCACTTATAGCCCTGGTTGCCAGTAGAGTCCTTTACGGATTGAATGCCGCTGCGATTTTCCCCTGCTGCCAGGCTTGGGCTCTTGAATTGGGAGAGAAAGACCAGCAGTTATCTATTCTCTCGGGGATCAGCGCTGCCGCAAATTTAGGGCGAGGACTGGGACCTTTACTTGCCCTGCCTGCACTCATCGCAGGTAGCTTATGGCCATTACTGTGGCTACTTCTCCTGCCTTTTTCCGCATTAATCCTGACACTCTTTTTGCCCCAATCCCCAGAAAAAACTATAACTGCAAAAGAAACTGAGAAAACTAACCTTCCCACTGCAACCATTAGTTTATTCACAATAGCGTTGTTAGGCACGGTAAGTATTGGGCAGTTACAAGTTGTCATGGGGCCAGTGCTACAAGATTTATACGGCTTAAGTGCATTGGGGGCATCATCGACAACTGCTGTTCTTCTCGCCTCCGTCGCAATTTGCGGCTTTCTTGTACAGGTGGGATTAGTAAGAAAAATAGAACGCCCACAGATCAGTTTAATGATTGGGGTTTTATGCGTATGCCTGGGCACTATGACCCTGTCTCTAACACTCGGTAGTGCCCTTGCAGCTCCAGGTCTGATGCTATTTGTTGTTGGTGTTGCCTTTTTGGTTCCAGGTTACAGCGCTCTCGTGAGCCGAGGGCAACAACGTAGTGGCCGCTTGTTCGGCCTTTTGTCACTAATGCACACTGGGGGCTACACAATAGGCTTTGCTCTTGGTGGCTGGCTCTATGAACAAAGCTCTTCGCAACCTTTAATAGGAATGTTATTCAGTGTCAGTTTAATAGCCATACTCACATTGACTAACTTTGTTATTTCTTGGAAAAAATCGCCTAACGTAAGTGCTATATAATCTCTGAAGTGAATCACAGCAATTACCTATTTAATTGGGTAATTGCTGTCTCAAAAGCTAGATTGCGAACACTGCTCTTTAAAGATAGCGCTGCCAAAACTCAGCTTGCCCCATCTCTTCATCTAACGTATAAGGTTTGAAACCCGTCTTAAGATAAGCAGCCCGTGCAGTATAATTTCTTTGCAGAACTTCCAGAGTAAGTTTGCAACAACCTCTCCTTTTTGCTTCTTTTGCCAAGAAGTCCATCATGGCAGTACACACCCCCAACCCTCGAGCTGATTCACTAACAACTACATCGTGAATATTGATCAGTGGCTTACATAAAAAAGTGGAAAAACCAGTAAAGCAATTAACAAGTCCTACTGCAGCTTCACCTCGGTAAGCAAGAATGCTAAAGGCCCCGGGAAATTCTTTTAATGCTGGCACCAAGCTAGACCGGCAGAGTTCTGAAAGAGGTTCTCCCCCACCGAATGGATGGAGCGCGTACTCCTCCATCAAAGCGACTACGCTCTTCGCATCCTCTGGTTCATCGTAATTTGCCAGATCAACCTTTAAATGAATATCGACATCAAAACCTGCTAACACCATATATTTCTCGTTTTTACTTCCCTATTCATTCAAAACTTTATTAAATATGATTTCTTGAGCCCCACTCTAGAAAGGTAGAATAACGAATTTACTAGGTAACTTCAGTATCCCTTTGCCCTGATATCGATTCGAACTTTCCATTATCCTCCGCTAGGAAATACTGTAAATAACTGCGTAAACGTGTCCTCCTAGCCAGCAATTGGCGCACCCTTAGGCGATGCCGCCCCACTGAGTTGGAGCGCCTGGAAACCCTCTGCCGCTTTCCTGGAATGGCGCTTTTTTTCTTCCCATGATCTTAGATTCCTTTATAGACCAGGTTCGAGCCAATAGTCACTTTTTTAGATTAGACCAGATGCACTTGGCGCGCACGAACAAAGTCGCTATGCTGCGGGCTAATTGTCCAAACGGTCACATCAGGATAGATTCATTGCACCCGCTCAATCATTTAATAGAGAATAACCAGCATTGGTCAGAGGCCACTCGCGAAGACGAACCTGACTTTTTCCTTAAACTGTCCGAGCAGCAAAGCCCCGAATACCTCTGGATTGGCTGCGCCGATAGCCGCGTTCCCGCCAATGAAATTGTCGGCCTGCTACCGGGCGAGCTTTTTGTGCACAGAAATGTAGCCAATGTCGTTGTTCATACAGACCTGAACTGCCTATCAGTACTGCAATATGCCGTAGAGATCCTAAAAGTAAAACATATTATTGTCTGTGGTCATTACGGATGTGGCGGCGTCCAGGCAGCTTTAAATAATGAGCAACTGGGCCTGATAGATAACTGGCTGAGACATATTCAAGATGTCAGGGATAAACACCACACCTTGATCGATCTTTTCCAGCAACAACAGCGCACAGACTTACTGTGTGAACTCAATGTTCTGGAGCAGGTAATACACGTTTGCCAGACCACTATTGTTCGCGATGCTTGGCGAGCGGGCCAGGAACTCACCGTTAATGGGTGGGTATATGGTCTCAAAGATGGTCTGGTGCATGATTTAGGTATTTCAATCAAGCATCCCGGGGAAATTGCTGATATTTACCAAAGTGCTCTCAGTAAAATCGCCCAGCGCGGCGCTGAATAATACAACCTACTCACTACATCCTGTGTTTTTACCACTATAAATGGAAAAGACCCGGCCATTTTAGCTACCGGGTCCATCCCTGCTTGGTGGATAAACATGTCGGCATACAAAAAGTGGCAGTGCCAGAACTGCGGCTGGATATACGATGAATCAAAAGGTTGGCCTGAGGACGGAATAGCTCCCGGCACTCGCTGGGAAGATATACCTGAAGATTGGTACTGCCCTGAGTGTGGTGCCGCCAAGCAAGATTTCTCCATGCTGCAGATCAGTGGCGATACTGCTCAAGATAATCAAACTGGCTTTCGCATCTGGGAATGCATGGTATGTGGCTGGACATATAATGAAGCCGAAGGACGTCCTCATGATGGCATAGATCCCGGTACTCGCTGGGAGGATATTCCCGAAGACTGGAGCTGTCCACAGTGTGGTGTGAGTAAGCAAGAGTTCGATATGGTCCTTGTAAGGCAAGGTCCTATCGAAACTCCCCCTTTGGCAATCGAGGATGCCAATAATACAACCTCAATACCCCTGGTAATTATTGGAACAGGGCTAGCTGGATACAATTTGGCGCGGGAATTTCGCAAGCTTGCTCCCCTGTCCCCCCTCCTGTTGATTACTTCTGATGACGGAGCCTTTTACTCCAAACCTCTGCTGTCAGCCTCTTTTTCCCACGGTAAGACGGCGCAACAGCTCAGCTCTGCCAGTGCCGAAGATATGGCCAGGGAACTCAGAGCACAGATTCTGGTTCACACTCGGGTCATACATATAGATCGCACCAAAAGAGTCCTGACGATTCAACAGGATGGCGCAGAGCATATATCCAAGCTTTCCTACGGGAAGCTGGTACTTGCAATCGGAGCCAAATGTCACAAGCTTCCCCACTTCGAGGGCAATGCCCTGGCACATATCTTTCGCATTAATAATCTCAAGGATTACCACCGTTTTCGTACCGCCTTGATAGGTCACAAGCGCATACTGCTCTTGGGTGCCGGCTTGATCGGTTGTGAATTTGCCAACGACCTGATTCAGGCGGGCTTCGAAGTGAGCCTGGTTGACAAGGAGAAATGGCCACTGGCAACACTACTTCCCGAAATTGCCGCCCGCGATCTTCAGAGTTCTTTGGAGAGCTATGGCGTACGCTTTTATGGGGGCGCACCACTAACCCATATCGAAAAGTCAAACACCGGTATCCGTGCATGTTTGAAAGAGGGAGGGCAAATAGAAGCCGATATTGTGTTGGCTGCATTAGGTCTCGAAGCCAATACAGGATTAGCCACCATGGCCGGCCTAAACACACAAAAAGGTATTGCTGTAGATCGGTACTTACAAACAAGCGATCCAAATATCTACGCCTTGGGGGATTGTGCGGAAATTGACGGCTACCAGCTGCTCTTTGTCGCTCCCCTAATCACTTGTGCAAAAAACCTGGCACGAACCTTATCTGGCAATCCGAGCCAAATTTGTTTTGGTGTAATTCCCGTAGCCGTAAAAACAACCCTACACCCAACTATCGTTTGCCCTCCTCGTCCCAATACCAAAGGAAGCTGGAAGGTCAGCCGGGAAGACTCTGGAGTTTGTGCCGAATTTCGTAATCAAAAGGGCGACTTACTAGGCTTTGCTCTTACAGGCAGTGCGATTATCCACAAGGAAAGGCTCAGCCAGGTATGCCAACCAATAATGAACGATTAGTCATAAAATGACTGGTAATCGTTTTTATTTCAATAACAATTCGAGGTAAAGCGCGCAAATCGCTCTCTTTTGCCTTAAAATGGCCGCCCTTTACAGTTTTGGTACAAGTAGCCTTAGTATGACGACAGAGAAAAGCCGTACGATTTCCCCGTCACCCGAGCAAAGCCGGCTGTTACGGGACACCCTCGGCCACTTTGCTACCGGTGTGACTGTCATTACCACTCAGGATACCAACGGCCAACCAGCTGGAATGACAGCTAATAGCTTTAATTCCGTCTCTCTGAACCCCGCCCTGGTTCTATGGAGCATAGACAAGCAATCCATGGGCTATAAGGCATTTACCACTCGAGAGCACTTTGCGGTGCATATCCTGCGGGCAGACCAACAGCATGTCTCCAACCTCTTTGCCGGTCGGGGAGCAGACAAGTTTGGACAAGTCAGTTGGTATGAAGGCCCCAATGGAATACCCCGTCTTGAAGAGTGTGCAGCCTACTTCCATTGTCGCCGGATACAGTGCATTGATGGTGGTGACCACACGATACTTTTAGGTGAGGTTCTCGAATTTGCTGCTTTTGGCGGTGAACCTTTGGTTTTCCATCAGGGGTGTTATCGTGCCCTGGCTGGAGAATAACAACAAAGCTTCCAAACTGGTGAATCTTCCCAAAAGCTATAAAAATAAATTTTTAATGCCAATTAACCAATATTTGGCAGAAACCTTGGTGTTGCTTTAGTGACCTCGTAATAATTTAAGGGCAGTCTGCAACAAACCGTGAAAATGGACTGATAAACCATGACTTCAGCTACGCTCTTCTGTTTCGCCCATCGGGGTTATCAACAGCGGGCCAGTGAAAATAGTCTCCAGGCAATCGGGCATGCGTTGGAACTCAACGTAGGGGGTATTGAAATTGATGTATGGAATATTGGTGGACAGCTTCTAGTAAAGCACGACCGACGTCTAGGGCGCCTTATAGCGGGCTCAGAGCTAATCACCGAAATGCACCCCGATGCCCTAAAGGAGAGACCTCTCCCTTGCGGAAATAAAATCCCCACATTGCGGGAAGTTCTGGAGCTTGTAGGCAATAGTGCCCTGCTCAATATCGAACTTAAAGGACCCAACTGTGCAGGTCTTTTCGCAGATGAAATCCACACCTTTACTCAGGATACTGGCGCAAGCTACGAGCAGTATATCGTCTCGTCTTTCGACCACCGACAGCTGTTCCAGTGCTTGCAATTAGCTCCAGAAGTCAGAAGGGGAGTGCTGATTTCCGGTGTTCCACTCGATCTTGCGGCCTGCTCTTCCCCCTTAAAAGCCTACTCATTACATACGAACGTGGATTTTATAAATGCAGATTTAATAGCTGATGCAAAACAACGCGGGCTTAAGAACTACGTATTTACTGTCAACGACCCTAACGACTTGGTACTTTTAGCAGCTCAAGGGGTGGATGGGGTTTTCACCGATGAACCCCAAATCGTATTAGATTTTAATGCCCGTGCTGAATTCACAAAAACTGGCACATAGGGAGTTGCTGCAAGTCCAGGGACCAACAAAGATAACCTCTGAAAACCTGAAGAACAGACAGTAACCCGGACTAACTACCGAGCTACTGCTGTGGTTAAACTAGGGAAAGGATCGACTTTTAACGCAGGCTACCTAAAACTCTGCGCTCGCACGTACATACCAATAACCACCATTAAATCCAAATGGCGATGTAAGGGCATGACGCACCCCAAGGTATCGCAGCGTTGGTTCCTGCTCATCATCCGGCATTACATCAAATATATTTTCACCACCCAGCGACAATTTGTAATTTTCATAAATGTTAAAAGTCGCTTCGATATCTACGAGAATTTCGCTGCCATATCTATAAGTATCACTGGCGTCTCCTGCGCCAAACAGACCACCGGTTGATTCCCAGCTACTATATCGATTTAAACGCAGGTACCCTTCAAATAAACTACCGGTATCGATATCAAAGGTTAAAGTCGTCCGATCGCTGGGTACTTGATTTTCTAGGTCAAATACTCGCGAGGCATTGATTGTGTTTGCCGCAACACTTGTAACTTCCTGGCGATTGTGATTATGGCGTAAGTCCACCACCAATAAACTCTCAAGAATCTCAAAATCACTAGTAATTGCCAGATCTACACCGGACACTTCCGAGTCATAAGCATTAACGAAGTAATTTGCATTGCTGCCATTAAGAAGTGCCGCATTCTCTATGCCGGCATTTTGCAACAAAAGCACTTCGTCATCCCCAATGGCATTATTGCGCAAGGCCAAGCGATCTTCGATATCGATGCTGTAATAGTCAATTGTCACACTGGTATTGTCCATTGGAGAAAAAACTGCACCCAATGTAAAACTGGTGGACTCTTCCGGCTCCAGTTCAACCGCTCCGAGCGCAGACGCTACTGGATGAGCTACGGGGTAGGTACCGTTGGGTATCAAATTGCCACTGGAATCAGTCGTAGTAGTAACGTTCAAGGTGTTGACCTGACCAGGAGTCGGTGCTCTAAAACCAGTATTCACTGTTGCCCGCAGTGCCAGTTGTTCATTCACATCATATCGAGCCGATAACTTCCAATCTGACGTTGAACCAAATTCATCATATTCCTCCAATCGTAGGGCAGCACCCAAGGTCAATTTATCAGTCACATCGGCTTCAAGATCGATATAAGCAGCAATGCTCTCACTACTGAAACTGCCTAACGCCTCTATAGGGAAACCCTGAAAACCATCTGAACCCACACCAAAATATGCGGCTGTTGGTCCCACCTCTGTGGATGCAGTGTCTCCCCTGCCTATTGAATAGGTCTCTTCGCGCCACTCAGCCCCAAACGCAAGATTTAGTGGGGAGGCAAAAGCCACAACATCAATGGGATAGACAAAGTCTGCATTAAGACTGGACTCTTCCTGCGTGAGCGTTCCCGGCTTAAAGGAAGTAGGAGACAGAATACCCAAACTTGGGTTAATGGAATTCTTCAGAACATAATCAACTTCATTTTCTGCCAAGCGGCCACGCACATCCCACGAGAGACCACTAGCAAATTCCCCACGCGCTCCTACAACAGCGGCAATATCATAAATATCTGCACCAAATTCAGGGTTATAGCCACCGGGGAACTGGGTATAAATCGGATTGCGCAATACGTAGCCGCTGTCGCTGGATGAATCCTCTACCAGATAATCAGACGGGTTAAGGCCCTGCGCTAAAATAGAGTCCACTAAGGATTGAGGCGCCGGATCGGGAGTGTAGTCAATACTGCCCGGGTCCAAAGGATCATTTGGGCTATCTACTTGCAGAGTACCCCTAGCGGTAAATTGATATTCCGGATCGAGAACCGGGCCGCGATAGAAGAAATCTGAAATTGTCTCATTCTGTGAATAACCCAGGTTTCCGTAAAGTTCTACCGAATCCGAGATTTCTAAACCACTATTAACAAAAAGCTTTAGGGACTCGACATCAGGATCTCCCCACCGCTGCCCCAAGCCTTCCAGAGGCACTAGATTATCCCCCACAACTGACCCTACAAACTGCGCATCCGGCCTTGCTTCACTGCGCCAGGTTTTATCAGCACGAGAAAATTCGATGGTTCCGTTAATAAATCCAGCATTCCCCAGGGCAAATCCTGTATTTGCCGCAATGCTCATCCGAGTCCCATCACCCTCAAAATACTCCCCTGTCTGTGCGGATAAACTAAACCCTTCAGAATCATCCTTCAGGATAATATTAACGACACCAGCAATTGCATCAGAGCCATATTGCGCTGAAGCTCCATCGCGCAAAACCTCAACTCGCTCAATTGCCATAGAAGGTAATGCCGAAAAATCCACAGCCTGAGCTCCCTGATTGACTGTTCCCAAAGGGGCGAGCTGTAAGTTAACTAGTGCAGAACGGTGTCGGCGGGTTCCATTAACCAACACCAGCGTTTGATCTGGCGATAAGTTACGCAAAGTTACCGGGCGGATAAAAGCAGTTCCATCGGCAATGGGAAATCGTTGTGTATTAAATGAAGGAGCAATTTTTGCCAGGGACTCTGTAAGATCAAAGCTCGCTTGATCGGCGATTTCCTCTCCACCTACAACATCTACAGGAGAGAGCGTTTCGGTAGGAGATACACCTTCTTTGCGTGTACCAGTGGTTATTACCTCTTCCATTGTCTGATTCGCAGCATTGGAGGAATCTTCCCGCTCCTCATCAATGGCATACGCACCAGAGTTAAAAATGGCAATTGCTACCGCCAGCGACAAAGGCCTTAACAAGTAACACTTCATATTCACCACCCTCTCTTATCTTTATTAACGTCAAGCAGAAAACCACCAGATACTCGAAGCAATGCACACCAGAACTAAAATCTGTGCAGGAGCTAGTCACATACTGAAATTTCGTTAATTTGCATCCATGCCAGATGTAAGTGCACACCTCGGTTAGATCTTTTACGCGATTAAATCCCAACATCCAACAAATCAAAAAATTAATGACGCGATATTTCTTTTCAACGGAGGGAGTACACGTTTAACAAAAACCAAAAACTGTCAAACGTGACTTTTAGTAAGTTTTAAATGCGGCTAACTACAAGAGACTTAATCATAAAATTTAATATGCAAGATCAACGCTGTTTATTGAGGCGTATATGTAACATCAACCTCATAATCCGATCCCAGACGACTATAACCCCGCACCATAAAATAGGCTTCACTCTCACCACTAGGCACGGTTAAAGAGCAGTTTTCCGAACTATCCCCCTCATAGGGACGACAATCGTAATAGCGCCAAGTAGGTGCCGCACCAAAACGGACATATAGGTCGGCATCGTTGGTGCCTGTCATGTCTACAATAAAGTCTGTACCAGGCGTTACACTGAGAGGTCCATAGTGATCCTCCGAACCACGGCCCACATCACCACTAAAGGTTTCTGTTTGTTCCTCACCGGGGTCTGGATCGGGATCCGGGTCGGGATCCGGGCCAGGATCATCCCCTATATAACCTTTGGCCAACTCTGCGACATAGGCCGCAGCAAGCTTTCCAAACTTCACTGCGTGACTGGCATCTCCACCACTATTGGCTAAGGTGTCACTTGAAGTGTGGATATAAGGATTTGAGCCATTAAAAGTCGCCTCAAAAGGGAATGAAACAGGGTAACCTTGGTTGTACCAGGATGCATGATCGGAACAAGCATAACCACAATACGTTGTTGCAACAGTAAGATCACTCAGGTAAGTCTCAGCCAAGTCTTCGAGGAAGCTATTCTGACTGCTATCGGTGTAATCGCCAATAATGTAGATATCACTATTCGAACCATAATAATTAGTCATATCCAACTGCAATGCACCAATCACATTCTTATTCTGTGACTTGTAATCGCTGGCAATATCATCCGACCCCCTTAGCCCCACTTCCTCAGCAGCGTACCCCATAAATGCTAGTGTTTTATCCGGTTTATAGCCTGTACTAACAATTGCATTAATAACATCTGTCAGCGTTGCGATACCCGAAGCATCATCGTCGGCCCCCGGCGCCCTTGTACCTTCACCAGTGCCAAAGCCGACCGTTGAATCCAGGTGCGCCCCAAGTACAACAATCTCATCCGGATCTGTTTGCCCTTCGATAGTCAAAATTACTGAAGGCTGTGCCCAACTGTGGTTATAAAGTTCGACAGAGGCATCACTACGTGAATTCGTTAGTGCCTGCCATTCATCCCTTATCCACTCAGCACCATCTACACCGGTTGAAGTGGTGTAATAGCGATTAGTAAAGTTCGACAAACTTTCAATAGTTGATCGTATATTGGATTCTGAGATTTCTGCCTGCAGGGCATTAACCACATCTGCATTATCAATAGAGTAAGTGACCAAATTATTTATGGTTGTCGTCAGGGATGAAACCTGTGCAGCTTCTGCCTCCTCCAGTGAGTCATGCACCATAAAGCCACCGCAGCGATTATGATTAATATGCATCAGTGTTGATATATCGGAAAGGTTGCTTTCATCAACCTTTAAGATAGCAACTCCATTACGCTCCTCACCTTGGATCGTGAGTGGTTGCTTGGCAACAAGGCTGCTGTTTTTCTTTAACGATTGATAGCCATCACTACCTATAGTTATCCACAGCTCTTCTGCCACAACAGCGCCGGGGAGTGCAAGAACCCCAACCAAAGATCTACTAATAATTTTTTTCATTATCTTCTCCACATTGAGTTAGCCCTCTGCGAATTCCAAATATCTCAAAAACACAGGCAGGCAATAAATACACATGCAAGAAGCCTGCACAAAACAACAGTCTTGAATATCAATAATATTCAAATAATATAAAAAATATCGAGAATGGAACGACACGCCTCACCAACACACAACCACAGACAATCCAAAAATATTTTTATTATTCAAATTTTGAAAAGCGCAGAGAGAACAAACAAAACCGGGTTGATCAACCCGGCAAGGAAAAGCTAGCACATTCAAATAAATACTAAAACAATTTGGCACCATTCAACGTAGGAGCCGCAACAAACTATAAGTCGATCACATATATACAAAAAACATAGAATATAAAAAGATTATTAATAGCAAATGGAACTAGGAGTAATTTCTGAACTAAAGAGTTTTTTAGCCCTTTATTTTAATTGGATCTACGAGATTATTTTCAAGGCAGTGACTTACACAAAATGCACCCAATCGGGAAGCACCAATTTTAACCCTTGCCGACTTTGCAATGCAGCGGCCGCACATAAAACCATCTCATCGACATATTTCCTACCGACGATTTGCAAGCCAATAGGCAGGCCACTGGATGAGAAACCACAATTCAGCGATATTGCGGGATGACCGGATAAATTGAAGGGATACGTATATGGTGTCCAGGAATACCAAAGAGAACCGGGGGCCTTATCCGGCATATTAAGACCCGCAGCAAATGCTGTGATAGGCAAAGTCGGGGTTACCAACAGATCATATCTCAGAAAAAAGTCCTGCAATCGCTCAACAAAGTTATCTCGCCGCTTCAATACATCGAGGTAACCGGTTAAGGATATTCTGTCTGCTTGCTCTGCAACCTCCAGTAACTGAGGTTCCACCAACTGACGTCTTGCACTATCCATCCCCCTCAGGGTACTCCCGATACCCGCACTAAACAGGCACCCAAAAACTGCACTTGAGTCATTAATACTGGGGGCAACTTCTACAACGTCGGCACCCATTTCTTGGAACAGCATTACACTGTCAGAAACTCTACGCTCAACTATAGGGTCGGGTTCGACATAGCCAAGACTGGGACTATAGGCAATACGTAACTCTTTTATACCATCAAACTCCCCCTCCCCAGTGACAGCAAGGAAATCTATTTCACGTCGAGGTATTGCACGGATATCCCGATGATCCGGTTCACTGATGACATTCATCAACAGCGCACAATCCTGCACAGTCGAAGCCAAGGGCCCCACCTGCGCCAGAGAGGAGAAAGCTCCCAAAGGCCAATGGGGAATCTGCCCAAAACTAGGTTTAAATCCAACAACCCCACAGAAGCTCGCTGGAATCCGGATAGATCCACCACCATCGGCTCCCAACGCCAAGGGACTCAGCCCCAATGATACGGATACAGCAGCCCCGCCACTTGAGCCACCTGAAGTCTTATCCCTGTCCCAAGGGTTTCTCGTGATACCATCAATGGCATTATCTGTAACCGCTTTCCACCCAAATTCCGGTGTCGTGGTTTTCCCTATTGGCGTATAACCGTGGCGCTGTAATGCTGCAATACTAGGGGCCGTACACCCTAGCGTCGTTTCTGGATCAATAGTTTGGGAACCAAAAACTGTCGGCCACATGGGTGTATAGAAAACATCCTTTATTGCTACTGGCACCCCGTCGAGCATCCCTTTTGCGGCACCGGACATATAACGTCGCTCAGATTCACGCGCGTAGGCGAGACTCGTCTCGCAGTCAATTAAGCAAAAAGCATTGACATGTCTATTTAGACGTTCAATTTGGCTGAGCAATTCTTGGGCAACCTCAACTGGCGAAAATGATTTCGCTCTATATCCCCGCAACATTTCAAGGGCTGTCATCCCAACAAAATCGCTCATCGACAAGGACTCTCAATTACTGACTAGCTGACACCATCAGACTAGTCGCCAATAGATAATTACTAGAGCACCCCAGTGAAAAGACTTAGTGAAATGATTTCACACTATCCTACATCTTCAGCTTCCAGACAGGATTTGGGAATTAAGCTATAGCGAAATCACCGACATGGAAAACCGCTGTGAAATTGACTTCTACAACTGCCCTCTGCTTTCTTTTTGCGTCGTTGATTTCAGGATGTGCCACAATGAGTAAAGACGAATGCTATGTCGCGGACTGGCAGGCAATCGGATATGAAGATGGTGCAGCTGGCCGGGACCTTTCTTACTTAGGAGCGCGCCGCGAGTCTTGTGCAAAGTATGGAATATCAGTCAAAACAGAGGCATACCGCAATGGGCGGGGTGAAGGGCTTGAGCTTTTTTGTACCGAACTGCGCGGGTTCGACCAGGGGCGCTCTGGCAACAACTACAACGGTGTTTGCCCTGCAGATCTCGAGGGGTTATTCCTGAAGGGGTACAACTCCGGCCAGGATATTTTTCTTGCCAAAGCAGCCGTCGAGGAACTTGTGTCTACAATTCATGACCTGGAATTGCAAAGAGAGCACATTCTTGATGACATGACAGAAATTGGTTCGCTATTGATGGATGAGACGATCGACAACTCTGAACGGGTGACACTTCTTGCCGATATTACTCGCTTAAAGGTTAAGCATTCAGAGCTGGGTATGGAAATCACAGACTTGCAATTCGAGCTAATGCAACGGGAAGCGACATATCAGAAAGTTCTAGCCCACTCTCCTTACTAAAAGTTCCTCAACCATAAATCTCTGTGGACATTTAAATCTGCAGAGATTCATCCCACTTCCATTTACCCCTGCCAGCTACCACCAACCAGCCACAATTGCTTCAAGAACCTAATGATACCGGCTGGCACAAAATACAGAAAATAAATTATTTTCACAAATGGCAGGATGAAACAAAATTTGTTGGCCTTTGGTGGTCGGTCAAAAAATTGTACCAAAGAACCAAATAATCAAAAAATAGCTCTCCCCCTCAAAGAAAACCTCTGATCAATGCTGGTCTTTTACCCTGCCTCTCATTGATTTTACCTGGGAGCGGTGGTTTTTTGCTTGTAGACGACGCTCTTTGGCGCCACGACTAGGATTGGTCGCCACGCGAAACTTAGGCTTAAATGCGGCTTTATCCACCAACTCCTGCAACCGCTCCAAGGCATCAGCACGGTTTTTTTCCTGAGTGCGAAACCTCTGCGCCTTGATGACCACCACTCCATCAGAGGAAATCCTACGGTCTTTTAGCTTTAAAAGGCCTTCCTTAATCAACTGCGGAAGGGAAGAAGCCTTAATGTCAAAGCGCAGATGAATTGCACTGGAAACTTTATTTACATTCTGGCCACCGGCGCCTTGAGCACGTATCGCACTCAGCTCAATCTCATCTTGAGAAATTGATACCCCACTTTTTTTAAAAACCATAAATATCCAAAACCCGAGCTACTTCATTTTACTAAAAATGCAAAAACCAATGACAATTTTGCCCAAATAGTGCAGCTATTAACCAGCCCCGCTACACAGATACAATTCGCCATTGACAGAAATCAATTTACAAAAAAATACTTTCTATAAAGTGAGAGTATCAAGGGGTAAACCTCATTTACCAGGAAACCTGTATTAAGTAATATTGCGCCAGCCGAATAAAAGCTATTAAAACGTCCGTAAAGGCCGGCTAAAACATGCGAAATTACTTGTGACTTGTTTCAAAGTTTCAGTCAAATCCGCTAACATTGCCTAGCTCCTTTGAAGTATTGGAGCAAAGAACAATAAAGACTCTCGCCCTGTAGTTTCCTCTGGACTGCTCCCGATGTCTCAGCGGGTGTGAGATTACCGCGACAAGGAGAAAACCATGCATAACGCCAAGCGTAGCCTCGCAGCGGCCATTGCACTCGCAACAATGACAAGCTCTGCGGCTTTTGCCGAAGACACAGCCTTTTCCCAGGTTATCGCCTTTGGTGACAGCCTGACCGATGTCGGCAACTACGATGTATTCACTAATGGCGGCGACGACCGTGAAGTTGCAATCAGCATCTTGTCGCAGAACTTAGGTCTGGGTGAAGTAACTCCCTCCTGTGCAGATTTAACTCTTTGCCTGCCCAATATCGATCTGACCGATACCAGCATGACAACAGAAGAACTGCTGGCGGAAGCTGAAGTACAAGTATTGGAAGCTTTCTCCAACTCTGGTAACGGCTGGGCCGTTGGCGGCCACAGAGCAGCAGATGTCCTACTGAATGTAATTGGTACTGAAAATTACTATGAGTACCTGAGTGCCAACGGCCTGACTTATGACTCCAGCATTCATAACTTTGCCAGCGCGCTACTCCCAGATCCAACCCGCGAAACCGATACAGAAATGTACGCGGACCTGACCCAGCTGGCACTGATACTTCAAGGGCCTTCTATTGTTGCAGAGTTAACCGCAGCTGCTGAACAATATGAAGCTGCCGGCGATAGTGACACTGCCGCTTATTACACTGCCCAGGCGGAGGCCGTTCAGGCTCAGATCGATGCAGCTCCTGCAACTATCATCGCCGACTCAGGCACAACCGGTAACCCGCACCCTCTGGGCCTGGGCTACCTGGAAAGCACCCTGGGAAGCACCGATCACAATGCGCTCTACTGGGTAAATGGCGGCGGTAATGACCTGCTTAATGGCTTTGCCAATGTCGTCGCTGGCACATCTACTATCGACGAAGTAACTGAAGATCTCTCCCTCGCATCTACCATGCTGGCGAGTGCAGCTGGAGCCCTATCTGACGCTGGCGCCAACTATATTTTGGTTTCCAATGTACCGGATATCAGCAAAACCCCAGGGGTTTATGCTGCCGCTTATGAAGCGGTTTACTCCAGCGATGATGCAGCGACACTAGAAGCTGCTGTTGCAGCTGGATTGATGACTGAAGATGAAGCCACTGCCGAGTTAACTGCAGCTATCGACAGCATTTTACTGGAAGCCAGCGCAGCTTCTGAAAGCTTTAACTCTGATCTATTGAGCAAGGCCAAGGATATTGATGGCGTGCTGATGGTAGACCAGGCGGGCTTACTGAAAGTCGCACTGAATAATGCGGAACAACTGGGCTTGGCCGGCGATGTTGATCAAAGCCAATACTGCTACGATGACAGCGGCAACGACTGCATCGAGCACCCAGTATACGGCATTGATGGCTCCGACCCCGATGCGGACCAGCTGATTTTCAATGACAGCGTGCACCCAACTCAAGTTGGCCAGGAAGTTCTTGCCGACTACTACACCGCTATCGTAAATGCAGCCCAGGTTGCCGGCCAACTGCCGGATATCGCTATACAAGCTGGTCGTAGCCACACCAATAGCCTGGACGAGAGTCTGGCGAGTGTTCGTTATCGCTCTGCTCAGACTGGCGTTTTCGCTGGTAGCTCCCTCGGCAACATTGACTACGACACTGACTACACCGCCAATGTCAGAGGTGATGGTTATTCGAATGTCCTCGGTATGACCTTTGCTTTGCGCGATAACGCTGAGATCGGTTTTGCCGTGAGTCGCTCCAATATTGATGTGGACAACTCACAACTGGCTATCGAATCGACTTCTACCAACTACAGCGTATTCGGTCGCATGCACTACGACATCTTCTTTGTCGAAACCAATGCGACCTTGACTGATGTGGACTATGACGAGGTTAGCCGCTCTATCTCCTTGGGTAATACTTACAATGGTGACTTGACCGGTAGCACCTCTGGTGAAAACCTATCTCTGGGCATTACCGCGGGTGCCAACCTGCTCAGCAGCGAAAGCTTCCAGTTTGGGCCCTTTGTGAGCTTCACCAGAGTGACCACTGATGTAGATGGCTATACCGAAGATGCTATTGAAGGGTTCACCTACACCGACCTGAGTGGCAACGAGCTCGATCCCCTGGGTATGAACTATGGCGATCAGGATCGCCGCTTGAGAAATATGCGTTTTGGTGCTTTCACCAATAAGAGCTGGGATAACATCAATGCCTACGCAGAAATTTGGTACGAAGATTCCAATGGTACCGAAGAAGACACTATCGAAGTGGGCGTTAAATCCATGGAAGGCAACATGAATGCGATGCCAAGCTACGCCAGCGTTGACGAAGGTATCTTCAACGGCGGTATGGGTATGATTGCTGGTATTCGCTGGCAAGCAGCTGACACTATTGCCGTAAGTGCAACTGTTGCTTCCCGTCCAACAACTGAATCTGCATCCGTTAATTTGACCTACCGCTTCTAAGTGGTAACTGTGCCCCCAACCGGGGGCACATCCCCCTCCCTACTTCTCACCTCCAGTAATTGACGCACCTCGGCCCCACCCAATTTAATCCAACAGAAATAGAGATCATCAAATGCTCAAATTGGAAACTTCCAGCTTGGTTATTCAAGAGTTAAATGAAGATCGAGATACTATGTTAATGCTGGCATTACTTAACGACTCTGACTTCTTGCAGAATATTGGCGATCGCGGAGTTCGCACTGAGGTTGAAGCTCGTCACTATATTCTAAACGGCCCTATCGCCATGTATCGCGAGCACGGCTTTGGTATGTACAAAGTATCTTTGAAAGATGGCACAGCAATAGGTATCTGCGGATTGGTTAAACGGGAAGGACTCGATGGAGTGGATATCGGCTTTGCCTTTTTGCCCGATTACCGTGGTCGGGGCTTTGCTCTAGAGTCCGCGCAAGCCGTAATGGCATATGCCAAGAAGAAGTTGGGACTTCAGCGAATCCTTGCTATTACACAGCCAGAAAATACACCATCTATTCGACTACTAGAAAAGCTTGGTTTGAACTGCGAGTCAAATGTTGTCTTACCGGGTGAGACTAAAGAATTATTATTAATGACCTGGCAAAAAGAAGCGTCAAACTAAATAACTTTCTGCAATATAAATCAGATTCTAAAAAACATTTAGCAACAAATATTGTAGCTAAATACTGAAAGTAAAAATTCCCTACAGATCATATGGCTTTCCATTGACATGTAAGTATGCTGAGCTAGTCTCCAACTTACTATTAAGGAGAGGACTGCCATGATTATCGCAACAGATATGCCAGAAGTCAGTCAATGTGCTGCCAGCCAATGCGCTTATAATGCCAATGATGCCTGCCACGCCAGAGCAATTACCATTGGTGATGGCGCAGATCCCGACTGTGACACTTTCTTCACAAATTCTCGCCACACAAGCAGCTCTCGCACCGCCGGTGTCGGCGCCTGCAAAATGGAAGATTGCAAATTTAATGATGACTTCGAGTGCTCAGCAGAAAGTATTCAAATTGGATTGAGAGGAAATTCCCAACACTGCCAGAGCTACACCCATTAATTAGACTATTAATAATTCAATAAAAAGCCCGGTTTAAAACTCGCCGGGCTTTTTATTTCTACTCGATTTATTAACTTACAGGCTCAAGTGAAGCCTCTTTTGAATCCACTCCAACTGAAGTACGAGGCTCCCACACCACCCCTAAGGTATCCACATGCTGTTTAAATAAGGGCTGATAATGAGCCTCAAGCACCTTTCGCTTAATTTTCAATGTCGGCGTCAAGAACTCATTGAGGGGTGTCCATTCTTCCTTGGTAATAAAGATGGTCTTAATTCTCTCATGTTGCGGCAATTTATCATTCACGGAGGCAAGCAGCTTCTGTAAATGCTCGTTTACCTCCTCACGCGCTAATTTTTCAGCAGACTCAGAAATAGTCACCAACATCACAGGCTGATCCATGCCATGCCCAAGTACACACAGCTGAGCCAATGATGTTTCATTACCAAAATAACCTTCGAGACGACTGGGCTGAATAAATTTTCCTTTACTGGTTTTAAAGGTCTCTGAAATTCGACCGGTAATATGAACTAGGCCATCTGCATCAATAAAACCTGAATCGCCTGTGTGGTAATAACCATCCCTTATTACCTCCGCTGTTTTTTCAGGCTCTAGATAGTACCCCTTCATCAAGGAGTCACTCTTGAAAAGTATCTCCCCATCTTCAGAAATTTTGACTTCACATCCATGATAAGGTTTACCAACCGTTCCCGGTACCGGGTCCTCTCCCGGCGGTGCAAAACAACCATAAATAAAGTTCTCAGTCATTCCATAACCATCCGCTACCTTCATCCCCATGCGGTGGTACCAACGAAGCAATTCAATGGAAATAGGGGATGCACCACTAACCAATATTTCGGCATCATCCAGCCCTAAGCCATTGCGAACTTTCTTTCTCAGCCAGGTATTAATTCCCGGAATGCGCAGTAACACCTCTTGCAGTGACGGCGGAATTTTCTCGTCAATCCCCTCTTTAAATTTGGTCCAGAGCCGGGGAACCGAGAAGAACATAGTTGGACGCGTGCGCTTTAAATCCTCAAGGAAAGTATCCAGGGATTCTGGGAAGTGAATTGGTGTACCCGAATATAAGCAATGGAATTCAACCAGTATTCGCTCTGCGGCATGGGCTAGAGGCAAATAGGAAAGAACGCGATCATTCTCATCCATTCCATAACCGCGGATCATATTCGGAGAGACAAAGACCACTGAAGACCAGCTATGCATAACGCCTTTTGGATTGCCGGTAGTTCCAGAGGTATACATGATCGTGAAAATATCATCCAGACCGAATACTGGTTTTTCCTCATAGCGCTCACTATCTTTGATTAAGGTTTCCAGGTCCTGATCACAACGGATTTCACAGCGCTGGATAGCGACGGAAGGCAGCATATCAGCGACTTCCTGCAGAGCAGCATTATTGTCAGTGGCACCACAAAAAAGCATCTTCGATTCTGAGTGCTGTAATACATAGGTCATCGAGGAGACAGATTGGCCCGGGTAAAGTGGCACGCTGATCATTCCCGCCAACATGATACCCACGTCCACAATGATCCAGTCCGCACAGTTCTTACCGTGAATAGCGATGCGATCACCGGGCTCGTACTTGCTGCGTAAATAGCCAGCGATCCTCCGAGCCCGATCCATTACCTCACCCCAAGTATAATCTCTCCATTGGCGCTGCTGCATTTGGCGAAGAAAAACGGTTTCAGCCTGCTGAGCCTCCCTCCGGTAAAGAATCTCCAAGGGTTGCAGGTCTTTCACCTTCTCGTACTTTTCTTCTGGGGTCATCGCTAGTCCTCTCTGATTATTGTGTTTTTTTAATTATGGATAACGTTATATGTCCGGGTAGACTGCACCAATATGCAGCATACCGTAGACAAAATTACCAAGGTTGCTTAGCACTAAAGTAATTAAATAACGACTTTTGCCTAGCTTGGCTAGATCAGCCCATTGAATATGGCAGATGAGACACCTAAAAAGGCAGAATCTCTGACAGTTATTGTTTTATCTAAAGTTACTGAAGATCGCCTATTAGTGCAATTACTGTTATCGCATAGAAAGCTCGGACGGTTAGTCACATACAGAGGGGCTTCTAGCTTCTAATTGGGACATAAGATCTAACAAAAGTATGCTTACTAGTAGAGTTTAATTTGCTAGGCCAATAGAGAGCCCAAAGTACGTTAGTAAAAAACGTTGATGTTGGCACAAATTAAAATTGCTGCTCCAATCAGAGAGCAATTCGTATTTACAAACATTAATTTTATTTCTACTGGAGTTTGATCAAAAACAACCACATTCAATTCAGAAACCTATCACGCAACCAACAAAAGCCTCTGGTCATTAAATACATGTTTCCGTCAAAGATTATTATTCTATATACAGACAGCCACTATTAAACCTTTTAATTTAAAGGTCCAAGGTCAGATCACGGAGAAGCCTCATCAACAGGCACTATAAAAGCCCCCAGATAGAAAATGGAGATTTCTTAAAACAGCACTATATTAGAAATGAAACAATTAACTTTTACGTATCTCAGAAATATTTATCTCGACAATTAAGCGATCTAAAGTTAATCCGCTTTATCAAGAAAATAAACTCACTGCTATACCGACTAACTGCCAATAGCTGATAAAAAGAAAGTGAACTCTCGTAGAAGAGTAGCGAAAGAATAAACAGGGAGAGGAAAATGAAATTCCACTCCCCCACTCTGAACTTATGTTAGCCCACTTTCTCCCCGTGGGCCTGCTTATCAGCGTGATAAGAGGAGCGTACCAAGGGACCACAGGCCGCGTGCTTAAAGCCGATTTGCTCGGCGTAGCGGCGATACTCTTCAAACTCATCCGGATGGACGTAGCGTTGTACCGGCAAGTGTTCTTTACTCGGTTGCAGATACTGGCCGATCGTAAGCATATCGATATCATGCTCGCGCATATCGTCCATTACCTGGAAAATTTCCTCTTTCTCCTCACCCAGGCCAACCATCAACCCGGACTTGGTCAGTACGTCAGGGCGGCGCTTTTTGTATTCCTGTAGCAGCTTTAAAGACCACTTGTAATTAGCACCGGGACGAGACTCTTTATACAGGCGTGGCACAGTTTCCAAATTGTGGTTAAACACATCTGGAGCTTCTTTCTCCAGAATGTCCAGCGCTACATCCATACGGCCTCGGAAATCCGGAGTGAGAATTTCCACTTGCAGGTTCGGGGATTGCGCTCTCGATTCACGAATACAATTGGCAAAATGCTCGGCGCCACCATCGCGCAAGTCATCCCGGTCAACAGAGGTGATTACCACATAGCGCAAACTCATTGCAGCAATGGCATCCGCCAGGTTCTTAGGCTCTTCCGGGTCCAGTGGATTGGGCTTACCGTGGCCCACGTCGCAGAAAGGACAGCGACGGGTACAGATTTCACCCATGATCATAAATGTCGCGGTACCGCCACTAAAGCACTCTCCCAAATTAGGGCAGCTCGCCTCTTCACAAACCGTTGACAGTTTTTGTGAGCGGAGAATATTTTTGATGCGATCCACTTCTTTTGAAGCGGGAACCTTTACGCGAATCCAGTCAGGCTTACGCAGTAGGTTATCGCTGGCAATTACCTTCACCGGGATACGCTCTACCTTATCGCCATCGCGAAGTTTCTCCCCCTGCTGGAGGCGGCGAGTGCGCTTAACGGGCACCAGGTCGGGTTTATCAGCCATTACTTAATTCCTGCTGTTCTGCGCTCAGCTGCGCAAATACTTTTTCATCAATGGGTTGCCACTGGGCGTCGGGCAACTGAAGAGTGTGGAGCAGCTCGCGTACAAAAATCTCGGCGACCTGGCTCCAACTCGGGGTGGGTTCCAATATTTCAGCCATCTGCACCATCTGCATCCCCGCGTAACCACAGGGGTTGATCCGCAGGAATGGAGCCAGATCCATATCGATATTGATGGCAATACCGTGGAAACTGCACCCCCGCCGAACTCGCAATCCGATAGAGGCAATCTTACTTCCCGCACGTGGGCCTTCAGTGAGGTAGACCCCAGGTGCATCGGCCCTGGGTGCCGCTGCAACACCAAAAGTTTCCAGCATTGCCACCGTGGCAGTCTCCAGGGCAGTGACCAGATCACGCACGCCGATTTTTGCTCTGCGCAGGTCCAGCAATGGGTACACCACCAACTGGCCGGGGCCGTGATAAGTCACCTGTCCCCCACGATCCACCTGAACCACGGGTATATCACCGGTATTCAGCAGGTGCTCGGCTTTGCCTGCCTGCCCCTGGGTGAAAACCGGCTCGTGCTCTACACACCAGATCTCGTCGACACTTTCGCCATCGCGACTATCGGTATAGCGCGACATGGCCTGCCAGACACTCTTGTAATCTCGCCGCGCAAGATCGCGAACAATGGTCATCAGAGCACCATATGCACAGCGGGGTGCTGTTTCAGTTCTTCAAATAATGCTTTGAGCTGCTCCTCACCAGTGGCGAGGATAAAGAAAGTCATTGAGGTGAATTTACCAGTACTACTGTCACGCAAGGTAACGCGCTCTTCATCCAGGCCGGGGGCATGGCGACGCATCACATCCAGTACAAATTCGTGCGCCTCATCATTGGCATCACGCACGACCTTGACCATGTAGTCTTCGCAGGGAAATTCAATTTTCGGGGCTTTTTGATTGGGATCTTGACTCATACCACTCTCCGGGGCCGGGCTGTTAGATATTGAGAAAAGCTTAGGCACAGCCGGGCGGCGATTATACAGCGGCTAAACAGCAGTGGACAGTGAGCAAAAGGGGAAGTGGACAGAGAGTGGGGAGGGATGGACAGGGATGGGAATCATTCCCATCCCTAAATCAGCATTTAGCTAAAAAAGCCCATTACGAAGCGCTTGATGGAGTCCCACATGCGCTTGAAGAAACCGGCACGCTCCACATCTTCGGCAGCAACGGCTTTAACATCGGCGACAGTCTCACCATCCAGGGTCACAACAACTTTACCCACTGGTTGGCCCTTCTGCACAGGCGCTTCCAGCTCACCATCCACAATCAGGTCGGCCTTAATGCCTTCCTCACCGCCTCGGGGGATGGTAACGAATACATCTTTAGCTACGGCAATACCCACGCTGGGCTCTTTACCACCCCAGACACGCTCCGTCTGCAACTCTTCACCCTGACCGTAGACCTTGTGGGTTTGGTAGTAGCGGAAGCCGTAGGCCAGCAGTTTTTGGGTTTCAGAGGCGCGCTTCTCATCACTGTCGGTGCCGACAACAATAGCAACCAGGCGCATGCCGCGCTTCATTGCAGAAGCCACCAGGCAGTACCCTGCTTCTTCCGTATGACCGGTCTTAATTCCGTCTACAGAGGAGTCGCGCCACAGCAAACGGTTGCGGTTGGGCTGGTTAATGCCGGAGTAGCTGAAATACTTCTCGGAATAAATATCGTAATGCTCCGGGTGGTCCATTATCAGCGCACGCGCCAGTACACCCAGGTCATGGGCAGTCGTTACATGCCCCTCTGCAGGCCAGCCAGTGGCGTTGACAAAGTTAGTATCTTCCATGCCCAGCAGCTCTGCCTGCTGGTTCATAACTTCGGCAAAGACCTCTTCGCTACCGGAGACGTGTTCTGCCAGGGCGATACTCGCATCGTTACCGGACTGAATAATCACACCGCGCATCAAGTCGATAACCGGCACCTGGTCACCCACTTTGACAAACATCTTGGAGCCACCCTTACGCCAGGCCTTTTCAGAGATACGAACCATATCGTTTTCTTTGATGCTCCCCTTAAGGATCTCCTCAGAAACGATATAGGCCGTCATCATCTTGGTTAGGCTTGCCGGCGGTACCGGAGTATCCGCCTCGTGCTCAACCAGGACCTGACCGGTATTGGCATCTAAGAGCAGGTAAGACTTTGCCGCCAATTGAGGCGGTGCAGGGATAAGAGATTGCGCCTGGGCCAGGCCCGCACATAACAACAGGAAAGAACAGGCGATAATCCGTGTGATCATAGGTATATGTCTCGTCATTCCTCGTTTTCGTTGGCTTAACCTGCAACGAAATCTACAAGGTTAATCAGCGGCACTAGAGCTTGTCACCAAACGCCGCCTATCATTACAAAATTACAAAATACAAGAAAAAACGCGTCAATGCGCACTATTTTGTGAACGGGTATTCAAATGACTGCCGCCGATAGCATCAGTCACAATCATTTAAGGCAGATATCACCCTTACCTATTGATACCCAAAAGCCCACAACACTATTCGTAAACTACTTGTGGCTGTCCAAATTGCTTTTGCTCAACAGTTTCCCGCGCTGTTGCCAAAGCTCTCTGCTGGGTGAGTGGGCCAATTCGAACTCGATAATAAGTCTTGCCGCCACTCTGAACAGAACTAACAGCAACAGGATAGTCAATGGCCGCTGCCAATTGGGTGCGAATTTCCTGGGCCTGCGCGGAACTGCTATAAGCACCAACTTGCAGATAGGTATTGTCGGGCAACTTGATAGTCGTATCTTCCGCCAAACCAGCGGTGCCATCACTATTGGCCAGTACTTCATTGGCCGCCGGCAACGCGGCCGGGTCCAGAGCCTCTACCTCAACCCGAGCAATGCCTTTATCAATGTATCCGAGCTTTTGCGCAGCAGTATAACTGAGGTCGATGATGCGCCCGTGCACAAAGGGCCCCCGATCGTTTACCCGCACGATAATACTGCGGCCATTGTCGAGATTGGTGACCTTGGCATAGCTGGGCAGTGGTAGCGTTTTATGGGCAGCAGACATGGCATACATATTGTAGACCTCGCCATTTGCAGTGCGTCGGCCGTGGAATTTTGTTCCATACCAGGAAGCCTGCCCCACCTCTTTATAGCCCTTGACGTCATTGCGTACACGATACGTGACACCGTTGACCTTATAAGGGGATTTATTGCCGGCGTCGCCGATCGGCTCTCGGACAGGGATCGGCTCAGGGGCTGCTTGCATATTTACCGGAGCAGCAGGGCCACTATCCTTGATGCTATTAAAGTCCGGTTGCTTGGTGTTTTCGGTTTTCTGTGGTTTTGGCTGCGGGCCACTACAGGCCGCTAATATCAGGACCGCCAGGGCCACTCCCCAACGCGCTTTGCACTGAAACATAATCCCCCCGGCGCGCGACAACTTATTGCTGCCGTCTCCAAGCCGCTATTATCTGGAACTGCTAAATAAAATAGAAAAATATGAACGCTAAAAACCCAAATGGTTCCCTCCATTTGGGTTAAATTTAGCTGCGGGACTGAAGCCGCCTTAAGACTTGCCGCCTCTCGCTTTAACGATCTCTTGGGCCAGGTCATTGACGGCCATAGCGTAGAGACGACTGCGGTTATAGCGGGTGATAGTCGCGAAATTATTCAAACCGAGCCAATACTGTTTTCCCTGCTCAGTTTGCAGGGAGAATACGTTGGCCGGCATTTCCGGAGCCACCTGGCTAGTAGCGTTAAAGCCTTTGTCCGCCAATTCTCCAACGGTCCACTGCGGCTGCAGAGTATCGTTGACGATTGTCATATCTGCATTCGGCCGGGGGCTGGCCAGTACCGCGACCGGTTCGCCGGGCTTCCAACCGTGCTTCACGAAATAGTTAGCCACACTGCCGATCGCATCGGTAGGATTATTCCATATATCCGCCTTGCCATCGTCGCTGAAGTCCACCGCATAAGAGCGGTAGCTTGAAGGCATGAATTGACCGTAGCCCATAGCCCCAGCATAAGAGCCCTTGAGAGCCAGGGGGTCCATATCCTGCTCACGAGTCAGCAGTAGGTAATTTTCTAACTCTTTGGTAAAAAACGCCGAGCGACGAGGGTAGTTAAATGCCAGCGTGGAAAGAGCATCCAGAACTCGGTAGCCGCCCATATTACCGCCGTACCGGGTTTCAATACCGATAATAGCGACGATCATTTCAGCGGGTACACCGTATTTCTTTTCAGCCTCAGCCAGGGCCTCAGCATTTTGATCCCAGAAGTCCACCCCACCAGCAATGCTCTGCGGGGTGAGAAACATTTTGCGATACTCGTGCCAGGGCTTGGCTTTCTCAGCTGGCCGTTTGATCGCTTTTAGGATGGAGTCTTTGCGCTTGGCCTCACGCATCAAGGTCTGCATTTCTTCGCGATTAAAATCGTGCTCTTCCACCATATAATCAACGAATTGTTGCGCTTGTTTATTGTCCCCATGACCCGGTTCCTGCGCACAGGCAGCGAGGGCCAGTCCCATCCCGATTAATAATCCCGAGGTCCACTTCAAAACGACCGCTCCTGTCTTCATCTCGCGTCTCTAAATCCGGTTATTGTCCCTGTGCAGTGCCCATCAAAAATGCACTCTGCGCCTCTCCGTGCCAACAGCCATAAGAAGGCCAAACCCGGCCATCAATGTAATCAAGGATGTCCCGCCGTAACTAATCACTGGCAAGGGCACCCCAACTACCGGCAACAATCCTGTAACCATACCAATGTTTACAAATACATAGACAAAAAAAGTGAGGGTAATACTCCCCGCCAACAATCGACCAAATACGTACTGGGCCATAAAGCTAATGTAAATGCCACGGGCGATAATCAGTACATATAGCAAAAGCAGCAACAGGGCGCCGCGCATGCCCCACTCCTCCGACAGTACCGCGATAATAAAATCGGTATGACTCTCCGGCAGGAAGTCCAACTGTGACTGAGTTCCCTGCAGATAGCCCTTGCCATAAATGCCACCAGAGCCGATAGCAGCTTTGGAGTTAAATATATTCCAGCCAGTATTAAAACGGTCATCGTCTGGGTTGAGCAGGGTCAAAATTCGCTGGCGCTGGTAATCGTGTAGCCCCCAGTGCCAAATAGGATAGGCGGCAACCAGTAAAGCCATTGCCGCCACACTGATCATCTTCCAACTCAACCCCGCTAGATACAGGGCAAATAAGCCCGATGCCGCAATCAGGATTGAAGTTCCCAAATCCGGCTGGCGCACAATCAGGGCTGCGGGAACTGCCACAATTGCCAGCGCCCCTATCACTGTTATCAACGAGGGCGGCAGCCGGCGCTGATGCAGATAAGCCGCCACTGCCATGGGGACACCGAGCTTCATCACTTCCGATGGCTGGAAGCGAAATCCACCAATTTCCAACCATCGCTGCGCTCCCATCGCTTTGGTACCAAAGAACAATACCCCAACTAGGAGTACACATCCGGCCAAATAGGCCCAGGGGGACCAGCGTCGGTAAAAATCCAGGGGGATTTGTGCAACGATAAACATGCCCACAAAGGCTACACACATAAAAATCGATTGGCGTCGCACATAATTCATATCACCGCCGGAGGCACTGTATAGCACCCCAAGTCCCAAGGCTGCCAACACTAACAACAACACTAATAGCGGTATATCCATATGCAGGCGGCGGGATAGGCTGACCGGTCTGCGCAGACTTCCATGGACATCTGACAAACGGTGGGAGAAGTCACGACTAGCCATTGCTCGCCCCCTCGCCCAAATGGGTAGCATTCGCAGCTTTCTGCAGCTCTTGCTGCGGGCGTGACATCCACTCCGCAAACAACTCCCGAGCCACCGGTGCAGCAACCTTGCCGCCACCCTCGCCATTCTCGACCAGCACTGAAACGGCAATACGGGGGTTATCCACAGGCGCAAAGGCCACAAATAGGGCGTGATCGCGATGCCTCTCCTGCAGCGCTTCGGAATCGTAACGTGCCCCCTGGGCAATGCCGACCACCTGAGCAGTGCCTGACTTACCCGCCACGCGAAAATCCAGATCTTTACCTGCCCGCTTCCCAGTACCTGTACTGTGGTTGACTACAGCCTCCATTCCCTCGAATACCAGATCCCAGTGATCCGGGCGTGCCTCGAGGTTATGCAATATCTCCGATGGCTGCTCCACCCCGTTGATCGACTTGACCATTTGCGGGCGATAATGAGTTCCTCGATTGGCTATCGTGGCAGTCATCACTGCCAATTGCAGTGGCGTGGCCAATACAAACCCCTGCCCCAACACCGCATTTAAACTATCTCCGGGGAACCAGGGCATTCCGCGGGCACCACGCTTCCAATCCCTAGAGGGAAATAGCCCAGAATTCTCAATCGGCAAATCAATTCCAGTCTTGGCACCCAAGCCGAAATGGGAGGCGATACTATGCATATCATCAATATCCCAACGGTGCGCCATATCCCAGAAGTAAACATCACAGCTTTGCGCCATAGCCTGCACAAGATCTACTTTTTCACCATGCCCCCAGCGCACGTGGTCACGATAGATGCGGGGATCATTAGGTAGCTTGTAAAAGCCTGGGTCCTTAACCGTAGTCTCCCGGGAAATAATGCCTGCCTGGAGTCCACCGAGCCCCATCAGCGGCTTTAAAGTAGAACCTGGTGGATACCGACCCTGGACAGCCCTATTAAACAGAGGTACATCGAGGGAATCGCTGAGCGCCCGATAGTCGGCAAAGCTAATGCCGGTCACAAACAGATTGGGGTCGAACGATGGCTTGCTAACAAACGCCAGCACTCCACCGCTATTTACATCGATTGCAACTACTGCGCCGCGTCGATCTCCCAGGGCATCAGAGGCGACTTGTTGCAGCCGAGCATCCAGGTTGAGCACCAGATCAGCGCCCGGTTTGGGATCTTGTCGCTCAAGTACGCGCAGCACTCGGCTAAGAGCATTAATTTCAACATTTTCGTAACCAACCTCCCCGAGCAGAAGGTCCTCGTAGGAGCGTTCCAACCCGACCTTACCGATACTGCGGGTACCCCGATAGCGACGCACATCATCTTCGGTAAAGTTATTCAGATCGCTATCACTGATTCTCCCCACATAACCCACACTGTGGGCAAATAGATCCCCCAGGGAGTAGTAACGCACCAGCTCCGCCTCCACCAACACTCCCGGCATACGGAACTGGTTAACACTGATCCGAGCAATTTCATCATCATTCAATCGAAACCGGAGAGGCACCGGCTCATATGAGGGGCGACGGCGCTTGAGGCGTTTCTGAAATTTGGCAACATCGTTTTCATCGAGTCGCACCAGATTACCGATCAACTCCAAGGTCGCGTCCATATCACGAACACGCTCGCGAACAATCGACAAGTTATAACTGGCGCGATTATCTGCCAATAGAATGCCGTTGCGGTCGTAGATCAACCCCCGGGTTGGCGCAACCGGACGCACCTGGATGCGGTTCTCATCAGACTGGGTGCGGTAGTCCTCATAATTGACGACCTGCAGGTTATAGAAACGTGCAACGAGGACTCCCAACAAGAAGACAACACCCAAAAGCGCCACCAACATACGATTGCGAAACAATCGCTGCTCGGTATGGGGGTCCTTGAGATGGTAATCGTGCGGCATCAGAATTTATTCGATGGTTTTTGACTGGCGTGCAAAAAATCTAATTCCCTACATTAACACAGGGCGAGTCAGGAGAGAGAACCGAGTCGGCAAATCTCTCCGCGACTTATCGCAAATGCTTTATTTGTGGTAGGGATGGCCGGCCAATAATGTCCAGGCGCGATAAACTTGTTCAGCCAGAACCACTCTCACCAGCGGGTGCGGCAAGGTCAGTGGGGACAGAGACCAGCGCTGGCGCGCACGGGCGAGGCAGTCTTCAGATAAACCGTCGGGCCCGCCAATTAACAGGCTGATATTTTCCCCAAGCATTTGCCAATCACTTAATTGCGCCGACAACTGCTCGGTACTCCAGGGCTTGCCTTTCACATCGAGCGCTACCACGTGATCCCGCGGTCCCAAAGCGGCGAGCATCGCCTCGCCCTCTTTTTTTCGCGCTTTTTCAATCAGGGCTGCAGAGCTCTTTTGACCTCGTTGGCCGAGTGGAATTTCCACCATTTCCAGAGCAATTTCCCGGGGCAGGCGCTTAGCGTACTCGGCGTAGCCCTCCTGCACCCAAGCCGGCATTTTTCCACCGGCGGCAAGAATGCGGATTTTCACAGCAATTAACCCTGGTGCGGATCACTGCCATCGGCATCGTCACGGGTATTCGGAGTCATAGACCAGAGTTTCTCCAGATCGTAGAAACCGCGAACATCTGCGAGCATCACGTGAACAACCAAGTCACCGTAGTCGACTAATACCCACTCACCCTGTTCGACACCTTCAACACCAATGGGGCGAATACCTTCTTTTTTCAGCTCGTCTACAACATTCTCTGCCAGGGACTTAACCTGGCGGCTGGAAGTACCAGTACAGATCAGCAGATTGTCCATTACATCTGAAAGCCCGGAAACATCCAGGGAAACAATATCCTTACCTTTCAAATCTTCCAGCGCATTGAGAGCGATATCTTTAATATTTGTCATAACACCTTGATTCATTGCGGGTCGCCCGAAGCAACCTCTGTATAAAGTCGATGATCTTCTATGTACTGCAACACAGTTGCGGGCAGCAAATAGCGTGGCGACTGGCCACTTTTAATTAATTCGCGAATTTGCGTCGCGGAAATCGGCAACATGGTCTGCTCCCGCAACAGCAGGCAACCACATGCTCGTGTATGCAAGTCTGCAACCGTGCCCCGATGATTCTCCAGCAGTTCTGCCAGAGGGCCATGCTCTTCGCTATCGCGATCTGGCAGGTGCCAGCCTGGCCTTGTTACTACCACCAGATGTGCCAGCTCCAAGAGGCGCTCCCAGCGGTGCCAGCGGTGCAGACTCAATAGGGAATCCAGTCCCATGCAGAAACTGATGGAGGCTTCACCTCCCAGCTCACTGCGCAGCTCCTCCAGGGTATCTACCGTATAAGTAGCTCCGCCACGAAGGAGTTCTCGCTCATCCAGGGTGAGTTCCTCACACCCCTCCAGCGCCAGAGCCAGCATTTCGCTACGCTGGCGGGACGATACACCTGGCGTCTGCCGGTGGGCGGGCTGGTGGCTGGGTAGCAAGCGCATTTCATCAAATTCGAGCACCTGGCGCAGCTCCAGCGCCATGCGCAAATGACCGAGATGAATCGGATCAAAGGTTCCGCCAAACAGGGCCAACGTATGCCTTTTGCTCGCCACAATTATTTCTCGTACCTCTCGCACTCGCTGCCCCAAAGGGAAAAATGCTTATTGCCGGATATGGCCATCTCCGAACACAATCCATTTTTGCGAAGTGAGCCCTTCCAGGCCAACCGGGCCGCGGGCGTGGATTTTATCAGTACTGATACCAATTTCCGCCCCCAAGCCGTACTCGAAACCGTCAGCAAAGCGGGTTGAAGCATTAATCATCACTGAGCTAGCA
Organism: Microbulbifer sp. VAAF005; assembly: GCF_030012985.1. Classification (NCBI taxonomy): domain Bacteria; kingdom Pseudomonadati; phylum Pseudomonadota; class Gammaproteobacteria; order Cellvibrionales; family Microbulbiferaceae; genus Microbulbifer; species Microbulbifer sp. VAAF005. The sequence continues at coordinate 4,235,671 of NZ_CP120233.1, read as the reverse complement.
TCCACAGCACTCATAAAGCGGCGGCTGCGACTGTAATCCTGGGTGACAATCGCCTCGGTGTGGCCGGATCCGTAACAGGCAATATGGTCCATAGCCGCTTCCATATCCGCAACAACACGCACAGAGAGAACCGGGGCAAGGTATTCCTCACTCCAGTCATCTTCTGTCGCCGCTACACAGTGAGGAATGATTTCGCGGGTCCGGTCACAACCGCGCAATTCAACCCCTTTTTCTTCGTAGGCACTAGCCAAGCGCGGCAGTATATCCGCCGCAACCATCTCGGCAACTAAAAGTGTCTCCATGGCGTTACAAACACCATAGCGATGGGTCTTGGCATTGAGGGCGATATCGAAAGCTTTGTCCAGGTCAGCCCGATCATCGATATACACATGACAAACACCGTGCAGGTGTTTGATCACCGGCACCCGGGCTTCGCGACTGACCCTTTCAATCAGGCCGGTTCCACCCCTGGGTACAATCACATCCACATATTCCGGCATAGTAATCAGGGCACCCACCGCCGCTCGATCGGTGGTATCGACAACCTGCACCGCCGTTTCCGGCAAACCCGCTTCTCGCAAGCCAGCGGTAATACAGGTGGCAATTGCCTTGTTCGAGTGCAGCGCTTCACTGCCTCCACGCAAAATTGTGGCGTTGCCGGATTTTAAGCACAGGCTTGCTGCATCAATGGTCACATTGGGCCTGGACTCATAAATAATGCCCACCACCCCTAGGGGCACACGCATTTTGCCCACTTGAATGCCGCTGGGGCGATAGCGTAAATCTTCAACTTCTCCCACCGGGTCGGGCAGCTCTGCCACCTGTACCAGGCCCTCGATCATGCCATCGATGCGGGCATCATTAAGCTCCAGGCGATCCAGAAGAGCCGCATCCAGGCCGCGCTCGCGACCCGCCTGCATATCCAATGCATTGGCCTTCAATAAAGACACCCGCTGAGTCTCCAGTTGGGCAGCGATGGCTTTGAGAGCATTATTTTTGGTGGAGGTATCCGCGGCAGCTATCTGTTTGGCGGCGGTACGGGCGGCGCGCCCCATCTGTTCGAGCTTGGCGCGAGTGGATTGCTGATCAGCGGTGTCTGTGGCGGTCACTTGGCTCTCCGTGCAAAATCCGGTCGGCCGCGCAGTATAACCCAGCGAGACTCGGTTGAAAGTGCCGATTACCGGGCCGCACAGCTTTGTATCTAGCTATTCCCGCGTCCAACGGTCCAGGTTCTCGGCGATGGTGGCAAGCCGCATAAGAGGATCTTCTACCGCCAGCAGATCGGTGCGAACCTTATCCTCCAATGGCAGAAGCTGAGCCAATTGCCAGGAAAGTGAGTCCGCAGACTCCACCGGCTCAAATTTAAGTGATAGCGTCTGTGCCCGCTCCTTCAACTCCTCCAACACCGACAGAAGACCATCGCAATCCGCCGGAATCGGCTTTTCATCTTCATCTGGTATCCATTCCACGTCCCCCAGAAGCAGGTCATCTTCTGCGCGACGGGTGTGGACAATGCGAAAGCGACGCCGACCTTTCACCTCCACGTTTAGCAACCCTCCCTCGCCCTGTCCCCAATCCACGATGTCGACATAAACACCGAGAGGCCATACTGAAGCGCGCCCCACTTCGCCCCCGGAGCGAATCAAAACAATGCCGAAGCCGCTATTGGTTTTCATGGACTCACTGACAAGGTGAATATAGCGCTGCTCAAAAATCCGCAGGGGTAAAGTCACGCCGGGGTATAGAGGGACACTCAGGGGAAAAAGGGGTATCTGTTGCAAAGTCATCACTCATTATTTTTTGTGTACCCTAAAGATAACATCGCCCTAGGGAACTCTGCGGCAGGTTAAGAGACTTTTTACCGCCAACCGGTTGGATTGGGAGCAAGTTTTTCCACTTTGCGGTAATTGTCGCTGGCAAGCCCAACACCCAGCCTTTAAGCTGCTGCGGTAAATTGACCAAACGGAGATTTTTCATGCCTACAGCAACCGCTCGCCATATCCTGGTTGAAAATGAACAGCAGTGCCAGGACCTGAAACAGCAAATCGAGAACGGCGCTGACTTCGGTAAAATTGCCGAGCAGTACTCCCAGTGCCCCTCTAGCCGTTCCGGCGGTGACCTGGGCTCTTTCAGCAAGGGAATGATGGTTCCCGAGTTTGACAAGGTCGTATTTTCCGAAGAGCTGCACAAGGTACATGGCCCAGTCAAAACCCAGTTTGGCTACCACTTGCTGGAAATTACCAGCCGCCAAGACTGAGTCCCCACTGTTAAGCAGCCATAAAAAAAGCCGGGGTTATCCCGGCTTTTTTTATATTTCCAATTCCTTCGATTCAGGCGCTGGGCGCCTCCTGCATCGGTGCCTCGGGCTCAACTTTATCAGCTTGCCTCTGGCGGCCGAGCGGCTTGAACATCACCAGCAACAAGGGCAGAAGTGTCAGGGAACCCAACAGTGCGGCGGACATCGCCAGCGCGGTGAGGAGGCCGAAATAGATCGACGGAACAAACTTCGACAGCGCCAAAATTGAGAAACCGACAATAATCGTGATCGCTGTGTAGAACATGGCACGGCCAATCGTCGCATGGCTGCGGTGCATGGTCGCCAGGTAATTGCCATCTTTGGCAAACTCAGCGCGGAAGCGATACAGGTAGTGAATTGCGTGGTCCACTCCGATACCCACGGTAATCGCGGCGATAGTGATGGTCATCATATCCAGCGGAATGCCCGCAAGCCCCATACCACCGAGTACCACACAGGCCGCCAACATATTTGGCACCAGCGCGATCAGGGCGATGGATAGAGAGCGGAACAGCACCAGGAACATCAACAGGATACCGACAAAAACGGCACCCAGAGTCAGGATCTGGGATTTAAACAGGCTCTGCAACATATTGTTGTACAGAACCAACAGGCCGGTCTGATGAACATTCTCTGGAGCTATGCCCATCTCATTGTGAGCGTAGTTGTAGATACGCTGGATCAGCTCATCGCGACGCAGGGTGGGATCTGTCTCCATCACCCGCAGGGTGATACGAGCCTGGTTGTTCTCCACAGATAAATAGGGGTCTACCAGAACGGAGCGAATTTCGGCCGGCAGGCTGGTATTGGCCACCGCCAGCTCAAAGTCATTGAGGGGACCGCCATTCAGATCCACGGCAACTTTATACAGGGTCGCCAGAGATTGAACCTTGCCTATCTCCGGCTGCTCCTCCAGGTAATCATGCAGCTGCTCCAGCTTTGCCAAACCGGCAACCGTAAACCAGTAGCTCTGCTCCACTGACTCCTCTTCACCGCCAAATGGATCATCGGAGGCAAAGGGGTCCTCATCTACAGCGAAGGGATCTTCCTCTGCTTCCATCGCAAAGGGATCTTCTTCCCCCTCGAAAGCTACCTCCTGCTCCTCGGGCTGATCCAGGATAATATCCAGGGTTACAGTGCCACCTAAGCGGCGGTCAATCACCAGCATGCCCTGATAAATTTCTGTGGAATCATCGAAGTAATCGATAAAGCGGTTTTCCACCTTCAGCTGGGATATGCCCACCACACTCACGACGGCTGCCAGCAGTGAAATACCTAACACCACAAACTTGTGGCGCTCGGCAAAGCGGGAAAACTGCAGGGTAAATGCGTGGGAGTTATCTGCACTCACACTGCCCACACGCTTCGGCAGCACCATCAGGAAACTGGGAATAATCAGGAACGACAGCAGCAGAGCCACAGTCACACCCATCGTCATCATCCAGCCAAAATCGATAACCGGGCGAATGCCGCTCACCACCAGAGACACAAAAGCCACGATGGTGGTCAGTGCGGTATACAGGCAGGGCTTGGCCATAAAACGCACTGTCTGCAACACTAATTTTTCAAGATCCCAATCCGGGTTCTGGGCAATATATTCCCGATAGCGCACCGCCAGGTGGATGGTAATTGCCAAGGTAATAATTAACAGCAGTGCGACAAAGTTGGCCGAGATCACTGTCAGTCGCCAATCCAGCCAGCCGAGTAGCCCCAGCATCACCACCGCAGTGGTAACACAAGTCATCAGCGGCAACAGCACCCAGCGCGGCTGGCGGAAAATCAGCAACAGAGTAATCACGATAAAAGCGAGGATCCCCACACCGAATACCAGCAGGTCGCTTTTAATAAACGAAATCATATCGGCGGTAATCATGGTGACACCACCGAGGAACAGCTCCGCTTCGCCGTTGTAGCCAGCCAGAATTGCGCGCACGGTATCGACGCGCTGGTGGGCAATTTTTTCTTGCTCAGTACGGTGGGCCAGATAGATCGCGCTGATCTCCTCCAGGCGAACGGCCTCTTCCGGAGTCAGTCCCTCTGTATTGCGTTTGCTGCGTAAAGCATCCCGCTCGCGCACCATCTCGATGCCGCGGCTATCCAGTTTCAGGTTCGCCAGTATGGCCGTCGTCTGCCCGTCCGGGCTCAGGATCAACTCCCGATAAATCGGGCTTGAGAGGAACTCTTGCCGGGCCATATCCCGATCGACATCGGGCCTGGCGAGCGTGCGCACCTCATCGCTGATATCGGTGAGAACCAGCTTGGGGCTGTACAGCAGTGGGACATCGAGAATGCTCTGCACACTGGACACACCATCTACCTTGGCCAATTCATCCCGCAACTTGCCCAGGGTTTCCAGGGACTCATCACTGAACAGGTCCCCAGTCTTGGAGCGGTAAGTGACAACCAGGAAGTCGCCACTGGCATAGCGCTCGGAAATCTCGCGGAAATAATCCAGGGATTTATCAGCTTCCAGAGTGAGGGAATCGGCAGAGGCGTCGATCTTCAGGCGGGACAATCCGAGGGCTGCCAGCAGGGTTAACAGGCCGATAACCACCAACACCACAGCGGGCCGCTTGGTCACCAAGTATTCATAAGACTTCTGTAAAGCTGACAGCATAAATTTCCGCTTCTTTCCAAACTAAAAACTGGCCGCATTGCGGCGCGCATATTGTTCGCCTATGCGATGAATTAGCAAACCTAAAATTTGCCACCGCACCGTTTTATTGGAACTTTTTTCAGGGATTGTCGATATGCCCCAGGTCGCGTTCGGGAAACAGGGTGTCCCTGACGCGACGTTTGAGCTCCTTGGCACCGGGAAAGCCGCCGTCACGCTTGCGCTCCCAGATCAAAATTTCGCCAATCCGAATCTCGAATACTCCCCCAGTACCCGGTTGCAATGCAACCTGATTGAGGTCATCGGCGAAAGTGTGCAGCAATTCCTGGGCCATCCAGGTGGCTCGCAACATCCAGTTGCACTGCACACAGTAGTGAATCGTAATACTCGGTTTTATCTCATTGCCCATCCTGCTCTCCCCAGCTGGGCAACAGCTTCTGCTCGATGCCCAGTTGGTCGAGCAGTCGAGCCACCACGAAGTCCACAATATCTTCCACCGAACTGGGCCTCTGGTAAAAGCCAGGGCTGGCCGGCAGGATCATGGCCCCCATGCGGGTGAGTTTCAGCATATTTTCCAGGTGAATCTCGGAGTAAGGTGCCTCGCGGGGAACCAGAATGAGCTGGCGGCGCTCTTTCAGGGCTACATCCGCAGCCCGCTCAATCAGGTTGTTCGATGCTCCACAGGCCACCGCAGACAAGGTGCCACCACTTGCCGGGCAGATCACCATACTGGCTGGCGCCCCGGTTCCAGAAGCCACCGGGGAAAACCAATCGCGCTTGCTGAAAAGGGTCAGCTGGCCTTCCTGCGCGGCAAAACGATCGGCGAGGAAATTCTGCAACTCGCGCTCATCGCCCTCCGGCAACTGCATATCAGTTTCGGTGTTGATGACCACCTGAGCCGCCTCAGACAACAGCAACCACACGCGCACATTCGATGCCAGCAGGCATTGCAACAGGCGCAAACCATACTGAGCGCCGGAGGCCCCGGTCATAGCCAGGGTCACGGTCTTTTCGAAAGAGGATTGATGCAAAGTCGATACCTTATTAAGCCCTGCGAGCATAGGACTGCGCAGGAAACATTAGTCTTCTGACTTAGAGATCGTATTTCTGTTCCAGGGCACCGATAAGGCGCTGGTGGATACCGCCAAAGCCGCCGTTGCTCATCACTACGATATGGCTACCGGAATCGGCTAGCTGCAACACAGATTCCACACCATCTTCAATCGAATCAAAAGTTTTGGCCGGCACCGATGAGTGGTGGGCGACGTCTTCCAGGGACCAGTTAACTCCCTCAGGCTGATACCAGAGCACCATATCGGCTCCGGAGCAGGAGTCGGCCAGCTTGCCCTGGTGCACTCCCATACGCATGGTATTGGAACGCGGTTCAATCAGGGCAATGATTTTATCCTCCCCTACCTTCGCCCGCAGACCATTGAGGGTGGATTCAATCGCGGTAGGGTGATGGGCAAAATCATCGTAAACACGGATGCCGGCCACTTCTCCCAGGCACTCCATACGGCGTTTAACCCCCTGGAAGCGTGCCAGAGCTGCCGCACTCAAATCTGGGGTGACACCCACATGCCGCGCCGCAGCCATAGCCGCGAGGCCATTTTGCACATTGTGCTGCCCGGTCAGGTCCCACTCGACCCGCGCCACAGCTTCGCCTTTGAACTGAACCGTAAAACTGCTGCCATCGGCGGCAATATCCACTGCGCACCAATCACCCACTCGCACACCTTCGGCAGACTCGCTGCCAACCCGCTGCACTTCACTCCAGCAGCCTTTATCAAGCACCTGCTCTACATTCTCTTCGGCAGAGGCCACTATCAGGCCGCTAACAGGCACAGTTCGTACCAGGTGATGGAATTGTTTCTGGATTGCCGCCAGGTCCTCAAAGATATCTGCGTGGTCAAATTCGAGATTGTTGATAATCACCGTGCGCGGGCGGTAGTGCACAAACTTGGAACGCTTGTCGAAAAAGGCAGTGTCATACTCATCCGCCTCGACAATAAAGAAGGGAGACTCTCCCAAACGAGCAGAGACACCAAAATTAGCCGGAACTCCACCAATCAGGAAGCCGGGCTGCATATCTGCCGCTTCCAAAATCCAGGCCAGCATACTGGCGGTGGTGGTTTTACCGTGGGTTCCGGAAACCGCCAATACCCAGCGGCCACCCAGGAAATGATCGCACAACCACTGGGCGCCAGAGGTGTAAGCCAACCCTTTTTCCAACACCGCCTCTACCGCCGGATTTCCCCGGGACATGGCATTACCAATAATCACCAGGTCCGGGACGGGCTCCAGCTGTGCGGGATCATAGCCCTCGGTAATTTGGATACCCGCCTGTTGCAACTGGGTGCTCATAGGTGGATAAACATTGGCGTCACTGCCGGTTACGCGGTGCCCTTCCGCCACCGCCAGTTGGGCCAAACTGCCCATAAATGTGCCGCAAATACCTAGAATATGAATATGCATAGCGGAAAAATGTACTCCTACGGGTTGCGGCGCAAGCTTAACACGGCAATTCGGGCCAGTAATTGCCAAATACCCCAGTTACCATGCAATTTACTCGCTATTCCATTAGACTCCGCCCCCGCATTGGTCGGCCTCATCCCCGGTACGGTGGTAGGAATTTTCCCGAAAGGGTCGACACCCGATACGAGCTCCCGGTTATCCCCACTGGCACAAATGTTTAAAACTAGATGCGAGGCGGACTACCGGATCGGGATACTTCTCTATATCTCTATAAGCACAGGATAACCATGTCGAAAAAGAACGCCTTTTATGCGCAGTCCGGTGGCGTTACCGCCGTGATCAACGCATCCGCCTGCGGCGTAATTGAAGCTGCGCGTGAAAACCCGGACCAGATTGGCAATGTCTACGCAGGGCTAAACGGTATTCTCGGCGCGCTGCGCGAGGAGCTGATCGACGTGAGCCAAGAGAGCGCAGAGGATATTGCTGCACTGCGCCACACCCCTTCCGGTGCCTTTGGTTCCTGCCGCTATAAACTGAAGAGCCTGGAAGAGAACCGCGCAGAATACGAGCGCCTGATCGAAGTCTTCAAAGCGCACAATATTGGCTACTTCTTTTACAACGGTGGTGGAGACTCCGCAGACACCTGCCTGAAAGTATCCCAACTGTCCGAGACCATGGGTTATCCAATCCAGGCCATCCATATTCCCAAAACTGTGGATAACGACCTGCCCCTGACCGACAACTGCCCGGGCTTTGGCTCCGTTGCCAAATATGTTGCCGTTTCCACCAAGGAAGCGGCCATGGACGTGGCCTCCATGTGCGCTACTTCCACCAAGGTATTTATTCTCGAGGTGATGGGCCGTCACGCGGGCTGGATTGCCGCTGCCGGCGCTCTGGCCCAAGAACAGGAAGGCGATGCACCCCATATTATCCTGTTCCCGGAAATCGCTTTCGATAAAGAGAAGTTTCTCGCCAAGGTACAAAAGACCGTAGACGAGAAAGGCTACTGCGTTATCGTCGCCTCCGAAGGCGCCCAGTACGGCGACGGCACCTTCCTCGCCGATGCCGGCACCACCGACGCCTTTGGCCACAAGCAGTTGGGCGGTGTTGCACCGACCCTGGCCAACATGGTCAAAAGCGAACTCGGCCTGAAGTACCACTGGGCCCTGGCAGATTACCTCCAGCGCGCCGCCCGCCATATCGCTTCTGCTACCGATGTTGAGCAAGCCTACGCCGTAGGTCGCGCCGCAGTGGAAATGGCTGTAGCAGGCAAAAATGCCATTATGCCTGCCATTATTCGCGCAGAAGGTGAAGAGTACAGCTGGTCCATCGCAGAGGCGCCGCTGTCTGAAGTCGCCAACGTAGAAAAATTTATGCCGCGCGAATATATCAGCGAAGACGGCTTTGGAATTACTGAAGAGGGACGCAAGTACCTGCTGCCATTGATTCAAGGCGAGGACTACCCTCCCTACAAAAATGGCATTCCCCAGTACGCCACCCTGAAAAAGCAGCTGGTGGAAAAGAAGCTGGGTACCGATTTCGAAGCTTAATAGAAACGGTTGCCAGTCTCCCAAAAGCCTCCGAGTAAAATCGGGGGCTTTTTTCTGTAAACGCCTCTACGCAGACTCCACATCAGACCAAACCGCAAATTCATTGCCGCAAGGTTCCCTAAAATGGAAGCGCCTGCCACCGGGAAACGGGAAAATTGGCTTGGCTATTTCGGCTCCGCATCGCGTGACCTTTTCCAGGGTACCCTCCAGGTCGCGGCTGTATAACATCACTAATGCAGATCCATTTTCGGTAGTGCTCTGCAACTCTGCCTTGAAAAAGCCACCGTCTAATCCCGCATTTGAAAAAGCGGTGTACTCCGGACCGTAATCGGTAAAAGTCCAATTAAATGCCTCGGTAAAGAATGCTTTTGTCTTACCCAAATCCCTGGAGGGCAACTCAATATAATTAATTTTCTCGCACTCTCTCATAAGCTCACCATTTTCCTTGTTTTTCAATTTTCAGGCTGTAGGTCGCACAGGGGTATTCACCACCTGAAAACTGCCATTTGCCAGCGCTAGTGGCCGATCCTGATAGAGAATAATGGCGCGATCCATCATCTGTACAAAATCGAGCATCGCATAAAGCACCACACCTTTTCGCCCCTGATATATATCAGGCCGATAAATCAACGCCGCCATCCTATCGTCCATGGCTTCATAGGTATATGAAGCTTCCCCAACTAACTCTCCCGACGCCGTAACGTAACAATGTGTCGCGGTTTCATAGGTTACCGTGTGGGTAGAAAGGTCGGGGAAATCACCTTGCTTTGAATAGTGGGTGCCGGTCCATTCCAGGCTTAAACCTTCCAATGTCTTAAATGCCTGCAAACTATGTCTCCCCCAGTGGTTTAATAGCTTCGCTGATCACTAGTAACTGATTTACCTGAAGCAATAAAACACACGCTGACTGAAAACGACACTCTTTGCATTAAATATTTATGTATTTTGATACGTCTCTGATAGGCCCCAGTGATATCTCAATACTCCAGGAAGACATCTTAGGCACTTTATTCAAGTCTTTTTCCAATTCAGGGATCGGGCACGCACAAACACTTTCCCCTCCAATGATCCGTATAATAAAGATTTTAATGACTCGCAATGGAGTCTTGCCGGGCTACCAATATGAAAACGAGGAAGTGAAACACTCGGGCATATGCCCAAGGAGGTAAAGATGAAAAATACGTAATTAACATGGGGAGGAAAGAAAACGGCCGAATATCTCTTGCCTTAATATCCGACCGTTCAATATGTGGAGTTAATTATTTATTGTTGTTGATATCCATCTCAGTGCCAAAACGGCTTGCGAATCTCAATTTCACGGTAGGCTTTATCTTCATTACCGAAATCGTCTTTCACAGTCAGGGTAATTTCATAGCTACCACCGGTGGCATAGCGATGCAGTGCCATGGGGCCGGAGCGGTTGGTGCCATCACCAAAGTCCCACTCATAGCTCAGGTTACCGTCGCCATCGTAACTACTGCGCTCTTCAACCCACACCCAGCGCAGGAAGGTGTGGACTTTAAAATCAGCTCGGAGATCAACAACTTCTTCAAGTGGTACAAGCTGCTCAACAGTGGAGATCGCTCCCCTATCGTCCTCAACCTGGAGGATTACTGAATAAGTGCCTGCTGCATCGTAGCTATGACTGGGGTTTTGCTCACTACTGGTAGTGCCATCACCAAAATCCCAGGCCCAGCTAACGATAGTGCCATCGGTATCGACGCTGCTGTCGAAGTAGTTCACTTCGAAGCCTTCAACACCCCACTCAAACCCAGCAACCGGCTCCTGGTTATCTGCCCCCAGATCCAGTTCAATCACAAGCGGATCGTGATCTGAAGCGCGGAATGCATCAGCCGAGTAGAAACTCTCCACCTGCTCATCGGTTTTATTCTCGATGTTGTAATCCAGCACCCGAGGCTCGTCGGCATTGATATGCCAATCGGCCGCACCTGTTACCAGAGGAGCCAAAGCTTCACTGGCGAGGGCGTGATCCAAGTAACCGGACTCACCGCTGTAGACATAGGAGTAGGCTTCTCCTTCACCGAAAACCTCCAACAAATCAGCGTAGCCAGCGTCCTTTAGAGTGCTAATTGGGTTTTCGCGGGCGTAGCTATTGAGGTCACCGAGCACCAGAACACGATCGGTGCCGCTACCTGTCGGGTCAGAATCAATCCATGAAACCAGGGCATCTGCGGCTTCGGTGCGCAGCGAGTTCCAGCAGCCCTGTCCATCACCCAGATCATCGTTCAAACTGCCATCGTCAGGACAACTTCCCTTTGATTTAAAGTGATTGACCACCACGGCCAGCTCTTCACCACTTGATAGTTCGGCAAAAGCCTGCAGCAGTGGTTGGCGGTTACCGTCATCAAAGGGATAGCTATCAGTTGTCGCAGCAGCGCCTATAGGCATTACCCGATCGCTGCGATAAATCAGCCCCACAGTAATTTCATCGGTGCCCAGTTGAGCCAGGTCTGGATTAATAAATTGATAGTTTTCACTGCCAGTAGCCGCGTTAAGACCATTAATTAAATCCTGAATAGCACTTTCCGAACCGTAGCCATCGTTCTCAATTTCCATTAAGCCAACTACATCGGCATCCAGGCCTAAAATAGCGGAGATAATTTTATTTCTCTGGCGCAGGAATTCTTCTTCAGTATCAGCCCCACGGGAGGTAGGGAAACCGCCGCCATAACCATCGCCATTAAAATAATTCAGAACATTAAAGCTGGCGATCTTTAAACTGCCCTTACCCGGTAATTGTGGAGCGCTTTCACGCAGGTTGGCAGCAACAAATTCTGGCGCCTCCACGGGATGTACTCGGTAGGCGCTGTAGCTATACCCCATTACTCCGCGCAACCCCTCTACCGTATCGCCATTGCGTAAGGTATTGCTGGCACTGAGGCCGGAGACGGGATAAGGCACAGCTTCCGGGTTCTGCACACTGGAACCATCGTCCAGCACAATCCTATTCAGATCGTTTGCACTTTCCTGTGCTACGGCTGCAACCCCAGGCTCATTGTTGTGGGTGGGAATATAGAGACGGCCATTGGCCAGGGTGACTTCACCATAGCGCCCCAGGTTATAGTGGTCATTCACCATCAGGGCTTGCGGGAACTCAACCAACATCCCCTCGTATTGCTCCTGCTCTTCGGCAGAACTAAACGGCAGGGAGACTTCCTCGGCAGTCACACTGTAGCCGCTACCGCAAACCGTAACGCCATCTACCTCATCTAACTCGGTAAAGTCATAGTATTCAGTAACCACACCACCGACGCGAACCAAATCCCCGACTTGCACATCTACACCGAAGCCTTTGTCGTGTACAAACAACCCCTCAGAGGTATTTATCTGGCCATCCTGATCACTGTCTTCCTCTTGCAGGAAGAAGCCGGAAAGGCCGGTGCTGGTATCTTGGAAATCACCAACAACAACCGCTTCAATTTCGTGGCGCTCATTCTCCAGAGCGCTTTCAAACTCATCACCCTGAACCTGGCTGATTAACGTAGAAATATCTCCGCAATCGCCGAGAACAACATCGTCATCACCGCCGTCATCTCCACCACCAGTGCCGTCTTCGCTGTGCCAGCCGAGGTTGGAAAAGTCATCCTGACCTGCGCTAGACCACTCTGAAGCTGGGTCAAAATCCGTACTGCCGTCGGCACGGCCTTCGCTCACACTCCAGTTGCGAATTAAGGTTTGATTTTGGGTCCCCAGACTGTTGTCGCCCCATTGGCTACCGGGATCAACACCGATCTGGCCGATAACATCCACATATCCATTGGGGCCACTCAGGGCAACCGCATCATCCCCGTTAAACAGGCCGCTGGTATAAATCTGATCGGCTACTGACAGGATTGAGGAATCAGCACTGGCGTGGGCGAATACGTAAACATCGCCGTCTGCCAAGCTGCCACTTAGGGCGATGGTTGAAGCCGCCGCAGAGGAGCCATTGAAGTAAAGTTCAATGCTGTAGCTACTGAGGTCAACCGCTGCACCCGTGCCATTGTAAATTTCAAGGGCCTTATTGTTGCTACTGCCCTCGATATATTCAGAAATAATGAGGTCGCTGGCTTGGACCTCTTCAGCCAAAAATGGTAACCCCAAGGCTGCAAGGGCAGCCAAGCCAATCTCTTTCATAATGTTCTCTTCACTCGTACCTGACACAGATTACGCGGCGCAAAGATTGGCGGTTAATTCCTAAAGTTCGATGAATGAAATATGAAATTTAAATTTCAGCTCTTTGTTCAAAAATCCATTTCACACAAAACCCGCCAAACTCGCCACACAATGCAAAAAAAGCGCCAAAGAATTTGTGCGGGGTGATGAATAGCGGCAAAGAAGCTTGAAAAGTTCGCCAAAAATTATATAGTCACTTATATAAGTGCTTATGGAACAACTTTTATGAAATACAGCCAACTGGGGACTCAGCTTCGTCACATTCTGGAATTACTGGATGGCGATGTAGCAGAGAGCTATAGGGCCTGTGGCCTGGAGAATTACAAACCCCGCTACACCCCGATAATGCGTGCACTTATCCACAAGAGAGATATAACCATTAGTGAGGTGGTAGCGAGCACCCATATTTCCCAGCCCGCAGTGAGTCAAACTGTAAAAGACATGATTAAACAAGGGCTGGTACAGACCTCTTCTGGAGAAGATGCTCGCCAGCGCAAAATACGCTTGACCCGCAAAGGCAGTGCGTTGATACCCAAGCTAAAACAGCAGTGGATAGCAACTCTGGAAGCTGAACAGTCCCTCAATAGCGAATTACCGACAGAACTATCAGAGCTGCTCAATCAAACAATTCAAGCTTTAGAGAAACGCTCTTATTTAGAGCGGATAAAAGAAAATCTATCAATAGAGGCTACATAAATATGAAACGCCAACTCAAGATGAGTTTAGCGGTATTAATCAGTTTTTTTCCATGTCTCTCGCGGCAAGTTCCGGCGCAATGAGTTCCTGCCAGTTTGAGACAGGCCCGGTTATTAAAGCTGCTGCAGTAGCTATTCAGAAGCACTATATATTGGAGGAAAAAGGACAGGCGCTATCTGCTCAACTCAATAGCCTGGCAGAATCCAAACACTTTAATCATCTTTGTAGTGACTACCAACAATTAGCCAGCGCACTTACCAAAGAAATTCGCACCCTTTCCGGTGATAAGCATTTCTATATAGAGCATATAGATAACCAAAAAGAAGCCCACAATTGGATTGAACAGTGGCAGGCTGAAGCGCCCAGCAATAACTACGGCGTTAAGAAAATTGAGATTCTTCCCGGTAACATTGGCTACCTTTCCCTCTCTTCTTTCCACACCTATAAAAATGCCCACCAAACCCTCGCTGCGGCTTTCACCCTGCTTCGCCACAGCGAGGGCCTAATACTCGATTTACGCAGTAATGGCGGCGGAGACGAAGAAACCGCCAATGCTGTTCTGCAGTCATTTATTGACCCCCATTCTCCCTTTCCCTTTGTTATTGAAAGCCGCAAGGGGAGAGAAATACCGAAACGTATTTCACCTCAACCCTGGCCCACCTATGGGAGTGACAGACCAATGGTCATTCTGATTGATGGAAGATCCTTCTCTGCATCCGAGAGTACCGCCTTCGCACTACAACAGCTGGGCCGAGCCACGATTGTCGGTAATGCCAGCGCCGGTGGGGCACATATCATGGAGTCTCCCCAATCCCTCCCCTATGGCTTTGAAATCGGTATCCCAGATAAACGCCCGGTTTCTACGATTGCCGGCAGCCGCCCCAATTGGGAAGGACAGGGTGTTATCCCCGATATTGAAGCCGGCCAGCAGGAGATCATTCAAATCGCATTAAAAGTAGTGGCAGAGGCCCTATAAGGCTCCCTTTACTTTGCTAAATTGAGCACTAGCGAAACGGGCACACAGGCTTGACCCCGCTCCACACAGGCAGAGCCAAATCCTCTTTATTATCGGATGGCGCGCCAGTTCGGCTTTTGAAAGCCCCCTCCTCTATAGTCAGGCGCATCAAAGCTGTTCCCTTGCGCTCCTGTAGGTTGGGGAGGCGCACCTGATCCCAGCGCTCCGGCTCTATATCATCAATAATCGCTTTAAAAACCGCATCAAATTCCCGCTGCTCTTTGACCCTCTCACCTCGGCAAAACAATACCGCAGAGCGATAATTAGCACTGTGATGAAAGGCTGACTTGGCCAGTACCCACTCATCATAACGGGCAAATGAAATACAGACCTGCTCTCCTGCCTCCAATAGTTTTTGTAGCCGGCTCTTGTTAGCCAGGTGAAAATACAAAAACTCCCCCAGACGCCAAACGGTTAAAGGAATAATGATGACTTCACCGTCTTCAATAAAACCGACATGGCCAAGTTTTAGCTCGTCGACAAGCTTATAAACATCCTCTCGCCGATAACTGGCACGCTTGGGAGCACGACGTACACGACTCTTCGCTGAGGTTGGCAATTCATCAGAGATTGGCGAATGTAAATTCATAAAACCTCCTTTAACTCACTCTGGTATGAAATAGATATCGCCAATGTAGGATCTTGCTGGTACGCTGATAAGCGCCAGTTTTAACTATTTTATGGTGCCAGTTTTGAGTGCCGCCGAACTTACAGACCTAACTCTCGAATCAGGCCAGCCGCTACAGGAACAGTTGTATCGGCAATTGGTAGATTGGATCTGCAATGGCCGACTGGCTGCTGGTACCAAGCTCCCCTCCTCGCGCCGGTTGGCAGAATCCCTCTCTATCAGCCGCAATACAGTGACATTAGTTCTGGACCAGCTGAAAGCAGAGGGCTTCCTTACCAGCCATCCAGGGAAAGGCGTATTTGTATCTCCCGAATTGCCGGCCTACACAAAGAGAACACACAGACAAGGTTGGCAAGCACAAAGGAATAGGTACTTACCATCACTTTCTCACTATGGTGATTTTGCACAGACATTATCTTGGGGTAAGAAAAGTGAGGATCAATCTCTCCCCTTCACCCCCGGCCTACCGGATCTAAGCAAATTTCCATTCACTATTTGGAATAAATTATACCGCCGCCACCAATCCAGGTTAGCTCTCGCAGGTTACGGGCAAAGCCAAGGTTATTTACCTTTGCGTATGGCACTTACTGAATACTTGCGCAACTCCCGGGGAGTTCGCTGTACCGCTGAACAAATTATTATTACCAATGGAGCTCAGGAAGCCCTGAATCTATGTGCACTGGTCGCGATTAACCAGGGAGACAAGGTTTATATAGAAAATCCAGGATATCGCCGCGCTCGAGCAGCTTTCCAGGCTGTTGGAGCAAAGCTCGTACCAGCGAATCTGAAAGATAAGCACTTGGATGTAGATAAGCTGGTCAATAATGCAACCCAGGCCAAGTTACTTTTTACCACACCAACACATCAGTACCCAATGGGTGGTGTTATGCCCGCAGGTGAACGGATTAAACTGCTGGATTGGGCGACACAGGCTAGCTGCTGGATAATTGAAGATGATTACGACAGTGAATTTTCATTCCAACATAAACCCGTCGCGGCGCTCCAGGGGATGGGAGAAAATACACCTGTACTCTACATGGGGAGCTTTAGTAAGACCTTGCTACCCAGCCTACGATTGGGCTATTTAGTGGTGCCTAAATCTACAGTAGCGGCATTTACCCAAGCAAAAGAAATGTTATCTGGCCACTCCCCCTTAGTCACACAAGCTGTCGTGGCAGACTTTCTCGATGAGGGGCATTTTGTGCGACATCTTCGCAAAATGCGTGCTAGTTATATGAAGAAATGGGAACATTTCTATCAGCTTATTCGAGAAGAAATACCACCTCCAGCCGGACTAATTGCCAGTAGTGCCGGTATGCACTTGGTTATATCCACGCCGGGACACGACGACATCACCCTTTCAAAAAAACTACGCGAATACGGATTTGGCAGCACACCACTATCGCTCTTCTATTCCAATAAAAATGAAGATTCAGGGTTGGTGCTCGGGTTTGCCAATACAACTTTCGAACAGAGGGCAGATTGCGTAAAGATTCTCGCAAAAAATCTTAAAAAATAGCCATTGCACACCCAAACAACGCTTATTTTTATAATGCAGGTTTCTTCATTTTTCGCACCAGTATTAAGCACCTCCACCTAAAATAAAAAAGTAAATATTTTAATAGAATAAAAACAATCTATTATCACCAAAATATCAAATAAAACCCAATAAATTAGGAAAAATTTCCTATGGCTCTTTCCCAAACCTAGGTCACAATCTCCATGGCTTTGGGTGTTCACTCTCTTTTTTAATTACTCAGATAATTAGGGAAATTTGATATGAAAAATAGAAATATGAATTCTATAAAAGCATCATTGCTCGCTGTATCCGGTATTGCAGCACTATCGCTCTCCGCCGTCGCATCAGCTGTCAGCTGTGGAGATACCATTACAACCGCAGAATCACTTACCGGCGATATTCTTGGCTGCGCAAGCCACCCTGCACTCGTGATAGATGCTGGCGGATCACTCGATATGGCGGGTTACCACCTCAGCTGCGATGGCAGTGGAATTGGCATTCAATTGAAAGACAGCGATAGAATCCTTGAGGATACTGTTGGTGGAAGCACTATCTCAAACTGTAACAATGGCGTATCTGCCGAAGGTGATGGCAGCCATCAAATCTTTGATATCACTGCTTCGTCAAACTCTATTGCAGGAATCGCCCTTTGGAGTTCAGGTAATACTGTTGAAGCCTCCGATGCTAGCGGCAATGGGGGTATGGGTATACGCGTTATGGGTGACGGTAATCGTGTGAGATACTCTTATGCATCAAGCAACGGTCTCCAAGGAATAAAGATTGTTGGTGACAATACTCTCATCAGATTCAATGAGACGAATCTCAATACGTCGAGTGGGATTGTAATTGATAGTGGGGATGGCGGCATTGTTGCCAACAATCTATCAGATAATAACGGCGTTAACGGCATTATGATGTTGGGATTGGGTCAAGTCGGATACTTGATCATTGGCAATACCGCGGAAAATAATGCCGGCGCAGATCTTGCTGACCACAATCACCCTGCTTGCACTGGCAATGTATGGATTAGAAATACTTTTGGAAGTGCTAACGATGCCTGTATTAATTAAATGATATAGCGACTTTAGTGGCGAGCCGATTAGTTTTAAATATCGGCTCGCTCTCACCTAAAATAAAACCCTTTCCCTCGATGGCCATCAACTGCCAATATATGTTTTCTAGAATAAAACTGTTACTTATAACAGCAATTAATAGTGGTCCTTATAGCTAGTAGCGACTTCCCCTGAGAATAAGGTATAGAAATCAAAAAATGATAAAGCTGAGTAAATATAGAGGTTGCTTTAAAGGAATAGCCATCGGCGATTCATTTGGCGCCCCGTACGAGGGTGGCGTTCTAGAAAGACAACTCTGGAAAATTATCGGGAAAACCGAACAGGGTAAAAAGCGTTACACCGATGACACGCAGATGTCTATTGATATTGCGACCTCCTTTCTTGAGCATAATTACCTTGATCAGGACCACATAGCCAAAAAGTTTGCCCAAAGTTATCGCTGGAGCAGAGGGTATGGTCCCAGTGCAGCGAAACTACTCAAAGGAGTCAGGGATGGTAAACGCTGGCAAGATTTAAACCGAAAAAAATTTAAGCTCGGTTCTATCGGCAATGGGGCCGCCATGAGAGCACCTATTATTGCCCTCTGCCACCCCCAAAATGACTATCGCCTCAAGCAATATGTACAATCGGTGTCTGAAATCACCCACGCCCATCCAGTTGCTGTCGAGGGAGCATACTTGATCGCTATCGCCATCTGTGAATCCCTGCAAGATCGTTCAAACAGAGAGATATTGAACAAACTGGAAGTAAGATGTAAGTCCGAAATATATCGCTACAAACTGGAAAAGTGTGCGACTCTACTGTTTAACCAGAAAATCCCACATCCGCAGCAAATCAAGCAATGGCTAGGTAATGGCATTACCGCGCCAGAGTCCTGTATCACCGCCATTTACTTTGGACTTAAGTATCGAAACTCTCCTTTAACGTCTGTATTAGCTAATATTTTTTCTCTAGGTGGTGACACAGATACCGTGGGTGCCATGGCCGCTAGCATCTGGGGGGCATTAAATGGAGAAGACCGAATGGAAAGCATGGCCGACAAGGTCGAAAACATCGATTTCATTACCGAGCTTTCTGAGAAACTCTATTTCACCCAATATCAGCATGAACAAGCCTTACAACCCGCATAGCCTACTAAAAAGGGAAAAGGGAAAAGGGAAAAGGGAAGAATACACCGCGCTTGGACCCTATGAGGCATGGATGCCGATTAGAAGCTTACAGGGATGTATTCGCGGTGAGTCTCGAGTGCGGTGTATTCTTTCCTTTCACCCCAGTAGTAAGCCTTAAAAAAGTAGAGCGGATCGTAAAATAACCAAAATGTTAATTTAAAAATCTCTGACAGCTTAACCAGAGCACCATGAGGCTATTAAGAAGTGCTTTATTAGGACTGGATACTTCTCACCCTGGCCAAAAGCTTTTCGATACTATCAACAGTAGTGCGCGCCCCAATAGCGCCAACAAAGAAGAAATGGTTACCTGTAACGGTCTGTGAAAAATAAGCGGAAGACGAGCGGATTATAAGCTGTACTAGCTCCCACCTTTCCCTTGGAATCTGCTCTGGAGATGCACCTCCTAAAAGTTTACTGGCAAGAACTCGATTGCGAATAAATGCCCAATCATCAATATTGCACAGCACATTTTCCAAATCTCCCATTGAATCACTCTGAATAACAACGGGAATTGGATAGTCCAAGAAGTCAAAGGTGTTTGCCGTTTTCAATGCCCTGGAAAGATCTTCCTTAAACCCTTGCCCATCATACATTAATCCAGTGCCAATAAGCGCGATGGGAATTGCTCCAAGGAACGCCTCCAGATAGATATCTTTGGGGATAATTGTGTGTTGGTTTAAGGTGTTCTGCTCATCAAGCGCGGCCAAAAAGGCAGGATATATGCCCTTTCGACTGGCCATCCCATCAACTGTCATTTCGATGGCCTTGGCATTAGCTTCGGGAAGAAAGCCCGGCAACGCGGGTTCTGCGGCCATAGCCACAAAGCATTCAATCGAAAAATTCAAGGCTTTCGCCGCCCTCGCTAGAGCCCCAGCGATTTTCCCTCCCATACTCCAGCCGCACACCACTACCGAATTTGGAAGGTTATATTCAGACAAAATCTTGGCAATAATTTCTGCAGCCTGATCTCCCCAATCTTGAATTGTAAACTCCGGGTGAGTACTGCAAAAAACCGCATTTTCCATAGGGTAAGAAATAGCAAGGAAGGGAAAACCCGCTAGATTGACCCAGTGACTTATAAAATCATCTGGGCGGCCACCGGGATAGCCGTAGAAAATACGCGCTAGATGTGCTGTGCCTGGAATAAATACCATTAGCGGACTGGTACTAACCGCCGGTAAATAACGGTAAAGCACTGGAAAATCATTGATTGTTTCCAGGACTTCCCCGTCATACAAAGTGGGACTCGGTGCCATATTCACCCTGCGGAGAGGCAATCCGTTAACTTGGCGCTTTCCCCCAGACCTCCTCTAAGCGCTTATCACGCCCACAGCGGTAGCGATAATACTTGTAACGCAGAGGATTACGTTGGTAATAGTCCTGATGGTAGGCCTCTGCGGGATAAAAGGTTGCAGCGGGTTTTATTTGTGTCACCACCTTTTTACCCAACTCCGCTTCTACCTTTTTCTTGCTCTCCTCTGCTAACACCTTTTCTTCTTGACTGCCGTAAAAAATCTCGGCTCGGTACTGGTCACCGCGATCACAAAATTGACCACCGGAATCAAAAGGGTCAACGTTGTGCCAAAAAATATTCAGTAAGTCGGAATAGCTGACTTTATTCGCATCGTACTTTACCTGAACAACTTCCGCATGCCCCGTACCACCGGAAGATACCTGTTCATAGGTCGGGTTTTTGACATGGCCACCGCTGTATCCTGAGGTGGTTTCCAGGACGCCATCGACCTTGTCAAATGGCGGCTCCATGCACCAGAAACACCCTCCTGCAAAAATAGCCGTGCGAATATTCGATGAATCCTGAGCCAGGGAAATACTGGCCAATGAGAGGAACAAGAGAGCAATAATACTGCGCATCATTCAGTCCTTTACCGATTGTCGATGGAACACATTCTCTTCTGTCGTCTATTCGCAGGAATTTATTACAGGGTGACGGTACCTTCACAGGCGCGCAAGAAAATATCCCGATACTCTATCCCGTTAAAACGCATCGGGTTAGTACTAGCGGAAGGCTCCACCGATGCCATTTTCCCAACTCTGTCGGCATCGGTATCATCAATTCCAATATCCGACAGGCTGTGGGGAATCCCCAGCTGTTTGCGCAATCCGAGCAACCAGTTGAGTACCGCATCAAATCCGCTATCAAACATCTCATTACCGGCCAGTTGTAGATAAAGTGCCAGATGCCCCATAGGCACCTGGATGGCTGGACGGTTGGCGATCAGAACGTAGGGCATCAATATCGCATTTAACAAACCATGGTGCTTGTCATACAGGGCCCCCAATGGATGTGCCAGGGCGTGGATAGCGCCCAAGCCCCGCTGGAAAGCCGTAGCCCCCATACAGGAAGCTACCAACATTTGCTGACGCGCCTCGAGTTCTGCGCCTATAGCATAAGCTCGAGGCAAATACTCCTTGATCAGGCGCATCCCCTCCAGGGCGATTCCCTCGGCCATAGGATGGTATTGAGGGGAGTAAAAAGACTCGAGATTGTGTGACAGCGCATCCATTCCCGTCGCTGCGGTGAGGTCTGGCGGCAACCCCATAGTCAATTGAGCATCGAGAATAACGATATCCGGCATCATGCGCGGATGGAAAATCAGCCTCTTAACCTGTGCTTTCTCATCGGTAATTACCGCAACCCGGCCAACTTCAGAACCTGTGCCAGCCGTCGTGGGAATGGCAATCAGCGGTAAAATGCCCTCTGGGTCCACACGCCTGTAGTTATCGCCTATATCCTCAAAATCCCAAATACTGTGCTGCTGTCCCGCCATAAGGGCAATGGCTTTGCCCGCATCCAGGGCCGAGCCCCCGCCCAAGGCAATGACCCCATCGCACTTCTGCTCACGCAGCTTGGCCACCCCATCGGCGATATTTATCTCATTGGGATTACCTTTGATTTTGGAAAAAACGCTAACTTCCAGACCCACCTGTTGGCATGGGTTAATCGCACTATCGATCAGTGGCAATGCGGCGACTGTAGGATCAGTAACTAACAGAGGCTTGTGAATATTCAGCTCCAGGCAAGCTTCAGCCAATTCAGTAATGCGACCGGGGCCAACCCAAACGGTCGTGGGATAATTCCAATTGACATGGTATTTATCCACAATTTCCTCTCTGACGTTCTGTCACTTTTGCATATTCAAAATAGGCTGTGACCTTTCGGAAAACAGGCAGACAATTTCACTTTCTGCATCCGGCAATCATTCCCGCTAACCATCATGTTTAAAATGAAATGACTTGGGGCGGGTTAAATTCTCAAATCCAATTTTAGAAAGCGTACATCCACGACCAGATTGCTTAACACCCGTCCAGGCCAATTCCGGATCCAGGTAATCACAACGATTTAAAAAAACAGTGCCGGCCTCTAAATACCCTCCCATCTCCATTGCAACATCTTCATCGCGGGTAAAAATAGCCGCAGTAAGACCAAATGGGCTGTTATTCATAAATTCTAGAGCTTCGCCATCATCATGCACTTTCTGCACCCCCAGCACCGGCCCAAAAGTCTCCTCGCGCATCACTCGCATGTGGTGTCGCACCCGGGTTAACAGTTGCGGTGCCATATATTGGGTACCCCGCTTGTCCATTGGGAATTCACTCACATCCAAGTGAACCTTCGCGCCCTCCGCTATCGCTTCATCCACCTGCGCGCGAACCCGGTCTGCAGCTTCCGCACGCACCAAAGGCCCCAAAGTGGTCTCCACTTGATCCGGGCGCCCCAGTCGATAGTCACGCAGTAAGTCGACCGTTTGGGAAATAAACTCAGAAAAAATATCTTCATGCACATAGGCCCGCTCAATACCGCAACAGGACTGCCCGGAATTAAAATAGGCGCCGTCGACTACCGCAGCCACAGCTTGGTTAATATCGGCGTCGGCGCGGACATAAGCTGGATCTTTTCCCCCCAGTTCAAGTCCCACTTGAATAAATCGACCGGCAACTGTGCGTTCTAGGTTCGCGCCAGCGCCAACCGAGCCGGTGAAGGCAACATGCTGGATTTCCCCCGCACAGGCTAATCGCTGGGTATAAGCATGATTTAAATGAAGAAACTGAAAAACACCGTAGGGCAGTCCCGCCTCGCGAAAAATCTCCACCATTCTCTCAGCACAAAGCGGCGTCTGTGCCGAGTGTTTTAAAATCACTGCATTGCCCGATAGCAGTGCCGGTACCACTGCATTAACCGCCGTTAGGTAAGGGTAATTCCACGGGGCAATTACCAGGGAGACCCCTAAGGGCTCGCGGCGGATAAACCGGGTAAAACCCGGCTTCTCAGGTAACTGAATGTCAGCGAGGGCTTCAGTAGCAAGCTGTGCCATGGTCTGCGCACGCCCCATAAACCCGTTAATTTCTCCTCCTGCATAACGGATTGGACGCCCCATCATCCAACACAGCTCCCGCCCCAAACGCTCTTTTTTAACGGCAAATATTTCCACAGCCCGCTCGACAATAGCGATGCGCTCATTGAGGGGAGTTCGCCTCCATGCTTTTTGTGCTTTACTGGCCCGATCCAGCACTACACGGATTTCCACCTCTCCCGCCAGAGCGCGCTCTACATAAACACTGTTATCAATAGGAGAAATACACTGAAGGTGGTGCATGATTTTTGTAGTCTTCATCGGCGTCGATACTCCCAATTAAATAATTTCGAAGTACCGCTCCAACTCCCAGTCACTCACATGGCGGCGATATTCCCGCTCCTCCCACTCGCGACTGGCCGAAAAGTGTTCAACAAAGTCGCTGCCAAATAGTTCCTGTGCTGCTTCTGACGCCTTAAATTGCTGAGTGGATTCCCACAGTGTGCCCGGCAGAACCTGCTCGCCTTCCAACTCCAGCGAATAAGCATTGCCGGTGACAGGCTCACCGGGATGCCATTGCTGCATAACACCGTAAAGACCCGAGCCCAAAGCTGCTGCCAGTGCTAAATAGGGATTGGCGTCGGCGGCCCCCAAGCGGTATTCGATGCGCTGGGAAGTATCGCCACCCGGGATAGCGCGCAGAGCCGTTGTGCGGTTTTCCACTCCCCAGCTGGCTCCTGTTGGCGCCCAATACCCTGGTACCAAGCGGCGATAACTGTTGACAGTCGGCGCCATCAGGGCAAGGAATTGCGGCATCAACCTTTGCTGCCCAGCAATAAACTGACGCATTACCTGGCTGATACCGTCTGGCTGGCCCGAATCGAAAAAAGCCGAATCACCGCTGCCACTATTGCGCAGTGATAAATGAATATGCCCGCTTTGCCCCGGGTACTCACTGGACCAGCGGGACATGAAAGTGGCCATCAAGCCCATTCGCTGTGCCAATACTTTTATAAAGGTTTTAAACAAGGCAGCTTTGTCTCCAGCGGCCTCAACACCATCCACTGCAATAGCCGCCTCTAAAACTCCCGGACCTGTTTCTGTGTGTAAGCCCTCCAAGGGGAAGTCCATGCGCTCACTCAGTTCCAGGATTTCCCGGTACAGCTCACCGTGGACAGAATTTCGCAGTATGGAATAACCAAACACATCAGGGGTAAAAGGCTTGAGGTTGCGGAAACCCTTGCTCCGCACTGACTCGGGCGTTTCATCAAACAGGAAAAATTCGTACTCCAGGGCGGCATAGGGATCAAATCCCAGTGAGCGGCAGCGCTCAATTACCCTGCGCAGAACTGCGCGGGGACACAACGCCTGGGCGCGACCGTCAAACTCGGCGAGAAATAGCAGCATGTCATCTTCAAAAGGTACATCCCGGCAACTTTCTGGAAGAATGCGGACCGGAGCGTCTGGATATCCGGTGTGCCAACCGGTATAGCGGGTATTGTCGTAGAGCTGATCCTTAACATCCCAGCCCAGGACCACATCGCAAAACGAGAAGCCCTTTTCCAGGGATGAGAGGAATTTGGCGCGGCTCATATATTTGCCACGCATTACACCATCGGTATCGAATAAGCCCACTTTGACATGACTGAGGCCTCGTTCTTCGACAATTGCGCGGGCCTCGTGAGCGGTTTTTACCTCCCGTGCCTTTACCATGACTGGTCCTGCCCCGTTGTTGTTATCTCCGAGTTACAGGATAGACCCGCCAGACGAGCTTCGACGCCATAAACCCGGCGCAGGCGTGACTTTCAGCCGAGCCCCTCAGCATATATAATCCGCGCTCCAGATTTTCAGTTATCTATTCATTCAGGACCAGCAATGAGCTTCGAAAAGATCCCGGCAGGTAAAGAACTGCCCAACGATATCAACGTAATCATCGAGATCCCTGCCAACCACGACCCGATCAAATACGAAGTGGACAAGGACTCTGACGCAGTATTTGTGGATCGCTTCGTTGCCACTCCGATGTTCTACCCAGCAAACTACGGCTACGTGCCCCAGACTCTGTCTGAAGACGGTGACCCCCTGGACGTGCTGGTTGTAGCGCCTTACCCGGTAATGGTTGGTTCTGTAATCCGCTCTCGTGTTGTTGGCGTTCTGAACATGACCGACGAATCCGGTGTTGATGCCAAACTGCTGGCCGTACCGCACACCAAGCTGACCAAGCTGTACGATCACGTTGAAGAAATCAGCGACCTGCCCGAGCTGCTGATCAAGCAGATCGAGCACTACTTCGAAAACTACAAAGCCCTGGAAGCGGGCAAGTGGGTTAAAGTAGAAGGCTGGGCTGACGCCGAAGCTGCACGCAAAGAAGTTATGGCTTCCCGCGAGCGCTACCTGAAAGAAGAAGGCTAATCCCCTCTTCTTTCAGCAGACTCTGAGCAATAAAAAACCGGCCTAGTGCCGGTTTTTTATTGCCTGTTAGGAGAGACCCTGTCAGTTAACTTCCCAATTGGGAACAGAGACAGGAGATAGCTCCTCCCCTTTGCGCTCACTCTCATCCAGAAGCTGGCCTTCCGCTGCACGTAAACTGAGGTGCTCTACCTCAACGCTGACCGGTTCCACCGACTTGCGTTCGTGCTCCTTAACCAAGTTTCCCTCCATGGGCGCCAAGGTCCACTTCGGGCTAGCCGCAGCTTCCATCTTGGGCTTGGTTTGCTCAGCAACAGCTGCGCCGCTGCTTTCGTCCTTAATAGTGACCTGTGCGCCTATTTTGGCCAGGTTTGCACGAAACTTCTGTGCCTGGGGCAGAGATAACCCTTTCTTCAGTACCAGCGGGCGCCCACTGAATAATTTCTCTATCGCCTGGGGATTGCTTTTAAACAGGCGCACCATACTGGCCTTTACATCACCGGCGGTAAAACCCGCCACCAAATCACCGCGAAAAACCAAACTGTAGGCAGATTGCGACATCAATAATATTTCCCTGAGTTACTCTTCCGAATCCAGAGTCTGGTCCATGGTATAAGCCGGAGCCCCTTCAACACGCCCTCCTACCTGGCGGGCGGGAACACCGGCGACGGTTGTATGGGCCGGCACATCGTGCAAGACCAAGCTACCGGCGGCAATTTTGACGTCCTCTCCCACCTTAACCGGACCCAATACTTTAGCACCGGCGCCAATCATCACTCCGGGGCCAATTTTCGGATGACGATCGCCGCTGCCGCTGCCACTGCCGCCCAATGTCACCGAGTGGAGAATCGAGACATTGTCCTCAACCACACAGGTCTCCCCCACCACTAATCCAGTGGCGTGATCGATCATAATCCCGCAGCCAAATCGCGCTGCTGGGTGGATATCCACCGAGAACTGTTCCGATACCTGGCTCTGGAAATAGAGCGCCAAGGTATGGCGGCCTTGATTCCACAACCAGTGCGCTATCCGGTGGGATTGCAGGGCGTGAAAACCCTTAAAATACAGGAAAGGCGTCAGGTACTGGTCGCAAGCCGGGTCCCGGTCATACCAAGCGCAAATATCCTCGCTCATACAGTGGGAAATACTCGGATCATTAGCCAGAGCCGTGGCAATCACTTCCTGAAGTGCGGTTGCCGTGAGGGCATTGTGCTCCAACACCGAAGCCAGGTGATCCGCCATAGCATCACCCAGAGACTTGTGGCGCAAAATGGTATTGTGGAAATAACTTGCCAGGATAGGTTCGCCAGCAGCCGCCTCTGAGGCTTCAGCCCGCATCGCCTGCCAAATATCCCGCTGCCCTTGAACGGCCGCTTCCTCACCCATAATTCATCTCCCTTATATTTCCCAGGGCATTCACTGCGGCGCAGCTTGGCAGGATCACTAGCCCCTTTCAAGAGGAAGCCTCCATCGCAAAGTAGCTTTCTTGCCACCCCCCATTGAGGTGGTAATAAACTGTAACCAACCTATCTCAACAGGCCGCTATAGTTGCCCATTAAATGGGGGTAGCAGTGATCCGGAACCCAGATATAGCGCGTATAGATTTCCTGAAGGTGCTCGCAAACCGCAGTGCCCAGGGATAGTTCTGACTCTTGTAGCAACTCGGACAGGCGCTCCACGCTGAGAAGTTCCTGAAGCTCTCGGGCCCTGGGGGCATAGCTCAGGTGCCAGCGTTCCGGTGCGACTCCGCCGCGATCCTCTGCATAGGGGCGGAACAGCCCATAACTATTACCCGTGCTGATTTGGTTATCCAGCCAGCGGTGGAAGGCGCCAAAAACTCCGTCGTCCGCCACCTCCTGGGGTGTGAGCTGGACTGCATAGTCAGCGGGGACTGCCGCCGCATCGATAATATCGAAATCGGTACCCCAGTGGTGACGGGATGCTCCCGGCAATGCAGACCAGCGCAGAATGGCGAAGATCAGCTCCCGCTCGCTTAACTGTTCAATATCCAGGGGAGTACCGTGACTATCGAGAACCGGGCGGTGACCTTGTGCTTTGGCATTCCAAATCAACAGTTGTCGATCAAAGGCGCGAAAACCGGAAACGATTTTAGGGGCAAACCCCTCTTCACGGGCATCCCGACTCAAGCGCTGAAAGGCGATCAGTGCTTCGGGATGTAAAAGCTGGTCAGAAGCTGGGTCAACAATGACATGCTCATCGCCGAGCCCAAATAACATACGCTTCAGCGGTGTCGATAACATTTGCATCTCATTATTAGGCGAACTCCAAAGGGCAGGCTAAATTATTCAACAGGCTATGCCTACTTTAACAGAGCGCAGACAATCGCCCTTAACTATGGCACCAAAGCAGGCGCGCCGCACAATAATCTGGCGGTAATGTTTGTTAGCCACCTGTTAATTTATGTTAAGTTCAAAGCCGCAGTCGAGGGGTTGGCTGCGACAACGGACGCTCAAACTGGTAGGGAAAACCGAATGCACCCGAGTCAATCAGAACTATTAAAACTAAAAAACCTGGGCCTGGCCTCGGTCAATATTCTCCACTCTATTGGCATTCGCTCCCACGATGACCTGCGCAGGGTTGGGCCTGTCGAGGCCTTTATCAGTATTCGCAACCGGGGGATTAACGCCTCCAAAGTAATGCTCTACGCTCTTCAGGGCGCCCTGATGGATGTGCACTGGAACGACCTGGAGCCGGAGCTGAAACAACACCTCACCAGCGAGGTCGACCGCCTCCTTGCCACCCAAAACTCTGACTAGTAATTCCCCCCAAGCACCACGGAAAGAGTCGCAGACACGCGCACTCGACGGACTCGGCACAGCAGGCCAAGCTGTGCCGATCTACAGTAAGGCAAGTTGCGCCAACCCTATCTAAACTTACCGGTGGAGCCGCGGAATAATTCCGTAAAGACACTCACTCAAAGGAGAGATCCGATGTTGCGCATTGGGCTATTCCTGCTGACCAACCTTGCTGTCCTTGTATTGGTCGGCATTATTTTCAATATTTTTGGAATTGGGGGAATTCTTCAGGCAAACGGTGTCGATCTCAACCTCGGCGCCTTGTTGCTGATGTGCGCGATTTTTGGTTTTGGCGGGTCTTTTATTTCCCTGCTCTTATCGAAAACCATCGCACGGGTCAGTACCCGCACACAAATTATCGAGCAGCCCCGCAGTGCCGATGAACAGTGGTTGGTAGAAACCGTACGGGAACTCTCCCGCAAAGCAGGCATCGGTATGCCAGATGTGGGGATATTTCCAATGCCCCAGGCGAATGCCTTCGCCACAGGCTGGAATCGCAACAGCGCTCTGGTCTCTGTCAGTGCCGGTCTGTTGCAGCGCTTCAGCCGAGAGGAAGCCCGCGCCGTTATTGGCCATGAAATTGGTCACGTGGCCAATGGCGATATGGTGACGCTGGCACTAATCCAGGGCGTGGTAAATACCTTTGTGATGTTCCTTGCCCGCTTGGTTGGGTTCTTCGTAGACCGGGTTATCTTGCGCAACGAAGAGGGATTGGGCATCGGCTATTTTGTCACATCCATTGTTATGGACATCATATTCGGCTTCTTCGCCATGATGATTGTCGCCTGGTTCAGTCGCCGCCGTGAATATCGGGCCGACCATGCCGGCGCCACACTGGCCAGCCCCCAATCCATGATTGCCGCGCTGCAACGGCTCAAGGTGGAGTCCGATCGCGGCCACGAGGAACCCCTACCTGGTAATATGAAAGCCTTCGGTATATTCGGTAGCATGGGAGCGCTTATGGCCACGCACCCACCACTGGATGATCGTATTCTCGCCCTGCAAAACTTCCGTAATTAGTATCTAATTTGGTAGATAATCACAGCTGTAGTTTCAATTTCTCACAGAGTTGTAACTTAAAAGGGTTACTTTCTATGTGGACAGATGCAAAGTAAAAGCATTTATGCAAAGAAGTGTCCTGAAGTACATCCCACTACTCGTCGCCATATTTTTAATTGGGTGTTCTCCTTCATGGAGTGATGGCCCTTACGAGATTTATTGGATAGATGGCGAAAAAGCCCTTGGTTTTAATTTGGGGGACGATGCCTACATCCGCCGTATCGATAAGCCACATCATATCAGTGCAAACGAGATGTTCGTCTCAGTCTACGCTTGCCCTGAGGGTGCCTGCGCTTACTATTACATAGATCGACTTAAAGGCCACAAATTTGCAGATTCTTCCGAGTTTGTTTTTGGCCCCTACACAGAAAAAACCTTTGTTCAATTGGAACAAAAGCTACGACTACCAAAACTGGAGCAACAATAAAAACATGAGAAAAGCATCAAGGTTTATGCCTAAATACAAGCCTGAAAGGGCAGGTAAATTTACACTATTTGCTTTTCTAACAGCAGTGTTAGCTCTTCTTATTTACCAGCCAATATATCTTTTAGCTTTAGTTGGCTTAGTATTATTGGCCATAATTTGGGGCTATCTCGAACAACCCAAAATTGATAGGCATTTCCAACATCTACGTGACAACCGCAAAGATTTATCCGTTTGTGAATTTGCCCGGGAGTTTGATTACAAAATTGTAGATACATGGATTATTAGAGCGGTGTATGAGCAACTACAAGCGGCACTTCCCACCAAACAACTGATCCCAATTCAAGCATCAGATGATTTCTTTAACACCCTGAAACTGGATGAAGATGATCTCTATCTGGACTTAATTGAGGAGATCGCACAAAGAACCGGGCGAACCCTTGAGGACTATCAAAGCAATCCCTATTTTGGCAAGGTAACAACGGTCCGGAATCTGGTACTGTTTTTTAATCACCAGGGCCGTGGCGAAGCAAACGAACAACCCTAGACCTACAAAAGAGCATTACAACGCCGCTGAAGCCCCTGATTCAACGACTTCATAGAAAAATTTCCAAACCACAAATCCAATAGAGAACCCAGGGAGTAAATACATTGATTAGTATAATTTTCTTTGCAAGCAAAATAGAAATGACACTCTTTAATTAACCACCATCTTAGACTCAAGAGCCAACAGGCGCCCTGTAGCAATAAAACAAAAATAGTTACTTGGGACAAATCAAAACGGAGTCTCCGATGATTAAACTAATAATGCAATACGTTAATTCACATAAATCATCGGGAGAGAAAAGTACCCAATCTATTTATAATGCCAGAGGGTTAGCAGATCCTCCCAGCGACTCGGACACTGCACCTCACACAACCCAAACGACCCAAACGACCCAAAATGCCTATTACAAAATAATAACCCACCATTACATACCCACACTTTACAAGCCATAACGATGGGATATTGCTTTTAAATTTTTAATTTCAGGAAAAACCCATCCTGAATTAACAGTTTATAAATCAACTTACTAGCGGGGCAGAAATAATCAGTACACCCTGGTAATATAAACTGCATGAAATACGATGCCAGAAAACTTAGTACTGAGGAGCAGCACCTCATACGTAAAATTGCTGTTCAGCGAGTATTTGATGGAGAATCTGCGGCGGAGGTTAGTCGTAGCTTAGGGCTGGGGAGCAGAACTATTTTCCCATGGTTAAGGACTGCTCGGGAGAAAGGTATTGAAGCGCTATCTCCAAAAATTAGACCTGGACGCGGTAGAAAACTGTCAGCTATTGAAGAAGAGGAAGTCAAACGATGGATTATTGGTGGCGATCCAAGGCAATATGGCTTTGATTTCGGATTGTGGACACGTCAGATCGTATCGGATTTGATTTTTGAGAGATTCAAAATTGAACTTAGCGTTTCTAGTGTCGGCACACTTCTACATCGACTGGGCCTGACGCCACAAAAGCCTCTACGAAGAGCTTACGAGAGAGATGAGAAGGCGGTGAATAAATGGGTAAAGGAAGTCTATCCAAAGATTAAATCTTATGCGAAAAAAACTGGTGCAGAAATATTTTGGCTGGACGAGGCTAGTATCAGATCAGACGATCCACTCCAAAGGACATGGGGAGAAAAAGGAAAAACTCCAGTGGTAAAAACGAGTGGTCAAAGACAGTCAATCAATGCGATCTCAGCTTTATCGAATAGAGGTGGCTTCTGGTATCATATTTATAGTGGAAAGTTCACGGCAGAAAAGTGCGTAGAATGCTTCAAAAATTTCCAGAGAAGTCAGAAAAGACCAGTGATTCTCATTGTTGATGGGCACCCAGTACACAAATCGAAAAAGGTATTGGAGTATGTCGATTCACAGGATGGAAAGCTTGAAATGGTGTTCTTACCGCCATATGCACCAGACCTAAATCCAGATGAGTTGGTCTGGAATCATATGAGAAATATAGGGACTTCAAAGAGGCCGCTGAAAAAAGGTGAGACACTACTGAGTCGTGCAAATGCAGATTTGCAGAGCATCAAGAAAAATAGAAAACTTGTGAAATCATTTTTTCAAGAGTCGACTGTATTCTTTGCTGCTGCCTAGGTAGTATCTACCAAGTGGACAAGGGCGCCAAACCTGAGGCTTTCTTATAGATATAGCGACTACTTATTGAAAACAGTCTAGTATGGACTAAACAACAAAGACCTCAGGAACCCCTCTCCCAATATTTACGGTAATTTTTTGGCCTTATTCTAGGAGCCAGCCAAAAACATTAGCGAACTTTAACTCATGAGCTGAAACCAACCCGGAGTCAATCATGCCTATACAAATATTATCTGATAAAGAGGCAATCAGCAGCAAGAAAAAAAATCGTGTCGGGCACTGGCCTAATCGTTCTGCGGACAACAGATATGAACCTATCGCAAGACCTGATTTTATGGCTGGATTTCAATTTCGACCTGGATCATGTGTTTTTTCGGTTGGTTCCTGCTTCGCCCGAAATGTCGAAACCAAACTGATTGAACTTGGCTTCCGTGTTCCATCGAGCGAGATCTTTGGACTGCCTGAGTTTGAAGACCCGAAGCTTGATTCAATCACCAACTTTGGAGTCTCATCCATTTACAACGAATTCAAATGGGCATTGGATGACAATTGCGAGATGCCAGGAGACTGCATTATTGAGGTAAGCAAGGGGAAATATTGTGATCTTAACGTATTGTCATCCATACGCCCTGCTCCATTAGAGGCAGTAAATACAAGAAGAGAGGCAATTACTCAGTTTTATAAATCAGTTCGGAAAGCTGAAACAGTGATTATCACCCTGGGGCTATCGGAGGTCTGGTTCGACAAAAAAACCAACTTATACCTTAATACAATTCCACTACCAAAAATTATGAAATTATGGCCTGGAAGGTTTGAACTTCATGTATTGAATTATAATGAAGTCTACGGCTATCTCGATAAAACAATACAGATCTTGAAAGCCAATGCTGAAGTTCAACAGAAT
Source organism: Microbulbifer sp. VAAF005 (assembly GCF_030012985.1). Lineage (NCBI taxonomy): Bacteria > Pseudomonadati > Pseudomonadota > Gammaproteobacteria > Cellvibrionales > Microbulbiferaceae > Microbulbifer > Microbulbifer sp. VAAF005. Next base: position 4,202,391 of record NZ_CP120233.1, on the reverse strand, counting down.
ATACTAGTTACAGTCTCACCTGTCCCAATGTCGCTTACATATAGAAATCAAGATATCTCCATTTCAAATTCATATTCAAAATCCGTATTAAGAACTGCCGCTGAAGCACTGGTATGCTCAAACTCTAATGTTTTCTATTATCCTAGCTATGAATCTATACTATTGACAGATCGCAGTATCGCCTGGATGGACGATCAAGTACATGTACGAGATGAATTGGTACGTATTCAAGTTTCCAGGCTTGTTGATAAATACTGTAAAGCTGTGGGAGATCTCTCAAGAGAGAGCGTATTAGAGCAGCTCCGCACACCATCAACCCCAATACCAGCCAAAAAAGCTCTATTTTCCAAGTACCGCTCGATGTACAAGGAATATCCCGATTTTGCGCTACAATTTGCCCGATTCCTAAATAAAACCGGCAATTACGAGGAAGCGGTTAAAGCATTAGAAGTTGTTAAAACAGATGCAAATACCGCAGCTACTAAAGCGCAAGCGCTACGTGGAGCAAAACATTTTAAAAGGGCCTGGGAAGTGCTGGAACCCTTTATAGAGCCCAAGCTACGTAACCACTCAATTTGGAAAGAGCTGATTTCAATTCAGGTTGACCAGGGTAATCTTGAGAGTGCAATGGCCTTGGTAGAACAATGGGCACAGGTCTCTCGAGGGATTGGTTTTACTGCGTATAAACTTGGCGCCAAGCTAATTGAACCTTTAAACTTAAAAGTCGCAAAGGAATACTTGGAAAAAGCCTTGGAAATGAGGCCTGGAGATGAAGGAACGATTCAGCTTTTGAAGAAAATTTTGGGATCAATTAAATCAGAAGATAGCCAGAAAGACACGCAAAACTTTCAATACTCAATCACGCCATAATCACAAGCAGAATAACTATATCCCTAGCCATGAAAGAAATTTTCCAGCACAGTGCTTGCCGACTGGTAACTCCTACTACAAAGCCCCTTTTGACTTCGGGGCCTTGCGTGCATCGTATATTCAGAAGCGAAGATTGAATCTTGCATTCACACCGTGGTTCTGGGCATCGGAGCTAACCTGGCTAGAATAATTCAACACCAATGAAGATCTCTCGCTTAGGCTGGCTGCTAAGCCGGCTTCCAGGAAAACCTGGTCCTGGGCAATCGGGACACCCTCAATGGTGAAGCGGTCACCACCTGCCGCAAAGGCCTGGGTTAGGGCTGTGGTATCGTCAGAGGTGTGCTGCCATCCAATCTTGCCCTGCAAGGTCACACCGGTTTCCCCCACCATAAAACCGGAAACAGCGCGCAGGCCGAGTGCTGTAAACAGCATATCATCGCTCTGGTCCTGGCTTGTCAGAACTGCGTGCCCTCCCCTTTCTGTAAAACCATCACTGGCCAGGTTGACCCAGGCAAAACCCGCAAATGGCTCCAGGGGTATACTCGATACATTGAGGTCAATGCCTGCTTCACCGAAGGCCTGGAAGGTGGTCACATCCTGCGAGGAGTCCAGGTTATCAATGAAAGTACCCGACCCCAGGGAGACAAACCGCTCACCATCCATTCGGTGCCAAGCTGCTGCGATACCAGCCCTGAGCTTCACTACCTCAAACCCGGTGCCGATGTAAGCGCCCAGGTTGTAATTGTCACTGTACATAGAGGCATGATGAGCGTCTCCATCCATATTAGAGGCACTATAACCACCCACCAGGCCTATGCGGGTATTCTCAAGCACCCGGACATCGGCACCAAGGAAGACACCTCCAATTGAGCGATCCAGGCCGGCTGCATTGCCATCTCCATCTACCCGCCCCCAGCTGCCAAATGCTCGACTCCATAGCGCGGGGCCACCGCGCTCTGCACCATTTGGGCCTGCGCCAGGATAGAGTAAATCGTCTGCGGCACGTTGATATAGGCGGTTGGAAATCGCAGTGCGAATAAAGTGACTGTCTTCGATAAGCTGGCTGCGAGCAGAGGCATTGATTTCACCAGACAGGCTTTCATAGGATGCCAGGGCTTCTGCCTCGGATGAGATACTCATCGCCATGGCATTGTATACCGGGTTTGACCAGTCCATGCTATCAAGGCTGGCGCCAACCGCTCTCTGGTTAACCGTGCTGCCGTCAATCTCAAAGGCGAGATCATTGCGGGTCAGGGTGAGCGAGATATCATTGCCATCTCCACCGGTGTAACTCAGGTGCGGCTCAAGGAAATACAGGTGATTGGTGTTGTCGATGCTCTCAAAAGAGCCAGCTATCGCACTGGTGCCCCAGTTATCGACAATAGTGAAGGGGCCTGTTGGCACCATGGCCCACTGGGTGGGGTCCAGGGGGGTCATAACCAGTGCCAGTGTAGTTCCACTGACATCAATATCACCCGCCACAACAAGCTGGTCGGCCCTGGCCAGGGAAGCATTGGCATGCCCTTCAACTTCAATCTGCAAAGTCGCATTCGTACCTGAATAGTCACCGAAAATAGTGGTTGTCCCGATGGAATTACCCGGCGTGATAGTGCCTCCTTCACTGGTTACACTGCCAAAAATTCGGCCGGCTCCGCCAAGCACCCCGGCATCCTCAATCAGGATGTTACCAGTCAACCGAACGCCAATTTCGGAAGTATTCCTGCCGACAATTAATGTGCTATTGCGTACCGTTGTGCCCCCAGGGATATATTGGTCGGTATCCAGGGTTAACGTCCCGGTACCGATGGTGGCTAAGGCTCCCCCACTGCGCCAGTCGATCTCTCCATCAATAGCGATGTCAAAGCCATTGGTATCCAGCAACATGCCATTTGAGCCAACAGTAAATTCGGTGCTGGAAAATCCAGAAAGAAATGAGACGTTATCAGCGCCGGCCTGCAAGGTGGCACCATCAACGGTCACACTGACGGTTCCGCTGCCCGCCAGTAACCGGTTTGCTTTAAAAGTGGCATCTGGCCCGATAAACATGGTTGCCGTAGAGGTAACTCCCTCACCAATTCTTACGGTGCCTTGTGTTTCAAATCTGGAATCTGTACCGCTAACAGTAATCTCGCCAATACCGGCATCGCCAATAATCACCTCACCACCAACAGATACGGCCCCACCATCCCCAATGGTCAGTAATCCTGAACTGCTGTCATGCCTGCCGAGAATCATCAGGCCATCCGTATCGAGCGTGGAACCAGCTCCGGTGACACTCGCTTCGCCCATGCCATCGTAGCCGATCAGCGCATTAACCTGGGCGGAGACAGCCCCGCCATCCTGGACCTTCAACACCCCTGAGCTATCGGCTTGCTGGCCAAGGTGCAGGGAGCCATTCATATCCATCAGGGCTCCCTCGCCAGTAACCGTGGCCGAACCCATGCCAGCATAACCAATATAGGCCGTTTTCTGTGTGGAGACGCTTCCACCATCTTCAACTGTCAGCATGCCCGAACCACCGGTTTGGTGTCCCAAGGACAAGAGATCCTCTATTGCCAGTGAGGAGCCCATACCGGTCACGGTGACGGCTCCGCTGCCAATTTGCCCAATCAGAGCAGTAACCGCTACGTCAATATCGCCACCATCCTCAACATGCAGTGTGCCTGAACTACCGACGAAGTGCCCCAGCGATAGATTGTTGGCAACAGAAAGGCTGGAGTTGGAACCGGAAAGGATAGCTGAGCCAAGCCCATAAAGGCCGATCGCTACACCATCCTCTGAAATGAGGGCCCCGCCATCTTTAATCAGCAGCTCACCCGTACCAGTAGCTTCATGGCCAAGGTATACAGTGCCGTTTGTGTGAAGTGTGGAGCCCTCACCGCTAATTGTAACCGCTCCCTCCCCCTCAAGACCGATAAAGGGGAAGCGCCCTGTGGAGACGGTTCCACCATCTTCAATCAGCAGCGAGCCCGATCCACCTGAGGTATAACCAAGCGTCAGGGCCAAGTCCACATCAAGCCTGGAGCCCTCACCCGTCACTCTGGCTGATCCACTACTGAAAGTGCCAATAACAGCCTCCCAACCGGCAGAGACAGCTCCTCCGTTGAGGATATCCAGTGAATAGAGATCCGCAAAGGTATTCCCAATATTTAAGGTATGCCCCACGTCCAACCTGGAGCCCTCGCCGGAGACTAAAGCATGCCCTCTGCCGTTAACGCCGATATTGGTATCATAGGCTGTCTCTAATGTCCCAGCGTTGGTAATATCCAGAAAGCCAATACCAGAGGGTTCATGACCGATATAGAGATCATCTCCCACATTTATTGAAGACCCGTCACCGTTAACATGAATAGCTCCCTGCCCCTTCAAACCAATAAAAGTCTCGGCGCCAGTGGAGACCGCCCCCATCCGACACTGATAAAACGGCGACACTTTGCTCGTCATCAGCAATATACAAATTAGTGCCTACATCAAGAGTCGAGCCCGCACCGTGCACCAGGCCATCCCCCTCCCCCCAATGCCGAAGGTAGCGTCACCATCTACACGTACAGTCCCCTCATTATTGACCGTCAAACTTCCATCACTATTTGGAAAAAGGCCAAGGACCAAATCTTCGCCTATATTCAGCGCGGCCCCCTCACCTATGACCGAGGCATACCCTGTACCAGCACGCCCAATCACTACATCCTCGAGAACATCCGCCTCGCCATCACTCTTAATGTTCAGAGTGGCTGTAGCACCATCATGAAAACCCAGGTACAACTGGTTGCTCAAATCTAGTGTGGCGCCCTCATTAACATCAACAATCCCACTTCCACCCATGCCAACAAAAGCTGCATTAGCAGATACACTCCCACCGTTATCAATCAACAGCGCACCGCTACTGCCAGCTTCGCTAGCCAAATATAAGTTTTCACCCACTTCAAACGATGAATTCACACCTTCAACATAGGTGGCCGCATTACCTTTAAATCCAACATAAGCAGAATGCTGGACAGAGGTATGGCCCCCTTCATCAAGCACCAGCGTAGCCGAGTCCCCAACCTCATGGCCAAGATACAAGGTACCATCCAAATTAAACGTAGAACCTGCTTCCTCTACAAAGATACCCCCACCATCGCCCCCCCAATGGTGGCATCAGTACCGACAGATACTACTCCGCCTTCTCCAATAAAAAATGAGTGATATAAATCACCGCCAAGGCTCAAGGAGCCATTCACTTCTAACTTAGAGTCAGCGCCTATCACATTGATGCCGCTTACCCCTGAGCCTCCAACAATAATGTCGCTACCGACAGAAACCATTCCAGCATCGGTAATTGACAGCATACTGGAGCCAGTCCCGGTACCGAGATATAAGTTCTCATGTACATTAAGCCGTGAATTTTCTCCAGTCACAGAGATTAATCCTGCACCATCGATACCAATGATTGCCTCTCGCTCGATAATTACGTTTCCGCCATCTTGCACCAACAGTGAACCGGCGCCGCCTGTATTAAGTCCAAGTGACAAATTGCCTCCCACAGTAAGCCATGAGTTATCACCGGTAACAGTAAATGTTCCTGTGCCGTTTTCGGCAAGATAGAGATTCCCTCCTACAGAAGTAATTCCACCACCCTCTATTTTCATAGTGCTCGAATGGCCCGCATTCGTCCATAGATGCAAATTATCTTTCACATTAAGACTGGAGCCATTGCCTGTTACAAAAACATTACTGGTAGCTCCAATCCGAGTATCAGTATCGCTGTAAATAGAGATAGCCCCACCATCCTCAATCACTATTGAATTTGGGCCGCCTGACACAGACATGTCAAGGATCTGATATACATCAAGCACTGAACCTACACCGGCAACCCTAATATTGTTAGTACCTGCCGCAATATTTAATTCATTCACACTAACCCTTCCACCATCCTCAATCAGTAGAATGGCTTCTGCTTCATCTACTAGAGTAAGCGTAAGAGCTATAGAATCGAGCAGGTCAAGGTGGGAGTTTGCGCCAGTAACATGGATTGTTGCTCGGCTATCCCCAAGGCCAACCTCAACAAAACCACCATCAACGCCTACTTCTGCTCCATTTTCAATTTTCAATGTATAATTGTTAGAAACGTCGATAGCGTCAAAAGTTTGAGATCCCCCTGAAAAAGTAACATCCTGTGTGGTCACATCTAATCTCCCCGCAGCCATCACTTCAGGGGCGGGCACGAATAATAACGCACCGAAAAATACAGCAGATCCAAGCACACTGTTTTGCCACCGGTTATAGGTAGAGCTAATTCCCCACGAAGATATTCCGCCCCGCTTATTTTTAGAGAAGTAATTTTTAAAGTTAGCATTTATGCCGGACACACAATTAAATTTGTTATGAGCTGCTGCAAAGGGGGCGATAGATATCAAGCTTGATTTTGAATAATCAGAATCAAAAACCGGGGGGTACACGACCATGACTGAACCGGATGTTCAACTTTAAATCCGGACCTTACTTTAAGATTTCTCTTATTATTTAAGCGATTAAACCGACAGGATAAAGAGCTTTGATCTTTTTCGTCTACAGCATCATCACTAGGTGGAACAGGTATAGACATTATCAACTCCGATTTGTCCAGAGATTGTTAATCTTTAGAAAACAATTATTTTATAAGGCACACCGCAATAACTAAAAAGTTACCACACCCTTTAAGTCGGGTCAGTCTATTAAAAATTAAAAGCCGCGATATTCTACCCCACCAATTAGGGCCGGGTATAAATATATATCAGCACCAATTGACAAAGCCAAACTTAAGTACCAAGCAGGCAGATGAATACAGATTATATAATTGGAAATCCCTTATTTACTGATATCCCTACAACATATTCGCACATTAAATTTACCCCAATTAACACGTCTACTAAGCCAGAGATAACTGTATACAAAAATAATCATCTACTTGACCTGTAAGGTAATCCACCACAGCTCATAACAAGATGCAATCCGAAAAGGGCATCCGCTTGACCCAGCCCCTATAAAAAGTATGAAGGTGAATAGTGGAGATTTAATACACTTTCGTTAGCCAAACAGCTTTTCTTGCTCTCGCGGCCTATATGGATAGCGCAATCAGTACCTACATTAAACTTCGGCCACTTCTCGCAAAACTTTCAATACTCAATCACGCCATAATCACAAGCGGAATGACTGTGTCCCTAGCCAGGAAAGAAATTTTCCAGCACAGTGCTTGCCGACTGGTAACTCCTGCTACAAAGCCCCTTTTGACGTCGGGGCTTTGTGTGCATCGTATATTCAGAAGCGAAGATTGAACCTTGCATTTACGCCGTGGTTCTGGGCATCGGAGCTAATCTGGCTAGAATAATTCAACACCATTGAAGATCTCTCACTTAGGCTGGCTGCTAAACCGGCTTCTAGGAAAACCTGGTCCTGGGCAATCGGGACGCCCTCAATGGTGAAGCGGTCACCACCTGCCGCAAAGGCCTGGGTTAGGGCTGTGGTATCGTCAGAGGTGTGCTGCCATCCAATCTTGCCCTGTAAGGTCACACCGGTTTCCCCCACCATAAAACCGGAAGCAGCGCGCAGGCCGAGTGTTGTAAACAGCATATCATCGCTCTGGTCCTGGCTTGTCAGAACTGCGTGCCCTCCCCTTTCTGTAAAACCATCACTGGCCAGGTTGACCCAGGCAAAACCCGCAAATGGCTCCAGGGGTATACTCGATACATTGAGGTCAATGCCTGCTTCACCGAAGGCCTGGAAGGTGGTCACATCCTGCGAGGAGTCCAGGTTATCAATGAAAGTACCCGACCCCAGGGAGACAAACCGCTCACCATCCATTCGGTGCCAAGCTGCTGCGATACCAGCCCTGAGCTTCACTACCTCAAACCCGGTGCCGATGTAAGCGCCCAGGTTGTAATTGTCACTGTACATAGAGGCATGATGAGCGTCTCCATCCATATTAGAGGCACTATAACCACCCACCAGGCCTATGCGGGTATTCTCAAGCACCCGGACATCGGCACCAAGGAAGACACCTCCAATTGAGCGATCCAGGCCGGCTGCATTGCCATCTCCATCTACCCGCCCCCAGCTGCCAAATGCTCGACTCCATAGCGCGGGGCCACCGCGCTCTGCACCATTTGGGCCTGCGCCAGGATAGAGTAAATCGTCTGCGGCACGTTGATATAGGCGGTTGGAAATCGCAGTGCGAATAAAGTGACTGTCTTCGATAAGCTGGCTGCGAGCAGAGGCATTGATTTCACCAGACAGGCTTTCATAGGATGCCAGGGCTTCTGCCTCGGATGAGATACTCATCGCCATGGCATTGTATACCGGGTTTGACCAGTCCATGCTATCAAGGCTGGCGCCAACCGCTCTCTGGTTAACCGTGCTGCCGTCAATCTCAAAGGCGAGATCATTGCGGGTCAGGGTGAGCGAGATATCATTGCCATCTCCACCGGTGTAACTCAGGTGCGGCTCAAGGAAATACAGGTGATTGGTGTTGTCGATGCTCTCAAAAGAGCCAGCTATCGCACTGGTGCCCCAGTTATCGACAATAGTGAAGGGGCCTGTTGGCACCATGGCCCACTGGGTGGGGTCCAGGGGGGTCATAACCAGTGCCAGTGTAGTTCCACTGACATCAATATCACCCGCCACAACAAGCTGGTCGGCCCTGGCCAGGGAAGCATTGGCATGCCCTTCAACTTCAATCTGCAAAGTCGCATTCGTACCTGAATAGTCACCGAAAATAGTGGTTGTCCCGATGGAATTACCCGGCGTGATAGTGCCTCCTTCACTGGTTACACTGCCAAAAATTCGGCCGGCCCCACCAAGCACCCCGGCATCCTCAAGCAGGATGTCACCGGTCAACCGAACACCAGCTTCGGAAGTATTCCTGCCAACAATTAATGTGCTATTACGTACCGTTGTGCCCCCAGGGATATATTGGTCGGTATCCAGGGTTAGTGTCCCTGCACCGATGGTGGTCAACCCCCCCACGGCTCCATTCAATATCTCCGTGAATACCGATATTAAAACCATTGGTATCCAACAACATACCATTTGAGCCAACAGTAAATTCGGTGCCGGAAAATCCGGAGATGAATAAGGAGTTATTGGCGCCAGCCTGCAAGGTGGCACCATCAACGGTCACACTGATGGTTCCGCTGCCCGCCAGTAACCGGTTTGCTTTAAAAGTGGAATCTGGCCCGATAAGCATGGTTGCCGTAGAGGTAACTCCCTCACCAATTCTTACGGTGCCTTGTGTTTCGAATCTGGAATCTGTACCGCTAACAGTAATCTCACCAATACCAGCATCGCCAATAATAACCTCACCACCAACAGATACGGCCCCACCATCCCCAATGGTCAATGACCCTGAGCTGCTGTCATGCCTACCGAGAATCATCAGGCCATCCGTATCGAGCGTGGAACCAGCTCCGGTGACACTCGCTTCGCCCATGCCATCGTAGCCGATCAGCGCATTAACCTGGGCGGAGACAGCCCCGCCATCCTGGACCTTCAACACCCCTGAGCTGCCGGTTAGCTGGCCAAGGTGCAGGGAGCCATTCATATCCAGCTGGGCTCCGCCAGTAACCGTGGCCGAACCCATGCCAGCATAACCAATATAGGCCGTTTTCTGTGTGGAGACGCTTCCACTATCCTCGATAGTCAACGTGCCAACACCGGCGCCAGTATCGTCAGCCAGGTGGCCGAGTGATAAGAGATCCTCTATTACCAGTGAGGAGCCCATGCCGGTCACGGTGACTGATCCGCTGCCAATTTGCCCTATCACTGCAGTAGCACCTACGCCGACATCACTACCATCCTCAATATACAGTACCCCCGAACTACCGGCGAAATGACCCAGCGATAGATTGTTGGCAACAGAAAGGCTGACGCCGGAACCGGAAAGGATTGCTGAGCCAAGCCCATAAAGACCAATCGCAGCACCATCCTCTGAAGTAAGTGACCCGCCGTCGTTAATCAGCAGCTCACCCGAACCAGCGGCTTCATGGCCAAGGTATACAGTGCCATTTGTGTGAAGTGTGGAGCCCTCACCGGTAATTGTAACCGCTCCTTCCCCCTCAAAACCGATAAAGGGAAAGCGCCCTGTGGAAACGGTTCCACCATTTTCAATCAGCAGCGAGCCCGATCCACCTGAGGTATAACCAAGCGTCAGGGCCAGGGCCACATCAAGCCTGGAGCTCTCACCAGTAACCCTGGCTGATCCGGCACCAGAAGCACCAATAACGGTCTCCCATCCGGTCGAGACCGCTCCACCATTTGCGATATCCAGTGAGTAGTCACCTGCGGCATTCCCAATATTTAAGGTATGCCCCACATCCAACCTGGAGCCCTCGCCGGAGACTAAAGCATATCCTCTGCCGTTAACGCCAATATTGGTATCATAGGCTGCCTCTAATGTCCCAGCACTGGTAATCTCCAGATAACCTTTACCAGCGGGTTCATGGCCAATATACAGCGCATCCCCCACGTACATTAAAGAATCGTCACCGTTAACATGAACGGTTCCCTGCCCCTTCAAACCAATAAAGGTCTCACCATCAGTAGCGACCGTCCCCCCATCCGACACTGATAAAACGGCGACACTTGTATCGTCACCACCAATATACAAATTAGTGCCTACATCAAGGGTGGAGCCAGCACCACTCACTGTGCCAAGACCCTCACCCTTAACTCCGAAGGTAGCATCACCACCTACACGTACAGTCCCCTCATTATTGATCGTCAAACTTCCTTCACTACCGGAAAAAAGACCAAGGACCAAGTCTTCACCTATATCCAGGGAGACCCCCTCACCTGTAATCAAGGCATTCCCATTACCTTCGCGCCCAATCACTGCATCCTCAAGAACATCCGCTTCCCCACCGCTCTGAATGTTCAGGGTGCCTGTACTACCATTATGAAAACCCAGGTACAGCTGATTGCTCAAACCTAGTTTGGCGCTCCCACCAATATCAACAGCCCCCTCTCCACCCATGCCAATAAAGGCTGCGTTAGCAGAGGCATTGCCATCGCTTTCAAGAACTAGAGAGGCGAAACTATTAGCTTCATTGGCTATATATAAATTTTCACCCACTTCGAGCGATGAGCCCATACCGCTCATCACGATATGAGAGTTCAACAAGTTATTGCCACTGAAATATAGTGAATCTTGTATAGATACCTTCCCCCCATCCCGAGCATGTACACTAGGGCTGGAGTCCGCACTGCCAAGATATAAACTACCATCCAAGTTAAATGTAGAACCTAAATCCACCAAATCGATCGAAAAGCTACTAGCCTGCCCAAGGGTAGAATCGTCACCACCAGATAGTTCTGCACCTTCTCTAATACTAATAATTACATTATTACGATTACCATTGGCAAGAAACAAAGAGCCACCAGCCTCCAATTTACTATCCGTGCCAATGACTTCAATAACAGAAAGACCATCTTGAGGGTTAGTAATATCCGCACCAACAGATAACCCCCCACCGCTTTCAATACTCAGGGAAACGGGGTTGCCCCCGCTGAGAAGCTGTAAATTCTCTTGTATATGGAGCTGGGAGTTTTCTCCAGTTACCATAATCGTCTTTTGGCCCACTGAAGTACCACCAACAAGTGCATTTTGACCAATCGATACTGCTCCACCGTCCTCTAGCACCACTGAACCGTAACCGCTGGCGTCGTCTCCCAACACCAAATCCCCATGTATATCTAATAAGGAATCAGTGCCGCTAACAGTGGCTACTCCAACACCACCATCTTTACCAAGATACGCACTACCCAATATAAAAGCGGCTCCTCCCTCTTCTATTGTCAAATTCCCTGAGCCACCCGCGTGTCCAATATTCAGTTTATTTGCATAGATCCTGGAATTAGCACCTGATATGTTAGCGATACCATCTCCATTTTCAGAGTCAGAAAATGCTCCAAGTTTAAATATATCGGTAGTGACTGTCCCGCCATCTTCAACTGCCAGCGTGCCGTTGTACTTACTTCCAATTGCCAAATAATCACTCGCGTCAAAACTGGAATTCTCTCCGGTTACTTGAATAACGGCCTCATTTTCAGCTCCAATATAGGCAGACAGAGTTGAGACAGCCCCACCATCCTCAACAATCATTGAGGCAGAGCTGTCCTCACCAAAATCGCTTATATTCGTAATCCCTAAAAAGATCCCAGCATTAGCATGAAGTACAGAACCTTCACCGGTAATACTAATAACTTGAACGCCTCCCTCCCCCCATATTTCATCCAAGGAAAGACTCCCACCATCCTCAATCAATAACGTACCTGAGGAACCAGACAGATGGGAGAGGTATAAATTATTAGGCTGTGCAACACCCTGATCTACACCTTCAAAGTCGGAATCTGTGCCAGTGATTTTAATTACCCCATCGTAGATACTGGTTTCATAAAAGCTGACCTCTGCTCCGCTTTCAATCTGGAGCTTGTAACCGTTATCAACATTAACAATGTAAAAAGTTTGAGCCCCCCAGAGAAAGTAACATCACCTGCATTCACGTATAAATTACTAGCCACCACACCAGAATAAGGCATAGCAAATAGTAACGCAGCACTAAGTGTTGCAGCCCCAACCCTACTTCTTTGCTGCCTGCTATCGCCTGGACCTGTCTCTTGCCCCAATATCTCAGCGCTATTATTTACCGGGAGCTGTGCTTGAGAAGATAAAGAAAAGCCAATTGTTGAATCTGATTTTAATTCATGAATCCCGGATGACATAAACAAGCCCCTGCATAGGCTCCAAGCATTAAATCCACGCAATTGATCGCTTATATTTCTCCCTGCATAGGAATTACCCGAGAAAATACGCGACAAAGACTTGAGTTTAAACCTCTCCTCCACTGCCGGCTTTCTACCACCACTCACCAAGCGATTAGACTTCCGCTTCGTATACTCCTTATTGTTTATTTTTTTGTATCCCCACCAGGTAAAACTTTTTTAGACATTATCCACCCCAATTCAATCCCTACTTATTAGCCAGGAGTTATCAGATTCCGGAAAGCCATAAAACACGAATAGCTTATTTAAATTAATTAAGAAGACGAAAAAGTTAGCATACAGCATGTAAGAAAGTCATCAGATTAATAGCCGAAAGCCGCCCCATTCAACGCAATCCAGTAAAAATAAAACTTAAGTGTTAAACATAAAGTTGCACCCCATATTGTTTTTTTGACATCAAGGAAAACCCCATAACTTCCGGAAACCCGATTCACCCACCCCACAAAGATCACTATAAAATGCAGATATATTTTCACCACTTTTGCAAACCAATAAACGCTATCCGGTGGTTAACCTGTACAATTATTAGCATTAGCAAATGAAGCCCCTTGATAAGGTGCAGATATTCAAGACGCTCGCACTTTGAGCATTAATATGATCTATCGAATGCTGAATGGGCTCTATCACAAACGGCCTGCAAAAGCAGACCCTATAAATTTATTTTTTGTGCATTTCAATTTCCAGCTTGATTCGCAGGAATGCAAAGCTAAAAAAGATAGATGACTGACGCTGACTTCATTAGCAAACCAAAGCCATAGAAAGCACTATCAATTGCCTCCGGATAAACTGCACTACAGTACTTGATAGCTATTCCTTAAGCATGAACTTTAGCCTAACCTTGCGGGGAGACTATATTTTTTCCAGACGCAAGCTTTACCCATCCAACCAACATAAACCTGCACTCCAAAACAGGCGGATAAATAACTCAATCTCCTAACGGGAAAAAATATTCCCCAATAACTGCCTGGCAGCAGGAAACAGGAAATAGGAAATAGGAAACAGGAAACAGGAAACAGGAAACAGGAAACAGGAAACAGGAAACAGGAAACAGGAAACAGGAAACAGGAAACAGGAAACAGGAAACAGGAAACAGGAAACAGGAAACAGGAAACAGGAAACAAAAGCTAGGTGGCGTACACTTTTTAGTAAATATAGATTTATAAAACATTAAGCAAATAACAGATTTCCCGAGCGCCCACTTACCTGACAGCCAACCCCATACCAGGACTGCCGCACATAAATCGATACAAAATGAACCAAATAGATTTAGAATAGCTATCTTTTTTGATAAACAACGTATTTTTATACAAAACAGATAGCGTTAGCCTTTTATATCACTTTGATAACATAGAAGATTCTCGGACTGATCGGCACAAGCTGCACGCCCTACCCGATATTTCATTTATCATGTTTTGCGATATCATTTGTGGTGCAAAAACCTTTAGAGCTTTTTTAATTTCACAGAATAGAAGCAAGACCACCTAAAAACTCACACATCCAAATAACGAAACCCCCTCAAAAAACACATTTGGCCGGATTATTGTAGGCTTAGAACCCAAACAACATAAAACTTATAACAACTGGTTATTTCTTGAAGCCAAGAAGAACTGCAATGCATTAAATTTAGCGGAATTACATTGACTTCCGACATGTAAGCTTGAGAGGTTTCTTCACAATTCAGGATAAGTTGAACGCCGCTCATTAATTTAAGGTCTATTGGAATAGCATCCCGCGACGACAACCCCTTGAGTTTATACCCTCTTACCATACTCAAGCGCTTTATATTGAAAGTTATTGGCCTACGAACAATTATCAATACAAATATGTATAAAACTGAGGTTATAGATCAGCCATTTTTACTTTGTTTCGATGATCGCCAGCTGGTCTTATGCAAAGGGTGCCCGCCTTGCGGGCATTTGTAATTTTAATTACCAAAAGGGTAACGCTTATTTTCCTAGGAAAGCCGCTTGGTTATCATTTGCTTGTATCTGATACCGAGCAATACCGCCTCTGTGCGAATAACTACAGAAAAACAATTCGACACTGGCTTAAGAGAGTACAGCCATTGATGATCTATATTTTCTCCTCTTGTGCCCTTTTGATACGTATATAAATTTCTTCTCGATGGACAGGTAAGGATCTGGGAGCCTTTATCCCCACTCGTACTTGATTACCTTTAACATCCAATACTGCGATTGAGACATTTGCCCCAATTCTGAGGTTCTGGCCGATTCGACGGGTCAAAATCAACATAATTCTTTCCTGGTGATGCATAAGTCATAGTTGGGCTTTCCGTGCAGAGAAAGCTTGGGAGGTTAGTTTTGAGTGCGCACGGGGCGGGGCTCGAGAACAGTAGGCGAAAAAGTAGAAAAGACGGACACGACGCTGCCAGAACCTGGGAAAGTACCTCAAGTTACTGAATGTGCTCCACTTTATTGAAGGCAAGCGGGTTTCTAGCGTATCATCCATAGCAGCCATCTTGATAGTAGTGTATCAATTTGGTTAGCTGGCCCCAGGTGTTCGTAGCACCTTGGGCCAGCGACTTTTACTTACTTTTACGTCACGCTACCGTTCTCCGGTGAGGGAATAGATCATTTATAAATTCTTGCGCGTTTTGAGCAGGGTTTATTAGCTAACGAAAGCTAATTCAGTTGCATCCCAAAATACCAATAAATATCTCTTTACCTTACGCATTTTCAGTTTTGAAAACAATCTTAATAAAATCCAATAAGATTATTTTTACGCCTATCTTTTGGACTGTGATTTCAATTTCAAAATGGGTTGGGTGGTGCCTTAGGGGAGAATCGTTCCAGAGGTGATATGTACGATTGCCTTCGTTATTGGTCCAGAGGGTTATACATTGGTTTATGCAGAGCATAAATCAGTTAGGATTACATCAAACGATTTAGCATAGACCGATGACATCTTTAAGCTTTCTTATCTCGCCGTTATCAAGGATATTATTTTGAAGATAACGCAGGCCCAAACTGGAGGTTTTGAATATTTTTTGACAGCGAAGGATGACCTCGCCATCAGTTCAGCTCAGTGTTTTTTCTTTGTCGATATTAAGTACGGCATGGTAGTGGTTATTCCCTACTATATAGGCTGCAGTATCAATAGCGAAAGATTGAAACCAGATTATGCATCCCACTTGGCTTCAAGGGTTGCACTTACCCCTTGAAACCAAGACCTGGAAAAGAACGGTCAGCTGAAGGTAACATCTGCCGCTTCTTCTCCACTAAGCAATTAAGTGATGACAGAACGCTACCGACAGCTGACTGAAGAGCAACGATGCCAGATCTGGGGCTAACCCCTATTACGGCAAGCTAGCCACGGCCCGGAACCTAATACTGTTTTTTAATCACCAGGCCTGTGGCGAGACAACCTGACAGGCCGAAACAGGTTTTGTACTGTTCGACAAAACTAGCGCATATGTCATCATTAATCCCACCACAGAAATTTCATTGCTTCAGCAGCAGTCGGCGACGCTCAGCCAAAGTGAGTTCCGATCCATAGCCCCCAGCTTTAAATCTCGCCCGCAGCCCCCAATAAACAGCCAATACCGCATAACGATTGCAAACAAGATACACTTTTAAAACAGCAACAAACAAAAAGGAAGACGACAATTACAGACGTCTCTTCCAATCCGGATGTTCAAAGGGAGGATTGTATTAATGACTCTACTTAAAACTCTACGCGCCAGCTTAATCTCAGTCTTTTTGCTGCTTACGCCAGCAATATCTGCACAGGCGGAAACCTTTGCCACCGACGACGAGCGCAACACCATGCAAGTGTTCAATTTTGCCAGTCCGTCGGTGGTCTATGTCACCAATGAAACCCTGGTGCGGGATCGCAGGACCCTGCGCCTCCACTCAGTGCCCAAAGGCGCCGGCAGCGGATTTATCTGGGACACTCAGGGCCATATTGTCACCAATTTCCACGTCATTGAGGGTGCGCGGCAGATCACTATTACTTTGCAGGATCGCAGTGAGTGGCCGGCCGAGCTGGTGGGGTCTGCGCCGGAAAAAGATCTGGCAGTTCTGAAAATTAACGCTCCCAGGGAGTTGCTAAAACCGCTGGTTGTGGGCACCTCCAGCAATCTCGCGGTGGGCCGCAAAGTACTGGCTATCGGCAACCCGTTCGGCCTGGATACCACTCTCACCACCGGGGTGGTCAGCGCTCTGGGGCGGGAAATTGAAGCCGCCAACAACCGCACCATTCGCAATGTTATCCAAACAGATGCGGCTATTAATCCAGGTAACTCCGGCGGCCCGTTGCTGGATTCCCAGGCGCGTTTAATCGGGGTCAATACCGCAATTTACAGCCCCAGTGGCGCCAGTGTCGGTATTGGCTTTGCGATTCCAGTGGATACGGTCAAAAAAATTGTGCCGGAACTGATCAATCACGGCCGCCTGGTGCGCCCGATTATCGGTATCGAATCCGCCCCAGATCAGTGGAGTAGCCGCTACGGCTTTGAGGGGGTTGCCGTATTGCGTACCGCTCCCGGGCTCCCCGCAGAGAAAGCCGGCTTGCGCGGTATCCACCGCACCCGGGGTGGGGGCTGGGAATTGGGCGATGTGATTGTAGAAATAGAACAACAGCCGATCCGCAGCTACGACGATTTGCTCAATGCCCTGGAAAAGCACAGTGCCGGTGACGAAATCACTATCGGCATACTGCGTGACGGGACAATTCGTTACACGTCCATTAGACTCGCGGCACCCGAATAAGCAGGCGCTTGCGCCCTGAACAAGAATTAGGCCGGGAGCCGATAACCTATGCAGAAGTACTTCCTGTGTCGCTATGACGAATTAAGCGAAGGTCAATCCAAAGGGTTCTCCCTCGGAGACACTGCCGCCGGCACTGACAATGTGTTTGCTGTGATGAAAGATGGCGAGGTCTACGCCTACAAGAACACCTGCCCTCACCGGGGCATCAATCTGGACTGGCAGGAAGACCAGTTCCTCGATCCCGATGGCGCACTTATTCAGTGCGCCTCCCACGGCGCGCTATTCCTGATTGAATCTGGGGAGTGTATCGCCGGGCCCTGTACTGGTGATGCCCTTACGCCAGTACCGGTGGAATATGCACAGGACGGTCTCTACGCATTACTGGCCGACTGACAGCCCCCTGCCTTTCCCTCACGGGAGGAAAGGCAGGGCCTCCACCAGCTCGACACCTTCAGCACCGAGCTTCGCGCGGTATGCGAGCACTTGCACACCGGCATCGACAGCGGAATCCAGGGCCTCAGCATAAGCGGGATCAATTTCCCGCGCCGCCTGCACCGTCTCAATACCGCTGTGTTGGACGCAGTAAAAAAGTACCGCCCGCACACCGCTCTCAGCCAGCTTTTGCAGTTCGCGCAGGTGCTTGGCGCCCCGGGTACTTACCGCATCGGGGAAGTAACCCCGTGCCCCATCTGCCAGGGTCACATTTTTCACTTCCACGTAGCAGTCCCCATCAGCGCCGGACAACAACAGATCGATACGGCTGTTTTCCTCGCCGTAGCGCACTTCCCTGCGCAGGGATTCATAGCCCTGTAACTCGCTGACTACGCCAGACAGAATGGCCTCTTCAACCAGAGCATTGGCGCGGCCTGTGTTCACCCCTGCCAGGGCTCCATCCGGGGTCGTACAGATTTCCAGAGTGTGATGATACTTGCGCTTGGGGTTGCCAGAATCGGAGTACCAGCAGTCTCCCCCTCCACCCAACAATTCTTCATAGACCCCGTATTTGGGCAGTGGATGGTAAACACGTCGCCACTGGCAGATTCCACATCGGCGAGAAAGCGCTTGTATCGGCGCAAAAGTGTTGCCTTTTGCAACGGAGGGGTAAATTTCACGGGCTGGACCACTTGGCTGTAATTTCAGGCGCCACAAAATAGCAGACAACTATTTGTGGCGCGAATCGCGCAGATTTGATAGCTTCCTCGCTCTCGGTCGCCAGGGGTATCGGTACCGAGAACAGGATTAGCCTGACATCGCAGCGAATTTGATAGGTGAAAAAAGCATCACTTAGAAAGATTCCGGTCTAGGCTAGATTGAATTTGGTGGTATCGCCCCCATAAAGGGGGGCCCGTATAGAAAGAGAGGCAACGACTATGCCCAAAACTGCTGCGAGCACCGAATCTCTGCACGGCTTTGAGCCCTACAAGGAGACGCAGGGCGAAGAGTACATGAATGAGAAGCAGCAGGAGCATTTCCGCAACTTGCTGTTGGCCTGGAAGGCCGAGCTGATGGCGGAAGTGGACCGCACCGTTTCCCACATGAAAGACGAGGCCGCAAACTTCCCCGATCCCGCAGACCGCGCCAGCCAGGAAGAAGAATTTAGCCTGGAATTGCGCACCCGCGATCGCGAGCGCAAGCTGATCAAGAAGATCGATGCCACCCTGGAGCTTATCGACCAGGATGACTACGGTTTCTGCGAAGCCTGTGGTGTCGACATCGGCATTCGCCGCCTGGAAGCCCGTCCAACCGCCACTCTGTGCGTGGACTGCAAAACCCTCGCGGAAATCAAGGAACGGCAGATCTCCGGCTGATCCACAACCGATAGCGACACGGCGTTCGCTTGCGATCGCCCTGCTCGGAGGGGGCGATCAATGTATCGCCCCTATTCATTTTGAACAGCACAACTCCCTATATTGGTCGCTTCGCACCCTCCCCGAGTGGACCGCTCCACTTCGGCTCACTGGTGTGCGCCGTCGGCAGCTACCTCGACGCCCTCGCCCATGGCGGACACTGGCTCCTGCGCATGGAAGACCTCGACCCTCCCCGGGAAGAGCCCGGCGCGGCAACCCGCATTCTGAAATCCCTGGAAGCCCACGGACTGCACTGGCACGGCCCCGTCGAATGGCAGAGCAAACGCTACGCACTCTACGAGGAAACCCTGTCCACACTGCGCCAACGGCAACTGATTTACCCCTGCGACTGCTCACGCAGCCAGATTAAGAAAAATGGTGGGCATGCGAACGACTTCTGTCGCCTTAAATACGATGTGAGCGAACCCTCAGCGCTGCGATTACAATGCGCAGGCGGCAAGGAAGGCTTTGTGGATATTTGGCACGGAGAGCAGCGGCAGCTAATCCGCGAAGACACCATTCTCAAGCGCCGCGACGGCCTCTATGCCTACCAACTGGCAGTCGTTGTCGACGATATCGATCAACAGATCAACCAGGTGGTGCGCGGCTCAGACCTATTGGATACCACCGGTGCACAACAGCGCTTGTATAAAATCCTCGGCGCCACCCCGCCCCAGTTCGGCCATCTGCCGCTGGTGATGGGCCCTGACGACAGGCAAAAACTCAGCAAACAAAATCACGCGCCGGCTATCGACGACAACATGGCTTCCGATAACCTCTGTAAGGCTTTACAGTTCCTCGGCTTCAAACTGCCAAACACTGCCCTAACAGAATCCCCCGAGCATATTCTCAAGTGGGCTACCGCGCGCTGGCGCCGCCACCAGATAGATATGCGCAACCGCCAATTGCACTGATTCCAAGCTGCACTTACCATTTCCGCGCCAGCCGCCCTTAAGGGTCCGGCTGATAACCCGCGTTGACGATTACACAGGGATGACTTCTCACCGGTACAGTGCGCGGGCAACAAATTTCTCTAGCGGGTTTTCAAGGCGATCTATGAGTAACCGCACACTATTAATTCTGCTGGTGCTGGTGGGTTATGTATTCTCCCCCACCATCTTTACCTGGATGATCAATCCCGTCGGCGCCTGGTACCGGCCTTTTATCCTCTGGTTCGTGCTGATCCTACTGGCGATTTTTATCCAGTGGAGGCGCAAATCGAATGAGCTTTGATATTGCCCACATTGCCCTGGTGGGAGTGGCCTATATCGCCACCCTGTTTTTTGTCGCCTTCGCCACCTCCAAGGGCTGGCTGCCTTCCCGCTGGGTGCGCCATCCACTGGTTTATGTGCTCTCCCTGGGCGTATCATTATCGGCCTGGACCTTCTACGGTATCGTCGACCTGGCCTGGCAGTATGGTTACGGAGTGCTCGCCTACTATCTGGGCACCGGCGCCATGTTCCTGTTTGCGCCAGTAGCCCTGGAACCACTGGCGCGCCTGGCACAGCGCTACCAGCTGTACTCCCCGGCAGATCTTCTGGTGTTCCGCTATCACAGCCGCCAGGCGGGGACTCTCGCCACCCTGTTTATGCTGTTGGCGCTGCTCCCCCTGATCGCCCTGCAAATCCAGGCAGTATCTGAGACCCTGGCCCTTTTATCGCGGGATAGTGTGGCTGCCCTGGCACTGCCGGACAGCGGTGTATCGAGCAAAAACCTAATCGCATTTTTTTACTGCGTACTGCTAGCGGTATTCACCAGTATGTACGGCGCCACCCGCGAGCGTGGCGAGGGCCTGGCCAGTGCCATGGCCCTGGAGTCCCTGGTAAAACTGGTGGCGCTAACCGCGGTGGGCGGCTATGCCATTTACGGCGTCTTCGGTGGATTTTCCGGCCTGGATGAGTGGCTGCTGGAGAACCCCGATATGCACCAGCTGCTCTACACCCCCATCAAGCAGGGCTCATCCCACACCCTGCTACTGGTGTTTATCGCCACTGCCGTGGCTATGCCACATATTTTTTACCTGAGTATTGCCGAGCGCCCCACCGGACAGGCAATGCGCACCGCCAGCTGGGGCTTCCCCCTGTTCCTGCTGCTGATGGCCCTGCCTATCTTCCCCATCATGTGGGCGGGCTTTGCCCTGGATGTGGCCGGCCCGGTGCAGTACTTCTCCCTGGCGGTTCCCCGCGCCAGTGGCTCGGCACTGCTCACCACCCTGGCCTTTATCGGCGGCCTGTCGGCAGCCACTGGCGCACTGATTATGATCACCCTGGCCCTCGCCACCATGGTGATGAACCACTGGCTGCTGCCCGGCACCCGCTGGCACTCTGAGGACAATATGTACCGGCAGCTGGTGTGGTTGCGCCGCGCGCTGATCGCCGCTCTATTTATTGCCGGCTTTGCCTTTTACCTGTTACTCAACAACCGACTCTCCCTGTCGGACCTGGCCCTGCTGGCATTTATCGGATCACTCCAATTTCTGCCGGGGATTTTTGCTGTAATCCACTGGCCGCGAGGTAATCGACGCGGATTTGTCGGTGGCCTGCTGGCGGGCATGTTGCTTTGGGGGGGCGGCCTGTTAATTCCGTCAATTTTTGGGATTACCGGCATCACCCTGCCCGGCACCTCCCTCCAAATTCCCCTGGGAATGTCTATCTGGACACAGATCACCACCCTGTCACTGGGGGTCAATGTCCTGTTATTTGTCAGTCTGTCTCTATTCACCCGCACCAGCAGCCTGGAGCAGTACGCCGCTGACCTGTGTAGCGACGACACCATCGCCCAGGCTCTACGCCTGGGACTGGATGTGGAATCCGCCGCAGATTTTCGCCTGCGCTTGGCTGAAAGCCTCGGGGCCGCTACGGCGAATAAAGAAGTTAAACGCGCCCTCGCCGCCCTCAATCTGCCGGACAACGAGCGCCGCCCCTACGCCCTGCGCCAACTGCGCAACAAGCTGGAGTCCAATCTTTCCGGCCTGCTGGGGCGGGTTCTGGCGGTGCAAATTATCGATCGGCACTTCCCGTTTCAGAACAGCGATCAGCCGGCGAACAAGGATATTCACCTGATCGAGACCCGATTGGGCCGTTATAAGCACCAGCTCACCGGCCTGGCCGCAGAACTCAATAACCTGCGCCTGTATCACCGTCAAATGCTGGAAGAGCTACCGATGGCCGCTTGCTCCCTGGGGCGCGACGGAGAAGTCCTGCTGTGGAACTACGCCATGCAGGACCTCACCGGTATCAGTGCCAGCGAGGTAATCGGCTCGAAATTGGAATACTTGGCAGAACCCTGGCGCAGCCTGCTGGGGGAATTTGCCCTATCCACCGATGCCAGCCGCTTTAAGCAACAGGTGAGCCTCGACGGCAATAGCCACTGGCTCAACCTGCACAAGGCGCGGCAAAAACGCAGCCGCAGCGACCGCTCCCGCGACGAGCGCGGCGATGCACAAATGTTGTTGCTGGAGGACATTACCGAAACACAGGTCTTGGAACAGGAACTTATCCACAGCGAGCGCCTGGCCTCTGTGGGTCGCCTGGCCGCCGGCGTAGCCCACGAAGTGGGTAACCCGGTAACGGGAATCGCCTGCCTGGCGCAAAACCTCCAGTACGACTGTGACAATCCGGAAGTCCTGGAAACCGCCGACCAGATCTTGAGCCAGACCCAGCGCATCAGCCGTATCGTCCACTCCCTGGTCAACTTCTCTCACAGCGGCAACCAGGAAGACAGCGAGCGGGCCCCAGTGGACCTCTATGCCTGTGTACAGGAGGCGGTCAACCTGCTGTCCCTGCAACGGGATAAGACCGAGGTCCAGTTTGAGAACCGGGTACCCGAAGACTTGATCGCCCCGGGAGACAACCAGCGCCTGATCCAGGTGTTTATCAACCTGCTCAGCAATGCCCGCGATGCCAGCCCCGATGGCGGCCAGATTGTAATCGAGGGCTATCGCAAGAGCGGCAGCGCCTGTGTCTCTGTCACCGACAGCGGACCGGGAATTTCAGCTCAGCATCGTGAACGGATTCTGGAGCCCTTCTTCACAACGAAAGAGCCCGGCGAAGGTACGGGGCTGGGGCTGGCAATGGTTTACAGCATTGTCGAGGAGCACGGCGGCCAGCTGGAATTGGTCAGTCCCGCAAATCCGGAAACCGGGACTGGCGCCCGCTTTATTGTGCAACTCCCCCTTGGAGACTGAGATGGCTGGACACCCAAATCGATCATTATTTGTGCAAAAACAACCCGATTAACCGTTTTTGAGTTGCATCGAAACGGCGCCCGGGTAAAACTAGGCGCTTACTGAGCATTTTGTAACCAGGCGTAACATATGAGCCACATCCTCATCGTCGAAGATGAAGCCATTATCCGAACGGCGCTGCGCAAGCTTTTAGAGCGGCACCGCTACAAAATCAGTGAAGCGGGTTCGGTAAAGGAGGCGCTCACCAAGTACCGCCTCAATGAAGTTGACCTGGTTATCTCCGATCTGCGCCTGCCTGGCGCACCGGGCACCGACCTGCTCAAGCACGCCGGTGATATTCCGGTACTGATCATGACCAGTTACGCCAGCCTCCGCTCTGCGGTGGACTCCATGCGTATGGGGGCCGCCGACTATATCGCCAAGCCCTTTGATCACGACGAAATGCTCGCAACCGTCCGCCGGGTCATAGGCAAAGCGGAGCAGAATCGCGCCCAGCCCGTCAACGAGAAAGAAAATACCGGCACTATTGCCGGCATGATTGGCAGCAGCCCAGTGATGAGGGAGCTCTACGGTCGCATCCATAAAGTTGCCCCCACAGACGCCACCGTCCTGGTGCACGGTGAAACCGGTACCGGTAAGGAACTGGTTGCCCGGGCTATTCACGAGGAGAGCCGCCGGGCCAACAAACCCCTGATCTCCGTCAACTGTGCCGCGATTCCCGACACACTGATTGAATCTGAGCTGTTCGGCTACGAGAAAGGTGCATTTACCGGTGCCCAGAGTTCCCGGGAGGGACTGGTAGCGGCAGCCGACGGAGGAACCCTGTTCCTCGACGAAATCGGTGAGCTGCCCCTGGAGGCACAGGCCCGCCTGCTGCGTGTATTGCAAGAGGGCGAAGTGCGGCCAATTGGCTCGATCGAATCCCGCAAAGTGGATGTGCGCCTGGTAACAGCCACCCACCGCAACCTGCGCCAGCTGTCAGCGGAGCGTAAATTCCGGGAAGACCTCTACTACCGCATCAATGTGGTGCAAATGACGCTTGCCCCCTTGCGCGAGCGAGGCAGAGACGTCCTAGCACTGGCAGAGCACCTGTTGGAAAAGTTCTGCACCAAGATCGAGCGTCCTTTATTGCGCTTGTCACCGGAAGCCATCCAGGCTGTTACCACCTACACTTGGCCCGGTAACGTGCGCGAACTCGAAAACGCCATTCAGCGCGCTGTGATCCTGACGGATAAGAACAGCCGTGAAATCGACCACAAAACCCTGGACATCGATCTGGACCTGGTACCGATCGAAGAAGCCGATGGCATCCCTCGCCCCCGCAGTCTGCACACCGACCCCCGCGAGGACCTGTCCCTGGAGGACTACTTCGCCCGCTTTGTTATTGAACACCAGGACACCATGAGTGAGACGGACCTGGCCAAGAAGCTCGGCGTCAGCCGCAAATGCCTGTGGGAACGCCGCCAAAAGCTGGGTATCCCCCGCAAGAAGAGTCGCCGCAGCGCTGCCGCAGAAGTGTAAAAACTAACCCTATCCCCTGGGGGCTTCCGCCCCCTGCTCCCATTCCTCCCCCACCTGCCAGTCTCCTCCATTACTTTGTTACCCCACCCCCACAGGGGTTACCAACCAGAGTGTTACCCACACCCACCCAGAAGTAACAACTCTCGCACCTTCCGTAACGCAATAGCTCCAGGAAAAGTTCCGTCAAATTTCGTAAAGATCGCAACCTATTGATTTATAAGGATTTTTAAAAGTTGGCATACTAAGTGCTTTACTCTTAGTACAAAAATTGAAAACAGCCAACAATAAAAATAAATGACTGTTAAAAGCCCTATAACAACTAACAATAAGTGGGGCGAAACATAATAAAAATAATGGGGCGGCCGACAATAAAAGCAATGAGTGGCCAAAACCGCAAGAACAACAATAAACAATAACAATAAAACTCAAGAAGAATAAGAATAACAACAAGCGCGTTGCAAACTGACTGAACTGTACCTGGGAGAGGGTGTTTGCTTGAAAGCAAATTGAGAGCGCAAGGAAGCCGCTGCCTTCATACTGGTAATAATAATTCCCATATTTCTTTTCCCCCGAACTTACAGGCACCCGCATATTGCGGGCGCATTCCTTTGCGTGTGTTAGAATCGCGCCCGCGAGTCCCGATCTCTGAGGATAAACAGCCACTGAGGCTCCTTTCCGGACTCGCTCCTGGGGTAGCCCAGGTATAGAGGCTCCAGCAGTGCCATCGTGAATCTCCCCAGAGGGACCACCACTTATACAGGCCGCCAACCAATGCGTGGCCAAGCACAGCGGGGCTTTCCCGGCCATCCCTAAATGGCAGCAGTCAACATAGACAGCCGTATGCTCAACAACCTGATTAGTAGTATCAAACGCTGGCGCAAGCCGGCCAGTAAAGGCCCCAGGGTTATCGCCCGCAACGACCACAGCATCTCGCGCCGAGAAATCAGCCGCGCGGCCTTAACAGTTATGAAGCGCCTTCAGGATGCCGGATACCAGGCGTATATCGTAGGTGGAGGTGTGCGCGACCTGATGCTCGGCGGCCACCCCAAGGATTTCGATGTGGCCACCGACGCCACTCCAGAGCAGGCCAAGGTGCTGTTTCGCGGCGCCCGCATTGTCGGTCGCCGCTTTCGCATCCTGCACGCCCGTATAGGCCGTGAAGTTATCGAAGTGACTACCTTCCGCGGTCACCACAGCGATGGCGAGACCCACGAGGCCAAGCAGTCCGAACACGGCATGCTGCTGCGTGACAATGTCTATGGCGACCTGGAAAGTGATGCCATGCGTCGGGATTTCACGGTCAATGCGCTTTACTACACCACCAAAGGGTTCGAAATCCACGACTACACCGGCGGTGTCGAGGATATTGAAAAGCGCCTGATTAGAATGATCGGCTCCCCGGAGGTCCGCTACAAGGAAGACCCGGTGCGCATGCTGCGCGCAGTGCGCTTCGCCGCCAAGCTGGATTTCACTATTGAAGGCAAGACCGAAGCTCCCCTGCACGAGCTGGCGCCACTGTTACGCAATATTGCCCCGGCTCGCCTATTCGATGAGATTCTCAAGCTGCTGATGAGTGGCCACGGAGAGCGCACCTTTGAGCTGCTGCGCCAGTACCAGCTCTGGCAACACCTGTTCCCGGATAACGCCGCACAAATTGAGGCCAACAACGCGGCCCTGAAACTATCCCAACAAGCCCTGCGGAACACGGACCAACGTATCCGCGCCGATATGCGTGTTACCCCAGCGTTCCTCTACGCCGCCCTACTCTGGCCTGCGGTGAGCACCGAGCAACAAAAGCTGATTGCCAAGGGTACCCCGCCAGCGCCGGCGCTGGCCCAAGCGGCACAAAAAGTTACCAGTTCACAGCTGGCCCACACCGCTATTCCCAAGCGCTTCTCAATCCCCATGCGGGAAATCTGGGACCTGCAACAGCGCCTGCCCCAGCGCGGTGGCAGCCGGGCCCAGCGCTTGCTGGAACACCCCCGTTTCCGCGCCGCCTACGACTTCCTGTTGCTGCGGGAAGAAAGTGGCGAGATTGAAGCGGGCCTGGGCAAATGGTGGACCGACTTCCAACAGGCTGACGATGAGCAGCGCCAGCAAATGGTGCGCAAGCTACAGCGCACAGGCAGCGGTGGGCGCCGCAACCGCAACTCTCGCGGCCGCCGTCGCAAGCCGAGAGCAGAACAGTAATGGAAACGGTATACATCGGCCTGGGCAGTAACCTGGCAGAGCCCGGCAAACAACTGCGCAGCGCCCTATCGGCCATGGAACGAATCCCCAGTACAGAATTATTGGGGTGTTCGAGCTTTTACCGAAGCGCCCCGGTCGGCCCCGGCGATCAACCCGATTACATCAATGCCGTCGCAGCATTGAAAACAGCACTGTCCCCGCTAGCACTACTGGACCAGCTCCAATCTATCGAGCTGTCCCACGGGCGCGAGCGCTCCATCCGCTGGGGCGCCCGCACCCTGGACCTGGATATCCTGTTGTTTGGGGAATCTCAAATCGATGAGCCCCGCCTACAGGTCCCACACCCGCGCATGGCCGAGCGCAACTTCGTACTGCTACCCCTTTCTGAACTGGCTCCCGCGATGGAACTGCCCGGATTGGGAGCCCTTCCAGCACTCTTACAGGGCTGCCCGGAAAACCGCCTGGAAAAGGTTTGATCGACTGAGGCTCCCCAACTACTCGACGGGCGGCCCTCTCAATAGTACTTTTGCGTTTGCAACTCATCAGGGAAGACCCCAGACAAAGAGGAGTCGCTCAAGTGGTTATCGAAAAACCCGAGACCAGCACAGCTGAATTCAACCTGTCTGATAAAACGCCGCCTAAATTTATCGCGGTGGAAGGCAATATTGGCGTGGGAAAAACCACACTGGCAAAGAAGCTGGCCTCCACATTCAATTACGACACGCTGTTGGAATTACCCGAGGAGAACCCCTTTTTAGAGCGTTTCTACCGGGACCCAAAAAATGCCGCACTGCCCACCCAACTGCACTTTCTCCTCCAGCGATCACAGCAAATCCAGGCACTGCGGCAGGACGATATCTTTGAGCCGGTGCGGGTGTCGGATTTTCTAATTGAAAAGGACCAGCTGTTTGCTGAAGTCACCCTGGATAAGGATGAGCTGCACCTGTACCAGCAGGTGTACAGACATCTCACCCTGGAAGCACCCAAGCCGGACCTGGTGATCTATTTGCAAGCTCCCCTCGATGTGCTGCAAGCCCGAATCCGCAATCGGGGAATCCCGGCTGAGCGGGCGATAAGCAATGAGTACCTCGCCACCCTCAACAACGCCTACACCCGCTTTTTCCATTTTTACGATGAGGCGCCTCTACTCATCGTCAATACCGAGGAGATCGACATTGTCGATAGCCCAGAGGACTACCAACAGCTGGTCGAATATCTGTTCACGATCACCAGTGGCCGACACTATTACAACCCAGGAAGTTAATTGTTATGTATGCACCCTCTGAATTAGAAAAGCTCGTAACCGTTCAAACCCTGCGAAAAATGAAAGCGAATGGTGAGAAGTTTATTACCGTTGCTCTCTACGATGCCCCTATGGCTGCGATGGCACAAAAGTCCGGGGTTGAGACACTGCTCGTCGGAGATTCCCTGGGCATGACCGTGCTCGGTTACGACAGCACCGTGCCAGTGACGATGGAGCAAATGATTTACCACGTCGAGGCGGTCGCGCGCGGCAATAAGAAGTCCCTGATTATGGGGGATATGCCGTTTATGACTTACGCCACCCCGGAGCAGGCACTCCAGAATGCAACCCGGATCATGCAGGCCGGTGCACATATGGTGAAGATCGAGGGAGGCGCCTGGCTCGCCGACACCGTGAAGATCCTTACTGATCGCGGTATTCCCGTTTGCGCCCACCTGGGCCTCACCCCTCAATCAGTACACAAACTGGGAGGCTATCGCGTTCAGGGGCGCGACGAAGAACACGCCAAGCAAATCCTCGAAGACGCCCTACAACTCGACGAAGCCGGAGCTGATCTGCTGGTGTTGGAATGTGTTCCCGCCGACCTGGCAAAGCGTATTACCAAAGCCGTATCCATGCCCACCATCGGCATAGGCGCGGGCCGCGACTGCGATGCCCAGGTACTGGTAATCAATGACATCCTGGGCCTCACCCAACAGCCCCCCAAGTTTTCCAAAAACTTCCTGGTAGAGGCCGAGGATATTCCCGGGGCCCTGCGCAAATACGCCGAGGACGTCAAACAAGGCGTTTTCCCCGGCGAGGAACACATATTTAAATAATACTCCCCTCATCCGGGTGCTTCTCACCCGGTATTTTTCTGCGGCAGGTCCCACCTGCCGCTCTCAAGCGGTAACACTATGACTTTCGACCAACTAATCCAGGATTGGCTCTCGACCAATGGCGCCACTTCTGTGCCCGAAGGCTGGACCCAGGGGCGGGCTACATTTGGCGGCCTTGTAGCCGCAATGTTGTATGAGCAGATGGCTTCAGAGCTGCCTTCTGACAGCAGCTTGCGCTCTTTTACCACCTCATTCGTAGGCCCTGTTGCCCCAGGGGCGATTAACACCCGCGCGGATGTCCTTCGCGCAGGCCGCTCTGTCACCCAGGTGCAGGGGCACCTCGATCAGGATGATGCCGTTATGCTGGCGGGCCTCGCCAGTTTTGGCCGCGGCAGGGAGTCATCGGTTCTCGCCAAAGGTCCCTCAGCACCGGAGTACCCCACCCCGGATAAATGCCTGCCCCTGCCCTATATCGAAGGTGTAGTGCCGGAGTTCACACAGAAGTTCGATTACCGCATCGCTAGTGGGGGCCTGCCTTTCAGCGGCGCGAAAGAGAGAGTTTTAGGTGGCTGGGTACGATTTAAGGATGGCAGTGAGAGCCGTACTGGTATCAGCCACTTACTCGCACTGATCGATGCCTGGCCACCGGCGACACTCCCGATGATGAAAGAGCCGGCTCCCGCCAGCTCATTAACATGGACAGTGGAGTTTATGGAGCCACTCCCAGAGCGCACCGCTTCTGACTGGTGGCAATACGAGGCCGAAGTGGAACAGGCTGAGGATGGCTACGCAGTAATACAGGCCCGCTTGTGGGATGCCGATGGACGTTTAACCGCCCTCTCCCGCCAAATGGTCACTATCTTTGGTTAACCAGCACTCGTCGATCAACTATCCCTTTACCTGTGCTCACTAGATACCTTGGCTCCACGGATGGAACCATTTAAACCGTCCTAAAGAATTTTGTAACTTTTCTGCAGCCTTCAGACCACTCTAAATAATACTTCCCGATCCTGCTTAACCCGCCTAACGAATCAATTATTACCTGCATAAAAATATACAACTTTCGTGATTTCTATTATTTCCTTATGAAAAAATAAATCGCGCCGCCCTTACAGAAAAATAAAATAAAAAAATCTCCTTTACTCCAATTTGTAATCTACGCTATCCATCATCCCCTCCATCGAAAACAAAGGGGCCGCCAGAGAAACGCCCCAATTTTCGGCACCACTACAAAACCGTCGGTAATAACAAATTTGGAGAGCAATAATGATAAAAAGAATATTTATTTCCTTCATGTTTCTATTCAGTTATCCCGCTGCAGGAGCAGACTTTGAAGATGTATGGGATGCAATTACTTCCTGTAACTGGTTTGAATTTATTGATGATGTCGATGATACCGGCTCAAAAGACCTGGACGGCTATGAATACGGTGACACTGAATTTGCCGATGCCAATTCAGGCAGCTTTGACATGATCGTCTACAACATGGATGGGTTTTTGGAATGTATTGGCGGTAACAGCAAATCTGACTTCAAACAGATTATTAACACTTTTGATAACAACCCCAAAGACCTCTGGTTGATGCAGGAGGCCTGGAGCAAAACCAAAGCCAACTATCTGGACGACAACGACAAGCTTGATAACGATACAGTCCCCTATCGCTCCAAACACTGGAAAGGCACTGGTACCAGCTTTGGCAATGGCCTGCTGACCTTTTCCAAGTTTCCGTTTGACCGAGATAATCGCGATGACGACGACTACACCTTCGCCACTTATGAGGAGGAAACTTTTGATAAGTGCGCAGGTAATGACTGTGATACCGAAAAAGGCTTTACCGTAGCAAAAGTTGAAGTAACCAAAAACTTCCATGTCCATGTGTACAACACCCATATGGATGCAGGACACCAAGACGATGACCTAAATGCCAAAGCCAAGCAACTCGACCAGATTGCCGATATGATCGTCGCCCACTCAAGTAATGCCACAGTCATATTGGCCGGTGATTTCAATATGGCGTTTGATGAAAATGACGACGGCTGGCGCGGTACAAACTACCAAACCTGGAAAGCATTTTTTGCCAAAACCGGCGGCAAGCATGCCTGCCAATATATGCTATCTGGCAGCGACACCAGCTTGGAAGCCTGTGCTGATGAACTTCAGGACGATACCGATCATGTCGTCGTTATTAATAACAACCCCAATTACACGCTGGACGTAACCAATTATTATATTGGCTCCGCAGAGTACACAGGGCTGAGCGACCACGACCCAGTATTTGTAGACTTCTCATGGGTTAAACACTAAACGAGCGGCACACAGCCTCTTCCGCAGGGGATCGGAAGGGGCTTAACCAATTTACCGACAAAGTGAACGACACCGGACTGAAAACACAATCCAGCTACAATTTTGCTTATTGAGGAGAACTTTAACCCACGCACAAACACATGCTTGGCGGGAAGGGCTTTCAGTGGACAGAATTAAGAATCTGGTTATCGGGAGTGGTCCTGCGAGTATCGCTACGGTCAAGGCATTGCAGGATATTGGGCAAGAAGTTGAAGTCGTTGATGTTTCATATGACCTTGAAGACGATATCAAATACCAAGTTAATATCTTATCCAAAAAAAACGTTGATGCATGGACTCAGGAGGACAAAGATAAACTGTTTCCACCTCCAGTAGCCTCCCGAAAAGGCCTGGAAAGAAGATATCTATTTGGGTCTGACTTTCCATACAGAGTACCAAAACCTCTCAGCATTACGACAAAAAACTGTAATACAGAATTTTCCCATGGCTTTGGTGGGCTTGGGAACGTATGGGGTGCAGCTATCATGCCCTACAGTGAAAGTCAGCTAGCAAATTGGCCTATTTCCTTAAATGAACTAACGCCATCCTACAAAAATGTACTCCGCTATATGCCTATAAGTGCGGAGATAGACAACCTCAACAACAAGTATCCACTATTCCCTAACAACTTTACTGCCATCAAAAGAAATGCGCCGACAGATTTCTTATTGAAAAAATTGAAGGCTATTGAAAGTAATCTCCAGAGGAATGGCATTGAATTTGGTCGAGCCCGCTTAGCGGTAGATGCAAGCAAGGGGGAGTATGGATGTAGATATTGCGGCCACTGCTTTGACGGATGCCCATACCAATCTATTTTCAACCCTAAATACTTGTTTGAAAAACTACAAAAAGACAAACTCACCATACATAAAGGTCTTCTTGTCTTGGAGATTCATGAAACAAGTCAAGGCGTAGATGTGATTGCAGTTGATATAACCAATAGCAAAATAAAAAAAATTACCGCACAGAAAGTTTTTCTCGCAACCGGCCAGTTTGCCACCACTACAATACTGGCAAGATCCCTCAATCTATTAAATACTCCAATCAAAATAAAAAACAGCCAATATTTTTTCTTCCCCCTCTTTCTCTACAAAGGGTATCGTTATGAGATTGAGTTTACCCTCGCAGAAATCTTTCTAGAAGTTGACAATCCAAACATAAGCCCTGAACAAATACACCTCCAACTTTATGGTCGAAGCCAAATTATTGAAGAACAATTAACATCTCTACTTCCTACCCTTTTCCCAAAGCAAGTCGCCTTGGATCGCTTATACGTAATTCAGGGTTTTATGTCCTCTGAGGATTCTGATTCATTGGAGCTGACCTTAACCGATAAACACTCAGATAGTTCTTCGATAGAAATAAGAGGAATTGAAAATACGAGAGCTCGAGAAATCGCCCAAAGAACGCAGTCTTTAATAAGACGCTCACTGATAAGGCTTGGCATGGTCCCCCCTTCTTTCTCACAGTACTACCGCCAGGCAAAAGCTTCCACCTTGGGGGCAGTTTCCCGATGGGAGGAAAACATGAAATATTCCGTTCAGACTTTTTAGGGAGGCCGGCACACTTTAAAAATGTCCATATTACGGATTCTGCCAACTTTCCCGATATTGCAGGTTCAACCATCGCCTATACCATTATGGCGAATGCTGATCGAATCGTAAGGTCTATAGGGTTTAATGGCTGATTAGCAACCAGTTAGCTTAAACAGACTATTCAATTGGAATATTTGAAAAGATGACTACAACCACTTTTTCCAGTAGAAAAAAGCGATCTGCCCAGTCAATGCCACGATCAGCAATATACAAAAAGCAATAAAACCCAGAGATGATTGCCCCCAGGGAATACCACCGACATTGATCCCGAATAGCCCGGTAAGAAAACTCAGGGGCAGAAAAACTGCAGCCACCACCGATAGCACATACATACGGCTATTCAACTGATCTGATGTGAGGCTCAACAACTCTTCCTGGGCGATGGCGGCGCGCTCCCGCACTGTATCAATATCATCGATATGCCTTTGCAGTCGATCATTTGCTTCACCCAAAAGAGCGTGACTATGCTTATCAAACCAGGGTAAGGATTCCTGTTGTAGACGTCTCAGAACCTCTCTTTGCAGGCATAAATAGCGCCGTAACACGATAGTTTTCTTGCGCAGACGCACTAATAAAGAAGATAGCTCCGCCCCCCTTACCTAATAACAGGTTTTCCAACTCATCAATTTTTTCTTCGAAATCCTCAGCTTTTTCACACATCCGCAAGACCAGCAAATCAGCCAGCGACATCAACAGAGCTGCAGTTCCACGAGGTCCAAAGCCACTGCGCAAACGGGAAAGTAAATCATCCTCCGCAAGTAACTTTCGTCGGCCAGTACTGATAATGCGGTCTTTCTCAGCCCAAATTCGCACGGCGATCATATCCTTTGAGCGAGGTTTGGATTTTCTCTCAATACCATACATGGCCAAAATCAGCCCATCCTCCACAGTTGCTACACAGGGGCGAACTGCCTTTGCTGACAGGGTCTCTACCGCTGTCGTTGTAAGCCCACTGTGCTGCTGGAGCCACTCGACGGTCTTGCTATTGGCGTAGTCAAAGTGCAACCAGAGAAGCCCCTGGCTCGGCTGCCATGATTGCACCTCGGTCCAGGAAAGCTCCCGGCCCGAGCCTTTGCGATCGAGTAAGACAGCGTAGACCAGACCAGTTTCCATAGGCTCTCATATCACCTGATATTGGTTGGAGTATTACTTTCTTTGCGCGACTTATTTACTGAGATGGGCCAGCTCTGCGGCGTTCTGCTCCCAGTTTTGACCATCGAAAGGTTTTACCTCCAAGTCCCTGGGCCTCTCATCAAAACAGCGCGCATTAAGACTATAGCCATCCGGGTTGGAGCGGGGCACATAAAAGGATTTAACGCCACAGTGGCGACAAAACAGGTGCTTGGCCACCCCCGTATTAAACGTATAACAATGCAGGTCTTTTTCCCCAGACTCCAGCTCAAAGTTTTCAGCGGGAATAATGACGTGCAGGAACCCCACTTTCTCACACATCGAGCAATTGCACGCGTGGGCTACCAATTTCTCCCCAGAGTCGCGCTCGTGCCGCGCCCGATAGCGAATAACGCCACAGTGGCAACCTCCGCGAAGCTCAGTAATTACTTTACTCATTTGAACTATTTTCCTTTTCAAATAACGGGCGGGCGGCCAACAGTGAAAACAACGAAAGTCCCAGCAGAAGATGGAACCAGTTTGTACGCGCCAAGCCCAACACCCTGGGCGCACCGGTACCCACAAACAAACCATCCATTGCGATGACTACAGCCCCCGCGCCGAGTAACAGGGGCCCCGGTGGCGCCAGTCGTCGCGGTGACATCAATTCCATCATTGCAACCCACAACCACAATAGAAGCCCCAGGGCGGAAAATACCTCTATCACTTCCTCCGGCGACAACCTGCCACTTTCCGCGACGCCAATAGACGAGGCCAGTACCAGCACCAGCACTACATAAGCGGGTCCCCGGGTACTCTGTCCAATAGCTATCTCGAAACGAGCCCAAACCAACCCGATTCCAATTAGCAACAGCGAACTAAACCCGGATAGTTGCAGTAAAGCCCGGTGTAATTGGGTTGCCCCGGGATCAATACCGTAGCGATAGGCATCGACAATCGCAGAGACAGCGATAAATAGAAGACCCGCCATCACCAAGAGTGCAGCTGATTGGAAGCGAGCATTGATAAGACGCCAGTACTGATTGGCAATCAGCAGTGCGGCGAGGGTGAGGAGAATGTCGATCAGCCAGAAGTTATCCAATGTTTTGCCCTTTTTTTCCAGAATTCTAATAGAAATCCGGTAATAAGCGACAATTCCACTTCGGCAGATACAAAAAAACCCGGCTTAAAAGCCGGGTTTTTTCAGTCCGTAGACTTAAGCTTCGTCGGAAGCTTGCTTGGCTTCTTCAGCGGCAGCTGCATCGGCCTTGGCTTCCTTGATAGAAAGCTTGATACGCCCACGCTGGTCAACGTCGAGCACCTTAACCTTAATCTTCTCACCTTCACTCAGGTAATCAGTTACGGCATTTACGCGCTCTTCAGCGATCTGGGAGATATGCACCAGACCGTCTTTGCCCGGCAGGAAGTTAACGAACGCACCGAAGTCCACGATACGTACCACGGTACCTTCGTAGATAGCGCCAATTTCAGCTTCCGCAGTGATCTCCTCGATGCGGGTTACCGCCGCTTCCAGGCTCTCACCGTCTTCACCGAAGACTTTGATAGTGCCGTCATCTTCGATATCGATGGAGGCGCCAGTCTCTTCAGTGATGGAACGGATAGTCGCACCGCCCTTACCGATCACGTCGCGGATCTTGTCCGGATGGATCTTCAGGGTCGCGTAGCGCGGTGCGTTCTCATTCACGGTGGTACGGGAAGAGTCGATCACCTTGTTCATTTCCGCGAGGATGTGCAGACGCGCGTGCAGAGCCTGCTCCAGAGCGGTTTCCATGATCTCTTCGGTAATACCTTCGATCTTGATGTCCATCTGCAGCGCGGTTACACCAGAGGCGGTACCCGCTACTTTGAAGTCCATATCGCCGAGGTGGTCCTCGTCACCGAGGATATCGGTCAGAACCGCGTAGCCTTCGTCTTCCTTCACCAGACCCATAGCGATACCGGCAACCGGTGCCTTCAGCGGAACACCCGCATCCATCAGCGCCAAGCTGGAACCACATACGGAAGCCATGGAGCTGGAACCGTTGGATTCAGTGATCTCGGAAACTACACGCACAGTGTAGGGGAAGCTGTCCGGGCTCGGCAGAACTGCAGCGATACCGCGACGAGCGAGGCGGCCGTGACCGATTTCGCGGCGACCGGTAGCACCTACACGACCCGCTTCACCTACAGAGTAGGGAGGGAAGTTGTAGTGCAGCATAAAGTAGTCTTTGCGCTCACCTTCCAGGGCGTCGATGATCTGTGCATCGCCAGTGGAACCGAGGGTAGCCACTACCAGAGCCTGGGTCTCACCACGGGTGAACAGCGCAGAGCCGTGGGACTTGGGCAGAGCGCCAACTTCCACAGCGATCGAACGTACAGTTTTGCTGTCGCGACCGTCGATACGGGGCTCGCCGCGCACTACAGCGCCGCGTACCAGCTTCTTCTCCAGCTTGCCGAAGTAGCTTTTTACCAGATCGGCGCTGATTTCTTCATTAGCCAGGGCTTCAGCGGCTTCGCTGCGCAGTTCCGCCAGGCGGGTGCTGCGCTCTTGCTTGTTGGTGATGCGGTAGGCTTCGGCAACCTTCTCGCCAAACTGAGCGTCCAGGGCAGCTTTCAGCTCGGTGTTTTCCGCCGGAGCCTGCCAGTCCCACTGGGGCTTGCCCGCTTCCGCTTTCAGCTCATCACAAACCTTGATAATGGCCTGCATTTCCTGGTGTGCGTAGAGTACCGCACCCAACATGATGTCTTCCGGCAGCTCCTGGGCTTCGGACTCCACCATCAGTACGGCGTCTTTGGTACCGGCAACGACCATGTCCAGCTCGGAGGTCTTCAGAGCTTCGTAACCCGGGTTCAGCAGGTAGCCGTCTTGCTGGGTGTAACCCACGCGCGCAGCACCGATTGGGCCTGCGAAAGGTATACCGGAAACAGACAGCGCTGCGGAAGTGCCGATCATGGCAGCGATATCCGGGTCCATGTCCTTCTCAGCGGAGAGAACAGTACACATCACCTGAACTTCGTTCATAAAGCCGTTCGGGAACAGCGGGCGGATCGGGCGATCGATCAGACGGGAAGTCAGGGTTTCTTTTTCAGACGGGCGGCCTTCACGCTTAAAGAAACCACCGGGAATTTTGCCAGCCGCGTAGGCTTTTTCTTGATAGTGCACGGACAACGGGAAGAAGCCCTGATCTGGCTTGGCTTCTTTAGCGCCGACAACAGTACACAGGACGACAGTCTCTCCCATGCTAACCAGGGCAGCACCGGTAGCCTGGCGCGCGATACGGCCGGTCTCGATGGTGACTTGGTGTTGTCCGTATTGGAAAGTTTTGCTTACTGGATTCACTAGTTTTTTTCCTATTTCCTTACGGTTACTGGCCCATTCCAGTAACCCCTACAGTGGTTGCCTGGATAGAAGTTCCAAACCTTCAGTCCAGAGCGATACGGGGATGTACCGCTACCGACCCGGGTGGCCGGTGCAAACGCAGCACATCCGCCGGGATATTTGCCCCTGGGGTTGTGTTGCGAAACTGCCGAAAAGTGACAACAACGCCACTTTTCAGCAAGCATTAAAGAAGAAAGCCCGCCAGAGGCGGGCATTCCAGGGTCTTAGCGACGCAGGCCGAGCTTAGCGATCAGCTGTGCGTAACGGTTCAGATCCTTGCGCTTCAGGTAGTCCAGCAGCTTGCGACGCTGGTTTACCATGCGGATCAGACCACGGCGAGAGTGGTGATCCTGCTTGTGCGCAGAGAAGTGACCCTGCAGTTTGTTGATGTTGGCAGTCAGCAGGGCTACCTGGACTTCCGGAGAACCGGTGTCGCCTTCAGATTGGCCGTGCTCTTTCAGGATTGCTGCTTTTTCTACTGCAGACAGTGCCATAACGATTAACCTCGTCGTAATATGCTTTAAAAGATTCGGCTGGCCCGTGCATATTTACAGACCAGCTACTCACTGTTGTGGACATAGTCCACTGCAATACTCTCACATCAACCGCTATCGGCTCTCACCAATATAGCGTTTTCTGCTTAAGTACTGCTTACCAGACGCCGAGGCGCTACGCACCCGTCGTCAGTAATTTCTCCTACGCCCAGAAAATCGCCATTTTCCAGGAAGAGGCGCACCATATCACCTTCTTCACCGATACGGTAGACCTGCAAATCCATTACCGGCTGCCCCTGACGCACATAGTAACCAGACTCGTCCGGAAGGGTGAGTTTGGGCAGCGAAGAGGCGGGAGAATCCACCGATAACAGGTGGTGATCCAACTCCTCCGCCATGCCCTCACCGCGCTCCTCGGTGAGCTCATCCAGGGTCACTGAATCGGCTTCGACGTAGGGACCGGCTGCGCTGCGGTGCAACTCTTCCACATAGGCACCGACACCCAGAGCCTGGCCCAGGTCTTCAGCAATACTGCGAATATAAGTGCCCTTGGAGCAGTGAACCTCAACTTCTGCACGGGGCTGGGCGCCCGGTGTAAAGCTCAGCAGTTCAAATTCAAAAATCTCTACTTCCCGCGCCTCGCGCTCCACTTCCAAGCCCTGGCGCGCCAACTTATACAGCGGCTGCCCCTTGTGCTTGAGGGCCGAGTACATGGACGGCACTTGCTTGATGGGACCGCGAAAGGCTTCCATCGCTTTCAGCACGGCTTCTTCAGTCAAACCGGAAGCATCTTTAGTTTCCAGTACATCGCCATCGGCATCGCCACTAGCAGTGGTCATACCGAAAACAAAAGTACTGCGATAGCGCTTGTCCGCATCGAGCAGGTACTGGGAAAACTTGGTCGCTTCGCCGAAACAGATCGGCAACACACCGGTTGCCAGGGGGTCCAGCGCTCCGGTGTGACCGGCGCGATTGGCGAAAAAGAGTCGTTTGGCTTTTTGCAGGGCGTCGTTGGCGGTAATCCCGGCGGGCTTGTTCAATAACAGCACGCCGTGAACCGGCCGGCCCCATTTTGGTCTGCGGCCCATGGATTAATCTTCGTTGGAGTCGCTATCGTCGTCTTGGTGTTTGCGATCTTCTTTAACCGCCTTGTCGATCAGGGCAGACAGCGCCTGGCCGCGCACCGAGGTCTCGTCGTAGCGGAAGTGCAAACGGGGAATAGTGCGAATCTGGATTGCACGCGCGAGCTGCGTACGCAAAAAGCCGGCGGCTTTGTTCAGCACTTCGATAGAGGTATTAATTTTGCTGCGATCATCCTCACCCACCAGGGTGACAAAAACTTTAGCAACGGTTAAGTCGCGGCTGACTTCAACATCATTGACGTTGATCATACCCAGGCGAGGATCGCGAATCTCGTGTTGGATCAGCTGGGCCAGCTCGCGGCGCATGGCGTCGGCGACGCGGTCTGCGCGATGAAATTCTCTTGCCATTGTTTACCTATTGAGAATGGCGGTTTAAAGACAGGAAAACCCGCACGGCTAGCGCCGCGCGGGTTTATCCTCGATCCGCTGCGGAACTCCTTAGAGTTCGCGAGCAACCTTAACGATATCGTAAACTTCGATCTGGTCACCGGACTTAACGTCGTTGTAGTCCTTAACCCCGATACCACACTCCATGCCGTTGCGCACATCCTGCACATCGTCTTTGAAGCGACGCAGGGATTCCAGTTCGCCCTGGTAGATCACAACGTTGTCGCGCAGTACGCGGATCGGCTTGTTGCGGTAGACGGTACCTTCGGTAACCATA
Organism: Microbulbifer sp. VAAF005; assembly: GCF_030012985.1. Lineage (NCBI taxonomy): Bacteria > Pseudomonadati > Pseudomonadota > Gammaproteobacteria > Cellvibrionales > Microbulbiferaceae > Microbulbifer > Microbulbifer sp. VAAF005. Next base: position 4,162,446 of record NZ_CP120233.1, on the reverse strand, counting down.
CAACCGGCAATGGCGCCAAATTTCGGTGAGCGGAATACATCGCGAACCTGGGCAATACCCACGATTTCTTCGCGTATTTCCGGATCAAGCATACCGGACAGCGCCTGCTTCACTTCGTCCAGCAGGTTGTAGATCACGCTGTAGTAACGAATCTCTACGCCTTCTGTCTCAGCAACCTTTCGGGCAGCCACATCAGCACGGGTGTTGAAGCCCAGTACGATAGCGCCGGAGGTCAGGGCCAGGTTGATATCGTTCTCGGCGATACCACCTACACCGCTGGACACGACGTTGACAGAAACTTCTTCGTTGCCGATATCCGCCAGTGCGCCCAGGATAGCTTCCAGGGAGCCGCGAACGTCCGCTTTGATCACAACCGGCAGTACTTTGCGCTCGCCGGCTTCCATGTTCGCAAACATGTTTTCCAGCTTGGCCGCCTGCTGGCGCTGCATGCGCTCGCGACGCTCTTTGTCACCGCGCTGCTCAGCCACTTCACGGGCTCTGCGCTCATCCGCAACCACCATGAACTCGTCACCGGCGTTGGGAGTAGTGTCCAGACCCAGCAGCTCAACCGGGGTTGAAGGGCCAGCTTCTTTAACCTGCTTGCCCAGCTCGTTGGTCATGGCGCGAACACGGCCGTAGCTCTGGCCTGCCAGTATGATATCGCCGCGCTTCAGCTCGCCGTTCTGTACCAACAGGGTGGCTACAACACCGCGACCTTTTTCCAGGCGGGATTCGATCACAACACCCGTTGCCGGTACCTTGACCTTGGCCTTCAGCTCCAACATCTCTGCTTGCAGGGAAATCGCTTCCAGCAGGTCATCGATGCCTTCACCGGTGTGTGCAGACACATTGATAAACTGGGTATCACCGCCCCAGTCTTCAGGAATTACATCTTTCGCAGCCAGCTCGTTTTTAACACGATCGGGATCGGCAGCTTCTTTGTCGCACTTGTTGATTGCAACAACCAGCGGCACACCGGCAGCGCGGGCGTGGTTCACAGCTTCTTCAGTCTGCGGCATCACACCGTCGTCAGCAGCCACTACCAGGATAACCACGTCAGTTGCCTGGGCGCCACGGGCGCGCATTGCGGTAAAGGCGGCGTGTCCCGGGGTATCCAGGAAAGCGATCTCGCCCTGGCTGGTTTTTACTCGGTAAGCACCGATGTGCTGGGTAATACCACCGGCCTCACCGGAAGCCACCTTGGTCTTACGGATGTAGTCCAGCAGGGAGGTTTTACCGTGGTCAACGTGACCCATAACGGTAACTACCGGTGCGCGGGACACCTCAGTGCCTTCACTGGCCTGGGTCTCGGCAACCAGCGCTTCCTCCAGCTCGCTCTCAGAGCGGAATACCACCTTGTGGCCCATCTCTTCGATGATCAGCTGTGCAGTTTCACGGTCCAGGCTCTGGTTGATAGTAACCATCTCGCCCATTTTCATCAGGCGCTTGATCAGGTCACCGGCTTTCACATTCATCTGTTTGGCCAGCTCGCCAACAGTGATGGTTTCGCCCAACTGTACTTCGTACACCTGTTTCTCCGTGGGCCTTTTAAAGCCGTGCGTAGGTTTAACCTTCAAGGTCGGACGAGACAGGGAGCGCGTGCTGCGCTTGGATGCTTCGTCTTCCTCAAATACTTCCAGCGCCTGTTCGTACAGAGCGGTTTTGCTGGATTTTTTCGGGCCGGACTTGGAGCGGCGACCGCGACGCTTGCGCGGCTCGTCCTCAGAGCGATCAGCTTCAGCGGGAGCAGTGGATGCTGCCTCCAGCTTGCGACGCAGAGCTGGCTTGACCTCAGAGGTCTTCTCAGCACTTTTTGCCGGTGCTGGCTTAGCCTTGGCTGCTTGTGCAGCCTGTGCAGCTTTCTCTTTCTTTTCCTGGGCTGCGCGTCGGTCAGCTTCTACTTTAGCTTTCTTCTCTTCAAGTTCACGCTTTTCCTGCTCAGCCTGCTGCTTGCGACGCTCCATCGCGGCAATTCGCATTGCCTCGATATCGTCGGAGTAGCTTGAGCGGATTGGTGCGGCGGGCTCTGCCTTTTTCACTACGTTTTCCGCGGTCTTATCCTCTGATTTAGCCGCATCTTGATCGGCTTTTACTTCATTTTTTGCTTTCGCTTCGGCTTCAGCCTTGGCTTTCGCTTCTGCTTCGGCCTTGGCTTTCGCTTCTGCTTCAGCCTTGGCTTTCGCCTCGGCTTCGGCTTTGGCTAGCGCCTCTTCTTCCGCCGCTAGGCGTGCAGCTTCTGCCTCAGCTTCTGCGCGTGCGCGCTCGGCTTCGGCCTCCAGTCTTTCCTGCTCATTTTGCAGGGCATCGACTGCCGCTTCCTGCTCGGGGCTGCTCGATTCTTCGCCTGCTGCTACGGTTTCAAGCTCAGCTTGAGGGCGCTTCACATAAGTGCGCTTCTTGCGCACTTCCACATTCACAGTCTTGCGGCCGGTGCCAGAGCCAGTCTTCAGCGTGCTTGTGGTTTTGCGCTTCAAGGTGATCTTGCGCGGCGTCGCGCCCTGCTCCCCGTGACTGCTTTTCAGGAAGCTGAGCAAGACCTGCTTTTCCTCATCTGACACCACCGCATTTGCAGAGGTGTGAGGCAAACCCGCTTCTTTCATCTGCTTGAGCAGACGGTCTTCGGTGGCACCAACCGATTTGGCGAGTTCACTAACTGTTACTTCGGCCATTCTCTCTCCTAAAAGTCACTTGGTCGGAGGGGGTTATTTATACGTAAGTTATATGTCGCTGCACTTAAGCTTCTTCGCCGCTATCGTCGGCAAACCAGGGCTCACGCGCCTTCATAATCAGCGCAGCAGCACGCTCCTGGTCGAGACCTTCGATATCCAGCAGGTCATCGACAGCCTGCTCTGCCAGGTCTTCCATTGTGGCAATGCCACGGCTGGCCAGTTGGAATGCCAGCTGGCGCTCCATACCGTCCATATTCAAAAGATCTTCCTGAGGCTCGGACGCATCCAGCTTCTCTTCAGATGCCAGCGCTTGGGTCAACAGGGTGTCCTTGGCGCGGGCGCGCAGCTCTTCAGCGATATCCTCATCGAAGCCCTCAATCGTGAGCATCTCTTCAATGGGTACATATGCTACTTCTTCCAGAGAGGCAAAGCCCTCTTCAACCAGTACACCAGCCACATCTTCATCGATATCCAGGCGATCCATAAACACCTGCATGATCGAGCTGGACTCGGCTTCCTGCTTGCTCTGCCACTCGTCACTGCTCATGACATTGATCTGCCACTGGGTCAGCTCTGAGGCCAAGCGCACGTTCTGACCGCTGCGGCCGATAGCCATTGCGAGGTTTTCCTCTGCTACGGCTACGTCCATAGAACCGGTGTCTTCGTCGACTACGATGGATTCAATTTCTGCTGGCGCCATCGCATTGATAACGAACTGAGCGGGATTCTCGTCCCACAGAACGATATCTACGCGCTCACCAGACAGTTCGTTGGATACCGCCTGAACACGCGCGCCGCGCATGCCCACACAGGCACCCACCGGGTCGATGCGACCGTCGTTGGTATTTACAGCGATTTTTGCACGCAGACCGGGATCGCGGGCCGCGCCTTTAATTTCGATTACCTGTTCGGAAATTTCCGGCACTTCAATGCGGAACAATTCGACAATCATTTCCGGGCAGGAGCGGCTCAGCATCAGCTGGGGGCCGCGGGCTTCCGGTTGGATTTCCAACAGGATTGCGCGCACGCGATCACCGAGTCGGAAAATTTCGCGACCAACCAGCTGATCGCGGGGCAGGCGCGCTTCGGCGTTATTGCCCAGGTCTACAGCGATAAAGTCGCGGGTCACCTTCTTCACAGTGCCGCTAACCATCTCACCGACGCGATCGCGGTACTCGTCTACAACCTTGGCGCGCTCGGCTTCACGTACCTTTTGTACGATGACCTGCTTTGCAGTCTGTGCAGCGATGCGGCCAAATTCTACATTTTCCACCTGCTCGCGGAAAACATCACCTGCTTTCAGGTCAGCATCTTTTTCGTGAGCTTCTTCCAGGGTGAACTGGGTACCCAACTCAGCCAAGACTTCATCACCGACCACTTCCCAGCTGCGGAAAGTCTCGTAATCGCCTGAACGACGATCAATGATAACCTCAATGGTTGAATCTTCGTCGTAGCGCTTCTTCGTGGCCGTTGCCAATGCCGCTTCGATGGCCTGGAAAATAATCTCCTGGTCAACGCCCTTCTCGTTGGATACCGCCTCGGCTACCAGCAAGATCTCTTTGTTCATGCAACTGTGCCTCAAAATCGCCTGAGCTCAGGCTCCTACAGGTTATTTGGTAAATTGGGGAATGATATTTGCTTTTTCGATACTGTCGATCGGCAAAAGGTATTCGTTTTCACTATCTACACGCAGAACCACTTCATCACCCTCTACACCGGCCAGCAGTCCGCGCCACTTACGCTGCCCATCCAGAGGCATACGCAGGCGAACTTCAATCTGGGCGCCGATAAAGCGCTCGTACTGGGCCAGCTTATAAAGAGGGCGGTCGAGCCCTGGGGAAGAGACTTCAAGTGTGTACTTACTACTGATGGGATCTTCCACATCCAGTACAGCACTGGATTGGCGGCTCACTTTCTCGCAATCCTCAACGGAAATACCGTTTTCGGAGTCGATATAAATGCGCAGCAGCGCGTTGCGACCGTGGGTTTGGTACTCAATACCCCACAACTCACACCCCAGCGATGCCACCACCGGCGCCAGAAGCTCTTCCAGCAATTCGCGTTTGCTCGCCATTCTCGTCACCACATACAAAAAATGGGCCTACGGCCCACTTCGAAAAATATCTGCAACTTTTCTTGCAGATACGAAAAAGCCCCTGACGGGGCTTTGACCGCACATTCGTGCAGTCAGTGTGCACGAATGCAAAATTTGGTAGCGGGGGCAGGATTTGAACCTACGACCTTCGGGTTATGAGCCCGACGAGCTACCAGGCTGCTCCACCCCGCAACAACGAAAGCGCAATCAAAGTTCCCCTAAGGGAAGTTGGTAGCGGGGGCAGGATTTGAACCTACGACCTTCGGGTTATGAGCCCGACGAGCTACCAGGCTGCTCCACCCCGCAACAACAAATGCGCAATCAAATATTTTACCCGAAGGTAAAATTGGTAGCGGGGGCAGGATTTGAACCTACGACCTTCGGGTTATGAGCCCGACGAGCTACCAGGCTGCTCCACCCCGCAACAACTCCAAGAAACAAAGCCTGGTTGATCTTTGTTTCCCTGCGGCGGGACCAGCCCAACCACTCAAGAGGCTGCGCATTCTATTGGTGCTGACCCGGTGAGTCAAGCCGTAATTGGCATTTGTTTTCACCGGGGGGTTAAAGCCGTCTCTACCATCTCGCAAATCAGTATAGAAAAGGAAGAAAATCCCGCAAGCAGGCCACTTCCATATACCGTCTTCTTTCTTGCACATGTACTTTTTATAAAAAGAACGAAGAGTAAAACTCTTTCAAGGCGCCTCTGAATAAGCTAGCGAGTTAACTGGTGCACTATTGCTTTTCGAATAGGAGGGAAGCGATCACTGACTCGCAACACCATTTTGCGCAGCAACTTGGCCGGCAGGCGATCGTCGGTAAACAAATCCACCACCCTATTAGTTCCAGAGTAAATCGGCTTGGATTCAACCCGGTGCAGCATCTGGTAACGGGCCAAGGCCCGAGTCAGCTTGGCCGGGTTATATAGACGGCTAACGCTATCCAGTTGACGGGCCAAAGTATCCGCACCGGCCAAGCCCAAATTAAATCCATGTGCGGTCACTGGATGCATCCCCACAGCGGCATCTCCCACCAAGGCAAAGCGCTCAGTGAAAAAGTGATGTGCATATACCGCAACCAATGGATAACAGTGGCGCTCACCAAAAGCTTCGACACCGCCGAGCTGGGACGCGCTTTCGCGGGATACGTGCCCGGCAAACTCTTCATTACCCATCGCCATAATCTGGGCAGAGAGACTGGCGGGAACAGTAACCACGGCCGATGAAATATTTGCCTTGGGCAAAGGCAACAGCGCCAGTGTCGAGCCGTAGCGGAAACACTCCCGGGCAATACCATCGTGGGGTAATTCGGTGCGTACAGGGCCGACAATCGCCACTCGGCCAAAGTCGCGCATATCGGCGCCAATGCCCGCCATGCGCCGCACTTCAGAAAAACGGCTGTCGGCTGCAACCACCAGGGAAGCGCGCACGCCCTCCCCCTCTGCCAACTCAAGATGACGCACAGCACCACTCAATGTCATCCCGGTAACGGTCGAGTTATCAAGCAGCGTTATATTCTCGGTCTCCAAAACTGTCTCATATAAGATTCGCCGAATCGCAGAGTTGGAGACAATAAAACCCAGAGGCCCCCTCTCTCCCGGGCCAAAGTGGAGTGTCGAAGGGGAATTACCATCGACTACTTCGGCAGCATTTAGCGGGCTAATCTCTTCCGAGGATAACCTCTGCCAAGCCCCCAGTTCTTGCAGCAGCTTGTAGGATTTATGTGTCAGGGCAATCTCGCGACCATCGTCAACGGGAGCGGACAGCGCCGACTTATCCTGGCGCTCAATAATTGCCACCTGACACCCTTTGCGGGCGAGCATCACCGCCAAGGAAAGTCCCGCCGGTCCAGCACCTACGATAGCTACATCGGACTCCGTCATTTTCACACCCTTGATTTGCACGCAACAAATACAAGTCACTCTAGAGACTCACATCCGGGATAAACTGATCCAGATCAGGTTAAAGCCAATCCCAAGCTGCTCTACAGAGGTATAAATTGGTGAACTTTAGGGGTATAAAATATCACGCTCGCCACCAGCGCCTCCGAAAAAACTGGAGCACCATGGAGTTCAAATATGGAACTTAAAATTCATTTCATTAACGCCTTTACCGACAAAGTCTTTCACGGAAATTCAGCCGGAGTTGTTGTTACTGAGGATTGGCTGGATGAAAATTTAATGCAATCCATCGCTGCAGAAAATAACCTTTCCGAAACCGCGTTCCTGGTAAAACGCCCGGATACCAGTTATGGAATTCGCTGGTTTTCACCGTTAACGGAAATTGATTTTTGTGGTCATGCTACCCTGGCCTCAGCCCATGTTCTTTTTTCTCAAAACCCTCAATGCGAGCAACTCCAGCTCCATGCGGCCGCTGTGGACAAAATGACAATAAGCCGAGGGGAAAATGGAATTATTTCCATGGACTTCCCACGAAGGGAGCCACAACCCGTAGATCGCATGCCGCCGGAATTACTGGAGGGGCTTTCAATAACACCAAGCCAGGTGTTACTTAACAACCAAGCTTACTTTGCCATCTACGATAGTGAGCGAGACGTTTTGGATGTGCAGCAGGATGCGAGCAGCCTGCGAAAGCTCGCCCCCTACGATGTGGTCGTTACGGCAAAATCCGATAAGTACGATTTTATCTCCCGATACTTCTGGCCATCCAATGGTGGTGCCGAAGATCCGGTGACCGGTTCTATTCACACAGGGCTCGCCCCTTACTGGTCACAAATTCTGGATAAGAAAGAGCTGATCGCCTATCAAGCCTCTAAGCGCGGCGGCCTACTGAATTGCACCATCGCCGGGGACAGGGTCATTATCTCAGGCAAAGCAGTACCCTATTTGAGCGGGACCATACGGGTTTGATACCCCAACGCCGGGATTTCCAAAATAAATCACAGTTTCCCCTAATTACGATAAGTACAACTAAACAGAGGAGCATTGAGCAATGGAACAAAAAGGATCGTGCCTATGTGGCACTATTAACTTCGAAATTGAAGGTGACTTTGGGGGCTTCTTTCTCTGCCACTGTAGTTACTGCCGCAAAGATACCGGTTCAGCTCATGCAGCAAACCTATTCTTCGCATCAGCGAAACTTGAATGGCTATCCGGTGTAGAACAGGTCAAAACCTTTAAGTTAGCAGGGACGAGGCACAGCAAAAGCTTTTGCAATCAATGCGGTTCCGCAGTGCCACGAGAAGATCCTGAAATTGGCCTCTTAGCGGTTCCCGCTGGCAGCCTGGATCGCCCAATAGATGTAAGGCCTAATGCCCATATCTTTATGGCCAGTAAAGCCGAGTGGGACCGGGAACTGGAAACAGTACCTAAAGTAGACAAACTACCCCAGGTAGCTAGTGCGGACTCTGAATAGACCAGCTAATGATGGCTTTACTCGACCACAGTTGCTGCGATGATAAGGTTTCTCGCAGCAACTGAAGATCACATAGAGAGAATTAGCCGGGATGACCGTCAACGCGCGGCTGGAAAAGCACCGGGGTGTAATACAGTAAGAAAAGCGTGTAACCGACTACCCAGGCAATAATTGCTGCGAGCAAACCACTCGGGGCGGGTGCCCAAAACACACGTGCGAGAGCAGATAACGCCAGAGCCATAAAAGCCAGGGGCATCAAGCGCGGCACCTTCAATATCCGACCTGTGTGGCCGAGACTGACGCGACTGGTCATAGACAAGATCAATCCGCCGATACCGCCAACGGCAAATGCGTGTAAAGCGGGACTCTGCCAGGAAGGGGCAATTTGGCTCCAGGCCAGAGCCGCGAGAAAACACCCCAAAATAACCAACCAGTAGCTCACATGCAGAGACCAAACCATCGGTTCTGCCCATATTTTTGTCGGGTGCCAGCGCACTACCCGGATCACCTGCAAAATACCCAGAGAGACCGCAAAAAAGGCCCAAACCATTTGCGGCAAACCAACAGCTACCGACAGTAACAAGCCCACCGCAGCAATATGGGTACCCCACTCTACAGCCGGTATCTTATCCCTTGGGCTCAAGTGGAAGCGGCGCGCCGTAAAGAAGGGTATAACCCGCCCGCCGATTATCAGAATAATCGCCGTCACCAACAGCAAAGCCAGTAAGGCGATTCGACTCTGTGCCCCTGGCAGCAGCCAGTGGCTAGCGGACAATGCGGCAAACATCAGCATCGCAGGCAATACAAACATATTTCGCCACTGCTTGGTTCGCAACACCCTGGCTCCGAGCAAGAACGCTGAGAACAGGAAAAAGGACACTTCAGCAATCACCGGCATCCAAATAGGAACCGCCGCCAACAGATAGCCCAAACGGGCTAAGAGCCACAAGCCGACCAAAGCAATAAGCTGAGTGCCCTTTGGCGAGGGGATACCAGTCCAGGTTTGCATAGCCGTACCCAGAAAACCCACAACAACGGTAGCCGCGAACCCAAACAGCATCTCATGGGAGTGCCAGACTACCCCCATACGAAAAGCCGGCATCTGCCAACCGGATAACTGCCCCTGCCAGATAACCAGGGCAACCATACTCCACAGAGCAGCTCCCCAGAAAAAAGGTCGAAACGGCATACGCCAAATAGGTGCAATAGACTCCGCGCGCGCGCGGTCAACGATAGGTATCAAAATCCATTCTCCTTACCAACTACGGGAACACCAGGCTCCCTACACAAATAATTCGCAGTACAAGACCACCCCGACAGGCCTGCTTTGCTTGGAGAATCAAAGGCGTCCTATAAAAAGCAGGACACAGGGGTTTATCTGTCCGGCGGCGCCGCAACCTAAGCGAAAGCGCCGACTTTTCAGTCATCCGCATCAGTGCGGGATATCGCCCGAGATTCCATTTCCAGGGATTGGGAAAGAACCCTATTCTCACTCAATTAACAAAAATAGTTAACAAAAAAATGAGCAGTCTGTGAATTAATCTAACTGGGGTGAAGAATCTTTTTCTGTGTAGCTAACCTAAAAAAACCACACGTTTTATAGGGTTATTTCTATTTTCAGGAAAAACTGGGCAAAGGTGAAGTGGACTTGAAGTATCTCACAAGTTTACTCAGATTGGGAAGCACTTCCATTTACAGAAATATACACGGAGCCACCAATAAACAAACACTCAACCAGGAATAAAGCTTGAACCCATTTCCCTAGTAATTCAGTGCTTATCTCTCATATACAAACCATTAAGTTTTCACCATAATTTTATATGGCAATCATCACACCGTGCCCAGTGCCGGTAAGATACAGCCTAAGTTAGAGATTTACGCCAGCCTGTGCAGTGGAGGAATTATGCCCATACCAGGCCATCTTATCGCGGCATCAACCTTACTATTCTGCTGCCAGGCCCTCGCAACCAACACTTATATCCTGTCACAACAGGGCATTGGCAATCGGGCTATAGGGGACCAAAGCGACCCAACCATCATTAACAATCTCATCATGCAAACACAAGATGGTGAATTTAATAATGTGGTGGCTCAGCAATCCAACGGCAATACTGAAGGATCTATTATCCAGTTGCAGAGAGGCGTATCAAACGAGCTAATGTCAGTCCAATCCAGCAGCCTGGGTAGCACGACATCAGTCTCCCAGCTTAATGTTCTCAACAAGGCCGAAACCTCACAGACAAGTACACTGTTTAGCACTATAAGCATCAGTCAGGAACAATCCCTAAATCATATTACCAGCATACAAAACCTTTCCACTGGTACAACTGCTAACATCTCGCAGATAGGAACCCTAAATTTTTCAGAATCTATCCAAGATGGTGTTGCTCTTAGTGATGTCTCTATTAGCCAGTTAGGTAATTTTAATAGAGCTGAGATTATCGATAAAGAAAGTGGCATAGCAAACTCTGCCAGTATTATCCAAAGTGGAAGCCAGAATATTGATACTAGAATTACCCTGATACAGTCTCTGGGAACCAATAATCAAATTCAGCAATTTGGCAATAACAACACTGCCCGGATAACAAATATTAACGGCGCCTTTAATACCAACTCAATAGTACAACTGACAGATTCCAGTGCTACTAGCATCCAAACAAGCAACTCTATTCAGGGATTTAACAGTTCCATCCAGCAAGGACAGAGTAATCGCGCTTCTATCATTGTTAATCTTGCTCTAAATAATCAGGCCTTTACATCTCAAAGCGGAACAAACAACGGGTCCACAATCAACCAGATAAACATCAATAATTTTTCCGAGATAACACAAACAGGAACAAGCAATAGCGCCACGTCAATACAACTCGCTATTGAAGGGGCTAGTAGTGTTGTCACACAAAGTGGATCGGATAATAGCGCTGATATTAGTCAAAGTGGATCAGTCTCTGAGGCAGCTATAGACCAGGAATTTGATCAAAACACATTAATAGCCATTCAAGATGGCTTTAGTGCAAGACTACAGTTGCTGCAACAAGGTCTACAGAATCAAGTAAGTTCAACGCAGTCTGGTTATATTGATGATGCGGACATCATTCAATTGGGTGAGCTAAACACTATCAATCTCACTCAAACCGGCAGCTTTAATAGTGCAGAGCTACTACAACTAGGTACAGACAACTTTCTCCAGGTAATTCAATTGAGTTTTGGTGCTACTATCTCCATTTCACAGATTGGCAGTAACAATTCTGCGATATACATACAGTAGAGAAAGAGGCTAAGAAAAACCATATTATTTATTGCTCAGATTTTTTCTTTCTGGGAAACATCCCCTTTCACAAACAGCAAACTTACAATCAGTGCTGCAGCAGCCAAACACGCATTAATAGTAAATGCCCGATCAATACCTTCAGACAATTCGGGAGCCATGGCTACAACTGTTGTATTCATCGCCAATCCAATAGCACCGCCAATAATTTGGAACATATAAATTAAAGCCGCCGCCAAGCTTGCCCTGGCAGGCCCCAGCACTGTAACAGCGGTCGTCGTTATCGTAGGAAAATATAGACCCAAGCCTACCCCGAGAGAAAGCATGCCTGGCACCAAGTGCAGATAGCGATCATGGACTATCAATCCAGAAAGCAAGAACATTCCCAATCCTAAAAATAGAGCAGCGGCAGCCAAAATTAACCGTGCTCCCAAAGATTCGTACAGCCAACCCGCGATATAGGACACTACCGCATAGGTAATCATCACCGGCAATAACCCTGCGCCGGACCAAACGGCAGAAAAACTCAGCTCCTTAATCAGAAACTGCGGGATATAAAGCAACATAGATACGAAAGTGACAGACAGAAGCAGGGTCACTACACCGATAGCAAAAAAACGCCAGTTGCTAGCGACATCAGAGGGAATAAGTGGGTCCGACTGGGTATGAGGCTCCACCCAGGCAAACACTAGGAAAAACATCACCGAAGCGCTGAAAAGTCCTATTACCAGAGGGCTTCTAAATCCCACATCAATAACAAAATCCAAGGACAGCATTAATGCCAGTAAGCTGATAGATAGAGAGACCATGCCCCAATAGTCAACCTTTTCCTTGCTCTCTGCGGGCTTATCATCCTCAATTACCTTCCAGCCCACCAACATTGCCGCCAGCGCAATGGGGAAATTAATAAAAAAATCCAGCGCCAACTGACAAATTCTGTAAAGAAACCACCTAGTAGTGGCCCTATAGAATTGGCAAAACCACATACCGTCATTATCAAGCCCCCAGCCTGCCCCGCCCTATCATCAGGCATAATCTGGTAAGTCATGCCGAGTACGGCGGGCCACATAAGGGCGCCACCAACCCCCATTAATGCCCGACTCCCCAGCAACATCCATTCATTAACGGCCAGACCACCCAAAACTGAGAAAAAGACGAAGATTGAGGTTCCAACAAAAAATAGCCGGCGCCGACCAAACATATCCGCCAAGCGCCCGCCAGTAACTATAAAAATCCCGAACACCAATGCATAACCGTTAATCACCCACTGAAGAGTGGAGATATCTGCGTTAAAGTGTTTTTCCATTGCAGGGATAGCGACTGAGAAGGCCGTAAAATCATTGGCCACCAAAAAGACTGCCAACGACAATGCTGTTAAGCCAATAATCTGTGATCGCGATAGCGGGGTCTTTGAGGCTGCCATAAATGCCAAACTTTACACTTTGCAAATTATGCAATGGATATAAAAGCTTGGACCAACAGGAGCCCGGTTGCAGTACTAATCAGCGTATAGCTCTAAAGGGAGACGTACTAGCTAGGGGGTCATATAAACTTTATTACTAGAATCTCAGTGCTTTTTTCCTATACCCTGGCCAGCACTTATCCACAATACTCTGTTTAGGTCCCAGCTCAGGCATAGACAAGCATTAATGCCAACAACAATGGCATGATGTCAGTGCAAGTCCGTAGTCTCACTTCCCTTCATCCCATGTTAAGCAGGTCGAATCAATCTAGAAGCAGTTCTTGGTAGCAGAAGTATTTAAAGCTATCAGTCGATGATCAATCAAGGTTGATCGACTAGCTTGAGCGGGACCTTCTACTTCCACTCTCATTAACTACAAGTCAAGGGTTACAGGATTTTCCCATGAAGGCGCTACAGTAGTTGATAGCAAGTCTAATATCACTCAAACTAGAAACTTTACTGCCATAGAATCACTACAGACTGGATCAGATCATAGCACCAGTATACTCCTGCAAGTTAACTCGGGCCCTATAATAGCTGAACGAGCCGACTCCAATTAAAACCCTTTGGTACTATAAGATGCAAAATTAACTAGGTTGATGTATTCCAAACTGGCATCTCAGAAGTTTCTACAATTAATCAGACGAGAACTTTTAGTGGAATAGATCTGATTTAAAGTGGCCAAGCGGATAGCACCATTTTGACCCAAAATGGAAATAACAAGTCTTTAGCGACTATCCAGGTAAGGTTTAACGATAGCATCACCACCACCCAGTTTGGCAACAATAATACTATGATTTCTATGCAGTAAAGCTATGTATCAATCTCATGAAATCTACCATCCTGCCCTACTCCCACTTCCGAAAACCCTAAAAATAATAAAAATTATCCGACTTTATTCCCAGTATCTCAGTGCTTTTATCTCATTTCCCTAAGGATTCTCCTTGCCAATACTTTTTCAAGGCTTCAATGCCTGAAACGCTTTGGGTTTCAACTTTTGGAGGATCTTATCAAACGGATTACAGAGGAGAAAAATCTATGACAAATGGTGGGCACTTATGCTCACCAGAAATTTGAAATCATTGAGTCTTTTTTTGAAAGCCGCCAATGATCATAGCCCCGGCATATCCAAGTACTAATGCCAATGACAATGGCTTGGAGCCAGTGCAAGTAAGCAGTCTCACTACTTCACTCACCATTTAGGGCCGATCAAATCACCCCCCAATACCCAGCGGACGGTAGAGGCGGAATGTAGTCTCCGTTCGTTTACACCGGGATTGGATACAGATTTCACCTGTGTTGTACAGGAAGTACTGTGGGCGCAGTCAATGCCCCATAACGAGTTCAAGTAAAGGAGTTACTTGTGAAGATTTTACCTATAGCCGTTACCGCTCTATCCCTTGCCATTAGTGGGCTCGTTCATGCTGACGACAATGAGTATATCCTCTATCAGGATGGTACAGGCAATACGGCCTCTGGAGACCAAAGCGACCCCACTATATTTAACAACCTAATCGAACAGACTCAAATCGGGGATAATAATTCTGTAGATGCAACACAATCCAACGGCAACACCAATGGTGTAATTACTCAGTATCAGGAGGGTGACTCTAACGGTTCTATCGCGCTTCAGGATGGAACCACTGACACTACCTTAGTAATTACCCTGATTGGCGATACGAATGACGTTTCCCCCTTCAACAGAATACAAGCAATACGACGCAGGAATATACCGTTACAGGTAATGACAACCTCGGAGGATCGGGGCAAATATCAACCTCCAATGGTGTAATGATATTCACCGTTAATGGGAATAATAATATATTTGGATCAGGTCAAACAAACTCAGATTCAGTATCATTCAATGCCGAAATAAATGGTGATAACAACATCGCATCCACAAACCAGACTGACAGCTTCAACACAACCATAGTCATTCAGCAAACTGGAGACTTTAATGCATTTTCCGGTAACGATATTGATAGCTCGAATAACAGCATATCCGCTATACAGTCTGGCAGTTCAAATAACGTAGGATTTAACCATACTCCCAGCTTTAACCAGATGGATCTCATGGAGCAGTATGGGGACGATAACTCTGCCGGCGCCACTACAAATACTGGCAGCGATATTACCAATTATATATTGCAGTCTGGTGATCAAAATGATGCATTTATACTGATCTCTGACTCTGCCAATCTGAACTCAATCATTATTCAACAGGGTGACAACAATAATGCTTTCACTAATGCAGATCTCGCATTTGACAGTATTTCAAGTGTTTCCCAGACAGGTGAGAGTAACGAATCTTTCTTATTTCAGTCCGGCTCATCACATAGTGCCGATATAATTCAGAACGATACTATGAATATGATCGACGCCGAGCAAACAGGATTCGAGGCTGACCTCTACGCCTATCAGGATGGTGAACAAAACCTGATCACCTCTTTACAGGATGGCGATAGCGAAATGGCATCGCTCAACCAAGTGGGTACCCTCAATGAAATAGACCTTATCCAAAGCGGACAACAGGACGCTGCCACCCTATCTCAGGATGGTAACAATAACTTCCTAATGGTGACCCAAACCGGCTTTAGCGA
This sequence comes from Microbulbifer sp. VAAF005, assembly GCF_030012985.1. NCBI lineage: Bacteria > Pseudomonadati > Pseudomonadota > Gammaproteobacteria > Cellvibrionales > Microbulbiferaceae > Microbulbifer > Microbulbifer sp. VAAF005. The sequence goes on along the minus strand of NZ_CP120233.1, from coordinate 4,146,984 downwards.
TAGTATTAGCGTTACCCAGTTGGGTGACAATAATAGTGCTACTTTTACACAGTAACTAGTTAATGGAAGCCCATATACTTATATATGGGCTCCTCGTTACCGTCCATATTCTATCCACTACCAAACATCAATATTACTCTGTAATGAAAGTACTATGTAAATCAGACTTTTTTACTAGCATCTCAGTGCTTTTATCTCATACCAATCATCTTATTTATTAATAATACTAAAAGCGATACCGAAAGTAGGAGTCATTCATCACTTCACTATAGCTTGACCGACCAACAAACCAAATAGGAGCAAATTAAATGAATAGTACAATCACCTAATACAGGTGAAAAACTTGGAATAAATATTTCACTTCAATCGAAGCAAAATGAATATAGCCTCGGCATCTCCAAGCATTAATGCCAAAAAAATGGCTTGGGATTAGTGTAAGCAAGCATTCTCACTACTTCTCTCACCATTTAGGGCCGATCAAATCACCCCCCAATGCCCAGCGGACGGTAGAGGCGGAATGTAGTCGCCGTTCGTTTACACCGGGATTGGATACAGATTTCACCTGTGTTGTACAGGAAGTACTGTGGGCGCAGTCAATGCCCCATAACGAGTTGAAGTAAAGGAGTTACTTGTGAAGATTTTACCTATAGCCGTTACCGCTCTATCCCTTGCCATCAGTGGTCTGGTTCATGCAGATGACAATGAATATATCCTCTACCAGGATGGTACCGGCAATACCGCCAGCGGGGATCAAAGCGACCCCACCATTTTTAACAACCTGATCGAGCAGACCCAAATTGGTGACAACAACGATGCGGATGCCACCCAGTCTAACGGCAATACCAACGGTGTGATAATTCAGTACCAGCAAGGTGACAACAACACCTCGACCAGCGATCAGAATGGCACCACTGATTCAACCGCAGAAGCCTATCTGACCGGTGATAGTAATGATTCAGATACATCGCAGACGGCTACCAGCAATAGCACCATGGGCGTATATATAACGGGTAATAGTAATACTGGGGGCGGCACCCAAGATACGACATCCGATACATCGCAGCTATATACCATGGATGGGGATAACAACTTCGGGATCTCGCTCCAGGAGAACTTATCGAATAGCTTGATGGATTTCACCTTTGTTGGTGATGGCAATATCGCATCGTCCCTGCAAGTAGATTCCGACTCAGCGATACTAATTTCAGAAAGCTACGGCGATAGCAATATTATCTCCACCACCCAAAGTGACAGCTCCAACACCAGCGTTATGATTTTCCAAACCGGAAATGGCAATACGGGAACCACAGGGGATCAAACTGGCAGCGCCAATAATACCGGCACCATTGTCCAGGTTGGCGACTCCAATATTGGCAGCTTTGCCAACTTCAACAGCTTCTCGCAAAACAACTATTTCGAACAAATTGGCGATAGCAATGTGGTGTCCACCTCGGTAACAGACTCCAGTGACGGTACCGGGATTGTTTTGCAGCAGGGGGACAACAACTCCATAGGCGCTATAATACAGACGGTTTCCAATAACAGTTTTGACCTCAGCCAATTTGGCGATAGCAACTCTGTTTTTCTGGAACAGACCGGCTCTGATCATACGATAGAAACGATTCAAATGAGCGATATGAACGAAATCAATGCGGATCAACAAAGCTTTGATAACGATCTGTACGCTCTGCAAAACGGTGAGGAAAACCTGATCAATTCTCTGCAGGACGGCGATAGTGAGACAGGAACACTGAACCAGACCGGCACCTTAAATGAGATAGACCTCACCCAGAGCGGCCAGCAGGATATCGCCACCCTTTCGCAAGACGGTAACAGTAATTTCCTTATGGTTACTCAAACCGGCTTTAGCGATACCATTAGTGTCACCCAGCTAGGTGATAACAACAGCGCTACTTTTACACAATGAATTGACCAGGGGAGTCTGTATACGTCGCATATAGACTCCCCCTACTGTCAACTAGCTCTGATCCTAGAAAATCACTATAGAATAGACACACTTACGAAAACGTCCAGACCTACTTTATTACTAGTTTTTCAGTGCTTTTATCCCATTTCCTTTCCTACGCCTTCTTTTAATACTTCTACCAATAATTCGGGATTCAAATAGCGCGGATTTATTCGGTCCAGAGACTGTAGAGAAGGAAGTCAAAGGTCAATATCCCAGCATAACCAAGTATTCATGCTAACAATAATGGCTTGAAATCAGTGCCAGTCAGCAGTCTCACTACTTCTCTCCATTAAGGCAATAAAATTCCCCGATATTGGGCGAATTACAACGGCAGACTAATTTGTTGTTAACCAACACCGGAATTGGATATCGATGCCGCCTGTGTGATGCAGGAAGCGCTGCGACTGCAATTAATATGTCATAGCCAATTAACATAAAGGACTTATTTGTGAAAATCTTACCCATCGCCGCGACTGTACTACCCCTAACCGCACTGGCCCTCGCCATCAGTGGCCCCACCTATGCTGACAACAATGAATATATTCTTTTTCAAGATGGTAGCGGCAATACCGCTAACGCGGATCAGAGCGACCCCACGATTAGCGACAACCTGATTGAACAAGTCCAGATCGGAACAACCAACTCCGTCGATGCATCGCAGACCAATGGCAATAACAGTAGCACCATTAGCCAGTATCAGGAGGGCAGCAATAATGTATCGCTTAGCACCCAAGACGGCAACACTAACTCAACGGTAGAAACCAGTGCTATCGGTGACAACAACGACTTAGAAACCACTCAGACTTCCAACGCCACTAGCTTTATCGGCGTTTATGTAACAGGAAACGGCAATGAAATAGAAAATATGCAAACAGGAAATTCAGATACAACGGTGATCTATGCCATTGAAGGAAATAATAACGACGGGGAATCATTTCAAGCGAATAACAGCAATGTCAGTGCTAGTTTTACCGTTGTTGGTGAGGGTAACCGCCCCGATTTAAATCAGCAGAATTCGGATTCCTCAACAGCAATTTCGGAAACTTATGGCGATAGCAACGATCCCACTCCAATCCAAACTGATGTTTCAAATTCTACCATTACGATTTTTCAAACGGGCAACACCCATGTTGGCACTGTACAAGATCGCACTGGCGGCGCCAACAATATCAGCAGCCTTACCCAGACTGGAAATTCCCACCTTACCAACTCCACCATTGCCTCGAGCTTTAATCAGACCAACAACTTAGTACAAAATGGGAATGGCAACTCTATCAATGCAGAAATAAACAATGCAAACAATAGTACAGCGGTTGCCCTTCAGAGTGGGCGCTTCCATAATCTTACAATCTTTCAAACTAACGTTTCAGATAGTTATGTATCGGTTACCCAAAGCGATATTATAAATGTTGCCGTAGTTAATCAATCGGGTTCCGGTCATATGGCGGAAGTTATCCAAATGGATGACTCCAGTAACATAAATGTCGACCAAGATAACGCCGACAACAGCCTGTACGCTCTACAAAATGGTGTAGATAATCTGATCGATGCGGTGCAGAATGGCGTTAGTGAAATAGCTATGTTGAGCCAGACCGGCACGGTCAATGAGATAGATCTGACCCAAAGCGGCACGCTGAATACCGCCATCCTCACCCAAAACGGCAATGACAATACTTTAACCGTTACTCAAACTGGCACCAGCGATACTATCACCGCGATCCAGTTGGGGGATAACAATAGCGGCACCATTTCCCAGTGATTGAATTTAGGGGCAATCAACAAACAGCAAGCACCCTACCGATAACCTAATTTTATTTAAGCCCGCATTAAATACTCACACCTGGAGAGATGTGCAATATCTCTCCAGGAATTTTTTCCTAACAAATCCATACTTTTCCAACTTGCTAAGAATTCTTTACTGCACAATAACTTTTTAGAGCGTCATTATTTTCAACATCCCAGAGATTCTGATCAGCAATTTACTATCCGCACAAATTAAAGGTACAGCCAGGCCTGACAACACTCGATGCGACTGGCTCATTGACCACAGGAGGTGACCCATATAGAAATATCGATTTAGGGATATATTAGTAGCGCTCTTGAGATTATCGATTCACATCTAAACAGCCAGTATGCGAGTAATACCAAGGCAGATTAAGACATCAATAGCAATTAGATGGATTCGAAGTTTGCAGTGCAAAGCCATATCGACCTTTATCGCCATTTATCGCCATTTATCGCCATTTATCGCCATTTAGAGTGACAATTTAATACCTCAAGTTCAGTAGGTATTATATTTTAATTTAATCGATTGTTCGCGAAACTATGACTTGAAAATATATTCCCACCCGGGAACCTCTAAGTAGCTCAGAAAGCTATACGGCCACAATGCACACACCAGAGCCAACTATTAGTAATAACCTTATAGACCAGACACAAACTGGAAATCACAATGATATAGATGCACGTCAGATAAATGGAAATACTGGAGGAGGTATTATCCAGACCCGGGAGGGAAATAATAACTTTATTGTTTCTGTTCAAGATAGCACCTCAAATATGTCTGTAGTAATTTTTCAAATCGGTAATAGCAATTCAGTTCTGGTCTTGACCTTTTGGCCGAACAACATAGAGAATAGAATCTTATCAATTTACTCCAAGATAGTGTTAATGAAATAGCAACACTAATTTTGACCGCAATGATGAACGAGTTAGATCTCATGCAGATTGGCCAACAAAATACCGCCACCTGAACTCAGGATCGCAACAATAATTTTCTAATGCTTACCCAAATGGGTGCGAACGAGAGTATACACATTGCTCAGCAGGGAGATAACAATAGCGCTATTTTTACTAAAAAATGGATTAAATGGCTTTCCTAAATAAAGTGGGGAGCCATCTCCAGATACAACGTTTAAAAATAAATAAGAAAAAATAGGCCATGAAATTCTAGATATCTCCATATAAACTGTATTTATGATAGAAGTACTCACTTCAAGAAACTGCTATTTGCTGTTCAGTCATAGAAAGGAGTTATCATGCACACCAAGGTTGGTATTTGCGCCGCTCTAGTTTCATTCTCTGCCACATTTTCACTGGCTGAAAACAATAATACTTTTCTCTATCAGGAAGGAAGTGATAATAGTGCCACTGCCGACCAAAGCGACATTACCAGTATTGGCAACCAGATTACGCAAATACAAATTGGTAACGATAACTCACTAGAGGCAACACAGAGCGACAGCAATTTGCGTGGCTCCATATTACAGACGCAGATCGGTGATAGTAACAACGCCTTTGCTTCACAAGAAGGCACAAGAGATACAAGTTCCAGTGGTTACCAGATTGGTAATAACAACCAGGGAAGCTCATTACAAGGCTCAGTTACCAACAGTCAGTTCAACTATACCCAGTTGGGCAGTCAAAATAGCGCTCAAGGCGTCCAAACGAATTCCGACAATGCTTCTATTTCTATCGTTCAAGAGGGCACAGGAAATACAGTTACTAGTTCACAGGACACTATTACCAGGGGAGAAATGCAGTTTTACCAAACCGGTATTAGCAATAAATCTACAGTAGCGGATTCCAATAACGGCTCTGATAACAGATTAACTTCTACCCAGAGCGGGGACAGCAATCAAAACAATGTGTTTCTTAACGCGACAAACTCCGCAACAGATCATCTCCAGCAAACCGGTTCAGACAACCAGATTTTCCTGGTCCACAGTATCAGTGACAATGATACAGTAGAGATTCTGCAAGCTGGGACGCAACAAACACTCAATATTAGTCTTATCTCTACGGCTGATAATGAAGTCACTATTAATCAATTAGGTAGTAGTAATATTGGTACCTTAAATTTGAGCGGCACAAGTAACGGAACGCAACTGCAACAGGATGGATATCTTAATAGTGTCAATCTTACTCAGGGTGGAGAGGGAGTTAACCTATACGCCCATCAAATAGGTAGTAATAATGAGCTGGATCTAACCCAGGGTGGGCGACAAAATACTGCCACACTCTCCCAATTTGGTAACAGCAACTATATCTATTTGATGCAAACAGGAATTAATAGCAGCATTAACATATTGCAACTTGGCAGTAACAATAGCGCAAGCTATCAACAGCAGTAGGCTGCGCCTTAGGAGTCACCAACTACAAGAAGTCAGGAGAGAAAGAAAAACTGTATTTAAGGCTGTATGAGCTGTGGATGCCAAATACGAGCTTACCGATGTGCATTCACAGCAGCCCTCAGAAACAGTGTATTCCTTCTGGATCAGTAGTACACGTAAACATCAGCTTCCTCTTTTGAACCAAAGAACATTGTATGTCGAAACGAACAAAAACCTACTGATCTTGCCCCTTTTAACGGACACCTCGTCTGTTTGACTTTGGTGCCCGTTAAAACGGGGCAAGATCATAGGCCGACGAAGAAAGTGAATTGTTTACACAATGACTGATAAGTTAGTCACATAAACTATATTTTATTTTATTTTATTTTATTTTCTATTTATTGAGATCGATTCTCAAGTTTGTTTATACTGCGTGCGCTCTGGAATGATTCCGGGATGGCAGATGGTATAGCAGGGCTTTTGCTTGCTATAAAGTTGTATTTAACATGGATGTTGCGGCGTAGTAGTAAGATGGAGGCAGTTTCAGGGATCGACACAGGATTGCATGCGCTGGTTGCCATAGCGCGTTTCCATCAATTGCCTGCTGAGCCTGATCAACTTTCCCACCAGTTTGGTCATGAAGGACAATCCTTTTCTGATACCCAGCTCCTACAAGCAGCCAAGGTTCTTACGTTAAAGGCCAAGCAGCTAGCGTCTGATGTCAGCGATCTGAGTAATGTCATGCTGCCCGCTATCGCTAAGGCACACGATGGCAGTTATTTTATTGTGGCATGCCTATCCGATGGTGAGGCATCTGCTGATTTCCAATAATGTCCAAGTGGATATTATTGATGTAAGAAAACCACCCACTTCCGCTAAGAAAGAAAAACGTCGAACTACCGTAAAGCTATGGATGAAATCAGAATCTATAGTACAAATTACAAGGACATTGGATGTTTACAGCCGAGCCGTACAAAACTGGAATATTGCTTACAATATCGGACAGTTTCAAGGCATTAACCACTAAAAAATGCAGCTATCCGGAAGAGATGAACCATAGGCTTTAATATTAAGGAAAAAGTATAATTTGATTTATACAACAACATCTAATGAAAGAAAATGCTACCAGCCACGTACTCGAGAGCCTTATATAAGCTACTGATCTTGAACGCTTTTTACTTTATGTGAAAGTACAGTAGAACTCTACCAGAATTTAATCACAAAAAAGGAAGCTCATATATTTAACATACAAGCTCCCAATAGACAACTGATTGATAAATTTTATAGACAAGTTAAATAAAGCCCGCTATGAAATCCTACAAGATGTAGCCACCAGTTTAAGAGACTTTGAAAAAAGACTCGCTCGAAAAAAATTTTCAATCCAGGCAATCTGGATCTTTAGTGAGATATTCATTGTTTACCCAAATATTAGTACCACTGCAATCAGGGTCAACTGTATCCCTCAGATCAAAAGGATCATTACCAAGAGAAGAGTTCGCAGAAATAATATTGAAGTTGGAATTAGTAAAAATAAGAACTATACCACCATCTTGGCTATCACCGTTGCCATTATCGGTAGTTGTGTTCTGTGATATCACATTATTTGACGATCCTTCTATCAGAATACCAGCTCCTCCATTTCCACTTGAAGTGTTGTTAAAAACTCGTGAAAAACTATCATCCACCTGGATTCCGTCGGCAACACTACCTGTTACGGTACAGCCAGAAAAAGTATTGTAGTCATCATCCATATCGACTCCGACTCTACCACTATCAGTAATAACGCAGTCATTTATAGTATTGTAAATACTATCTATATCTATCCCATCATTAACACTATTAACAACTTCGGTACCAAGTACTTTGTGATACCCCTCTCCCTCTAAGAAAATTCCATCAAAACAGCCATCTATAACGCCTCCAGTGAGGGTGGCGCCATTGCCTTCGATTCGAATTCCTGCACCACCTAGGTCTCCTCCTGTAGTACAGGTCAGGGAATAGTCGCCCATATTTAAGCTGCCACTTGGGCCGACAATAGTAAGTGCATCAGGTTCATCGGTAGTTAGATCACAAGATAAGTCCTCAGTGAGCACTTCTGCAGTTGTAATTACATCGCCACAAGCCACTTCAGCCAAGGCAATTGATGAATATGAAGACGCCGAAAAAGCCATTATCGCTAATAGTGCCACCTTATCTACAGACTGCTTAATTTTCACATCCAACTCCTATCAGTTCAGAATAAAGAATACATCTCAGCACAGAGATACTGAGTCCCCTAAGTTTGGATGCAATAATAGCTTCCACCATAAGAAAAATTGCCTAAAATAATTGACGTTCGAACGAATAAAAAACTACGTCATTCTTTTGAAGAAGCTAGCGCAGCCATATCGATAGCAACGATTAAAAATAGAATCTTAAGCTGGCACAATTACTTTTTAATGATTACTAGCATTTAATCCAGAACACCATACTCTGATCCAATTTTGGAAAGTACGATTTTATTCGCCAGCTAGTGCATGCAGCTTATTATGAAAAACTTAGGTTATTTATATAAAATTTACTCATGATAGAAGTACTAACTTCGGGAAACTGTTACTTAATGTTCGGTCATAGAAAGGAATTATCATGTACACCAAGGCTGGTATTTACGTCGCTCTATCTTCATTTATTGCCACAAATTCTTTGGCTGAAGCAAATAGTACATCACTGTATCAGTAGGGTAGCGCTAACAGTGCCACTACTGACCAAAGCGATATTACTAGTATTGGCTACCAGATTGGCGATAGCAACCAGGGAAGTTCACTACAAGACTCCATTACTAACAGCCATTTTAACTATATCCAGTTAGACCATCAAAATAACGCCCAAGGTGTTCAAACCTACTCTAAAAATGCTTCTATTTCTATCTATCAAAAAAACACAGAAAATTCTGCCACTAGTTCACAAGGTAATATTATTAATGGAGAAATGCAATTTCATCAGATAGGACTTAGTAACAAACCAACAATACTAGATTCAAACAATGGCTCTAATAATAGTACACTTTCCGCTCAAATCGGTGATACCAATCAAAACTAGGTATTTATTAGCACGACAAACTCGGCCATAGACTATATCAAGAAAGTTGGTGCGGACAACCAGGTTTTTCTAATTCACAGTGTTAGTGATAATGACAAAGTAGAGATTATACAAGCTGGGGCCAGGCACACTATCGATATTAGTCTTATCTCTACAGCTAATAATGAGGTCATTATTAATCAACTCGGCAGTAGTAATATTAAAACAGTGAATTTGGGCGGCACAAGTAGCGAACTGCAACTACTGCAGGAGGGATATATTAATAGTTTAAACGTCACTTAGAGTGGAGAAGAGACTCACCTCTACACTCACCAAATAGGTAGCGATCATAGGCTCAGTCTAACCCAGAGTGGGAGACAAAATACTGTCGAACTCTCCCCAATTGGTAGCAATAACTTTATACAAATGATGCAAACTGGGGGTTAATAGCAGTGCTGACATACTACGAATAGGTGGTGACAACAGCGCAAACTACCAGCAGCAATAACCTAGCCCTTTCAAGGTTGTCTCGAAAGCTGTGCTGATCGGTGAGCTGATGTGATCATCAGGGCGCAACCTCCCTATATTCTTGTCAATCTATAAAATATAGATCAGCCCAGTACGTAGTCAGTCAAAACATAAACTCGACTTTATTCCTAACTTTGCCAAACTAAATTCTCATAGCTACATACCAATTCATCGACAAAAATTAAAGTAGCCTTTGATTGATCTGACGCTATAAATCAAATGGCTAACAACCCAAACTATGGCTTTAAACCATATCATCGTGTAGTAGAGTGATATTTTTTATGTACTAGCCTCCACTTTAGATTCCCAATCATTATTGACCGCACATAATTTTTCGTAGAAACACGAAAAACACTCTGCCTTTATATGGATGTTAAAGGCAGAGTATATGCTTACCACCCAAAGTCCAAATTGGTAAAGGAGTTATCCAATGAAGACCTATTCCCTTATAGCCACGGCCTTATCCTTTATGATCAGTGGGATTTCCTATGCGGAAAATACTGTCATCCAGAACCAGATGGGTACAGATAATAACGCGACAGCTGATCAAAGTGATCCGACCGTATTTGATAACCTTATTGTGCAAACACAAATTGGTGATAACAACGACGCTGATGCCAGTCAAACTAATGGCAATGTCAGCGGCGCCATTTATCAAACACAGCAGGGGGATAATAATAGTGTCACCTCGACACAAGATGCCACAACCAGCACTACGGCATCAGCACTCCAGGTCGGGGATAACAATATCGTTTTAACCAGTCAGGAAACCGCTTCAAACGGTAGCAGTGAAATCCTCCAGAATGGTGACACTAACTTTGCCAGCTCTGAACAAACCTCCTCAGATTCTGATTCTATTTCAATCAGCCAGTATGGCGATCAAAACCTGGCTACTAGTACTCAGGACACGAGTTCCAGCAATATTGTAGTCATTACCCAATCCGGTGACTTAAATATTTCAACTACATTGCAAAACACAGCAAGCTCTGGTAACAGCGCTACCACAATTCAATTCGGGCAACAAAATGCTGCTGGGATATCTCACCTTAACTCCTTTACCAATTCAGACTTGATAAGTCAGGTTGGTGATTTCAACAATGCCTCAATTAACAGAAACACCTCAAGTTCCGATAGTGCTATCGTAGTACAGTCCGGAGACTCCAATTTTGCCAGTGCTACTAGTTTTGATACTGCAGACAATACATTATCCATCTACCAATATGGGGATAATCAATCAGCGGTTGCCACACAAAGTAGTGCTTTTGAAAGTAACATTTATATTAGCCAAAGTGATGACAATAATATGGCTTTGGCAACACAATCAGGAGCCAGTGACAACATTGAAATTTATCAGTCAGGCTCATCCAATATGGCTACAGCCTTACAGGCGTCGACTGACAATAGCTCCAATATTATTTCCCAGGACGGTACACAAAACGATGCTACTGTCACACAAAGCGGTTCATCGGATACATCCTCTGTTGAACAAATTGGAAATATGAATATGGTTTCAGCTAGCCAATCAGCATTCAGTGGCTCACTGGATATCACCCAGGAAGGTGATGAGAACGAAATTACCTCAACACAGGATGGAGATATGGAGACAGCAACCATGCTGCAGGCAGGTAACTTGAATTTGATTGAGTTGGCCCAGAGCGGCATGCAAAACACTGCAACATTATCTCAAGACGGTAGCAGTAACTACATATCGGTTACGCAAACTGGCTTTAATGATGCTATCAGTGTTACCCAACTTGGAGACGGCAATAGCGCTACATTTATACAGTAGACTGATAGAGACTTTCGTTAAGGTGCCCTTTGGGCATCTTAACCTACTCAATATGCAAAAGTTAATGAGCACATCGCCTAAACATCACCATATGCTGTCATAGAGATTTTGTAGTCAAGGAGTATCTTATGAAAATCTCTTCCTTCCTTACCGATTCCCTGGCGCTGACCATCAGCAGTGCTGCTATCGCCGAGAATAATTTTGTTACTTCACAGCAAGGTAGGGCCTTTCTGAGCACCGCTGTAACACAAAATGGCAGTACCATGAGGCAGACAATACCCATACGGATCTGAGAAATTTGATGATATTAATCCAGATTGGCTGCTGTCATTCTGAAGAAATTTCACAAAGTGTATGTAAACCAAACTTCATTTACGTTACAAATTGGTAATGCCAACTTTGCCAGTGTGCAGCAATAGTTATATCCAAAACTCACAGGATTAGGCTCTGTATGCAGTATCGTTCATCGGCAGAGCCTCTAGTGGATATCAGTGGTCAATTCGATTTACAAGGAGGAAGCAGTAACTGAACGGACAATGATTTAGGGATTTTTAGTTTAAAGGAGTAACTTATGAAAATCTCACCACTTATCTTTAGCTCACTTGCGTTGGCAATCAGCAGTGTGGTTTTTGCCGAAAACAATTTTGTAATCCAAAACCAAACTGGCATAGGTAATACCGCCACAGCCAATAATGCAGACTCTGATGTTAACAACAGCTTAATAGTACAAACTCAAATTGGAGTCAATAACAGCGAGGATGCCCTCCAAATTGATGGAACCAGTGAAAGCACCATCGTGCAAAGCCAGATCGGTGTCGCCAATGACAGTGAGACTGCCCAGGAAAATACCAGTAATGGGCATATCAACACTTCTCAGACAGGGGATAGTAACAGCGCTAATGCTGGCCAGGGAAGCTCATCAGACGGATCGATTATCGTCAATCAAATCGGCGTATCGAATACCGCTACCTCCCAACAGGTTGTGACCTCTTCAATCTCATCACTCACCACTCAAGTGGGAGAACAAAACTCTGCGGAAATTTACCAGGAGAATATAAGTTCTGCTAGTGGCACACTTCAACAATTTGGAGTATCAAATACGGGGAATATTCTGCAACTGCTAAGGTCTGGTAGCACTGGAACTCTGCTTCAGGTCGGATCATTAAATACAGGCCGTATTGACCAAATCGACAGCGACACCTCTCAAGGGTCTATTACCCAAATTGGAGGTAATAACTATGCGAAGATTTCTCAGCTGGATGCCAATTCTGATAGTGCAGAAGTATTACAAACTGGCACTCAGAACTCCGCTGAAACTACCCAGACTATTAGTAACTCTAATAGTGTATTTATTGCCCAGCTAGGAACCTTAAATACAGCGACTACTAACCAGAATCTATCTGAAGATGGCTCCCTAATCATTACCCAAGGCGGTTCAGGAAATAGTGTTGAGGCCGACCAAAATACACTGATTAGTAGTGGTGAGATTGCTCAGCTCGGAAGCCAAAATGCAGTGGATACTGATCAGTTAGGGCTTGATGTACACTTGCTGGTTACACAGATCGGAACAGCTAATACCGTCAGCCTACAGCAGGATGGCACTATTCTCAGTGCAGATGTTGCCCAAATTGGCAATTCCAATGAAGCAGTGATCTCACAAAGTGGCCTGAATAATTCCCTCACACTCCTACAAATTGGCGAAGGGCATTACAAGGAGATATCACAATCTGGTGAAGGTCATTCCTCTTTCACGATCCAAATCGGCAGCGCCAACTTTGCCCAGGTCACACAGTAGGAGTAAACCGGCACCCCTATTTTTAAGTAGCTCTTAAATATGTTGTAACACCATGCCGCCAATATCCTTTGTGATATCCGGCGGCATTATAGTTTATTAGCCCCATCGTATATTTCCGCCTTATACACAAGGCGCAAGCACAATACCACAGAATAAAAAGAGTAATCTGTACGTATAAAAACAGCCGATCCAGGAAGTTCTTAGCCGCTAATTATTCCTCCCTGTTTGGCTGGAATCTATGCAAACATCAATAACATGCACCCATTTCCCACGCCTGATCTCCGTCACCTATTACCTCACACACCAATCAATCATATCTATATTTTTCTCAGAAGATCCGTTCAAAGGATCTCTTTTAAGCGCTTCCTTAAAGCAACTGACAGAGAAGAAACCCTATGCAGGCAGGAAAATATTTCCCATTCATTTTTGCACCCGTGCTTTTACCAGCCCTATCTTTTGCCGACGTTCAGTGCGGCGATACCATTACCACCGCTGAAATAATGACTGAAGACATATTATTCTGCACTGCCACACCGCCAATCACCATATCCGGTCCCAGCGGCAATCTGGATATGAACGGGTTTACCGTGCACTGTGCCGAACTTCCCGTGCTGAATACTGGCATCATTTTGTCTGGCCAGGGGGCTTTTCTCTCAAACGGGACTATTGAAAATTGTTATACCGGCGTCAGCGCAGAGGACTCGGGATTTCATGGAATTTACAATATCCTAGCGCAAACTAACGAAATAGGTATTTCCCTAACCAGCAATAACAACTTTGTTAGCAGTTCTACAATTTCTTTAAATACCGAAATGGGTATCTCTTCCGATGGGGATTTTAACAGCATACTTTCAAATGAAATTGTAGGTAACTGGAGGGACTCTATTGTTATCCAAGGGGACTATGCTCTCGTTTCACAAAACACCATAGAGCCTGTAGCTGAAGGGGTAAACACAGGAGAGAATGGTATCGTTATCGGCAGTTCGTCCGGGGGTATTATTACGCAAAATACCGTTTTAAATATTATTTTTAGCGGCATATTGATGCAGGAATTTGCGCAAACCAATTACCTTATTACTGGCAACAGAGTTGATGCGGGCGGCTTTGGCCTTGGCTTCGACCTTAATGATGCCAATGCCGATGCCTGTACATCTTCCAATACATGGATCTCCAACACTTTTACAACGGCTAACCCCAACTGCCTGGATTAAAATTTTGTCTAACAGGAATGTATATGCCTGTAGATAGGTTTAGAGAAAGATAACACCGAAGGAAAGGTAATAAAAAAGTGACCTGGCTGCGGGGGGAACCAGGTCACTGAAAGGGTTTGAGTGGGGGCTATTTAGCCCCGTGGTTTTTAGTCTTGGTAATCGACGGTCATATCAAAGTTTCCTTCAACACACTTGGCATAATCGCCCTCATTCAGTGCTGAGTAGGCAGTCTGGTAATTCACCAACTGACATGCGTAGCTCTCATTATTTGGGGTATCCGCAGACCATCCCCAATCTTTATCCCAGTAAATATCCAGGGAGGCTGCACCGCCAGTCTGGAATTGCCCCATATTGGCACAACCGAGTTCTTCATCTGCAGGAATTTCTACACCGAAGTATTCCGCTGTGCTCTGGTAGTACTCGATCCGATACTGTGAGCGGTAGTCTTCAGTACCTGAACTACATTCGATCGCACCGTTAATAATATTGGTGGTAACACCGAATCCTGCAGTCAGGTTATTGGCCAGATCCACACTATTCGGTTCCCAGGTGCCATCAATTACATGCAATATGCTTGGCTTGGGTGGCTGTGGGTAGACGAAGAAGAAGATGGAACTGGCCAGGTTCAACCAGGTATCCGCGACTAACTCCGGCGCTTCCAGCAGGGTGTAAATATCGCCATACATCGCCTGGGAGAAAGGGCCGTAGTTATAGTTCCAGCTCAATTGCTTGGCACCGCGACCGAAGTAGCTCTTATAGCCACCGTCATCATTGATCGCACAGGGCCATGCTTCCGCTGCCCAGCTGCTGCTGGCATCACAGGCGCCGTAGCCACCGGAAGTATCTTCAGTCCAGCCAATTTCCCGCAACCAGTACAGACCCTGGCGCCATTCCGGCACTTCCCAACCTGTTGCGTGGGCACCGGTTTCCTGGGCGTAGTGTGCAAACATTACCGCCATCGACTTGCGACAGATCGCCTCGGCATCGCGGCCATCGGTATAGTCACCACAGAAAGCTGGGAACTTGGCTACGGCACGGAGGAAATTGGTGTAGGTGTACTCTTCCGCTCTGAGGGCGAAAAGGTAATCCCAATCTTCTTCAGACAGGATGCTCTCAACGCGGAGGACATTTTCAGGGTTTGCACTGCGGCCAGGTTGTACCGCCTCAACCACAGCGTTGTCTCGGGTTTCAACAGTATCCTTTACTTCCTGAAGCAGGGAATCACTGCTGGTAATCGACTCTTCCGCAGCTTCCAGTTCGCTGATGCCCATCACATAGCCATCGGCTGCGGCACAACCATCCTGTCTAATGGAGACCTCGTCCACATCACTGGCTTGAGTGGAGTCAGAAGCCGTCAGCTGGAAGGTATAGGTTACATCGCTGTATACCTCAGACAGGGCCACTGAGGTAGCGCTGCCGGTATAGTTGGTCATCTTTACAACCGGACCACTGGTTTGGCTCCAGATGTAAGAGATATCGCTGCCACCGGTGCTACCGGAGCCATCCAGATTAACCGTTCCACTACAGCCAACATTGATACTTGAGGCCGAGATATTTGCGGTTACTGAGCTTTCAGAACCATCGGTATTATCATCGTCGTCTTCATCGGTATCGTCCACAGCGAGGTTTTGCACGGTTACCTGTGCTTCTTCAGTAGAGTCACCATCACTGACGATCAGGCTAAAGACATAGCTCACATCAAAGGTGCTTGAAGGTAGGGTAACAGTGGTGGATGCGCTGGTCGCAGAGGCAATATCTGCTTCAGGAGAGGCCGGGGATAATTGGGCCCAGCTGTAAGATAAATTGCCCTCGCCACCGGAGGCACTGGCATCAAGTATTACAGTGCCACCACCGGTAATTTGTGACTGCGACACTGAAGCACTTATCGTAATGGGAGTGCTGTCAGAATTATCGTTGCCATCGCCACTGTTGTCGTTATCGTCGTTATCACTGCCGCCATCATTGCCACCGGTGCCGGTGTCATCATCGGAGCCACCGTCACTGGAGCAACCATCCGCTTCCTTAAGAAGCCAAGGGGAACCCCAGGTATTTTCAGCCGTTAATGCATCGGTGGGGTGGTCGTCACTATTAGCCCACCACTGGGCAACAAATAGGTCACCGTCGTAACAAACTTCTTCGCCTTTGCGATAGTTTTGACCAGAAATATAAGTATCGGAGTCATCAGAGCCACCAGTGCCACCACCACTGCCGGAACCTGCATCATCATTGTTACCAGAATCCGTATCACCGTTATTTCCGGTATCAGTATCATCATCAGAATCGGTGCCATCACCATCACCGGAATTGGAGTCATCGCCACCACTGGTATCGCACGCACCTGACTCTTCCAAAATCCAGGGGGAGTCCCATCGGTTTTCTGCTGTCAGGGCATCCGAGGGAACTTGAGAAGCTGTTGCCCACCATTGAGCTTTATATAAGTTTCCCCCGTAGCAAACCTGGCTTCCACCGGTATAACTCTGCCCCGCAACGTAGTCGTCGGCGGGTTGTGCCGCACTCAAACCTTGAGCGCCCAGCATCAGCGCCGATGCTATGGCTGTGCGAATAAAAATATGGCTCATAGAATCTCCAATTGTCGTTTTTAGGGTTCTATTTAAAGTTTTACGCGATGAGGCAAATACCAAACTGACAGGTATTATTTGCAAAAATAGAGATCAAGAGCTTGTGTGAATAACGTATAACGGAAAGCATTAATAAATAGAGCAGGCATTCTTGGCATGAATATTTATACACTGCCAGGATGCTCTAAATTGTAAGGAACCCACTCCCCTTCCCCGTTTTTATTTACTCAACTGGGTGCAACTGCCCCTGCACCTTTAGTAATTATCACAAACACTTACTTTATTTCTGTACGCTGTTCAAATAGCCCCATACGTACTCAGCAGTTTCGATAAATACCAAACGGAATGGTTCCAGATTTAAACAGAATATTTCGTGACCATATCGACACAGGCCGCGTGCGCCAGTGAGTAAATATCTAAATTAAAGATCAAAAGCACGTAAAAAGCAGAAATTATAGGTTTTTAAATCTACAAAAAACCACAACAGCAAAAATTTTTACTAATAGCAATACAGGATCAAAATATGAGGATAATTACCTAGTCAACAGTCACCTATAGAAAAGCTCACGGCAGTTTCCATCGACTAAGTGAGAAAAAGTTCCCAACCTAACCAGGAACCACAACTGATAAATACAGCTTTTCACAATTCCTGAATCTTTTGTCAGTGACTTTTCTCTCAAAATAAAAGTACTTCTGGCCCATAGTATTTCCCTTACTCCATGGCGACACTTTAGATCGGCAATATCAGCAGTAATAAGCCGCAACTAGCAGTCATTTATCCTTTGGCTAGCACCCCGTGCCCCAAACAGGAAAGAGCTCAGATTAGTTCAACAAAGGGAGATCTTTGTGAAGCCTTACCCTATCCTTTTTTCATCCACAATTCTGTTGTTAGGTACTATTAGCCACGCGGACACAAGTACTACCACTGTAGAGCAATACGGCGATAGCAATCTGGCAACAGCCGAGCAAGCTGACTTAACCATTGAAAATAACTTAATAGAACAAAGGCAAACGGGTAGCTCCAACTCTGCCGAAGCGATGCAATCTGTGAATTCATCCTTGGGCTACATACTTCAAATGCAAACTGGAGACAGTAACAGCGCCATCGCCAGCCAAGAAGAAAGCACTTCAACCACGGTGCAAATTGTGCAATTGGGTGATAATCAGACCGCACTCAGTACCCAGATACTTACCACTACGACTAATGGGGAAATCTATCAGGAGGGGCTATTGAATAACGGTAGACTCTTCCAAAGTGACTCCATTGGCAATACAGGCTACTTGTTCCAATCTGGACAAAGTAATATGGGGTTTGTTCGCGCCACCAGTGGTGACTTCCATTCAGGCTCACTTCTCCAAACAGGAACCTTGAATGATGGTGTCCTAATTCAACTACGCGGTACCTTCTATACCTCTACCGTGACACAAAACGGAACAGGAAATGAGGCGACCAGCTTGCAGAACTTTGGCGAGTCCCTTACTAATGAAGTTACCCAATTAGGTGATGGCAACAATGCCACTCTCTGGCAAATATTCAATGAAAACAGCTACGCCCAAACAAGTCAGATCGGGTCAGACAATATCATTTCCTCTCGACAAGAAGGTGAACTCATGAGCATCACCACCACACAGGAAGGTATGTTTAATGAGGCTATTGCATTTCAGGAGGGCACTTCGAGTTTCGCCTTATCTCAACAAAATGGGCTGGATAATTTTATTGATATTTCACAGAGTGAAGTCAATGGAAATATCTCAGCCAGTCAAGTGGGCAATGGCAATATTGGGATGATATCCCAATAATAGAGATTACGATTTTTAATCGAAAGTTTTGATTGAACTGGGCTTAGGGAGCCTCTGAATAACTCCATGATACCTCTGGCTTGCAGAGCGGTTCACAATCAAGGCGCGGCTTTGCAGGAATGTCTAGACCTTTCAAGAAGTCGCAACGCGGAGTGTGAATCGCTCTGCAAGCCCCGAAGGGCGGGCCTTGAAGGCCACAGCTGCTGCGTTGCAGCTCTTACAAAGGACTAGAGCCATTCGCGGCGAGCTACGCCTAACATCTGCAGCCTTCAAGACCCGCAGAGGCATTACGGCGTTATTCAGAGGCTCCTTAGGAACCGTCCAATCGATAATTGCCCGTTAGTAACTGGCCAGCGGGCAATAGTTAAACTCTTGCTTAAGATGCAAACACCCTAAGACGTCCCTCACGCTTCTCCTCGCTAAAGTCACAACTGGTCAACCTAAACATCAACACATACTCAGAAAGGCAATGAGTATCGTGAATATCCCCTGGTAAGAACGCACTACAGTCACCGGGCTTCATTTGATAGCAGCCCCGGCTCACCAGTTGTTCACCGTCGTCTTGATTGAGCAAACCATAGGTAGACATCTCCACTTCACCATGTTGCACCGCGTAAAATACCCAGCCATTGCCATGATTATGTGGTGGACGATAGAGCCCACGAGGCTCCACATGAGCCAGCAAGATAAAACCCTTACCTTCATCCCGGTATAACTCTACACTGGGTTCTTGGCGACTGTGTAGATCAGCCAACCATGCCTCATTAGAACTTGATGCCGCCAATTTTCCCAGGGCTTCTCGACATCTCACAATTGATGAAGTATCAAGTCCCTGCCAATTCGCTTTAAGTGCTTCAACGCACTGTCTCAAAGAATTCGTCACTGATTGGTCCTCCTAAAGCTCTCTCGATATCTTGTTGAAAATTACTGCGAATCCACAAATTCAAGATACAACTTGAAGCCAGCTTTAAGTCAACCAGATCTGTGCCTGTATTTTTAGCTATTTAAGTCGTGGGTGAAGTGTAAAGGCGTTGGCCTGGAAAATAGGAATAAATCAGGAAATAGAGATGGGTATTAATAGCTCCAGCAGCTATTAATACCCGCGAGTGCTCACTAAAACGAAGCACTCGCTAATGGGTTTACTTTATAGCTCTGGAGGTAATCGTTAATTTTGCGCTCGGGAAGCAAGCTTGCTGGCAAGAATAGACACGATCTGTATTGTTAATGCGGTTAACAAGAACACTGATGCCAGGCGATAAACGGCATTGAGACCATCCGCTATCTGCGACGGACTCATGTCTTGCAGGGGCTGGCTGGGTACAAGCCCTACAAAAATCACACTCATCACAGAAGCTCCAGTCAATAAACCCAATCCTCGTGAAAGGCTGAGAAACCCGGAAATACGCCCACGAACTTCGGCCCGGGCGCTATTCATGGTCATGGTATTAACTGTCGAAAGGTAGGTTCCGTAACCCATTGCCATAGTGACGGAAAAAACCAGATAGCCTACCAAGCCCTGCTCCACCCTGAGCAGTCCCATTCCCATGGCTCCACAAAGTAAAATTAACAGACCCAGTAATACGATACCTCGACTATTGAATCGATCCACGGCTCGACCGGCAAGATTTGAACAAGCAGCCACCATAAATGATCCGGTTGTCATCACCAGCCCTGCGATAAAAAGGTCCAGATCCAGTGCCAGGGTCAAATAAAAAGGCCCTACAATCAGGCTACTCATTACCGATGAAGCCACCAAAAAGTTTCCAGCCACATTCGCCAAGAATGTCTGCTTTCCAGAAGACTCCGTAAATCCTTCACGCAGGGGTTGTACTTTCTGCCTGACATAAAACAACCCCACACCAAATATCACCGATAGAGCAATAGCAATTCCATTAACTGCGGAATATCCCTCTCCCAATGGCTTAATCGCCAGGGTATAAAAAACAATGTTAAAGAACAGGAATGCTGCAGCCAGGTAGCGTTTGAGTCGACTTCTGCCATCAACAACTTCGCCGACTATGTTTTCCGGTAGAGTTCGATATGCGAGGAAAAACACCCCCAATCCCACCGGCACTACCAACCAAAAGATAGCCTGCCAATTCAGGTTTTCGACAATCAAGCCGCCCACGATAGGGCCCATACCAGTCCCAACCGCAGACAGGCTACCCAACAATCCAATTATATTTCCCGTTTCACTTTTATCGAAAACGTCGCTGGCAATAGCCATAGACACAGCCACAAACATCGCGGCACCGACCCCTTGTATTGCGCGGAAAAAAACCAGAGTCCAAACATTAAAAGACAGCGCGCAAAGTAATGTCGATAAGGTGAATATCAATCCGCCACTTAGAAACAATTTCCTGCGACCCAGCTTGTCACTGAGGCTTCCGGCAATAGGCAGGGTCGCGGTCATACACATCATGTAGGCCACGGTAATCCACTGAGTATTACTGAAGGAAGCTCCCAAGCTTTCGATTAATACAGGCAGCGCCATATTAATTGCGCTGACTCCCAAGGCTGCGAGCAAGGTCGCCAAACACAAGGTGACCAGGACTCCTCTTTTGGAAACCTGAGCAGCCTCTTGGGAAATTGGGTCTTCGGAATAACTTTTCGCGGTGTGCATAAGCTGAACTTTGACTTGCCAGTAATGACGCGTGAAACTAGCATACAACTTCAAGTGAGCTTGAGGTCAATAAGCGATGAATAACAGGGAAGAACTGGATATACGCGAAGTCTCCAAACTGTCGGGACTCCCCTCTTCCACACTTCGGTATTATGAGGAAAAAGGCCTGATAAAGTCATGTGGTCGTCGGGGAATTACCCGAATTTTTAAAGCCACAGTGATAGAACAGCTGTCCCTTATCTCCCTTGGCCGCTACGCCGGTTTTTCCCTGGATGAAATTGGCGAGATGTTTTCCTCTAATGGCAACCCCGCTATCGACAGGGAGCAGCTCCTCGCCAGGGCCGACGATCTGGAAAAGAATATCCGCCGACTCGAAGCTATGCGCGATGGGCTACGCCATGTGGCCAACTGTCCCGAGGTCAATCAGCTGGAGTGCCCCAACTTCCAAAACCTGATCAGGAAAGCGACCAAGTTACAGCATAAGGAAGACAGGAAACAGAAGCGACGCTGACAGAATAGCAGCGAATAAAGTCAGGAGACACTAAACTCTGTCATCATTCCCGAGTCCTCGTGTTCCAAAACATGGCAGTGCGCCATGTAGGGCATATCCGGCATCGCCGGCAGCGGGAAACGAACAAATATTTCCGCTTTGCCGCCATCGGATATGGGCATCGTATCTTTCCAGCCACGCATATAGAGTGGCGGTTCTGCATTATTGTATTTCGTGACTCGAAACTGGCAGCCATGGATATGTACCGGGTGTAGCATTCGGTCCTGTCCTTCAGAGATCTCCCAGCGCAGGTCCTTATTCCTCACAACCTTAAACCCGGGCTCGGTAAATGCAAAGGAAACCCCATTAATCGCATTCGCAGTTAATTGCTCTTTTAACGGCAATGCCGGCCCCTTAGTAATCAGCTTCAATACTTTGGCCACCACATCGGGGTTGGTCGTACCGGCGGCAACCATCTGCGGCAGCCCCGTTGCACCAATCACTGCTTGCGCCTGCTTCTGTCGGTTCATTTGCATCACCAGCTTCTGACTGATTGGTGGCAGGTTTTGGGGGATTGTCGGCAGGGATGCCAGGCGCTCCGGCAATTTTCCTTTCCCCTCGGATGTTCCAGGCACCACACTGAGAAAACTGTGGGCCTGATCAAATGGCGGCAGGCGCATTATTGGCTGGGGTACTGGCAGTGTTTGGAAATCGAAAGGCTTACCATCGCGGGTGTCGATAATTACTTCGTAGCGCTCTCCCGCAGCAATAGGCAGTACATCCACTTTCACTGGTTCCGAAAGAAAACCGCCGTCGCTGGCTATTACGTAGAGTGGACGCTTGTCGCTGGTGGCAAGCCGATAGTTGCGCCCGTTGGAGCCATCCAAAATACGAAAGCGCACCCAGCCTTTAGGTGGCCTGACCACCGGATTAATAACGCCATTAACCAGAAGTCGATCCCCACAATAGCCCGCCGCAACCGTCACTTCGTTAAAGCGATGGAAGAACTGACCATTATCGGTAAAGCGGCGATCCTGAATCACTAACGGAATGTCATCCACACCCCACCGCGAAGGTATCGGCAGTGCATCGCCTTCTTCATCGTCGATAATAATCAATCCGGCCAGGCCTTTGAGTACCAACTCGGCGGTTGTCGGGTAGAGGTGGGGATGAAACCACAGGGTGGCGGCGGGCTGGATTATGTTCCAATCTACGGTCCAGGTTTCTCCAGGCTTCAATGGCATATAGGGGCCACCATCGGCATTGCCGGGTACGATCAGTCCATGCCAATGCGCAGTTACATTTTGCGGCAGATGATTGACCACGCTGACGGTTACTTTCTCGCCCTTGCGCACCCGTATCGCCGGACCTAAAAACGGACCATTGAACCCATAAGTACGCGTAGTCACCCCCGGTAGGAAAGACTGCTTGCCCGGGCGCGCTGCCAATTTAATCCGGCCTTGCCTATCTGCACGCAACTCCGGGGGAATCGGTAAAGCCTGACGGCGGCCCTTCTGTGCCTGGGCAGCTTTGGAAGTCGACACCCCTGTTAGCAAGGCCGCCCCCAATGCGCCAGTGGCAAAACAAAATTTCCGTCGCGACAATTGAGCCATGGGTCCACCTCCCTATGCGCCATAGCTCCAAGTGTCTAGGGCACTGGTCATTTTTATCCCCAGAAATCTTAGACGGCTTATTCCAATGGCCCAGTAGTATATTGCGACAACTGTACACTCAATACAGAGTGGTACCATAGTGCACAACTCCATGATCCACAGTCCTTGTGTTCTAAGCGAACTCGGTTAACCTTGCCCACGAAAAGTTAGTAGCGAAAATAAGAAGAGTAATCCCTATGCCGTTTCTTATTCTATCCATCCTTATTCAGGCAGCTTTTGTAATTCACGTGCTCAAAACCGGGCGCAACACCACTTGGATTTGGGTTCTGGTGATGCTGCCCATGGCCGGAGTTATTGCTTACCTGGTCCTGGAAATCCTGCCGGAAGTAAACCAATCACGCAGTGCCAAAAATGCGCGCAGGACGGTGCGGGAAACTCTAAATCCCAATCGGGATATCAACCAGGCTGCACAAGAATTGTCCCGCTCCAATAATGTGGAAAACTCTATGCGCATGGCCGATGAATGCGTGAAGCGTGGCCTTTATCATGAAGCAAAAACTCTCTATGAAAAGTGCCTCCAGGGGGTTCATCAGGATGACCCTGAGCTGATGTTTGGGTTGGCACGCTGTCAGTTTGCTCTCAATCTGTTTGAACTAACCAAGGAAACACTGGACCAATTAATCGAAAAAAACCCCGATTTTAAAAATCAGGATGCTCACTTACTTTACGCTCGTACACTAGCGGCATTGAAGCAAGTAAAAGAGGCCTACCACGAGTATGAAACGTTGTACCAATACTACAGCGGACCAGAAGCGACTTTTTACTTTGCCTTATTCTTAAAAGATCAATCCCAGGCGGAAAAGGCCAATGTCTTGTTCAATGAAATCCTTGATAAATCCAAAACACTGGGCAAGCACTACAAAGCGACTCATAAGCAGCTGTTAAAGCAGGCAAAACTGGAAGTATCCTGAACCAATCACAACATTCGGCTCAATGGAAAAAAAGGCTCCCAATATGATTTTGGCGGTAGATGTAGATTACCGGGACCCCGGAGCAATGGTAGCCGGGGTCGGCTTTGAGAATTGGTCAGCTCCCGAGCCCGAGCAACTCTATCTCAGTAAAATAGAGAGTACCTTGGCCTATGAGTCCGGTGCTTTCTACAAGCGAGAACTCCCCTGTATCCTCACCCTAATCGAGGAGCACAAGATAGAAGCAGAACTGATTGTTATCGATGGTTATGTATTTCTCGGAGGGGAACAAAAACCGGGTCTGGGTGCCCATCTCTACTCTGCTCTCCAGCAGGAAGTTCCCATCATCGGTGTCGCCAAGAAACCGTTTAAGGACACCCCTGTTGAGGCTGAATTACTGCGGGGAAAAAGTATAAAACCGCTGTATATCAGCAGCCTCGGTCTCCCTTTGCCGGAAGCCAAAAATTTGGTGAAAAAGATGCATGGAGACCACCGTATTCCCACTTTATTAAAACGCGTGGACCGCGAGTGTCGAAAGTCCCCACGATAATGTCCGAGAGAATGAAAGGCGGTTATCCCCGCCATTTCCCAGTCACATCCCTGGGGCTTTCTTCCTACATTTTCAATACTTATTTCTCATATCCTACCCCTTCGATGCCAGCAATAATTTTTCTATTCGGCGGGAAATAGCTACTGAAAGTAAAAGCTACCTGGCATCCGTTTATCCCATAGGGATAATTTGGCGCTTAGATAGACGGCTAGAAGTAGCTAAGATCCCATACTGATGTATTCGGCTCGTAGTTTTTGATGTCCACTTGTGAAGCGCGAGTGGACGATATTCATTAGCAGCCCCGAATGGGCTCCTTGGAAGTTTTGTAGTAAAGGAGTTACTCATGAAGTTATGCGCCAGTATTGCGACACTCGCACTGGTTGCCTTTAGCGGCAATGCGCTGGGCACCAACTCTACTGACTTGGAACAAATCGGTTCAGGTAACTCAGCGAGTACCGATCAAACTGAAGCGGGTTTCGGCAATACTATTATCAAACGCCAAATAGGTGATACTAATACCGCTACCGCCACTCAAAGTGGCGGTGTTATTAACAGTAGTATTCAGAGTTCCCAGATCGGCAGTCAAAACGAGACCACGATATCTCAATCCGGTGGTGCTTCTCTAAGCGCAACCAATACACAAATCGGCTCGCAAAATACTTCCGAGATAACCCAGGAACTCTCTCTCGACAGCCAGGTCTCTATTCTGCAACTCGGTACCTCCAACGCTTCCACTATCGAGCAGCGCTTTGGCAGCGGTAATACCATTACCAATATCCAGGATGGAGACAGTCACTTTTTTATTGGTCGCCAGGAAGCCAGTGCTAACGGCAGCATTTTTGTATTCCAGGATGGCGAAAGGCAAAGTGCCGTGGTAGAGGAAACCGCAGGCAATATAGGCAGTTCCGTTTTAATCTTTCAGTTTGATCGGGACGACTTCGCCACCGCCAGCCTGGTTGCCACAATCGATGGCACCTTGGACATACTGCAGGATGGCAGCGATATCTATGGCGGGCTCGCACAATTTGCCAGTGTCAGCAGCAGTATGACTTTACGGCAAACAAACAATCGCCACTTCGCGTTTGCAACCCAAGTAGACAGTCTGTTCAATGACCTTCTGATTATCCAAAGGCTCGGCGATGCCAATATCACCTCGATCACCCAAACCGGTGCCTTTAATACCCTTGAGTTGCGCCAAAATGGTGGGGGCAACAACGCGGCTTTAGAACAATCCGCATTGAGTAGCAGTATCGATATACGCCAGACCGGTACCACCAACCAGATTACGGGTTCCCAGCTGGGTGCCGAATTCAACTCCATGAACAGCGAACAGTTCCTGATTGATAATGTGGTTGTTATTAATCAAGGCGGCTTACTGATCAGCGCGACCAATGAACAAACCGGGTTGCAGAATGTTGCCAATATCGAGCAGGCTGGAACAGAGGTAGATATATTCACCCGTCAATTGGGTTTCGATAACCGGGCAACGTTCGAACAGGCTGGTGAGTCTCTTTCAATAAGCTCCCGACAACTTGGCGATAGTAATAACATCACCATCACCCAGAGTGGCGATTCCAACTCAGCCTTTAGCCTGCAAATTGGTAACAATCACACCAAGGAAATTACTCAGACAGGTTCTAATGGGCGCGCTTTTAACTTCCAGATCGGCGGCGAGAGTAATACCGGCGTAATCTTCCAATAATTCCAGCCAAAATTCAGAGGCCCCCGGTAATACACTGCGGGGCTTTCGATTGCGAAATCTACAGGAAAAAGAAGAAGGGAAAAGTCGTTGTGCAGCCCCGCGAGAGCGGGGAACAACTAGGATGCACTCCGACAACTTCTCCATCGTCGGTTTATCCCCGAGCATTCAGGGAACACCTTGCGCAGAGCACTAAGGCTATGCCTTATCCGGTTTACCCCTGTACAAACAGGGAACAGTCGCGCAAAAGGAGCGCGATCATAGCACACCCCCATTGCATCCCCGAGCTTTCGGGGAAACATTTTCAGAACTAATGTCCGTGCGCTATCGGCTACGGTCCAGCCCCGCCCAGCGGGGGAACAATCTCAGGTGTCGGCACAACCCAACCCCACACTCGGTTTACCCCCGCAGCAGCGGGGAATAGCCCGAATCATTACCGTGCAGCTTTGACGATTTTCCACGGTTTAACCCCGCCTGGGCGGGGAACAGCCTCAGTTAAGATCGCCTTATTGCGCAATTACCGGTGCAACTCCGCTTATGCGGAGAACCTATTCAGAAAGGAGTGTATAACAGGATACCCTCCGGTTTAGCCCCGTATATACGGGGAACAGTATGAAGCTGGTTTGACCATCATCTCACCGGTCGATTTATCTCCGCTGATGCGGGGAACTCTCTAAATCTGCCTATTTGCTATCCGCTAAAGTCTCAGTATCGTTGCCGATACTTTTGAATCCCAGCCCTCACTCTCAAACACTTCCAGTTGTATAACAACTCTATTTATCCCAATCAGATTCGGCGGATTAACATCAATCCACAACCAAATGCTTTGGCCGGCCCCATACCCGCAAAAATATTTTTTATAAATAATTCGGGTTCAATAACCAAAAGCTCTCCCCGGTAATCCACAGAACTGAATCCAGCACCGCGCTGCTTTTTATGTAACAAATTCCAACGATACCCATTGCAGTGAAGCTTTGGTGGGTAAATATCAAATCCGAGGCGCGTTCCCCGGTGAATTAACCAGCTGCGGGCGGCAGTCTGGCTGACATCCTGTAACCGGGTTTCAATCTGCCCCTGGTCAAACTGCTCCGGCTTTTCCTGCACCAAGCTCTGCTTCAGCTGCCCTTTGCCACCTTCAACAGGTAAACCATGCAATTCGCACTGCTCCCGCAACCAATGGTATTGAGCATCCATCAGCACATCGTGCCGCTTGCCGCGCTTTTGCCCTTCAGTTTTACGAGCAACTGTAGGGTTCGCCCGCAGGCGGAAGGCCAGCCGATCGCCAGGGTTTAAGCGGGGCTCGAAGATTTTAGTCTCTACCAAAAATATCGGATTGTCCTGCGCAGGCCGGACTTTAGACAGCAGGTAATACACCGGTAGATTGCGTTTGCTAAGCAGCTGTTCCCGCGAGGATTCCTCACGAAATAAAAAACGCTCATCACCATCAAAAAGATCCCACAAGATTTGATGGATACCGTAGCTGTTTTCGCTGAGCAACCGTGCCAGCTGCTTCTGCACCGCCAGCGAGGGAGATAGTTGAACTCTGGATAAATACATAACCGCTCCCTTATGACTGCCAGAGATTTTCAATACGCGGCTGGAACTGCCAGCGCTTGCGAGATAGGGGCTGATCGAGACGGCTAAGCCGCTGTACAGATCCTGCTGAAAACACTCCATCTTCCGCAGAGAAATCATCCAAGCTACCCTCCCAGTAGTAACGACAACTCTCTTCTGTAGGCAACCAGCGCTCCTGCCGGGCCCATTCCGGTTGGTAATCCAGCAACTCCGGGGATTCATAATGATCCAGGGCGCTGCGGAAATTGTCCGCACCGATCACCCGTGCGGCAGTGGGGGCTGAAAGGGGAAATGCTTTTCGCCCCAGATAGAGGTGATACTTTGGCCGGGCCAGGGCTTCACACAGCTCCGCCAGAGACCAGTTAGCCTCTTCACAGGATCTTAGGGCCACTATCGCCTGCGCATCCACCAGATACTCCCTGCGGGATAACAGGGTTCCCAGACGCGCTTTCCCTACAACTAGCTCATCCCGGCGCGTATGGTAGCGGCGCTTGCCAGTGGAATCTGGGACCTGCACCGTGTGGAAATCCTTTAGCAAAGTACCTACATTCAGCACCTTTACCGCCTGGCGATATTGCCGGGCCAGGCTCTGGTGTAAGTCCTCTCGCTCCCGAGGTATCCCCAGTGCCGCACCAAATAGTCCCGCGATAGCGGATTTACTCGGGTAGTGTGCGCTGTGGCGGGATTCCCCCACAGCCACTTCCCCCAGGAAGCCATGGCACCGTAAAGACGAAATACTAGGTATTCCATAGCGCCACCTATTCGCTGACAAAGGCCAAAAGTTCCTCGATATTACCTTCGCCAGTTACGGCATTGAGAACATAGCGGCTATCGGCACAATCCCCGTACACCTTATCGAAACTCTGCAATTGCTTTTGCAGTGCATCAATAGCGTCATGGGCGTAATCCTCGCTATAGCGATCAACCGGCTTCAGGTAGGCCGCAGAGAGAGAGCGCGGTTGCTGGTCACCGGCTTCGGCCACGACATAAGATGCATAGGCACGGCTGGCATAGCTGTTTTGTTTACCGCTGGGAGAAACTTTAAGGATTGTCTCAGTCAGCGCAGCTACGGCTCGATCGGCCAGGGGTTTATCCCCGCCCAGGTTTTCAATTAGCAGCTCTTTGTTAATGCAGATATAGGAATAAAATAATCCCGCAGCAAAACCCGCCTCACCCAAGTGAGCAGCACCGGCATCCTCGCTGCGATCATTCAAATCGTCTACCGCAGTAAAGTAATCATCTTCAATCACTACAGAGTGAGCCGAGAGTGCATGGGCCACCTGGCACGCAGCTTCAACGTTATAGGTGGGCTTGGAAGCGAGCATACGGCCAAACAAGGCGATATCCACCGCCATGTTTTCCTTACGCAATAAATCCAACTCTGTCTTCTCCGGCTCCCTCCCCTCTTCTGCCAAGGTTTTCAGTAGTGCACTGATCCCGTTTTGCTCAGCACTACTGAGGTGAACCAACTGCTCGATTTCCAAATCGGCCAGAGGGTTATCTTTTTCCGGCTTTTTTAACTTACCGAATTGCTCGGCAATTTTCTGTGCCCACAATTTGGCCTTTTTTTCAGAGACACCCAGATCCAATAAAGTCTCATAGGCCAGTACCCCTTGACGCTTGGTTCTGGTGCCAATTAGGCTATCCCCCTGCTCCGTAGCCAATACCTGCTGGAACAACTCTGACGTTCGCCAGTGACGCTTAAGGCTCTGGGAAGAGATTCGCAGGCGATCACAACCTCCCATCTTCGCTGTTTTTGGCCGCCCCAAGTCATCCCGGTTCAGGTTCGCAGGGGGATAGGCGGTCAATACATGCAATTGAATAAAGCGGCTCATAAATCTCTCCTTGTTGCGACCGTCAGGCCATCACATTACTTCGATTCATTTCTCAGGTATCTGATCAACAGTCACTGTCAATCGGTCTGGCTTTGCTCTGTGCTTAGTGTTGTTATGGGAATAGCATTTAAAAATTCTTTAGGCCCCTAAGACCCCTTTAATTTGTAATTCTCTAAATACTTCTCAGTCTGGTAATACGGCGTAGTAATCAGTTGCCCAACGCACAGCCAGGCGTTCCTGTGGATGCCGTGCTGGAATCGTGCGCATCTCTCTTTGCCAGTGCAGCAAATCATTGGCAAGAGAAGCTATATTGGCCCTGCCATCCAGCAGGGCCAGGGCCCGTACTATGCGGCGATAAAACTCGGCCGTATCGCGACTTTTTTGTAACTGAAAAAAGCGCAGCTCACTTAAAGGGGGCGCCCGCCCCTCTCCCGGGGCATAGCCAGGGATCGGGCAAAGCTGACATCCATAGCCTCGCTGCTATCAATATCAATTGTTTTGCTCGTGTTATCAGCTTTTACGTGTGCAATTACTGTGGCTACCAGAGCCGCATCTTCGATACGAATTTGCTCATCTTTCTGCCAGCGCTCTGGCATATCCTTTAAAAAACGGATAAAGGCGGGAGTAGGCATTACATCCATAGGCTCCACCGCACGGCGCAAACGCGCTCGATCGGCCCTGCCAGCTTTGTCATTGAGCCAGCGGTGCCACTCGCGCAGTCGGCTCACATCTGTATCGCTAAGATATTGATATCCGGCCATCACAATTCCTCCTGTTGTTGCTCAACTTTGGCTGTATTATCCAGAGCATTTAAACTTGCCAGACTAGCGAGCTTATTTCTTAAAAAACGTCGCGCCCGGGTCACTCGCTGCAATTTCAAGTCTTCCGCAGAGCCCTCCATTGACCAATGGTCAAACTGCGCCAAGGCCGTTTTTTTCAATATGTGTGCCCAGGCAATAGCCACCGGTGCAGGTGTAAATTGGGATTTCTTGGATTCGAGGGATAATTGCTTGAGCGAGTGATAAAACTGGCTTTCCGTCGCCTGCCAAAACGCCTGATCGACAAATGAAAAATCCCCTTTAGCCTCATTAGGGTTATTAAACCAGGCAGCCTTGACCCTAAAACGCAGCTCTTTCAAAGTATCTTTTGCAGCCGTTAAAAGCTGCCCTGCCAGCTGCATAAATAGCGACCGGTACTCGGGGGAAATAGGCAGTACTGGCATTTCCTGTTCATACCAGCAACGCGCTTTCATATTGTCCATGTCATAGCCAAATCCCCATAGACGCACATCGACATTCGAATCCAGTTCTTCGAGAATTTCCGCATATTCCTCATGGAACAAGCGCACCGCCCGGCTCGCTTCATCGCCATTTGAATGGTCATTCCACATAAGCCCCAACCAGTGTCGATAACCGAGACCACTCTGTTGACCTTTCAAACTCAAGGGTGGGGCTTTTTTCTTGGGGTCACATCGATACGGCGTTAGGGGATGAATCCAGGGACCCTCGTAATTAATGCCATAATTCTTAGTGGTATATTCCCGAATTAACTGATTCGTCTGCTCTCCACAAAGGTCGCAGTAATCCTTGCCTTCTCTCGGGATTTGGAAACGTATCCTGCGCGGCATACCCCAGTACATTTGCAGCGGATGGGTATCATTGGGAGACGTAGAGGAACCTTGTTTGTCAGAGAGGCGGGAGGGAGCGAGCCAGGGGAAGATACAACTATCAGAGCTTTCAGACCTCGCCCCAAACTCCTTTTGTGGCAAGATATTGAGCCACAATTTCTGCCAAAGGTTGGCATCTTCTGCCTCTGGAATTATCAATGTGGTCAAAGGGCCACCACCACGCAAACTGGTTCTATGCCCCACTCCTCCGGAGGGGGCGTTAATTTGCAAGGTAAACAAGGCACTAGCGGCACAGCTGGGACATACACCCAGCACCCTACCACCCTTAATAAATAGATCCTGATTATCTCTACAGGTTTTACTGCCCGGCGCCTCAATCAGTAGGGCAGCAATCGACTTTGATTCCCCCACACTCAATTCCAAGTCCTGCATAAATGCAGGCCCGGACTCTTGAAACAATTCAAAATTGGGAGCGTAGTTTTGCAGCCGTGATTTCAGTGTTTCCTCAGTAGGCGCCTTTTTCCAGTAGACTCCCCAATCATCGACACTTTCAGGTGCAAAAGCTGTTTGCAACAGGCCAATTAAAAACTGGAACAGCGCCCCGCGAAAATCCGGTCGTACCGTGCAAATATCTACGACAGGATTATCCACCTCGACAATTTGCCAAGGAGCAATTCTTTCCTGCTTACCGCATCGCCGGATAATTGGCAGCCAGGAATCTTCAACCAAATTCACCACGATCCTCCCTGATCCAGTCTCCGCCCTCTTACTCTGCTATAGCCATGCTTTTTTTAAGAGCTAGAGGGAACAGTTACACTCAGAGCAGTGCGAGCGCCTCTGCCTCATTTTTGAGTGCTCAATCTCTCAGCGTCACTGCCGGGACACTAATTCCATTACCTTATGCCACTCTGACTAGGGAAAAATGATCTGGCTCAAGTCTGGGCATCTTTTCCCTCTCACAGACAGAAAATTATATGCACGGCCGTTTACCCGCTACGAATCGACTACTGCCATATCAACCCTTATAAATGTAAGGATATTTGCATCAACTTCAGCCTTTATCTGGATACTTAAATCCTTTATGACAAAATCATTAACAAATGATTAGTCACTCTCTATTATCCCCCTTATAAGTTTCTTAAAAATTGCGCACAAAAAAGCCCCTAAAAAGGGGCATTATGTTCTTACTTATTAAAACATTATTTAGTCGGGGGGAAATTCCAAAACAAGATCTTTATTTTCAGTCTCATTTGTATCCACAGACACAGCATCACCATTACTGAGCCTCTCAACCTCAACTGACTCCAGGCTAACTGAAAAGGCTTTACTTGCCGATTTTTCATCCGGCTCTACCACATTATTCGATGAATCAGCACAAGCCCCAACAAAGGCAATCATAGCCAATAAAAGATATAAACATATATCAGATTTTAAAGATTTCATATATCCACCTACCATTAGCAGAAAATCCAAAAAATTCTCTGAAACTTAGAATTCATACGTCACCAGAAACCGGGTCTCGCCGACAGGCAACTGAAACTTATTGAATAAATCTAACGTCAGGGAGCCGTTATCAATTGAATAAAACCCATTGCCGATCAGTTCCGATTCAGCGGCAATCCCGTCACTGTCCCGATCCAAATACAAACGCACCTGCTGTAAGTCTGACACTTCATTCAGCTCGCCATCGGCCTTAATTGTGAATGACTTCAATATCGCATCGGCAGAATCGCTCTGCAGAGAGAAAGCTAATACCGGGGCTTCCTGCTCTAGCAGAAACTGTGAACGCTCAAGTAAATAGGAGTTTATGCTTACAATTGGCTCATTGACATTGAGAGTCGCAACAGCACCGGGATCAACGATAATACCATTCACCTCCCCGTCATCATCGTTAGGGCCACCATCTTGTAAACTGAGCTGGATGCAAAAATGGCCTTCATGGAGCCCTGGCTGGTACTCATCACTGCCAGGCTCAGGACAATCACCCAACTGCCCCAGTGCAGAAGATACATGGTTAAATTCATCCTCAATAAAATCCACCCATCCAACACTTTGGCGATATTTCAGATAACGAGCACCTTCGAGCAAGGCGGCATTTAAAGGGACAACGATGTTAGCGCTTTCCCCAAAATCTGTATCGTAAACAACAAAGTCAAAAATACCATGCAGGAATTTATAGCTATTCTGTCCTGCCAAATTATCCTCAAAGAGATTATCTATATCCTCCAACGTAACCTGGCCCACTTGTTGACCGGCAATATAGGCACTATCACCAAGTCTCAAGCTTGTCCCTTCAGAGCTTTGCATCACTGCACCAGTTCTATTTACCGGCAGCTGGGAACGAACCGCCACCCTATCTAGATAGTCCGGTATGCGATCACCATCTAAATCTAAGAATCCCTCAAGGCTGTCACTCAGCCCATCCTGATCAGCATCCTCATTATCAGACAATACAGGGGCACTGCCATCCACTCGTAATATCAGCTTCGCAGTATCTGACAAACCACCAGAATCTGTAACAGTAACAGTAACTTCGAAAGCTCCCGACAAACCTGCTGGATCAAAGGTAAATACGCTTTCACCAGAGTCGTTGAGCTGAACTAGCTTTGGGCTGTTCCAACTATAGGTAAATGGGTCCAGCTCATACTCATCTGTAACCCAGGCTTGAATCTCTGCCGGTCCCTGATCCTCATAAATTACAGCCCTGAACTGACCAGCTTGAGATAGCTTTGCCGTAACTATGGGGTAAAAGTTAAACGTAGCGCTAGGTATAACTGGAATACTTGAAATAGCAACTAAACTGTCACCATCAGCCCCCTCCTGGAAACTAATTGTTGATCCAGTAACACAAAAGCTATCGTTGTCCCCAGAAAAATCGTTAGCCCCGCACTCTTCATCAACTGAAGGGAATTCAGATAAATCAATAACAAATACTTCATTACCCTCTACTGGAGATTCAAAATTAATATAGGGTAATGCTATCTCGGTATCGGATAAATCTAAGGTCAGCACAATCGAGCTTAATTCACATATAGAACCTAATTCACTATTGGAAATAGTACTAGACTCAGCCATATCTCCCGAGCACCCTTCACTTGGGCTTGTAGAGTCTCCCCCAGCGGAAATAGTGCCAATAAAAGAAACGAGAGTATCAACTATAGTAAAATTGCGTATTTCCGCCGATTGAACGATTCCCAGCAGGCCTGTGTATCCATTCAGAACCATTAATACTCCTCCATTGAGGTTTATATAGAGGTTATTGATGGAATAGCCATTACCTTCAAAGGTCGCAGTAAACGGGTTTTCACTCGTACCGATTGGCTCCCAGCCCAAGCCCTCATTCCAGTACTCATCATTCGCATCAACATAACTATCGCCATTGGTATCAAAATTCAGGTCTTTGGTCAGCTCAAAGCCATAACAGCCACTTTCTGGGCAACCATAGTTACTACTGTATAAAGTTGATCCGTCTAGGTTGTTACGAATCTCATTAAGGTCTGTTAAATTACGAATTTCAATCAGACCATCATTATCAATATCAAGATCAGAAGGAGAGGCGTCAGCTGATACACCTTCCATGGACAGTAGCCCGACAAATATTATTAGCCCCCGAAGTGTCGAAAGCTTTTTGTATTTAGTGGTATAAGACTTCAATCGAAAACTCCTTTTTCTATATTTACCAAAAATCTCAGCCTATATTGAATTCACTTTCAGAACTGGTGCCGAGAATAGGGATCGCGAATGGGAAGCAAAATAGTTACTAACTTGATACCGAGCAACTGGAGTAATCCAGTATCCATCCCCCCAAATAAACCCGCAACCAAACCTCCCGGAAAAGCTATTACATAGAATTACAGGCCTACTAGTGAATGTTTCCTGTCTACAAAATCACATCAACCACCGATGAGCTCTGCAGATGGCTTATAAATTATTGGAGAGGCACCTGGTCATAAATGAGTGAGCCAGGAAGGGATATTCAAGGCTATACAGGGCAATTCCTGACAAAGTGAAAGGTTAATATTTTTATTTTCTAAATTGTAAAAAGCCCGGACCAGCCGGGCATTTTGGATGATTCGGAGCCTCTTCGTTTCTTGATCAGTGCGGGACGTATAGGAAAGCACAACAAAAAAGTAACACCACTTTGAATCCTGCCCCCTACTGAGGGGGCTCAACGATTGAGCGTGATACTGAAATTCAAGCGTGGCTTCACCTACTCCAAATCGACAACGTATCGGTTTACCTAATGCTCTGAAGGTAGCCCTACTTTAGTTGAAGTGATTTCCAAAACATCCCAAAGGGCGCCCAGAATCATGCCCCCCTAGAACCCTTGGTGGTCGGTAAAGTACAGAAACTCAAACCGCATAGACCGCCAAGACGACACTATTCAGCTATGCATATGCGCGCTTGCAAAAATTTTCATTCGTCTTCGTTATACATACCAGAGTAAAGCCACATTGAGAAACCTACGAATATTGCACCAACTACAAGATAGCCAATCACCCACAACCATGAATAGGCAAGAAGCCATCGCAAGACATAAATTAGGGTGAATATACTGGAGCTTATAAATAAGCAACGGCGTAAGGTATACATAATTATTCCCTGACTTAGTCAAACAGCTAGTGGTCCATATCATTTTTTGTTGAAATGACTGGCTCTCTACTTGGCCAAAGTTAAGATCTAAAGCTGATTCCAGCGCTCAAGTTTTATTGGCTACATTACTTTGCGTATTGAACTCTGAGCATAAGAGCCATATACAGAACAACCAGATATCCACAAGCCACTAATCCTTGTCGCTTGGCTTGGCCTACTTGATTTGAGCACCTGTCATAGCCATGGTGGTACTACCAGTTTCTAAATTGAACCAGGTAGCACCAAATGTAACACCGGATGACAACGAACAAGAACGGAGGGCTGTGTACCCTCCAGATAGCAAAAAGCCCGGATTTACCGGGCTTTTTGAATGATTCCGAACTTCTTCGGATCTTGATGTGGTGCCCAGGGCGGGACTATGAGCATACATAGTGAAACCCTAGTAAAACCAACAAGATACGCCGCTAGACGAGTCATTCAAGAAGGATTGATCAAAAATTGTGTAACAGATGTGTACCGTCGGCAAGTATTTTGGGGAAAAAATCTGAGTACACAATTGATCTAAAGGTTTCAGTTGCTTCCCCCCGTAGGGGGGTATGTCACCCCCACGTCAAAGGGACTTGAATCCGCACCAACGTCCCACTTTTAGTGCTTTTCTTAGCGATGAATAACCTGCCTTTTTTATTTGCAACACCCTCTACCAACGTAGGGTTTTGTTGCAGCAAGAGATTTGCTGTGCTTTGATAATGGAACTAGCAACATCAATACAGGACTACCGCCGTGATTAAGTATGTTGTTTACCTCCGAGTCTCCACTTCAAGACAAGGTGCTTCAGGGTTAGGGCTTGAAGCACAGCAGCGGGACATACAGATATACCTAGAGCAATACAGTGGACAGCCCTTTGAGGTGCTGAAAACATTCACTGAGATTGTTTCCGGTAAAGACACTGGAGCTGTAAAGGAAGAGAGGCAGGAAGCTATTGTCCTCGCAAAGAAAAAGAAGGCTGTGCTATTGGTAGCCAAGCTAGATAGGCTTAGTAGGGATGTAGCAGACATAGCCACAGTAATAAAACAGGTAGACGTTAAGGTTGCCTGTATGCCTCACGCTGATAAGTTCCAGCTTCATTTATATGCAGCTCTAGCAGAGCAAGAAAGGGAGTTTATCAGTCAGCGTACCAAACAAGCACTGGCCTCAGCTAAAGCACGCGGTGTGAAACTAGGGGGCAAAAGGCCAGGACACAGAGCCAATAATGTAGCGGTCAAAAAGCAGGCTAATAAACGTGCTGAGAACCTTAGAGGCATAGTACAGCCGCTTGTTACAGCTGGAATGACTACAAGGGAAATAGCCGCTGAACTTAATAAAGCTGGATTAACCACAGCAAGGGGTGGAGAGTTCCAGTCAATGACTGTATCACGCCTTGTAAAGCGATTGAATGACACTCAGGAGGCGTAAGAAATGATTAGCTATTTCATCCCTGGACTAGTTGCAGTCTTCATGCTCTGGCAACTGGTAGTTAACTGGAAGGAGGTGTGGCCATTATTGCCGATAGCAGGCGCTTCAATAAGTTTTCTTTGGTTGGCTGGGGTAGCAATGACATACCTCAATGGATAGCTTGTAAGCCGACTATCATACCCTAGCGAGTTACAACTGCGTTTTTGGCGTAGCAATAAACGTCCCTTTCACCCCCATTTGAAATGCTCTGAAGGCCGCATGGTAGCTAAGTTTGGGGTTTTGTTGCCTTTAGGCATAAATCTATAAGACGTTACACAACTCCAAGAACCCAGCCACCAAGATTCAGCTATTTTACTCGTCCGTAGGCTTATCCTGTTTTAATCTAGCTTTTCAAGCGCATCAAGAACGACCTGCAAGCTGTTACAGCTATTTGCGAAAAACTTATCACCGTAGTGGGCAAAGGCAAATGCAGAGCCCTTCAAGACTTTGTGGTGCTCGCTATCTTCTTCCACCTCAAACCAATCCTCAGAAGCGGTCAGAAAACGGGCCTCAATATCAGGTTCAAAATACATCCCATAGGTCTGAATAGAGGAAACATTAACGTCATAGAGAATCATAAGCGCCTCAATAGTTAGCTGTTGCTTTTTATACTGCTCTACGAAGACGTGGCCACTTGTCCTTGCGGTGAAGAAGATTAAAGGAGAGAAAAAAATTATCTATAACTATTGACAAAAAAATGTAAGTCTACTAAGGCATACATGGTTAATTTTGAATAAGTCTTTCCCCCATCTGTATCGTTAGCCAATAGAAAGTGGCAACGGCGCACACGAGATACGCCACTATCATACTGCTGGCGGCCACTTATCCACCCCATTAGGACCCATCTAAAGACGCTCTAACTTCCTGTTATTAATGGGTTTTTGTTTTGTTGTCTTTAGATATAAACCAATAAAACCCTTACAACCTGAACGCTGAAAACCAGGCATTACGACACACACAGGAGGCCTATCTATTAATTATTAAAAACAATTTTTTTGGATTAACAACGGAGACTACAGGAGAAATAAATGAGCAGAGTAACCCTAGATGGCATAGCAGATAGTCAGGGAAATAGAAGAAAGGTTGCTGACTACGCAACTATGACAACACCAGTATCCCCTAAGCAGAGCGGGGTAGATACAGTTGACCAGCTGATTTCAATGGGCGGTGTGGCCATGGATAGCTGGGCTAATAAATACAATAAGGAGCTAGACGCCCAGAGCTACCTAGCTTCTGAGATGGCTTACAAGGATGCTGAGCAGAGCTTTAGAAAAGCTGTTGAGCGCGATCCATCCCTGCTGGACTTAGAGCCAGATGAACTTTCAAAACAAGCAGCAGATTTCTTAGACACTTCCCGTATCCACAATCCTGACTATGCCACTCGCCTTAAAAGAACCTGGGGGTGCAATCACGTCAACAGGCTCTTCAGATGCGTGAGTCAAAACTGCATGAAGATAAGAAGGGGATTTTTAAGGACTATGTACTCCGCTCAATCCCTGAGTTGCAGCAGACCTTCAACGAATCTCCTGATGATGCGGACTTTGCTCTTGGTTCCCTCAGGCAGCTGGCGATAAGTGATGGCCTTAGTGAGCAGGAATTTCTGGAGATTGTGGCTGATGTACAAGCAATGCCAGAGATCACTGATAGCGACTTCCAAGCAACCGTGTTAGCTGACTTGGTATTGGATCGGAAGGATTCACAAGGTCGCTTGATAGGTGGTGATGCGCTTCAGCAAAGAATGAAAGCAGCTCGCCAAAGAACCCTGGACCTTAATACCAAACAGAAGCAAGAAGCTAAGTTGGCCTTTATACATGACTGGGAAACTCAAGTAATACCAGCAGTGCTTTCAGGTCAGATGGCAGAGCCGGGGTATGACTACTTCGGAGGCGTCATTGAGAAGGGAGTTATCACGGGCTCTGAAGCGGATTCCCTGCTGGACATGATAAATAGTGAGCGCCTGAAAGCTGGAGGAGATACGGCTAAACACTACCTGCTAAACGCATTCCTTGAAGGAACGCTTAACAAGGAGCTTCCCATTGCAGCTCAACGATGGGAGAAGAGTGAAGGAACACTGAAGGCAGGCACTCTTAGGCTCGCTTACAACCACTTCCTACGGCAGGGTGATGTGGGCATGAGGACTTTCTTTAATGCCTTAAAGAAAAATGGCGAGCGTTACAGCCCGTTGGATCAAGTCTTCTCAGGTGGGTTTGCAGCCTTTGATGAAAAGATAGGTGATCCTCAAGAGCTGGCTCCAATTACTAAGCAGATGCTTCAGGTTTTACCAATGGCCATGGAAACCGGTTATGTGGGGATGCTGCCTGATGACACTAAACGCAAGGTGATAGCTTTTAATGAACATCAGCTACTTGATGAAACACCCCTCCAAGCTCTTCAAAGAATCAGCAGTACGGACCTCACGCAGAAGCAACCAAGTGTTACCTGGGATAGGGAAACTATAGCCAACCGTGATGAATTCCTGAATAAGAAGTTTGGTGAGGGTTGGTTCAACTGGACCAGGGATCTGGATACGGACTTCAACACTAAGCCTGTGATTGGTTTGATTGAGCGTGAAG
Source organism: Microbulbifer sp. VAAF005 (assembly GCF_030012985.1). NCBI lineage: Bacteria > Pseudomonadati > Pseudomonadota > Gammaproteobacteria > Cellvibrionales > Microbulbiferaceae > Microbulbifer > Microbulbifer sp. VAAF005. Next base: position 4,106,507 of record NZ_CP120233.1, on the reverse strand, counting down.
CCTCCTACCTGATGCAGATGGGGGTGTCTCAAGACCGCGCTTTAGAGATAGCTTACAACAAAGTTGAAGATGAGTTCACTCAAGTCGGTGGAGTGGCAATTCGGAAAGATGAGGTAATTCGCTTCCAACAGGAAACAGGCAAGACGCCTGAGCAAGCCTTCCAATTCCTTCGCGAGAGCTATGTAAAACAGATGCGTGGCGACGGGGTAGACGTAGAGCCAGAAGACATTGCTCTCTTTTATAACCCTATAAATAACGATCTCCTCGCGATAAACCGAAAGACCGCCATGATTGTTCGCCCCCCTATTGCGAATAACGCTCCGATAGCAAACCTCTACGACTTCGGAAGGCCAGAAGTATCTGCCTTAATGGATGAGTATGAGTACACCCAAGCACTTGCAGAACATGATGCAGGGGATACCGGAAGGCGAGCTGCCAAGGCATTTAATGAGAGCTTTGTTAAGCCCGCGCAAGCGGTTGTTGGCGCTATTGGCGGGGTTGTGAAACCTGTAGCTGATACGGTGAAAAGCGGTATTAAGCGGTTAGGGCTTGAGCATAGTATTGCAGCCAAGAAAGCTGATATCAGTCGGAATATCCGCCTGAATGTTGACGAGGCCGTGATAGTTAGACAGCGAGAGGAAGTTAGAGAACTTGAGCAACAGCTAGCAAATCTACAAGAAGGCTGATCGTGTAGCTAAAACCCATACAAAATCAGACTATCCCTCGCAACACACCCTAACCCCTACCCGAACCCGTTAAAGGTCCCCAGTGCGCTCGTAGGGGCTCTTAAACAGGCTTTACGGCGAAAAACAGCAACAACACCCCACAACAACACTTTCCTCCGTATATCGCAATGACATGAGAGGCTTTGTATTTCCAAATTAAAGGTAAAGTTTAATGACACGACAACAAGCGATAGATGCCCAGTGCAAAGAATGCATCTTTGACCAACTAGCGCCGGGCACATGGCGTCAACAAGTGGAAGCCTGTACTTCCTTTAAATGTGCTTTATATCCATTCAGGCCCAAGAGCCGTAGAAAGAAGCTCTCAAAACTGATTGTTACAGACAAAGAGGATAAGCCGTAGAAGAAGACATATTCAATATACACTTATTTAGTTTGTTGTAAGAAGAATATACATAAGGGTTCTTGCTAGAAATCCCCCTTAGTATCCCCCCTCCTCCATAATGAGGACGTTTAAGAATCATCCAAATTCTAGACGGCTCCATATGTGCTGATTGCGTAGTTAAAACCCATACAAAATCAGGCTATCACCCCCACCCCATGCTAACCCCTTAGCCAACCCCGATAGCATCAATTGCGTAGCGGTTTTCCATGCATTTTCAAGCCTGCTGATGATTCCTCATCCCCATTCAAGATTACTCGCTACGGCTCCCTTCAGGACTGTAACGGGCGTTACCAGTTTCATAAAGGATTAACATGACAACTATAACCACCTACACCAACTACATTCCGCCTGTATTGTTTCACCATCAATGGTCAAAGACACTTAGCAAAGATATCTACACCCGCTACTGGACTACAGACTATAGATGTATAGGCCCGAGTGTTGACAGTCTTGTAACCGCTCTAACAGAAGGCATGACAAGACGGGAGCTACACAGTATGAAAAAACACTTACCTGTAGCCATTTACAACCTGCTCGTTGCTAGCCGTTCTCAAAATACAGCAGTGATAACTCCTCTTGGTAATAACCCATTTACAATTCCAGCTCACTTCAAAGCGTCCCCTGGAGGCTTGGGAAAGGCATTTTGTCTACTCACTAGGGAAGGTTTTGCAACCCAGGAAAAAGGCTTTAAAGGTTCAGGGTTCTTAACAGGCTTACCGACTATCACATTCCCCAACACTGAGCGCCTCTTATCACACCTCAACCTTGATAGAACACATATTGAAAGTGATCCAAAGTCTGACTGCTTGATACTGAAAGATGTAAAAAAGCGTCCTATAAAAATAAAGAGCAAGAAGAAAGCAGCACCATATCGCAAAGCTACTGAGGAGTTACAGAAGCGTATGAGGACGCATAAATGGACATACCAAGACTCAGAAGGCATTACTCATATAATTCCCAATGAAGCTCTTAAGGTAAAGCGCGTCTTCAACAATGGATCTTTCAACCAGGGGGGACGTTTCTACTTTCCAGCACAAAACATAGAAAAGGGGTGTAGGAAAACAATTCTAATAGATGGCTACCCCACTGAAGAACTAGACTTTGTAGCTATGCACCTTCATATGGCTTACCACTTGGAGGGAAAGCAATATCAGGGGGAAGACCCGTACTGTATTCCAGACTATGAAGACCACAGAGAGCTTATAAAGACTATTGCCCAATGCTGTCTTAACTGTGAGAATCTTGGACAAGTGAAAAGAGCTGTAAGGGAATATCATCCAAAGGCTAAACATGTATCAGAAGCTGTAGAGGCTTTCTTAGCTCAACATAAAACTATTAACTTGTTAAATCACGACGGCCTAGCACTACAACACCTTGATAGTAAGGTCGTAACCCAAATCCTCTCCCTAACTGATGTACCTTTTCTCCCAATCCATGACTCTTTCATTATACCCTCTCATCAGCAAGGGGAATTCCTAGAAGCAATGGTTCTTGCTTATGTATTGGTAATGAAATCATCCTCACCGTACACAACTAAAGACAGTAGCGCTGTCATCAGACGAGAACGAGATAGGAAAGTTCTATATCCAGCCGCTCAGGGAATCAAGGTCATTAATAACGTGATGAGTGCTGGCAGTACCGTTGTATCCACCGTGGACGCCTCAGGAGCCACTGTCAGCCGGACGGCTGGATATGTCCAGTAAGCCGCTTAAGATAAGTTGAAGGTGCCTGTAGAGCCTATGAGGGGCTTTGCAGGCATTTTTTTCTGTGTTGGTGTACAGCAGGATGGTATAGTACGGAGTATCTATAGGTGTAACAGATACCTAGGAAAGGCGCAGATGGATAAGCAAAAAATAATTACTAGACTACAGACTTTTCATGATCGTTTATTTGAAGACGTCTTAGATGGAATTGAATCCTCGGGACAGGAATATGGACAGGAAAGGTTTAACACGTGGTGTAGGGAATTCACAAAGTTCTTAAAGGAGTACCTGCCTGGGGAAATAAAGTATTTCAATGCAAGGATAAACGCAAGGAGGCCGGTAACCGGAGGTTTTGGTTACACTGAAACAGATTATTTAGAGATATTTTGGAGCCAATATGGGGAGAAGATAGTTGCCTATATTAAATCCTTAATAAAGAATGTAGAAGATGATGCATACCATCAGCCTGAGTTGGAAGTAGCTACAGAGAATACTGCTTTTCCTACAAAAAATTCTAGTAAAGACAGAGCACAGAATAAGATCTTTATTGTCCATGGGCACGATGGGGATGCAAAACATAGAACAGCTAGGTTTATAGAAAATCTTGGCTTTAAGTCCATAATCCTCCAAGAGGAGGTAAGCCAGGGGCAAACAATTATTGAGAAGCTTGAGCGTATGTCAGATGAGGCTGGTTTCGCTATTGTACTATATACACCAGATGATATGGGTAATACCAAGCTTAAAGCTGGAGAAGGGGATTTAAGGTATCGTGCCAGACAAAATGTTGTTTTTGAGCATGGCTTATTAATAGGCAAGCTTGGTCGTAATAAGGTTGCCACCCTAGTAGATGGGGAGCTGGAATTGCCGACTGATATTAGCGGTGTGGTTTACATCCAAAAAGATGATTGGAAGATAACAATTGCCAATGAAATGGAAGCGGCTGGATACGAGATTGATTTTAATAAATTGAAATCGAGTTAGTGAAGGGGTTTGCCTTGTAGAGTAAACGACTTACGGTCTACTGTAGAAAACGCTTAAATTTACTGAAGGTTGTTGTATAAAACATATTGATTAGATGGCTATGAGTAAAGAAACACGGAAGTTACTAATAATTGGGATTGTGACCGCAATAATTGGGGGAGGTGTTGTCGCAATTGTTTTTACAGATCAGGGGAGAGCTGTCTACGATGTGTTCTGGCAGTCAGTCTTTTCGGGGATCGTCGTCTGCTGGAATTTTTTAGTAAACAGTCTATTAAATTCTTATTCTGTAGCTGGTTGGGTATTGTTTTCATTAATAATAGCTACTACTTGCTTTGTAATGGGAATACTCATGGAAGTAAGGAGTAGATTATTGGCAGTTGAGCCGCCTGCTCACACTAAATATACTGAAGATATTCTTTTTGGGGCCAAATGGTATTGGGAATGGGAAGGCAATCGTCTTGTAAGCTTATGGTGCTATTGTCCTAAGTGTAACTCGGAATTAGTTTATGATGACTCGAGTTGTAGCCGTGTATATACTTCTCGTTGTGAAACCGCCTTTATTTGTCAAAACTGCTATGATCAAGTTGTCTCTACAGTGCCCGGAAATAAGCGTGATGCTCTAGGAAGAGTAGAAAGGGAGATATACCGGAGAATAAGTGTCAGTGAATACCCAGGTGCTGCCTCTGCGGTGACTCAGTAGTACTATTTCAGATTGACTTATCAGCAGCCAAAATAGCTGTTTCGTCTATCCCCGCGCCAATTCCAATCCTTCCACCCCCACTCCAAATACTCTGAAACCCGCATGGTTACGGGGCTTAGAGTTTTACTGCCTAAGAAAATATTTTTTCTTTTCACCGGCTCACCGATTTTTTGTTAGGGTTATAGGGAGCACTTTAAATGGGTAGCAAAAAGTCAAAGGGGTAGCAAAAAGTCACTATACTAGCTGTGGGTATACTCAATAGTAAAGAGAACAGCTGGAGGTATACCAAGCTCTTCGCTATCCAACGGACAAATATTGATTAGGGAGCTGATATTATTTTCACAGCATGGAGCAACTCAATTCTATCAAATGCCAACTTTCTTATCCCTGCCGGCTCTCTCTCATAGTGCGACCTTTCCGCAGTCCCAATAAGATTACTGGACAAATCATATGCTGCATCGGCAATAGAAAAAGTAATCATATTTGGATTTTCTTTCCAGTACTGAATAAGGCTATCCTTTTTCTCATAGTCTTCCACTAGAGAAATCAAAAACCCGAGGGTAAAACTAAGCCAATACGGGACTTCATGTTCCAGAATAGATTCAGTAAAACCTTCCAAAAGGAATTCAGCTATTTGGTTAGCACATCCAGCATCAGCCATATAGTTATTATATAACTTTTCGTTTTCTCTTCTAACAAACAATAAAACAACAACCAACCATATATCTAGGTAATTTTCTGAGGATACACCAGATAATATTAATTTTAAGCGCACAATAAATCGATTTATATCTCGGGGCTCGTAAGAAAATCGTGCACAAAATCTAGGAATCGCCTTCTGTATAAACAGAAGCTCTTCCCGACCTTCGCGCCTGGAACTGAAGTAAGTCTCAAACTCTCTGTCCATTAGCAGCATCTTAGCATAAGTATAGTTATTAGATGCTGAAAGCTGGTATTCAACATCAAAAAACCGCTCCAAATAACTATGGCCATCAAACTCATTTCCGTATACGCCTTTAATACCTCGACCAAGTTGGTCATGATTAACGGCAATAACGAACACAATCCTCTCCAAATCAAATAAATGCTTTATCCTCTCTAGTAGCTCAATGGCAAAGTTTGGCCTGCAACGATCTAGCTCATCAATAAATACTATTAAATTCCTTTGACTGCCTGGTAATGCCTCAATTGCCTCGGCCAACTTAGCTTTAAACTTCTCTAGATCAGATTTTCTTGCATTAAAGTCGTTAATTAATTTATCTGCCCCAGCACCAGCTAGATCAGACGCAACCTTTTCAATTGCTTTATCAGCATCTAAAGCACCAAATGTTGCTGCTTTTACGGCAGCAGTGATAGTACCTCTAGCTACCCCAGGAAGATACTCTTTAGCTACTTTCCAAGCCTTTCCAGTTTTAGAGTCAGGGTCTTCTTTACCTAACCACTTATCCAAACAAGCAAGCAAAGCTAGTAATGGGTCCTCAGCAAAGTCATTTTCCCAGGCGTTTAGATATAGGCTTACTTTAGGACATTCCCGTGTATTGAAATAGTTTTGCCATAATTTAATAAACGTAGTTTTCCCGCCTCCCCAGGGAGCGTCAATAGATAAGACAAAAGGTGCTTTGGCATTCTCCACTAGTGGAGTTAGGTTTTCTATCTCTCCACACCTACCAAGGAGATCCTTGGGGTCTGGCCATATATCTTTGGAAAGAGAGACCTCAGAAATACGAACTGAAAGCTCACCTGTTTTTTGTTCAGCTATAGCTTGCTCACTCATTAAGATCCCTCTTTACTGATACTATTCACTAGCAAACAGTTATTCTGTTCTTAGCTTATTATATCGTTACGCGATTAGATACTACATGATAAGGACGTAATTACGCAGACTCTAAAATATTACCCTCTGGAAGATGTGAGTATTCTATGTCTGCACACTAAACCTACCCCTATTTAATCTAATTTAGTTGAACAGCAACCATTAGACACATTGACTTTAACTTTCTTTCATTACTGAGCACCCAAGTACAAACTAATAATAATTAACAATTAAGTGAAAAGTGAGCAACAGATATTGCTGGATACTCATATAAAGAAATACACCTATGATGCCACCTCTCACTTTATTGATTTACCTATCGCAATTGTTACAATCCCCACGGCAGGCAGCCATAAATGAAGTAAAAATCAGAATTTACTCTAGTCAATTAAGGATGATGACTATGAACACTGAAGAACTTTATATATCCAAGGAAGATCTGTTTAGAGTTGGCAACTCTTCTTCTTCTCGACTCTCAAAGGTCCGGCCTAGGGAAGTTAAAACAATAATAGTCAACGATGTTGAAGTAATTGTTGCGAACGATAACGGAGTAAGCCTGTACAATAAAGCCGGCCTGGAAGAAAGTCCTTTAACAGGCTGGATTTGGGAGGTTAAAAAGGGAACTCATTTCCCGCCCGGCCTCAAATTGGTTGAAAAGGGATCTTTCGGTCACAGGATGCTGGTACCGGCGTACAATATGCCTCTAAGCCAATATGTAGGGCTCTTGGAGCAGGTAGCTATTAACTGTAAAAAGGTTTTCAAAAAGCAGGTTAATTTATGAGAACTCTAAAACTTGAAATTGACAGAAGTACTTTTAGTTTGCTGTGGACGTCTTTACATACACGCGAAAATGAACTTTTAAACCGAATAAACGAGTTTGGCGAGGACTCTGATGAGGCTGCTGATGCGGCCAATGATGTAATTGCTCTTAGGCTCTATAAGAAGGAACTGAAAGCGCAGGCCGAAGAGGTTTTTGATGAGAATGCTTTCATAGTCAGTGACGAAGCCTATTGATACAAGCAACAAAAGAGGAAGGATTACCAACTCTAGAGAATTGACTCGCTTCCAAGTAAAAAGCCTTATAGATTGAAAATGAAAGACCCCCAAGACAATCTTAAGAAACGCTCTGAAGAAATTTTCAAAGATGGCCCTGACTTTGATGAACCACAATATACTGGTGATCCATCTAAGATTTTTGATGAAGACGAAACGCCCAAAAACAAGGACGACAAATCCAAGCACTCTTCATAGGTGTTACGGCTTAGGTATCTCCCTCCAACAAGCAGCCAATGCTGTAAAATCTAGGAAAGGATAGTCCATCTTTACAAGCTCATTATATAGCTGCTTAGGGGTGTAGCGTTCGGGAGCATAGTGGATAGTTGCTGTACTGAACTCACCTTCTTGGTGACCAACCATATTCAGCACATGAGTTTCACTAGCATCGCTTACTAATGAGTTACGAATGAAATTACGACGGAATGTATGGAAAGATTTGTTCTCTGCCTTAAAGCCTTCTAGATAGCGATCCCTGTACTGCTCATTGAACCACTTACTAAGGCGTGCATGTGGCCTTTGCCTAACTGATGGGGCTGGAATACCGGGTAACAGTAGCCCTGAGCGGTGAGTCTCATTCCACACATTAGGCAAACCTTTCAGATAATCCCTGAAACCCAGTTCATCCAATCTAGGGTGGACCGGGACTTTTCTTATAGCAGCCTTAGACTTGACCGCCTTTCCCTCCTCATCATTGATGCTGAAATAAGTAATACCATCCTGCTCCCTTACATCCTCGGCTCTAAGCTGTGCTATCTCACCACATCTTGCACCAGTAAATAGCGCTATCATCAACGCCCAAAAATGCGACTGCCGTGCAGACCGCTTCCAGTATGAACTACCAGAAACAAATAGCGGTGACTTGAAGATACGCTCCAAGTCCTCCTGCGAGTAAGCTGGCATCTTTGGAGTATCCCTTTGTACCGTAATGCCTTTAAAGGGATTCTTACTGATGCACTCAAACCTTACCCCATACTCAAAAATTTGAGAGACATAGAGCAGGCGCTCCCCAACCGTGGTAGCAGACATCCTCTTACCAAACTCTGCATCACCAGATAAAACTGCCTCAGGTATAAGATCGGGATATTTCTTTCTGTTACTTGGGCCTCTCAGTAGCACATCTCTAAAATGCATTGCATCCTTTACCTTGAAAGCATTTAAAGAAATATCCCCAAATACCCACAAGAAATCCTCAGCGGCCAGACGAAGCGCATCATAGGTTCCCTGCCCTAGTGGGTTCGCTATGGTCTCGGCCTTCTTGTTATCCACACAACCTTGATACAGCTCTGAGAATTTCGGAGAGGGACTACTTACTTTATCAACAGCTATGGCAGCCGAAGCTGCTTGGCTAGCAGTGCTTAACAACTCGGTAACGCGTTCAGGCCTCCTATGTTGCTCAAGGGCTTCTATTGTTAACTGGGCTCCGAGTAAATCCGCTAAATCATCTTCAACTTCATCGGGAGTAGACAAGCCAGAAACAAGGCGTTGTTGAGCCCTCAATAACTGTCTTTGTAACTTCCCTATCCGTGCCTGAAGTGTTTTAGCCTTTCTTTCAGGTCTTACATTGCTGCTCAGAAGTTCTTCCTCGGCCTCCTCTAGATCCAACTCAATCTGAGGGCCACTCTCAACACTCTCCCCTAAATGCTCCGCTAAAAGCTGCTTTGCATCATAGCTATGTAGAGCGTATCCCCCTTCACTAAAGAACTCATCCAGCCAATCATCCCGAAATTTTATTGCCTGCTCGTAGGCGTTACGTTTTATCTGTTCGTAGTCCATACCCAACCAGTGCCATTGCTTGACCTTCCTTGCTAGGTATAACGCTCTCTTAGAAGCCTTATCTCTGTCAACTGTATGTAAGGAGAAGCGCAAGAACCGCGATGATTTAGGGAGGCGTAGATTGAAGTAAAGGTGGGGGCTATCCGGGCGCTTCAACAGGTGCATGAGTGTGTACCAATTGTGTGCCAGCGGAGTATCAGACATAAAAAAAGGAGGCCGAAGCCTCCTTTTAACTCTTTGATTTGACTGAGGTTTTCTCTCAGTTTCATGTGTGGTGCCCAGGGCGGGACTTGAACCCGCACGAGCATAGCTCACTACCCCCTCAAGATAGCGTGTCTACCAATTCCACCACCTGGGCAAAAATCTTTTACTACTGTTCCTCACTTTCCTGGTTAGCAGCTGGCTCTTCTGAGCCGGTGCTGTCTGCAGGAATCTGCGGGATATCGCCAGTTTCCAAATCTGTTTCGAGCTGCGGGATATCGCTGTCGATAGCCGGCAGTTCTTCGGCTGGGCCAATTTGCTGCTCCATTGCTGGAATTTGCGGAAGGTCCGCATCAACGTTGGCGCCTGCACCTTGCTTAGCCAGGATGGCCAGGCCGAAACTGGTGACGAAGAATACCGTCGCAAAAATTGCTGTCAAGCGGGAAAAGAAATTTCCGCTACCTTGACTACCAAAAACTGTCTGGGACGCGCCCGCACCAAAGGATGCACCGGCTTCGGCACCTTTACCTTGCTGCAACAAAATCAGGCCAATAATGCCCAATGCGGTCAAAACGTGTACAACTAATACCAATTTTTCCATTTTCTGGAAACTCTCTACCGGGGTCTAAACAACCCGTTATTCAGTATTCGCCAACCCGCGTGCTGTCAATTTAAACAGCAGCGCGACAAATCTCAGCAAACTCGCCGGCATCCAGCGAGGCTCCACCCACCAGGGCACCATCAATATCTGCCTGGGCAAAAAGCTCCCTGGCATTTGCGGATTTTACACTACCGCCATATAAAATCTGTACTTCAGCGCCCAAATCTCCCAACTGCGAGCGAATAAATGCATGTACAGCTTGGGCTTCATCAGGAGTAGCAGTTTTTCCGGTGCCAATGGCCCATACCGGCTCATAGGCAATCACGGACTGCTTCCAGCCAGCCGAATCAATGATATCGGCAACCGCTTGAAGTTGTTTTGCAACCACTTCGAGAGTGCGCTCCTGCTCGCGTTCTTCAAGGGTTTCCCCGACGCAAAGTATTGGAGTCAATCCCGCCTCTTGGGCCGCAACAAATTTTTTCGCCACTAACTCACTGGTTTCTCCGTAGAGACTACGGCGCTCAGAATGCCCGACAATAACGTAACGGGTATTCCAATCCAGTAACATGCTAGCGGAAACCTCACCAGTAAACGCCCCTTCGGGCTCCTGGCTAAGGTCCTGGGCACCCAAGCTGAAACCTCCGCTCTTTTCCGCTGCATCAGCCACCAGGCCGAGGTATGGAAAAGATGGGCAAACAACAACACCGGACTTCACACCTTCGAGGTTGAGTTCGGTGAAAAAACGTTCGGCAAACTCGCGGCTGCCGTTCATTTTCCAGTTTGCTGCTACTAGCGGTGTTCGCATGTGTGCTCCTTCAAGGGGCGCAAATCTTAGCGACATTGACGCCAACATACAACCAAAATTATACGAGTTTCTTCTGCGCCCCAAGAGGACCGATTTACTACGGGTTAAATCGCAGCAGATCAGTTATTTCCAATTCGCTCCACCACGGAGGAAATATCTTTGGCCAGCTGTTCCACCAGGGCGCTGTCGCGGCCTTCAACCATTACCCGGATCAGAGGCTCTGTGCCAGATGGCCGCAGCAGCACACGTCCGCTGTCTGCGAGCTGACGTTCTGCATCGACAACAATGGCCTTAACGTCTGTGTGATCGAGAACACCATCGCGATGAGCCAGTTGCACATTAATCATGTGCTGGGGGAACATTGTCATACGGGATTTAAGCTGATGCAAGGGCTCATCAAATTCACACAGGCCACGCAGTACCTGCAGTGCGGCAATGATACCGTCGCCGGTGGTAGATGCATCGGCACAGATAATATGGCCTGACGACTCGCCTCCCAGCTTCCACTGATTAGCTGACATTTTTTCAAGCACATGGCGGTCGCCCACTTTGGCTCTCTCAAACGGAATTTTGTTTTCGCGCAATGCAAGCTCAAAACCGTAATTGCTCATCAAGGTGCCGACAACACCACTACAACCGCCCAGGAATTTATGCTGGTGCATAGCGATGATATACAACAGCTGATCGCCATCGACCAATTCCCCATTGGCATCGACGAACAACACCCTGTCCCCGTCACCATCAAAGGCTATACCCAGGTCCGCACCGCGCTTAACCACGGCCCGTTGCAACTGCTGAGGTTTAGTGGAGCCGCAATCTAGATTGATATTGAGTCCATCAGGGCCCGCTCCAATTACGCTGACTTCTGCTCCCTGCTCACGAAACACCATCGGCGCTACGTGATAAGTGGCTCCATTGGCGCAGTCGAGAACAATCTTCAAACCCTCAAGGGAGAAACCCCAGGGCGTGGAAGCCTTGCAGAACTCGATGTAACGCGCGGCTGCATCATCAACTCGATAGGCGCGACCGAGATCGTCAGAAGTTTCCATCGGCAGCTCGAGAGCGGCTTCAATCTCCAATTCAACCTCATCCGGTAACTTGGAGCCTTCAGCGCTGAAAAACTTAATGCCATTGTCGTGGTAAGGATTATGGGAGGCGCTGATAACAATGCCTGCACCGGCATGGAAAGTCCGGGTCAGGTAGGCGATCGCCGGAGTCGGCATTGGCCCCAACAGGGCGACATCCACGCCAGCATTAATCAGGCCCGCCTGCAGCGCTGCCTCAAACATGTAGCCGGAGACCCGAGTGTCCTTACCGATAAGGATGCGGGGACGTCGGTGGTGTTTAGCTTTGGAAATTCTTCCCAGTACCTTGCCCGCTGCATATCCCAGGCGCAGCATAAAATCGGGAGTAATTGCTCCCTCGCCAACGCGACCACGAATACCATCAGTGCCAAAATACTTTCTTTCCATAACGCTTCTCAATTGTGTACTTCGCCGCTTTTCTGTTCTGTCGGAAAACCACAACAGGACCCTGCGGCTTAAGGTCTCTGTAAGACATCACTCATCAAATTTCGCTGCAAACCAATTGCTGCATGCGCAACACATCCACGGTTTCCGCAACATCGTGGACACGTAAAATTCTTGCACCCTTTTGCGCAGCTAACATGGCCAAGGCCAGGCTACCGGGGAGGCGGCCATCTACATCTCGATCGAGCAGGCGGCCGATCATCGACTTGCGCGACAAGCCTGCCAGTATGGGCATATCCGACGGCGCCAGCTGCGACAAATTACGCAACAACGCCAAATTGTGCTCATCGGTTTTGCCAAAGCCAAAACCCGGGTCGAGAATGAGCCGGTTCCGTGTCACGCCCAGATCGATACAGAGATCGACCCGTTTCTGCAAATACCTGGCGACATCCTCTACAACATCAGTGTAAGACGGATCATCCTGCATAGTGCCGGGCTGACCCTGCATATGCATCAAGCAGATTGCCAAGCCACTCTCTGCGGCTGCTTCCAGTGCTCCTGGGCGCTCAAGGGCACGAACATCATTGATCAGTCCCGCCCCCACCGCAGCTGACTCGCGCATCACAGCCGGGGTACTGGTATCGACAGAGATAATCGCGTCAAAGTTCGCTTTGATCGCCTCCACCACCGGCACTACCCGATCCAGTTCCTGCTGCTCGGTGACCGGCGATGCGCCAGGGCGTGTCGATTCTCCGCCAATATCCAGGATTTTCGCTCCCTCAGAGAGCATCTGTTCCGCTCTCTGCAGAGCCAAGGTCAAGTCCAGGCTACCGGAGGCATAGTAATTGCCACCGTCGGAAAAGGAGTCCGGCGTTGTATTCAGAACCCCCATAACCACCGGTTGGGAAAGGTCTAGGGTGTGGTTACCACAGATAATTTTCATTGGCTGAAATAAAAAAATGCCGGATCGGAACAGGCTATCGCCCTATCCCCAACCCGGCATTTGGTTTTGTCCAGTTAGTCGCTTCGGAGAATCAGTGGCCGTTTAATGGGCCGCCGACGGTATTGCTCTTATCCGCCTCAGTTGAGGCCTCTGTGGTTTCAGTATCCTGGGTCGGGCTGTTTCCACCAGAGCCGAAGTTATTGTCTTCCCAGTCCCTTGGTGCACGAACTTTGCGGCGAGCCATAAGATCGTCCACCTGCTCCGCATCCAGGGTTTCGTATTCCATCAGCGCATCTTTCATCGCTTCAAGAATATCGCGGTTATCTTCCAGCAGTTTCTGCGCGCGCTCATAGCAGATATCGATAATACGCCGCACTTCCACATCAATTTCATTGGAAGTCTTGCCGGAAACCGGGTTGCCCTGGCCGGGCTGGCCACTTTCATCTTCGCCGTAATGCAATGGGCCAAGCTTTTCGGACAAGCCCCACTTGGTCACCATGCTGCGAGCCAAGTCAGTGGCCCGCTCGATGTCATTGGAAGCGCCAGTCGTAACACCGTCGATACCCAGGGTCATTTCTTCAGCAATACGGCCGCCAAACAGGGAGCACAATTGCGATTCAATCGCGCGCTTGGAAAGGCTGTACTTGTCTTCCTCAGGCAGGAACTGGGTGACACCCAGGGCGCGGCCACGGGGAATAATAGTTACTTTGTGTACCGGATCATGCTCGGGTACCAGTCGACCAATAATGGCGTGACCGGCCTCGTGGTAGGCGGTATTCACCTTTTCCTTTTCATTCATCACCATGGACTTGCGCTCGGCACCCATCATGATCTTGTCACGGGCGCGCTCAAACTCTTCCATGGTCACGGTGCGTCTATTGGCCCGCGCAGCAAACAGGGCAGCTTCGTTGACCAGATTGGCCAGATCGGCACCGGAGAAACCAGGGGTTCCACGGGCAATCGTCTGCGGATTCACCTTGTCGTCCATAGGCACTTTGCGCATATGAACCTTGAGGATTTGTTCGCGGCCGCGAATATCCGGCAGACCAACAAATACCTGGCGGTCAAAGCGACCCGGGCGCAGCAGGGCATGGTCCAGTACATCCGGGCGGTTGGTCGCTGCAATAACGATCACACCCTCATTACCTTCGAAACCATCCATCTCAACCAGCAACTGGTTCAGGGTCTGCTCGCGCTCATCGTGACCACCGCCAACACCGGCTCCACGGTGACGGCCAACAGCGTCGATCTCGTCGATAAAGATGATGCACGGAGCCTGCTTTTTGGCTTGCTCAAACATATCCCGCACCCGGGAAGCACCCACACCAACAAACATCTCAACAAAGTCAGAACCGGAGATGGAGAAGAAAGGTACTTTTGCTTCGCCGGCAATTGCTTTGGCAAGCAGGGTCTTACCGGTACCGGGAGGACCACACATCAGTACACCACGAGGGATATTGCCACCCAGGCGCTGGAACTTGGTGGGATCGCGCAGGAACTCGACCAGCTCCTGTACCTCTTCCTTAGCCTCATCTACTCCGGCAACATCGGAAAAAGTTGTCTTGATCTGGTCTTCGCCCAGCAGGCGCGCCTTGCTCTTACCAAATGCCATAGGACCTGAGCGACCGCCGGCTCCGCCCTGCATTTGGCGCATAAAGAACATAAATACAGCGATAATAATCAGGATCGGGAAGCTGGCTACCAGAAGCTGCTGCCAGATACTCGGTGACTCAGGCTCGCGACCAACGAATTGCACATTGCTGCGCACCAGCTCATTGGTGAGTTCATCGTCGATAATCTGTGGCTGGATAGTCTTGAAGCGGCTGCCATCGGCTTTTTCGCCGGTGATCACCAGACCGTCTACGATCACGTTCTTAACTTGGCCCGACTGCACATCCTGAACAAAGTCGGAGTAACTGAGAGCCTCATCCCGTGACTGTGGTTTAAAGTTTTGAAAAACCATCAGCAGTACCGCTGCGATGATCAACCACAGTACCAGGTTCTTTGCCATATCATTCAAAGGGATAGCCCTCTCGCTTTCGCAATCAAAATCCGTTCATTCCGGCAATGCCGGCCACATCAATACCGGATAAAACCAGTATAGGTGCGGGGGGTCAACAGCCTTCGCCCCCGATACAGGTATCGCTTATACCATACGGGGAGTCAGACTAGAAATACGCCGATGTTCTCAGTCGCTCTCAGCCCTTAAATCCTCGCGCCACCACGTATACTTCACGTGAACGGGGGCGGGAAGCACCAGGTTTGCGAGTTACGACACTGTTGTAGCTCCCACGCAAGTCGCGGATCAACTCGTCGAAACCCTCTCCCTGGAATACCTTTGCAACAAATGCACCACCGGGCTTAAGTACCTGCCGGGCCATATCGACCGCCAGTTCCACCAAATACATGGAGGCGGGCTGATCAACATCGCGTATCCCACTCATATTGGGGGCCATATCGGAAATCACAAGGTCTGCCAGTTCATCGCCCATGCGCTGTAACAGTTCACTGAGCACCGACTCCTCGGTAAAGTCCCCCTGGACAAAGTCCACACCGGCCAGTGGGTCCATCGGCAATATATCTGACGCCAAAACCTTGCCTTTGTGCCCTACCAACTCCATCGCTACCTGGGACCAGCCCCCTGGAGCCGCACCCAGGTCGACAACAGTCATTCCTGGCTTGAATAAGCGGTCCTTATTTTGTAGCTCCTGCAGCTTGTAGCTGGCACGGGAGCGATAGCCCTCTTTTTGGGACTGTTTGACGTAATGGTCATTAAAATGTTCACGCAGCCAACGGTGGCTGCTCTTAGATCGGCCCATCGGGTACAATGCCTACAATCACTACAGCTTAATTATAAGAGCGGCCACTGGCCGCGATCGGGTCCGCCGAACAAACGCTGGCGACGATCGCGGTCTGTGGCCGCTCCCACATCGAATTCCACAAAGTGGTAATGGAGTATTGTATGCCTTTAACCGCCGACCGCAAAAAGCTCTTCGCTCTCTAGGTCACAATCTGAAACCTGTCGTGACCGTAGCCGGCAATGGGCTGAGCGAGGGGGTGATGGAAGAACTGAACCGTGCACTCGAAGACCACGAGCTGATCAAAGTCAAACTGATGATCGCCGACCGGGAAGTACGCCACCAAATCGTTGGTGAGCTTTGCGAAAAATCCTCATCCGAGCTGGTACAGGAAATCGGCAAGATTGCCCTGATTTTCCGCGCGGCGCAGAAGCCGGATATTCGCAAGTCCAACCTGCTGCGTTAAACAAAAAGGGGAGCTAATGCTCCCCTTTCTTTTCTCAACCAGTGGAAACTGGCTTACACAGCACAGGCAACTCCCAGGATTCTCCAGTGGACAGCCGTGTCAACCAACACTTTTCACCATTGCCGACCAGCTGAAACTTAATCGGCCGCCCCATATCCCTACCAATCAATGCCATCTGCTTCGGGGTATTCTCAAGCACTAAAACGGTATCATCTACAAACACCTTCGGGCCAAGGGTCACTTTAGCTCCACCCAACGCTTGCGAAACTGCAGTTTGCAACTTGCTTTGAATCTCCGGGCTTGTTTCCAGTAACAGCGCCGGTGTTGCAGTTTCAACACTTTGCTGAGAGGAGCAGCCAAGGCACATTAATGCAAAACCACAAAGTTTAGCCAGAGCTGCCATTCTCATTTTATTTCACCATTATGCGGTTACTGCGGGAAACTTCCTTGGTCACTCTCGCATTGAAAACGGGAGCATCTTCACTTTCACCTGATATGGAGAATGCACTGGTGGAAATATCTCCACACACTCCGGTCTCGATATAATTCAGTGCGGTAGCAAAGCGCGCTTCATCGACATCCCCCAGGAGATTGTCAAAATCGTCACCGATCACACACCCTGGCAAATCGGCATCAGTTCCGTAATCACCATTGGGCATAAAGCCATCGGAGTAATCACCAAAGCCTTTTGCATTCACACCGGAGAACTGAATTGTGAAATAAGTGGTGCCACAATTATCCAAAGGATAAAAACCATAGGGCTTACCACAGGTAGTCTCACCTATCTGAATAACCTCGATATCAATGCCGCGCAAGCCATTGATAATGGCTTCACTGGCAGAGCAGGTATTTTCACTGGTTAGGACAAACAGCCGCGAGAGGTTTAAAGTCGGCAGTTTTTTTCCGTATAAAGACTCATCAATAAAGCCTAAGCCGGTCGAATAGAATGGAGTCCCATCCAAAGGCGCTCCGGTAATTGGGTTAGTTTCCGGGTGCTGGTCATTAAATTGGGCAATTTCAAATACTTGCCCCACAGTAGTATCACCGGCAATCATATAGGCCAGTTCCGCAGCGATATCGAGATAGCCACCGCCGTTATAGCGAAGATCAAGCACTAACTCTTCAATAGATTCCGATTCAAGCTCGGTAACAGCATCAATCAGCTCCGCTTCCGCTGTCGCAATATGATCATTGAAGAGCATATAACCGACTTTACGGCCCGAATCTGTCACTTCAGTTTTAACATATTGAACCGGGTCAGATTGCACCGGTGACGCAACCAGCGTGACAGTCTCGATCGTTGAAGAACCCAAAGGTCTTATTTCAAATACGTGGGACTCACCATCATTTTCTGGCCACATACCGTAATTCAGGGTATCCACATCATCGCCGTAGGCCAGATCAACACCGTCGACACTAATAACTTCTGCACCACGGGTCATAATATCGGGCAAATCACCACCGCTTTCCTCATCCAGGTAGGCGACTACTGCTTTACGTGGCGGGGTGCTGGAAAGTAGGGCCCACTGAACACCATAGCCAACGTAAACACCGGATTCTGATTCTGAATACCATTCATCTGAGGGGACAGTGTAATGGAAACGATCCTTTTCCCGACCGGAGGGAGTCAGAGCGAAAGTTCTTAGCTCTTCGAAATAAGCTAAAGAGTCATCGAAATCAGCTGGGTTTTGATCCTCAATCTCGTCATACCACAAGTAGAGTTCATTGCTCATTGAGCGCAGCCAGTTATTCTCATCTTCACGGCTGCCCGCTACATCAGCGTAGGCTGAACCGGTTGCTGGATCTGTGCCACTGCGAGGAGAAACACACTGGTTAGCATAGGTAGAGGAGGTCAGGAAATTACCCTCTTCCCAAGTACCACTATCTGTTGTCGGAGCCCCAGAATCAGAACCGCCTCCCCCCACAAGCTGCCAGACCCAAAACTCCCAGAGTAACCACCCCTGTTAAAGCTAGCTTACGTAGACGGATTTCCATCCCCAAACTCCTTGTAACTCTCTACTGTAAAGATATGTAAAGGCTGGGAGATTATCATTATTTGATGCGAGGTTCGATAACCATATTTTCATCAAAATAAATCACCAAACCTAAACGCAGAAAGGCCTGAAGAGGCACTGTCCAATTTGTACCCCTCCAAGCCCTTCTGTGCAAAGTAGGTTTAATTACATTTGATAACCCGGGTCAGGGATTAGCTTCCGAGCTTACCCAAAACCCCCTGCAAACTATCTTTTGCATCACCGAACAGCATGCGTGAGTTTTCTTTGTAAAACAGTGGGTTAGCAACTCCCGCATACCCGGAAGCCATAGAGCGCTTAAGGATAACAACCTTGCCGGCCTTCCAAACTTCCAACACCGGCATACCGGCGATAGGCGAGCCCGGTTTTTCCACTGCATCCGGGTTTACCGTGTCGTTAGCACCGATCACCAAAACCAAATCTGTAGCGGGAAAGTCTGGATTAATCTCATCCATTTCCAGAACGATATCGTAAGGCACGTTAGCCTCAGCCAAGAGCACATTCATATGTCCGGGAAGACGTCCAGCTACCGGGTGAATACCAAAGCGCACTGTTTTGCCTGCTTTTCTCAAACGATCAGTCAAGTCACTAACCGCCTGCTGGGCATGGGCTACCGCCATTCCGAATCCGGGAACAATAATGATACTGTCCGCCGCATCCAGTTCATCCGCAAGCTCCTGTTGATCAATGGCAATTACTTCACCATCGACTTCCTCATCGGAGACTTCACCACCATCAGAGCCAAATCCACCGAGAATAACGCTGATAAAAGAGCGATTCATTCCCCGGCACATGATGTAACTCAGGATGGCACCGGAAGAACCCACCAGGGCGCCCACTACAATTAACAGGTCATTGCCCAGCATAAATCCGGTAGCGGCAGCGGCCCAACCGGAGTAGCTGTTCAGCATGGATATAACCACCGGCATATCAGCGCCGCCAATAGCTGCCACAAGGTGAATACCTAACAGCAATGCAATTGAGGTCATTAACAGTAAGTTAATAACCGTACCCGCATGCACATCTGCCGGTACAAACAACACACCCAGAACAATACAAGCCAAAATGGCAATCAAGTTAAGCCAGTGCCGGGCCGGTAGCATTAATGGTTTCCCGGAAACCAATCCCTGCAACTTACAAAAAGCAACCAAAGAACCGGTCAGGGTAATTGCTCCAATAAATACACCCAGGTATATCTCAGTGCTGTGGACAACATGAGCAGCTCCGTGTAACTCCACAACCGGATCAAGGAAACCGCCCCAACCAATTAATACCGCAGCTAAGCCGACGAAGCTGTGTAGCAAAGCCACCATTTGTGGCATTTGAGTCATAGCCACACGCTTGGCCAGTGCCAAACCAATCACCGCACCGACGATCATGGCGATGGCGACCATCCAGTAAGCCCCGGCGGCCACTCCAGCAATAGTGGCGATAATGGCAACTGCCATTCCCACCATGCCGTAAATATTTCCCCTGCGCGCAGTTTCGTGACTGGATAAACCTCCCAGACTCAAGATAAACATCACTGCCGAGAAGAGATAAGCCATTGCAATCATACCGTTCATCACTCTCTCCTCCCCTTACCGGCGAAACATTTTCAACATACGGTAGGTCACAAAGAAACCACCGAATATATTAATACTGGCCACCAACACGCCGATGAAAGCAAGCAGGCTCACCAAACCCGAATTGGCAATTCCAAGCTGTACTAATGCACCAACAACCACAATGCCGGAAATTGCATTAGTAACACTCATTAACGGAGTGTGTAGCGCATGGGTAACATTCCAAATCACTTGCCAGCCAACAAATATTGCCAGGACAAATACGGTAAAGTGCGAGACGAAATCAGGAGGTGCGACGCGCCCCAACCACAACAATAAGATTGCCGCGATCGCCCAAAATGCAAAAATAGATACGGGAGATTTTCGTTTCTCAGCTTTCTCCTCAACAATTTTCACTTCCTCAGTAGCTTTCGCCGATGGCTTGGGCTGAGCAGAAATTTTTGGTGCGGGTGGAGGCCAGGTAATCTCACCGGATTTAACCACTGTGGCACCACGAATCACTTCATCATCAAAATTGAGATTAATCTCGCCATCTTTCTCCGGAGTTAGCTCCCCAAGCAGGTGAGCGAGATTGGTTGAATACAGGCGCGAGGATTGTGCAGCTGCTCGACTGGGCAAATTGGTATAACCAAGAATAGTGACGCCATTCTGCTCCACTTTTTCATGAGCCACCGTATAGTCACAGTTACCGCCCATTTCTGCCGCTAAATCCACGACGACAGAACCCTTAGGCATACTGTCGACCATATCTGCAAGCCATAATTTCGGAGCTGGTTTCCCCGGAATTAAGGCAGTGGTGATCACAATATCCACTTCTTTGGCCTGCTCGCGGAACAGTGCCATTTCAGCATCAATAAATTCCTTGGACATCACCTTGGCGTAACCACCGGAGCCCGAGCCTTCCTCCTCAATTTCTACGGTAAGGAATTCAGCCCCCATGGACTCCACTTGCTCACGTACTTCAGCGCGGGTATCGAAGGCCCGCACAATAGCTCCCATGCTTTTTGCCGTACCTATTGCAGAGAGCCCCGCTACACCAGCACCAATAACAAGTACTTTTGCCGGGGGAATTTTTCCTGCAGCTGTGATCTGCCCGGTAAAGAAGCGACCGAAATTATGGGCAGCCTCCACAACCGCACGATAGCCGGCAATATTTGCCATGGAGCTGAGCGCATCCATTTTTTGCGCGCGGGAAATTCTTGGAATCGACTCGACCGCTAGCGCATTGATATCGCGCTCGGCAAGCTTCTGTAGGAACTCGGCATTTTGTGCCGGCTTCAGAAAGGCGATCAGCGTAGCCCCTTTGGGAATCAGGGCCAACTCTTGATCAGTTGGTGCTTGTACTTTTAATACTATGCCCGCGTCAGCCAGGCACTGTTGCATATCCTCACGGATTTCTGCACCGGCTTCAGCATAAGCTTCATCAGTAAAACTGGCCCTATTACCAGCCCCCTTCTCCACCGCTACGGAAAAACCCAAATCGCGTAATCGTCTTACGCTATCGGGAGTCGCTGCAACACGTGCTTCTCCCTCTGCGGTCTCTCTAGGTATGGCTATAATCACCGCCGTGCCCCTCTTAGTTGATTTTATGAACTTACAGCTACATCTACCTCAAAAAGTATTGGATTGCCCAATTTATAAACAGATCGAGTGTAAACGTCGTCAAAGGGGATGAAAAGAGGGATAACCTGATAGCCGTAATTGGTGAAATTAATAAGACTATATATCCTGAATTGGCTATATAGACTTGGGAGAAATAAGCAAAAATTAGTCTCGCTCGAAACCTTTTCCCTGAAGTTAAATTGCTATTTGTTTATCCAAAATATAAGGAGTTTTCCTTTTTAAATGGCCTTACCGCTCAATTCACTATGAATTTTCAACCCAAGAAAATCCCCACAGTGGAGTGACCACCTACAAACAAACAAACAACTACAAAAATTTAGGGGTAACTGACTATTTTTAATAACCGCAAATAGATCGCCAAACACGCCGTGTTAGTTAAATATTGTCGATAAAGGCGACTATCGCATTACACCTATAATAAAAAATAACGCGCCATGTGACAGTCTATTCACGCAAACCACAAATGTGCAGATGATTTTGCTTCCATAGTACCAAGTCACACTTTTCTGCCTGAAAAATATGTACTAGCCCCCTACTTGTGCAAAAAAAACAATATCCGCAGAATGTCGCACCAGGAAAAAGCAGTAACATCAGATTTATCTCATGGAATTAGAGACATATATCCACTCCCCCACCTCTGCGTATTTGGCACAACTATTGATTAAAAGTTGGTAAAGCCCAATAAAAATTATTAGATGAGTGCCGCAGTAAATTGTGACTAATCCAAGCCCTGGAATCATGCTGGTCGATGACAATCCCGAGCGCGCCCACTTGGTTTGTGAGCGATTACGTGCTGCTGGCTACAGCATTCTCGCCCAGATCAACAGTGCCGAAGGCCTCCTCTTCCAGGTGGAAAAATACCGTCCAGATATTGTGCTGATAGACATCGAATCCCCGGACAGGGATATCCTGGAAAGCCTGGCCATAGTCAATCGTGAGGCGCCAACCCCAGTGGCTATGTTTTCAGGTAGCGGCAACGCAGACTTTATTAGTCGTGCAGTCGACTCCGGGGTAAGCGCTTATATGGCCGAGGGAATGACTCCTGAGCGCGTGGCACCGGCGATAGAAATCGCTATGGCACAATTTAAACATTTCCAGCAATTGCGTCAGTCTCTCGAGCGCACCCAGCAGCAACTCACAGAGCGAAAAGCGATCGAGCGGGCCAAAGGGCTATTAATGGCCAAGAAGAACCTCAGTGAAGAGGATGCCCATAAGACCTTGCGCAATCTCGCGATGAACAGCAACTCGACCATCCATACAGTTGCCGAGCAAGTAATCCAATATTTTCAGAAAGAGCATTAGAGTACCGATGTCAGCCCTTCTGTGCCCGGAAAAAAAGATCATCAAACTGCTTTACCTGCGCCTGACCGACAGCGCACCGCTGATTGTCGCCAAGGAGCTAGGCTACTTCCAAGAATATGGATTAAAGGTACAGCTGCAAAAAGAAACAAGCTGGGCCACCCTGCGAGACAAGTTAATTGCGCGCAAAGCAGATGCTGCAGCAATGCTCGCTCCTATGCCCCTGACACTTGAACAAGCGTTACCCAATTGCCACGAACGCTTATTAAGTGGATTAATTCTCAGCTGCAATGGTAATGCTATTACCCTTTCTGCAGAATTATTCGAACGCCTGCAAAATTACTGTGAAGGTGACTCACAAAGTGATATAGCCTTGGCGCTAAAGCGCTACCTGCACGACAATAAATACCCACCTACAGTCAGACTCGCTACGGTTTATCCATTCTCCAGTCATAGCTTGCAATTAAGATACTGGTTGCGCTCTGCTGATATCGACCCGGACCGGGATATAAAACTGGTGGTATTACCGCCTGAACAAATGCTGGAAAACCTCCACAGTGGCGTTATCGATGGCTATTGTGTAGGCGAACCCTGGAACTCCCTGGCCGCCCACAAAGGGTCCGGCGTAGTCATTGCGGCTTGTAATACACTGCTGCCAGCTATGCCGGAAAAAGTGCTGACCGTCACTGAGAGCTGGCACCAAGCCAACCCTGCGACCCACTTGGCCCTAAGGGCCGCTCTTCTCAAAGCCTGTACCTGGCTTGCCGCACGCACAAACAGAGCCGAAGCTGCCAAGCTCTTGTCCCTGGGGCAATACCTCAACTTGCCTGAGGAGCTGATTCAACGCTCCCTCAATGACCAGATTCTCTACCACCGGGACCGGGAAATTCTCGCCAATCCCGGCTGGCACCTGTTTGCCCATATTGATAACGACTGCGGGCGTCCAACTCAGGAAAAAGCACGGCAACTGCTGGAGATGTATTCAGATCTGGGGAGCTCGACACTTCGTGCAGCAGAAGCCTATCGTCCAGACCTCTACCGGCAAACGGTGGATTTCCTGCTCGCAAAAAAATAGTGGCACATTAATTGAATGGAAATAATTCGATGATGCAATTGCCTTCCCTCAGGCGCATCAGCGCGGTGAAGCGGTTGTTCGCCGAATATAACGGGCAACGAAGTCCATCGTCTGCAGTCAAGCGGCTGCAGCTGTGGGCTTTTTTTGTGCCTGCGGAATTAGCAAACAAAGGAAATGCGCATGTCCAGTGACTCACTTAATCTATTCTCGTTCCGCGGGAAGATAAAAGTGCTCCACCTAACTTGGGTGGCCTTCTTTATCACTTTCTTTGCCTGGTTTAACCACGCACCATTGCTAATGGCAATTGCGAAAAGCCTTTCATTAACTCCGGACCAGGTCAAAACCCTACTTATTTTAAACGTGGCCCTGACAATTCCCGCACGCATTGTAATCGGGATGCTCACTGATAAATATGGCCCCAGACTCACCTATTCGCTATTACTGGCAATCGGCAGTGTGCCTTGCTTTATTTTTGCCCTGGCAGACAATTTTGTGCAGGCAGCCATTGGCCGATTCCTTTTGGGCTTTATTGGTGCAGGTTTTGTTGTAGGTATCCGCATGGTATCCGAATGGTTCCCGGCTCGACAGCTGGGTACCGCAGAAGGTATTTACGGGGGATGGGGAAATTTTGGCTCAGCCGCAGCAGCCATGTCCCTACCCACCATCGCCCTGTTTTTTGGCGGTGACGACGGCTGGCGCTATGCCATTGGCCTCACTGGCGCAATCGCACTGGTTTTCAGCGTAGTTTATTACTTCTCTGTGACTGATACGCCCAAGGGGTCAACCTATTTCAAGCCAAAAAAATTGGTGCTATGGAAGTCACCAGTCCCGGGGATTTTATCCTGCTTCTGGTGATGAAAGTGCCCATGTATGCGGCACTGGCTCTGCTAACCTGGAAATTATCCAGCGGCGTTGCATTAATATCCAACCTTACCGCCAACCTGATCTATGCAGGCCTGGTATTACTGTATCTTCTGGACGCGTATAAAACCTACAGTATTAACCGTGAAGTACTCAGCAACCCACCAGCACCGGTACACCGCTATAAGTTTAAGCAAGTAGCAGTTTTGAATCTGCTCTACTTCGCGACTTTCGGTTCCGAATTGGCTGTGGTTTCCATGCTGCCCTTATTCTTCTCCGAGACCTTTACACTGGACCCGGTAAAAGCTGGCTTGCTGGCCTCCGCCTATGCCTTTATGAACCTCATGTCACGCCCTGCCGGCGGATTGATTAGCGACCGCTGGGGCCGCAAACCTACCCTGCTGATCCTCACCGCTGGCCTGGCTCTGGGTTACTTCACTATGAGCATGATCGATGCCGAGTGGCCCCTGTACCTGGCGGTCGCCGCTGCCATGGCCTGTTCCTTCTTTGTGCAAGCTGGTGAGGGCGCTGTATTCGCAGTGGTGCCCTTGATCAAACGCCGCCTAACCGGGCAGATTGCCGGCATGACTGGCGCCTACGGCAATGTCGGAGCCGTTTTCTATCTCACCGTTCTCAGCATGGTGTCTTACCAGGTCTTTTTCCTGGTAATCTGCGCTACCGCATTGCTCGGCTTTGCCGCCCTGCTTCTACTGGAAGAACCGGAGGGACAAATGGCAGAAGTACACCCGGATGGCAGCGTATCCATGATCGATGTTGCCTAATAACGATCTACCCACTGCAGCGAGCACAGAAGAATCCGGGCTCGCTGCTAGTGACAGTTCGCAGGGCGATAAAGAAGATGCCCTGCAACTGTTCACTGCCTCCTGCGCTGGACTTCGCCAACACAATGACGACGCCTGCGCAGTGAGGCTTCCCGAAGGCGCTGAATTACAGCGCCACGGCAGCCTTGCCGCAGTAGCCGACGGTGTTGCCAATGCAGAAGCCGGCGGTGAAGCAGCCCGCGCTGCCATCAATGGATTCTTTTCCGATTATTACAGCACCCCGCAAACCTGGTCGACAAAGCACGCTGTTGCGCGGGTTTTGCACTCGCTCAATAGCTGGCTATTTCGACAGAGTGGCGGCAGTGCCGAAATTAAACGGGGTTGGTTGACCACTTTTTCTGCCGTTATTTTCAAAGGCACCAGCGCACATCTGGTTCACATCGGCGATTCCCGGATATACCGACTCCGCGACAGGAAATTAGAGTGCTTGAGTAGCGATCACAGCCACAGCCTCGGACCTGGACGCACCTTTTTGAGCCGCGCCCTGGGAATGGATGCCCATATTGAAGTGGACTACCGCTGTGAGGAATTACAGTCCGGGGATATTTTCCTGGTGAGTAGCGATGGTATTCACGATTTTCTGCCTGAGACGGAGATGATTGAGCGATTGCTTAATTTTTCCAGCTCAACCCCACAAGGGCTTATTGATGCTGCTCTGAAAGCGGGCTCCACCGATAACCTGACTGCTGTCACTTGCCGGATAAATTATGTAGGGTTGCCCCAGTGCGATGAATTGGCTATGCGCAATCGCGAACTCCCGTTCGCACCTGACCTGCGCCCGGGCCAAAAGCTCGACAACTTTCTTGTTTTACAGGAATTACATGCCAGCAGCCGCAGCCATCTCTATCTGGCCCGAGACCTCAATACCGAAGTATTGCGGGTGATAAAAACTCCCTCGGTTAATTTCTGTGATGACCCCCACTACATCGAACGATTTATTGCTGAGGAGTGGACCGGGCGACGAATCTCCCACCCAGGGATTATTAAAGTTTTTGCTCCGACTTCTGAAAGGCACTGTCTCTATCATATTCTCGAATATATCGAAGGACAGACTTTGCGTCAGTGGATGCAATTACATCCACAACCTCAAATTCCCCAAGTGCGGGAGCTAATGGGACAACTGGTTAGTGCGTTGCGAAGTTTACAGCGGTTGGAGATCGTTCACGGCGATCTCAAACCAGAGAATATTATGATGCGCAACGACGGGCGCCTGGTAATCATTGATCTCGGTGGTGCCGATGGCCCAGGGCTCAGAGAGCAATTACATCTATCTGGTGAAACAGCACCCGGCAGTAAGAATTATGCAGCTCCGGAATTCTTTTTTGGGGATAGCGCCAGCCATCGATCAGACATCTTTTCCCTGGGAATCATTGCTTATGAATTACTCACGGGTAAGTATCCCTATCCCGAGCGCTTTGGTAGCTACCACTACCGTTTAAAGAGCTATAACCAAATGCGCTTTACTCGCGCATCTGCACACCGCAAAGATATTCCCTACTGGATTGATAGCGCCCTACAAAAGGCTTGTGCTCCTGATCCTAAAAAGCGCTACAACGCATTGTCAGAATTTATCCAGGACCTGCAATCTCCCAGCCCAGATTTTAAAGCCCCCCAAAGCCGTCCCCTGCTAGAAAGAAACCCGGTTCTTGTCTGGCAGCTACTAACTTTAATTCTACTGCTCTCTCATCTGCTCTACTTCTTTTGGCGCTAATACATAAGATTTGAATAAGCACATTTACAGCGCAGAAAATTAATTAAATGCACCACTTTGTCGCAAAAATTGTGGACAATCAGGCCAAACCCCCTTTATTACTAAAAATAAAATTGGCATAGAGATTGAATGTATTTAATTACCAACAAATTATTCCCCCATTACGAGGCAACGGCGCCTGTACTCTTCGGCAGAAGAGGAGACGCCCTTGCCATTTCAGACGGGCCCTCTTCCTGCCGAATAAAACGAATTGAGACGGCAGGATTGTAAATGAAGGCAAATGTTAAACCTCAAAAGCTGATTGTGATTGGCAACGGTATGGTCGGGCACCATTTCCTGGAACAGCTCGCCAACCATCAATACGCCAACCAATTTGATATCACCATATTCTGTGCAGAGCCCCGTCCCGCTTATGACCGGGTCCACCTTTCCGAATACTTTGCCGGACGCACAGCTGAAGACCTGTCCATGGGAAACTTGGAGCAGTATCAGCAGTGGGGTTTTAATATCCTGCTCAATGACAAGGTGGTGCAAATTGATCGGGACAATAAAACAATTACTGCGGCAAGTGGAGCCAGCCACTCTTACGACCAATTAATACTTGCCACCGGCTCCTACCCTTTTGTTCCGCCAATACCCGGTCATCAACACCCGCGCTGCTTTGTATATCGAACCCTGGAAGATCTCGATTCCATTCGCTCGATTGCCGCCAGTGCAAAAAGTGGTGTAGTTGTCGGCGGTGGCCTACTGGGCCTGGAAGCTGCCAATGCCCTGAAAGCCCTGGGACTTGAAGCCCACGTTGTCGAGTTCGCCCCAGGCCTTATGGCCACTCAGTTGGATGAAGGCGGTTCAGCCCTATTAAGAACAAAAATTGAAGCACTCGGGGTTCAGGTACACACCAGTACCGCCACGGAATTGATTGAAGAAGTAGACGGCCGCCTGCGTATGCAGTTCAAGGGAGATAAAGAACTGCTTACCGATATGATTGTTTTCTCCGCAGGCATTCGCCCTCAGGATGAACTGGCAAAATCCAGCGGGCTGGAAGTTGGCGAACGCGGCGGCATCGTAATTGACAGCAGCTGCCGTACTTCAGACCCAAATATTTTCGCTATCGGCGAATGCGCGCTTTACGATCAGAAAATTTTTGGCCTGGTCGCTCCCGGTTACAGCATGGCGCGTACTGCTGTCGCTCAACTGACCGGTGGAGAGGAAAGTTTTAACGGTGCTGACATGAGCACCAAGCTGAAACTCCTGGGTGTACAGGTCGGCTCTATTGGCGATGCTCATGGTCGCACCAACGGCGCTGCCGCTATTACTTTTGTAGACGAGCAGAGCGGTGTTTACAAACGTATGATCACCGATAGCGAGGGCAAAAAGCTGCTGGGTGCGGTGATGGTGGGGGATACGGATGACTACGATACCCTGCTGCAATATCACCTTAACGATATTGATCTGCCCGAACACCCGGAACAATTAATTTTACCGGCAACCGATGGCGCAGCTCCCGGGCTGGGTGCTGCTGCACTTCCCGCTTCGGCTACCGTGTGTTCCTGCCACAATGTAAGCAAAGGCCAAATTATCGATGCCGTTGCCGGAGGCTGCCACTCACTGGCTGATGTTAAGGATGCAACAAAAGCATCTACAGGTTGCGGTGGTTGTGCTGGGCTACTGAAAAATATTGTCGATGAAGAGCTGGCGGCGCTCGGCATGGAAGTGAACAATCACTTATGCGTGCACTTCCCCTTCTCCCGCCAGGAGTTATTCCACATTATCCAGGTGGAAGAAATAAAAACCTTTAGTGAATTATTAAGTAAACACGGTTCAGGGCGCGGCTGTGAAATTTGTAAACCTGCGGCCGCATCCATATTTGCCTCCCTGTGGAATGAACATATTCTGGAGCAGACTCACGTCGGCTTACAGGACACCAACGATACTTTTATGGCGAATATGCAGAAAAACGGCAGCTATTCTGTAGTTCCGCGTATTCCCGGCGGCGAGATCACACCGGAAAAATTAATAGTGATCGGTGAAGTGGCCAAACGCTACAACCTCTATACCAAAATTACCGGTGGCCAGCGTATCGACTTGTTTGGCGCGCGCCTGGAGCAGCTACCGGAAATTTGGCGAGAGCTGATTGATGCAGGATTTGAAACCGGCCATGCCTACGGCAAATCCCTGCGCACGGTTAAGTCTTGTGTTGGTAGCACCTGGTGTCGCTTTGGGGTTCAGGACAGCGTTTCAATGGCCCTTCAAGTAGAAAACCGCTACAAGGGACTACGCTCTCCACACAAAATAAAAATGGCTGTTTCCGGCTGTACCCGTGAATGCGCTGAGGCTCAAAGCAAAGATGTCGGGGTTATCGCCACTGAAAAAGGTTGGAATCTATTTGTTTGTGGCAACGGTGGCATGCGCCCCCGCCATGCAGATTTGTTCGCCACCGACCTGGATGACGAAACTCTTATCCGCTATATCGACCGTTTCCTGATGTTCTATGTGCGCACCGCCGATAAATTACAGCGCACATCTGTGTGGCTGGAAAATCTTGACGGCGGCCTGGATTACCTGCGCGAAGTCATTATCGATGACAAGCTGGGGATTTGTGCCGAGCTGGAAGCCCAGATGGCCCGAGTAGTAGACACCTACCAATGCGAATGGAAAACAGCCATTAACGATCCGGAAAAACTCAAGCGCTTCCGTCAATTCGTTAATAGCAGCGAAACCGACGAAAAGATTGTTTTCGTTAAAGAGCGCGGGCAACCGCGTCCGGCGACCACTGACGAGCTAGTGGAAACAGCCGAATCCGCCTAAAGCTTCTCCCGGCGGCGCAAGCCGCCAGTTATACCTTTATTAATAAATTGCTTTTGAATCCTTTCCATCCATTGTGAGGAAATTATTATGAGCCTGGCTGCCCTGCAAGAAACTCCCTCAAATTCAGTTGCCATAACCCACCCCCAATGGTCTCCAATCTGTCAGCGATCAGATTTGGTCACCAACTCTGGGGTATGTGCGCTTTGGGGCGATACCTCCGTATACCCAACGAAGGCTTTGAATACAGTGACTAAAACTGTCTATCAAAGAAGCATCGCCCTGTTTTTTTTACCCGACCAGGAACAACAGCTTTATGCCGTTGACAACTGGGACCCAATCGCACAAGCTGGTGTGATTGCAAGAGGAATTATTGCGGAATTGGAAGGGGAATTAACCATTGCTTCCCCAATGTATAAAAACCATTTCCGCCTTAGCGATGGAGTCTGCATGGAAGACAGCGATATCAAGCTTGCCACCTACCCGCTGGCATTTAGTGGGAACACGGTTTACATCGGCAACAATAAGCTACAGTAATGGCAGTACAGGAATTTCTGAGCGCGCACCGCTCCTGCACTACCTGCCCCTATTGTGGTGTCGGTTGTGGGGTTTCGGTTAACAGGGAAGAGCGCGCAAATACTACAGCGATTACTGTTAGTGGCGATTCCCAGCACCCTTCAAATTTCGGCAAATTGTGCGTTAAAGGTTCTGCGCTCGGCGAAACGCTGGGCGAACACGGCCGTCTCCTGCACCCTCGCCTGCACGGAAAAGATTGTGACTGGGATACTGCGCTATCTTATATGGCCGATGCCTTTAAGCAGACAATTCGCAACCATGGCCCTGACTCTGTAGCTTTTTATCTGTCCGGTCAGCTTCTCACCGAAGACTACTATGTGGCCAACAAGTTAATGAAGGGATTTATTGGCTCTGCCAATATTGATACCAATTCCCGACTTTGTATGGCCTCTGCGGTGGTGGGATATAAACGCGCATTTGGTGCCGATGCGGTACCCTGTTCCTATGAGGATCTGGAACAGGCTGAACTTATCGTGCTTATCGGTTCCAATGCAGCCTGGACACATCCGATCTTATTCCAGCGAATGCAGGCAGGTGCTGCAAAGCTTGTCGTTATCGACCCCCGTGGCAGCGCTACCAGTGAAATGGCAGATCTGCACCTGGCAATTAAACCCGGCACTGATGCGGCACTATTCAATGGACTTCTGCGTTTTCTCAGCCGGCACTATTATCTAGATACCGACTACATAAAAAATCATACACAGGGATTTGCCGATACCTTAGCTGCGGCTCAAGACTGGTCACCAGAATTAACTGCGGCCACCTGTGGCATATCTATCGAAAAACTATTGGAATTTTTTCAGGCATTTGCAGCAACAGAAAAGACCATTAGTTTTTATTCCATGGGAATCAATCAGTCCAGCAGCGGCACTGATAAAAACAACGCAATCATAAACTGCCATTTAGCCACCGGACGCGTGGGCAAAATTGGTGCAGGACCATTTTCTATTACCGGCCAACCCAACGCGATGGGTGGACGCGAGGTAGGCGGACTTGCCAATACCCTCGCCGCGCATATGGAGTTTAACGAGCAGGATATTGACCGGGTATCACGATTCTGGAATTCCGATCAAATTGCTACCAAGCCGGGAATGAAGGCTGTGGATATGTTCCGCGCGGTAGAAAGCGGAAAAATTAAAGCCATTTGGATTATGGCTACCAACCCCGCCGTCAGTATGCCCGAAGCCGATAGAGTCAAAGCCGCACTACAGAAATGCCCGTTGGTTATTGTCTCCGACTGCATTGCCAATACCGATACCGCTCGCTGTGCCGATTTGCTACTTCCCGCAACGGGCTGGGGAGAAAAAAACGGCACTGTCACCAATGCAGAACGACGTATCTCTCGGCAACGTGGATTTTTATCCCCAGCGGGAGAAGCTCGCCACGACTGGCAAGCCCTGTGCGGACTGGCCCAGCATCTGGGTTATGGAGATCAGTTTAATTATTCACACCCCGCCGATATTTTTCGTGAGCACGCCCAGCTTTCCGGCTTCGAAAACCACGGCTCCAGGGCTTTTGATATCTCCGCACTCGCCAATATCAATCGCAGTGAATACGATGCACTGGCCCCGGTACAGTGGCCGGTCAACCAGGAGCATCCAGCCGGGTGCAAACGCTTATTCACCAGTGGACAGTTTTTTACCCCGGACAAGCGTGCTCGCTTTATCCCCATAGCGCCGCAGCCTCCGGAACAGCAGATCAGTGGCGAGTATCCTATATGGCTCAATACCGGCCGTATGCGCGACCAGTGGCATACCATGACCCGAACCGGGCGGGTAAGAAAATTACTCGATCACAGCGAACTGCCGGAAATACAAATAAACCCCAAGGATGCCGCTCGCTTCCAGGTTAAAGATGGGGAATTAGTTCGGTTAAACAGCGCCTCATCTAAAATGGTCGGCCGCGCCGCTCTCAACGGCGGGCAAAAAAGAGGGGAGATCTTTGCCCCCATTCACTGGAGTGAAACCTTCTCACAGGATTCCAAGCCCAGTGCCCTGGCGGACTCCAGTATTGATCCCTATTCCGGTCAACCTGAATTCAAACAGGTTCCCGTTAGTGTCAGTCCCCTGGCAGCTGAATACTTTGCCACAATGATCTGTGCCGAAGAGACTGCCGATAGAGTATGGGATTGGTTACAGCAGTCCAACGACAGCAGTATCCTGCACTGGTATCGAGTCCCCTTGGAAAATGGCTTTCGCTATGAAATTGCCGCGAACCAACTTATCCACGGGCGGGATCTGGCATCCAAGATAATGAACGACCAGCCCCAATTGTTCTGGCAGGAATTGGTTACCCCTAAAAGTCAGCGCTGGATCGCCTACGATAATA
Organism: Microbulbifer sp. VAAF005; assembly: GCF_030012985.1. Classification (NCBI taxonomy): domain Bacteria; kingdom Pseudomonadati; phylum Pseudomonadota; class Gammaproteobacteria; order Cellvibrionales; family Microbulbiferaceae; genus Microbulbifer; species Microbulbifer sp. VAAF005. The sequence goes on along the minus strand of NZ_CP120233.1, from coordinate 4,073,352 downwards.
GCTTAAAACTGCTGATTTTCTCTGGTAGAAACTGGCACCAATTACCCAGCCGACAGCACCTGGAAAACTACCTGGCCACTCCCCTGCCTGAATCACCGGGGCAACTGCTTCATCCCATAAAGCCCGGTGTGAAGATGATTTGTACCTGCCTCCAGGTTTCCCGGCCACAGATAGAGGAGGCCATCGCCCAAGGCATTAACACTGTCGAAGCACTGGGAGAAACCCTTGGCTGCGGTACCAGCTGCGGTTCCTGCAAACCAGAAATTTCCAGCATTATTCGCACAGTTAACGCCTCTGAAGACACATCCATGGAGTCAACTCCGGTAAAGCAAGATCCGGTAGAAATAAGCAGTAATGCCCAAATAAATATGGTTCAGGAATTTATTCCGCAGTAAGGTTTTAAATTCCCCCATGAATAAAAGAACCTCTGCCCGCAAGTGACCAACCTTGACGGCAGAGGCCTCTACCGAGCTATTGAGAACCTTCCGGGACAATCAACCGCTTCTGCAGCTAGCTTTTGCGTTAAATCGCGAGGATGGCAGGCAGCAAGCTGGGTATCACTATCGGCCAAATAATCAATCAGTTTCTGTATAGGACCTTCGGAGACTCCGTTTGAAGGTCTAACTGCATAGGCGGGTAAATTCGGAAGCTGCCAGTCTGGCAATAATTCTTGTACATCATCCTGTGCACTTATTAGAAATCTAGGTGGCGCCGATAGTCCCAGGCCGCAGCTCGTTAATCGATAAGCCGCTTCAACACTGTCGACAGTCGCTACCGGAGCGTAGCTAACTTCATATTCGCCCTGCTGCCGATGCAGAAATCGCCGGTGATTGGGCCGCATTTTCAGCCCAATCCAGGGCCAAACTGCAAGGTCGCGAGGATGACTCGGAAAACCATAACGATCCAGCATATCGCCACTGGCAATTAACCCCCGCTCTAGTTCAAATATCTTACGCGCTTTCAAATTGCTGTCAGGCATATTACCCAGACGAATTGCCAAGTCAAAACCACCGCCAATTACATCCTCGTGCTGGTCGCTGCATTGAATTTGTAAATGAATACCCAGATCCCGCCGGACAAAGCCCACTATTTTGCTCAGCAAGCGGCTGTGGATCAAAACGGCGGGGATTGCAATTTTAAGCCGACTGATACTGCGTTCCTCTCGCGCTTTGTATTCTCCGAGACCATCGGCGTACAAATCCAATATCTTCTGTGCCGTTTTATAAATCTTTTCCCCATCTTCGGTCAGGGACAACTTGCGGGTATTGCGATACAAGAACGCAACCCCAAGACTTTCCTCTAACCTCGCCACATAGGAACTAACGCTGGCGACAGAAATATCCAGTTCCGAAGAAGCGCCTCTAAAAGAGCCGCTTTCCACAACCTTGGCAAACACCAGTAAATAGCGAATATCCTTTAGCACAATAGCAACTCCCTATGAATTCTCTAAAGGTACTTCTGGGTCAACAGGAAAGGATACACCGCTCTTGCGAAGATCTGTGAATATATTGCTGTTAGCACCTAATCGGCATCCAGTCTCGTGCAGCACACTCGTCCATACTTACTACTGGGGTGAAAGGAAAGAATGCACCGTACTCGAGACACGCAGTGAATACATCCCTGTAAGCTCCTAATCGGCATCCATGCCTCATAGGGTCCCGAGTTCAATGTATTCTTTCCTTCTCCCTTTTTAGTAAGTAAATTTTTATAAACAATATATTTCAGTTTTAAGTATCTAATCATTTTCCTACCAGGCCATTAAAGTCTCCAAACAATTGATAACTGCCAGGAGCAGCGAATGTCACTACTTCTTGCTATGTTTGGGTTTTCCCTGGCTATGTCCATTACACCGGGGCCGGTCAATATGGTTATCATTTCCTCCGGGGTGAATTATGGATTTATCCGCACCTTGCCCTTTGTATCAGGAGCCACAATAGGCTTTACACTGTTACTTGCAGCTATGGGCCTTGGGCTCTATTAGGTAATAGAAATTTATCCCCAGTTACTACGATATGTTGCGATACCAGGATCAATTTATGTGGCCTTTATCGGCTACCAAACAGCGGCTGCACCTGCTAATCATGCAGATATTGAGCGGTTACAGGAGCCACGCTTTTACCAGGGGTTTTTATTGCAATGGTTTAACCCAAAGGCCTGGATCGCCTGCCTTTCTGGAGTGGCTATTTTCTCCAGCAGCGATAACCACAGCAATTTACTCACATTTACCCTGATTTACTTTCTGGTTTGCTACATATCATTAAGTACTTGGGCTATTGCCGGAGATCGGGCTCGCTTACTATTAGAGAGTCAATACCGGCGCAAAATATTTAACAAATCAATGGGGAGCCTTCTGATTATTTGCGCTACCTACCTTCTCTACAGCCAGACTTTTACAGATTAACTAGAAAATCTCTAACATTTAATTCACTCGACAACTACCTTAGGGTCCACCTAGTCTTAGTAAAAACTAAGCTTGGGCCGCCTATGATTAAGCTCCACCATATTGACCATATTGTATTGCGTGTCCAATCTCTAAAACCCATGCTCGACTTTTACCAAAATATTCTTGGATGCAGCATTGTGCGCCAACGGGACGATATTGGCCTCTACCAACTCCGCGCAGGCACTTGCATGATAGATTTAGTGCCAGTTGATAAACCTATAGGCCAGAGAGGGGGAGCAGCACCAGGAAAGGAAGGGCGGAACCTGGATCATTTTTGCTTCCGGGTTGAACCCTTTAATCCGGAGAGTATTCAAGCCTTTTTAGCGCAGGAACAGGTAAAGTTTTCGCCAGCAGAAGAACGCTTTGGCGCCGATGGAATTGGCCTGTCAATTTACATCTCAGATCCCGAGGACAATGTGATTGAGCTGAAAGGACCACCCACTGGCAACAACTGAAGTTTGTGCCACGCTTGCGGAGTAGCCGGGCCCTTACCGGTTTCCCAACGACTCTTTCTCGATCAGCCAGGCGATTCACTATGGAAGCGGAAGTAATTGACTACACCGTAAACGGTGACACTTTTTGCGGATATCTCGCATGGGATGAAAATATCAGTAACAAACGGCCGGGGGTTTTACTGGTACACGAATGGTGGGGTCACAATGCCTTTGTCCGCGAGCAGGCGGAGAAACTGGCCAACTGCGGCTACCTCGCTTTTGCGGTAGATATGTTTGGCGCAGGCAAACAGACCGATGATCCACAGGAGGCACAACAGTTCAGGGATGAAGCCCTGAAAGATCCGGTGGCCCTCGAGGCGCGCTTTCGCACAGCATTATCACTGCTCCAGCAACAGCCCCTAGCAGACCCGGACCAGATCGCAGCACAGGGCTATTGTTTTGGCGGCGGAGTCGTACTCGCCATGGCTCGAATTGGAGTAGACTTGCGCGGCGTTGTCAGTTACCACGGCGCCCTGGCTAGAAGTACGCCTGCACAGAACGAACCTATCAAACCCGAAATACAAGTCTACACCGGTGGCGCCGATGTGATGGTCCCACCGGACCAGGTCGGCCAGTTTGTAACTGAGATGCAAGAGTCCAACGCAAAGTTAACTCTGGTCAGTTACCCTGGAGTCCTACACGGATTTACCAACCCTTGTGCGACAGACCGTGGAGAAAAATTCGGCCTACCGCTGGCCTATAACCGTGAAGCTGCTGAGGATGCTTGGCGGGGAACGCTGGCATTTTACGAGAAAATTTTCTCTTGAGGTGAGCGTCGGAAAACCGCTAGCAACCTTTTAGCAGTGATAAAGGTACGCCTTGCGAGTTGGTAGCAGTACTCGTGTATTGCTACCACTTTCCTACTCGGTCAAATCCAAATAGCGAGCTCCCCCTCCCTGCTCCGCAGCTTCATCCCCAGGATTCCGTAAAGGGCATTTCTGCATAGACAAACAACCGCAGCCAATACATCCCTCAAGGTCATCGCGCAACTTGGTTAACTGCTGGATACGCTGATCCAACTCTTCACGCCAGTGAGAAGAGAGTGATGACCAATCCCCCGCATTGGGCGTGCGCTTATTGGGAAGCTCCCCGAAGGCCTCGCGTATTTCCGACAATGGAATCCCGGTACTCTGGGCCACCTTGATAATGGCCACTCGGCGCAACACATCCCGTGAGTAACGCCTTTGATTTCCGGAGGTCCGCCAGCTGGCAATCAGGCCTTTGCTTTCATAGAAATGGAGGGCGCTGACTGCCACGCCGCTGCGCTCGGCCACCTCGCCAACAGTCAGCTCCCGCTTGATTTGCTTTGACTTTACCGCTCCTTTTTCGGCCGATTCTTCAGCTGCCATAAAAATGCCCACCAACCATTGACCTAAACATTAGTTGAGGTTTTACACTACTGCGCAACCTAATGCAAGCGAGGGAGAAAAGTGATGGAAAAGCACCAAGCAAACGGCGTTGCGCAACCAGCCGGTCAAGCCACCCCAAACCTGTTCTTACTACTAGTGGCAGCTGCAAGCCTGAACCCCAAATTTGCTAATGAAATACGCGAGTCTGGAGATACCGCGAAGAGAAACCCTGGGACCTAGAAGCAGCGACTAATAATCATGAAGCACACGACCAGCGGGATACCGTCTCAGAGCCGTATCACATTACTGTGCCTGGCAGCACTCACTATCATGTCGGGGGCCACTGTAGCCCCGTCACTACCTGCACTGCAGCAGTATTTCTCAGGGACACCCAATAGTGATTTGTGGAGCCGACTGGTAGTGACCCTGCCCGCTTTGAGCATCGCCCTCTGCGCTCCATTAGCAGGCTGGATTTCTGACGACTGGAATTTTTCTTGGGCAATTTATTTCGCCTTTCATCAGCCAGCCCTGGATTGATAACATGGGATATTCCAGTGCATTTTCATCCATGGCTTTAATTTTGATGTTCGCCGCATCCAGCGCTGCTTTGATATACATCATTAAAATTAAAAAAGAATTCTCATTGGCATATACTTCCGGGCTGGGATCGGGAAACTGATCCGACAGGAAAGGTATTCCTCCTTTCTGCCCGATAAATCCACCTGACAACACACAGCCAAAGCCGTACGGTAATTTTGGCAAGGAGAAAAAGTGGAATCGATTATTTCTATCAAAGGCTTGGGAAAAACCTATGCCGAGGGGTTTACCGCCCTGAAGAATATCGACCTGGAAATTCAGCGGGGAGAACTCTTTGCCTTGCTCGGCCCCAACGGCGCGGGCAAGACAACCATGATCAACATTATCTGCGGCATCGTAAATCCGAGCTGCGGTGACGTCACTGTCAATGGTTACAATATTCAGCGGGACTATCGCAATGCCCGCAATGAGATTGGTCTGGTGCCCCAGGAGATATCCACCGATGCCTTTGAAACCGTTTGGGCGGCAGTGAAATTCAGCCGCGGCCTATTCGGCAAGGCTCCCAATCCCGCCTACCTGGAGAAAATTCTACGGCAGCTATCCCTTTGGGAGAAAAAAGATAACAAAATTATTACGCTTTCAGGCGGAATGAAACGCCGCCTGATGATCGCCAAAGCGCTATCCCACGAGCCCAATGTACTCTTCCTCGACGAACCCACCGCCGGGGTCGATGTGGAGCTGCGCCAGGATATGTGGCAAATGGTGCGCGAACTGAAAGAGTCGGGGGTAACCGTTATCCTCACCACCCACTATATCGAAGAGGCCGAGGAAATGGCCGATCGTGTCGGTGTTATCAATCACGGCCAACTTGTTCTGGTTGAGGAGAAAAATGCACTGATGAAGAAAATGGGGGAGAAAGAACTCAGCCTGCAACTGCCCACACCACTGCAACAAATTCCAGAGAGTCTTGCTGACCTACCACTGAGTCTCAGCAGCGATGGCAGCCAGCTGGTTTATCGCTTTGATATCAAAAGCGAAGACACTGGTCTTGCGGAATTTCTGCGCCGTTTAAATGCCGCCAATATTGAATTCCGCGATTTACACACCCGGGAAAGCTCCCTGGAGGAAATTTTCGTCAACTTGGTTCACGGTGCCCGCCTTGAACGGGAAGAGCAGCTCAGCAAGGAGGCACAGGCATGAATTGGTATGGAATTGGCGCCATCTATAAGTTTGAGATGGCCCGCACCTGGCGCACCCTGATGCAGAGCATCGCCTCACCGGTGCTCTCCACATCTCTCTATTTTATTGTGTTTGGTGCGGCGATTGGATCGCGTATGGGGAATATCGACGGAGTCAGTTATGGGGCCTTTATTATTCCAGGATTGGTAATGCTGGCACTGCTCAGCGAGAGTATTTCCAACGCCTCTTTCGGAATATTTTTTCCTAAATTTTCCGGCACCATTTATGAAGTACTGTCCGCTCCCATATCCTCATTCGAAATCGTCACCGGATATGTGGGTGCCGCAGCGACAAAGTCCATTTTATTAGGGCTGTTGATATTGCTGACCGCTCGCTTTTTTGTGGATTACGAAATTGTACACCCTTGGTGGATGCTGACATTCCTCGCGCTGACTGCCGTCACTTTTAGCCTGTTCGGATTTATTATCGGAGTTTGGGCCGATGACTTTCAGAAGCTGCAAGTTATTCCGCTGATGATTATTACGCCGCTCACTTTTCTCGGCGGTGCATTTTATTCGATCAGTATGCTGCCGGAAATGTGGCAAAAAATTACCTTGTTCAACCCGGTAGTTTATTTGATCAGCGGCTTCCGCTGGGCTTTTTACGGCGTAGCCGATGTTAACCTGGGGCTGAGTATCGGCATGACTTTGCTCTTTCTGGTACTGTGTCTCAGCACCGTCTGGTGGATTTTCCGCACCGGATACCGCATCAAAACCTGATTCCTCCCCCACGCCGCTGTGCCAACCTTAGTAAAGGCGGTACAGCGGTGGACTTAGTATGGTGGAGGAATATCACGAAGGGGGCTGCGTTTGCGGGCAACTGCGCTTTCGCGCCCTCGGCTCCCCTCGCCGGGTCAGCCTGTGCTCTTGTCAGTGGTGTAGAAAGCGTAGCGGTAGCCCCATCGGCTTATCGGTCTACTTCAAAAAGAAACAAATAGCTTTTCTTCAGGGCCATTTGCAATCTCACACCCTTTACTCCGATGCCGGTCGCTGGATAAAGAGCCAGTTCTGCCCCGATTGCGGCAGCACGCTCACCTGGACACTGGAGTTCCTACCCGAATATCGGGGCTTTGGCGGCGGCGCCTTTGATGCACCGGAATTTATTTATCCCGAGCGCTATGTTTACAGCCGCAACAAACCTGAGTGGATCCAGGTCGCCAGTGATATTGCCCTGTGCCCCGCGATGGCGGAGCAGCCCAAGAATACAGGCAATAATCCCGGCGCTATTGGTGGGCACACATAAAGGTTCTCACCGCCTTTTGTACGCGCTCACGGCGCTCTTCCTGTGTCGACATTTGTCGGCAGCCGATCAAGACCTGCATATGATGGCAACCCAGCAACAAGCCGATAAAATCTTCCGCCGCTACGGCGGGATTATCCACCTTCAACATCTGTAACTGATTGGCTCTGCGCAGTAGCTGCTCTATCTCCCCCAAAATCCGCTGGGGACCTGCGTCAAAAAATAGCTGGGCCATTTCCGACTCCTGGGATGCCAGGGCACACAAAAGGCGTAACAGACGCACGCTATCCTCGCTCTCCACCATCCCCATAAAAGCGTCGCCAATACGCTCCAGGACCTGCTCTACCGATTCCCCCTCTTCTAAAGCAAAGATGGGCAGGGGCATCATCATTTCGCAGCGAGAGGCAATAGCGGCGCTAAAGAGCGTCTCCTTATCGGAGAAGTGGCTGTAGACCGTAAGTTTGGATACTCCCGCAGCCGAGGCCACCGCATCCACGCTAGTGGCTGCAAAACCGTGGGATAAAAACAGGTCCTTAGCTGCATCCAGGATGGCTTGGCGTTTCACCGGGTCCTTTGGGCGACCGCGCTGGGCGGCCGTCTGGATCTGCTCAGACATAGCTCTCCATATACTAGACTCGTTAGTTCATTAAATATACTATACTCACCAGTATAACATTGATGGCCGCCCGGCCATGCTTGACCCAGTCACGGATCTGCCTCGACGCGCCAGCGCCGGGGAAGGAAGCCAATATGTACCGAATGTTAATCCTCGCTGCGCTCTCACTCAGCCTTTTACTGAGCGCTTGCGCCCCCTCTGAATCCCAGGAAAAAGAGACCAAACCGCGCCCCGCTGTTATGGTGCGCCCCACCCTGGCCAGCGCCCAAGCCGATGTCTATCCCGGTGAGGTAAGAGCCCGCTTCGAGCCGGCACTGGCCTTCCGTATCGGCGGAAAAATCCAACGGCGCCTGGTAAATGTCGGCGACCGTGTGGAACAGGGCCAGCCCCTGGCGGAACTGGATACTGAAGACCTGCTGCTACAACTGGATTCAGCCCGCGCCAGCCATACTTCTGCCGAGGCAGACCAGCGCCTGGCTAGCAGTGAACTCTCGCGCCACCGCAAGCTATTGGAAAAGCAGCTGGTGAGCCTCTCCCAGTTCGATACCGTAGAAACCCAATTCGAAGCCAGCGAAGCGCGACTACAGCAGGCCAAGGCACAGCTGGATGTGGCCCGCAACCAGGCTGCCTATGCCGTACTCAAGGCGCCGGAAAGTGGCGTGATCGCCCGCCGCATGGCGGAGGCCGGCCAGGTCGTTGCCGCAGGACAAGGCATTTTTGAGCTGGCAGCCGATGGCGAGCGGGAAGTGCGTATCGACCTGCCGGAGCAATCCATCAGCCGCTTTAAAGTGGGCCAACCGCTAACTGTCGAACTCTGGTCCCAACCAGGCCAATCTTTCCCCGCACGCATCCGCGAACTATCGCCGGCAGCCGATCCCATATCCCGCACATTTGAAGCCAGGGTCGCTTTCGAAAATAAAGTGAGCGGTGTAGAAATCGGCCAGAGTGCACGGGCATTTGTCCCCAGGGCGGAAAAAACTGATGTACTGCAAGTTCCGATGTCAGCAGTCAGTGCCGACGATGGCGCCGCATTTGTATGGGTATTAAATCCAGAGACAAAAACGCTGCATAAAACCCCGGTCAGCCTGGGCCCCTACGGTGAGGAGTTTGTCTCGGTATTTTCCGGGTTGGAACGCAATGACTGGATTGTGGCCGCAGGTACCCATTTATTGCAGGAAGGTATGGTGGTGCGCCCTGTGGACCGTATGAACCGCCCTATTGAACAGGGGCCGTCTCTCGCCCACCAGGAATAAATTAAAGACGCGGGAACAATAAACCTGCCCGCGTAAATTAATTCCCAATAAAGCCTCGATAACAATTTCCAAAGTGCGGCCGCGAACAGCAGAGCCGCCCTTGAAACAGAGAAACTGCCATGGGTTTTAACCTCTCCGAGTGGGCCTTAAAAAACCGCCCGCTGGTGCTTTACGCAATGATCGTCCTGGGACTGCTGGGAACCTTTTCCTATACCCAATTGGGGCAAAGTGAAGATCCACCCTTTACCTTTAAGGTGATGGTGATCAACACCGTCTGGCCCGGCGCCAGTGCCGAAGATGTATCCCGCCAGATTACCGAACGGATAGAAAAGAAATTGCTGGAAACCGGTGACTACCAGCGTATCTCCTCTTTTTCCCGTCCGGGGCAATCCCAGGTATTGTTTGTTGCCCGGGACGATATGCACTCCCGAGACATTCCCGATCTCTGGTATGAAGTACGTAAAAAGGTGGGGGATATTCGCCACACCCTGCCGCCGGATATCCAGGGCCCATTTTTTAACGACGAGTTTGGCACCACCTTCGGCAATATTTATGCCCTCACCGGCAGTGGCTTCGATTACGCACTGATGAAGGACTACGCTGAGCGGTTGCAACTGGCCCTTCAGCGAGTTAAGGATGTAGGCAAGGTCGAGTTACTGGGATTGCAGGACGAAAAAATTTGGGTGGAAATATCCAATACCAAATTGGCCTCCATGGGCATTCCCCTGTCTGCGGTTCAAAACGCCCTGCAAGCGCAAAACCAGGTCACTGATGGCGGCTTTGTGGATACCGTCAGCGACCGGGTGCGCATCCGTGTGAGCGGGCAATTCACCTCAGTCAATGAAATACGTCAGTTTCCCATTACCGCAGATGGCCGCACCCAGCGCCTGGGAGATATCGCCCAGGTTCACCGAGGCTTTAGCGATCCGGCCCAGCCCCGAATGCGCTTTATGGGAGAGGACGCCATCGGTCTCGCCGTGTCCATGAAGGAAGGGGGCGATATTTTAAAATTGGGTAAAGCCCTCGATGAAACCTTTGCCCGACTACAAGAAGATCTGCCCATAGGTATGGAGCTGCGCAAGGTCTCCGACCAACCAGCGGCAGTAAAACGCGGCGTTGGCGAATTCCTGCAAGTGCTGGCCGAAGCCCTGGGTATCGTACTGCTGGTGAGTTTTTTCTCCCTCGGCAGCCGCCCGGGATTAATTGTGGCGCTGTCGATCCCACTGGTATTGGCGATGACCTTCGCGCTGATGCACTACTTCAATATCGGCCTGCACAAGATCTCGCTGGGGGCACTGGTACTCGCCCTGGGCTTGATGGTGGACGATGCCATTATCGCGGTGGAAATGATGGCTATAAAAATGGAACAGGGGCTCAGTCGGCTAAAAGCCGCCGGCTTCGCCTGGACTAGCACCGCTTTTCCCATGCTTACCGGTACATTGATTACCGCCGCCGGTTTTTTACCGATTGCCACCGCCCAGTCCGGTACCGGTGAATACACCCGCTCTATTTTCCAGGTGGTCACCCTGTCGCTTATCGTTTCCTGGATCGCCGCCGTGGTATTTGTGCCCTACCTGGGCCATTACCTGTTGCCGAACCTGGCACGACACGGTCATGGCGGTGAAGTGAAAGATCCCTACCAGAAACCCTTTTACCAGCGCTTCCGCCGCTTTATTACCTGGTGCCTGCGCAATCGTAAAACAGTGATTGCGGCAACCCTGGCGATTTTTGTCGGCTCGCTCGCCCTGTTCAAACTGGTTCCGCAACAGTTCTTCCCCTCTTCCGGACGCCTCGAATTGATGGTGGACCTGAAGCTGGCCGAAGGTGCCTCGCTGAAATCCACCGAGCACCAAGCCAAAAGGTTGGAAACCCTCCTGGCGCAGAACGATCAAGTAGAAAATTACGTGGCTTATGTGGGCACCGGCTCCCCGCGTTTCTACTTGCCCCTTGACCAGCAACTGCCCGCTGCCAGCTTCGCCCAGTTTGTTGTAATGACCCGCAGTGTCGAAGAGCGCGAGCAAGTGCGCAGCTGGCTGATCAATACGATGAATGAGGAGTTCCCCACCCTGCGCAGCCGTGTGTCCCGCCTGGAGAACGGCCCACCCGTGGGCTACCCGGTGCAGTTCCGCTTGTCCGGCGAACATATTCGCGAAGTACGCGGGCTGGCTCGGGAAGTGGCTGAGCGCCTGCGGGACAATCCACAGGTGACCAACGTGCACTTGGACTGGGAAGAACCCAGTAAATCCATCAACCTCAATATCGACCAGGACCGCGCTCGCGCCATGGGCGTCAACAGTGCAACCTTGTCCCAGGCTCTGCAAAGCTCCTTAACGGGTATCACTGTGAGCCAATACCGGGAGGATAACGAGCTGATCGACGTGCGTGTGCGCGGTAATGAAGACGATCGCTATGCCCTGCGCCAGTTGGGTAACCTCGCGGTACAAACCGACAGCGGCCGCAGTGTACCGTTGAACCAGATTGCCACCCTGGAATACGGTTTTGAGGAAGGTATTATCTGGCACCGGGACCGCCTGCCCACCGTTACCGTGCGCGCTGATATTTATGGGGACGAATTACCGGCGACCGTCGTCAATGCCGTGTGGCCTCAGCTTCAATCCATTCGCGATAAATTACCGCCAGGCTACTTGCTGGAAGTGGGTGGTACCGTGGAAGAGTCTGCGCGGGGGCAAAAATCGGTCAATGCCGGTATGCCGCTATTCGTGCTGGTGGTCTTTACCCTGCTGATGCTGCAATTGCGCAGTATGTCCCTATCCACCATGGTATTCCTCACGGCTCCCCTGGGCCTGATCGGCGTTACCCTGTTCCTGCTGCTGTTTGGCAAACCCTTTGGTTTTGTCGCCATGCTGGGCACCATCGCCCTGGCGGGAATGATTATGCGTAACTCGGTGATTTTGGTGGACCAGATACAGCAGGATATCAGTCAGGGCCTCAGTCCCTGGGATGCAATTGTCGAGTCGACGGTAAGACGCTTCAGGCCGATTGTATTGACAGCGCTGACTGCGGTATTGGCGATGATTCCACTGTCCCGCAGTGACTTCTTTGGCCCTATGGCAGTCGCCATTATGGGCGGATTGATTGTCGCAACCGGACTCACCCTACTGTTCCTGCCAGCACTCTATGCCGCTTGGTTCCGAGTGCGAGAAGAGCACAATGAAGAGGCGGTGGAAAATAACCCTGAATTTGGCGGGCCCATGACCCCGAGCGCCACTACAGAATAAAATCACCGGGTAATCCAACAAAAAAGGCGGCGCAGGTTCTCACTGCGCCGCCTTTTTTTATTTTCTAAGATTGTGTCAGGGAGTCGTAAACAATCCCGGTCCAAATATCCGGTGTCATAAAACCCTGGCCATACTGCGAATCAAATTCCGCAGTCGGTTTTGCAGAAATCACTTCCTGCCGGGTTTTACCCTCATCCACCATCGCTTTCACTTTATCCCTAAGCCCTGCCAGTATATTGCGCTGCTGTTGCAGTTCTGCCCGATTACTGAGAGGACCGTGACCGGGAATAATTTTGGTATCTTCCCCCGCCATCGCCAAAGCGGTGTCCATAGCTGCGATCATGCCATCCACCGAACCGCCGGAAGAGAGATCGATAAAGGGATAGTTGCCGTTAAAATAAATATCCCCCATATGAATCACATCGGCTTCGGCAAAATGCACGATGGAGTCACCATCCGTGTGCGCCGGCCCCACATGTTGGACCTTTACCCTATCGCCATTCCAGTAAAAGGTAGTGGCATCGGTAAAGGTAATCACCGGTAATGCTTCTGGAGGAGACGGCTCAACCTTACGTTTAAACGCCTCAATAAACTGCTCGGTACTTACCCGTTTGCGCACATTCTCGTGAGCCACAATCAGGGCGCCGCTTTTACCCAGGTTTTCATTACCGCCGGTATGATCGCCATGCCAGTGGGTATTAATGACAAAACGCAAAGGTTGCTTAGCTAACTCAGCGACTGCCTGTTGAATTTTTGCGGTCAAAGGCGCGTATTGGTCATCCACCATAAAGGTGCCGTCCTCTCCCACCAGTACCGCAATATTGCCCCCAGCCCCTTTGAGCATATAAACATTGCCAGACACGGCTTCACTACTAATTTCCACATTGGCAAACCGATCCTGTGCAGAGGTAAAAGATGCAGCCAATACAGAAACCGCCAGGGCGACGGAACCTACTACGTTCTTCATAAAAACTCCCAGTTGTTATTATTTCTTTCCGAAAATTATCAGAAGTTGATCTGACAACATAAAATGCGCCTGTTGCTTTTAGTATGCCAAATATTTTGGTCAGCCCTCCAATCAAACTGAAAGGCTAGACGTTCTTGCCTACTCCTATAAAGTACTGTGGCTACCAATGGATTTAAAAACCAGATCTCTCATCTCTGGAATACAGATAATTAGCACCAAAAACGCAAGCAAGATACAAGCCACGCAAATAACCTCTAGAGCGAGAGTCACTTTTCTCTGTTTATTGTGGTTTGGATAGTACTTTTTAAAGAGTAACGAAACCCCTGACAACTTAAGAAGTCGTGGCGCGCCAACAGCATACTTACTCAAAACAGAGATACTAATGGCAGCAGTAAGACCTGAAATGAAGCCAATAATACAAATAGTCGTAAATAGAAAAACTACGATCTCCATCAGTTGACTTATTCCTTATATCAATCGAGTCAGGCTGCCTGCTTCAATAAAGTTTCTCGCTGCTGCGCCAACATCTCCAACAGCAGATCCGGTCGGTCAGTCACAATGCCGTGTACGCCCAGATCAATATAGCGCCGGTAATTCTCCATACCATTCACTGTCCATACCGCCAAGTGGACGTTCTTCTTATTAGCGGCGCACACCATACTTTCAGTAACTACGGGAATACCTTTTTGCTCCATCGGCAGCTGCATTGCGCTATAGCTTGGGCGCAACAATTTCTCTGCTCGGAGTAACTGTGCAATATAAAATACCACCGCCTCTACGGTAGGCGTACCCGTCGCCACTTGAGGACAGAGTCGACGAAACTCATTAATCACCCCTTGGTGAAAAGAGGAAACAACGACCTGCTCGCCTTTTCCACACTTTGCCAGCACATCCTTCAACACTTTTGCAGCGCGATACTGACGGCTTTTAATCTCCAGTATCATTGGCATATCCCCCACCATTGCCAGCGCCTCTTCCAGAGTCAACACTCGCAGAGGCTTTTCTCTATAGGGGTAATGCTCTCCATCCCGAGTCCAGAGATAGGCAACATTTAACTGACGCAGCTGCTCTAAGGTTTTATCCTCTACAAACCCCGCCCCATCAGAGAATATTTCCAGCTCCCTGTCGTGAATCAACACTAAATGGCCATCGGCAGTGAGCCACAGATCCACTTCAATAGCATCCACGCCCAGTTGCACCATTTTTTCAAGGTAAATCGCCGTGTTTCCTGGATAGAGGCCATTGCCGCAGTCATTACCATGTGCGATCACCATCGGCCCCTCCCCTTGAGGAAACCACAGGGGACAAGGTTTACCCGGTGCAGACCGGGCATAAAGAAAAAGGACGACTAGGGCAATTAAAAAGAACCACAACCAAAACATGCTCACCACACTTATTATTTTGTCAGTTTTCAAGCTGGATAGTGTTAGCTTCGATTACGCCTCTTCCACTAATTTGGCAACAGAATCAGTGTCAGCAAGCACGGTATTCTTTTTGGACTCTTCTTTCTCCGCCGGTTCTTTAGCCTCACTGCCAGTTCCCTGTTTCTGACGGACATATAAAGCCTGTAACCAGAGGGGAACAAAAATAACGATGTCGTAAAAGCGATTAACCAAAACACCTAAGTGCAGTGAAGCCATCGCCAAAAACCGCAGTATTAAGGTCATTCCCCGCAGGGATAAGCCCACCCCAATACCAATTACCGTTCGCGCTGAACGGATAAACTGCTCCAAGGGAATTGCCAGAAAAGCCAAAATCAGAGGAAGTACAAACCCTAGCCCCATTTGTGCCAGTGGGATTGGCCAGAGCTGTTCAGAACCCAATAATTGCTGCTGCAGGATCAACTCTCGTGAAAAGGCCAGGTTTCCACCGACACCTGCCAAAATCAATAAGAGTGCCAAAGCCACTCCCAATAATAACCTGCGCGTACTTTCCCCTAAGGAGCCTACCGAAGGAAACATTCGGGTAACCTGGAGGCACTCCATAATCACCAATCCGACAGTGACCTGTAAAAATATAACCACCGCAGCTGAAATACTGGCGAGGCTATAGCCACCAAGTGAAGCTTCAGTGCCCAGTACAGCTGCCATAGGTTGTGCCAGTAACTGAAAATTCACCATGGCCCCAGCCAAGGCAACCATTAACACCAAAGAAGCCGTCAGAAAACGGCTGAAAGAGGAAGAAGATAGCAAATGAAGACTCTTATCCGATTCCTGAAGAATCTCTTCATAGCGCTCCATATGGCCATCCAGCGCTTTGGCCCGCCGAATAACCGACTCTACATTTTTGTTAATGCGCCCCAAAGTTGAAAGCATTGCACGCCAACTAGGCAGCATACGTTTTAGTAATTGATGCCTTTCCCGCGTCGACTCGCGATAAGACTCCAGAGCTTTGGACTCAGCTTTACGCATTGACTGGTTAATAGTGTCGAGAACATCAGCTACCACCGGGTCTTCTTTGCCGGGAATTTCCGAAACGGCGCGAATCGCCCGGGCCCAGTTTGATGGTTCCGGAGCTATTTCAGCACTGCGTACATAGTCCTCATCCAAGCTGCTGAGCTGTTCACAGAGCTTTCGATGCAAGGTTGGATACAGTGCCAAATCCCGCTTTACGGTTTGCTCAATACGTTCAAATTCTCTTTCAATCTGGCGCTCTGCCGTGTCCCGGCCTTCAGCAAAAAGTACTTCTCGATTGCGCTCTACCAGTCTTTGTTCTGCAGAATCAATATTACTCGCCACAAAGCGCAACGCCCGATGGCCCAGACGTGCTATCGCATATACGGCGCGATGCACAGGCTCACGGGCCAAGAACAATACAATCAAACCCAGGATGCCCCAAAGCCAAAGTGGTAAACTTTGCATTAGTTGACTCATCTCTCCCCCTTCATTATCAGCCCAATTGGCCTCTATCCTAACAGCTGCGGACAGCACATCCGCCCAAAAGTTCACAATTTGTACAGTAGTATGACGACAGTTTCACCATTGTAATCGGCTCCAATCATAGGAAACACAGGGAAAACTGACATAGGCATTAGGCAGTTGCGACAACTCAACAAAAAAAGGCATAAGAGGTGACATAGGAAAGGCACCTGAAAACCTCTTTTTCTGTAGAAAATTAATTGCACTCCAGCGACAGAGCAAAGCGAATAAAGGTCTTTAACGAGTACAATTAAGCATCAATCAAATGCAATACTTGCCAAATAAAAAAACAGCACCAAACACAAGACACAAAATGCCAAAAAAATAAATTGAACGCTTATTTTCAGATATTCTAACTGAACAAAAGCAATTATTTAGCGATCTTAAACTACAGCAAAAAAACACTAAAAATATTTACAAATAAATAAGGCACATTTTTTCCTAAGACTTATCCCTCCTACGTCTACACTCCAAACTAAATTCTCATTGAGTGAGTGTTTTTCCCTAACATGGCAGAAACGATTTTACGCTGACTCCCACGTCGTCATGGCAGATAACGTGGGGTAATTTTGGGAACCTAAACGACAGGAGTCGATGGAAGGTCAAACTCTTATTTCGAGAGAGATCTATCTGTATCAAGGAGAGGTACGAGGTATATGCCGGTTCTTTTTTTTAGCAACTCCGGCCTTCAAGGCGATCTATTATTTTCACTGTTTTCACAAGCTATTCCCATACCCTGGGAAAAATCTAGCATTGGAAAACAAAAAAACTGCCTGCAGCATTATCAGGCTATCGTGATAGATTGCTGGCAAATTGGTGTGAGCTCTGACTCAAAACAGTTTCTTTCAGATCTAAAGAAGATTAGTCATGCAAAAGCTTTACTGATTAATCTCCCAGCCAACCTACCCATTCATATATCGGAAAAGTTACGCCAGAAAGGTTTTCACCTACTTTGTGACAGCAATACCAGTCAGGAAAACCTTATTCACAAATTGGATACCGCGATTCACAGTGCCGAGGGGCGACAACATATCAGCCCACAAAACTCCCTCCCTCTTACCCGCAGGGAACAGGAAATACTCGGACAACTCACTACCGGTGAACCCAACAGTGTTATCGCAACAAAATTGCACCTTAGCGAACACACTGTGAAAAATCACATGTACAACATTTTCCGAAAAATTGGAGTTAAAAACCGGCTGCAGGCCAGTAATTGGGCCAAGCTCAATCTCCAGGAAGAGAGGATATGAGACTAACCCTGTTGATGTTGACACTGTGTGCATCCCTGGCCTTTGGCCAGGATGACACAGAGGTTCCTCCAGCAGATACCGATTCTGGAAAACTCGAAGATGAAATCAGCGGATTTAATATAGATCGAACAATAACTCGCACCGGGCATGATTTTGCTCGCTTCATGAGCGAATACAGAAACCTCAATTACCCAGATGCTACGTACAACTTAACAATTTATGAAAGGCCGTCGGCCCGATGGGGAAATCTAATTTGGGTTACCTATAACGACAAAATTGTTTTTAGGCGTTTTATCAGTCCAAGCACCAACAATATACATCGCTTGGCCGATGAGGCCGCTCAGTATATTCACCAGGAAGTACTGCAATCGCGTGTTCGCAGCTCACTCACAGACACCTTTGATTTGGGTAAGGATGAATTCTAATGAAAATCAAGTCATTACTAGGAACCGCCGTCTTTTCTCTGGCAGCGGTCTCCTACCACCATATCTCCGCCACCGAATTAATCTATGAACCGGTAAACCCTAACTTTGGTGGCAACCCACTCAACGGCACCTACTTACTGCAAAATGCACAGTCCCAAGATACCCACGAAGACCCTGACAAGGTTGACAGCCTCTATGAGCAGCCCAGTGCCCTGGATAGATTCAGCGATTCACTGGAAACCCGTCTACTAAACCAACTCCTTACCGATGTTGGTGACGGCAATAGTGGAGAGCTGATTACCGACGACTTTATCGTACAAATTGTTGATAACGATGGTGTCCTAACAGTACTTATCACCGATCGAAGTACCGGAGATAAAAGCGAAATCGTTGTAAGCGGATTAAACCCGACAAACTAATGAACCTTTAAATTTCAAAGGATTCTTTGGCAATGCGTAATGCAATAAAAAAAGTGATAGCTTTGCCCATCGTAACAACATTAATGACGCTAAGCAGCTGCTCTGCAGTCAAAGATGTGGGCGATGCACTTTTTGGTCCGGGCATCACAGATGCAATGCTCACCCCTAGGAAAAATACCTACCGGGACCTAATCAATCTTCCTGAACCAAAAGGTAAAATATTGGTAGCGGTTTATGGCTTCCGCGACCAAACCGGTCAGTATAAGCCCGCACCGAATAGTAGTTTCTCGACTGCGGTTACTCAGGGTGGCGCGGCTATGTTGATGGACGTGCTCAATGAATCTGGCTGGTTTATCCCGCTAGAGCGTGAGGGCTTACAAAATCTGTTAACTGAACGGAAAATTATCCGTGCAGGATTAACCAAGCCGGATATTCCCGTCAATAACAGTGTGCCACTTCCCACTCTCGTAGCTGCGAACGTCTTATTGGAAGGTGGCATTGTTGCCTACGACCAAAATATTCAAACCGGTGGCGCAGGCGCTCGATACTTTGGTATTGGCGCTGATGAGCAATACCGTGTGGACCAGGTAACAGTTAACTTGAGAGCCATTGATATTCGCTCCGGGCGGGTATTACACTCAGTATTAACCTCCAAAACGGTCTATTCAAAAGCAATTAGTGCCGATGTATTCCGCTATGTTAAATATCGACGCCTATTGGAATTGGAAGCAGGTACTACCTATAACGAACCGGCACAGCTTGCTATGCTTTCAGCGATGGAATCCGCTGTAATTCACTTGATCAGTGAAGGCATTGTCCACAACTCCTGGGCACTCGCCAACCCGGATGAAATTGAGAATCCAATATTGCAGTACTACTTAAATGACAGCACCGTCATTATGTAGAAATTAAAGCCTTCAAAATTTACTTTGTGCCTATCCTGAAATTCGAAAGGTTGAAAAGATGTACCATAAAATCAGTAGCACTTACCCTGCCACCTTTTTGCTGGCAGTAGCAATCTTCCCTGGCACAGGATTTTGTTCAGACTTGGATAGCAGTAGTGAATTGGCTGTCGCCAGCGAATTGAGCGCAGCCAATCTTTATTCGATCTCAAATTTAAGCGTCATAAATCAGGAAGGCGGGGGAAATAGAGTCCACACCTACCAAACAGGTAGCAGCAACTACACTTCTGCCCATCAGGACGGCAATAGAAATAACTTAGCTGTCACCCAATCCGGCAAAGACAATATAGTCTCATCCAGCCAAGTCGGAGATTACAACTTTGCATTATTAATACAGGTGGGCTTTGAGAATTTTATAGATATCGATCAGTATGGAGTTGGAAACACAGCAGGCATATCTCAAATTGGAATACAAAATAGTGCACAAGTGGAAGAAATCGGCAGCTTTCATAACGTAAATATTTACCAAAGTGGGAACGGCTTACATACTTCAGTCACCGTTGTCGGAACTGCCATAACAACACAAATAAGTCAGTATGACTAATATTTAAAGCATATATCAATTCTCCAAAAACCGATTACCTCGACTTATTCAGTCCTACATTTTTACTGATTAATTTATCAACAGTCACAACTACAAAAGTTAAATTATCCATTTGAGTAGCCGGATCGCCTGCAGCAACAATTCCTCAAATTTTGTGTCATTTCAAAAAACCAGCTGCTCACATTTGTCATCAAAGGCTTAAAAAAGAACTTTATTCCTAAAATTTCGACACTTCCGTCCTATAGCCGCAACTCCCGAAGCCGACAAAACTCTAGTCAGCATCAAGCTGCTGTTAAAAATGATATTGCTAGATGTTTCACAAGGAATGTGAAGGTTAAAAGCTGTCGGTTTCACTCCAGATAACTCACATACGCCTGGCACAGCGGTATCGTGTCCTGAGACAAAACGCTCCCAATATCTAATGATGCTGAATTCTTTTTATTTGTAAAAAGCTGTACAGCTATATTTGACATCTCTATGGAGTTACTGATGACTAAGTACACACCTATTGCCGCCAGTGTTCTTCTGGCGATCGCCAGTACCGGAGCCCTCGCGGCCAACAATACTGCCATTCTCACCCAAAATGGCACTGGCAACATGGCCACTGCTGATCAGAGTGATGCCACTGTATCCAACAACCTGATCACACAAACCCAAACCGGTGACAACAACGTAGTTTATGCAGAGCAAACCAGCTTTAATGACTCCGGTGTAATTACCCAAACTCAAGCCGGGGATATGAATGACGCAGAGTCCTTCCAGAATGATTCCAGTACTGCGATTGTTACTATCACCCAAATCAACGACGGTCACTTTGCAACGACTACACAAAGCTTTGTAGACACCAGCGTTGCTGTTGTCACTCAAAGTGGTAGTCCACAAACAGCAGCAGTAACTCAAACTATCAGTGCGAATGACACTGCTGTAGTGACTCAGTCCGGAGACGGTAACGTAGGTAATGTTATTCAAACTAATGGTTCATTTAACACCGCAACATTAACCCAAACAGGAACCACCAATACTGCAACTTCTACTCAAATTTCCAGTACATCGAGCACTGTTAATGCTCTCCAGGCAGGTACCACAAACTCTGTAGTACTTATCCAAAATCTGGTAACCAACAGCACCTCAGTTTCGTTCCAGGATGGCACTTCCAACACATTCACTTCATCACAGACAGCAGGTGATGGGAACTACAGCGAGGGCTTCCAAAATGGTACTACTCAGGGCTTGACTCATATTCAAGTTGGAGATGATCACTGGGCTTATACTGAGCAAGTGGGCACCACCAATATTGGTGTTATCTCCCAAACAGGCTTTGATAACTATTCTGAAGGCTACCAAGATGGAACATTCAATAGCTTAACCGTTACCCAGCCCGGCGATTTCAATACCACTGTTGCCTCGCAGACAGGTAACAACAACACGATTACTGTGACCCAGGCAACCGATACCAACATGGCTACACCTACCCAGATAGGTGATTTCAACGTCGCAGTTATTATTCAATAATCAAGGGAATAGGCCGGCTTAAAATACCGGCCTATTTTCAACTTGGTGGGCTAAGTGCAAGCTTCAATTATTATTACTAGCCCCTAAATTCGCATGAAACAACCATTTCATGCATTTAATGCCGTCCCTCAAATCAGCTGACATTATTTGCCATAGCTAGTTCAAAAAAGAACTTTATTCCTAAGGTTTCGGCACTTCCGTCCTATGGCTGTAACTCCAGAAGACGACAAAACTCTAATCAGCATCAAGCTGCTGTTTAAATGATATTGCTAGGTTTTCACAAGGAATGTGAAGGTTATTAAGCAGTCGGGTTCATCCCAGTTTCCTCACATACTTCAGACACAGTTGTAATATGCCTGAGGATGAGACTCTTCCAATATCAAATGATGCTGTTTTCTTTTTGTTTGTAAAAGCTGTACAGCGATATTTGACATCTATATGGAGTTACAGATGACCAAGTACACACCTATTGCCGCCAGTGTTCTTCTGGCGATTGCCAGCACCGGAGCCCTCGCCACGAACAATACCGCCATTCTCAATCAGAACGGTACTGGTAACATGGCAACCGCTGATCAGAGTGATCCAACGGTAACCAACAACGTTATCACCCAGACTCAAACTGGTGATACGAATGAAGTTTATGCTGAGCAATCCAGCAATAATGATTCAGGAGTAATTACTCAAACTCAAGTAGGAGATATGAATTACGCGGAATCATTCCAGAACGATTCCAATGTGCCAGTGGCTACTATCACCCAGATAAATGACGGCCAGTTTGCATCGACTACTCAGAGCTTTGTAGATACCAGTGTTGCCGTGATAAATCAAAGCGGTGGCCCGCAAGATGCAACTATTGCCCAGACTACCAGTGCAAATGACACCGCCGTAGTTAATCAATCCGGTGACGGTAATGTGGCAGTCGCCATTCAAACCCTGACTTCACTGAATAGCGCAATTATTACTCAAACCGGCACCAATGGCACCGCTTCTGCAACGCAAAGTAATAGCACGCAGAACACCATGAATATGATCCAGGCCGGTGATACTAACACTGTCGCTCACCAGCAAATATCTGCGAGCAACAGCACCACTTTCTCCTTCCAGGATGGCTCTTTCAACACCTTGTTCTTTAGCCAGACTGATGACGGAAACTACAGTGAGGGCTTGCAAGACGGTACTACCCAGACTTTGGTCCACAACCAAAGTGGCGGTGACCACTGGGCATACACAGAACAAGTGGGACTCACTAATGTTGCTGTCGTTACCCAAAGTGGTTTCGATAACTTCTCCCAGGCGGCTCAGGATGGTACTTTCAATAACCTGACCGTGACACAACCTGGCGATTTTAATAGCGCCACATCATCACAAGTTGGCAACTTCAACACCATAACTGTGACCCAAGTAGGTGATTTCAACGCAGCCGCTCCTGCACAAGTGGGCGATGGCAATGTGGCAGTAATTATTCAGTAATCAAGATAAAGGCCGACTGTTAAAGTCGGCCTTTTTTTAACGAAAAAATTATCTCACAAACTTTAATCTCAATTTATCCATACTAAGTTCTCATAGCCACCATAGGTGAACACTCTACAATAGTTCTGCATATATAGTGTTTAAGAAGTAAAAATCACTATATCTACCAGATAATCAGCTTCTTCGTTTCATTCAAGCTGTTCAAGATCTTTTATATTCAAAATTAAAATCCCACGGAGATAAAATGATACGCTACCAAACGTTAACCATTGGACTCTTACTGTGTATCCCAAGCTACAGTGCTATCGCATCCAATAATACCGCTACAGTTTTACAAAGCGGATTAACCAATAGCGCCACTGTGGATCAGGGTGATCCTACTGCTATTGGAAATTTAGTTACTCAAATTCAGTCCGGGAATCTAAATACTGCTAATGCTACGCAGATAACAAACAGCACCTCTAATGGAATTGATCAGGAACAACTCGGAGACAGCAATTCCATTTTTTCAACTCAAACGGCAGCTACTAATACAACAGCGACTGTCTACCAGGACGGCGTTAGTCACAGCGTAACTACAAGCCAAACTAATACAACAACCAGCAGCGGTAGTGTTGAGCAATTCGGAACCCTTCAGTCTGCCACTATCAGCCAGGTAAATAGCGTTTCTGACAATGCCGACTTTGAGCAATTTGGCACTCAAAACCTGGCTACAGTTACCCAAGCAAATAGCGACTCAAGTACCACCATATCTTCACAATCTGGAGATTCAAATGGTGCTGGATATACGCAGACAGGTCTGGCCCACTTGATTGATGCCACTCAGATTGGTACTTCAAACACAATCAGTGCTGTACAAAGTAGTCAGCAGGGTTCGATCACCATTATGCAGGATGGTGATAATAACACCTCTTTTCATGGACAGTTCGGGACATTCGCAACCGGATCATCGACTCAGATAGGCTCTATGAATATGATTAATATGAATCAAGGCGGTACCAATAACTTGGCAACCACCTTACAAATAGGAACAAACAACTCACACCAGACCAGCCAGAATGGCATCAGCCAAACAGCCAATGCCACTCAAAATGGCAGCAATAATATGGGCTTTATTTTTCAATAACATCACATTTAGTTGTTTATTAACGGGCTACTCTAACAGGTAGCCCAATCTGAACCTCTCTATAACTCTACAAACCTTTCGCTTAAATCCGTTTATCGTATCCCTTTACGGGCATATTCAGTTAACGCCGAAAACAACAACAAAGAAGTTTTTCCTATTTTTTAGGCACTAACTTCCCATAGCAATACTTGAGGCTTACGATAAAACTCAAACAAGCATCAGGGTATTATCAGGTACTCCAGTGATAATACCTATTAGGGATAGCAATAAAACAAGGTGTGCCAAACTCCTTGCGCAATAAATGCCACACCCTATCTATGGAGTCTTTTGTCCTTCCTAGGCTTGATGCTTCACCGCAACTGAAATCATGGGGATAAGAAAAATCCACCTTACCTTCAATCGGAGATATCGATGCGAATCCAGACACCAATTTCCGTGGGCATCAGTTTATGCCTTGTCGGGTCAATTGCTTATGCGGATGGAAATACAACTACCGTGGAACAAACGGGTAACAATCACCAGGTGACTGCAAACCAAGTAGACCCAACAGCAACTAACAACCTCATTGAGGTTATTCAGGCAGATGAAGCACAGGTAAGCAATAGCCTGCAAGACACTTCAACCAACTTGAGTATCATCAGACATGAACAGGTAACACTGGGGAATGAAGCTGACTCGACTCAAACTAATTTCTCAGATGATGCAGAGGTAAATATCTATCAGGAGAGCGCTGGAAATTTCGCCTCTACTTTACAGGACAGTACTTCTTCCAGCTTTGTTGACATTTCTCAGTTCAATTCTGCAAATGACATCATTTTCTCCCAAACAGACAGTAGTTTCGATACAGTCAACCTCTATCAGTCTGGTTTTGATAACCAGATGTTAGTGACTCAAACTACCACCACGTTTAACAGCCTAAATGTGTCTCAAACGGGTGATCAAAATAGCGCAGATGCCGAACAAACAGGGTTTGATAATCTATTGACCTCCTCGCAAACGGGCAATCTGAATACTTATTTTTCTATACAAACGGGTGACATCCTGGTAGCAACAAGTACCCAGATAGGAGATGGAAACATTAGTACCCAGACCCAGACGGGAGATATTTTGTTGGTTTCTACGCTACAAGATGGTATTGGCAATATGTCCATCGTGGATCAAGCTGGAGCAATGCAATCAGCAAGCAGTACCCAGATAGGAACAACTAATCTTCACACTATTACCCAGAGCGTTGACAATCAAACGGCCGTTGGCATTCAGAATGGTGTGTTAAACCAAGGATTTATCATACAGTAGCGGCATATTCGTTCCAGCTGAAGGTTATTATATTTTCAATGTAGATAGAGGAAAGAATGCATTTTTCAATGCCAGCTTTAATTTATGAGTCACTCAAAGAGCTACCCAAAGAATGGCATTCTTTCCTTAGCTGATAAAAATACTGCATCAATATTTTCTTACGTAGCAGAGGTTTCAAAATTCTTCGTCTACAGTTTTCCATGTAAACGATTTCTCACATTTTGACGTTACTCACTTCACAGGTAACACAGGCAAAAGTTTTAACGACCGGATTTACCACTAGACGGTAATACACAGGAGTTAGCCGTGCAGAAGATTACCGTAATTCCACTGGTATTGGCGATATCTGCCACCAGCTTGGGTTATGCTGCAGAAAATACTACATTAATCACCCAAAGTGGCTCCAGTAACTCAGCTGTAGCAGATCAAACTGATCCAAGCGCTATCGACAATCACCTGGAGATCAGTCAAGACGGCTCTGCTCATATTGCAGAGGCCGTACAGCAAAACGAAATTGAAAGCTCAATTATCCAAATACAAGAAGGCAGTCTTAACGACGCCTATAGCCTGCAAATGGGTGGGATCGCAAATAGCGTAGAAATATTCCAGTCGGGCTCTAATAATCGTGCCAATAGTTACCAATTGGCCACACAGCATGGGCAATCAACAATACGGCAGGTGGGATCGGGTAATGAAGCAGAAATCCAACAACACCTAGGTAGCGATAATGTCTCTGTTATTGAGCAAATGGGCGAACTCCACGGCGCATTGATTGGTCAATACGCAAGCTTTAATTCCGATGCGTTGATATTCCAGCAAGGCTCAAGCCACGAGGCCATGATCAGTCAGGAAGGTACTGGACACTACGCCAGCATTCAGCAAATCGGCGCTGCCAATAGTGCAGATGTTGCCCAGTCCGATATGTACAACGAACTGGACCTCTATCAGGATGGCGAGGGCAACATGGCCACCATCGTGCAAGTATCCTGGTATAACAGTGCCTTTGTCACCCAGGATGGTTTCTTGAATTCCGCTAACATTATGCAAGCGGGTAATGGTGGATTAGGCGGCGGACATATGGTGATCGTCAATCAATCTGGCAGTATGAATGACGCAACTGTGATTCAAAATGGTTTCTCCCAGTCCGCCAATATTACCCAAACCGGTACCGGTAATACGGCAGTGGTTTTACAGTAACGGAGTTATTACCGGTCGGAGTAAGATCAACTTATTCCGACTGGATTCCTGAAGTAAAAGCACTCATTTCTTGATACTTATTTCTCATTAAATTGAGAATAAGGCCCTATGGAAACTTACTATACCGCCATCAACAATGAAAATAGCGGTAGCTGGCTCAATTCGCTTTTAGCGCTCTTAATAATTACTGTCCGGAATTTAATTTTCAGTAGTAATTTCCTTATGTTTGCTTGCCAACACCGCACTTCAAAGCCGTAATTTTCATGCTCCTTGTTATGTAGTCGTGGAGGCATTCGTGAAAAAAGTTATTTACTCACCGGTAGTCACATTTATCGCATTTCTTTCCGTCCATTCCGCCTTTGGGAATGACCAAACCGTAGAGCAGATACAAATTGGTATTGGCAACAATGCCGTTGCCAACCAGAGGTTTCCGCTTAATGAGGGCAACTTAATCCTGCAAGAGCAAATTGGCTTTTTTAATGACGCCACCGGCATTCAATCCATAGAAATAAATAGCACAATTTCCCAATTTCAAACTGGCCGCAATCATTTTTCCAGAGTTTCCCAATCTACTGGGAGCGACAATGCGGGACAGAGCGTACAGATTGGCTCTAATAGCAGATCGCTCACCCGGCAAGTTAACCAAATAAACGGTTTCTCCCTGCACACTCAGGATGGCCAGGGGCAGGTTGCCACCACGGTACAAATTTCCGGGGCCAATAACAGCGTCAATATTGAGCAGACAGATAGAGCCAATGTCGCCGCTGTGGCACAAGTATTCAGTTTTACGGGTAATGCCTCAATCTCACAGGCGGGTTTGCTTAATTTAGGTATCAGTGAGCAAACCGGCATCGCTCATGAATCTTCAATTACCCAGGCAGGCGCACTTAACTTTTCCGAAATGGAGCAGCTGGGCACGGGAAATTCATCATCAGCTTCACAAGAGGGTTTATTGAATTCAGCAAATTCTCTGCAAGCTGGTGTAAGTAATACCAACCAATCAAACCAAATTGGGCTTGAAAATACTGTCTCATTTTCTCAACAGGGCCTTAACCAGATGGCCAGCAGTACCCAGATTGGCTTATTTAACCAGGTCCAAGCCAGCCAGATGAGAGCGGGGGCGTCCAGTAATACCCTACAGATCGGCATTTCCAATAGCAGCAATATTTCCCAGTAAATCGACTCGCAGCAAAACTGCCAATCGAGAAATCCGACTTAAACCTCTGCGCTATTCATAACGACGGGCAAAAGCTATAGAGAGAGAAAAGCTAAATTCGGCACTCTGCAATAGAACTTTCTTCTCAAGGATTTACAACTTCTCTCCTATAGCGACTGCCTCAATTCCCGGCAAGAATATTGAGGACGGAACGAAATTTTGGACTCCTAAGCAGTATCAGGGAAGCCATCAAAATGTATCAGTCCTACTCTCCCACTTACCTGTTTGATTGGCGGCAATGCCTTTGTGGCAACGCTGCTCCCCCTCTTTACAGTGATACCTGCCCCCCAGGCTAGGTGCACCTGCTGTAAAACCCTCGGCGCAGGATGACGTGCCACCCCCTTTCAGCCATTTAGGCTGGTATTTCACCATGTGATGCTCATTGAAGTTTGTAGTAATGGAGACACTCATGAAGACTTTGACCCCTATCGCTGTAGCCCTAACCCTGGCCATCAGTGGAACCGCTTACGCGGGCGGCAACACTGCCACTCAGGACCAGAATGGCGGCCACAACAATGCCACCATCGATCAAACCGGACCGCTGACATGGGATAACAACGCCATGCAGGAACAGCACGGCCATGGTAATGACGCAGAGATCACTCATAGCATTGAGCTCGGTAGCTATGGCTACCAGTACCAAGAGGGTGATCACCACTCAGCGGAATTACTGCAAACCGGCGGCGCCGGAAATGAGTCGTTCAGCTTTCAGTCTGGCGAAACCAATGTTTCGGAGACATACCAAATCGGGCAGCTCGGCAGCTATTCCGCCCACCAGCAATCCGGCGACAACCACTACGCCCTCACCTATCAGTTTGTCGGTGCTGGTAACTCCGCAGTAATTATTCAGAATGACAGCCACAACACCGCAACCGCTACCCAGGTTTTAAGTGTTGGTTCTGAGACAGTTATCCGCCAGAGAGGGGAGTTGCATAACGCAGATACCTACCAGAGCGGATTCGGCCATGATGCGGGCATGCGCCAGTCTGGTGAATCCAACGATGGTGATATCCGTCAGCTAGGTGGTGACCACTACGCTCGTATGCGCCAGCGCGGCCACAACCAAGAAGCAGATATTTCCCAGGCCGGGTTCGATCACAGCGGACGTACTCGCCAGAGAGGCCACCACAATGATGTGTATTTAGGACAGGTTGGTGTCGGGCATACCGCTATGGCACGTCAATCAGGACACAACAACAATAGCCTGGTTGGACAATTTGGCCTCTACGAAACTGCCACGGTAATGCAGTCTGGCCATGCTAACCAGAGTTACGTTTTCCAGTAGAGCTGGCAACAACAAAAAAGGGCGGCCATGGGCCGCCCTTTTTTTATCACCTGTAGTTTACAGGTGCTCCACTGCATCGATTTCGTACTCCACCGCACCGGAAGGTGTTTGGACTACCACCACATCACCTACTTCCTTTCCAATCAGCGCACGGGCAATCGGGGAGTTCACCGAGATCTTGTGCTTTTTCACATCGGCTTCGTCGTCACCCACAATTTTGTATGTGACTTCCTTCTCATCATCCAGGTGAATAATCGTTACCGTAGTGCCGAAAATTACCTTGTCACTGGGCTCAATGCTTTTCACATCAATGACCAGAGAGTGGGAAAGCTTGCTTTCGATTTCCTGGATACGGCCTTCGATAAAGCCCTGCTTTTCCCGCGCCGCGTGGTATTCGGCATTTTCCTTTAAATCACCGTGTTCGCGCGCTTCAGCAATCGCCTGTACAACAGTAGGGCGTTCAACTTTCTTCAGATTGTCCAGCTCTGAGCGCAGCGCTTCTGCGCCTTCAACGGTCATTGGTACCCGGTTCAATGTGGGACCTCCATTATTGTTACGACGAAACCGGGCCCAGTGAGATCACGGGGCCCGGTTGGATTTCACAAGTTGGTTTTAAAGCTATTAAGACAGCTTTACGACACGCTGGTGAAGGTCTTGCAGGCGGCGAACCTGTAGCGGCTGCTCCTGACGCATGGCCATCGCCATGGCCTGAGCCGCTGCCAGGGTGGTGGTGTAACACACCCGGTGATTCTCGGCACTGCGGCGGATATCCGCAGAGTCGCGAATCGCCTGACGCCCTTCGGTGGTATTCACCACCAGCGCAATCTCGTCGTTTTTAATCATATCGACGATATGCGGGCGACCTTCACTCATCTTGTTGACGGTTGTAACGGGAATATCGTTTTCTTGCAAGACCTTGGCGGTGCCGCGGCTGGCAATTACTTCGAAGCCCAGTTCCACCAGATCGCGAGCTACGCCCACTGCGTCGGCCTTGTCGAAGTCACGCACAGAGATAAATGCGCGTCCGGACTCCGGCAGGCGGTCGCCAGCGGCAACCAGGCCCTTGTCGAAGGCTTCTGCGAAGGTAGCGCCTACGCCCATTACTTCGCCGGTGGATTTCATCTCGGGGCCGAGAATCGGGTCCACTTTCGGGAACTTGTTGAACGGGAATACAGACTCTTTAACGGAGTAGTAGTCCGGTACGATTTCTTCGGTAAAGCCCTGCTCCTGCAAGCTGATACCCGCCTGACAGCGCGCAGCCACTTTCGCCAGTGAAGTGCCGATGCACTTGGAGACGAAAGGTACAGTACGGGAAGCGCGCGGGTTCACCTCGATCACGTAGATCTCGCCGTCCTGGTAGGCCAGCTGGGTATTCATCAGACCAACTACGCCCAGCTCGCGGGCCATGGCTTTGACTTCTTCGCGCATACGGTCCTGCACATCCGCCGGAAGGCTGTAAGGCGGCAGGGAGCAGGCGGAGTCACCGGAGTGAACACCACACTGTTCAATGTGCTGCATGATGGCGCCGATCACAACGTCCTTGCCATCGGATACCGCATCGATATCCACCTCAATGGCGGCGTTGAGGAAGTGATCCAGCAGTACCGGTGCTTCGTCAGAAACCTGTACCGCTTCTTTCATGTAGGTGAGTAGCTCGTCTTCTTTGTAGACGATCTCCATGGCGCGGCCGCCCAGTACGTATGACGGGCGCACAACCAGCGGGTAGCCCACGTCTTTCGCCGCCTGGATGGCTTCGGAGACAGAGCGCACGATGGCATTCTTCGGCTGCTTGAGGCCGAGACGCATGATCATCTGCTGGAAGCGCTCGCGGTCTTCCGCGCGGTCAATCTGCTCTGGGGTGGTACCGATAATAGGCACACCTTCGTTGGCCAGGTAGCGCGCCAGGTTCAGCGGAGTCTGGCCACCGAACTGTACGATCACGCCTTCCGGCTTCTCTTTGGCAACAATTTCCAGCACGTCTTCCAGGGTTACCGGCTCAAAGTAGAGGCGGTCGGAAGTGTCGTAGTCGGTGGAGACAGTCTCCGGGTTACAGTTGACCATGATGGTCTCATAACCGTCTTCGCGCATCGCCAGAGCGGCGTGTACGCAGCAGTAGTCGAACTCGATGCCCTGGCCGATACGGTTGGGGCCACCGCCGAGTACCATGATTTTCTTCTTGTCAGACGGCTGCGCTTCGCACTCCTCATCGTAGGTGGAGTACATGTAAGCAGTGGAGGTGCTGAACTCAGCAGCACAGGTATCTACGCGCTTATAAGACGGGAATACACCCAGCTTGTGGCGGAATTCGCGCACAGTCTTCTGGCTCACCCCCAGCAGGTCCGCCAGGCGGCGATCGGAGAAGCCTTTGCGCTTGAGGAAGCGCATATGCTCAGTGGTCAACGCCGAGGTAGGCAGAGACTTGAGCGGCTCTTCAATTTTGATCAGCTCTTCGAGCTGTACCAGGAACCAGGGGTCGATACCGGACAGGTCGTAAACTTCGCCGACGCTCATGCCCATACGGAAGGCATCGCCCACGTACCAGATGCGCTCGGCACCCGGAATGGAGAGTTCGCTGCGCAGACGAGTCTCAGCGCCGTCTTTGCTCGGATCAATTTTGCTTTCCAGGCCGAAGCTGCCCACTTCCAGGCCGCGCAAGGCTTTCTGCAGGGATTCCTGGAATGTGCGACCGATCGCCATCACTTCACCCACAGACTTCATCTGGGTGGTCAGGCGCGCATCGGCTTCACCGAATTTCTCGAAGGTGAAGCGCGGAATCTTGGTGACAACGTAATCGATGGACGGCTCGAAGGACGCCGGGGTAGCACCACCGGTGATATCGTTTTGCAGTTCGTCCAGGGTGTAACCCACTGCCAGCTTGGCCGCGACCTTGGCGATCGGGAAACCGGTGGCCTTGGAGGCCAGTGCGGAGGAGCGGGATACGCGGGGGTTCATTTCGATCACAACCACGCGGCCAGTCTTCGGACAAACGCCGAACTGTACGTTGGAGCCGCCAGTCTCAACGCCGATCTCGCGCAGTACCGCGATAGAGGCGTTGCGCATCAGCTGGTATTCCTTGTCGGTCAGCGTCTGCGCCGGGGCAACGGTGATGGAGTCACCGGTGTGTACACCCATCGGGTCGAAGTTCTCAATGGAACATACGATGATGCAGTTGTCGTTCTTATCGCGAACCACTTCCATCTCGTACTCTTTCCAGCCGAGCAGGGATTCGTCGATCAGCAATTCGTTGGTGGGGGAGAGGTCGAGACCGCGCTTACAGATCTCTTCAAACTCCGGCCAGTTGTAGGCCACACCACCACCGGAACCACCCATGGTGAAGGACGGACGGATAATTACCGGGAAGCCGAACTCTTCCGGTACTTTCTTCGCCTCTTCCATGGAGTGGACGATCTTGGCGCGCGGAGTTTCCAGGCCGATCGCCTTCATCGCCTTGTCGAACAGGTCGCGGTCTTCCGCTTTCTCGATAGCGTCTTTGTCTGCACCGATCAGCTCGACATTGAACTCCTTCAGGACACCGTGCTTGTCCAGGTCCAGGGCGCAGTTCAGTGCTGTCTGGCCACCCATGGTGGGCAGGATGGCGTCGGGGCGCTCCTGCTCGATAATCTTGGCAACGGTGCGCCACTCAACCGGCTCGATATAGGTGGCATCAGCCATGGCCGGGTCGGTCATGATGGTGGCCGGGTTGGAGTTCACCAGGATCACCCGGTAACCCTCTTCGCGCAGCGCCTTACAGGCCTGGGCGCCGGAGTAGTCAAATTCGCACGCCTGGCCGATCACGATGGGGCCTGCGCCGATAATCAGAATGCTTTGGATATCTGTGCGTTTTGGCATCTTTCTTCCGTTCTACTACCGGCAAAGGCCGGCTGCGCTAAATTTCATTCGTTTCTTGTTAAAACCGCCGCAAAAGCGGCGGTTAAATGCCCTACCCTGGGCGGCTACGCCCTTAGGCGCGCTCTTTCATCAAATCGATAAAGTGGTCGAACAACGGCGCCACATCGTGTGGGCCCGGGCTCGCTTCCGGGTGTCCCTGGAAGCTAAAGGCCGGCTTGTCCTTCAGGTGAATACCCTGCAAGGTACCGTCGAACAGGGACTTGTGGGTAACTTCCACATTGTCCGGCAGGCTGTCGGCGTCCACTTCAAAACCGTGGTTCTGCGCGGTGATCATCACCTTGGTGCTGTTCAGGTCTTGTACCGGGTGGTTACCACCGTGGTGACCAAACTTCATCTTGGCAGTTTTACCGCCCACCGCCAGGCCCAACAACTGGTGGCCCAGGCAGATGCCGTAGGTGGGAATGCCCGCGTCCAGGATTTCGCGGATAGCGGTGATCGCGTATTCACAGGGCTCGGGGTCGCCGGGGCCATTGGACAGGAATACACCGTTGGGATTCATCGCCAGTACTTCGGAAGCCGGAGTCTCCGCCGGTACTACGGTGATGTCACAGCCGCGATCCACCAGCATACGCAGGATGTTGCGCTTCACACCGAAGTCGTAAGCCACTACTTTGAAAGGCTGTTCCGGCGCGGCCTTGTGGCCTTCGCCCAGTTCCCAGGTACCTTCGCTAAAGGGGTAGGCTTCCTTGGTGCTCACTACCTTGGCCAGGTCCATCCCTTTCAGACCGGCAAATTCCTTGGCTTTGGCCAGGGCTTCTTCGCGGTCAATATTGTCACCGGCAACGATGCAACCGCTCTGCGCACCCTTGTCGCGCAGCAGGCGGGTCAGGCGACGAGTGTCGATATCGGCGATACCAACGATATTGCGCTCGCGCAGGTAGTCCTCCAGGGACTGCTCGTTGCGGAAGCTGCTGGCCAGCAGCGGCAGGTCGCGGATTACCAGGCCGGCGGCCCAGATATCAGCGCACTCTTCGTCTTCCTGGTTGGTGCCAGTGTTGCCGATGTGCGGGTAGGTCAGAGTCACAATCTGGCGGGCGTAGGAGGGATCGGTGAGAATCTCCTGGTAGCCGGTCATGGATGTGTTGAACACGACCTCGCCAACAGAACTGCCATGGGCACCGATTGCGCGTCCTTCAAAGACACTACCATCTGCGAGCACCAGCAGCGCGGGAGTTGTACTCTGCATAAAGTTGTGGGGCATGAAAGCCTCCGACGTAGGGACAGCTTTAGTCAAATTGAACTCCAATCTTCAGAACTGCTTCCGGGCGGGGTTTGCGGGCTTCGGAGCACGCGGGCTCCTGACTGGTGCGCGCATAAAAAAGCGAGATGAAACATCGCAGCTTCATCTCGCTTTAAAAATCTGTTCACGCGTGATTCTCACAAAGTGGCCGACGGTTGCCGCCAGCTTTTTAGTAGGCTCACGCTGCGCGATTCAGCTTCGCGGCACCGGCCCAAATCGGGCGCAGATTCTACGCGAATTCACCTCTGGACGCTAGTGCAAAAATACGCCAGGCTACTTTCCCTGAAAATCTCACTCCGGCTTGCGTCCCAACCGGAAAAGACTGCTGCCCATTTTCAGCTCCGCCTTCTCCAGCATGGTCTTATTCATACGCAGGGCCACCTCCCGGCCGCTGTCGGCAAACTCGATCATACCGCCAGTGGTGGCAAAGCGCTCAGCATCGCTCACCGTCAGAACCGGGAAAAACTCCAGTGCCACCAGCGCCTTGAGCAGTGTGGGACGATCCAGGGTACTCAGCACCACAATCTGGCACTTGCGCGCCCGCAGCATCTCCTTGACCTCGATCTTCTCAAGCTCCACATTCCGCCCATCAATACGCTGATTCTTGAACCGGGCCGCCAATGGCTCACCGAGAGAATCCCCACCCATCAGGCACACCTTGAACGGGGCACTGCTGTTGGCAAAGGCATTGACCGGCCACTGCAGGTGGTAGGCGAAGTGCACTATGTAATCCACCATTACCCGCCGCCCCAAAGGCGTATCGGAGAGCTGCACCGCAGCCTGGGCACCCACACCGGTGAAAAGTACGGTCAGGAAAAGTATCAGGGGGGAATAGTGCGAAGTGAACCTGGGCTGGATATCGTCATAGAAGCTCAAACCCTGCAGTTTGCACCTCCCGAAAGGAAGTTGCGGTGGGCTGTTACCCGCAGTGGCCAAAGCTCGCTGCGGCTCTATTTGCGCGCCAGCGAAAAGCCCGGCCACCTATTCAGGTTAGCCCAACGCAAAGGCCCCCGCCGTGGCCGAAGTTACAATAACTAGTCGCCCTCGCCCGCCACAATCGGGCGCCATTTCAGCGCCTTCTCGATAGACATGATCATGGCTCCAGCCACATCCTTACGCGTAGCGCTCTCGATGCCTTCAAGACCCGGTGACGAATTCACCTCCAATAACAGCGGCCCCTTGCGAGAGCGAATAATATCCACACCCGCCACCTTGAGCCCCAACACCTTGGCAGCCTTGACCGCCAGGCGCTTTTCCTCAGCGGTGACCTTTACCACTGAAGCCGTACCGCCCTGGTGAATATTGGCGCGAAACTCCCCTGGCGCCGCCTCGCGCTGGATTGAGGCCACCACACGACCATCGATAACAAACAGGCGCAGATCCTTGCCTTGCGCCTCGCGAATAAACTCCTGTACCAGAAGGTTGGCCTTGAGGGACTTAAACGCATTAATCACTGACTCCCCAGCCTTGCGGGTTTCTGCCAAAACCACACCGCGCCCCTGGGTTCCCTCCAGCAACTTCACCACCAATGGCGCACCGCCCACCATTTCAATCAGCTCGTTGGTATCCACCGGAGAATTGGCAAACCCGGAGGTGGGGATATTTAGGCCATTTTGTTGCAGCAACTGTAGGGAAAATAACTTATCCCGCGACTGGCTGATAGCGGCAGAGCCATTCAGGGCAAAAATATCCAGGCTCTCGAAGTGCCGCGTCAGGGCACAACCGTAAAAAGTCTGGCTGGGGCGAATACGGGGAATCACTGCATCCAGGCCATTCAGTATTCGGCCATCACGGTAGTGTACTTCCGGCTCGTCCGGATCGAGCTTCATATAGCACTGGCGGATATCGAGAAAACTCATGCGATGCCCGCGCTCAGCTCCCGCCTCCATAATGCGTCGGTTGCTATAGAGGTCCGGGTTCGATGCCAACACCCCAATACGCAAGCCGGTACCGGCAATATGGTGCTCATCCCGGTAGTACTCATCCAACTGGCTCTGGGGGATATCACCGAGGCAAAAGCTTTCCGAAGGGTCCACCAGCATACGCCCCATCATGGCTTCGCGCCCCAACAGCATGCGATAACCCATGCTGTCCCGGTTGGTGAGGGTCAGTTCGATATCCCAGACACTGCCACCAATGGAAATGGAGGTGCGGATTACCGGGCGCTTTTCACTTTCACCGGAAGAGCTGCGCACTAGCCGCTTATCCAGAAGTCGGGCTTCACAGCGGACCGATGGGCGGCGCTGGTGTTGTAATGGATGCGCTTCAAAACTCACCCAGGGTTCGCCATCGCGCTTAAAGGTATGGATGTTATAGGCATGCAAACACGAGGTTTTAGCTCCTGAATCCACACGCGCCTTAATCGCCGGGATACCTAGCGCGGGAAATCCGCACCACTCCTCGCTGCCGACAATCAACTTTCTTTCCAAGCAAGAATCCTCAAAGGAAGGTTACAGGGTGACCGCTCGAACGAATGTCGCCGGTCTTTTAGTTTTACCCGCAAAAATGGCGGGCAAATGAAAACCTGGAATTTATTTCGCAGCGCCCCTGCAGGCGCTGAATATATTTACTCTTTGTAAGGTTAGTTAAGGCCGAGCACATCGCGCATATCGTAGTGCCCCGGCGCCCGCGCACTCCCTTCCTCTCCCATCATCCACAGTGCCGCGCGCACGGCACCGCGAGCAAAAGAGAGCCTGCTGCTGGCGCGGTGGCTAATTTCAACCCGCTCACCTTCTGCCAGGAACATCACCGAGTGTTCACCCACTACGTCACCACCGCGCACTGTGGCAAAACCGATAGTATCCCTATCGCGGGCACCGGTTTGACCTTCGCGGCCGTAAACTGCCACTTTATCCAGGTCGCGCCCCAGAGTTTCGGCAATCACTTCTCCCATACTCAGTGCCGTGCCGGAAGGTGCATCCACTTTGTGGCGATGATGGGCTTCGACAATCTCGATATCGGCCTCTTCCGCCATTACCCGCGCAGCAGTTTCCAACAATTTAAAGCACAGGTTTACCCCGGTGGAAAAATTACTGGCGAGGCACAGCGGCACCTGATCCGTATAAGCCAATACTTTATTTTTTTGCTCGCTATCAAAGCCCGTGGTGCCGATTAC
This sequence comes from Microbulbifer sp. VAAF005, assembly GCF_030012985.1. Lineage (NCBI taxonomy): Bacteria > Pseudomonadati > Pseudomonadota > Gammaproteobacteria > Cellvibrionales > Microbulbiferaceae > Microbulbifer > Microbulbifer sp. VAAF005. Next base: position 4,036,092 of record NZ_CP120233.1, on the reverse strand, counting down.
AATGGGGAGGTTTTTCTCCGCACAATAGGCAGTATTTTCCACAGTCGCTTTAGGGGCAGTGAAATCAATAAGTACGTCAAAGCCTGCCTTATCGAGGCTGTCCACAATAGCGAGGCCGCTGCGGCCCAGACCGGCAACTTCACCGGCATCGGCGCCGACCAAGCTGGAGCCAGGCCGCACTATAGCCGCTGACAGTTCGGCTTTATCAGACAGGGACAAAGCCTCCGCCAACGCTCGCCCCATTCGACCACCAAATCCCGTCACCGCCACTTTTACCGCCATCACAGCACTCCAGTCCAAATCTATAAGGTTCTGGATTCTACAACGCACCCGGTAGAGCGCATAGATACCAGTAAGCCAGTATTAGCGAGTCTAAAAATCGCTAGTCACTCCGCAAAAGTAAAACAAAAAGAAATATCCACATATTTTTAAATTGCCAAGAGGATACTTGCGCAAAACGCGATATCAGCGGCCACTGCTACGCTTTACTGTGAGGGGTAAATGGAGCGCCAATATGCGACTGATGATCCTGTCCAACCATCTACCGCACATCATGGTGGTAGTGATCTCTCTGAGCCTGGCTTTTGGCAGCACGCCGGCATCTGCCCAGCAGCAAAATGCCAATCCAGACTTTTGGGAGAAGTATGATGATATTACCGATTGGGTGACGCTGCGTTTGCAGCTCACCCCGGGACAGGAAAAAACCGTATTACCCATTATGCAAAAAAGCTTCGCAGAGAAAAAAGCAGTGCTGGAAAAATACGGATTACTCAGTGGTGAAAAGGTCGCTCTAACCCCCAAGCAACGCGGCGAAATTGGCGCTCAATTCGCAGCTATCAGTCTGGAAACACACAAAGAATTGGAAGGTATTTTAAATAAGGAGCAACTGCGCAAAGCGCAAAAAATCCAACAGGAATTCCTGAGTGAATTCGCGGCCCGTTTGAGAACAAAAACTTCCCAATAGAAGGTATTCAATTGGGGGGATAAAACTCACCCGGAAATAAAAAAGGCTCGAAAGCTAATGCTCTCGAGCCTTTTTGAATAGGCAACCCGCAAAACAATTTAAGGTTTTGCCGGTGCTAACAGCGATTAAAGCTTCATATCACCAAAGAAGTTTTTCACCCCTTCAAACCAACCGGTCTGACGCGGTGAATTTTTCTTTTCGCTAAGGGTATTAGAGAACTCTTGCAGCAAGTCTTTTTGCTTGCCGGACAAGTTCACTGGAGTTTCTACCACAACGCGACACAGCAGGTCGCCAGTTGCACCACCGCGAACCGGGGAAACACCCTTGCCGCGCAGGCGGAACAGCTTGCCGGTCTGGCTTTCCGCAGGAATCTTCAGCTTCACTTTACCGTCGAGAGTCGGCACTTCCAGCTCACCACCGAGGGCAGCGGAAACGAAACTAATCGGCACTTCGCAGTAGAGGTTCTTGCCATCGCGCTGGAACAGATCGTGCTCTTTTACCACTACCTGTACATAGAGGTCACCAGCGGGGCCGCCATCGGGCCCCGCTTCACCTTCACCAGACAGGCGAATGCGATCGCCGGTATCCACACCGGGCGGTACCTTAACGGACAGGGTTTTGGTTTCCTCTACACGACCGCGACCGTGACAGCTGCCACAGGGATCCGAAATAGTGGTCCCGCGACCGCGACAGTTGGGGCAGGTTTGCTGAACAGAGAAGAAACCCTGCTGCATACGCACCTGGCCAGCACCACCACAGGTGCCACAGGTTTGCGGAGAGGAACCGGGCTTGGCACCGGAACCGCTACAGGTACCACAGGCTGCCAGAGTCGGAACGCGAATCTTGACCGTGGTGCCGCGCACTGCGTCTTCCAGGTCCAATTCCAGGTCATAGCGCAGATCGGAACCGCGAGCAGGGCCGCCGCGACGGCCACCGCCGCCACCACCGAAGATATCGCCGAACACATCGCCGAAAATATCGGAGAAGCCACCGAATCCACCGGCGCCGCCACCGCCCATCTGGCCTTCCACACCGGCGTGGCCAAACTGGTCATAAGCTGCGCGTTTCTCGGAATCCGACAAAACCTCGTAGGCCTCATTGGCCTCCTTGAATTTGTTCTCCGATTCCTTGTCATCGGGATTGCGGTCCGGGTGAAACTTCATTGCCACCCGGCGGTAGGCTTTTTTCAGCTCTGCATCCGAAGCGCCGCGCTCGACGCCGAGGACTTCGTAATAATCGCGTTTCGACATAAAACTATGTTCTCTGGTCCGGCATCAAGAACGGCCAAACTCTCTTTCTACTTCTCGGTTTCTAACTAAGCTCCGCGAACGGAGCACCACCAAAACTGCGAAAACTCGGCAAATATTGGCGGATACCTGAAACAACACAGGGCGCGGGCCTCTGAAAGTAAGGCGCCGCGCCCCTGAAGTTCTCCGGCGGCCACTTTAAAAGCTGCCACCGGAATTGCAAGCGAACGCTTACTTACCTTCTTTTTTGTCGTCCTTAACTTCTTCGAACTCTGCGTCTACTGCGTCGTCGCCAGCGGAGGACTGCTGCTCACCCTGGGCACCAGCGCCAGCGGCACCTTCAGCACCAGCGGCTTGAGCCTGCTCGGCGTACATCTTCTGGGCAACCGGACCGGAAGCTTCAGTCAGCTTGGTAGTTGCAGCTTCCATAGCGGCCTTGTCATTGCCTTTAACCGCTTCTTCCGCTTCGGTAACAGCCGCTTCAATAGCTGCTTTCTCTTCAGCGGTAGCTTTGTCCCCAGCTTCTTCCAGAGTCTTCTTGGTCGCAGAAATCAGGCCGTCGAGCGTGTTGCGAGTCTGCACCAGCTCTTCGAACTGCTTGTCCGCTTCAGCATTGGCTTCAGCGTCCTGAACCATCTTATCGATCTCGTCCTCGGACAGGCCGGAGGAAGCCTGGATCACGATGGACTGCTCTTTACCAGTGGCCTTGTCCTTCGCGTGTACGTGCAGGATACCGTTGGCATCGATGTCGAAGGTTACTTCGATCTGCGGCATGCCGCGCGGTGCCGGTGGGATATCGGCCAGGTCGAAACGACCCAGGGATTTGTTCTGTGCAGCCTGTTTGCGCTCACCCTGAACCACGTGAATGGTTACCGCAGTCTGGTTGTCATCCGCAGTGGAGAAAACCTGGGACTTCTTGGTGGGGATAGTGGTGTTCTTGTCGATCAGCGGAGTCGCAACACCACCCATGGTTTCGATACCCAGGGTCAGCGGGGTTACGTCCAGCAGGAGTACATCTTTAACGTCACCGGACAGTACGGCGCCCTGGATCGCAGCACCCATGGCAACGGCTTCGTCGGGGTTAACGTCCTTGCGCGGCTCTTTGCCGAAGAACTCGGTTACTTTCTGCTGAACCATTGGCATACGGGTCTGACCGCCTACCAGGATCACTTCGTCTACACCGGAAGCGGACAGGTCGGCATCTTGCAGAGCGATTTTTACCGGCTCCAGGGAGCGGGTAACCAGCTCTTCTACCAGGCTTTCCAGCTTGGCGCGGGTCAGTTTAACCACCAAGTGCTTGGGACCAGTGGCGTCTGCAGTGATGTACGGCAGGTTGACTTCGGTCTGCTGGCTGGAGGACAGCTCGATCTTGGCTTTTTCCGCAGCTTCTTTCAGGCGCTGCATTGCCAGGGGGTCACCTTTCAGGTCGATGCCCTGGTCTTTCTTGAACTCGTCTGCGAGGTATTCGATCAGGCGCAGGTCGAAGTCTTCACCACCGAGGAAAGTGTCACCGTTGGTGGACAGTACTTCGAACTGCTTCTCGCCGTCTACGTCGGCAATTTCGATGATGGAGATATCGAAGGTACCACCACCCAGGTCGTATACCGCTACAGTGCGGTCACCGCCCTGCTTGTCCAGGCCGTATGCCAGAGCAGCGGCAGTCGGCTCGTTAATAATACGCTTAACGTCCAGACCCGCGATGCGGCCGGCGTCTTTAGTGGCCTGACGCTGGGAGTCGTTGAAGTAAGCCGGTACGGTAATTACTGCAGCTTCAACTTTCTCGCCGAGGAAGTCTTCTGCAGTCTTTTTCATTTTCTTCAGGACTTCGGCAGAGATCTGCGGCGGAGCTTTTTTATCGCCTTTCACTTCTACCCAAGCGTCGCCGTTGTCAGCTTCAGTGATGGTGTAAGGAACCATCTTGATATCTTTCTGGACAACGTCGTCTTTGAATTTACGGCCGATCAAACGCTTAACCGCAAACAGAGTATTTTGGGGATTGGTCACCGCCTGACGCTTGGCAGACTGACCTACCAGAATTTCGTTGTCGTCAGTGAAGGCAACAATAGAAGGTGTAGTGCGATCGCCTTCGGCGTTTTCGATTACACGCGCTTTGTCACCATCCAGTACCGCTACACAGCTGTTAGTGGTACCCAGGTCGATGCCGATAATTTTTCCCATCTGTAAAATCCTCTTTTGATGCGCGCTGCCAGCTATGTTCTGTTTACACCGCGCGAATAATTCTTGATGTCAGCTATATTGGTGCCGGCCGCTAAATTTCAAGGCCGCTTTACACTTCTGCCGTTACGGCGCTTTGCTGACCACCACCATGGCCGGGCGAACCAAGCGGCCATTGAGGCGATAACCTTTTTGAAACACGTCCAGAACCGTGTTCGGCTCCACCTCGCCGTTGGGCACCTGGGTCATAGCCTGGTGCAGCTCTGGGTCGAAGGGTTCACCGGCCGGATCGACAACTTCCACAGCATTTTTCGTCAGGGTTTCAACGAAAGATTTGTGGGTCAGCTCGATACCTTCTACCAAGGCCTTGTTGGCTTCGTCGGCCGTATCGATCGTCGCCAGTGCACGCTCGAGGTTGTCCACTACAGGCAGCAAGTCCTGTAGCAACTTCTCTACCGCAAATTTGCGCGCTCGCTCGATATCCTGTTGCGCGCGGCGACGGGCGTTCTGCTCTTCCGCCTGGGCGCGCAGGGCCATATCCTTGTGCGCTGCCAGCTGCTCCTGCAACTTGATAATTTCCTCGTGCAGGGCATCGGCACCTTCGGCCTCTTCCCGCAGGGCTTCCTCGGCAAGTTCGCTTTCTATAGAGGAAGGGTCTTCAATCTCTGCTGAAACGCCCTCATCTGTAGCTGGTGCGTGCTCCGCCCCCTCTTTAATCTGATCTTCTTCGCTGCGCTCTCTGGCCACTGCTTTCTCCGTCGCGTCGACTCTGTCAGTAATGTGAGTTGAGCCCGTCTCGCGGGCACTGGAGCCTATATGGGGACATCCCCGCACAGTTCAAGTGGTTTTTCGCGCTAGCGCACATCCTCAGAGTAATGTGGCCCCACCCCTATAGCTAAGCGGGAGCGAATACTGTATAAATAACCACTAATTGGGCCGGGCGCCCGCCGATTAGCAAGGACACAAGCGATCTCTATGCTGCTGCATCTGTCTATCAGCCAATTCACCCTGGTGGACCAACTGGAGTTGGAGTTTGGTCCCGGTACCAGCACCCTGACCGGTGAGACCGGCGCGGGTAAGTCAATCACCCTGGATGCCCTCGGCCTGGCGCTGGGCGGTCGCGGCAGCGCTGAGCTTGTGCGCACCGGCGCCAATCGCGCCGATATCAGCGCCACATTTGATATCGCCGAGCACCCCAGCGCCGCCAGTTGGCTCGAGTCCCAGGAGCTGGACGCCGGGCAGGAAGTCATTCTGCGCCGCACCATCGGCGCCGACGGCCGCTCCCGCGCCTATATCAACGGCCAACCGGTCACCCTTCTGCAGCTACGCGCTCTGGGCGAGCAGCTAATCGATATCCACAGCCAGCACGAACACCAATCCCTGCTGAAGAGAGAAACGCACCTGCGCCTGCTGGATGAATACGCCCAGGCCCAGGAACTCGCCGCAGAGACCCGCAGCCGCTTCAAAACCTGGCGGGATCACTATCGCCGCTATCGCACCCTAGCCGACAGCGCTGAGGAAGCCGAAGCCCGCCGCCACTTGCTGGAATACCAGCTTAAAGAGCTGGACCAGCTGGGCTTGAGCGAAGGGGAAATAGAGTCCCTCGAGAGCGAGCAGCAACAGCTGGCCAATGCCGGGGAAATCCTCAGCGGCAGCTACCAGCTGGCCGCTTTTCTGTCCGGCGGTGAGGGCGATATCGCCGAACAGCTACACCGCGCCCTGCAACTGCTGTCCTCCATGCCCGGGCAGGCTCCGGCGTTAGTGGAAGTGGCGCAGATGCTCGACAGCGCGCGCATCCAGGTGGATGAAGCCGCAGCCACCCTCTCCCGACATATCGACCGCTTCGAGATGGACCCGGAGCGACTCTCCGAGGTTGAAGACAGGCTCAGCGCCATCTACCAGGCGGCGCGCAAACACCGAGTCCAACCGCAGGAGCTGCCGGCACTACAGCAACAGTTACAGGCAGAGCTGGACGATATCGGCAGCCCAGATGCCCTGGAGCGCCTAGCCGCAGATTGTGAAGAACTGGAAAGGCAGTACAGAAAAGTTGCCGGCAAGCTCAGCAAACTGCGCAGCAAAGCAGCAACTTCACTGGCAGAAGCCGTGAACGACCAGCTGGCCGATTTGGCCATGCCTCACGCTCGAGTAGAGCTATCACTTCAAAAGCTGGATACGCCTAATAGCCAGGGACTCGAGGAAGCGGAAATTTTAATATCCACCAACCCGGGCCAACCGCCTCGCCCCCTAGGCAAGATTGCCTCCGGCGGTGAGCTCTCCCGGGTCAGCCTGGCAATCCAGGTGGTAACTGCGCAAACCTCCCGCACCCCCACCCTGGTATTCGACGAGGTGGATGTGGGTATTGGCGGTGCCACCGGTGATGTGGTGGGCCGCCTGCTGCGCCAACTGGGGGAAACCCGCAATGGCTGCAGCGGCCAGGTGATCTGTGTGACTCACCTGGCCCAGGTAGCGGCGCGAGCTCACCGACAATACCTGGTGGAGAAGCACAGCGATGGGGAAAGTGTTTTTGTGGCCCTGCGCGAACTCACCAACGGCGAGCGCCGCGAAGAAGTGGCGCGCATGCTCGGCGGCGCTCCCACCGCCCAATCCCTGGCCCATGCCGAGGAAATGCTGGGGAGAATTTAACTCTCCAAATTCCTCTCTCGGGCTGGCTATAGAGTCAGCCTCGCTCCCTCCATACGGTACCAGCACCAAGCGTCACCAAAGGTCAAAAATGGTGCATTTTGGTAAGCAATCTTATACCGTAGATCAATAATTGACCGCCACACAATCCGGTAAACCACCCCTTTCGTCGGATATATGTGCCGATTTAGGACAAACGAACAAATATGACTGGGAGTGGCAGGTAAAGTCACCATATACTTGGCGGCTTATTTTTCGATGTATGAGTAGTCCCGGCCGAGGTTATGCAGAGAACGATTTTCAACACCCCCATTGTCACCCCAATCCTCCGCTTGGTTGCACGGGTGCTACTGAAGTTGCACGGCTGGCGTGTCAAAGCTGACGAGCAGTCTCTCAAACTAAAGCAGTATGTTTTGATCGGCGCCCCCCATACCACTAACTGGGATGGCTATTACTTTATCCTCGCCGCACTCAAACTGAAGATGACCCCGCAGTGGATGGGCAAAGACAAGCTATTTACTTTCCCCCTGGGTGGCCCCATGCGCTGGTTCGGCGGTATCGCCGTAGACCGCAGCAAAGCCAACAACCTGGTGGATGCCACCGCCAGGCAATTCAAACTGCGCAAAGAACTGGTTATCGCTATCCCCCCCGAGGGCACTCGCGGTTTGGCGGAACGCTGGAAGACCGGCTTTTACCATATCGCCCGCAACGCCAGGGTCCCGGTGGTACTGGGCTATATCAGCTTCCCCAAAAAAGAAGTGGGCATCGGCCCGATAGCTCAATTCGGTGAAAACCTGGAAGCCGAGCTGTTGAAGCTCAAGGAATTTTACGCGGATAAAATTGGCAAGTTCCCAGAGCTTTACACTCCACCCTGCCAGTCGTAACACTCAGGATAAGCATTTGAAGGGTGCGGTGAATACCGCACCCGGAAGAATTACTTCTCTTTTTCTGTCACATACAGAACCAGGCTGTGGCCAGTCAGCTCATAGCCGTGCTCTTCAGCGATCTGGCGTTGTAGCTCCTCAATCTCTTCATTGTGGAACTCGATAACCTTACCGGTATCGGTGCACACCATGTGATCGTGGTGATCACCACGGTCCAACTCAAATACAGAGTGGCCACCATCGAAATTGTGGCGCACAACCAGGCCCGCGCTCTCAAACTGGGTTAACACCCGGTACACAGTAGCTAGGCCAACATCCTCTCCCGCTTCCAGCAATAGCTTATAGACATCCTCAGCACTCAAATGCTGCTCACTGGTGCTTTCGAGCAATTGCAGAATTTTTACCCGCGGCAGAGTGACCTTGAGGCCAGCCTTGCGCAATTCCTGGTTTTCATTCGACATGTATCAATATTTCCCGGCAGGATTTTAAAAGTTATCCGAAGTTGCCCAAACCCACAGCGGCCATTTATAAAGGATTCCGACCCTGGAGTCCCGTCTGTCAGCGAGCCAACTCTTCAGGTATTATCCCATGCCCTACGGAGTCAGAGAAACCCCGTACTGCTCACTTAGGGCAGAACTGGTGGGTGGAGGAACTTTTTTCTCCACTTGGGACTAAACTGACTGTTTGTAAGAAATCAGCGTGAGCGCTGCCGTTTGAAACCGAATAATGGAGCAATGAATGCCGCCTAGTCTGAGATTTCTCACCATCGCCTTCTTCTGCAGCTTGCTGGGAGCCTGCACACTCGTAAAATTCCCCGGCGTACACCGTATTGAAGTGCAGCAGGGCAATATCATTACCCAGGAGATGGTGGATCAGCTGAAGCCAGGGATGACTCGACGCCAGGTACAGTTTGTCTTGGGCACTCCGCTGCTGGAAGATACCTACAATCCCAACCGCTGGGATTACGTCAATCGCCTTCGCGACAAGAAAGGCAATATCACCCAAAAGACCTTTAGCGTTTACTTTGACGAAGACTCCCTGGTAGCCACCAGCGGCGACTGGCAGCCCACAGGCTGGCCCTAAGAGGACGCCCCCGCGGCGCCTTTCTTCTTCTCAGCCATACGCTTGGCTTTCTCGGCGCGCTGCTTGCGCGCCTCTTTGGGATCGGCGATCAAAGGGCGATACACCTCAACCCGGTCCCCGGGTTGCAGGACATAACTTTCTGCCGGCGGCAGCCCCTTACTCCCCAGCACCTGGGCAAAAATGCCCATCTTTGCAGTATCCGGATCAACTTCAGGATACTCCTTGGGAATTCCCGAGCGAATTAGCGCCTCCCGCGCAGTGGTGCCCTCAGACACCAACAAACGCATCAATCGCTGTTCATGGGGCAGTGCGTACACCACCTCCACCGAGATTGTTTTATCTTCTGTCATTGGGGTTTCCCATAAACTTCTTCAGCGCGCTCACACATAATCGCAACCATCTGGTTAGCCAGGTCACTGAAAATTTTTCCCGCAGCCGCCGCGATCAATCGATTTTTCATCGAAAACGAAAGGGTGAAACTCACCTTACAGGCATTTTCAGCCAGTGGAGTAAATTCCCACAGCCCTTCAAACTGCTCGAAGGGGCCATCCACCAGCTTGAGTGTCATCGACTTGGGACGCACTAGCTGATTTCGGGTCACAAAGCTCTGCTTTATACCCGCACGCGACAAATCCAGCCGCGCCTCTAAAGTAGAGTTATCGCTGTGGATAATCTCCGCAGCGCGACAGCCGGGTAAAAATTGCGGGTAACTGGCCACATCGTTGACCAGGTCAAACATTTGTTCCGCGCTGTACATCACCAGCGCACTGCGTTCTATTTCAGTCATTCCTACTGTCTAATCCAGTCCATCAGGCAAAATTACCTGGGATTGCCGTTGAACGGCTAATTTTGCCAGTCGACGCTACTCAAGCAAGACAATTCCTGTAACAATCGCATTTTTTACTGGTGGGGAGCAATTTGCCCCAGCCGATGTATCAAAAACTACAAGCATTCAAAAAATAATAGCGAGAGTACTTATGACCGCAGTGAGAGAGCATTTTGGGTCAAGGCTGGGCTTTATCCTGGCCGCCGCAGGTTCCGCCGTCGGTATTGGCAACCTGGTCGCATTCCCTGTAGCAGCCACCAAAAGCGGGGGCGGCGCCTTCTTACTGGTCTACGCTCTCTTCGTATTCCTGATCTGCCTGCCGGTGATGATGGCTGAACTCGCTATGGGTCGCCGCTCAGACAAAGACCCTGTCGGGGCCTATCGCGAGATATCCAAGGGCTCCACGCTATGGAGTATTCCCGGTTGGCTGGCCCTGATCACCCCATTTATGATCGCGGTTTTTTATTTGGTAGTCACCGTTTGGGTAATGGGGTACCTGGTAGAAATCTTCTCCGGCAACCTGGATAAGCTCGCCACCCCGGATTTCTTTATCCACTTTATCAATACTCCCACGGTATTTATTTACCTGGTCATCCTGATGCTGATCATTAATGCCATTCTCGCTATGGGTGTTAAAGACGGTATTGAGCGGGCCGCAAAAACCCTGATGCCCATGCTGTTTGTGATGTTACTGGGACTGGTCTTCTTTGTATTGACCCTGGATAACGCCGCCCTCGGTTTGCAGTACTACCTGGTACCCGACTTCAGCAAAATTGATGGCAACGTAATCAGTAAAGCCATGGCCCAGGCCTTCTTCTCCCTGTCTCTGGGAATGGGCATCATGATTACCTACGGCTCCTATATGAAGAAGAAGGACTCCATCCCCGGTTCCTCCCGCGCCGTAGCGATTACTGACACATTGGTAGCCTTTACTGCTGGCCTGCTGATTTTGCCGAGTATTTTCCACTTTAACCCGCAGATTGATCCGGCAGAATTGAGCGACTCCTCCGCCGGTATGATCTTCCTGTTCCTGCCAAAGATTTTCCTCGCTTTGCAAGACGGAATCGGTTACATAGGCGCCAGCGCCGTAGCGGCCATCTTCTTCTTCCTGGTACTGGTTGCCGCCATCACCTCACTGGTTTCCATTATCGAAGTGCCTATCGCCACCCTGCGCGACGAGCGCAACATGGAGCGTAAGAAGGCCATTTACATCGTCGCGGCAGTTCAATTTGTACTCGCCATCGCTTGCGCCGTATCATTCGGTATGGCCACTTGGTTTACAGAGTTTGTACAACTGGCCGGCGCAAACAAGTCGTTCTTCGATTTGGTGGAGATCATCTTCTACGACACCATCCTGCCTTTAAACGGCCTGCTGGTATGTCTGTTCGTGATCTACAAATGGAAGAAATCCAATTTTGATAAAGAGCTGCAAGAAGGTGACAGCAACTTTGCAGGCTCGTTTTCGCAAAAATACGTTAACTTCTCCCTGGGCACTTTTATCCCATTGATACTGCTGCTTATCTTTATCAATACCGTGGCCCTGAAGTTTTTTGGACACAGTTTTATATAGTCACTCGTAGTTTTCATGGCCAAGAAAAAGAAAGCACAAACATCCAATACCATCGCCCTCAACAAGAAGGCCCGCCACGACTATTTCATTGAAGAAAAGTTTGAGGCGGGCGTTGAGATGAAAGGCTGGGAAGTCAAAAGCTGTCGGGAGGGCAAAGCCCAGCTGACCGACAGCTATGTCATTTTCAAAAACGGGGAAGCCTGGCTGCTGGGTGCCAACATCCAGCCGCTACCCAGTGCCTCCACCCACTTTGTTACCGAGCCTGACCGCACCCGTCGCCTGCTGCTCACCAAGCGCGAACTTTCCAAGCTGATTGCCGCTGTTGAGCAGAAGGGTCACACCGTGGTTGCCACCGCCATGTACTGGAAAGGGCATCTGGTGAAGTGCGAAGTCTGCCTTGCTAAAGGTAAGGCGAGCCATGACAAGCGCGAGACTGAGAAGAAGCGCGATTGGAACCGCGAAAAGCAGCGCCTAATGCGCTCGGCGCACAAATAGTGCACAGTGAACTATTAGAAGAATAATTACGGGATTTACCATGAGTGCACCGCGAGGACAGTTCAGCTCGAATATTGGCTTTTTGATGGCTGCGGCGGGCTCCGCCGTTGGTCTCGGCAATATTTGGGGCTTTCCAACCAAGGCCGCCAGTAACGGCGGCGCCGCCTTTGTAGTCGCCTACTTATTTCTAGCCTTTGCGCTCGCCTACCCAGCCCTGATGGCGGAACTCACCATCGGCCGCCACGCGCGCCGCAATATGGTGCAGGCGCTGCGCTCCATTTCCAACGGGCCCATCAGCCGCTTTTTCGGAGGCCTGACCGGCTTCGGCGGTATCCTGGTGGCCTCACTTATCCTGAGCTTCTACGCCATTGTGGCGGGCTGGATGGTGGCGCACCTGGCCGAACCTTTCGCCGGCCTGTTCGGCGCCCAAGAGGCAGCCCAGTGGTTGGCCGGCAACAGCACCGATCGCAATATGATCATGACCGCTATCTTCAGTGGTCTCACCATGCTGATTATCGCCAGTGGTGTTGAGAAGGGGATCGAGCGCTGGTCCACCCTGTTGATGCCATCGCTGATCATCCTGTTATTGCTGTTGATCTGCTACGTACTCACCCAGCCCGGCGCCCTGACCGGCCTGGAAGTGTACCTAATGCCCAACTTCGACCACTTCACCCCGGATCTGCTGATCTCCGCCATGGGTCAGGCCTTTTTCTCCCTATCCCTGGGTGTAGGCACCATGCTGATCTACGGCTCCTACCTGAGCCAGCAGGAAAGCCTGCCGCGCCTCGGCGCCCTGGTAACCCTGATTGATGTGGGCATCGCCTTCACAGCGGGCCTGCTGATCCTACCCGCCATGTACGTAGCCCAGGAAGCCGGCACCCAGATTTTCTCTGCCGACGGCTCCCTGATCGCTGGCCCAAGCCTGATCCTACAAGTGCTGCCGGCACTGTTCGACACCATGGGTGAAGCCGGGATATTCGTCGCCATCGCCTTCTTCGCGCTGATGGTTATCGCCTCCCTCACCTCCTCCATTTCCATGTTGGAAGTACCGGTGGCCTTCTCTATCGAGAACCTGAATATCCCTCGCCGCATCGCCACCCCGATCGTTGGCCTGATCATCTTCGGCGTGAGTTGCGGCATCATCTACAACTTCGACGCCCTCTTCGGACTGGCAGTCAGCATCAGCACCGAATACGGCCAACCTCTGCTCGGCATTGCACTATGTATCTTTGCTGGCTGGATCTGGCGCCGCGATCAGCTGCTGAGTGAGCTCAAAAAAGGCCATGAAGATATCGAACACACCCTGTTCTGGAAAATCTGGCCCTGGTACGTGCGCATCGTCTGCCCACTGCTAATCCTGACTGCTTTCGTACAGTCCATTGCCTAAACTGATCTCCCTCCCGGCGGTACCCCACCGCCGGGAACTCCCTTCCCACTTAAGCCCTCCCTCAAAGCGCCTGACTAAAGCGACTCTGATCGCTCAAATGGCGAATACATAAAATTTATTGCTAACGTGAATTTTGAGGTATACTTAGATGACACACGAAAGTGTTTCTTATCGGGGATGACTTGGATTCGACGCCGGTGACGAAACCTTGGGTGCATGCCGAGATGGCAGCGAATCTCGTTAATCCAAAGCTGTATTTTATTAGTTGCCAACGACGACAACTACGGTGCCCAACTCGCTGCGTAAGCAGCTTGTGAAGCGCTAACTAAGGGTTCGTCCCTTAGCAGTCTTCAGCAAGGTTCCAGTATCGCGCTGTAGACTGTTATACAGAACTGGATCGCCGCAAGCCATACTCGTGGGTAAGCGGTTAAACAACTTACGGGATCGCCCTATACGTCCTGACCGCCGGGCTGTAATGGGTTAAATCAATAGACGGAGCTAAGCATGTAGAGCCTCTGGCAGAGTGCTGACGGACGCGGGTTCGACTCCCGCCATCTCCACCAAATCGAAAAAGGCCAACCGTGAGGTTGGCCTTTTTTATTTCTAGCTCACATCCAGAAAACCTTCAGGTTCAAGAGCTAAACAATTTCCTTGCCCAAAAAGTCGACATCATTAAAGTGCAACTATCCAACACTGTATACACTACCTCTTAACTTCTTTTAAATCCGGCTTCCCCTCAGGATTATCATCTCGCATTCCATCTTTCCCCGCTCAGTAGCTCTGTCTGATCTACTTCTTCGGAACCTGATAACAGCTCTTCATCACACTTTTTAGCGCACTCCTTTCTCAACTTTTGATATTCAGTAGTGCCCTTTGGGAGGCGTTTTTCATTGAGAATAAATCACCGCCCTAAAACAAACAGCGACAAGGGTAATCAGCAAAAGGATTGACTAAGCAAAAATTAATATCTCCTCCTAAAGCTCTGACTACTTTTAATTACACACAAGAGAGACAATTTCATTTATGAGCATCACGCTCCTAAATTTTGCACGTCCGCACCAGTCACTTAAACGGCACGTAATTCTACCCAAACTAATCTAATCAAGTTTTACAATCTCTACGAAATATTCCCTGCACCCGCTTAGCCGCCACTTATTAATGGCCAAAGTTAGCGCTCGATTACTACACATCAAGCAAGGATCACTCTGGCGCAAACATGGTGGGGACGAGTTACTAAAGGGAGATAGTAGTGCTAACAAAGGAAGAGATTTTACATTACAGATCATACAGAACTATTCTTGGATTCACATCGATATGGGAATTCTAAAAAACCTAGACTTAATCATATTCGCCTCATGAAAGATGCGTTACTTCAAGCAAGAAATGGGGTGAAGTTTGTCGTATACAGAAGGCCAAGGTATACAAACCACTACAATGTCTACCCCCTCAAGAACAATGCAACTCGGTGAATCTCATGCCCTCATGGACCACACTAGAGAGTACACTCAGAGATTATTGTGGAAACATTAGACTTAAAGCTCCCCTATACCAACTTAACCCTAATCCTGGATTCAATGCGATACCATCTTAAACAAATTGAAAACCTTGATGAGAATTCAATTAATGAAGACACCCTGTCTGATCTGCTTAACGATGCAGAAATCCTTAAAGGTGTAGAAGCTAATCTGGCAAAGCTCTTTAGTGAAAAGTTTGCCCCCTATTAGAGGCTTATGTAGTGGTCAACCCTTTTTAGGGTATGATAAATCGAGAGGTCCAGACAATAGTTAGCGACTACAGCTCTGCATTTCACCTAGGTCGCAAGCTAGTGGATAGACCCCAATCAGCAATCTCGGACACAGCGACGACTTTTATATTTCGGTTTCGTCTTCATTTAAAAGCCTTGCATGCAGTGGATTTTATCGTGCAAGAAGAAATTCACTCTTTCATTTTTTATGATAACGTAAAATAATATATTTTCTATTGATAACTAACGTAAGGAATCTCTAATGTTTAAAAAGGCATTTTCTATTACTTCTGGTGCAGTAGCACTCTCTGTTTTTTCTGTTCAATCTCATGCTTACTTAGAATGCGGTTACATTGATGTGAAAGGAATAACGGTACAAGCAACTCGTGACAATGGTAGTGCTTATGCAGATACTTTACGTATATTTGTAAATAGCCAGGGAGATTGTGAAGGAGTCAAATACGCATATCTTGAAAACTCAGAACCATCTTATCCAAGTATTTTATCTACTCTGCTATCTGCGCAGGCTTCAGGAAAAAAAGTAAGCGTAAATGTTAAAGAGTCGAGCGGTATATCTTCAGATGCACATGAAATTGAATGGATAAGCATCTGGGAATAAGTTTAATTAATATCGCAGGATACACATAAGAAGCCGTTGAAGCATACCCAAGCAAGCATGGTCCGATTTGCCAGGCTTGCTTGGGGATCTTAACGGGGCATTCAGTCTGTAGAAAAACGCTTAGAGGTTTGTGTTTTTTGATAAAATGGAGCCTCAATATTGAGATCCTATACACACCCAACTCCAAGAACTATGATTACAACCAAGATGCCATGATCGTAATCAACTTCGAAGGGCAGTTACAACCTCAAACTTTTGAGTTTGCTTTCCACCATCTGATCAATGCTCACATAGATCTATCTGTTTTTAATGAATACCTTCATCGGCCATACCAAAAAACAGGCATTAACCAGGAATGGGTTGAAGACCCCAACAGAATTAACGGCGCGTAAAAATAGTTTACATAATTGATATTTAGCGATTCTAGCTACCAATTAATACGATTCTTCTGCAAGCGCTCAACAAAACCTACCCCCTTGCCCTTATAACTCATTGCTATAACCATCTTAATCATTATTGACCTCCAGAAGCTCGGACTGGTGTGCCATCTAGACAGAGCAAAGGCGATAAATATTCCCTCAGATTGCCGCTAAAACCTTTAAAATCTGTATTTTCCATATAAATCAGTTAGTTAGGCTATTAGAATCTCTTAACTTAAAAATCAAGAAGACTTAATTGGAGACCAAATGCCGATAAGAATCCTGTAATTACCCCTCTCTCATTGACGAAGCCGCCAGATATTAATATATTAATCAACGTGAGTAGCGATAGTCGGTGTCCCTTTGGGGTAGCTCTCATGGCACCAGTTAACACTGGTTTCCACCAAAGTGTGGTCATAATCAAGACGCCCGACAGTGATTATGCAGAGCCCCGGTTTTCCGGGGCTTTTGCATTTTTGATGCTTATAATCGTTTTCTGAGATATTCCGACAAAATCATACAAAAGCGTTTACCGCCGTGCCCCCGCACATCAAACGGACGATTTCTCCGCCAATGCACACTGCGAACCCAAAGCCCCAACTGTGGATTACGTTTACTTTTGAAATTTAAACGCATACAGATATACCAACCCTGCTGCTCCTTAAACCCAGAGCGACCTTCTTGCCGGTAAATAATTTACCTACTTCCCCCTATAAGGCAATTTCGGTATGTCAGGTCACGAATAATCTCCGGTAACTGTTGCGAGAAGTCCCATCGAACAGGGCAAAAAACTCTCTCTTCCACATTGCCGCCACGCTTTGATTCACGAACCATTACGTGACTATCTAAGTCTTCAGGATTTCGTAACCGCGTAAAACAATGGTTGGAAAAAATAACTCGGCAAGCAATATCTTTCGCAGGCTCTCCCTTTTCAAGCTTTACACCATATGAAGTCTCGAATTCCTGTGTGTGCTTTAGGTTGTAGATATTTCCCGTATCGGGGCAAATCCACTGCCATTTTTTCTTATCGTACATGGAGGCTAACCGGCAAATTTAATAAGTAGACCTCAGGAAAAATTCATTATCCTGCACTTACCGACTAACTCAATATCAAATAAATTATGGCAGGATAATTCAGTTTAAATATTTAACCAACACATAAAGCCAAACTCAATTTAACCCGATACATCCAATAAGAAACTGATACCCACAAGACAGACAGAAAAAAATTTAGGCGCCCAAATAATCTTATTGGATTTTATTCAGTTTTCTTCAGCGTCAAAGCTGCGTAGAATCGATAGATATTTAGCAATATTTTGGGCCGTGATCAAATCGGCTTCGACAAGCCAGCAGCCCAAGATAAAACAAGAACATCAAGAGTTGTATAAAAGACCCATTCTCAAAGGAGAACGGTAGCGTGACGTAAGAGACAGTAAAAGGCGCTGACCCAAGGTGCGGCAACACCCGGGGCCAGCTAACCAAGTTGATATCTAACCTATCAAAATGGCTCCATGAATGGTACGCTAGAAACCCACTCGTCTTCAATAAAAGGTTGCAAATTCAGTAACCTGAGGCGATTCCCCAAGCACTGGGAGTCTAGCGCCCGCCTTTTCTTCTTTTACGCCTACCGTTCTCGCGCCCCTCCTTATACCTGCAACCGATATTACTTTCCTGGCCTTCCCGTTATGGAAGGTTTGCCAATGCTTTGCGTCTCATTAGGAAACCAATATGTTGATTTTAAACCGCCGTACAGGCGAGAACCTCAGGATTGGGGAAAACGTCTCAATCACAATATTAGAAGTTAAAGGTAATCAGGTGCGGGTAGGTATAATCGCCCCCAAGACCTTGGCGGTTCACCGCGAAGAGATTTATAGGAGAATCAAAAGACAACAGAGGCAAGACAATGGGGATAAAAAGCAAATTTTCCCAGTAGAGTGAACCCTAACAATCCTGCTTTGGTCCTACCAATTCAAAACCGGTAACTACCGCAACCCTTGTGTAATCGAACAATCTGTCCAGCATTTAGGGCTTCCTTATTCCAGAGGCCCTAAATGCTGGACAGAAAACTTTAACACTGCTTAGGCAAGGTCAATAAATGTAACAATTTAGCCAGCTGTACCAGTTAATGCAGAAGATACAAAAGCTGGCAAAATACGTTGTTCTATCAAGCCCAGGGTTTTGTCATCATCTCTGTGGCCGGTGATAGCAATCACCAAGTCAAGATCTTCAATGGAGACCACATACTGGCCACCACCGCCCCAGCCAAACTTTGCGATATATTTCTTGTTGCCAACCTTCAAAGGCGTTCGCCAGAAGAAGTATCCGTATGAAAAATTGGTATAGTCAAACTCATCCTCTGTGGGAACAGCCACTTTACCAGTAGCCTTGGCAATATACGCCTCCGGTATTAACTGGTGGCCATTCCATTTTCCCTTATTAAGTACCAAAGTGCCCCACTTAACCATACTGCGGGATGTCATCATGGCTCTTGATCCTGCCTGGGGCACTCCACTAACGGCTTCCTTCCAGTGATAGATATCTATCCCCATCTTCTCCAGTAGCTCTTCTTTTATAAAGTCGCTCGCAGAACCGGGAACTACAGCATCCAGAACCAGCATTGCAATCATTGGGTCTGAGCCTTGATATAAATAAGTCTGCGAATCAGAAGTGATCGGCTTACTGTAACTTAGATAGATTTGGGCTAGCTTTTTCCCGGTTAACTGCTCAGGTTTTTCTAGTAAGGCATCGAGTTTTTCCTCTGCAATACGGATTCCTGACTGCATGCTCATGGCATGATTTAGTGTGACAAGGTCTGCGCCTTTAACGAGCTGTTTCCTATCCAGCCCTTTCAGGAAGGAAATGACAGGCTTGTCTAAGTCTTCCATGGTCAAATAACCTAACTGTATCGCCCGCCCAATTGCCAGGGCTGTATAAGCCTTGGTGGCAGAGGCTTGAGGGTGAGGAAAATTAACGCGACCAAGGGAATAGTAGGATTCAAAAACCAGTTTGTTGTTTTGAGCAACTAGCAAGCTATCGTAAGGTGTATGTTGGTTATCAGCTATTTCTAGTGCCAGCTGTTGCAAACTCTCCTTGATTACATCTATCTCACCAACAGGAATACCGTCTTTTCTATCCGCTGGAGCTGTATCAATAAATGCTATTTTAAGCTTTGGTATTGATCTCTCCAGGCCTGTGAGGTCGCTACTATAGTCGGCCATATTGACTTCTGGTGCCTGTAGGTCTCCTGCGCTTACAGTAGTAAATATCCCGTACGTTAGCCCGATTGTGATTAGCTTCTTGATAAGCATTTCATATCCTATATTTAATTTTTAACGGTTTATTAATATGGATCGATATACTATTGATTAGTGTTTCACTTTATCCGCAAGCCAATAAATACTGCGCACTGAAGTCTTTGGAAACGCCGTTGTGTGATTAGCCGATTCAATAACCACCGGATCTATGGATAAGTTAGCCAGCTTTTGGCTCTTTAACTCACTAACAAACCTTTCTACCGTTGCACCCAGCTCCTTTTCTAAAGCGCCGTAGGCAATAAATACATTGGTTTGTTTTGGTAGTTCTATCAATGGTTTGTTAGGCTCTAGTTCAAGACGAGAATCCATATAAGTGCCGATCAATCTTGATGGGCTACCGATAATGTAGTTCTGAAAAGTATCCGGTTGGCTTATTAAGGCATAGACTCCAAAGAGACCACCAAATGAGTAACCGAAATATGTCCGATTATCTGGATTCGCGCGGTAATTGCTTTCGATATACTTTATAACGTCATTTCTGATAAAGGCGAGATGCTGATGGGCCTCTCCTTTAAAGGATTCTTTATCGTTAGCTTTATCATCTGAGGGTAGTGCTGGTTTAAAGTCCCGATATCGACTCGACCATTCATTTTCATCAGCTGGCATACCTTTCCGCCAGCCAATGCCCACCAAAATTGCATCTTCCAGTGCATACTCTGTGGTGGCCGACAGTATTTCAACCGCCCACAAAGCATCTGTATAATAAATGACCGGATGCTTTTTGGTGTCACTCTCCTCATATTTCTCAGGCAGCTTGATATACAGCTCGTATTCCCTGTTATTGCCGGAATCCTGAATGGGTATCACTTGGATTGTGGATAACTCCAGGGCTTTATGCTCACCTGCTTCAAGGGCAGCGATAGGTAGCAACAGGAGAAAGGCGACTAGTAAACGCTTTTTCATATCAGTATTTATACCGTTACATGTGATCGGAGAAGCGTTCAATCTAAACAAGGAGCCTATGAAACACCTGAAGTGCACCTGACTTTTGAATGACTTTGTTCTGTTACTATAAAGTGCTTATTTATCAACAAGTTACAAAGTCTGCTTTAGCTATAATCAGGGTTTATGCTAGTATCCATTGCCAAAATTTAGCTCATATTTTGTTCAGGTAGATACATCAATGACTTCACAATATTGGGTAGGTGACTTCTTTGTTGATTTATCCAGAAACCAGATCACCCGACATGAGCACTCGCAAACTGTCCCCCCTAAAGCCCTTGCTGTCTTAACCCACTTAGCAAGACATCAGCGAAAAGTGGTGAGCCAGGATGAGCTACTGTCTGAGGTCTGGCCGGATACAATAGTCACACCCAATACGCTGCAAAGAAGTATTGCGCAACTTAGAAAAGCCTTTGGGGAAGATCGGAAACAGCAGTCTTATATTAGGACCCATGCGAAACAGGGTTATAGCCTGGAATGCGATATTGTTTGGCAAGATGGTGATTCTATTCCACAGGGTAAGACAGCACCGGAAGAAGAAGCTCCCTCCCCCACTTCCCCTAAGCCTGAAATAGATATAACACCGGTTAATCCAAGCCACCAAACCCAGACGATCAAACCAAATCGATTTCCAATCTTTGCACTTGTCGGGTTGGTATTATTAGTATTTGTTATATTTAAACACTCTCCGCCCGAGCAAAGCTCTCAGCTTGTATTTGATCGATTACAGGCGGTAACTGCAACTGACCGTAAAGAGTTTAGCCCCTCTTATTCGCCTGACGGTGAATATATTATATTTAATCGTTACTTAGATAAGCTCTGCGTTAATAAAATCTGGGCCAGAAATATTCATACACAGAAGGAAACAGAGTTGACTCCAGAATGGGGTACTTATGGCCGCCATACACTATCACCGGATGGCAAGAAACTGGTATTTATTTCTGAAGAAGACTGCACCATACCGCTAACCCAAAATACTTGTTACAACCTGGTAAGCCTGGATTTTCAAAAGGCATTAGCCAGCCCACAGCAGCCAAATGTATTAATGCGCTGTAGAAATTCTGCGATTAAGAACCCGGTATGGCTAAATAATAATGATCTCGCTATTTTGCACAAAGAGACCGACCGTTGGCGGTTGATCAACTATTCAGTCAAGGATAATGCCAGTCGGGTTCTTTATGACCTGGAGAATGGGAACCTGGCCTATTTTGATTACTCAATAAGTGATGGATTAATAGCCGTAACCAGCCATCATCAAGATGGCCAGCTTTATATCGATATGCTGGATTCCAAGGGGGCGCTTTTATCCAGCCACCCGATAGACTATCCGGATGAAATCCCCCAGCGCAGGACCATATCCCCTAACTTTTCACCGCTTACAGATGAGTTAATCTTTAGCACAGGGCGGCGACTCTTCTCTCTCACTTATGATGGAAAGGTCAGTAAGCTTGATTTACCCCTGGATCAGTCTGCCAGCTCGCCGGAATTCCACCCAAATGGGCAGAGGGCACTCCTAATTAAGGGGCGTTATGATAGTGATATTGCCACTATACCTCTTAGCCAGCCTGAGTTGATCGATACGCCCTCAGAAGAAAATGTGAGCGAACTCTACCCAAGCACAACACGGTCGATTTTGGGGGAAGATGATGGCATTTTCCAACCCAGTGGCAACTTGATTGCATTTACATCCAGGCGCTCTGGTGAGGACCAGGTGTGGATAACTGATGGCAGTGATTTACAGCAAGTCAGCCAGTTTCCGATGGATACCAATATCTACGGTATTAGTTGGTCTGCTGACGGCCAAAGCATACTGGCGAGTGCTAATCAGATACTGACTAAAATCTCCCAGGACGGTAGCAGAGAAGCCTTCCCATTAGCGCATCCAGTTGACCGGCTATTTCAGTGGGATAGTGTGAGTAACCTCGCACTGTTAACTCTAACGGTGAAAGGTGTTACAAAGTTTGCAGAAGTAAACCTTGATAATCTCGAAGTAAGTATTATCAACGATACCCAAGTTAACTGGGCCCAAAGAAGCGAGGATGGCCGGCTGATCTATATGGATCATATGAACCGCTTCTGGCAGCCCGGTCCTGCGGAAGACCAGCTTATTGAAGAGCTGATTAATCAGGGCAGTGAAAAAAGGTTTGTGATCAAAGAGAATGTGATTTACTCAATCAATCGAGATGACCAGTTATGGTCTTACGACCTCGACACCGATAACTTTTCTATTTTGAGAGCAGTGCATAGGGATATCAATTATCTGACCGATATTAGTCAGGAAAACCTAATGATTACCTATGTTGTTGCCGCTAAAAAAGAAGTGGCTGAGTTATTCTTAAGAAAATAAAACGTTCTTAAGGGTCTCTGCATTTTTTGATAGGCCTTGAGCTTACAAGCAACTTGAGGCTTTGCAGGGAAAATAACACTATAACTCATCATTTAAATTAGTAGATGGTTAACCGTTCTCCTTTAATATAACTACTGCAATATTATTTATTGTGACCTTCATTGATACCTTGCCTTCATAGCACCAATTAATATTTATTAACTTTAATTCTCATGCGAGAACATGGCCAAATAGCTCTGACTTTAAAGTTAGCAACCAGACGTCGAAGAAAGAGACCGGAGCAGTTCTAAAAACCACTCCAGTCAAAATAGCCTACCAACGTTTATCGGAAACTATATAAACAATTAATCAAGAAGGATAATCAGTTAGTCAAAGTGAGTGACGATTACCTGAGAGTTAAACCAAATATCATTACCGACCATAACCCTCAGAGCAGCTTCACCTTCAAAGTCACTATTATTCCATATTAATTTTGCAGTTTTATTTTCACGGTTTACTTCACTAATCTCACAAGTTCCCATGTCCACAATACAAAGAGGAATATCTAGAACCCGTTGTCCTTGACTTGGAGTTGTCCAACTTAAATCATAAGTAATGGAACCATCGTTATCACTAACTTGAGTTATGGCGGGATTATTCTCTAATGTATTTTCAATAACCGTTAGCCCTCCCATACCATCAGCAGAGTAGATTAGGTTATCAATGACTTCCACATCATTTGAAGGGCCAGAAGTACTGAAATGCCCTACTATTTCAGGTGCTCGGGTAACTCCAACATCATAAATTGTCACACCATTTCCATTAAGAAAGGCCAGTCCATCATTGAGAACGACTTTAGGCTGATACCCTCTAAACCCACTGCTGATATCGACTGCCGATGTCGTATCTACAATTGGCAAACCATTTTCATCCAATGTAGTGGCGCAAAGGGTAAATCCTGAGAAAGCTACCAGGGTTGAGTCCTCAACATCTAGAGAGTAAATAGTCCTATGACAGAATCTGGTTTCGCTTAGTATTACCGCTGTAGGTAAAGAGATGTCTGCGATCTGAACGCCTAGACTTGACGCCATATAGAGTGAGTCACCATGGGCTGTAATTTCATATACTAATCCTGGCGCTTCAAATTCACTCCATTGAGATCCATCAACTAAAAAACGTATCAAGGAGTAATCTTCTTCATCATTTACAGCTGGATACTGTTCAACCGTAAAGTGTCCTTTTTGCAGCTTTGTACTCTTATAGGCGGAGTCCAGAATCCTCTTTGAAGTAGGATTGGCTTGGAATAGCTCAACAATATTTTCACCGCCGGAAACATCTATATCAGAAAGACCACCGCTAAATGGAATACTAACTATATCATTCTTATATGATTCAATATTGCCTATATAAGAGTCCGCTGAAGATCGGGAAATAGAAAAATCAAATTCTGGATTCAGCCTTTCTGATATATCGTAGAAGTTAATACTGCCTTCAGCATCTGATGCGGCAAGCAGGCTTTCACTAGGAAATGCCAAGTACTCTAGAGATTTACCCTCTGAAAGGGTATTCAATTGTGCTGAACCCATTTTTTTTACTTCACTCGTTGCCACACTTCCATCAAAATGCTTTATAGCAACGATTTCCCCATTGTCTGTAACGTAATCAGCTCCTGTTTGGAGGTATTTAACTTCAGGATGAAGAATGTTTATATCTTCACCTAGTGGAAAGGTAGTGGTCAGCCCCTGTGTATTGAGATAGAGAAAGGTTTCACCTTTGGATATAGTAAAATTGTACGGGGCTTCAGTATCTATATTTTCAAAAACAAATGACTGACTTGCAGTTAGGCTACCATCATCATCAAGTTCATATTTTGCAAGGTGATCTTTTTCAACACAGAAAAGCTGATCTTTATGAAGTTCAATGTCATAACATGAAATTGAAGAAGAGGCAGTCGGGGTACTCATGCCTGGATCGGTTAATATATCAAAGGTATATAATTTACTGCCAGTAGCTACAACAGCCCTACCCTCCGAAACTAATATTTTTTTCGGGTAATCTATATTTGCCTCCACGCCAACCAAATTCACATTGGGTAGATCGGAAATATCATAGATTTTAAGTCCGTTTGTACTATTATTAAAAGCTACAGCCAGATAGTCACCATAGACAGCACCAAAAGCTTTTTCAGCTCCGTTATCTGCAGCACTGGTTGGAACCGTGACTGTTTGTAATATTTGTCCTTCAGTAGAAGTTTGAATAAACTCCAAGTTTTTCGTAGAGACCACTATTGCCCAGTTTTCATATTGGACAATATTTTTTTCATGCCATGAATAAACATCTATCTGTTGATGAACTTCCTTAGGAGTTGGCTGCCCCAACTCAGGTAGTGGGCGATTTATAAACGAGCTGCTATTGTCAACAAAGTAAATACGCTCATCTGAAAGATAAAAATCTTCCGCTACCCAAACTCCTTCCGTCGCATAGTTCTTGAACGGATTTTCTTTTAAGCTAGCAGCAGAAATAATGGTAAATTGTGAGGTATCTGTCGTCTCCCCGTTATCGACCGTTAGCTCCAGTGTAATAGGATGTGCCCCTGCTGTTGGGTCAAGATTATATGACGGATAAAAGGTTACCGTATCAGTATCATCTCCTTCGAGGCTTCCTCCCCCGATGTCAATCTACGCCACTGATAAGTTAAATTGGAATCATTATTTGACGTACTTTCTGCGGCACTTAGTGTAACCAGTTCGCCATCAACAACTCTTGCAGGTCCGGAAATAACAGCTGTCGGAGCCGTTGCGACTGGAGGTGATTGATTATTTGATTGAGATTGTGATTGTGATTGTGATCCAGATGAATCACCGCCTCCACCACCACCTCCGCAAGCGGAAAGCACAAAGATGGAACTAAGATATAGGGCTTTATTAAAGCTACCCACAGATAAATCTCCCCAAGAACTTTTAATAGAATATCTTTTGTAAGAACTTTGTTGCGCGGGGACTTTATCAAATAAAATCACCAAAAAATCCTTTTTTCTTCCTTATTTCAAACCGCAACGTACCAAATTGGTCACTGACTGAGCATTCGCGGTTAATTTTTCTACAGCAGGAGAGGTGGCATCAAATGCAAATTAACTGTGGGCACTTCTTAAATATGCCGCTGAGTCTTATCGCATGAATATATTTCCAGAATCACTGGGAAAAGAAATTGAATTTATAAATAAGTGATTCAAATCAATTGGTGATTACCTAATTAGATAATTAGAAATCTTTGCGATCCTCTATAAAAGTATTCCAATCTCTACTCTTATTTGGCGATGTAAAAAATACAAAGATTTCCACTCTATATAATATCTCCTGTATATAGATACACACATCCCACCCTGAGGCTGCAGGATGCTCCAGAAAACTACCAAGTCGCTACAACCATGCGCTACTTTAAATGGCTTGAACCAGACAACATCTAATGGGTACTTTCGTGCAAACACCGCAAGGCTTTTTGGCGACTTTTTGTTCATTGTGAACAAAAACAGACCAAGTTTTCAATGGCGGATGATTTAGATAATAATCATCTCAAAATTCTGTATAATTTAGCTTGGAATAAATCCAATTAATATATAGGCCACCATTAAGCCCCAGGCTTTTTGATTCATTTTGGCTTATTTAAAGTTGAGCTTTTATATTTTATAGAGCTAAAAAATGAAAAAATTCTTGAGCATTATTGCACTGGCCATTGCTACGACTTCCTGTATGAAACTCGAAGTACAGCCTGGCAATGTTATCGGGGACACAGTAGATGCGGGCAAAGATGCGTTCCAAAGTATCAAGAGAAGCCGCAATGGTGAAGAAGAGAGAGACTTTTCTCACAAAATTAGCTATGACCCAGCCATATCCAATGCTGTCAATATCACTAACTGCAAGAAGGAAATGATGGAGGTTATCTCTGCCTCTGAACTTTCAGTCTCTCAAATCTTGACCGAGTCCTCTGAAGTTATTGGAGAGGAAGGCAGTAAAAGTGTTCAGTGCACCGCGAAAGTAGTGGTTACCAAGAACATCTAAAGCTCCAAACTATAGGCCTTGATATATGTTTCTGGTAGAGCCCCTCCGGGGCTCTATTCCAACTCTTTCAAGTCCGCTTAGTGGACTATCCTGATTTCCATAGCCAAGGAATGGGAAAATGATTAAAAGCCTCTCAAATTCACTCACTATTCTCTCTCTGAGTATGCTCCCTGCCCTGGTTCAGGCTGACACAGCTACCAAGGAGATAAATCATCTGATGGAGTTTGTTTCGGCTTCAGAGTGCACATTTATCCGTAATGATAGCAAGCATACCAGCCAGGAAGCCGTGGAGCATATGGAGAAAAAATACAAATATTTCTCCAATAAAATTGTTAGCGCTGAGGATTTTATTAAACTAAGTGCCAGCGCAAGCACTTTTAGCGGCAAACCTTATCATATACAGTGTGCAGACCAACCCAAAGAAGAATCCCAGCAGTGGCTTTTAGATGAGCTTGCACGCTATCGTGAAACTATTCAGTTAACTCCTGATAATACTTAAGCCATTAGCAAGAGGCCAACTCAATTAAAGCTGATACCTAGGGAGCCCCTGAATAGCTCCGTGATACCTCTGGCATGCAGAGCGGTTCACAATCAAGGCGCGGCTTTGCAGGAATGTCTAGACCTTTCAAGAAGTCGCAACGCGGAGTGTGAATCGCTCTGCAAGCCCCGAAGGGCGGGCCTTGAAGGCCGCATCTGCTGCGTTGCAGCTCTTGCAAAGGGCTACGGCCATTCGCGGCGAGCTGCGCCTAACATCAGCACCCTTCAAGACCCGCAGAGGCATTACGGAGCTATTCAGGGGCCCCCTAGCTACCTTACCAATAGCAATTGAATTGGCCTGACTTCAGCATAGTTAAGGAGGCCCAGAATAACTTGCTTCTCATACCCTTTCATTCTAAACAGCTAAAACTATCCGAAACAAAAACTTCAATCCTACCTGAATAGAAATATACTTAATTAGCCAAAGAAGAACTTCATTGCTGAAAACGCAAATATACTAAGAAAGACAACGGCAAGAGTATTTCTAATCACGCAACTAACTAAAATAGTGAATAGACCTGCTACAAGGAAGGGGTTAGTTAGATCGGAATTGGAAAGTTCAACCTCTCCAAAAACAATTGGAGCCGCCATTGAGGCCAATATACAAGGTGCCGTAAACCTTAAAAAACGTTGAGTATTATTGTTTAACTTTATTGGAAGATTCTTTATAAAGAAAGCATAACGCATGTAAAAAGTAATAGCAGACATTGCTAGGATGGTATATATACTCATACCTCTTCCTCCTCAGCCTTGTTTTCCAGTAGATAGCCTATACACATACCCATCAATCCTGAAAATAGCAACCCATTGGATACTGCATAAATATGAAATATTACTGAACTCACTGCCGAAACCAAAACAGCTATGAGAGTAGCTCGAGATTTAATATTTGGAACGACCATAGCAATAAAAGTTGCAGCAATTGCAAATTCCAACCCAAGTGCCTCCAGGTTGGGGATGCTCTTTCCGGCTATAATTCCTGTAAAGGTGGATAGATTCCATATTAAGTAGAAGGTAAATCCGGATATTAGTGCATACTCAAATGAGAAATATCCAAGTGTTCTCTTTTTATTCTCGGCAACTGCAAACATTTCATCCGTAAGAAGAAATGCAAATGCTATTCGCTTGTATAGAGGAAGCTTTAAAGCTTCACCCCTAAAAGTCGCAGAGTAGAGAAGATGACGAGAACTTACAACTGCCGTACTACCTAGGATAGAAGAAAGACCACCGCCCACACCAATAATGGAAAGAGCCGATAACTGTGCTGCCCCGGCAAATACCAGCAAGGACATTAGCTGTGATTCTAGCAGACTCAAGCCCATTTTAATTCCTAAAGAACCACAAAGAATCCCCCATGGAATTACGGCTATTGCTAATGGCAAAGTATCAAGTACTGCTGCCATCCCAAGTGAATGCGATCTTTCTGCAGGAACGGCTCTTTGAAAACTCATGATAATAACTGACAATTTTTACAATTAGGGATTGTTTACTGTTTTATCTGATACAAACTTACAAAGTTGTACCAGAGGTTAGCAACTGACAATACGGGAATGATGATAAGCAATAATTATTAGCATCCGACCAGGGAAATACTGAAATCTTGCCTCCATTTTTCTTCGTGAAACCTTTAATCATTTAGTCTTTAATCCGACGGGACTTATATATTTTGAACTCCAGAGGGTCAACTGATTTTTTTACATTGAAATATCAAGTGCAAAAAAGCAAAAATATAGAAAAAGTAGTTTTGGTAAGCTCCATACGGTGAAAGAACTATCTTATCGAGATCAATCTGGCTACTTAAGCTTGATGACAACAAACGATCTCCCTTGACCCAATGGCGGAAAAAACGGACAGAACAAAAATAACAATCTTCACTGTACTGAATCTTCTTACTATTTTAATAGTTGTCAACGAACAGCTTGCGAATACTTACATAACAAATAGTGATACATTTATCAAAATTAATTGAATAAGTGAACACGGCGATATAACTACTTGTTCCGCTGCTCAGGTCAATGTAGCCTCGGAGAAAAGTACTTAGAGCAAGTTATGGAAAGTGAACTTCAATCACTTCGCGCAGAATTGGCCCTACTGGAGCGGGACAATCGCCGTCGTCTTGAGATATTCGAACAGCGGTTATCCGCTCTAGAAGCACAGCTTCAGCAAGATACAGCGGATCAGTTAGCAGCCAAGCTCCCGATAGAGGATAATCCAGAGGATGAACTGGCTCAGTTGATGGGGCCCGCCCACTCTAAGTCCCCAGAACCAGACCAAACAACTTCCCCTCCTACAGTTCCAGTCCATCCGAAGAATACTATCTCCACGCCACGCCCCCAAAGCGTGGGCAAACCAAGTAAATTGGCTAAATGGATATCTGAGGAACTACCGAGCCTATTAGAACCTACCCTGGAACCACTGAACCGGGTTTGGGGTTCCTTGATGAGCTTCTACCGGCACTATCAAAGCCAGGGGAAGGCTCCGGTCTTCTTTATGACGGCTGCCGGTATATTGGCATTGGTGTTTGGCTTTGCTTACCTATTGCAGTTTTCTTTCAATGCCTACCTGGGCCCCGCCGGTAAAGTGACTCTTGGCTTCCTAGTCGCGGCGGCAACCACTGTGGGCGGTGTAACGTTTAGACGGCGTATGCCCAATATGGCTGACTATGGTTCCGGGCTAATCGCACTCGGGGTCATACTCCTTTATTTGTGTGGTTATTTTGCCGGGCCATACTATCAGTTAGTCCCGATTCCAGTCGGGGTCGGACTATTAGTAGCAACGACATCGATCTCCTATTTACTTGCCCTGCTGTTTGAGACCCGGGTTGTCTCCATGGTGACCTTATTGGGCGGCGCCACCATGCCACTGGTGGCTAATCATGTTGATCCAACTGCTGTTGTATATCTAAGCTACTTGTTGGTTCTCGCTCTCGCCATGCTCCATTTATCCAAGCTGATTCACTGGCCTCAGCTCGCACTGGTCACTATGGCACTGAGTGCTGGCATGTTCGAGTTCTCGGTCGCGAATCTGGGGGAGTCTACCTCTACCTGGAGCCTATTGCTGATAGTTCATGGTTTCTTCTATGGTTTTGCTCACTACATTTTAAGTGGACTTAGTGGCAGGGAGTTGGATGGGAAACGCATCGGTATGCTGGTAGCCAACCTGGTGCTATTTATCCATATAAGCTGGTCTTTGGCCCCTTCTACCAACGCCCTGGGGGTAATTTGGTTGTTCAACCTTTTGCCCTGGGCGGCGCTCGCTATCTGCTCTCGACCGTTATTCGGCTACGGTACTGATAGTGACTCAGCCCGCAGTATCCTCGCAATGGCATTACTCCATGGGGGCTTGCTAGCAGGCTTGGCTATTTTGGCTCTTTGCAGCCCCGAATTGTTGGGTATCGTATGGTGTATTGAAGGACTCCTACTGATTTACCTCGGTCTACATTTCGGTTTTATCAGCGTGCGCTGTGAGGGCTATATCGCCCTTGCCTTAGCCGGTATATTTTTGTTTTTGCAAGCCCTGGTATGGGTAGCTGAAAGTCTGGTTCCCGCACCACTTCTGCTATCCCTTGAGGTCAGCGCAGGCTGGTCTAATTGGCTAACCCTAAGTGCCGCTGCCTTTGCCCTCACTCAGCTATTGCGCCATAGTGCAGAAAGAATCACTCCCGCAGAGCAAGGTTTTACCCTTGTTGCCGATAATGCTTTTGGGTTGCTGCTATCCGCGAGCTTCCTACTATCGGTAGGCATTATCTGGCCGCAAGGGATGTGGTTGCTGGCACCACTGCCAATGGCTTTCCTGATCTGGCGCAGCCAGCGTATGAATTCAGCATTTAGCGAGTGGCTCGGTCTCTGGCATTACCTTCTGTTGTTTATTCCACTACTCGCCAGTGCATCAGTTGTGGGCAACCTCCATTTCTATGATCAAATTCCCTACGGCAAAATCGCCAGTGTTGAAGCTTTCCTGGGGCTTTGGTTGATTGCCGAGCTCTATCACCAGCTGAATATACAATCACCAGGGCAGAAGCTGGCATTGGCACTGCGTAAACTCTTTTACGCTTTACTGCCCATTATTGCCTTACCTACCATACTGTATAAGGCCAGTGACTACTTCACTGTTGCGATGTGGTTCTCGTGTGGTATTGCCCTATTCCTCTGCACATGGCTGCGGATGGAACATCTAAAACAAGAAGTTCGCATTTTGATTCCTGCTGCAAGCCTTATCACTATCGGCGGTTGTCTCCTACAAGAGTTTGTCGGCTGGCAGGGCAAGGCGATGGAGGGGCTATTGCTGGGAGTCGCCAGCTTCATAGGACTCATATGGCTTGGCCAGGGCTTAAAGCGAACTCCCGCAGGTAGGGAGTGGCAGCAAGCTATCCACAGGGCACTGAAGCCTGTATTCCCGCTGGCCTTCTACTATTTTGCAGCAGTACTGATAGCTGTCAGTTACACTTTGACTCGTGACTATGTACTGTCATTACTACTCACCCAGCTCTATTTTGGGAGCCTCTTTTTCGGCCAACCCAAGCTGGCGCCATTACGCAACCAGCTTACGCCCTTCTACATGCTGACACTGGGCATTTTTGAATTAATCACACTGATTCAAGTCGGAGCTGTCATTGTGAAATCGCACAATGCAGAGTGGATTGGAGCCTATAACCTAGTCTCTCTTGGCATCGCTGTCCTGCTGGTTTACCACAAAACCCTGCCTACAAGAGCCGTTTGGTCTGGTCATCGAATGGCAAATATGTGGCTGGTGCATGTTACCGCGATTATTGTTTACGTAGCTCTATTAGCACAGCTATTTGATGCCATGTGGCTACCGGCAGTTTCCTTCGCTCTCGTTGTCCATGCAACCCTACTGCTGTTCCAGACATTAAAGCCTGAAACCCAGAAGTTACTCAAGTTATCACTAATTATCTATGGCATAGCTGCACTGAAGATTGTGCTCTGGGATATGCAGGACTTCTCACTAATACAAAAGATAGTCGTTTGTATGTTAGTGGGACTGTGTATGTTGGGCGCGGCGTTTCAGTATCAGAAGTTCTTACCCCGACACACGTTACCCGAATAGGCCGCCGGTTAATTAGACGCTATACCGGGAGTTTGGTACCGACAAGCTCCCGATTACTTACCCCTACGTTTAAAAGCAAGTACCATTAACACAAAAGACTCTCTTAGAACTGTAATCGCTAACCGGCTAGTATTAGGCAATTCCAAAATAAATGAACATCCCGATAGATTTTAGAAGCATTTCCCAGCAACTCCCTAGTAATAGCCTGGTTAGGGGAAAAGATTACTTTCGAAACGGCAAAGTTCAGGAATTTAATGTTTCCCACGATGGCAAAACCATCACCGGGAGGGTAAGGGGTTCCTATGCCAGCCACTACAAACAACTTATAGAAATAGTCGAAGACCCTATTTTGGGGGGATTCGAAATTGATGGCGAGTGCTCCTGTCCAGTGGGGTACAACTGCAAACATGTCGCCGCTGTACTGATGGCAGCGGTTAATGAAGTCCAGAAGACACCCAGACGGGTCTCAAATAGTACAACCTGGGAGCATTGGCAAAACAATGTTACAGGGAAACAGCGTGAACTCGTGCTTGATTCACCAGCACAACGAGACCTGCTATATACCTTGGATTGGGATGATCGGTATTCCCCTGCACATGCCAGGATTAATGTCTATTCTGCCCGTCCACTCAAAAAAGGCGGCTATGGTAAGCCCCAGCGAGAATACTTCCATATCAACAGCAGCCTTGCCATATCAAAAATCGACCAGAGAATTTTTGGCCTTCAACAACTGCTGTCACAGTCCTTTTTCAGGAAAACCATATCTGGAGAGGAAGGTGCGCTTCTGTTGAGAAACCTGCTAGACAGTGGACGTTTCTTCAGCGATATCGATTCTCTAACTCCGATTCATGGGGGGGACGCAGTCAAGCTGGAGCTCAACTGGGAAGAAAGTAATAACGGTGCACAGCTGCAATTAGATGTGCCTGACCTTCCCGATGACTGGAAACTAATCCCCACCGAGCCACCTTGCTATTTTTCACCACAAGAAGACATCATTGGTCCTATCATAAGCCCGGTGGGTGGTGGAGCTTTAAATGACTTTGCAACAATGCCAGCCATTTCCAAAAAAGAAATGGGCAGTGCTATTACCTTTCTTAATAGTCACTATGGCAGTGAACATTTACCCACACCAAAATCACTGCCTATTATACAGGTAGGCGATTCACTAAGGCCGGTCTTAACCCTTAAATCGATCCCCATTCCGGGAGAGATTGAAAGTATTCACACGGCCAATTTTCACATTAAGTACGGCCCGGTAGTAATCCGTGCAAAAGAAATACTTGCCGAAAATCGCCCAGAAACTAATATCTACTCTCAACAAGATAAGCTTTATAAAGTGGAGCGAAATTTTCATCACGAAATCGCTGTACTGAAGGATCTTATGCAATGGCAGTGGAGCTTGGGAGCTAATGAAGCCGGTGAGATCTCTCTGTTCTTCGATGATGGCGAAACCGGTCAAACGCCTATTGAGCGCTGGCACGATTTCCTCAACGAGGGTATCCCAAGACTTGAGGAAGCGGGCTGGATAATCGAGTTCGAGGATGATTTTTCATTAAAAGTACACGAGGTTGAAGATTGGGAATGGCAAACAGAAGAGTCTGACAATGACTGGTTTTCCCTGAGTGCTACCGTAGATATTGAAGGTCAACCCATTCACCTGGCGCCGCTAATATTACAGTATTTGGAATCAGGATATGCGGCTGCTGAAGAAGAAGACATATTAGTTCCCCTCGGCTCAGACCAGTATATTCGTCTACCCAGTGCACTATTTCGCAACCTGTTTGCAGTTTTAGAGGAGTGGTATGACAGTGAGTCCCAAAGCCTCAAGGTACCCAGGTTTGCTATGCCGGAGCTGCCCAATGCCGATTCAGCCTGGCAGGGCAATAAAGATCTAAAAGCCCTGGCCAAGAATCTACAAAAGGGCCCGCAAAGTGTAAAACCCCCAGGGCACTGAAAGCACAATTACGCCCCTACCAGCAAGCGGGTTTTGAATGGCTGCAACACCTGCGCAAGCTCGATATGAATGGTATTTTGGCCGACGACATGGGCCTGGGTAAAACCTTGCAGGGATTGGCTCATATTCTCAAAGAAAAAGAGAGCCGCCGCTTAACCGCCCCCGCCCTGGTGGTTGTACCCACCAGCTTGGTGGGTAACTGGCTCAACGAAGCCCTGCGCTTTACTCCAACATTAAAAGCGCTACTACTTCACGGCAGTGAGCGGCATGAGAATTTCTCACTCATTCCCGAGTCTGATCTGGTGATAACCACCTACCCGTTGATTGTTCGAGATAGTGAAATATTAAAAGAGTATGATTTTCATCTATTGATTCTCGATGAAGCCCAGGTGATTAAAAATCCCAAATCAAAAGCGGCACAATTACTCCGTACCCTAAGTGCAAAGCACAAAATGTGCATGACAGGAACGCCACTGGAAAACCACTTGGGCGAGCTGTGGGCACTGTTTGACTACCTGATGCCCGGTTTCCTGCACAGCCAGAAAAGGTTTAATGGGCTTTATCGAACCCCCATTGAGAAGCAGGCTAATGAGCACAAACAAGTGACTCTGAACCAGAGAATCTCCCCATTTATTTTACGCCGCACCAAGCAGGAAGTTGCCACTGAACTCCCCCAAAAACAGAAATTATCCAGCGAGTTACTTTCGATACCGCCCAAGCCGCGCTTTACGAAACCGTACGCTCGGTAATGGAAAAGCGGGTTAGGGACCTGATGAAAAAGAAAGGGCTCAACCGATCTCATATCGAAATATTGGATGCCCTATTAAAGCTGCGACAAATTTGCTGCGACCCCGCACTGGTCAAACTGGACAAGGCAAAAAAGGTTAAACAATCGGCCAAGCTGGAAGCACTGATGGACATCCTCCCGGAAATGGTGGAGGAAGGCCGCAAGATACTTGTATTCTCCCAATTTACCGAAATGCTCGGCAAGATTGAAACCGCCCTTGAAGAACAGGCAATACCCTATGTAAAACTCACCGGGCGCACGCGCAAACGCCAGGAAGCGATTGACGCTTTCCAGAAGGGTGATATTCCCGTATTCCTGATCAGCCTGAAAGCCGGAGGCGTCGGCCTAAACCTTACCGCTGCCGATACGGTCATTCACTACGATCCCTGGTGGAATCCGGCAGTAGAAAACCAGGCAACCGACCGCGCATATCGTATCGGCCAGGACAAACCGGTCTTTGTGTATAAATTTATCTGTGAGAATACCGTCGAAGAAAAAATCATCGATATGCAAGCGCACAAGCAGGCGCTGGCAGATGCGATTTACAGTAAAGATGGGAAAAGTGCTGCCTTGGATTCGGAGCAGTGGTTGTCACTGTTCCAGGATTAAATCATTTAATAGGGGCTCCGATGGAGCCCCTATTTTTCCCGCCAGATTGATCCCATCGATACCCCCCAACAGCGCCCCTTAACCCCCTTTCCCGCCTAATAGTTAAACAATCCGCCAATTTCAGGTAGCATCACCGTCGTATAAAGGTAAAAAAATAAGCGCTAAGCCAAGTGGTAGCGAGCCTTAGCCTTCCTTACACCAGCTGAACAGCCATTGGAGGGAATGTGTCAGCGATAGACCTCACTCAGAGCAAAAACTTTGCCTTCCTCGCCGAACACGACCCCCTTTTTGTTCAATTAGCCTGCGCCGCCGAGCGCGCCTTCAGCAGCGATCCCAATACCACCCTGATCAAGCTGCGCCAGCTGGGGGAAGCGCTCGCCCAGCATATCGCCAGCATCAGTGGAGTGGCATTTACTGAGCAAACCACACAGCTGGAACTGGTGGAACGGCTGGGGCGCGAGCTCAACTTTGAGCCGGCGGTGCGGCAGCTGTTTCGCACCCTGCGCGTCGAGGGCAACCGCGCCACGCACCAGTTCAAAACCCGGCACAAAGAGGCCATGGATGGCCTGCGTGTAGCCCGCTGTCTGGCCGTTTGGTTTCACCGCGCCTTTGGCCGCAACGGTGCTCAATTTAAAGCGGGCCGTTTCCAGGCCCCCGAGGACCCCAGTAAAGATCTCCACCAACTGCACGAAAAAATCGCACAGCTGCGCAGCGAGCTGACAGAGGCCAACGTACAGCTCGACTCCAGCCAAAAGCTCAACGACTTGATCGCCCAGGAGAAGTCCGACTACGAGTCCCTGGCCCTGGCCATGGATGAAGAGGCGCGCGCCAATGCCGCTCAGGTCGCCGCTCACGAACAGGCCCTGCAAGAGACCAAGCGCGGCTACGAAGACAAAATCCAGGCGTTGCAAAAACAGCTGACTGCAAGCGAGGCCAAAGAGAGGGTCGGCCAGCGCAAAGAAGCCGTGCGCAAAACCAGGGCGGTAAAGCTCGACCTCGATCTCGACGAAGATCTCACCCGCATCCTGATCGACCGACAACTCACCGATGCCGGCTGGGAGGTAGATACAGAGGAACTCAGATACGCCAAAGGCGCACGCCCAGAGAAAGGTATCAATAGGGCCATCGCCGAATGGCCGACTAACAAAGGGCGTGCAGACTATGTGCTGTTTGTCGGCCTGATGCCCATCGCGGTAGTGGAAGCAAAGCGGAAAAATAAAAATGTTGCCGGCAAGATTCCCCAGGCCGAAGGTTACAGCCGCAATATCGTTATACAAGCGCCGCTCACCAGTGCCTGGGAGTTTGCCGGGCGCACCATTGCTTGGCCAGACAACCACAGCGGCCACTATTTAGTACCGTTTGTCTACTCCGGCAATGGGCGCCCCTACCTGCCACAGATACAGGAATTGTCCGGTATCTGGTTTCGGGATGTACGCAGCCCCAGAAATCGCGCCCACGCCCTGCCCAATTTCCACAGCCCCCAGGGCCTGCTCGATCGACTCCAGCGCAGCAAACAGGACGCCGAAGATCAACTCAAGCGGGAACCTTTTGGCTACCTCAAACTGCGCGATTACCAGGAAAAAGCCATTCTCGCCGCAGAAGCTGCGATAACTTCCGGCCAACGCCGCGCCCTGTTGGCCATGGCCACCGGCACCGGCAAAACCCGCACCGTGATCGGCCTGATGTACCGCCTGCTCAAAGCCGAACGCTTTAACCGCATCCTGTTTTTAGTGGACCGCACCGCTCTGGGCGAGCAGGCCCAGGATGCCTTTAAGGAAGCGCCGCTGGAGCAGAACCACCCCATCTCCAAAATTTATAACCTGGCCGAGCTGGGTGATATGGCCGTCGAGGCGGAAACCCGCATCCAGGTCGCCACCGTGCAGGCCATGGTGAGCCGCCTGTTCGCCAGTGAAACGCCCCCCACCGTAGATCACTACGACTGCCTGATCGTGGACGAAGCCCACCGAGGCTACACCCTCGACCAGGAGATGACTGAAGGCGAACTGGCCACCCGCGATGCCAGCCAATATCTATCCAGCTACCGCCGCGTGCTGGACTATTTTGACGCGGTGAAAGTAGGCCTCACCGCCACTCCCGCCAAACACACCAGCGAAATTTTCGGCAAGCCGGTATACACCTACTCCTACCGCGAGGCTGTTGCCGATGACTGGCTGATCGACCACGAGCCCCCCATTCGCTACCAAACCCTGCTCAGTAAAAACGGCATCACCTTTGCGCCCGGCAGCACCGTGGAAACGGTGGACACCCAAACCGGTGAAATAGACAGCGCCGAACTGGAAGACGAACTGCACTTCGACGTGGACGCCTTTAACCGCCGCGTGATTAACGAAAACTTTGACCGGGTGATCTGCGAGCAACTGGCGCAGGAGCTGGACCCGCTCGGCGGGGAGAAAACCCTGATTTTCTGTACCACTGACAGCCACGCCGACAGAGTCAAAAGCTTGCTGGACCAAGCTTTTGGCGACTATTGCGGCGACGACTACAACCAGGCCGCCGTGGCCAAAATTACCGGGCAAAGTCCCAGCGTCAAACAGTTAATTCGCCAGTATAAAAACGAGCGCTACCCCAATATCGCCATCACCGTCGACCTGCTCAGCACCGGCATCGACGTACCCAAAATCTGCAACCTGGTCTTTATGCGCCGGGTGCGCTCGCGCATTCTCTACGAACAGATGATCGGCCGCGCCACCCGCCGCTGCGATGAAATCGGCAAAACCGTCTTTCGCATCTACGACCCCGTAGATATTTACGCAGCGCTGCAAAACGTCAACACCATGAAACCCCTGGTCAAAGACCCCAATATCACCCTGGAGCAGTTGGCCGGCGAACTCACCGACCCAGAGCAACTGCAGCGCGCCCTACAGAGCCCCGGCGAACCGGGCATGGACAGCCAGGCCGATGTGGTCCTGAGCCAGCTCAGCCAAAAACTCATGCGGGTATTGCGCAAAGCGGAGAACAGCGCAGAGAAGCGCCCGGCCCTGCGGGAAAAGCTCAATGAATTGGAACAGAGCTGGGGTGTCCCCGCCAAATCCCTGCACAGCCACCTGCACGGCCTCGGCCCACACAAAGCCGCCGAATTTCTCAACCAGCACGGCGGCCTGCTGCATCAGCTGGCCGAAGTGAAAGCCCTGCTCGGCAGCGAGCGCCATCCGGTGATCTCCACACACGCAGATGAAGTCCTCGAACGCAGCCAGGGCTACGGCGAGCACAGCAAGCCCGAAGTCTACCTCGACAGCTTCACCCGTTTTATTGGCGAGCAGATTAACGAGTCCGCCGCCATCACCGTGGTCGCCAAGCGCCCCCGCGACCTCACCCGTGCCCAACTCAAGGAGATCAAGCTGCTGCTGGATAGCCACGGCTACACCGAGGCCAAATTACAGGCCGCCGTGCGCAGCCAGACCAACCGGGATATCGCCGCCAGTATTATCGGCCATATCCGCCGCGCCGCCCTGGGGGAAGCCCTGGTGCCCTTTGCCCAGCGCGTGGCGGCGGCCATGGAGAAAATCTACGCCCGCCACCCCTGGAAAACCGCCCAGCGCCGCTGGCTGGAGCGCCTGGCCAAACAGCTGACCCACGAGGTGATTATCGACCGCGACACCATTGACAAACTGCCCGCCTTCCAGGGCGGCGCCCGCCAGCTGGACAAGGTGCTGGACGACCAGCTCGACACGGTATTAGAGGAGCTGAATATGGCCGTCTGGGCAACCCCCAAGCCGGTGCCAGCATAAGCCACCCCAATTATGTATTAAATTTCCAGATTTTTGATACGCAAGAGGGTTTGTGTATGAGACACCCCACACAAGCCCCCTCTCATATCAAATTTGCCAGCATTTGATACACAACGAATAGGGCCATTGGTATAGTGCCACGGGGCCTGTAGTGCCTGAACACAGTGGAAAAATACACGTCAAGTAGCCATACACCCATGAATCCCTACACGCCCGACGCCCTGCCCCTGAAGCAACTGGATTACGCACGCCTGATTACCCCGGTAGGTGAGGCAAACGCCAAGCTCGCCGAATACAGCGGCCTGCTTCAGGGCATTATCAATCCCGCCGTGATGCTATCGCCCCTGACCCAGCAGGAGGCCGTATTGTCCTCAAAGATTGAGGGCACCCAGGCGACGGTGGAAGAAGTATTGGAGCAAGAGGCCGGGCAGCACTTTGAAGGGCGTAAAAGTGCCGATATTCATGAAGTCCGCAACTACCGCAAAGCCCTGCTGTTATCCCAGCAACACCTACAGGCTGGGCGCCCGATCAGCTTGAGTCTGCTGCGCCAGTTGCACGAAATCCTGCTCGACAATGTGCGCGGGCAGGACAAATCCCCCGGGCACTTCCGCAGGGATCAAAACTGGATTGGCCATGCCGGCTGTACCCTGGAGCAGGCCACCTTTGTGCCCCCCAACCCGTTACAGTTAGCGGACCACCTGCAACACTGGCAGGAATACCTGCAACAACAAGACTTCGATGTACTGGCGCAAACCGCCATAGTGCACGCCCAATTTGAACTGCTGCATCCGTTTAAAGATGGCAATGGACGGATTGGCCGCCTGCTGATTCCCCTATTTCTCTACGCCCGCCAGCGGCTATCGAGCCCCATGTTTTACCTCTCCGCCTACCTGGAATCCCACCGCGAAGAGTATTACCAGCGGCTCGCCAATATCTCCCGCCACAACGACTGGAGCGGCTGGATTCAGTTTTTCCTGGAGGCCATTACCCAACAGGCCCATACCAACCTATTGCAGGTACGGCGCATTATGGCCCTGTACGAGACCACCAAAAACCAGATTCGCGAGATTACCCACACCCAGCACAGCCCGCAGTTATTAGACGGCATCTTCGACCAGCCCATTTTTAATGCCGCCGATTTTGCCCGGCGCAACCAAATCAACAAACAGACCCTGCAGGGGTTGCTGCGCCAACTCAGCCAAACACAGGGGCCCCTGACCATATTGCGTCAGGGCCAGGGCCGCACGCCCACCATTTACGCCTTTCCCCAACTACTCGATATTTGCCAGGGAGCCCCGCTCCCCGCCAACAGGAAGTTTAAAAGCCATGACCAACAACCATATCGTGCAGAAACTCTGGAACCTCTGCGACGTACTGCGTGACGACGGTATCAACTACTCCGACTATGTCACCGAACTGGTGCTGCTGCTGTTTATCAAGATGGTGCACGAGAACACCGAGAGCGGCGCCCTCAAGGAGCACCCGCTGCCGGAAGGCTGCCGCTGGACCGATCTCAACCGCCAGTCCGGTATCAACCTGTTGAACGACTACAAGCGCATACTGCTCGCCCTGTCCACCGGACGCCACGCCAGCGGCGATATCGCCCACGAGGACCCGCTGATCAGCGCCATTTACGCCGATGCCCAGACCCGTCTGCGCGAGCCCCGCCACCTGGAGCAGATGATCAAATCCCTCGACCAGATCGACTGGTTCAGCGCGCAGAAAGACGGCCTCGGCGACCTCTACGAGGGCCTGTTGCAGAAGAACGCCACCGAGACCAAATCCGGCGCCGGCCAGTACTTCACCCCCCGCGTCCTAATCGACGCCATGGTGCGCTGTGTCAAACCCGAGGCCGGCGAAGTGATCCAGGACCCCGCCGCCGGCACCGGCGGCTTTTTGATTGCCGCCGACCGCTATATCAAAGACCACACCGACGACCTCTTCGACCTGGATGCCAAGGCCCAGCACTTCCAGAAAAACAAGGCGTTTATTGGCATCGAGCTGGTCCCCAGTACCCGCCGCCTGGCCCTGATGAACTGCCTGCTGCACGGCATGGAGGGCGATGCCGAAGGCGTGGTGCACCTGGGCAATGCCCTCGGCCAGGCCGGCGCCAGCCTGGAGCCGGTGGATATCGTGCTGGCCAACCCGCCGTTTGGCACCGCCAAGGGCGGCGAAGCCAGTATCAGCCGCGACGACCTCACCTATAAAACCAGCAACAAGCAGCTGGCCTTTGTGCAGCATATTTACCGCACCCTCAAGCCCGGCGGCTGCGCCGCCGTGGTACTGCCGGATAACGTCCTGTTTGAAGCGGGCGTGGGCACCGAAATCCGCCGCGACCTGATGCACAAGTGCAACCTGCACACCATTTTGCGCCTGCCCACCGGCATCTTTTATGCCGCCGGGGTGAAAACCAATGTGCTGTTTTTTAACAAGGGTTCCGCCAAAGACCCCTACCAGGAGGAAAACTGCACCCAACATACCTGGGTCTACGACCTCCGCACCAATATGCCCAGCTTCGGCAAGCGCAATCCGTTTAAAGAGGAACACTTAAAACCGTTTGAAAAGTGCTACGGCAAAAAGCCCGATGGCACCAGCAAACGCAGCGAGGGCGACTGGTCTTTCTGTGCTGAAAGTAATGGGAGTGATAAGGGTGCCGAACAGACCATAGAAAACAGCCGCTGGCGCCGCTTCTCCCGCGACTGGATCGCCGAGCAAAAAGGCGATTCCCTGGATATTAGCTGGCTAAAAGATGCCGACAGTGTCGATGCCAGTGCGCTGCCGGAGCCGGCGGAGTTGGCTGGTGAGGCTATGGGGGAGCTGGTGCAGGCCTTGGGGGAATTGGACGGGTTAATGCGGGAGTTGGGGGCAGGGGAAGAAGCAAATAATCAACACTCACTATTGTCTCAAATAACCAACGAGGCAAAACAATGAGTCAAGCTCCTATCAGCTGGATCAGTTTCACTTTAAAAGAAGTCACCCAGCTCCAAGGTGGAAAGACTCCTGCAAAATCAAACCCATTATATTGGAATGATGGAGATATTTTTTGGGCATCCCCAAAAGATATGAAGGTAGCTATTCTAAACGATACTTTTGATAAAATTAGCAGTCTTGCTCTAAGTGAAGGGGGGAAATTATACCCCAAAAACAGTATTTTATTCGTAGTTCGAAGTGGAATACTTAAACATTCTTTTCCTATTGCGGTGAGTAACATCGAGCTTACAGTCAATCAGGACCTAAAAGTTATAGAGCCTCACGAACATATACATGGAAGTTACTTAGCGTATACACTTCGTGCATTTTCCCAAGTCATACTTTCAAATTGTTCTAAATCTGGAACAACAGTTAATAGTATTGAAATTCCAAAATTAGAAAATTTACAACTTCCACTTGCCCCATTAGCCGAACAAAAAGTAATCACCGGAAAACTCGATCGCTTACTGGTGCAGGTGGAGAGCAGCAAAGCCCGCCTGCAACGCATCCCGCAGATCCTAAAACGCTTTCGCCAAGCGGTATTGGCAGCGGCGGTTAGTGGGAGCCTGACAAAAAACTGGGCTGCTGAAGTTAAAACGATTGGTGAAGTATGCCTTTCAGCATTCGATGGTCCATTTGGCTCAAAGCTCAAAACTGCCGATTACACTGATGACGGGGTGAGAGTTGCTAGGCTAGAAAATATAGGTAATCTCAGCTTTGACGATTCAAAAAAGACATTTATCAGTGAAGAAAAGTTCAAAACTCTCACTAAAAATAAGCTAAATGTTGGAGATGTCTTATTTTCTTCTTTCGTTGATGAGGAAGTAAGAGTTTGTGTTTTCAATATTGAGAACGACCTGTATATAAATAAAGCAG
Organism: Microbulbifer sp. VAAF005; assembly: GCF_030012985.1. Taxonomy (NCBI): domain Bacteria; kingdom Pseudomonadati; phylum Pseudomonadota; class Gammaproteobacteria; order Cellvibrionales; family Microbulbiferaceae; genus Microbulbifer; species Microbulbifer sp. VAAF005. The sequence continues at coordinate 3,992,850 of NZ_CP120233.1, read as the reverse complement.
ACTGTTTTTGTCTGCGGCCAAATAGTGAAAAGGTAAACTCCTCTTACTTGGCTTATATTCTAGCTAGCTCTAGCTCATATACACAGATAAAGCAGCAGGTTCAGGGAGTAACACGTCCTCGCATTAACCTGAAGATACTAAAATCGCTAAGCTTTAACTTTCCGCCTTATCAACAGCAGTTAGAAGTAGTACATCAAGTAGAACACCTCTTCGCCTACGCCGATAAAATCGAACAGCAGGTGAATAGCGCCCTGGCCAAGGTGGAGCAGCTTAGCCAATCGATTCTGGCCAAGGCGTTTAGGGGCGAGCTGACCGAGCAGTGGCGCCGCGACAATCCTGACCTGATTAGTGGCGACAACAGCGCCGCCGCCCTGCTGGAACGAATCCAAGCCGAGCGCGCCGCCACCAAAGCGGCTCCGCGCAAGCGCCGCAAAACCACAGCCGCCTAATCGGCAAGAAATAAAAATATCCCCGGCAGCCCCCTGCCGGGCACGCCACAAGGAAGAATTATGGCCTTAAAACTGCGCGAAAGCGTGTTTGAGATACTGCGCGAACACCGCGAGCAACCACTGAGCGCCCGCCAGATCGCGGAAAAAATCCTGCAATTCCACCCCGAAGCCTGCGCGGACAAACTGGCCCGCAGCAGTTTCCTCAATAATCAAAGCGAGCTGCTCCAGCAGATCGTCGCCGAGATTGCAGCCTCGCGCCCGCGCCTGCAAAAAATCCACCCACAGATAAAAACCCTGGAAACCCGGCCGCGCAAATTCTATTACAGCGAGGCCAGCGCCACCGAGGAAATCGCCCGCGCGGAATCCGCACCGGCAAGCGCCACTAAAAGTCCTCCCCCGAGTAAAAAGCCCAGCGAGGCCCAGCTCTATCCACTGCTCGGTGAATACCTCTATGCGGAGTTAAGCTTGCTCAGCAAGCGTATCGACGAAAAGCGCAGCTCCAATAACAAAGGCCCCAACGGCAACCGCTGGCTCTACCCGGATATTGTCGCCCTGGAGAATCTCACCGACGGCTGGAACACAGAAATCCTCGCCTGTGCCAGCCAATACGCCGACCAGCGCACCCGCCTCTGGTCCTTCGAAGTCAAATGCCGGCTGAACCGTTCCAATAGCCGCGAGTGCTTCTTCCAGGCCCTGTCCAACTCCTCCTGGGCCAACCTGGGCTACCTGGTCGCCGCCGAAATTGAGGGCAGCGACACCCTAAAGGAACTGCGCCTGCTCTGCGCCGCCCACGGTATCGGCTTAATGTTGCTGGATGCCGAAAACCCGACGGAAAGCCAAATCCTGATCCCCTCCCGCGAACGCGCCGCCATCGACTGGGATATCGCCAACCGCCTCGCGGCAGAGAATAAAGACTTCCTCGCCTATATCAAAAGTATCCGCCACTTCTACCAAACCGGCGACCTGCGCCTTTCCGATTGGCAAGCCACCAGCGAAGAATAAGCAACGATTAAGGCCATTGTTATTATGGCATTTAGGGAAAACAATTATTTCAACTAATAATTCAGCGCAGTAGAAATTTGTAAAACAATGAGAAATTTATCCATTTCAAAGCCAGCGAGAGAACATCTTGAAAAGATTTTCTTGAATATCGGCTATCTATATTTAACTTTATTTATCTATCAAGTGTACACCGAAGGCGACATTCTTGACCTCCAGTACCTATCCAACTTGGATATGAAGAACACCAACACTCTCTTTGCGATAAGTTTTCTTGCGTTTCTATTCACCTCTTGCTCAGCCTGCATTATTTATCGCATACGACACCTACAAACCGGCAAACCTTTCATATCTGAACTACAAAAAAAACATTTTAGAAAAATAAATTCAAATATTTGGTATAGCTGTTTTTTCTTATTTATTTTTCAACTATCTAATGAGGGCGATATTTTTGAGTACCAGTATTTCTCTAGCTTGATCATACAAAGCGACGCCTTTATCCCAGCAGGTATTCTTGTTGCACTCGGCATAATGATGTACTTCTTGGGGAGTATTTACCATGCCTGGATTCTGCTAAAGCTATCCCTGAAACAGCACCGATCAAATTCGGTTAGTGAGCAGGGGTAAAGCTGCCTATTTTAGTGGCGAATAAAAATAGATTGGTGTTTGATTTTATAAACCAATTGATATATTGGTCAGCTTACCGGCCTGCCATGCGGCCGGCAGGCGCTTGTAAATGGGCGGCCACAATAATAGTTTCTTCATCATCACACCGCCTCTCCACACAAACTTCGGGCCAAATCTAGGCCCGCTGCTGTGCCAATTTCGAGGCTTCAGTTAAAGCCGCCTGCCGCTGCCTTTCAGCATCTGGCGTCAGGGTAATATAGAGATTCTCAGCAAAGTCACGCGCCGTTCTTTCTGCCGCTTCAGCAAAGTTATTGTCATCCGCCAAGTGGTTGACAGCATTGGCGCTGGGTCTGTAGGCAAATTTAAGGATATGCTCATCAGTAATCGCGGTAGCCCATGTGTGTCTTTTCATCTCGAACGGCTGCCATATAGGAAATGAGTAGCAGGCCAGTCCCCGATGCTCCGATGGATTCAGTGCTTCAACACTTTTAGGGTATAACCAAACATCAACTTCCGGATTGTAGGGCTCCAAATAATCGCCTTCGCGCAGCTCTCTATTCCGCTCTCCATAATCTTTCGCCAAATCATCCAGCAAAATCACTGCAAACTGCTCAGGAATAAACAGGCTCTGCAAACCGTATTTTTTTAAATCCCGCCGCTGAATAATCATCTGTAGGGTACCGCCCCCCACAACCCCATCGCCGAACAGGCCATCGGTATAGACCCAGCCGCTCTTATATAGCGTTTTAGTCCTGCCACCATCCCAAGGGGGCTAAAAGATTGATCATCGTAGATATTCATCCGCTCCACCCAGATATCATTGGGGAACATCTCAGTTTGAGGGGGATTTTTAAATTTGAGTTTGATCCCGGAAAGGTCGATTTCTTTCCAGGGAGCTTGCTCGAAGTCCGGGCCGTAAAGATTCAGCTTACTGGCCTGCCATGCGGCCGGTAAGCGCTTATAAATGGGCGGCCACAATAGTAATTTTTTTAGTATCATAGAGTCTCTCCACACAAACTTCGGGCCAGATTTAGGCCCGCTGTTGTGCCAATTTTGAGGCTTCAGTTAAAGCGGCCTGCCGCTGTCTTTCAGCATCTGGCGTCAGGGTAATATCAATATTCTCAGCAAACTCACGCGCTGTCCTTTCCGCTGCTTCGGCAAAGTTGTTATCATCCGCTAGGTGATCTACACCGCTGGCACTGGGCATATAGGAAAATTTAAGAATATGTTCGTCGGTAATAGCGGTAGCCCAGGTGTGCCTCTTCAGTTCAAATGGTCTCCATATAGAAAATGAATAGCAAGTTAGCCCCCTATGCTCAGCTGAATGCAACGCTTCAACGGTTTTGGGGTATAACCAAGTATGAATTTCCGGGTTATAGGGTTCCAGGTAATCACCTTCGCGCCGTTTTCTATTTCGCTCTTCGTAATCTCGTGCCAAATCATCCAGCAAAATCATGGCCAGCTGCTCGGGGATAAACAGACTCTGCAAACCGTATTTTTTCAGATCCCGGCGCTGGATAATCATCTGTAGGGTACCGCCCCCCACAACCCCGTCACCGAACAAACCATCGGTATAGATCCAACCGCTTTTATAAACAATTTCGGTTTCACCACCATCCCATTGTTCAAAGCTGCGAGTATCATAGATATTCATTCGCTCCACCCAAATATCATTGGGGAACATTCTCGTTTGAGGGGGATTTTTAAACTTGAGCTTAATCCCGGAAAGGTCAATTTCCTTCCAGGGGGCTTGCTCAAAATCCGGACCGTAAAGATTCAGCTTACTGGCCTGCCATGCGGCCGGCAGGCGCTTGTAAATGGGCGGCCACAATAATAGTTTCTTCAGCATCACACCGTCTCTCTACACAAACTTCGGGCCAGATTTAGGCCCGCTGCTGTGCCAATTTTGAGGCTTCAGTTAAAGCGGCCTGCCGCTGCCTTTCAGCATCTGGCGTCAGGGTAATATCAATATTCTCAGCAAACTCACGTGCCGTTCTTTCCGCCGCTTCGGCAAAGTTATTGTCATCCGACAGGTGATCTACACCGCTGGCACTGGGCATATAGGAAAATTTAAGAATATGTTCATCGGTAATAGCGGTAGCCCAGGTGTGCCTCTTTGGCCTCAAGGGTTTCCATATGGAAAAAGAATAGCAAGCCAGCCCCCGGTGCTCCGCTGGATGCAACGCTTCAACGGTTTTGGGGTATAGCCAAACATCAACTTCCGGATTGTAGGGTTCCAGGTAATCGCCTTCTCTCAGTTTTTTATTCCTAGCCTCGTAATCTCTCGCCAAATCATCCAATAACATCATCGCCAACTGTTCGGGAATAAACAGACTGTGTATGCCGTATTTTTTTAAATCCCGCCGCTGGATAATCATCTGCAGGGTACCGCCCCCCACAACTCCGTCACCGAACAAACCATCCGTATAGATCCAACCGCTTTTATAAACAATTTCGGTTTCACCACCATCCCATTGTTCAAAGCTGTGAGTATCATAGATATTCATTCGCTCCACCCAAATATCATTGGGGAACATCTCAGTTTGAGGGGGATTTTTAAATTTGAGTTTGATCCCGGAAAGGTCAATTTCCTTCCAGGGAGCTTTCTCAAAATCCGGGCCGTAAAGATTCAGCTTGCTGGCCTGCCATACGGCCGGCAGACGCTTATAAATGGGCGGCCACAATAGCAGTTTTTTTAGCATCGTAAGTTTTTCTACACAAACTTCGGGCCAGATTTAGGCCCGCTGCTGTGCCAATTTTGAGGCTTCAGTTAAAGCCGCCTGCCGCTGCCTTTCAGCATCTGGCGTCAGAGTAATATCAATATTCTCAGCAAACTCACGTGCCGTTCTTTCCGCTGCTTCGGCAAAGTTGTTATCATCCGCTAGGTGATCTACACCGCTGGCGCTGGGCATGTAAAAAAATTCTAGGATATGTTCATCGGTTATAGCGGTGGTCCACGTATGAATCTTTGGCTTTAAGGGCTTTCGTACCGAAAATGAGCAGCAAGTTAGCCCCTGGTGCTCCGCAGGATTTAGCGCTTCAATAGATTTGGGGTATAGCCAAACATCAACTTCCGGATTGTAGGGTTCCAGGTAATCACCTTCTCGCAGTTCTCTATTTCGCTCTCCATAATCTTTTGCCAAATCATCCAACAAAATCACTGCAAGCTGCTCGGGAATAAACAGGCTCTGCAAACCATATTTTTTTAGATCCCGTCGCTGGATAATCATCTGCAGGGTACCGCCCCCCACTACTCCGTCACCGAACAGGCCATCGGTATAGACCCAGCCACTCTTATATAGCGTCTTAGTCCTACCGCCATCCCAGGGGGGCTAAAAGATTGATCGTCGTAGATATTCATCCCCTCCACCCGGATATCATTAGGGAACATTCTCGTCTGAGGGGGATTTTTAAAATTGAGTTTGATCCCGGAAAGGTCAATATCCTTCCAGGGGGCTTGCTCAAAATCCGGGCCGTAAAGATTCAGCTTGCTGGCCTGCCATGCGGCCGGCAGACGCTTGTAAATTGGCGGCCACATTAATAGTTTCTTCAGCATCACACCGTCTCTCTGCACAAACTTCGAGCGAGATTTAGGCCCGCTGCTGTGCCAATTTCGAGGCTTCAGTTAAAGCCGCCTGCCGCTGCCTTTCAGCATCTGGCGTCAGGGTAATATCAATATTATCAGCAAACTCACGCGCCGTTTTTTCCGCCGCTTCTGCAAAGTTATTGTCATCCGCTAGGTGATCTACACCGCTGGCACTGGGCATATAGGAAAACTCAAGGAGGTGCTCATCGGTAATAGCGATAGCCCATGTATGCTTCTTTGTTTCCAAAGGTCTCCATATCGAGAAAGAGTAGCAAGTCAGACCTTGATGCTCCAATGGATTCAGCGCTGCAACGGTTTTAGGATATAACCAGGTATGAATTTCTGAGTTATACGGCTCTACATAATTATCGTCTTCGCGCCGCTTTCTATTCCGCTCTTCATAATCTTTTTCGAAATCATCCAGCAAAATCACTGCAAGCTGCTCGGGAATAAACAGGCTCTGCAAACCATATTTTTTTAGATCCCGTCGCTGGATAATCATCTGCAGGGTACCGCCCCCCACTACCCCGTCACCGAACAGGCCATCCGTATAGACCCAACCACTCTTGTATAGCGTTTTAGTCCTGCCACCATCCCAAGGTGGATTATAGGAATTATCGTCGTAGATATTCATCCCCTCCACCCGGATATCATTTGGGAACATTCTCGTCTGAGGGGGATTTTTAAACTTAAGCTTTATCCCGGAAAGGTCAATTTCCTTCCAGGGAGCTTGCTCGAAGTCCGGGCCGTAAAGGTTCAGCTTACTGGCCTGCCATGCGGCCGGTAGGCGCTTGTAAATGGGAGGCCATAATAATAATTTCTTCAGCACCACACCGTCTCTCTGCACAAACTTCGAGCGAGATTTAGGCCCGCCGCTGCGCCAATTTCGAGGCTTCAGTTAAAGCCGCCTGCCGCTGTCTTTCAGCATCTGGCGTCAGGGTAATATCAATATTCTCAGCAAACTCACGTGCTGTTCTTTCCGCCGCTTCGGCAAAATTGTTATCATCCGCTAGGTGATTCACGCCGCTAGCACTAGGCATATAGGAAAACTCAAGGATATGTTCATCGGTAATAGCGGTAGACCAGGTGTGCCTCTTTAGTTCGAATGGCTGCCATATTGCAAATGAGTAACAGGCCAACCCCCGTTTCTCCGATGGATTCAGCGCTTCAACGCTTTTGGGGTACAGCCAAACATCAACCTCTGGATTGTAGGGCTCCAAATAATCGCCTTCACGAAGTTTTTTATTCCTTGCTTCGTATTTCTTTGTTAAGTCATCCAATAAAATAGTTTCCAGCTGCCCGGGAATAAACAGGCTCTGCAAACCGTATTTTTTTAAATCCCGTCGCTGGATAATCATCTGTAGGGTACCGCCCCCCACAACCCCATCACCAAACAGGCCATCCGTATAGACCCAGCCACTCTTGTATAGCGCTTTAGTCCTACCTCCATCCCAAGGGGGGCTATAGGATTGATCGTCGTAGATATTCATCCCCTCCACCCGGATATCATTTGGGAACATCTCAGTTTGAGGGGGATTTTTAAACTTAAGCTTAATCCCGGAAAGGTCAATTTCCTTCCAGGGGGCTTGCTCAAAATCCGGGCCGTAAAGATTCAGCTTACTGGCCTGCCATGCGGCCGGCAGGCGCTTGTAAATGGGCGGCCACAATAGCAGTTTTTTTAGCATCGTAAGTTTCTCTACACAAACTTCGGGCCAGATCTAGGCCCGCTGCTGTGCCAAGGTCGAGGCTTCAGTTAAAGCCGCCTGCCGCTGCCTTTCAGCATCTGGCGTCAGGGTAATATCAATATTCTCAGCAAACTCACGTGCTGTTCTTTCCGCCGCTTCGGCAAAGTTATTGTCATCCGCTAGGTGATCTACACCGCTGGCACTGGGCATATAGGAAAACTCAAGGAGGTGCTCATCGGTAATCGCGATAGCCCATGTATGCTTCTTTGTTTCCAAAGGTCTCCATATCGAGAAAGAGTAGCAAGTCAGACCTTGATGCTCCAATGGATTCAGCGCTGCAACGGTTTTAGGATATAACCAGGTATGAATTTCCGAGTTATACGGCTCTACATAATTATCGTCTTCGCGCCGCTTTCTATTCCGCTCTTCATAATCTTTTCGAAATCATCCAACAAAATCACTGCAAGCTGCTCGGGAATAAACAGGCTCTGCAAACCATATTTTTTTAGATCCCGTCGCTGGATAATCATCTGCAGGGTACCGCCCCCCACAACTCCATCGCCGAACAGGCCATCGGTATAGACCCAGCCACTCTTATATAGCGTCTTAGTCCTACCACCATCCCAGGGGGGCTAAAAGATTGATCATCGTAGATATTCATCCCCTCCACCCGGATATCATTAGGGAACATTCTCGTTTGAGGGGGATTTTTAAATTTGAGTTTGATCCCGGAAAGGTCAATTTCCTTCCAGGGGGCTTGCTCAAAATCCGGGCCGTAAAGATTTAGCTTACTGGCCTGCCATGCGGCCGGTAGGCGCTTATAAATGGGAGGCCATAATAATAATTTCTTCAGCACCACACCGTCTCTCTACACAAACTTCGGGCCAGATTTAGGCCCGCTGCTGTGCCAATTTTGAGGCTTCAGTTAAAGCCGCCTGCCGCTGCCTTTCAGCATCTGGCGTCAGGGTAATATAAATATTCTCAGCAAACTCACGTGCCGTTCTTTCCGCCGCTTCGGCAAAGTTATTGTCATCCGACAGGTGATCTACACCGCTGGCACTGGGCATATAGGAAAATTTAAGAATATGTTCGTCGGTAATAGCGGTAGCCCAGGTGTGCCTCTTCAGTTCAAATGGTCTCCATATAGAAAATGAATAGCAAGTTAGCCCCCTATGCTCAGCTGGGTGCAACGCTTCAACGGTTTTGGGGTATAACCAAGTATGAATTTCCGGATTATAGGGTTCCACGTAATCACCTTCGCGCCGTTTTCTATTTCGCTCTTCGTAATCTCGTGCCAAATCATCCAGCAAAATCATGGCCAGCTGCTCGGGGATAAACAGACTCTGCAAACCGTATTTTTTCAGATCCCGGCGCTGGATAATCATCTGTAGGGTACCGCCCCCCACAACCCCGTCACCGAACAAACCATCCGTATAGACCCAACCGCTTTTATAGACAATTTCGGTTTCACCACCATCCCATTGTTCAAAGCTGCGAGTATCATAGATATTCATTCGCTCCACCCAAATATCATTGGGGAACATCTCAGTTTGAGGGGGATTTTTAAATTTGAGTTTGATCCCGGAAAGGTCAATTTCCTTCCAAGGAGCCTGCTCAAAATCCGGGCCGTAAAGATTCAGCTTGCTGGCCTGCCATGCGGCCGGCAGGCGCTGGTAAATGGGCGGCCACAATAGTAATTTTTTTATCATCTCGCATACTCGCGGCGCAGACTTCCGGCCAGTTTCAGGAACGAGCTTGCCCCTGAACCATTCTCCGATATTACATGGGCATTCATCTCGTTCACACTTTTAAAGGGGTGCATATGGGGATTTAAGGTAGGATCATTGGCGTGGTTGGCCAGCATATTTCTTAGTGCTCGCGCTTTTACTGCCATGCCCACACCACCAGCGCCGGCACTCAACTCACCAAGTCCCAGTGTAAAACCACCCAAGGCAAATGATCCTACATATCCTGCCGCCATTGCAAAGGAACTTTGCACATTTAATGAGGCTACCCTCGCGGCGTTATCATAATCAGACCCAAAGGCCTTTATCTCTTTAGAGATACGCGGGTTAACCCGATTCAGGGGTTGACTCCAGTCATGGGGATGATATTTAAAGACGTCTTTGTGAAGTTTTAATCCAGCCCCCCGCACCAATGGCAGTAGGGTTTGAAGACTGCCCTTGGGGGCGGCAAAAAACACCGTATGTTTGTCTAGCACCTGCCCCTGCAAACGCAGCAAAGTCTTGCGGAATAAGTGGCAGCCATCCCCGTGAATCACCCACTGGGTATCCCTTCCTTCCTTTTGTGATGCCAATATCAGGTTGCCCAGCTTGTTCGCTGTCACGTCAAAAGAAACCTGTTTCTGTTGTGGGGTCTTCCACTGTTGGCCGGCACTGTAAAGCGGGCGCGGATTATAGAACAACCCAAACCCTTCATCTTTAATCCCCTGGCTGCCGCTGACATCTTTATAGGCGCCATTCACCATTCCCGGGATAATATCCCTGGCTGCGACTTCAGCATGCCGACAGAGCCCATTAACGGCCATATTGGTGCGTCGGATCTTGGGCTGCTCATCCTTATCTAGCGCCCATTCCTTTTCACCTGCCTTATAATCAACATGATACAGCCCCGGCGTTACATCCCCTCCAGCATGCTCAGCAAAATCGATACGGGTGATATAGACACCACCACGCCGATTATCTGCACTGGGCTGGACAATCTTGTAACCGATCTGCAGGTTCTCAATGATATCCATGTGCTCAAAGGCATTATGGGCATTGTTATAGCTCTTGAAGCCTCCGGCGGTGGCCCGCAGTTGGGCAAGGCGGGACATCACCATTGATCCTTTGTAGCCACTTCTTGCTAGCCAGCTGGCAAACTTCCCGGCGATGGCTGCAGCAATATAAACCTTACGGCCATCTTTAGCGTCTGAAATCAGGAGGTAGCCGTTTGAGTTATCCCCCATAGCCTTAAAGCCATGTACCTCCATTGCAGGAGAAGCCGCTAAACCAGAACCAAATACCTTCATTCGAGAATCCCTCCCTTATACATAACAATCGGTTTGATCGGGCGTTATTATCTATAAAAATCGGCCAAAATCACGTTATTAACAGACAGCTTTTATACATAATGTGATTTATTTCCAGTTTGAAATAATAAAGGGCAAGAGCTAGCCTAAGCTTTCAAAGATATTGAACAACAAGTGTGGTGGCAAACTGGCTTTAGCTACTTGGCTGTCCTACAGGAATTGTGGAAGCTTTGTGGATTTGTACCAACCAGCAAGTCTATAAAGCTACCTCTACTGGGTTCAATTTCTCGCCTCTTTCCATATTGCAAACGCCTACCGCTAGGCCTGCTTATTAGTACCAATGTATCAACTGCTAAAAGTGATACGCAGAAATTGAGACAACGAGAAACTAAGAATTGAAAGGGGTATTAGCGACAGCCGAAGAATACTTCAAACGAGAAAAACTGACAGGCTTTAAATCAGAAGGACTACAAAATAGCAACAAAATAAAAAATTATTCCAGCAATACTTACAAACAAAAATAAAAGGGCCTTATACAGGGAACTATTAAAAGCTCCGTAAAGCGAGCATTCAAGGCCCGCCGTACCTCTAAGCCTCAATAGCTTGGTTAACCCACACGCTTCCCCAAATCTGCCCCTACTATTACCTTCTTGGCCTTTTCCATTTGCAGAAATTCTACCACTGACTCTATTACTTCAGCATCCCAAACTATTTTCCGATGCCCAACACCGTTAATTTTAATCATCTCCGCTGCGGGCCAGGTTTTATGAATTCTTTCTCCGTGGAAGACAGGTACTTCATCGTCTTCAGTATCGTAGATCATTAAGAGCGGGGTATCTTCTGGGGTATACATTTTGCACTGCAACAACTCCTGCCAAGAGTACCCTATTTGATTCGCTATCTTGTCTTGGCATAGCTCTGCAGTTTCAGGGCTTACCTTCAGCATATTTTTCATAATTTCTATAATGGGCAAGGGAGCACTCGGTGCGCCGAGTATTGCGTAGCACTGGGCTTTAAGCCCAAACTCCCGCGCGCGCATTGTCATCATTCCGCCCATCGAGTGACCGACGATGGCAAATATTTCCGAAAACTGGCTGGCCAGAGAGCAGATATCTTTCGCCATAATATCGAAATTACAAACCTTGCCCTCAGAGTGACCGTGAGCGGTAGCATCGATAGCCACCGCTTGGAAACCCTGCTCAGCAATTGCCATCGCCAAGGTTGCCATTTTTGCGGCTTTGGCTTCCCAGCCGTGGCAGAGAATCACTACAGGCCCCTCCCCCAGGACCAGGCCGTATTTTCTGTTCCTAAAGCACCTCGGTAAGTAATCTTCTTGGCTTGAGACTGCTGAGCCTTCTCACGCTCGGAGTCAGCATGGCGTCTGGGTCGAGAAGACAGGTACATTGCAATATTGGCCGATAATTTTGGGGATAGCCGCCCTGTGAGTTGCATTGTTCCCTGTATTATCTTAAGCATGTTATTAAATCTCTAGCCTGGTGTCTTATATGATCATTGATAGTGGGTTTTGCTAAGGGAGCCTCTGAATAACTCCGTAATGCCTCTGCGGGTCTTGAAGGCTGCAGATGTTAGGCGTAGCTCGCCGCGAATGGCCGTAGCCCTTTGCAAGAGCTGCAACGCAGCAGCTGTGGCCTTCAAGGCCCGCCCTTCGGGGCTTGCAGAGCGATTCACACTCCGCGTTGCGACTTCTTGAAAGGTCTAGACATTCCTGCGAAGCCGCGCCTTGATTGTGAACCGCTCTGCATGCCAGAGGTATCATGGAGTTATTCAGAGGCTCCTAAGCATTAAGAAAAATACACTGATCAAGAATCGCTAAATATATATCAACGTAGAAACACAAAATAATACAGGGCGAATTCAATCAATAGATTAACCGATTCGACAATTATCGCCGCAATAGGAAATAAAACTCTTTTCTGGTTTGCACTCTCTCACAGATAGGAAATTTTTCTCAAAGGGAGCCAGCAAAGTTATATCAATAAAATACCGCGCCACAGCTTTTACTATCTTCTTTCCCGGATCTCCAAGACATCTACACTAATAATCTGGCGGTAAGTTACGGTATTCATATCGCTATCAGACCTCCTACTTATTACCAGTCGCACCTCTGGAAGGTTGGGCATGAACGGAATCAATCTGACATTAGTTTTTTGTGCAGTACTGTTGCTTACCAGCCCGTCGGTTGCGGACTATAAAAAGGGAGATTTTATCGTTCGCGTTGGCGCTGCTGCGGTCGATCCAAACGACGATTCTGGTAGACTTCGCCTAAATGGCACCCCCTTGGACTACACCCGGGTCTACGTGGATACCGGCTACTCCGCTAGCATCACTGGTACCTGGTTATTTGCAGACCACTGGGGACTGGAATTACTGGCAGCTGTACCTTTCCGGCACGATCTCGATGTTCGCGGTTTACCGGACCCGGATACCGGTGATCCACTGGGTCGGGTATCCCTGGGTGACATCAAGCACCTTCCGCCAACTCTCAGCGTACAGTGGTATCCGGTATGCACCGAGTCCTGGGTACAGCCTTATATTGGTGTGGGAATTAACTACACCCATTTCTTCGATGAAGATATCAGCCACACGGCACAAAACTACTTCGAGACGGCCCTGGGTGCAGACTCAAGGGCATCCCTGAGCCTGAGCAATTCCTGGGGCCTGGCAGGGGAAGTGGGCGTAGATATTGCCTTTGGACGAGAGAGCAACTGGCTGTTTAATGCGGCCATCTGGTACTTGAGCATCGATACCAAGGCCAAAATTCGCTTCCGCACAGAAGATAACGACTACGACCGCATCAATGTAAATGTAGATATTGACCCCTGGGTCTACTCAATAGGTATCGGCTATCACTTCTGAGCGGCCTTTTGTCCACTTCTGAATGAACCTGACCCACCCGATGTTCGATTTATTCGAATGATATGGTCGAATTTAACCAATTTTCATTCTACTCGTCCTCTATAAACTGCCCCTTATCCACAGCAGCTACTCCGCAGTGGCGCTCAATTTACAGTTTAAGGACCGACACAATGAATACTTCCACTTTATCCACAGCATCAAATGCCCCCAGTGGTTCCTTGTTTCCAGCCGTCGCAGACCTTTCCGGACGTATTGGCTTGGCAGCAATCTTCTTACTGGCAGGTGTTAACAAGATCCAAAACTATGAGGGTAGCGCTCAGTACCTGGCCTACGGTGGTCTACCCGAGTTTCTGCTCCCATTGGTAATCCTGTTTGAGATAGGCGGTGCCTTAGCTCTGATTGCGGGTTTTCAAACTCGATTAACTGCTCTGGCATTCGCCGGATTTAGCTTACTCACTGCGTTCCTGTTCCATAGCAACCTGGAAGATCAAATGCAGTTTCTAATGTTCTTTAAGAACCTGGCTATAGCCGGTGGTTTTCTGGTGATAGCAGCCCATGGCGCTGGGCGTTTCAGCTTGGACAACAGAAAGAAAACACATTGATTCCATCTGAAGCCAGTCACAAAACAACCGCTATTTAGGAGTATGAAATGGGATTGTTAATTAATGGCCAGTGGCACGACCAGTGGTATGACACCAAGAATTCGGGGGGCGCATTTAAGCGAGAGGCTGCACAGTTACGCAACTGGATTACTGTCGATGGCAGCGCAGGGCCTAGTGGCATAGGTGGCTTTAAAGCTGAGTCTGGGCGCTACCATCTATATGTATCCCTGGCCTGCCCCTGGGCTCATCGCACCTTGATTTTCCGCAAATTGAAAAAGCTGGAAGAACATATCAGTACCTCCGTTGTAAGCCCGGATATGCTTGAGCAGGGATGGAGCTTCAATACCGATGAGGGTAGTAGCGGTGATGCACTATTTGGTTATGACTTTATGCATCAGGTTTACACTCGCAATAAATCCGACTACTCCGGCCGCGTTACGGTCCCAGTACTTTGGGACAAACAGCAAAACTGTATTGTCAGCAATGAGTCATCCGAAATAATTCGCATGTTTAATAGTGCGTTTAATGAAATTACTGGTGATACACAGGACTTTTATCCCAAAGACAAACAGAAAGATATCGAAGCCATCAATCAATTGGTCTATGAAAACATAAATAACGGGGTTTATCGCTGTGGTTTCGCGACGACTCAATCCGCTTATGAAGAGGCCTACCGAAACTTATTTGATGCCCTGGATAAGGTAGAGGCAATATTAGGTAAACAGCGGTATCTGGTAGGCGATAAGGTCTCTGAAGCAGATTGGCGACTATTCACAACTTTAATTCGCTTTGATTCCGTTTATCACGGCCACTTCAAGTGTAACCGGCAGCGTCTGGAAGACTTCCCCAACCTGCGCAATTATGTCCGCGAGCTATACCAGTGGCCGCAGGTCTCAGAGACAGTGAATTTCCACCATATTAAACGCCACTACTATTTTAGCCATAAATCCATCAACCCCAGCCAGGTGGTACCTGTGGGTCCAATGATCGATTACAACAGTCCCCACAATCGGGTATAAATACGCTTGCCCCGCGCTTGGGGCAAGTATTTGGGGTTCTAGGCAGTGCAGCTTTGCCCTTGATATTTATCCACAACTGCCGGTATAAGAATCAGGGTTTACATAATGCAAAAAACCACCTTAGAACAATGGCGCATGTTTAAAGCGGTAGTGGATGCCGGAGGTTTTAATCAGGCTTCTGCGCGAGTCCATAAAAGCCAATCCAGTATTCACAATGCGGTTAGCAACCTGGAAGCTGCTCTCGGAGTCAAGCTTTTTGAGATATCTGGCCGCAAAGTGATACTCACGGAAGTTGGCAACCTAATGCTGCGCCGCAGCCAATACCTGCTGGATGAAGTCTCCCGTATCGAGGATATTGCCAAAACCCTTGGTGAAGGCGTGGAATCAGAACTGCGTATCGCTGTAGATGGCGCCTTCCCCCAAAGTGTGGTTTTTCAGGCACTGGAGAAAGTTTCGGCGAGATATCCCCAGGTGAATATCGATATTGTCGATACCGTATTGTCCGGTACCAATGAGTTGATCCAAGAAGGGCTTGTGGATTTAGGCCTTTCTGCCTTTCCTATGAAAAATGCTCTCAACGATGAAATTTGCCGTATAGAATTTGTCGCTGTCGCTCATAGAGATCATCCGCTACATCAATTAAATTGCGAACTGACGTACGAGAATCTGAAATTATATCGACAGATTATTGTGCGGGACTCAGCTATGCAGACAAACAGGGATTCAGGCTGGCTGGGAGCGGAACAGCGCTGGAAGGTGGGTAGTTTACGGGCCTCCTTGGATCTTATTGAACAGGGCCTCGGATTCGCCTGGCTACCCATACCCTTAATTTCCAAGTTACTCAATGCGGGGACGCTTAAAAAGCTAAAATTAAAAAACGGTAGCCTACGCTCCACAAGCTTTTTCTTGAACTTTAAAGACCAGGATAAATTAGGCCCTGCCGCTAGAGAGTTTATTGGTGAGCTAAGATTGCTGACCTTAGATATGCCAACCTCTGAAGAAGCTTAAATATTCTATTAATACGAATAACCGATTCATTATTATCCAATATCTCCTATAACCACAGCAGCCTACCATAGCCAAAATATTTCTACCGATAAGGAATTGGCTATGTACTACTTCAGACCATCAGGGGAACGGGGGCAAGCCCGTTTTGGTTGGCTACACAGCAAACACAGTTTTTCATTTGGGCACTATTATGACCCGAATCATCTGGGGTTTTCCGCGCTGCGAGTTATTAACGATGATACCGTAAAGCCTGGGGCAGGCTTTGACACTCATGGCCATCAGGATATGGAAATTATTTCCTATATTCTGGAGGGTGCTATCGAACATTTAGATAGCGAGGGAAACCACTTTGTCGTTCCCGCTGGTGAGATTCAAAGAATGAGTGCAGGTAAAGGTATTACCCATTCAGAGTATAACCACTCAAAGACTAAAAACCTTAAATTCCTGCAAATCTGGATTCAACCTAACCGGAAAAATATTCAGCCCAGCTATGAACAAAAATCAATCACTCAAGCTGGGGCGCTAACTCCGTTGGTAACTCCCAATGGACGCGATAACTCACTAATTATTCACCAGAATGCCAGCTTGTTTCGCCTCCAACTACGTACCGGTGAGAGTTTAAGATTGAACACCCTTAAGCGCCCAGGATATCTTCACATCATCGCTGGTAATGTCGAACTCAATGGCAGTCACCTGCTAGTGGCGGGAGATGGCTTGGGAGTTTATCGGGAAAAAATAGAGTTAACCGCTTCAGCAAATAATGTTCTCGCACTATGGTTCGACTTGCCTCGATAATAGGCAATCTATCAACAGACTGATTCTGTTGGGGCTGTAAACCTGTTCTGAGATACCGCTTCTTGTAACAGGCATTGGAATCTATCTAACCAGAACATTCATCTTTACAAGCACAAGACTACTCCTCCTAAAAGCGACAATCTCCGGTTTACACCTAAACTATTAACTTGGCAGTGATTCACTGCTAGATACTGACATCGAGTCACCAGGGATAAAATAATGGGATCAGTAGGCGACATGGAAAGTCGCAATGGCGATAGAAAAGCGCCGGGAAGATGGATCTCCCTGCTTTCTCCGATTCCTCCGGCCATTGTCGCCTTGTTATTGCTTTTTCATCTACCCGATATTTCTGCAGGCAGAGAGTTTTCCTTTGGCATTAGCTGGGTTCCAGATCTGGGCATATCCCTGCGCTTCTATATCGACGGACTCAGTTTTTTATTTGCCTTATTAATCAGTGGTATTGGATTTTTCATCACCATTTATGCCGCTGAGTATTTACGCGGCAATCCACTATTGCGACGTTTCTTCCTCTATCTCTATCTCTTTATGGTCGGAATGCTGGGTTTGGTATTGGCATCCGATCTCATTACTTTATTTGTTTTTTGGGAAGTTACAACAGTCGCGAGCTACCTCTTGATTGGCTTTAACCACTCCAGTGCTGTTGCGCGGCGATCAGCTTTACAGGCTTTACTAGTGACTGCCTTAGGGGGCTTTGCTTACTTACCGCTTTCTTATTAATAGGACAAATTGTCGATAGCTATGACCTTGAAGAGTTATTAATAAAAGGGGAACAAATTAAGTCCAGTTCACTCTATCTTCCTATTTTGATTCTGGTACTTATCGGAGCATTCTCAAAGTCGGCACAATTGCCTTTCCACTTTTGGTTACCCAATGCCATGGCGGCTCCAACACCGGTGAGCGCATATCTACACTCGGCCACTATGGTCAAAGCCGGCATTTACCTTCTTGCGCGCCTACATCCGGTACTGGCCCACACTGAATACTGGGAGTGGATTTTAACCTGCACCGGTATTGCCACTGCCGCAGTAGCGGCAGTGGCTGCCCTGCGTCAAACAGACCTGAAACGGGCCCTCGCCTATACCACCGTAATCGCTCTCGGCACTATCACCATGTTTCTGGGTTCTGATGCTTCAGCTGCCGTCGCCGCTGCAATTACTTTCTTGCTGGTTCACTCTTTTTACAAAGCTGCACTGTTTATGGTGGTGGGTATTATCGATCGGCAGACCGGCACCCGGGATTTAACCAAGCTACACGGCCTGGCGAAATTATTGCCCTTTGCGTTTATCGCAGCGCTGGCTTCAGCCCTATCCATGGCAGGGTTCCCGCCGTTCCTTGGATTTATTGGCAAAGAACTGAAATATGAAGGTGCCTTGGCGGTAGCTTCAGAGCCCGCATTGGTGGGCACAGCAGCAATTTTTGCCAATGCGGTAACGGTGACAGTAGCCGGTATGGTGGCCATCAAACCCTTCTTTGGTCCTCTAGCCAAAGATGCCAGCCGTATTCGAAGCGCACCTCCCGGTTTGTGGATAAGCCCAATAGTTTTAAGCGCTTTCGGCCTCACATTTGGCCTAGCCCCGGACTTAGTCGGTGGCGGACTGGTGGAACCGGCTCTCACAGCGATACTCGGACTTCCAGAAACCATCGACCTAAAACTCTGGCACGGTATTAACATTCCGCTCCTGATGAGCATTCTTACTTTTGTGCTCGGGGTGATTATGTATGTCAATCTCAAACGTATGCGAGCTTGGTTAAACTGGGATTTTACCCATGCGCCAACTAGTGCCGATTTACTATGGGATAAATCCTTAGAACTATTAAAAGCTTTTGCCGCGCTACAAACACGTATATTGCAAAATGGAATTATGCGGCGTTATCTCACTGTTATTTTTGTTACTCTCTCGATGGCTTTAATTTATGCCTTTATACATACCGGCCACTTCTCACTGGAGTACACTGCACCACGCCTCAATTTAAAAGAGTGGGCAGCCATACTGCTGACGGTAGGAGGCACCTTTACTGCGGGCATTGCGCGTAAACCTCTGACCGCCATTTGCGCACTCGGCGCTCTCGGTGTGGGTATAGCACTAATTTATCTTTTCTTTGGCGCACCGGATGTAGCCATTACACAGATTCTGGTAGAAACGCTGTATCTGGTATTAATTGCTGCGATTCTTCCACGCCTGCCCGTATTTACTCCCGGTAAGAAGGAAGGCTTCCGTCCCAGGGATGCACTGCTGGGTGCCACAGTCGGCCTTTTATTTACTATCAGTATTTTGGTAGTCCTGCAAACCCCATTCGAGAGCCCTGTGAGTGAATTTTACAAGGAGGCTGCAGTACCCGAGGCCCATGGGCGCAATATTGTCAATGTCATTCTGGTGGACTTCCGGGCCCTGGATACTTTCGGGGAGATTATTGTGGTGTTCACCGCAGCTGTCGCTGCGGTGACCTTACTCGGTCATCATTTAAGACGGGGCAAGCAGTGAATTCTATTATCCTACAGACAGCGACCCGTGTGTTGGTAGCCCTGATCTTGGTCTTCTCCATTTATATGCTGTTACGTGGACACAATTATCCCGGAGGCGGATTTATTGCTGGATTAATTGCCGCTTCTGCTTTTGCCCTGTTTGCTATGGCTTGGGGGATGGAGGCTGCACAAAGTGCTCTGCGTATACCTCCAGGGACCCTCGCCGCCTGGGGAGTTGTCATTGCCGGGTTATCTGGATTAATGGCTCTATTTTGGGGAGATGGCCCCTTTTCCGGACAGTGGTTTGCCATGGTAGGGAGCAAGGAAACTGGCGGAATTATTATCAGCAATGTTTTATTTTTTGATATTGGAGTTTACCTAACAGTACTCGGAGCCGTTCTCACACTGATTTTCGCACTGGAAGAGGCCAGCTAAAATGGAAGCTCCACTCGCCGTTGTCGTCGGCATCCTGATAGCTACCGGCGTTTACCTTATGCTGGCCCGCCACCTGTTACACTACCTGTTTGGCTTGGTACTGATCAGCAATGCCGCCAATTTGGCAATTTTTATCGCCGGACGACTGACCCGCGCCTCGCCACCGCTGGTCCCCAAGGGCCAGGAAGCCCCGCAAATTATCGTTGCCAATCCCCTACCCCAGGCCCTGATCCTAACCGCAATCGTAATTGGCTTTGGCTTGCTGGCTTTTGCCCTGGCACTAATTGCACAAGCTTACCGGGAGCTGGGTACATTAGATGTGGATAGTATGAGAATTGCTGAACCAGTTAAGCCCAAGAGGAAGAAAGCCCCTTGAGTTGGTTATTGGCCCTGCCATTCTTAATCCCTATCGCCACGGCGTTAATTACATTTCCCGCACGCGGCCGTCAATATCTTTGCTCTGCCATTTCTATATTGGGATGCCTCACCGCCCTTTGCATTAACCTTTATATTCTTGTCCTGGTAGAAAGCCAGGGCCCTCAAGCTGGGCAAATGGGAGACTGGCAAGCTCCCTTCGGAATCACATTGGTCGCCGATCGGCTCAGTGCGGTAATGCTGTTGATCAGTGCCATTGTGGGATTATGTGTCTCACTATTTGCAATATCAGACATCAGTGAAAAACGTGTGAAGATGGGATTTCACAGCTTCTTCCAGCTGCTTTTAGCGGGCGTCAGCGGTAGCTTTATCACTGGTGATTTATTCAATTTATATGTGTGGTTTGAGGTAATGTTAATTGCCTCTTTCGCTCTACTGGTACTCGGTGGTGAGAAAATACAACTGGATGGCGGTATTAAATATGTAGCGTTAAATCTGGTATCCACACTGTTGATGCTGACCTCTATCGGGCTCCTTTATGGGCTCACTGGCACCCTGAATATGGCTCAGCTGCATATTTCCCTGGCAGAGGTGCAAAATCCTGTCGCGATTTCAACATTGGCAGTTATATTTATCTGTGCTTTTGGGATCAAGGCGGCAATATTTCCCCTGTTTTTTTGGTTGCCCGCTTCATACCATGTTCCGCCGGTCGCCGTTACCGCTGTATTTGCCGGTCTATTGACTAAGGTCGGCGTCTACGCGCTTATTCGCACCTTTACTTTAATATTTCCCAATGATCTTGAGTTCACCCGGGATATTTTATTATGGGCAGCATTGCTCACCATGCTGACAGGTGTGTTGGGCGCTGCGGCACATTATGAATTTCGGAAAATACTTGCATTTCATATCATCAGCCAGATTGGATTCCTGGTCTTGGGGCTAGCTCTGAACAGCCCCCTGGCACTGGCCGGATCTGTTTTCTATATGGTCCACAACATTGTGGCAAAAACGAACTTATTCCTGATCAGTGGTACTGCTCAGCGCCTCACAGGCAGTTATGAATTGAATGAGATTGGCGGTTTATATCGGTCCAGTCCGTTTCTATCGACATTATTTTTTATAGCCGCATTCAGCTTGGCTGGATTTCCTCCACTATCAGGTTTTTGGGCAAAACTGCTATTGGTCAAGGCTAGCCTGGACCAGGCCGCCTATATCGTTGCTGCTGTCGCATTAATTACCGGGGCACTGACTCTATTTTCAATGAGCAAGATATGGGCGGAAGCATTCTGGAAACCCCACCCCGAGGAGCATTGCAAGAATTTATACAGCTTAAGTGGTGCGGAGCGCTTCCAGCGGCTGCTTCCAGTCATATTGCTCGCACTTATCACCTTGACCTTGGGATTTGTTCCTGAACCTTTTATAGAGTACTCCCTGGGTGCTGCCGGAGAGTTATTGGAGCCTGATGATTACCTGAACGCAGTGTTGCCAGGTATTGTTCATTCAATTACGGATAACTGAATAGAAATGCGTATTTTTCTATTAAATTTGCTGCTCGCCATCAGTTGGTCTGCGCTGACGGGAAATGCTTCCATGGCGAACTTTTTCTTTGGCTTTTTGATCGGTTTTTTGGCACTTCGAGTATCTCCCATACTGCCTGGGGCACAAACCTACTTTACCCGCCTGCCGCGCTTGGCTCATTTATTTTTTTCTTTCTCGAGGAGCTAGTATTATCCAGCCTGCGTGCCGCCTACGAAGTTTTTTCGCCCCGCTTACAAAGCCGGCCCCTGGTCGTACGACTACCCATGGAGAGACTCGATAGAAACCAGATTTTTATTCTTACCAACTTAATTTCGCTGACACCGGGTACGATGGTATTGGACGTCACCCCCAATAATGATGCCTTAATCGTACATACTATGTTTGTCAGTGATCCAGACACCTTTCGCGAAGAGATTAGAGAGGGGTTTGAGAAACGGGTTAAGGAGGCGGTTTCCTGATGTTTCTCACAATTATCGATATTCATTCACCACTGGTCACAGTAGCAATCAATATTGCCTCCTTTCTATTATTACTCGCCCTGGTAATGTGCTTCCTGCGTATCGCTTTGGGCCCCACCTTAGCGGACAGGGTTGTCGCCCTGGATGTTCTCAACATTTTGGCCGTGGCCTACTGTGCACTACTGGCAATCGCCTCGGGACAACCCGTGTACCTGGACGCTGCCATCGCCCTGGCCCTGGTCGCATTTTTAGTGAGTGTGGCCTTTGCCCGCTTTATTGAAAAAAGCGGCTCGCGCACAGTCACCCACAGCCATAGGGGTCGTGATGACATTTGATGAAATTTTTATCGCTTTGATAATTCTGGTGGGCAGTTTTTTTGGGTTCAGCGCCGCTTTGGGCTTGCTGCGAATGCCGGACTTTTACACTCGAATGAGTACATCGGGAAAAGGGGCTACGGTATGTTGTGGGTTATTACTGGCGGGCGTAGCAATTCTCTTTAGCGATGCCCAGGTGACCGCCAGGGCCATTGCTGCCATCTTATTCTTATTACTGACAGTTCCAATCGGTGTACATATGATTGCCCGGGCAGCCTACCGGGCCGGCACTCCCATGTGGCGAGGTACCGGCTCCAAGATCAAGTTCAAGAACCCGATGCGCAATATTCAGTAAGGACTAAATCTTTTCGCCGTAAAGCTCTTCGATCATCTTCTCACTGCGTTCACGCAACTGATCCATATCCGGGTCCTGTAAAATGACATGACCCATTTTGCGCCCAGGGCGAAGTGCTTTGCCGTACAGCCAAACACCATCGTTATCCTGCTTTGGAGCTACATCAACCCCCAACATATTGACCATCGCAACTGGCACCGGGCAGGCAGTATCGCCCAGGGGCATATCCAGTATCGCGCGGATATGATTGGCAAATTGGCTGGCCTCAGGGCCGACAAAGGTCCAGTGACCGCTGTTGTGAACTCGCGGTGCCACTTCGTTGACAATCAGGCCGCTCTCACTGACAAAACACTCAACGGCCAATACACCCACATAGTCCCAGTCCTTCAACAGGGTCGCCAGGTAACCCTCTGCGGCCTTGAGCAACTCCGGGTTGTCGTAGGGAGCGGTGGACAGCAGTAAGGTGCCATTGCGGTGGCGGTTTTCCGTCAGCGGATAGGCTTTGATTTCACCGGATGCCGAGCGAGCGCCGATAATGGAAACTTCACAGGCGAAATTCACCCCCGCCTCAACCACACACTCCTGATCTCCAGCTTGGGGAATGGCAGCATCCAAGTCTGCAGCACTCTTCACACACCATTGGTTCTTGCCGTCGTAGCCATTTTCACAGCTCTTAATAAACGCCGGATATCCCAGTTGGTCGACCGCTTCCCGCAGCTCTTTTTCACCCTGTGCTGCTGCGAAAGGTGCAACAGGCAGGCCAGAGTCTGTGAGTGCTCGCTTCTCACGCAAGCGGTGCTGGGCCTTCTCTGTAATATGCGGGTCCGGATATACCGGACAGAAGGGCTGAAAAGAGCGCAGCAAGTCCACACTCACTTGCTCCCTCTCACTGGTGATCACTTCCGGGCGCCCCAGTGCCTGATACAAGGCCTCAGGGTCCTGTCCCGGTTCCATCTCCACGATAGTCCCCAGCCCCTTCACACAGTCGGTGTTTTCACCGTTCTCAGCCAGGAAACTGAACTCCACTCCGAGGGGCTGCCCCTCTTGAGCCATCATCTGTGCCAACTGCCCACAGCCAATAATGGCAACTCGTCTCTTACTCACAACGATCTCCTATCACTCAACCGTGATCGGGACTTGCTCGGTCTGACGCTCACGCCAGGCGATCAGGCGCTTCTGCAATTCCGCATCAGCCAAAGACAACATCTGCGCAGCCATCAAACCTGCATTGTAGGCACCGGAAGCACCGACCGCCTGGGTTGCTACCGCCACACCGCGAGGCATCTGCACAATGGATAACAAGCTGTCCATACCCGTCATAAAACGGCTCTCAACCGGCACTGCAATCACCGGCAGGGGAGTCAAAGCAGCGATCATACCCGGCAGGTGGGCGGAGCCGCCGGCGCCGGCAATAATCACTTCGGTACCGGATTCGTGGGCACGGCTGGCAAATTCAACCATACGCTGGGGAGTTCTGTGGGCCGAAACCACAGCAGTAGCAAAGGGAACTTCGAGCTCTTCCAGAGGCTTAGTCGCGTTGCTCATGGTGGCCCAATCTGAGCGGGAACCCATTACGATAGTGACTTTTTCAAAGGGAATCGGCTTCACTTGCGATTAACTCCAATATTGAACGAGCGCCAGATAGACGGGAATCGCCACCAGCACATTGAAAGGAAAGGTAACTGCCAGGGACAAAGTGATGGACACACTAGCATTGGCCTGCGGCAGGGCAACGGACATAGCCGCAGGCACAGCGATATAAGAGGCACTGCTACCGAGCACCGCGAGCAGAAAGATACCACCAGGCGACAAACCCAACAAACTCCCCAAGATACCGCCAGCGGCTCCGCCAATCAGCGGCATAAAAATGCCGAAGCTGAGCAGGAAAGCACCCTGCCCTCTAACATCGGCCAACCGCGCCGCAGCGACACGCCCCATTTCCAGCAGAAAGAGCGCCAATATGCCATGAAACAGGGTCCCAAACAAAGGCATTACTGAAGCGGTGCGCTCTCCAGCCCATGCTCCGATAACGATTCCCCCCAGGAGCAACAGTACTCCCTGGTTGCAGGTGACCTCGTGAAACACCCGGCGCTTGCTCGAACTGCCCATCGATTGCCGCGCCAACAGCATGCCGACAATGATTGCCGGGACTTCAAGAAGCGCTACAAACAGAGGGAAATACGCTTCGTATTCAATATTCTGTGACTGTAGCAGGGCCACAGCCACCGCGTAGGTGGCAACACTAACAGACCCATAATGCGCCGCCGTTGCCGCCGCATCCACACGTGACCACTTGCCAATCCAGCGCAAGATAGGGAAAGCCACCAGGGGTAATAGAGCACCAAAAGCCACCACCGCCAGGGACTGGGGAACCAGGGTGGCAGCGGAATACGCACTTAAAGCAGCACCACCTTTTAGGCCGATGGCGATTAGCAGGAAGATAACGCAGCTCTGGTAAAGACCTTTGGGTAAACGCAGGTCACTGCGAACCAGCTGGGCAAAGGCGCCCAGCAGAAAGAAACCAACAACAATATCCAACTGCATCTCTATCGCTGTCCCCGGCGCTGTCTGGAGCGATTATTGGAGATCCGTATGCGTTTTGGGGTTTGCTGCGCCATCAGCCAGTAAGCAGCATTGGCCAGAACCACCACTAGGCCTACAGCCATCAAGGGAACCCCGTTCATACCGGCAAGGTTTACTGATAAGCCTGTGCTTAAAACTAACAAGCCGACAACCACGCCAAAGAAGAGTTGTGATCTCTGCATTGATAATGCCCCCACTGGTTATTGAAATTGACGCATTATCGGAATTGCTATTGATAGATAAAAATAGATATTTATTATGTAAACTATAAACCAAAACCTATATAGGTGATTTTGTGCCCTTAACTCGTGCCCATGCCCGCATTGGAACCGTTCGACAACTGGAGATCCTGCTCTGTGTCTATGAGTTGGGCAATATCAGCGCCGCAGCCAGAAAGCTGCACCTAACCCAGCCAAGCGTATCGATGCAGCTGGCCAAACTCTCCGATGCGGTGGGTCTACCTCTCTATTACTCGGTGGGCAGGCAACTGCAATTTACGGAGGCCGGGCAAACCCTGGTAGAAAGTGCCAGGGAGATTCTGAAGAGTTACGAGTATCTGGACCTAAAACTGGCCCAATTACGAGGGTTGGATACCGGCAGCCTACAGCTGGCAGTAGTGACCACCGCCAAATACTTTATCCCTCACCTGATTGGGGAGTTTTATCAGCAGCATCCGCGACTGGATATCCATTTCAGGGTGGGCAACCGCCAACAGATTATTGATTACACCGGTGAGGATGAAGATGATTTCTACGTTTTCAGTCATCCCCCCAAAAGCCAGGACCTGGAGCTGGTGGAGTTTTTACCCAACCGCTTACTGGCGATAGCGCCTGAGAAGCACCCACTGGCCTCCCGCAAGAAAATCTCCCTGCAAGAATTTGCAGGCTGTCAGTTCCTGCATCGGGAAGAGGGTTCCGGTACACGCCATGCCATTGAACAGTTCCTGCGTAAACGCAATGTAGACCTCAAGCTCCGAATGACTATTGAGAGTAATGAAGCCATTAAGCACGCGGTTATGTCCGGCCTCGGGGTCTCAATATTATCGGAGCATACCCTGGCATTTGGCGGGCGTGCAGGTTTATCGATTCTCGATATTGAGGAGCTTCCTATTGTTACCCACTGGTATTTAGCCCGACGCAAGTCACGTCCGCTGTCTCCCGCCGCACAGAAATTCCTGGAGTATGCACGCAACCTGGAAAAGGTGCCCCTGGGGAAACTTTCTTAACCCTCAATTTCCCCCTCTCACCCCAATCTTCCAGAGATATTGGCTTCCCCCAAAGTCATATCTCTAGCACTCCCCTGACATCATGCCTGTTGAATAATTTAGTCCTCAAAATTTGAAAAATTTACTGCGAGCTTTCTCAACCCTGCTACTTTTTGGGGTACTTGGCCCATGTATTGCCGGTATTTATTTACACCTCCCTATGGCAATTAAGTAGTTTTGCCTGTACCTGGATTTTCAGAGATGGATATCGCGATGATCGCAAAAGGATTTAGCAAAGGAATTATTACCCTGATTTTTACTCTCTCAACATTGTCAACTCATGCCCAGGATGATTGGCGTGATATCGAGTGGGGGGAATTTATTGTTCGCTTCGGATTAACTTACGTTCAACCAAATGACGAGGGCACAGCGCTAAAGTATCGGGTTTTACAGCAGTGGGATTTATATAACAGCAGCTGGCAGATCGATACCGCTCACGCCTGGCAAATATCGGGGGTCTGGCGTCCCAGCGACCGTTGGGGTGTTGAGTTGATGCATATTAATGGCGCCAACTACGGTACAAAACTGGATAACTTCACCGGCAACGTCGGGCGAAACCAAATCCAGCTGGGCGACTTTAGTACCACTACAACCATGGTGTTTGGCAACTGGTACTTCATGGACCCCTCCTATCGTACACGACCTTATATAGGCGCGGGAATAAATTACACCAACTTCCACACGGTTGAAATCAGCCGCCAGTTTAACGAGTACCTGTTGGACTCTGGGCTCTCGGTCGCACCAGGATCATTTAATATGGGACACTCCTGGGATTGGGGGCTACAGGCTGGCTTGGACTACAGCCTAGACTTCCGAGATTGGCGCTATCCGGTCCTGCTTAATTTATCCACGGTTTATTACCTAGCGGATACTGATGCCACTATCGATTTTCCCACAGAACTGGGCAGAGATCGCCTTTACGCCCATTTTGACTACAACCCTTGGGTCATAAATTTTGGCGTCGGCACTAAATTCTAGTTTATGGGAATGATTTTTAAAGTTGGGTGAGAATAGAAGCCAGTTTCTAAAGCCTGTGAATACATGAATTGTATTTCGCCCAACTAGAACCGTGCGGTTAAATCGCAAACATTTACTGTAAATATTTGGCACGATAAAAGGAATAACTGTGTCTATCCATAAAATTGGACACCCGGCATTGCTCGTAAGGCTGGTACAACTCACCTTGGTAATTCCTCTTGTGCTTATTTTTTGCAATAAATCTATTGCGCAATGCAACCCAGGTAATAGCGGTACTGCCAGCGCAGATCAAATCACTTGTGATGAAGATAATGACCCCAATGGCGCAGATATAGAAACCTTCGCCGGCAACGACACCATCACCCTGAATGGAGGAACGGCAGAAAATGTACTTGCCGGTGAGGGAAATGATGAAATAAATATTACCGGCGGCATAGTCAATTTGTTTGTCAATGGCGGCGCTGGTAACGATACGATAACCCTCGATGAGCGTTCCAGTGATGTTGGAGATTATCTGGAGGGAGGCGGCATTCATGGAGGCGAGGGCGATGACAACCTGATCCTACTCGATGGGCTGTCTTTCCATGTTTGGGGAGGTGATGGAAACGATACCATTACCCTGGATGGAGGTTTTATTTTTAATTACCTGGATGCCGGTAATGGTGATGATTATATCTATTGGGATGAGGGCATCAGCAACGAAGTTCGAGGCGGCTCCGGATCAGATACCCTCCTGATTGACTCACACTCATTCGACGGTGATGTAGTACTGGATGGTGGTGATGATCTCAGTGCAGATGACGGAGAGGTTGACAACTTGATATTCAAGCTGGATTACTCCGTTGATGGGACACTTTTAAATAACTGGGAAAGGATAGTTATTTGGGGTAGTTCCAAAATGATATTTACCGGGAGCTTAGCCGTCGGTGGAGGCCTCGACGCAGAGGGAAACCCGCTTGGCCTGGATATTCGATGGGGAGGGCAAGCATTTTTTGACAGCGACAGTTATGTGATTACAGGAGATATATCCAATAACGGAACCATTGACCTATCTAATAATAAATTCAACACCCTCACCATAGCCAAAGACGACACAGGAAACTATGGAAATTATCGCTCTGACAACGGGCGCTTATGGGTAGACGCCGTTCTAGAAGATGATTTTTCACAAAGCGATCAGCTAATTATAGAGGGAGACACATCCGGCACTACGACCATCTCTGTCTTTAACCGTTCAGGTAAAGGAAAACGGACAGTGGGCAACGGGATCAAAGTGGTCTCCGTCGAAGGGGAGTCAAATGCACAATTTACCCTGGCTGGGGATTTTGTCAGCAAAGACGATCAGCAGGCTGTTATCGGCGGTGCCTATGCTTACACACTGCACCAAGGTGTTACAGAGGAAAATAATAGCGGCAACTGGTATCTCCGTTCCACTGTGGATAATTCCTCAGTATTTCCTGAGGGGGGCATGGCTCGCTGGCAACCCACCTCAGTGCTCTACGAATCCCTCCCGCAAATTCTCAGAACACTCAACCTACCCTCTTCATTACGCAGCCGCTTGGGCAATCGCTATTGGGTAGGTACGAGCTACTTGGACTTGGCTAGTAGCGAGTATAGCGACGCCCAAGAGCAGGCAGTTGATAATCGTGGGCTTTGGATCAGGAGCTCTGCCCGGCATATCACCCTTGATCCCAATGAGTCCAGTACTCGAGCGAACTGGAAGCAGACTTACTATCAGGTGCAAATGGGCTTTGATTTGCCAATACAAGTTTCCATATTTGGAAGCCAGCTTATTGGCAGTGCCGCTTTGCACTACGGCGATTCAAATAACGATGTCAGTTCATTTTTTGGAGATGGCTCAATCGATGCTAGCAACTATGGTGTCAGCGCATTTGCCACCTGGTATGGATTAGACGGCATATTTATAGATAGTCAGCTAAAGCTAAATTGGTTTGACTTTGAAATGGACGCAAGATCACTGCGCGAACTCAATAATAGCGATGAGGCATTTGGTTACGCCTTGTCTATCGAGGGAGGCAAGAGCTTTAAACTGCATGATTACTACTCCTGGACGCCTCATGCGCAACTGATTTACACCTCGGAGGAAGCCAACGACTTGCAGGATATCTATGCCGTACAAGCCACCGATATCAATAATAATGGCTTTCTGCTGCGCTTAGGTACCATCTTTGAAAAACGTAAGAGTCAGCGTAAGAACAGTCGAAATATGTATGGCTCAAATCCACTGGAAAGATTCTCCCTATTTGCAACACCGAGCCTTATTTATAATATCGATCAGAGGACTAATTTACTGGTATCAAAAACCCGCCTCAGTCAGAAACCTGACACTTGGTATGGGGAATTGCGATTGGGTGCCAGTTACGATGAGTGCGGTGATCACTGCTCCATCTATTCAGAAATTTATTACAGTAGCAGTCTGGAAAATTTGGGGAATAGCTTTTCCGGAGGATTGGAGTTAGGGTTTCGATATAAGTGGTAGCAGTATAAAGCCAAACCGAAATTATTAAATCAACAACCAAATAATACCAGAATTAAATATCGCCTATTTACTCTAATAATAGTCGAGATAAATTATATTCAGAGAATACTCTGCGTATTTTCTTATCGTTACCACACTTTCCCTTTAAATTTTGTTTCTTCAAGCCGCTAGCCTGACACCCAGGGATTGTTAAAAACCTATCCCTCCAGAAACGAACATCTGGCACTCTTGCACAACTGACTCCTTGCCTCATACTCATGGCTTTAAGCCAGATATCATCCGCATTAGGACATAACTCCAAAAACTTATCTTTATTCAGAACATCGGGATGTAAAGATCCGGGATAATATAAAACACCCCCAACTCCAGTAGGAAAAACGCGATAAGAAGGTTTGATATTCATATTGCACTTCCAAATTTCCCGCGTTGTCCTCCATTTATTGTAAGGCAATACATTACCTTTTTTATCAACACCTATCCTGTGAGCTCGATGACAGAAAATATGTGACGGGAACTTTAAATATGACTGATACAGCATATCGATGGTATCCATCGGGTAGAGGATATCGTCATCCACCGTGATTATCAGGCTATCAGGAAATTTTTGAAGCGCGTAATAATACTTTGTGTAAGGTCCTAGATCTTCATCAACAAATTCAATTCTCAATCCACGATCTACCTGCCTCATTAAAATATTGGGCAACATATAATCTGGAAATTCTTTGGTCGATAGCCAAAGTACAATTAAATCCGCCTTTAGCGACTGCTGAAATAAACTCTCGATACACAAATGGATATCATGGATTCGCTTTCCATAGCTAGTCAGAGAAACAACAATACTGTGTTTAGCCGCATTACCTACCCCAGAATCATTACCACTGAGAGTCGACTGCTCCAATATTCTCTTCCAGACCAGAGCATCTAATTTTAGGTTGTTGTTGATTGTATTTTTCTTGCTGCGCTTCGCCGTAAAACCCTTGAACATATTGACTTTACAATCTGGGGTTGAGACAACTCAATGCCTGGTTTTAGACATATACCTAAAAAGGACATTCAGTAATCCGTGGCCGCACATTAGAATTATTGAAATTCATAGTGCAGTAACAGAAATTGGTATAGGCGAGCACAATTTTCCGAGATCGACCACACCCTCAATAGTAAAGGTATGGTCTAGTTTTCGGTAAATGCAACATTTACTACCCTACTTCACCTGCTCCTTCCGTCTCAGAGGCCAGTTTTTTCGTTGCGCCACGGCGACCATATAACGCCAAAAGAACGCCAGATGGGAACATCAATACGCCGTAAACTGCTGAGGGCACGGACATCTCACTCGAGTGTAAGAGCGTGAGGGTTACCATCATTCCGATAGTACTGTTTTTAATACCGAGTTCCGTTGCAACCGCAACCCCCTCCCGCTTTGGCAGGCCAGCAACCCGGCTGATAAGAAGCCCCAATAGCACACCACAGAGATTCAATAGAATGACCGAGGGTCCAGCTTGAACCATCAAGTCTGCAAGGCGATCGCGAATTCCCCAGATAAGGCCTGCTACCAGTGCAAGCAATACAACCCCGCCAAAAATACTGACTATTCCCTCTGCGCGGCGAGCCAGGTGCGGTCTCCAGGCGCGAAATAGCATCCCTATCACAACAGGCAAGAGGACAATACTGGATAACATCACCACTGTACTGGCGAATGGCAGAGTTACAGTCTGGTCAGCACCGAAATAAGTTCGAAGCGCATAATTTGCGAAAAGCGGTAAACTGGCAATAGTAATCAGGCTGGCAGAAACTGTTAATACAATAGAAAGCGCCACATTGCCGCGAGCCATCAAGGTAAACAGGTTCGATGTTGTGCCTCCCGGACAAGCGGCAATAATGACTAGGCCAACCGCAATGGCCGGTGGTAGATTTAAGCCCCAGCAGAGGCCAATTGCTATAGCTGGCATCAGGAGAATTTGGGTAAAAGTTCCGATAATAAGGCCAACGGGCTTTACCGTTACCTGATGGAAATCCCTGGCAGTTAGGGTCATCCCTATTCCCACCATGATGATAAACAGCGAGATAGGCAAGCCGATCGAAATAAGGGGACCTGATTCCATGATTTTCTCCAGTATCAGTCACTGTAAGAAAAATACCCGACCAAAATCAACTCCCAGAATAAAGCTGGCACTGGAGATGGATAACGAAATCAAGGCAGAAACTTCACTGCCAGGGGACTTATTTCGACATCGGTAATTCGCTGATTTTTTTGGTGCTCGGATCGATTCTTATAAGTGTAATTATTATTTTTAGTTCAGATGGTAAAGCAATCATAGATGATTTCACCAATCTGTCTTGTATTTTAGCAATATACAGAAGTTTAATGATTCAGGAAACGATACAGAAGACCATGATTTCCTCCCTGAAAAGCGGACAGGTAGATAATTGGGACAACTTAATGTGGTCCGTGGGAAGTTCGGATATTCCCACTAGCGAGGACTCCGTTACAATTTTTAGTGCAGCTAACCAACTCCCCTGGCTTCTCCCCACGCGACGAAAGTCCCTATTGGAATACTTCTCCTGCCCGAAAGTAAAAGATGCACTTTCCCCTGAGTTGGATAATTACCTGCACGAACTCAGCCTCAACAAACCCAATAACCGCTTGGGCACTTACTTTGAAAGGCTCTGGTCATTTGCCTTTGACAAACATCCCGACTACCAGCTGCTCTACCAAAACCTCCCTCTAAGGTCCGGCGGCAAGACACTGGGGGAACTCGACTTCGTCGTGCAACACCTGCCCAGCAACCAGTGTGAACACTGGGAAATTGCCGTAAAATTTTATCTCCAGGTTACCGATATCCATTGGGTAGGGCCCGGAATCAAGGACCGACTGGATATCAAACTGGCAAGAATGGCAGATCATCAACTGCCACTGATTGAAATGCCGGCAGTTCAATCAATGCTGAAAGAGCACGGCCTAGAGATAGATCGCCAGTGGGCGCTAATGCCCGGGAGACTATTCAAACCGCTGGATACACTTCACCGGCCCTCCAGTCATGATCTTTGGTGGGTATCGTTATCCGAGTTTCGATCACTCTCCCTGAGCCAGGCAAACCGCGGTGCTCTCGAGTGGCTGGCACTCCCCAAGCAAGCCTGGCTGGCGCCTCAGAGCAGCACCACCGGCATGACTGCCGATCAATTGCTAGAGGCGCTGCTGCCCGAAAGCTTTACCCACCCACTGTGCATCGCCGCCGTCGATAAAAACGGCGAAGCCTGCAGAGGCTTTATCGTGCCCGACAACTGGTACCAAAGAGCCAAAAGTAGCTTGAGCATATAACCAGCCTCTCCCCAGATCAGAATCCGGGAGCCTCTCGCTGGCCTCACATTATTTTCTAAATTGGTGATTGACATAGATCAATTTACACTTACAATTTTCAGAAATTTCTGAAATTTAAGAAGTAAATGAAACTATCGAGTCAAGCCCAGGCATTCGTACTGCACTTTGGTGAAATGGGTAGCCGCTGGGGGTTCAATCGCACGGTGGGGCAAATGTTTGCCCTACTCACCATTCATCCCACGCCACTCAATGCCGAGCAATTGGCCCAGGCACTGAAGATCAGTCGTGGCAATGTCAGTATGGGGCTCAAAGAGCTACAGGCCTGGCGCTTGGTTGAGCTGCATCATCAACCGGGCGATCGCAAAGATTATTTCACTGCAGCTGGGTCAATCTGGGACCTCGCTCGTACTGTCTTCGAGGAGCGCCGCAAGCGAGAGCTCGACCCTACATTAAGTCTGCTTCGCCAGCTGCTGCTCAATGAACCCCAAGATGAGCTGGATGCCCAGGCACAGGAAAAAATCCAGGAAGTTTACAGCTTGCTGGAGCTGCTCGAAGAATTTGCCAATACACTCAGCAAGCTAGAACACCAGGACCTGCTTAAATTGATGAAGCTAGGCTCCGGTATCGTCAAGCTACTGGAACTCAAAAGTAAGATGACAGGTGGACAGAACACCTCAAACTAGCGAAAAAAACGCTAGTACGAGGAATATACCGCTGCACTCAAAGCGAAATAACACCTTCATCTGAAGCACTTATTCCGGGGAGAAACCCATAGGGCCAAATCCATGGCTAAAAGCCCCGGCATATTTTTAATCCAGCAGCCCATAGTGCTGGATTAAAAACGGCACAAGGCCGTGCCGCTGCCGATCCAAAGTCGGCTCCTGCAGGATTGTATACGCGGGAACACACACCTGCCTCTATATTTTCTTGCAGTGCCGATTAGCACAGGAAGTGCTAATCGGCTCACTGGTTCAAAGATCTCAGACCAGCAGAGGCTCTCATGCTAGATACCCTGATCCTTTCCAGGATACAGTTTGCCGCAAATATCAGCTTTCATATTCTATTTCCAACAATCACCATCGCACTCGCGTGGATCGTTTTCTTTTTTAAATTACGCTACGACCAAACTAATAATCCGGTCTGGATGCGCGCATATCGTTTTTGGGTAAAAGTCTTTGCCCTGACATTTGCTCTCGGCGTAGTGAGTGGCATCACCATGTCATTCCAGTTCGGAACAAACTGGCCCGGCTTTATGGCCCAGGTCGGCAATATCGCCGGCCCGCTTCTCGGATACGAAGTACTTACTGCATTCTTTCTCGAAGCAACCTTTCTCGGCATTATGTTGTTTGGCATTAATAAGGTGCCAAGCAAAATACATACTTTATCTGCCTTTATTGTGGCAACAGGAACCACTCTATCCGCTTTTTGGATTATTGCTCTCAACTCCTGGATGCAAACACCTGCCGGATTCGATTTACGGGATGGGGTCGCCTACCCGGCAAACTGGATGGAAATTATCTTTAACGCCTCTTTCCCCTACCGACTTACACATATGCTGCTGGCTTCGGGTTTGACGGCATCTTTCTTTGTTGCGGGGATTTCCGCTTATCGGATTCTTAAAGGAGACCCCAAACGCGCGCCCCGGCTCGCCCTTAAAACAGGACTGATTCTCGCTGCCATCTTTATTCCGATTCAAATCTATGTGGGTGACTTACACGGACTCAACACTTTTGAGCACCAACCACAAAAAGTCGCCGCAATGGAGGGAGTCTGGGAAACAGAGCGCGGTGCGCCCCTGCTGTTATTTGCGATACCCGACGGAGAAGAGAAAACCAACCATTTGGCGATCGGCATTCCCAAGATGGCCAGCCTTATCCTTACCCATGAGTGGGATGGTGAGATCAAGGGAATAAATGAATTCCCCGATAATCACCCACCGGTAGCCCCCGTATTTTTCGCCTTCCGCATTATGGTCGGCATAGGAATATTGATGCTGCTAACCGCTTGGGGTGGGGTCTATCTATTGCGTAAAGGTGAGCTGCCTCGCTGGATGCTTAAAACCCTGGTCGCGATGACATTCTCCGGCTGGATAGCCACCTTGGCCGGTTGGTATGTCACAGAAATTGGACGCCAACCCTGGCTCGTAACAGGAGTACTGAAAACCGCCGATGCTGTTACTCCAGTACCACCTTCCCATGTCGGTTTTTCCCTAACCCTTTATCTGGTTGTCTATGTGATATTGCTCTATGCGTACATAAGAACCCTGAAAGTGATGGCCCTAAAGTCTGTAAAAGTCGAGGAGTTTGAAACTCAGGAACTATTCGCCGGCACTAGCTTAACCAACCGCCCAAAAGATACCGAGAAAAATGACAAGGGAGAAGGCAAATGACCGGTAGCGCTTCTGCAGCGGCCTATTGGCTGCCTGTCGCCTTTGTCGCCCTGATGGGCCTGGCGGTAATAGTCTACGCAATTCTGGATGGCTACGATCTTGGTGTGGGCATTTTGCTCCCCATGGGAGAAGAGGAGGAATCGCAGCGGGATACCATGATCGCATCCATTGGCCCCTTTTGGGATGCCAACGAAACCTGGCTGGTACTGGCAATCGGTTTGCTCCTGATTGCATTCCCAATCGCACACAACCTGGTGTTAATGCACCTATATATACCAGCTGCGATTATGCTGGTCGGGCTAATCATGCGAGGAGTGGCATTCGACTTTCGTGCCAAGGCTGCCATCGACAAAAAACTAACCTGGGATCGAACCTTTAAAGCGGGGTCTATTATTACCAGCCTTGCACAGGGGTACATGCTGGGGCAGTACGTGATTGGCTTTAAGCCCGACTGGTCTGCACAGCTTTTTTCAGCGCTCAGCGCTCTGGGAGTTACCGCCGCATACGCCTATATTGGCGGCGCCTGGCTGGTTCTTAAAACCGAGTCGGAGCTGCAAAAACGAGCGACCACATGGACCCGTTACGCAGGACGGGCCACCCTGCTTGGGGTGGTTGCAGTATCGGCCATCAATCCACTGGTAAACCCAACCGTATTTGACCGATGGTTTACCTACCCTCTGGTTATGTTTGTACTACTCGTCCCCACCCTGTGCTTTATTGCCTTTGTCTCCAATGATGTTCTGCTGGCGAGAATGCCTAAGCCTGCGGACAGACATAAAGCGGTTCCTTTTTTTACCGTCGTTGTTATTTTCCTGATGTGCTTTATCGGCCTGGCTTTCAGCTTTTTCCCTGATATTGTTCCCGGCCAACTAAATATTTGGCAGGCAGCCAGTGCCACCGCCTCATTAAAATTTATTCTTGTGGGTGCGGTAATAGTAGTTCCCGTCATCCTCGCCTATACCGTTTTCTCTTATTACGTCTTCCGAGGAAAGGCGACAGAGCTACATTATCACTAGCTGCATTTCCATTCGGCTGGCAGAAATACCTGCTAGCCGAATTTAATTAATTAATGTGGAACTACCCCACAAATCAAACAAGTTCTTCTTGCTCGCCTGAATTTGGTACGATTATAATAATCAATTCCAAAAGACAATTTTTTACATGGAAGTAAAGCGTATGCTAGCCCATGGCCAGTACCGCTTGTCTATAGGGGGAGGTAATTTGAACCAAATCGATCGACGAGCTATCAGCCGGCGCGACACTGCCAGTCCGCGCAAACCACAACGCAAAAATGGTCGGGAGAAGTATGAAAAGCTTCTTGACGCCCTTGAAGTATTAATTACTGAACAAGACTCTACGGATATTAGCCTCGCAAACCTTAGTCAGGTTGCAGGTGTTCCAGCAGCGTCTGTTTATCATTTCTTCCCAAGTGTAGATGCCAGCTTAACCGCCCTGGCCGAGCGTCACTATAAGTCTTTCGGTGACGTAGTATTGGGCCATTCGGATTTTTCTCCGTCAGAAAGCTGGCAGGATATGCTGAATCAGCTGTGCGACCTTGTGCGCGGCTACTATGAAGAGAATCTCGCGGCACTAAAAGTACATTTTGGACCTCAGTCCAGTTGGGCATTACGCCAACTACAAATGGAAAACAATTGGCGCCTGGCAGATACTCTGATCAAAAACCTGTCTCGGGAGTTTGAGTTGCCACCCTCTCAGGATTGGCGAGACCGGTTTATGTGTGCCATCAACATTAACGACTCTTTCTGCTCCCAGTCTTATTCCCGCTTTGGGAAAATAACAGAAGACTCCGCAGCAGAGGGGAAACGGGCCGCTGCAGCCTACTTAAAGCTCTACCTCGGTGAGCTTTTGCAGAGGCGCCAATTGCGCTTTGCCCCACTGGAGGCTTCGGCCTAAGCCCAGTAGCAGAACCGCAACAAAAAAGCCCGACAAGTAATTGTCGGGCTTTTTTGTGCCCGTCACTTCCTCCCAGCCCTCTGTTTAAGCCTCACCTGACTAACAATTACCAATAATCAAAAAAAGAGGGTAAAAAATATTTGCTAATAAAATAGCTTCAACTTTTATATATATCAAATGGCTATATACAGACTTATATTAACTTCACTTTATAACTATGTTGATTAAGGGAAGCAGCGCTAGAATTGCATTTTTGTGACTGGCAAGACTGAACCTACACTTCATTAACTAATATCGATTGTGGAGGTCCCTTATGCCCATTGCTTCACACGAGCTCTCGGTGGATTTCCCAGAATATGCAGACACAATCAAGCAGCTCATCGAAGACGATATTCAATTCAAACTTGAAAACGACATTTACAGCAAACTGGATAAACAAATAAGAGGCCTTCAGGATAGTGGTATTGGCACCGACGACGATCACTATTCCAGCCTCAAAAAACAGAGAGCCTACTTAAAACAGCACCTCTATAACCGCATTACTTCAGTGATTACCCATCACTAAAGTACGCGTTAACAGTTGCTCGTAGCAGCACTGGCGGTCACTGCAGTTGCTGAAAGGGCACGCAGCCTAAAAGAGCTTGGCCTATGCAACTGTACCTGACCTTTTCCTCTCCTTTTGCTCGCAAGGCGCGCATTGTTGTGCAAGAACAGCGTCTGCACTCTGTGGTAACAGAGCATTTCTCTCACCCCTTTCACAATGACGACGAACTTATTTCCAGCAACCCCTTGGGAAAAGTCCCCTGCCTAACCCTGGATAATGGCTCCTCGATCATTGACAGCGAAGTCATCTGTGCGTTTCTGGATAAAAGCTTGGGGGATGGTCACTTATCTGCGCCACTGGATAACAATTGGGATCTGTATACTTTTCACAGTGTCAGCTCTGGATTAATGGACGCAGCAGTGCATCTGCAAATGGAAAAGCTGCGCGCACGGGAAGAACTTAGGTCTGATTTTTGGTGGCAGCGCTATTTCAGTGCTATTGAGAGATCTCTAGATTACCTGGAAAAGCACCTGGATCGATTACCCGCCAGTCTTAGCTTGCCACATATTAACTTGTGCTCAGCACTATCCTATCTTGATTTTCGCCATGAAGATTTTGACTGGAGAAGTGACCACCCGAAACTTATGGCCATATCGGAAGATTTGGAGAAAAGTGAAAGCCTGAGTAAGTGTCAGCTGCATGAATAGTTACAAAATGCGGAATACCAACAAGAATAAGTTATCCCGCTATTTGTTCTGAGCAGGTCAAAATACTGAGTAGTGCACTATTGTGTCAGGCGGAAAGGAAACTCTGCAACTGAGACTCGCTGTGATTACATCTCGGTAAGATAGGAACCGGCATTCATTCTTAATGCGCTTCTACAGCACAGTTCATTCTTCCTTTTTTAGGCGCCGTGACTCCATCAGCAGAATGTAGTCTATTTTAATTAATATAAATGCCACACTTTTTTACTAGCCTAATCCCTTTTGGAATACTCCCATGGCCAAACAACCGAAGAGTACTCTTTGGATAATTCTGCACAGTGTGGCCATTGTTGCAGTTTTATGTAACCTGCTAACGGGGCTCCGTATCTCCACCTTAACTAAGCCAAGTATTGGAAATATCGAAGAACTGTTACCCCAGGGACAGATTCATGATATTCACTTCTTTGTAGCAATTGTTACTTCGGCCATCCTTATCTGCTACTTATCCTATAAAGTAACAATTAAAATAAAAAATACAACCTCACAAAGTAAACCTTATAAAACATCAATTAGCTACCATAGGGTAGTAACACGCATTGGCTCATTTTTTTTAGTGCTCATGGTCTTAAGTGGCTGGATTTTATTTATTGGTTCCGACAATGCTTCTATCTTTCGCCAGGCACACTTTTATAGTGCTTTTGCGATCTTACTCTATATATTCTTTCACGCTGGCGTTTACCTAATAACCTATGGTCTGAAGACTTCGGGTTATTTGCTTCCCAATACTCGATCAGGCTATCGAACTTCAATTTTTACCTACTTATCTACCGGCTGTATCACTTTATTACTTTGGATTATTGTTACAAATAACAGTTACCACGATCTTACAGTTGAGAAAATAAGTCCGGAAACCTTTATAAACATAGATGGAATCCCCCAAGAATCCGCATGGTCCTCAGCCATATCACTTAAAATCCATACTGACGGAGGTGCTAACTTTATTGATGGTAGCTCAACCGTCAACTTGAGAGCCTTGCATAACCAACAGGAAATATTTTTTCATATCACCTGGGAAGATCCCACTGAAAGCCTGAAACACCTACCACTGAAAAAAGTTGGTTCTGGCTGGGAAATACAACAGCAAGGTTTTCAAAATTTTAATGAAACCCGTCACTATGAAGATAAGTTTGCCATCCTGCTTTCCAATTCCTGTGATTTCGGTGCTTCGGGAACCTCTCACCTGGGCCGCAAACCATCAGCACAGTTGCCCGCAAATTGGCATGGTAAGGGCTACCACTACAGCTCATCCGATGAAATACACGATCTCTGGCACTGGAAAGCAGTAAGAACCAATAAAATGCACCTGGCAGATGACAATTATATTGGCAAGCCTGATATTGTAAGGCCAGGAGCACGCCGCTATACCGCAGGATATCTCCAGGATGGCAAAGAGTCCGGGGCATACTTAATGAACTGGAAGTGGTACTCCGCAAAAAACGTTACACCAAAACGACTACCCAAAAGTCCCTCCAGCCTGACGCCATATCAAAACGAGGATACAAAAAGCGATTGGACTATTTCCTGGTTTGATTACCAGTCATACACGGCTGAAGATGACAATTATCCTATCAATACGATTATGCCTTCAGTCCTCTATACCTCAAATCGCTTTGAGGGAGATCGTGCCGATGTAAGGGCCTATGCTGTTTGGCAGGACGGCTACTGGTCTATGGAGATGGTGCGAAAATTAGATACTGGATCAGCGTTAGATGTAGCAATAAAAGACGGTATTTGCCTCTGGGTTTCTGCCTTTGATCACTCGCAAATCGCCCACACTCGCCACTCTCTCCCCGTCAAAATCAAGTTGGCAGATCAATAATGTTTGTGCGCATATTTTGGGTATTCATTTTTCCTGCAATCACGGTCTGTGCAGTCATACTGCACCAACCATCACAACCTCTGCCAAGGGAATACCACTTAGTTAAAATTGATAAAAATGGGGAGCCTATCGAGGCTTGGGCAGGCCCCTGGTCCTGTATCTGCGACACCGATACAGGGCTTCTTTGGGAAGTAAAAACCGACGACGAAGGAATTCACGATGGAAGGTGGACCTACTCGTGGTATCAATATGAAGAAGGTATAGAAAATAATGGAGATTGTTATTTTGAAGAAGAGCGGTGTGATACCGAGGATCTGATTCGCAATACCAATCAACAGAAATTGTGTGCAACGCAAAATTGGAGGCTCCCCGATATTACAGAGTTACGATCCATTATCCTGCAGGAGAGTAAATCTGGCAGGCCTCTAATTGCGACTGAATATTTCCCGAAAACTCAAAGGGGAGATTACTGGACCCGTAATTTTGACAGGCCTTTATACGATGTTTACCAGTACCTGAAAACAGGGGCGGGGGCAGTTAATTTCATGAACGCAGAAACTATCACAATTCCTTATAGAAACGCCGCTTTTGTACGCTTAGTCTCCAACCATTCAACCGCCTGTAATAATAATCCCGAATAATTCCGGCGCGCTGCATCCAGCTTTCACAACTAACCTTTCAAATTGCAGCGCCTTCAGATAATAACCACTACTTACAGGAATCCCCCATGAGACGGTTCTTAAGCACTGCTTTTGCTTTCTCGACTCTATGTTTGGCAATTGATGCCAACTCAGCGACCAAATATCACAGATTGGCCTGGGATGGCGATGCCTCTACCAGTGCTGTCATTGGATTTTCACCGGACGGTAATAGTAATAACCCTTATATCAATTTTGGCTACTCAACCAATGAAAATAGTTGGAGCAGTCGATCAGTTGATACCGCAGCTACGTTCGACGGTAGCTTAAATAGCTACTTTGTAAGACTGGAAAACCTGACACCGAATTCAGAGGTTTATTACCGGATCTGTGACCAGGATGGCTGTGGCGATCGTTTCTGGTTTAAAACTGCACCTGACGATGAGTCCCCATTTGTGATTATTGCTGGAGGCGATACCCGCACCGGACACACAACCCGGCGCGAGGGGAATGCACTGCTGGCTAAGATCCGTCCGCTGGCTGTTATGCACGGCGGCGATTTTACTAACGCCAACAGCGCATCAGAGATGGATGAGTTTTTACAAGACTGGACCCTGACTTATTCCAGCGATGAAATTGATGGGTATAGCTACCAACGCATTTACCCCTTAATTCCCACCCATGGAAATCATGAAGATGACAACTACTCCACTATTTGCCAGGTATTTGGAGTCGACTTCAATGCAGATAGTAGCTGTAGCCCCAGCGATACTTACGGCGCCGTACAGATTTCCCCCTCTTACGCGTCTACACCCTAAACAGCCAATTTCAGGAAAGTGGCTGGTCATCTTATGCAACGGCTATGAACAACTGGCTGGAAGATGATTTAGCTACAAGTGGCGCCTACAGCAATTGGCGTTTTGCCCAATACCACAAGCCCATGTTCCCCCATTACAGTGGCAAGTCCGATAACCCCACATTATTCAATTGGTGGGCAGAGCCATTTTATGACTACGCCATGAACCTAGTGGTCGAATCAGATACCCACCTGACCAAGCTCACTGAAGTCGTCGCCCCGGGCAATAGTGATTTTTCTACCAGTGATACCGGAGGCACTGTCTATGTGGGTGAAGGCAGTTGGGGGGCTCCGGCCCGTTCCGCCAATGATGCCAAGTTTTGGACCATCGATATGGCCAGCATCCAGCAGTTTAAAGTGATACAAGTTAGTCCTGATGAGCTGAGCATCCGCACGGCCCAATTTGACGACAGCGCCAGTATCCTGACCCGTGAAGATCGCGCCAATGACCCCCTTGCTTTACCAGAGGACATTAACTGGTGGAGTGCCAACCGAATTGGCGAATCTATGGTTCTTGCACAAAATAGTGTTGGCAGGAGTGTCATTGTCGAGGATAGCAGTGACAACGGCGAGGTAACCCTACCCGTAGCAGATGATGCCTTTATCTCTTCCCGCTATTCATCCAGTAATTTCGACAGTGACTCAGACGGGCTACTGGCAGATGGTAGCGATAGTACCTACGGAACTCTCTACTCATTAATCAAATTTGACCTCTCCAATATCGCCGATTGTTCAGCAATAAATTCAGTTAAGCTTGAATTAAATATTACCAACCGCTCCACCAACGATTATGGAATTTACCTGGCCGAATCTGACTGGGACGAAGAATCAGTCACTTGGGATTCAGTCGGCGGATCGGGAGTGCTTTCACAATTGGCAGCCAGCTTTATTCCTTCATCCACTGGAACCCTAACCCTGGATTTAAGCTCTTCTGGTATTCTGGAAGACTGGCTAAACGCTGAAAATACCGGGATGGTCATCGCCGCGCAAAATGGAAGCAATGGCGTAGATATCTCATCAAAGGAAACCGGTATTGCACCAGCCCTCAAGGTGGTTGCAGACTGCAGTGACACTGTCAGCGAAAAGATATCCCAAGTTGCCTCAGATGATGTCTTTATCTCCTCCAGAAAGGAAGATGACAATTTCGATGGTGACAGCGATGGACTTCTCGCCGATGGTAGCGATTTGATCTACGGCACAATGTATAGCCTGATTCGCTTCGATTTATCCGGTTTAAGTTGTCAGCAATATATTGATGCGACACTCGAACTGAATGTCATCAATACATCCAGCAACAGCTATGGCATATATATGGCGACACAAAGCTGGCAAGAGGAATCCGCTACATGGGACTCTGTTGGCGGCAGCTCGATTCTTGGGCTTCAGGTGGGTAGCTTTACGCCCTCTTCTACTGGTCGACACCTCATTGACCTGGGAGCCTCCGGTATAGTGGACCGCTGGCTCAACGCTAGTAATCACGGCCTGGTGATCGCTTCAGAGGGAGGCATTAATGGCCTCGATATAAGCTCCAAAGAGAGTGGACAGAGCCCTCTCCTGACAATGCAGACACTCTGTAATTAATACTTTTTGGGCTCTCCCCAGGGAGAGCCCAGTTTCAATAACAACTAACTTACTGATTTCTTCATGCACTACTTTTGAGAAGGCAATAGCTATTCACCTTGAAGCTAATAAACCCTCACATCAGGAACTGCCCGGCTCAGTTACTCACAAATTTTAGCTAGATTGCCATCGACAGCCTTTATCAGGTCATCTGGACTTAACTCTATTTCCAGTCCCCTACGGCCAGCACTCACAAAAATGGTTGAGTGATTTTGAATCGATAGATCAAGGATAGTCTTCAAGCGCTTTTTTTGCCCAAGCGGGCTAACGCCGCCCAAAACATAACCTGTTGATCTCTCTACATCAGCTGGAGCGGCCATTATCGCCTTCTTTGCCCCGGCAGCTCTTGCAATAAGTTTCAGGTTAAGCATCGTCGAAACCGGAACAACACCAACAACTAACTTTTTATTGCCCAGCGCAACTACCAACGTTTTAAACACTCTCTCCTCAGCAACTCCCAATTTTTGTGATGCTTCCAAACCGTAAGAATCACTTGAAGAGTCGTGTCTATACTCATGAACCTTGTGACTGATATTATTCTTTTTTAATAAGGCAATTCCCGGAGTCATATAACCCACAACCTATATATTCCACCAAACGACACCCACATAATAATGCAATAGGCCCCAGACAAAACACCCTATAAATAAAACTACACCAGCCCATATCGCCACTCAACAAATAGGCTTGGTTATTAAGTTTTTTAATTTACCTTATTGATTACTTTTAATCCTTATACCGGTA
The DNA here is from genome assembly GCF_030012985.1 of Microbulbifer sp. VAAF005. NCBI lineage: Bacteria > Pseudomonadati > Pseudomonadota > Gammaproteobacteria > Cellvibrionales > Microbulbiferaceae > Microbulbifer > Microbulbifer sp. VAAF005. The sequence goes on along the minus strand of NZ_CP120233.1, from coordinate 3,948,282 downwards.
AATTCTTATACTATTTACCCGCTATACTATCTGCTGGATAGATGAATCAGGTGCTATCGTAAACCGAAAGTAACCTTACTAAATCGCAGCAAGTCGCCTATATCATTACGATGAGTAATAGTGAAACGAAGGATGTATCAACGATCGTACGGAGACACTTTCGATGCTAATAAAATATAATCGTAGTTGTGCCGCTTTAATAGTCTCATTGTTTATAACCGCGCCACTCTATGCCGCAGACACCAATGAGGAAGTGGTGACTGATCCCGTCATTCTTGAGGGCGCAGTTGAAGGGCAACCAAAGTCCAATAGGTTCTGGTGGCCAGACCAACTCGACCTACGCCCGCTCAGACAGCACTCCCCCAGATCCAATCCAATGGGTGACGACTTTGATTACGCTACCGAATTCCAAACCCTGGACCTTAAAGCGGTAAAACAGGACATCGAAACTCAGCTCAAAACTTCACAGGACTGGTGGCCCGCAGACTACGGTCATTACGGCCCATTTATGATCCGAATGGCCTGGCACAGCGCAGGCACCTACCGGATCGGTGATGGTCGCGGTGGTGCCCGTGGTGGTCAACAGCGTTTCGATCCCCTCAACAGCTGGCCTGATAATGCCAACCTGGATAAAGCCCGCCGTCTACTCTGGCCCATCAAACAAAAATATGGGCGCAAATTGTCCTGGGCTGATCTTATGGTGCTAACCGGCAATGTAGCTCTGGAGTCCATGGGATTCCCTACGTACGGATTTGCCGGGGGGCGACAGGATGACTGGGAGCCCGACCTGGTTTATTGGGGGCCCGAAACCAAGATGCTGGCGGATGAGCGTTACACCGGCAACCGGGAGTTGGACAAACCTCTTGGCGCAGTGCAAATGGGGCTTATTTATGTCAACCCTGAGGGACCCAATGGCAATCCCGATCCGGTGGCTGCCGCCACAGATATCCGCGAAACTTTTGCCCGCATGGCGATGAATGACGAAGAGACAGTAGCCTTGATTGCCGGAGGCCATACCTTTGGTAAGGCTCACGGTGCAGTGAAAGCTGATTGCCTCGGCCCAGAGCCCGCCGCCGCCCCGATAGAGCAACAGGGGCTTGGCTGGAAAAATAAGTGTGGGAAAGGAAATGCCGACGACACAATGACATCCGGCCTGGAAGGGGCCTGGTCTGCCGCCCCAATCAATTGGAGCCAGCAGTATCTGGACAACCTGTTTAAATTCAATTGGGTCAAAACAAAAAGTCCAGCTGGTGCCGTTCAGTGGATTCCCGATGATCAGAGCGCGGCAAATCTGGTGCCCGATGCATTCGACAAGAACAAGCGCCATGCCCCCATCATGTTTACCACGGATTTATCCCTTAAGTTCGATCCCAGCTACAAAGAAATTGCCAGGCGGTTTCAGGAAAATCCGGAAGAGTTTCAACGCGCCTTTGCCAAAGCCTGGTTCAAGTTGACTCATCGGGATATGGGCCCTCGTGCGCGCTATTTGGGAGCGGAGGTGCCTGAAGAAGATTTAATTTGGCAAGACCCTATCCCCAAAGTTGATCACCCTCTAATTGACAGCCGGGATATAGATTCTCTCAAAGCAAAAATACTGGCGGCGGGCATTAGCGTTCCCGATCTGGTGAGGACTGCCTGGGCCTCAGCTTCTACCTTCCGTGGTTCAGATTTTCGCGGTGGCGCCAATGGTGGCCGTCTTCGCCTGAAACCCCAAAAAGACTGGTCGGTAAATGATCCCACTGAACTATCACAAGTCCTGGCATCGCTGGAAAAAGTCCAGCAGGAATTTAACAGTTCCCAATCCGGGGGCAAAAAAATCTCAATGGCAGATATCATTGTACTTGGGGGCGCAGCAGCCATTGAAAAAGCTGCAGAGCAAGGCGGACATAAAATTCAGGTCCCTTTCAAGCCTGGACGCACCGATGCTTCCCAGGAACAAACAGATGTTAATTCTTTTGCGGTACTACAACCTCTGGCCGATGGCTTCCGCAACTACTTTGGCGATGGTTATGGAAGAACCCCTACAGAGTTATTAGTTGATAAAGCCAGTCTGTTAACCCTAAGTGTGCCTGAAATGACTGTTCTGGTTGGAGGAATGCGGGCACTTAATGCAAATACCGACTCCTCACAGAATGGTGTACTTACTCAGCACCCCGGCACACTGACGAATGATTTCTTTGTGAACCTGCTCGATATGTCTACTGTCTGGTCCAAGTCGGCAAAATCAGAGGGTATCTATGAAGGAAAAGATCGCAAAAGTGGCCAGGCAAAGTGGACAGCCACACCTGTAGATCTGATTTTTGGTTCAAACTCTGAATTAAGGGCAGTCGCAGAGGTTTATGCTTCCAGTGATAGCGCTGACAAGTTTGTAAATGATTTTGTGCTGGCCTGGACCAAAGTAATGAATTTGGATCGGGTTGATCAGCCTCAGTCTTAGGGGTCATATACCTCAATAAAGAAAAAAACCGAGGCTAGCCTCGGTTTTTTTCTTCTGGGAGATTATTTAATTTTTAATCCTGCCCCTTTAAATACCGATCAAAAAAGCGCTTGATCATGCTGTATTGGTGGATGCGAGTCTGCTTACCGCGCAAGCTATGCTTCTTGCCTGGATAAGTCATCAGTTCAAATTGTTGGCCGTTATCCTGCAACTGTTTTATGAGTTTGGTGGTATTGGTAAACAACACATTATCATCCGCCATACCATGATAAATCAGCAGATCACCTTGTAAGCCCTTCGCATAGGGAAACACAGAAGATGCCTCATAGGCATCCATATCCTTGGTTGGATTGCCCATATAACGCTCAGTATAATGAGTATCATACAGCGTCCAGTCCGTAACCGGCGCACCCGATACCCCCGCCTTAAAGTAGTCTCCGGCTTTGAACATACTCATCAGTGCCATGTAACCACCGTAGCTGTGGCCGAAGATGCCTACTTTATTTTTATCAACGTAAGGCAGGGTGCGCAGGAATTCAACGCCGGTAATTTGATCTTCCACTTCAGGAGATCCCATATTCTTAAAGATAGGATTCTCAAAAGCGGTACCGCGGTTTGCTGAACCACGATTATCTAGGGAAAAAACAATATAACCCTGTTGGGCCATATACTGGTTGAATAGTTTATCCCAGCTATTGGTAACCACCTGAGCGTGTGGACCACCATAGACAAACACCATTACCGGGTAACTCTTCTTCGCATCAAAATTAGCAGGTTTGTACAAGCGGTAGAAAAGCTCCTGGCCATGGGGCGCCTCAATACTGCCAAATTCCGGAGTGATCCATTGATCTTTAAAAGGATAGAGAGGGTGATCACGATTTACAGCATTCTGCTCAAGCCAGGTAACTCTGGTCCCTGAGCTGCTGTGCAGGCTCACCTGAGGGGGCGTGGTAACGCTGGAAAATTTATCAATATATCCAGAGGCATCCTCAGAAAATTCGATAGAGTGCATACCACTACGCTGTGAAATTCTCTTAATGTCGCTCTCCCCCTGCAGGGAGACTGCATAGAGATGCCTCTCGATTGGAGTATCTTTCCGTGCGGTAAAATACAAACGATTAGCCTGCTCATCAACAGCCTCTAACTCGTCAACCACCCAATCTCCCTTAGTCAATTGTGCCTGTAATCCGCCGCCAAAATCATATTTATACAGGTGTTTGAAGCCATCCCTCTCCGATGACCAAATAAAAGCATCGCTATTTTCCAAAAAGTGGAGATCATGGCTCAGGTTAACCCAGGTATCGCTGGACTCGGTAAGGAGCGTTCGGGTTTTTCCCGTATTGAGATTGTAAGCACGAAGCTCTAACTTTTGCTGGTCTCGAGATTGCCACTGGAAAGTTAACAGGTGATCACGGGCCCATTTTACTCGGGGAATATAAATATCCTGATTATCTCCCAGGTTGACCCAACGGATATCCCCCGAATCAATATCTATAAGGCCAAGTCGGATTTTTGCGTTCGCACGCCCAGCAGCGGGGTAACGTTGCTGTATCATTTCGATACGATCCGCATAGATTTCGCTACGGGTTACCTGATCAACTGGCGACTCATCAACTTGCAGGAAAGCAATATGCCGATCATCAGGAGACCACCAATAACCGGTCATCCGGTCCATTTCCTCCTGGGCAACAAACTCAGCCATTCCATTTTTAATATGATCTTTGCCGTCGCTGGTTAGCTGCTTTTCCCTACCGGTTTTCAGATCGACAATATAGATATTTTGGTTGCGAATAAACGAAACAAAGTGCCCCTCGGGAGAGACCTTTACATCGGTTTCAAAGGTTTCCGTTTCAGTCAGTCGACGCGAAGAACGGTCTTTGAGATCGTAATAGTAAATATCGCCGGCCAAAGGGAACAACAGAGACCGACCATCCTCGGACCAGCTGTACTCCATTATTCCACTACCATAAATTCGCTGGCGCTCCCGTCTTGCCTTTTCCTCATCCGAAAGAGTTTCACTACCGCTGTGCAAGCTATCGGAATTGACCAAAATTCGGGACTGACCGTCTTTCAGGTTGTACTCCCAAAGATCGTAACGGTTGTAATCTTCAGCTCTACCTTTGAGGAAAGTTACGCGCTGCCCATCAGGTGAATATTCCAGCGCACGGGGAGCAGTACCACCCAGAGCCGGGTCGGAGAATAACCGTTCAATGCTGAGTGACTCTGCAGAACATATTCCTGCAAAAGTGCATCCAAGTAATGCAAGCAGTGCTTGTTTCATAGGAAAACTCTTTATATTAAGTATTGTTGGCAATTCACGTACCACTTTGCTACCAAGGGTATTATTTAGAAAACTCTGATTAATTCCATATTATCTCCGGCTTCCTTAAGAGTCGGCCTAAATGGCATCCAGATAAACCATAGCTTCTCTTTGGGACTTGTTCTGATCACCAGAAGTATCTCAAATTTATCGGAAACCCTCTAAAAAATGCAGCTATATTGTGGATAGAGCAAACTATTGAGGATTCTACAACGGAACCTTCCGGGACATGCAGTACCTTACAGTTTTGGGTTTGAGCACAAACAATCCTGCTGCTATTGCCCCCCTTTACAAATGTTTACTCTGCTTAACCAACATTTGTGGTTAGCTAATGTCTGACTAAAGCTTTTATCAAAATACGGGGTAACAATAATGAAGGTTCATCTCTTTGCATCTGCAGCTGTGATTTTGATCGCTGCTGGCTGTAGCTCTACACCAGAGATCCCCACCACTGAATCATTTGTCACTGACATCACTGAACTGGGCCATCGTCGCTTTACCTACAAGGCAACCATTGGGGCTGGTCCCAAGGGCCAAGGCAGTAGGCGTGGAGGTCCGGGTGGCGGTGGTCCCGGTGGTGGTCCCGGCGGCGGTAAGGGTAGTGGTGGCCCAGGCGGTGGTGGTCCCAGCGGCAGTGGCGGTCCCGGCGGCGCCAATTCTGGAGATGTGAAGAAAGTTGCCCGGCAGAGAATGGAACTCTTGCTAGCCGAAAGTGGCTTCTGTCCCAATGGCTGGTTCCTGATCGAACAAACTTTTGACCAGAACAGAGCTGAAATTATTGGCGAGTGTCGGGCGGTTGCACGATAAGCTTACGCCTCTCACTTTGGCTCTATGTATTCTGCTCGTATCGCTTTATACATAGCAACTTGCCAGGGCGCAAAGCCCTTTGCCCAAACAGCCCCTCAACTGAGGGGCTAACTTCACTAGTCCGTAATTTATCCAGCCTAATATATATGTCTGCTCAACAATGAGTCTGCATGGAACCTTAAGTGCTCCTCAATAAATGAAGCGATGAAATAGTAACTGTGATCGTAGCCTGCATGGTGCTCTATCCGAAGAGGATAATCACTGGCTTCGGCAGCTGTTTGCAGGGAATGTGGTCTCAGCTGCTCCTCAAGAAACTCATCCTGTTCTCCCTGAGAAACCAAAATCGGCGTTTTCTCTACAGCGCGCCCCATTAGCACTGTTGCGTCATATGGCTCCCAGCTCTTGGGATCAGCTCCCAAGTAAGTTCCCAGCGCCTTTTCTCCCCAAGGGCAAGCAATAGGATTACAAATTGGACTAAAAGCAGAAATTGATTGATATCGCTTGGGGTTTCGCAGACCGATGACCAGGGCACCGTGCCCGCCCATAGAATGTCCGCAAATCCCGCGTCGATCATTGGTGGGGAAATGAAGTTCTACCAGGCTTGGAAGTTCATCCACGATGTAGTCATACATTTGATAATGCTGCTTCCAGGGTTCTTGAGTCGCATTTACATAAAAACCAGCCCCCAGCCCCAGATCATAACCCGGGTCATCCGCCACATCGTCTCCTCTGGGGCTCGTATCGGGTATCACTAAGATAATCCCTAACTCTGCAGCGACTCTCTGAGCACCAGCCTTTTGACTGAAGTTTTCATCCGTGCACGTCAAGCCCGATAGCCAATAAACAACAGGATATTTCCTCTGTGTATTCCCCTCTGCATCCTGTGGTAAAAAAATGGAGAAGACCATAGAACAGTTGAGCGTGCTGGATTTATGTCGGTAACGCTGCTGCAAACCGTCAAAAGATTTAGTACTGCCAACCAATTCAATCGACATTTTAAGTGTTCCTATCAAGCCTGCTGGAAATGAATAACACTGCGAATACTTTTACCTTCGTGCATTAAATCGAAGGCATCATTTATTTGCTCAAGGGGCATTGAGTGAGTAATAAAGTCATTCAATTTAAATTCTCCAGCCAGGTAACGCTCTACGAAAGAAGGCAATTCAGAGCGCCCCTTTACACCGCCGAATGCTGATCCCTTCCAAACCCGCCCTGTAACCAACTGGAATGGGCGTGTACTGATTTCCTGTCCCGCACCTGCCACTCCAATAATAATGGATTCCCCCCATCCTTTGTGGCAAGACTCCAAGGCAGCTCTCATCAGGTTAACATTACCCACACACTCAAAAGAATAATCCACTCCGCCATCGGTAAGCTCTACGATAACCTCTTGGATAGGCTTATCGTAAGCCTTGGGGTTAATACACTCAGTGGCCCCCAGTTTCTTCGCCAGCGCAAATTTGTCCTCATTAATATCGACACCAATAATTCGTGAGGCGCCAACCATCTTGGCTCCGATCACTGCGGATAAACCAATTCCACCCAAACCAAAAATTGCCACACAGGAACCCGGCTCAACCTTGGCTGTATTGGTAACGGCTCCCATTCCCGTAGTAACACCACAGCCCAGCAAACAAACCTCATTTGAGGGGGCTTCGGGATTAATTTTGGCCACAGATATCTCAGGAAGGACTGTGTACTCAGAAAAAGTAGAGCAACCCATATAATGGAAAATGGGTTTCCCATCTACCGAAAAGCGTGTCGAACCGTCAGGCATTAATCCTTTGCCCTGGGTGCCCCGGATTTTTTGGCACAAATTGGTCTTTCCAGAGAGACAAAACTTACATTCGCCACATTCAGGGGTATACAAAGGAATCACATGATCCCCGACAGAGACACTGGTCACCCCCTCACCAACGGACTCAACAACACCCGCACCTTCGTGGCCGAGGATTGCCGGGAATACCCCTTCAGGATCATCTCCTGACAAAGTGAACGCATCTGTGTGACAAACGCCGGTGGCGTGTAATTTCACGCGAACTTCACCCTGTTGGGGAGGCATAACATCGACATCCTCAATAACCAAACGCTCCCCAGGCCCCCAAGCTACAGCTGCTTTACAACGGATTGTCTCTGCACTCATTTTCAATTCTGCCTTTCATCATTCGTTCCAGTGGCGCCCAGCATAGTCCCCTAGGATTATTGGTGCAAAGCCAAGCGCCGCTGCTGAAGTAAAATCAGGAAAAATCTAAAAGCTCACCCTTATAGTAATAAGTGGTAGCGCTGAACCATTATTAAAAATAATTCCTTTAATTGATTAACAATTAATAGCTTGTCGCTTCCTCCACTGCAGTGGGGAGCTTCCATGAATGGCTCGAAATGCTTTTGAGAAAGCACTGATATCGGTGTAGCCCAAACTTGCTGATAGTAATCCCACGTCAATACTTGAGGCCCGTAGATGCCAGCGGGCAGTCTTCATTCGCGCCCCCTGTACCAACTGCTTAAAGGAGGTTCCCGCTTCATTTAAGCGGCGCTGAAGCGTTCTCATTGGCATACCGAGTAACCGAGAAACTTGCTCCAGGGAGTGCTGCTGGGCCCCGAGAGTTTGAAGGATTAAGACTTGAACCTGTCGGCTGATATCACCCTTGTGCTCTGCCAATAAGCACTTGGAAAACTCCTCAAAATATCTCATAAGACCGCTGCTGGGTTTAGCGAGGGGATAGTTCATCAATGATCCATCAAAAACCAAGCGATCTCGATCTTGCTCAAAACTAGCCTCAATGCCAAAAAAATTTTGGTAACTACTCAGCGAAGATTGGGGCTTATGCCGAAATGAAACAGAGCGGGGAGATACTTTAGAGCCAACCATCTCCTGTATCAGGCGATAGGCGGCGCCTACTGAAAGTTCAGTATACTGTTGCGCGGGAATTGCGTCGGGGAAGTGATTAACTCTCTCTGCAATCAAGCAGTCATCGGTTTGGTAAATTTTCCAGTGGTCCGCCTGGTTGTGTAACACCATATACCGATGAGTTACTGTCAAAGCACTGGATAGATTCTCACTTTCCAGTATCAGCTTACCAAGGACGCCCAGCATACGCAGCCCTTGCTTCCCCGCCAATCGCAAGCCAAAGTCACTACAGGACAAGTCCCGTGAACACAAATTAAGGAGGTCTACCAGCGTTGCAATGGGGATCAAGATATTTGGACGACGTGTACAATCCGCAGGAAGCCCCACTTGCGCTAAAAAATCTGATGACTGACCACCGAGCTGTGGCACCAATAGATTAAACCCAGCCAGCGCACCACTGCGAATTTCATAGATAGGCTTCATGTTTTATAGCTACCATATTGCCAACCTCTCATTTTCACTATCACACAGTGTCTAGGAATAAAGAGCATCGGACAATAGCTGTATCATATAAAATAGCTTTGCAACTAACTGGGACTGCCCCTATCCACAAACGAAATTTATTTGGAGGCTAGTGCCTGACTATTGTGGCACTTTCCACTATCTACTCATAAAACTGTCGGTTTTATACGAGAAAAAACCGCAAGGAAATTTCACATGGAAACTGAAAATCTAACACTATTTTTAGGCTGGGCTTCGATTATAAACATATTGATACTACTGCTATCAACTCTTGGACTTGTCTGCCTGAGAAAGTCGATCACCAGGATTCACGCCCGAATATTTGAGCTTAATGAACAAGATTTAGGCCGTGCATACTTTCAATATCTGGCACAATACAAAATTGCTATTATCGTCTTCAATATTACACCGTATTTTGCTCTAAAAATTATCAGTTAATTGATAAAAGCGGAAATATTTTGCAAAAAAATAAGAAAGGTAAACTATACCTTTCTTATTTTCATATTTAAGACGGATAGGGAGAGTATTTCGGGTCCGCCGGCAGATCCCCTTTTCAGAAAATTAAGATATTTCTAAAATATTTATCAGCCACTCTTTTTCACAAACTTTGTCAGAATAACAATTCTCTGACCCTCGACCCGCCCTTCGATATGCTCAGGATTATCGCTTAAGCTGATACCGCGAACTGCCGTTCCCCGTTTTGCAACCAAACTGCTTCCTTTTACATCCAAGTCTTTGATAATAACTACATTATCTCCAGCTTGTAACTGGGCACCATTACTATCCCGATGAATCACCAACTCACCAGCCTCTGGTATTGCCCCGGCCTCTGCCCAGGCCAGCAAATCGCCATCCAAATACAACATATCAAACAAGTCTTGGGCCCAGGTCTCGCCAGATAAGCGCTTTAGAATACGCCATGCCAACACTTGAATTGCCGGCTCGGTACTCCACATAGACTCCGACAGACACTGCCAATGCGCACTTTCCAGCTGTGCAGGATTTTCCAGCTGGTCCCTACAGGTTTGACACAATAATACCGCCGCATCTGGATAACCCTCTGACTGGGGTACGTCATAAACCGCCAAGCCATTTTCTGCCTTACAGAGCTCACACTGATTTCCACTGCGTTGTGCCAACTGCTCCTGAGTCACAGCCATAAGTAACCTCAAAAAAAGTAGGGATTATACGACTGATTCTTCCTTCACGCCTCCCAAATAATCACATTTAACGGACATCGAGGTCGACCGTGAACATGATCAAGCTCAGACAGGAAGTAAATAAGACTATCAACAGCCCAATAGTAGATGGAGCCATTAGGTTGCCGAGGGATTCACAGGCTTCAGACAAGACACTCTAGGGTACTAAAACTTCCAACAGCCGCCAATATAGATTGACGACTGTAAAGAGCATTATGCGTTAAGTCCCACACTCAGTGGTGCGAGGAGACCGCTGCTGCGAACTGCCCACCCTGCTTGCTGGCGATGGCACTGGTGATGTCCCCTAAGCTGAGAATACCGACCATGCGCTTTTCACTATTGAGTACCGGCATCCGGCGTAACAGCTGTTGCTCCATTTTGTGGACAGCAGACAGCAGATCATCCTCCTCCCAGCACCATTCAATCCCTTCTGTCATAACATCGCGGGCAGATAGAGAGCTTAGATTACCTCCCTGAACCACACCGCGACATACAATATCTCTATCAGTCACTATTCCTACAAGCTTGTCATTTTCTCCAATCGGTACTGCACCAATATCCTCATCGCGCAATATTTTTGCCAACTCCTGTAGTGGAGTATCCGGGGTGCACCAGGTAGCCCCCTCATGCATTGCGTGTTTAACTTTCATAGGTACCTCAAAACTCTTAAGACAAATGCCAAAGAGAGTGATGGGTAACACCCATCACTCTTAACCCCTATAGATCAGTGCACTTCAATCCGCTTTCTTTGCGGGGGATGCCCCTCATGTTTTGGTACCGTGAGCGTGAGAATCCCATCTTTGAAATTTGCATCAATCTCACTTTCGCGAACATCTTCACCAAGATTGAAACTTCGCAAGAACTTGCCGTAACGCCGCTCCTGACGAAGCACGCGGCCATCCTTCTTCTCCTTAACCTCGCGGTGCACCTCAGCTTCAAGGGTCAAAACCCCATTTTCTAGGGTTACACTGATATCGTCCTTACCCACTCCCGGCAGCTCAGCGCTAATTTCATACATATTCTTGCGCTCACTCACATCAATACGCGGAGAAAAAAATCCCTCGCGTTCAGATCCGATTGCACGGGTCGGTGAGAGCATTTGTTCAAACATATTATCAAGGTCCAATAGGGACCCTCTGGGAATCAGACTCATATCTACAACCTCTTTTTACGCTAAGCCGCAAAAGGCGCCAGAAAACTCAAGAGTCCGTCTTGCGCCTGTTACATCTTGAGTACAGTCTAGGAAATACTGCGACAAACGAAGGGATTAAGTGCCGATAAAAGCCATTACAAATTGAATATGAGAGCTGTCGTATATTTCTTTTGTACATATAAATATTAAAAACTTCCTTTCCAAGTGCACCTAAAGAGAATTTCCACCTCCATATCCATCAATAAGCAACCAGGGCTCGTGGCCAATATGGCTATTTACTAGGATTAAATAAGGCAGTTAAACGAGGATATGTTCATGGCCTTAGCGTGGGTCCTTGTGGCTAACCAGTCCCAAGCGCGAATTTTTGAAGCCAACAAACGCGCGGGAAATCTCAATGAAATCCAGGCACTTCTCCATCCAGAATCACGGCTCTCTGGAAGAGACCAAGAGAGTGATGCGCCCGGACGCACTTTCGACAGCTATGGTCAAGGAAGGCACTCAGTAGGTAATTCTGCAGGATTACATCGCCGTGAAGGTGAGAATTTTGCCAGAGAAATTGCACATACCCTGGAGAGGGGAAGACAGGAGGGCCAGTACGAAAAACTGTATATTGTCGCAGAACCCTATATGGTTGGCAGCTTGAGGGATGCCTTGAAATCTCCAACCCGCGCAACAATAGCAGGAGAAACAGGAAAAAATCTGGTGGCTTGTGAACCCGAGGAGATCCGGGCTCAGCTCCCTATTTGGCTATAGTAACGTTCGGCCAGTAGAGAGGCTCACGAGTGAACCTCTCTACGAACCCCACTTAAGCCCTGCTTTCTGTTAAAAGTTTATCAATCAGGGCATCCTTTTCAGTCCATAACTCATTTACCCACTGATTAAACTCCACCCGAAACTCCTGATCGGTTGCGTAGTCTCTCTCAAAAAATCGGCTGGGCAACTGGACTTTCTCAATACGAACAATCACTTTCTTTAACTTACCAGAAAGGAAATCTTTAAAAGTAGGTATACCATCAGGGTAAACAATGGTGACATTCAGTAGCTGGTTCAACTGCTCACCCATACAGTGCATTGCAAAAGCAATCCCTCCGGACTTGGGCTTTAGAAGATGTTTGAAAGGCGATTGCTGTCTTTGATGCTTCTCTTTGCTAAACCTTGTTCCTTCAAGGAAGTTCATAATACTGGTGGGCATTAGTTTAAACTTTTCGCAAGATTTTTTCGTCGCTTCAAGATCCTTACCGCGCATCTCTGGATGTTTTTTCAAAAATTCTTTGCTGTAACGCTTCATAAATGGAAAGTCGAGTGCCCACCAGCACATTCCAATCACAGGAACTTTGATCAACTCTTGCTTCACAAAAAATTTCAGGAATGGAATTCTTCGATTAAAAATCGACTGCATAATAAAGATATCAACCCAGCTTTGATGGTTCGCTGTGACCAGATACCATCCATGTTGATCGAGATGCTCTATCCCCTGTACATCCACCTGGGCTCTTTGGGTTAGCTTCATCCAGCCTTTATTTAGGGTTATCCACATTTCTGCCCAAGAAATAAAAAAACCCATGAAAAGTTTTTGCAGAAAGGCAAAAGGGAGAATAAACCTAAAAACTGAAAACAAGAGTATGGGGGCTGCACAAACCAATGTGCTAATGGCCAGCAACACCGAAGATATGACCAACAGTAAAAACGAGGGGAGAAAGTTAAACATCTAAAGGCTCTTTTAATTTTCCGGGCTTACAGGTCAGGCTGTCACGCCATATTCACAGGTTACCCGTTTCTTTTTTAATATCTTGAAATCCACTTATCAAAAACTAAGCGGACTCTGCTCTCATCAGTGTATTTACATAATCCGGGCTACAGGCTGCCTATCGCAATTAACATGGCTGTGTATATTTATGGCTCATGGGAAACTGCTCCACTACAATAAATTCATGCGCCGAGCGCCTAGGCTTTAGCCGCGCCAGAGGCAATATCAAACCGCTGCAACTCTGGGAGAGTAACACGCATTTCAACCCCATATTTTTTGACTGAATAGTCTGAATCTATCGGCGATACATCAGCGCAAACTGCACGGATAAAACCAGTGACAGCAGCCCGGTGAGCGGCCTCATTTTTTCAGTATGTCCTGGATATGAAAAGGCGCCATTGTACCCTTTCTATAACCATGAATTAGTAACTTTTATCTTCCCACGCCGCAAAGGCACGATAGTAACTGGAGCAGCATTGCATCCTGCTAAACTTGGGGCTCCAGGTCGTAGAATTGCGCCGGGAGAATAGAATGGGAATTACAGGTAATAAGCAACACTTCCACCGCAAGCAATGGCTCAGCGTACAGCAGGCCGTTGACCACCTGAGTGCATTGTCTGAAGAGCCACTAACCAGTGCACATCTTGCAGACCTGGCCGATGAGCAGCTTCTTAACCTGTACTGGTACCGTCCAGGCCAAAAACTGTCCTTGGAAGATCACAGGGGGACCCGTGAACTGGTAGAGCCCGTCCGGCTCTGTTACGAAAATGCCAGTGACTGGCACGCCATCGTGGATATCTTGCGGAACAATCCAGCGCTGCCCGCCTACGAACATGACACCCCGCTTCTGGAAGATGCCGACGGAAACCGGCTGCGAATCACCTTCGACTACCACCAGCGGCCAGAACCGTTTAGCAGCCGCTGGTACCCTACCTATGCGGAGTTAGTGCTCAAGCGCAACGATTTGGAACAACTGGAACCCCATCTGTTTACCAGCCAGGCGGTTGAGACCGGGTTTGAGCGTGAGACCCTACTGAATGTTATCTGGCAGCTGGAACAACTAGCCCTTGGGGATGAAGAGCACTCCACCAGCTGGCTGGCGGACCAACTGGCACAGCGCTCTTCCGCGCTTGATCGGCTATCTTGTGAGCGCATCCTTCAGGCGGCCGAGCGCGAAAGCTCTCCGGGGCGCTCGATATAGCGCGGCATTACCTACTAACACCTTTGACTCCTTTCCCATACTCATGAACTCCCCATTGGTGGTAGAGCCCAAAGGCTGTACCCTAGTGGCACTTAGCAAATCTAAGTGTGACGTACTACCAATAGGAGAGAGAAGTGCAGGCCAAAAACAGCTCCTCCAGCTACGGCTGGGTAGCCATCGTCCTCCATTGGATAATGGCCCCTGCGATCATAGGGACTTTTATTCTCGGTTGGTGGATGCGCCAGCTATCCTACTACGATCCATGGTATCAACGAGCCCCTGAAATTCACAAAGGGGTAGGCATCATCCTGCTTGTGTTTCTACTCTTCAGGCTGGCTTGGCGCTTTGCCAACCCATCTCCGGCGAGCACCCCCCAAACTCCCAACTGGCAGAAATTTGCCGCCACCGCCACTCATGGACTGATTTACCTGTTACTACTGGCAATCATGGTTTCCGGCTATCTGATTTCTACCGCCGATGGCCGCCCTATCGATGTCTTCGGCATAGTGAGCATCCCTGCAACCTTACAAGGAATTCCCAATCAGGAAGACATTGCGGGATCTATCCACGAAATCCTTGCCTGGGGCCTGACTGGACTCGTAGCAGCACATGTCTTGGCAGCCCTCAAGCACCACTTTATTGACCGTGACGGCACACTGCGCAGAATCATCGGCATCCGTGTAAAAAGTTCTACAGACAATCACTCACACGTACAAACAACACTCTCAACCACCAAATAAGGAAAAAATGACATGAAGAAGCTCTCTGTATTTCTTATTGCAGCTCTGATGGGGACTGTAGCTCAAGCAGCGGAATACAAAATCGACACCAAAGGGGCTCACGCTTTTGTGCAGTTTCGTATCAAGCACCTTGGATACAGCTGGCTATACGGCCGTTTCGATGACTTCAACGGCTCCTTCTTTTACGATGAAAAGCAGCCGGAAAAATCTTCTATCAATGTCGACATCGATGTAACCAGCCTCAATAGCAATCACGCTGAGCGCGACAAGCACCTGCGCAGCGATGACTTCCTCGACGCTGCCAAATTCCCCACTGCTACTTTTAAGAGCACTAGCTTTGAACCTTTGGAAGACGGCAAAGCCCGTCTAAATGGCGAACTGACCCTCCGCGGTATCACTAAGCCAATCACAATTGACGTTACCAATATCGGTGGCGGTAAAGACCCTTGGGGTGGCTACCGCCAGGGCTTCAGTGGAACCACTGAGTTCGAGCTGAAAGAATTCGGTATCAAATCCCTAGGCCCAGCCTCCCAGAAAGTTGAGATGATCCTGGATATCGAAGGTATCCGTATCTAACAACAAAAAAGTACGCCCCCTGAGCCCGGAAATACCTCCGGGCTCCCCCTAACTGCGCTTCGCAACACTCCAATAAACTACGCAAGCAGCAGCCGCAGCCAATAGCCAGTCGACGCCTGCCATCAACCCTTTCGGTAAGAAAAAAGCTAGCATTGTGATGACAATACATGTCCCCAATAAAGTCAGCAGTGCTCGCGGGTTCCAGCCACAGAAATAGTAATAACGCCCATCACTTTCGCTGTAATACAACTGCCCTACATCCATCTGGTGCTTCTCTACTAAGTAGTAGTGAGACAATATGACACCGTAGGCAGGCGCCAGAAAAACCCCCACCCAGTTTACGAACGCCACTAAACCGATTTGTTTGATAACAGCGGGCCACAAAGCACTAATCAGAAAGGCCAGAAACAGCGTTATCAATGCCGCCCTGCGAAACCCCAGGTACTTTGGCAGAAAATTTGAAATATCGTTAACTGGAGCCACAAAGTTCGCCACCACATTGATACCGGCCGTTGCTGTAAAAAAAACAACCGCGGCGATCAATGACAGCTCCAGATTCCCAAGCTTCTGCACGATATCAGTGGGGTTTGCCAAGTTCTGGTGGAAAACTGACTGGGCGGCGATAGTGGTGAACAGAACAATTATCGCAAAGCCAGTCATGTTTATAGTGATTCCCAGCCAATTCCCCCTTCGCATAACAGACTCGTTCTTACAGAAACGAGCAAAATCTCCGTAACTTAGGATTATCGGCGCATAGAGAGCCAACATAGTACCTGTGACTTTGATGAGCTGGACCAAGCCATCGCCCCAGGATGCTATAGACCGATCAAAGAAAGTAGCAACTGCAAATACAAACTGTCCGTCACTTCGAACCACTAGCATCCACAACAGCGCGAGCATCACTCCATAGACACATGGCGCAGCCAGGTTGATAAACCAACGGATCGTATTGATACCTTTGAAAAATAGAAGAGCCTGAAATAAGGAGACAAGTACGAGGGAAGCCCAATCGATCCGGTCCATTGCCAGCCACTGCCCTCCGACAGCTTGTGGCCACCACTCTCTCAGTAACAAAGACATGGCATGGGCAGCAAACCAAGTCTGCGCACCGTACCAAAATATTGCCACGCTCCCCCGAAGCAACGCAGGGACGTTAGCACCTCGGATCCCCATACTCGCCCTGGCCAATACAGGAAACGGTATACCGTATTTAACACTCGGTTCACCGATTAAATTTAATAAGATGATAATTAAAATTGCTGCAATAGCGATCCCAGCGAGAACCAGCCAAGCATTCGTATTGGGACCGAGGAATAGAGTTGCCGCCAGGGTATAGCCAGCGAGACTTTGTGCAGCGTTGGCCCAAAGGTTAAAGATCGTCAGAGTGCCCCAGCGTTTTGCTTCGGGCTTCACCACCGCTAAATTTTCATTCTTTAGCTGCAAAGTGTCACCTAAGTGCATTTGATTAATAACGCGCCAAAGCAGCTACTTCAAATCAACCTTTTCAACAATGACATACAAGCCGTCATAAGTGCCAAATTTAACAGTTAATAATATATATTCTCTTTTACAATTGAGACTTATTTTCAATAACAGTAAAAGTGGTATCCATTTACCAAATTAGCAGTAATGCCGCTAGCACTGGCGCACAACTGTGAAATATATTGTGTAGCCATCGATTAAAGAAGATCCGGTCGACAAAGATACAGGCAAGTATCCATTAAACTAGTGTGCAGCCGTGTATTTGGAGAACATTAACCAAGTCACAAGTAAAAGTACGAAAAGGTCTTTAAGATTTTTGACGGCGGCACAACTTTTCAGCGAAAATGGAAGCAATTACTGACAATTATTGCACTCCCTCTAGAGACAATTATCAAGGGAGCGCAAAAATAGAACAATTTCCAAAAATCGTAGTGACTAAATCATTCAGAACTGGGGCAATCCTCTCCGAGACTATCAGTGAGACAGCGGCGCAGAGCAGCGCCAATCACAACAAGTAGTGTCTCAGCTCAAGGGAAATAATCGCCGCAGATGGTAAGCCAAGACTCCGTACTGCTGAGGTATTCGCAGGACAAGCACAGCGGGCATCCACCAGTATGAATGAGCTTTGTCGCAATCAGGCCACAACTTGAGTTGGCCACGGCAGAAGGGTAGGAATATGGCTTGCTTACAGCATCCAGATAGGGAACAACCAGTTTACTTAATGGCACACCACACCATTGGGCGCCGGCAGGGTGCAGTAGACACAAGAATCACAAGTGCTGAGATATCGGGCATCCATGCCGCAGTGCAGTGGACCGGTACTCATTGGAATATTCGCGACTTGAGTCGCAATGGTACCTGGCTAAATGGCCAGCAGCTGGTGCCCGCTAAGAGCTACCCACTCCAGACCGGTGACAAAATCGCTTTTGGCCGGGCTAATAACCCAGCCTGGATCGTCGAAAACCTCGACGCTCCCGAGAATTTGCTGATCGATATTCACTCCGGCGAGGCACAACCGCTGGAACAATACCACCTGCTGCCCGACGAAAATGAGCCTCTCGCCAGTCTTCAGTACAGCCCCCTAACAGGACAGTGGTTGTACGAGTTCACCGGCCCATCTGCTGAGGACGGCGATAAGATCCTGGTAAATCATGGCGATCGTATCGATTGCGGCCTGCATAGCTGGCAGCTCTTCCTGGCGGACAACCAAGGGGCAACGAAAGAGTTGTCACTGCAACAACTGTCTATTATCGACTTTGAGCTGAAGTTCTCTGTGAGTTCCCACGAAGAGCATGTGCAGTTACAACTTCAGCGGGAAGGCATGAAGCAATCCTTACCAGCAAGAATCCACAACTATCTCTTGTTGTACCTTGCTCGTGCCCGCCACAAAGATATGCAGAGCGGCATGGACACTGACTCCCAGGGCTGGGTTTCTATTCAGGTAGCCACTCACGAGCTGGGTATCACTGTTAACCACTTAAACACCCAAATTTTCCGCGCCCGCAAA
Source organism: Microbulbifer sp. VAAF005 (assembly GCF_030012985.1). NCBI lineage: Bacteria > Pseudomonadati > Pseudomonadota > Gammaproteobacteria > Cellvibrionales > Microbulbiferaceae > Microbulbifer > Microbulbifer sp. VAAF005. The sequence goes on along the minus strand of NZ_CP120233.1, from coordinate 3,929,744 downwards.
CAAATCTCTGAATCCCTACCTGATGCAGTGGATACATCGAGCCTGGTAGAGCGCCGATCCTGGGAAATCCGTATTGGTTGCCCGCAATTCGAAATTTATAAAGGCAACCAACTCGAGGCAAAAGCAGAGCCGGAAACGGTATAGCTTCATCTCCAGAAAGGGGGCTTAAGGCTAAGCCCCTTATTATCTATTCAGTAATTATTTGCCAGGGTGGCGGAGCTGAATCTCTTATCCCTCGGCAAGAATTACAATGTCAGCGCAACCACCCTCTTATATCGGCCGGTACAAGATCATCAGGCAGCTTGGAGCCGGGGGAATGGGAGTTGTGTACCTCGCCAAAGATGAGCGACTTAACCGAGAGGTCGCTATAAAGCGATTGCTCAACAACCCTGAAGACGAATCTGCCTCACGGCGAATTCGCCAGGAAGCATTACTGCTCGCACAACTAAACCACAACCATATCGTACAAATTTATGATGTTGTTGAGGAGCAGAACGATGTAGCCCTGGTTATGGAGTATGTTGATGGCCGCCCACTCACCTATTGGGCACGGGAGTTTAACCCCAGCCTCCGCCAGAAAATCCAGCTACTCAAGCAAATCACTGCCGGTCTTGCGCGTGCCCATGCTGCCGGAATTATTCACCGCGACTTGAAAGCTGACAACATCCTTATTGACAGCAATAACATCGCAAAAATCGCTGATTTTGGTATTGCCCGGAACTGGCAGGAGACGAAAGAAATCACTCGCGAGCAGCATATAGCCGGAAGCTGGTATGCAATGTCCCCGGAGCAGGCCCTCGGTGAGAAGCTGGATAACCGCTGTGACTTATTTGCCCTGGGAATGCTCGCCTACCACTTACTTTGTGATCAGCCTCCCTTCGGCAAGCATGGAAGCCCATACGTTATTATCGATCGGATCATCAACAACCCGCACCCACCCGCAGGGACCATAAACCCCGGACTTCCTACGGCGCTTTGCAAATTACTGGATAAACTGCTGGCCAAAAGCCCGGACAAACGCCCTGTCAGTGCTGCCGTTGTAGCCACCGACTTGGATATGATATTGAGTCAATTAATATCGGACCAGGAAACCGCCGATGACCATGACATCACGATCACCACTGAAGACTTTCATGTACAACATCGACGTAAAAACAAAGGACGCAAACTTCTAGCCGGCATACTCCTGGCATCCGGTGCGATGTTACTCGGCTTAACCGCCGCTGTTTTTCCTGAACTTTCTCTATGGGGAAGTAAAGAACCCTCAGCAAAGTACATTGCGATTATTGAGCCAGATTTATCTAACCTGCGCAGCCGAGAGGAAAGGCTACTAGCCAATAACCTTCTCAGCTCCATCAAGCAGGGGCTTTCCGATCAACCAGCACTACTACTGGTACCCTATTCGGAGTCCCAGCAACTAAAAGGCAAGCCTTTACGCGAGCAAGCGAAAGCGCTCAACGCACAGCTGCTGCTGCAATTTGCCCTAAACTGTGAAGCCACCGCCTGTGAAGCTTCATTTGCCCTCATAGAAACTGAGGGGTTCGCTGAAACTGCCAACCGTAGCGCCATGCTGAACCTGGATGCACCGCTGGAGAGCCGCGCACGCGTCTTGCAACAGCTGCACTACCTACTCCCCAACTACCCTACAGGAAGTCAAGGAGCTCAGTTCAACCTTAGCCCTGAAGATTACCAGCAATACCTCGAGATCTTCGAACAGCGCAATAATGAAGCCAATGTTGCCGGGGCAATTACCAAAGTTGAGGCTCTGCTAAAAAGGAACCCCTACTTCCCCTCCTACTATGAACTGTTAGCGGATCTATTAGCCACCCACCTATATCACTCGCGGGATACCAAAATACGCGACCGTCTCACAGGGCTTCTCAAAAACATACCCGCAAAGATTTCCAACCACCCAACGGTGCTGGTCACTAAATTACGTATTGCCATCTTCTTAGCAGATACCGAGCTCACAGAGGCCTTACTTGCAAAACTAAAGCTGCGACTGCCTGATCAGGCTCTCTACTACTTCCTGCGCGCGAAAGCCCACCAGCGAAGGGGGAATTACAACCGTGCGCTGGAAGTCATTAACCAAGCTCTCAACATTCGTACCAGCCCTCTTTATCTTCGCCAAAAGGCTCTGACCCTGACCCTGATGGGGCAAATGGAAAAAGCGAGGCCTTACCTTTTACAGGCTATCCGTCTCAACAATCAATATATTGATGCTATCTCCCTACTCGCAGCCAATGAATTGGATTCAGGCCGCCCCAAAGAGTCTATCCGGCTTCTTAGTAGGGTAGGCTTAAAGCATTTAGGGGACAGGGATACCTTCAACCTTTGCTTGTCCTATTACATCGAACAGCAGCTGCAGGATACAAAAAACTGCCTGAGTCATGTTGCTGAACGAGCCCTTAACGATCCCCATGTATATCTGCTGCTGGCAGAGATTGCCCGCCTGGAAAATAGACAGCTGCAATCACAAGAGTTTGCCCAGCGCGCCCTAACCTTGGCACAAAAGCAGGAGGACTGGCTTGGATTGTTACTGCGGGCAAGGGCCTACTCCGAGCTGGGCCAGGGTGAGCAAGCCATTGAGACACTATTAAAGATGGATAACACCGCTCCAGACGGCTTATTTGTCAATTACAGCCGCGCCCAGGTTTACATGGCCAGCGGCGATATGCTTTCCGCTAAAGCCTACATAAGAAAGACTTTGGAGCTAGGCATGGCTCCAGTGTGGTTCACAACAATTGGCTTTCAACCTATTTGCACTCTGGCAAGTTTTGATGATATACGCGCCAGATACCCTACATTATGCTCTGACAGGACTGACACTTAAACAGCCAAAAACAAATCAAACAGAATGGAATAACGTGAACCATTTCCCTTTAAGAGGGGACAGATGCCTTCACGAAATTGTACTATCAGGTAAAATCCCCTATCCATCCGAGAAGAATACAATACAATGGACGTAGTTGCGTTGGAGAAAACTGAGGAATATCAAGGCCGTTACAGGGTTGAGCGCACCCTGGGTGCTGGTGGTATGGGGGTTGTTTACTTGGCCGAAGATGTCAAACTTCGGCGAAAAGTAGCTATTAAACGCCTCCGCTCTGACTTAAGTGGAAATTCTGCAGAGGCCCGTTTTCGCAGCGAAGCTGAACTTTTAGCCAGGTTGAATCACCCAAATATTGTGCGGCTTTATGACGTACTGGAGGAGAATACCGGTATCGCCCTGGTTATGGAGCTGGTTGAAGGCGTCACTCTTAAAGAATGGCTTCGCGAAAACAGCCCTACCCTGGCAATAAAGCTCGATTTATTGATGCAAATATGTCAAGGGCTCAGTAAAGCTCACTCCCTAGGTATTATTCATCGCGATCTTAAGCTGGAAAATATCCTTGTCACTAATGATGGCGTAGCAAAGATTACTGACTTTGGCATCGCCAAAGCGCTGGACTGTGACCAACAGCTGACCAGAGAGGATCATATTGCTGGCAGCATTCAAGCTATGTCCCCAGAGCAGGTTCAAGGTGCCCCTCTGGATGCTCGGAGTGACTTGTTTAGCTTGGGCAGTATTGCTTACGAACTGCTTTGCAGCAACAAACCCTTTGAACGTGGAGACTTAAATGCGCTGGCATTTGCCCAACAAATCTGTAGCGCTCCCCATATTCCTCCACAAACCCACTGGCCAGAAATACCTAAGCCTCTTGTCGCACTACTCGATAGACTCTTAAGTAAGCGCCCCGAGCAACGTCCAGACTCTGCCCAGCAAGTTTTCGAGGCTCTTTCTTTAGTCCGCCATCATGGCATTGATGCTGACACCCAACAATACTCTGAAACAGTAACGCAGTTACTTATTAAACCACGCAAGAAACATCGCCATCTCACGTCATTTTTAGTTGCTCTAATTGCATTGGGCGCTACTGGCTTTTGGGGATGGAAAACCTATTCTCGTCTACCGCCACAATATATCGCAATTCTTCCTATCGAATTAAGCGGCAAAACAACTGATGAGAGTACAAACAGCTTAGTAAAAGCAATGGTGCGCCAAGCACTTATGAGCACCCCCAGCCACCTAAAGTCCAGCGCCCTTGTAAGCTACACCCCTAGAAGAGAGGCCACCTTAAATGAGCAGCTCCGGCATCTTGGAGCGGAAGGCATTACAGATGCTTTAGCTGCTCGATTAGATTGCGTACAGTCTCGCTGCAATATTGAAATACAAGTTATTAATCCTCTTGATAAACAGGTAAAAAAACAAACTGCTTTTGCTTTTTTACCTGGACAGTTAAGACAAGAAGCCCAATACTCTATTCGAAATAGCACTATAGATTTATTCCCCAAAAGATACCATAGGGAACCTGGCTCTGATATTCGGATGTCACCCGAGGATTATAACCACTACCTTCACGTCCTCTCTAAACTTGCCACTACGGCAACAGAGCCTGCCGACCTGGAAGCTTCAAAAGAGCTAATAGGCAAGTACCCAAAAAACTCAAACCTATACTCACTTTATGCTGACATTGCCACCAAGCTATATCTTGCGACCAATGATAGTAAGTTATTGACTTCAGCACTTGGAATATTGGCCAGCGCAGAATCTACAAGCACTGATAAAACTGCTCTCCTCGAAGCCCAACTCTACATTAAATCCACAGGTACAGATAGAGAAGGGTTTGAGTCAATCTTAAGCAGGCTCCAGGCCAAAGGGTACCCTTCAGCACATCTACTCGCACAATATGCCCGATTCCATTATTCCCAAGGAAATTATAAGCAAGGCCTGTATTATGCAGAGCAAGCCTCAGCTCTAAACCCCTCTGCACACTACCTATATTTGGTAGCTATAAACCAATTTCAGGTTGCAAATTATAATGGTGCACGTAAAACCCTAGACAATCTTTTAGAAAGTCACCCAGGTTTCTGGTCAGCTTATGCTGTTATTGGAGTTATTGAGCTGGAACAAGGCAACTTAGAGCTTGCTAAATCAGCCATTCTTACAATTCCAGAGCAGTTTCGAAGCTTAAGTGCGGAGGCCAATCTAGGAGTCGTTTATTTCCTACAAGGGAAATATCAGGAAGCACTAGAAAAATACAAAAAAGTTGTTGCCATTTCTCCAAACAATTTAACTTCGACTTGGCAAATCGCAGAAACCCAGCAAATGCTGAAAAACCCAACGGCCGCTGAGAATGAGTATCGAAAGATTATCCAGCTAACATCAGGTAGCCCAGAGAAACAACTCAGCAGTAAGCAATACAGGTATCGAGCTATGGCGCTTGCGAACTTAGGCCGCCATGCTGAATCAATAGCGATAATCAACAATCTTCTAAAGCTAAACCCGGATGATACAGATGTAAAATATAGTGCAGCTCTTATCTACTCTCTTTCCGAAGAATGGAGATCGGCCAATTACTATGTAGAGGAGCTTATTGGACAAAAAATGGGTGCAGAATGGTTTGCTCTACCTGCCTTTAAAAAGCTCTGCACCCAACCTCAAACCTCTCAAAAGGTTTTGCAAACTATCTGTAATTATTGAGGATTGTTTACTGGGTATGGGTCAACCTGCGCTTCTGGATCGCCAGAGACAAAGTGCACACCGGTTTCTGCATCCACGCACATCCACAGGAAAGAGAAGTTATCGGGGATATCTTCTCTATCCCTGATTTTAATAATCAGTTTAGTGAATTCGCCATCCACCTCTTTAGCGCGAGCACGGAACTGGTGACGAAAATCTGGGCTCAGGGCAATAAGACCATCTAACTTATGGTTCTGACGATAGCGAACAAACTCCAACTCACGACCCGGTACTTGCGATAAATCCAGAGTCACCTCCAGAGTCAATACTGCACGCTTATGGATTTTGAAGTGCATATTGCCAAAGTGCTCTTCAGGGTTAGCCGCATTAAACAGCGGCCAGTATTGAGGCTTACCATCTTCTTGCTCTTTAGGCTGAAGAACCAAATCTAGCTTTAACCCTTCTTTAGGCACCTTCACGTCAAGTACAGGTAGGTCAGCACAATTGACCATATTTCCATTCCCCTCTAAAAATTTGTTATATGGTGTCACCAAAGGACGTATTATCTTGTATAAACTACGTCCGTGACTGCGTCATCATAACCAGCCCCAATCTTAAATCATCCAGCAGGGCTGAAACTTACCGCCCCTGATTGATGGCCCCGATCATCGACGGCTATAACAATCTTATCAAGCGCAAAATTTGGCACCCGTGCCCGGGCAACCCTATCCAATTGACTCGATTAAGACTTTGCACCTATCGATCCCAGCTTGGCCACTCAGTCTGTGCCCCCCCTTCAACCCCTGGCATCACATTGGGGATAGGGGGTAAGTAAATCTATCCGAATTTTGCTGCGGGCTGCCTTTCCATGGCGAGGTAATTGTTCCCACAAGCACCTACACCCCCTCAACTGGAACACAATGTACATACTTAAGGATTACAGGTCGATCACACGCCATTACAGATAATTTCGCAAAATATATTTGTTGAAAGGCATAAAGTCATCATATGCCAAAATAATTACACGATAAATTCATAATAAAAGAAAAAAGAAGAGTGGAAAAGTTTTTCCTTCCCCATCACGTGAATATCTAAATAAAGATAAGACGCTATATTATTAAAATAAATATAAAAATATTTTGAACTCTTACTGAAAGAGACTAACGCCCCCTCAGATAATTTATTCTTATCAAGGCCACACCAAAAATGTTTATTCAAAGCTATTCAGCAAAACCAATGGCAGACAATCTCTTTAGCCAAGCAATAACCTTTACAACTAAATCAGAAAATAAAAAAAGCCGGCAGTCACAAAACTGCCGGCCCGAAATGATGGTCCCAACCATCGACGGTTACAACAACACTATCAAGAGCAAAATTTGGCATCCATGCCCGGACAAGCTCATCCAAGAGAATCGACTAAGACTCTACACCTGTCGATTCCAGCTTGACCGTTCAGCTTGCGCTGAATTCCTTTGTTTCCTCACGCCACCTGAGGGGGCAAGGAAATTAAATCCTTTCGAAAATTGTGGGGGCTGCCTTTCCATGGCGAGGTAACCATTATCACAGCCACCTACCCCCTCAACTGGAAGCTACTGTACAGATTTCCAAATTACAGATCGATCACGCCAAAACACAGCAAATTACACACTAATTACTCGCCAAGTGTTTTATGCGCCGCACAGGACTGTTAGAGTCACCATATAACAAAAAGCATCACGTAGTGAGGACACAATGGAAGCGAACCTAGAAGATGTAAAAATTCTCTCTCCCCGCCGCAACAGCACCGAGGCAAAAAATATTGATGAGCTGTCAAAAGAGCAATTGCAGCACTTTTGTATTGATAGTGAATCAGAACATGGAAAACTGTTAGAACAAACCGCAACCCTGCTCTACCAGGCACAAGGAAATCTGAGCCAGCTGTGGAGCCAGGTAACGGACACACTCCAGCGCTTGGACAAGTCTGACAAGATTGCCTATTTCAATGCCAAGCGCTTTATGAGTTTCCAGCTGGCGAAATTATTGGACACCTTACAAAACCCATTGCGAGCCAGCTTTCAAAGCCTGCAAGGGGACGACTTTAATATCACCACACGGGGCGGTTACCCCCTGTTCGATAATATTCCCGCTATTTTTTCTGCAACCCCGGTAATTGCCCGCACAGCAACTTACATTTATGCCTGCACCGAGTGGGTGGACGATGCTTTCCGTGGGCGCGAGCCGAGCCACGATATTTATTCACGTTTACTCAACCCCACTTCCATTTCCCTGGCCAATGCTATTGTGGATTTGGAATGCGGACCTGAAGCCAGTGAATATATGGCCTGGAATTTTAATTCCGGTATGGCTGCAATCGATGCACTCCTATCAAATCAATTGCGCCACGAGGATATCTTAATTGTTTCCAGGAATATCTATGGCGGCACTCACCAGCTGTTACAGGATTTCTACGCCCGCAAAGACAAACTGTCTATCAATCTGGCCTGGTTTGATGGCACTACCGGTGAAGAGTTCGAAAAGCTACTGGCTGATACCCAGCAAGCATACGCAGACGCAATCAGTGCCGGAGCAAAAATACATGTCTATATTGAATCGCCATGCAATCCCCACGGGATCATGCTGGATGTACCGGCTATTTGTAAAACCGCTCACCGGGAAAATATCCTGGTAAGCCTGGATGCCACCCTGGCAACCCCTTTTCTATATCAGCCACTACGCCGCAAAGATAGGGAAGAGAGACCGGATTTTGTTGTTCACTCCTACACCAAGGATATCGGTGGCACCGGCGCCGCCACTGCCGGTGTGGTTATCGGCGAAAACCACCGCATGTTTATCCCTAAAGGCGACAGCGCAAAAGGCCTTAATTGGGATCAGTGCATGTTCTGGGATGTTTATTACATCAAGGGGGCTTTCCTGGATGCAGACAAGGCCTGGGAAGTGCATTGCGGTATGCGCACCTTGGAAATGCGTATGCTCACCAAGTGTATTAATACTTTGAGCCTCAGCCATTTCTTTGCCAGTCACAGCAAGATTCGTGTCAACAGCCATGCAGTGGAAACCCATCCCAATTCCGGGCTGCGAGAATCGCTGATGCGCTACCAGTTCCCCACACCATTATTCAGCATTGACATGGAAGCTGCGCAAATTCCCACCGAAGCCTTTAAAAGTTTCTTTGACGCGCTGGAGCCCGCTTTCGGGCAGATGGTGAGCTTGGGCCAGACAAATACTATGGTGCTGTGCCCCGCCCTGACATCTCACTCAGAGCTATCACCTGAAGCGATGGAAGCGGCGGGTATATTCCCAACCACTATCCGAATTTCTGTTGGGGATGAAAATATGGCGCAGATGGCCGCCCATGTGATCAACTGCGCGCGCCTGCATCTCGATCCAGTTAGCCCTGGTTTTAGCGAGGGCTTTATCGCTCCGGAAAAAGCCGACAAACTCTTCAGCCGCTTTTATCTCGAGTCGCACCAGAAAGTGATAGAGACACAGCCAAAAATTGTGGACTATCTCTAACCATCCAAGACAAACCCATCACCGGTAGATAGCGCCGGTGATGGGCGCTTGTTGCACTATCCTATATCCCGTAGTATCACGCTTCCTGTCCACAATTTAATCAATTCAAAATGCCGAAACTTTCCACGTGGCTCTTCGCCTGGATTCTGTGCTGCTTATCCACTGTTGCAATGGCGCAAGGCTATGAAAAGCTCTACAGTGATTATCGCGGCAGCCTCTATCAAATTCGACTTATCGAAAAATCCTCCAATTCAAAAGCCGGCCTGGGGTCAGGCTTTCAAATCTCCCCCGATGGATTGATTGCCACCAATTACCACGTAGTGGCTCAAGCGGTCAGTGAGCCAGATGAGTACTCCCTGGAATATCTTGCAGTTAATGGCACCCGGGGAAAATTAACTCTGCTGGATATCGATGTGGTCAATGACCTGGCGCTGCTGCGCCAGGAGAAACCGGGAGACGAATACCTGGAATTGGCGACGGACACCCCCAAAAAAGGGGAAACCATTGTCTCCCTGGGCAACCCATTGGACCTGGGCATGACCTTGATTCCCGGGACCTATAACGGTATTGCCGGCGGTAGCTTCTACGATCGAATTCACTTTGCCGGATCTATTAATCCGGGAATGAGCGGCGGGCCAGCGATCAATACCCAAGGGCAGGTAGTGGGCATTAATGTGGCGACCGCAGGCAACCAGGTTAGCTTCCTGGTGCCAGTGGATAAGCTGTCGTCGCTTTTAAAACACTATCGCGCCAAGGGCGGAACTCTCAACCTGAAGCAAGTGACTTATCAACAGCTTCTGGATAACCAGCAAAAAATAATCGACTCAATACTGAGGGCCGACTGGCAGCGTCGCGCCCTCGGTGAGGCCCAGGTTGTCGGTGAAATAATTCCAGCCATTAAATGCTGGGGAAATACCCAAGAGAGCGAAACCAATCCGATCAAGCGAATTGATAAAGGCTGCACCGGACAAGATGTTATTTTCCTATCCGACGACTTCAACACCGGGCGGGTAGAGTACGAATTTTTCTGGCTGCAGGCCGAGGATCTTCTGCCCGCGCGCTTTTATGCCGAGTACGAAGGGCAGATGGACTCCTTTTACCCAGGCAATAGCGCTGGAGAAGAAGATGTAACCAATTTCCGCTGCCAGCAAGGATTTACCTCTCAGGAACGCGGCAATGAAACCTCGGTGTCCAAGCCGGATCGCAATCGCGAGCCCCTGATCGCGCGCACCAGCTACTGCGTCAGGCGCTACAAGGACTTCCCAGACCTCTACGATATTTTCTTCCTGAGCCTAAGTGTGGATCAGAAAAATCGCGCACTGGTCAGCCACTTTACCTTGTCCGGCTTTACCCAGGAGTCCGCCGACGCCTTTACCCAGAAGTTTACGAGCGAGATCCAATGGCCCTGATTATTGAAGAACTCAATCGCGCCCACCGGGTGCAGCTGCGCTACCGAATGGACGGGGATAAATTTACCCTGGGCCGCGCTTACGACAACGATGCAATTCTGGAGGACATCCATTCCGATGCCCACCATGCCGAAATCAAGCGGGGAGAGGACGGCCAGTACGTCTTACACGACCTCAATTCGACCAACGGCTGCCAGCTTTTGGGAAACCTGAAAGATAAGTCCGTTAAACCAGATACCATCGCTCAACACAGGATTTCCTCCGGTGACTTGCTGCAGTGTGGGAAGTCACGCTTCCGGGTTTTCCATACGGATGACCCGGTACCTGAAGCTACCCCTCTCCATTCACTGGAAAACCTGTTTTCCAGCTTGTCCCACCCCCTGGGAGCAATACTGCTGCTGTTGTGTTTTGGCTTCGCCAGCGTACTGATGAGCTACCTCGGTTACGCCCGTAACTATCAATGGACTATTGCCGTCAACATTCTTGCCACGGCCATAATTGGCATGGTGATTTACGCCGGAGTCTGGGCGTTTATCGGCAGGGTAGTCAGGCATGAAACACACTTTTTCACCCATCTATCCATCGCCGCCATAGGTGCACTTACTTACACCTTTTGGGAATGGCTGAGGGGGCTAATCAATTTCAATTTTGCCATCGGCACCACTATTCAGGTCCTGGACTTCCTGGTACTCGCCATCATATTACCGGCAATGCTCTGGTCCGCCTGCTACCTGGCCACCAACCTCGCCAGGGGCTGGCGCTGGACAGTGGCACTGACACTGCCACTGGCATTCCTCGGCCTGGGCTTAGCTGAAAGCGTTAACAACATGGACGAATTCAGCGAGGTTCCACCGATATCCACAGAGCTGAAATACGATAATATGCTATTCCGCAACCCTGTTCCCATGCAGGAATTTATTGGAAATTCGGCCGACCTGTTTGATATCCCCATCAAGAAAAAAGAAACTAAAGAAGGCGCTGAAGGCTCCTCCAGCGACAATCAAAGTAGTACCGCAGAGGTAGAATCATGAGCAAGATTTATTGGAGCCCAGGGCTCGACCAGCTGGAACCCTATACACCTGGGGAGCAGCCCAAGAGTGAAACCCTGATAAAGCTCAATACCAATGAGAACCCCTACCCTGCCTCCCCCGAAGCTTTAAGGCTCTTGGAGCAGCACGACTTTGCCGATGCATTGCGCCGCTATCCCGACCCGGAGTCCTGTGAATTACGCCGCGCTATTGCCGATAAGCACAATCTCTCTGCCGAACAAGTATTTGTGGGCAATGGCTCCGATGAAGTGCTGGCGCTGAGCTTTTACAGTTTTTTCCGCCGCAGCGAGCCCCTGCTATTTCCGGATATCACCTACAGTTTTTACCCGGTTTATTGCCAGCTCTTCAATATCAAAAGCCGCACTGTTCCCCTGCACGGCGATTTCTCTATCCAGCTTGAGGACTATGCAGCCCCTGCAGCCGGTGTAATTATTCCCAACCCCAATGCACCCACGGGACGGTACCTGCCGCTAGAGCAAATTGAACATCTCTTGCGCTCACAGTCTGAGAGAGTGGTGGTTATTGATGAGGCCTATATCGATTTTGGCGGACAAAGTGCAGCAGCACTCATCGATCGCTACCCCAACCTGTTGGTGATACACACACTGTCAAAGTCCTATGCCCTCGCAGGGCTTCGCCTCGGCTTTGCCATGGGGCAGAAGCACCTGATTGAAGGATTGCTGAGAGCCAAGAACTCCTTTAACTCCTACCCCATTGATGCCATTGCCCAGCGTGTGGCCACCGCAGCGATCCACGATACCGCCTGGCACAGCGACAATTGCGGCAAGGTCATCGCCACCCGCGAGCGCTGTGAGCGGGCGCTTATAGACCTGGGGTTCGAAGTGGTTCCCTCCCAAGCCAATTTCCTCCTGGCCAAACCACCGGAGCCCGGCGCAGAAGCCCTGTATCTGGCACTGCGGGAGCGTAATATTCTCGTACGTTATTTCAACAAGCCTCGGATCAGTGAGTACTTGCGTATCTCTATTGGCACCGATGAAGAAATGGAGCAGCTGATACGGAACTGCAAAGAGATACTTGCGTCACAGAGCTAGCACTCTGTCTGTCTATACTCGTCGGGCGCCACTTGAGGTGGCCCGACAACTGTGACTTATTGGTATCCAGGGACCTATGCACCCGAAAGCTCAAAATTCAGTATCCACTACCGAGGCCGTTAGCCCCTTTAAAGCGGGATTTTTACGGCAACTAACCCACACCCTGATTCTCGCCTCGTCCCTGGCGAGTGGCGCCGCAAGTGCCAACGACTGGGATAAGGTCGAAGGGCCCAGTGCACAGACACCATCGAGTATTGGCACCTACACCAATGGCTGCCTGAGTGGAGGGGAGACCCTGCCATTGAGGGGAGAGGGCTATCAGTTGGTGAGGACTGGCCGCGATCGACATTTTGCCCACCCCCAGACCATCAACTTCCTGAAGGAGTTTTCCCAGAGCGTGGCGCAGAAAGATCTGGGCAGAATCCAGATCGGTGACATGTCTATGGCCCGAGGGGGCCCTTTCGGCAGTGGTGGGCACAACAGCCACCAAACCGGCCTGGACGTAGATATCTGGTATTCCCAGGATCGGCGGGCGGCAGAGCGTCCCCTCACCCCGTGGGAGCGTGATAATATCTCTGCTGTTGCCTTGGCTGATGAGCGCAAACACCGCCTAATCCCTGAAAATTGGGACGACCGGGTTCCCAAAATCCTGCGCATGGCCGCAGAGGACCAGCGGGTCGAACGAATATTTGTACACCCGACCATCAAGCGCCACCTGTGCGAAATATCCGGCGAAGATAACGAGTGGCTGCGCAAAGTGCGCCCCTGGTGGGGGCACAATTACCATTTTCATGTGCGCCTGGCCTGCCCAGAGGGAAGCACCAACTGTAAGCCCCAGGCTCCGGTGACCACTGCAGCCTGTGGCAGTGACTTGGATTGGTGGTTTAGCGATGACTTCTATGCAATTCTCAATGGCACTAAACCCCAGCCGAAACAGAAAAAGCCGAAACCAAAGACCTTGCCCCAACAGTGCGAACAGGTATTAACCGCACCTTCGGCAGGCACTACGACGGAATAATTTTATGATTAACACCTTGCTTATCTGCGGCGGTGGCGGCAGCGAGCACGACGTATCCCTCAGAACTGCTGATTTTATCGAGGACAAGTTGTCAGCGGCAGAGGACATCGCCCTATTGCGGGTGGAAATGGATAGCAGTGGCTGCCTTACCGACAGCCAGGGCCGGGTTTACCATATCTTTTACGATCGCAAAATTCGCGATGAAGAAGGTAACTCCTGGGATGTGGACTACGTAATTCCTGCAATTCACGGCTACCCGGGAGAGACCGGCGATTTGCAGTCGCAACTGGATATGTTCGGCATCCCCTATTTTGGCTCTGCACCTGAGCCCAGCAAAATCTGCTTTAACAAAATTAAAACCAAGATGTGGCTCAGTGCCCTGGGTATTGAAAACACACCTTACGAGTTTTTGCACAGCACTGAATTCGAGGAATTACAAAAAGCTCACGATGCCCTGGAGAACTGGGGTGAGGTATTTGTAAAAGCCTCCAATCAGGGATCTTCCGTAGGTTGCTTTAAGGTCCGTGACAAAGAAGAGTTAGAGGCCGCGATCGAGGACGCCTTTAAACTCTCCCCTTATGTGCTGATAGAAAAAGCATTGAAAGCCAGAGAGCTGGAAGTTGCGGTTTACCACTACAACGATGATGTGATCGCAACCCGCCCGGGAGAAGTACGCGCCCCAACGGATACTTTTTACACTTATAAGGAAAAGTATGCCGAGGGCAGCCGCGCGGTCACCTTTATCGAAGCTGCTGATCTTCACGAAGAACAGCTTCAATGGATAGCCGAAGTATCCCTGCGCACTTTTAAAGCCCTAAAGCTGAAGGATTTGTCCCGCATAGACTTTTTCCTGACAGAGACCGGCGAACTCTACCTCAATGAGGTCAATACTTTTCCCGGTATGACGCCAAACTCCATGTTCCCCAAAATGATGGAAAACCACGGGCACAATTTCACCGAATACCTGGCCGGCCTGATCCGCTCTGCGGTATCTTCACCTAACGACAAGACATAATTAAAAGGGGCCTGTTGGCCCCTTTTCTTTTTTGCTCATTTTGATCCGATGGGCTAGTGCAACAACCACCCCTGTTGACGCCGCCGTGAAAACTGGCCGCGCAGAAACTCCATCTGATCGCCGCGAATCCGCTCACTGTTAATCAGGGCAAGGTATTCAGCTGCATTGGGGCAGAAGGGCAAGGCCAACAGCTCCATGTCGATATTTTCCAATAGTTGATTGCCCTTATGCTGGTTACAGCGCCTGCAGGCCGCGACCACATTTTCCCAGGAATCAACTCCACCTTTGGAAACAGGAATAACATGGTCCCGTGTCAAATCCACACTTTTAAAGAAATTACCGCAATAAAGACAGGTATGGGAATCGCGAAAAAACAGTGCTCGATTTGTTAGAGGTGGGCGTCGGCGCGGACGGGCCATACGTGCACCACCACAGGCGATAATAGCGGCCAGATCAAGGCTGGAACGATCGCCATTGCGATTAAAGCCTCCACGCACCCGCTGGACAACACCTCCCAGAGACCATGTAACCAGCTCCCGCACGTACAGACAGGATGCCTCTTGCCAACTCAGCCACTCCAGCGGTTGCCCCGCCAGATTTAAACGCAATATTCTCGCGTGCATAACCTCGCCTCCCCACAGTCGAATAGAACAAGGCAGCCCCGGAACTGTTTCCGTGTAGTCATAAAGATTATTATGAAAAATAAAAAAGAAGCTTTGGAGTGACAGCTCGAAGGGGCTGGATGACGATGACAGAGGCTGGCGCAATTCTCAGTGTAAGAAAACACTTCCACCTTCAACAGTAAAAACTTGCTCCCAGACCGTATGGAAAAGCCTGAAAGTTTTTTTACCAACGAAAATACAGATGCCCACAGGCGTAAATTTGCCTTGGGTGATACGGGCACTTCTGCTGGTAGATTACTGAATGCGCCACCCTCCGCCGGCTCATGGGTAATTTGGCCGGCCTATCAACATTAAAGCGGATAACTATTACAAATTCCAGACAGTGACAAGCCGATGGTGGAATTACAGCAAATTACATAGGATAGGTATAAATTCTGGAAAGTGTTGTAGGCAGCAACAGGCAGATTAAAGCAGAAGGTAAAACACCGCCCAGGCAATCCGGCCAGGGCGGTGCGTCTCACAGGATGGTGCCCATATCCCTAGGGCGAGCGGCGCAATCCATTTATCCATTGCCGCAGTAGTGCAGTCCCTTTCGCGTCCTTGCAAGTTAATTATGGACATCAAGGGAGAAAAAAGTAGGGGAAATCTGCTGAATTTTATGTAAGAGATATCTCACAAACTGAGTTACCTGTTACAAAAGGGAGGGGAGACAGGAAATTAATCCCGCGTTAACTATAGGGGTAAAAAGTAAGCGCGGCAACTATAAACATCTTTATTTCAAGTTCAATCGATACCATGAAGAAAACGTTGAAATATACGCTAATATTTTTTATTGCCCTGGGAGCGGTGCTTTCTACCGCCTTGGCCACCTTTAAATCCAGTGTCAGTGTACCCTGGCGCCAACTGGTCGGTGGTGTCAAAACAACAGAAAAAGAAGTGACAGGCAGGCTAACGGCAGCGGATGGATATTCGGTCGAATTATTCGCAAGGGATGTTCCTGGCGCGCGCTGGCTCATAGTGACCCGCAGCGGAGACATCATTGTCTCTCAGCCGAGACACGGCAAAGTTTCACTTTTATTACAAGATAAAGACGGCGATGGTCGCAGTGACGGACAAAAAGTCCTAATTGATAATCTTCAGCGGCCCCACGGATTATTGCTACACGACGGTTGGTTATATATTGCCGAAAGTGACGCAGTTGGACGGGTGCCCTTTGATCATTCCGATGGGCGGCTGGCTGGGCGCTACCAGCGAATTATTGAAAATCTTGAGGACGATGGACACTGGACCAAAACTATTGATATGAGTCCCGATGGGTGGCTTTTTCTCAGCAGTGGTTCCAGCTGCAACGTTTGTATTGAAAAAGATCCTCGCCGCGCAACTGTTATGAGGATGAAGCCAAATGGACATGATTTTGAAATATACGCCACCGGCCTGCGCAATAGTGTGGGGTTCGATTGGTCTCCAAAAGATGGCGGACTTTACGCAACAGATAATGGCCGCGATTGGCTCGGCGACAACCTGCCGCCAGATGAGCTCAACCTGATTCGCAAAGACCAATTCTACGGATGGCCCTACGCCTACGGTGACCGGGTTCCCGATCCGGATCTTGGGGTGGATGCAAGCCCTGAAATCCAGCAAAAGATTGCTGCCTCAATTCCCCCCGTATACGAATTTCGCGCTCACAACGCGCCACTCGGGATTAAATTTTTGCGCAGTGTGGAACAGCCTAAGGATTATCGCCATGCAGCGCTGGTCGCCCTGCACGGCTCGTGGAACCGCAGCGTGAAAGATGGCTATAAAGTTGTCTCCCTGCACTGGAGTGACGACGGGGAAATTCAACAGAGGGATTTCCTGTGGGGATTTCTCAGCGATGACCGCCAAACGGTTTACGGCCGCCCTGTCGCCATCGCCGAGGATAAACTGGGCAACATCTATATTTCCGATGACTACGCCGGTGCAGTTTATCGTGTGAGCCAAGGGGCCCCTCGCCAAGCTGTATTGACAACACAGCAGCCACAACTGCAAAAAACATCCACGGCCAACGCGCTTTCAATAGATGCCGAGGTGGTGCAACTGGGCGCGCAGCTCTATCGGTCTAACGATTGTGCCCACTGCCATCAGGCCCAGTTTCCCCTGCGCAACCTGTCCGCTAAATACACAGCGCAGACCCTGGCTGACTACTTCGATGCCCCAACACCACCAATGCCCAACTACAACTTTACGGCGGTGCAGAAAAAAGCCCTGGCGCACTATCTTTTATCCCGGGAGTCGAGCCTCTAGGAATTGTACGCCTAAACGACACTGAGAAGAGGCTCCCGGATGAGGGTGCCATGGAATTGACCCCCGCACCGCCAGCCGCTAAGGTTGCCCCGCAATTAAGAGGCGATGCTATGGCGGCAAAGAAAAAAACAGCAACTTTTGAAGAGAGTCTCGAGGCGTTGGAACAGCTGGTTGAGCGACTCGAAGGCGGAGATCTCCCATTGGAGGAGGCTCTCGCTGATTTCGAAAAGGGAGTGAAACTCACCCGGGAGTGCCAACAGAAGCTCGCCAAAGCCGAGCAGAAAGTGAAGCTGTTAATTGAAGAGAGCGGCAATATCCGCGAGCTCCCCTTTGATGCCGACGACAACTCCGGGGACCCAGTTTAAGTGAGTTCCGCAAACCTGCCAGAGGAGCTGAAAGCCTTTCTACAGGCCTCCTCCACACGCGTCGAAAGCCGAATCCAGCAGGCGCTCAACACCCCGATCGACGGCTCAGAAAAGCTGTTCGAAGCAATGCGCTATGCCGCACTGGGCCCCGGCAAACGCCTGCGCCCCGCTCTCGTCTACGCTTGTGCCCAGGTTTTTCGGGGTGTCGATTTTGACCTGGCCTATTGCGATAGCACAGCGGCGGCCCTGGAGTGCATTCACGCCTACTCTCTGGTCCACGACGACCTGCCGGCAATGGATGACGACGACCTACGTCGAGGTCGCCCCACCTGTCATATCGCCTATGACGAAGCCACAGCCATTCTCGCTGGCGACGCACTGCAAACCCAAGCTTTCGAGTTACTTCTCGCAGAACCGCTTGCCCCTCAATTGCAGTTACACCTTATGCGTGAGCTCGCCACTGCGGCGGGGGCCCGAGGTATGGTCGCCGGCCAGGCAATCGACCTGAACTCCGTTGACCAAACCCTCACCCTGGATCAGCTGGAGCCCATGCACCGCCTCAAGACCGGGGCTCTGATTTGTGCCAGCGCACGTATGGGCGCATTGCTGGGCGGTGCCGGCGAGAGGGGACTGGAGATTATTACCCGCTACGCCCAAGCTATTGGCCTGGCATTCCAGGTTCAGGACGATATTCTCGATATCACTGCTGAAACCGCAGTTCTGGGCAAAACCCAGGGCGCCGATGCCCTGCGCAACAAACCCACTTATGTCTCTCTGCTCGGCGTCGACGGCGCCCGGGACAAGCTGGCAAAACTGCACGCCCAGGCCGCCCAGGCACTGCAAAGTCTCGATGGCGATACCCTGCTACTACAGCAGCTCGCAGACTATATCGTGCAGCGCGGACACTAAGTCACAGCCTTGCCTGTGGGGTTTGGGATGCAATATGCCCGCCACGGGCATACAATCCCCCTCAATATCACCATCTGTTGCAACTGATACATTTGATGCTCGAAGAAATTCCACGCACACGCCCGCAGACACCGCTTCTCGACTCGATCGACGACCCGGCGCAGCTGCGCGCCCTCGATGAACGCCAATTGCCGGAACTCGCCAGCCAATTGCGCGAGTACCTGCTGTATTGTGTCGGCCAGACCGGCGGGCACTTTGGTGCCGGTCTCGGTGTGGTGGAACTGACCATCGCCCTGCATTACATATTCAATACCCCGGAGGACCGGCTGGTTTGGGATGTGGGCCACCAGACCTACCCCCATAAAATCCTCACCGGTCGCCGCGAGCAGATGCTATCCATGCGTCAGCAAGGCGGCCTGTCCGGCTTCCCCAAGCGCAGTGAGAGCCCCTACGATACCTTTGGAGTTGGCCACTCCAGCACTTCGATCAGCGCCGCCCTGGGTATGGCCCTGGGCTCCCCTGACGATCGCAAGGTAGTGGCGGTGATTGGCGATGGCGCCATGACGGCGGGAATGGCTTTCGAAGCCCTGAACCACGCCTCACATACCGGCAAGGACATGTTGGTTGTTCTCAATGACAACAGTATGTCTATCTCAAAAAATGTCGGCGGCCTGGCTACCTATTTCGCCAAAATCCTGGCCAGTAAAACCTACCTGAATATGCGCGAGGGCAGCCGTAAGATACTGTCTGCCATCCCCAAAGCCTGGCAATTGGCGCGACGTACCGAAGAGCACGTCAAAGGCATGATCACGCCGGGCACCCTGTTCGAAGAACTGGGTTTTAACTACGTAGGCCCCCTGGATGGCCACAACATGCACGACCTGGTGCACACCCTGCGCAACTTGCGCAGCCAGCCGGGCCCGCAACTCCTGCATATTGCCACCACCAAGGGCAAAGGCTTCGGCCCCGCTGAAGAAGATCCGGTGGGCTACCACGCGCTGAACAAGCTGGAGCCAGAAGCCAAGGTGCAAGTGGCCGTACCCGGCAAGAAGAAACTGCCCAAGTACCAGGATATTTTTGGCCAGTGGCTGTACGATGCCGCAGAACAGGACGAGCGCCTGGTCGCTATTACCCCGGCCATGTGTGAGGGCTCCGGTATGGTGGAGTTCTCCAAGCGCTTCCCAGACCGCTTCCACGACGTGGCCATTGCCGAACAGCACGCCGTCACTCTCGCTGCGGGCCTCGCCTGTGAAGACCAGAAGCCGGTAGTTGCTATTTATTCGACATTTTTACAACGCGGCTACGACCAAATGGTGCACGATGTGGCAATCCAAAACCTGGATGTCACTTTCGCCATCGACCGCGCCGGCCTGGTAGGGGAAGATGGCCCCACGCACGCGGGTAGTTTTGACCTCACATTTATGCGCTGCCTGCCCTACCTGGCTATCGCCGCGCCCAGTGACGAAAACGAATGCCGCCAGCTGCTCTATACCGCCTACAAACACAACGGCCCCACTGCTGTGCGCTATCCACGCGGAACTGGTATGGGTACCGCCATCAACAAGGAAATGACAGAGCTGCCGATCGGCAAGGGGCGCCTGTTGCGCCAGGGCAGTGGTGTAGCCATCCTCAGCTTCGGAACCTTACTCGGCCCCGCTATGGCCGCTGCAGAGCAGCTGGGGGCCTCCGTCGCCGATATGCGTTGGGTAAAACCCCTGGACGAAGCACTGATCGATGAACTTGCCGAGAGTCACCAACTCTTAGTTACCATCGAAGAGAACACCATTGCTGGTGGTGCTGGCAGTGCCGTACTCGAATACCTTAATAGCACTGCGCGGTCGGTACCGGTGCTGCAACTGGGGCTTCCAGATCAAATTATTGAGCACGGCAAGCACAAAGACCTGCTGGCGGCCATCGGCCTCAATGCCTCCGGTATTGAGGAACAGATTCGCAGGCGTTTGCAACTGATCAATCACCAGGAGTTTGGCAGTCGCACAGCGGCAGCCAACTGACCCAGCCCGCCTTTGGCAGTCAGCTAATGCGGCTGGCTGCTCTTCAAATGCCCGGCAATAAATTGCCGGCAGTGGTAACAAACCACCCATTGACTAAATCCGGCCACTATTGGGGCCACACGTTTTCACTTGAGGGGATTATGTCGTTTATCAGAAAAGCCCTATTTACATCCCTGGGACTTGTTGTGAGCCTCAATGCCTCAGCGATGGACCAGGACACCTTCCGAAAAGCTTACAAGTCCCTTCCGGAGAACAGTGCCTCAGAGCGACTCACCGCCCTGCAGGATTTGCGCTATCGCTGGATTATGGAGAGTTACCCCAGCCAGGCAACCTACGAGGGCTATCCTGGGCAAAATCATCGCTGGGTAGATGACTCCCTCAAGGCAGTGGAACTCAGGCAGAAGCAGACACGAATCCTTTTGGGGGCTGCACGTAATATCGATCAAAGTGATCTGCCTGCCGAGCAGCAATTGGATTACCAACTGCTCTACCAAGACTTGTTGGGAGAAGTGAAAGGTTTCCAGTTTCCAGAACACTTGCAACCAATTACCCATATGAGCGGTATCCAGCGCAATGTGCCAGCTGTTATCAACAGCATGCCCAAGAGCACTGCAACTGATTACGAGACAATAATCAGCCGCTTGGAAAGGTTGCCAATCCTGATTGAACAAACCCAGGGATTGATGCGCCGGGGTCTGCGCAAAGGAGTCACACCACCACAAATTACCCTGCGCGACCTGCCGCGTCAGATACGCGCACTGGTACCTGCCGCGCCGGAGCACAGCCCGCTGCTGACAGCTTTTAGCCAAATGCCCGAGTCCATTCCTGCGGCCAAACGGAAAAGCCTGCAGCAACGTGCCTATGCCATTTACAGCAAACAACTGGTACCGGCCTGGCAGGGTATGGCTGAATTTGTTGAGCGAAAATATATTCCCGAGGCCCAGGTGGATACAGCTTTAACCAGCCGCCCTGACGGTCTGCGCTGGTACGCCCATAAAGTGGAAGAGAGTACCACCACCGATCTTAGTCCCGAAGAGATCCACCGCATTGGGCTTGCGGAAGTGAAGCGAATTCGCGGGGAGATGGATAAAATCATCCAGAAGACGGGCTTCCAGGGAGACTTCATAGCATTCACCGAGTTTCTACGTACCGACCCGCGCTTTTACCACACCAGCCGGGAAGGCTTATTGCAGGACTACCGCGATATCGCCAAGCGTATTGATGCAGAGCTGCCCGCCCTATTTGGCACCTTGCCGCGCCTGCCCTATGGTGTGAAACCAATTCCCGGTTACTCAGAACAGGCCCAAACTACTGCCTACTACCAACCGGGCTCCAATGAGGCTGGCCGTGCAGGTATTTTCTTTGCCAATACCTACAACTTGCCCAGCCGCCCGAAATGGGAAATGGAGGCTCTCACAGTGCACGAGGCAATGCCAGGTCACCACCTGCAAATCGCCCTGGCACAAGAGCAAACTGATATTCACCCGCTGCGCCGTATGGCCCTCTACACCGCATTTGTGGAGGGTTGGGGCCTTTACTCAGAAAGTCTTGGTTACGACCTGGGCCTGTATAAAAACCCCTACAGCGAGTTCGGTGCACTCACTTACGATATGTGGCGTGCAGTGCGTTTGGTAGTGGATACTGGTATGCACCAGCTGGGCTGGAGTCGCGAGGAAGCGATCGAGTACTTTATGGAAAACAGCGCCAAACCACTCCACGATGTGACCGTCGAGATCGACCGCTATCTGGTTTGGCCGGGCCAGGCCCTGGCATACAAACTGGGGCAGCTCAAAATTAAAGAGCTGCGCAGGGAGGCGGAGGAAGCCCTCGACAGCAATTTTGATATTCGCAGTTTCCATGACGCTCTGTTAGGTGCTGGAGCACTGCCACTGAATATTCTTGAAGAGCGTATGGACAACTGGCTGGAAAGCCAGGCCTCAGCATCTGCCCATATCGATGCGCAACAGATCGAAAAGCCCGCTACCAGTTAATCCAGACCTGTCGGCTTCTACTTCCTTTTTGCAATAGATTTCAAACCTTTTGCAAAAAGGAAGTTTCGATAAAACAACCCTAGTTACCCCATTACCATTCAACATCAATTCCAAAATAAATTGAGCGAGGTTCTCCGGGGAAATACCGGCTGCCACTAAAGCTGCTGTAATCGGCACGCTCAGCATAGGCTCTGTCAGTAATATTCAATAATCGTGTCGAAAATCCATATTGATCCCACTGCCAGGCCAATTGAAAGTTGAGTAAGTCATGCCCCGGATAGCGGTGAGCATTTTGAGGATCGGTAAAATAACTGCCCTGATGTAACCACTCCAGTTCCGCCGATATAAGAGAGCCGGGCGACCACTGCAGGCGATAGCTACCAAAAGTTCTTGGTGCGGAATCTACAAAATTGCCATTCAGTTCTACGCCCTCTAACTCCCGTTGATCGTCATAGCGATGTTCAGCATAGCTGGTACTACCCTCAAAGCGCAGACTTTCAGAAAACTCATAATTAACCGCTAATTCCAGTCCCCAGTGCCGGGTCTTTCCATTGGACTGGTTAAAGTAATCAGCATCGCGAAAAATTACATTTTCCTTTTCCATTGCATAGGCCACCCACTCAAATGATAGGGAATCACCCAGCTTCCTCAGCCCTATTTCAAAGCTATTGAGCTCTTCAGCGTCCAATTCTGCAACCGTTTGCTCCCTCTGTAAGCGATATAATTCTGTCGCCTGGGGTACCCGATATCCCTGAGCGAGCTGGGTAAATAGTTGAAATTCACTATCTAACTGTAACAGAGCACCCAGCTTGGGAGATATATTGCTAAATCTATCTTTT
Organism: Microbulbifer sp. VAAF005; assembly: GCF_030012985.1. Classification (NCBI taxonomy): domain Bacteria; kingdom Pseudomonadati; phylum Pseudomonadota; class Gammaproteobacteria; order Cellvibrionales; family Microbulbiferaceae; genus Microbulbifer; species Microbulbifer sp. VAAF005. The sequence goes on along the minus strand of NZ_CP120233.1, from coordinate 3,906,166 downwards.
CGGTCACTCGGTCGGCTAAACCGGCAGCCGCCGAAGTCACAAGCTATTCCATTTGCATCGGTACGACCGGAGAGCATGTTATTGTCGTAATTGTAACGTGCAGACTCAAACCTCACTCCGCCAGTAATTTCTAATTTATCACCAACCTGCCAGTTTACCGATGCGTAAGGAGCGAGATTCCAAGCCGTCACTTCGTAATCATAGTGCTTCCCCACAGGAATCGTCGCCTGAAGAAATTCAGATCCCTCGGTAGTACTCTCTTGCACCTCCCAGAGATAACCCTCGCTTAATTCCGTATCAATACCCGAAACCAGATTCAGCTTTTTATCCAACTCCAGATAATAACTAGTTCTAATTCCAATACTTTCCTGACCATTTTCTTCCAAAGGCTGGCCCGGTAAATAATGTTGCAGAAAACGCATTTTGGTTTTTCGAAAATACGGCGACAACTGTATTTGGCTATCACGATTAATAGGTAAATCGATCAGGGAATACATCCTGATAGCATAGGCATCCCGAAATGCCTCTGGGTTGGGGTTTGTACGGCTCAATCGAGGATCTCGATAAGCGCTCTCTCCCTCAACGTAACCCGCAGTTTCCTGGTTCAGGTTTGTAGCTACCAAACGGGTTCGAACCCTGCTATCTCCGATGTGGCTAACATACTGAACACTGGCTTTTTGCTGGTCCACACCTGAGTGATCTCTATAGCCACCATCGGTCGTCAGATACAAATCCGTACTTATTCCATCACCTTCAGTATTAAAATGATGATTCGCCGACACACCCACTCGGTGATAATCGTGCGGCCCCGTCTCAACATTGAGTAATCCACCCTCATCCTCAACAGGGTCACGGCTAATAATATTGATCAATCCATGTAGGGCATTTGAACCATATAGCGTACCAGCAGGCCCTCTTATGACTTCGATATGACGTGCTGTCTCACTAAAAGATTCAAATAACTCATTAATATTGCAAAAGCCATTTGCTCGCAGTGGAATACCATCCTCTGCTGTCAGAACTCCCCCACAAGCTCCCGCACCCGTCAGTACTGGGGAGCGCAGGGCAGGCAGATATTCCTGCCCATTTCCTCGAGCCAGATTTGCTCCGGGCACACTCGCCAAGCTTTGTTGGATATGGGTGTTACCCGCTTTCTTGAGTACATCATTGTCGACAACGGAAATGCTCTCTACCCGCTCCGCAATGCCCTGAGCATACCTGCCCGCTGTAACAACCAGGGTTTCTATCTTCGTCTCATTACCATACGAAAAGTCAGAGAGGAAACATAACCAGACAGACACAAAAAATAATAAGACTCCTTTTATTCCATGGATCATTTTCAACTTGGCCAAACTCCCTATAACTGATTTTATTTTTATCGTCGGATACTTCCCTTCAAACCTGATTATATCGGAAGTTGCAGCTGCTAAAGACAAGTATGGTCTGCCGCTTGGCCTGCCCCAAGCCTCATAAAAAGCGTTTCCTCCATTCTCAGCTATATCTTTTCTATTGACCCTTCAATATGTTTATCAACAAGCAAGCGTCACAAGCGGCGCTGAAGTTGAAATCCCCAAAGCTATTTTTAAAGGAATATCATGGCCTGGTTCTACTTAATACTCGCCGGACTATGCGAAATTGGTTGGGTGCTGGGACTGAAAATTTCACAGGGAAGTAACACCCGCCTTCTGGGTGTGGTTATGGCTGTGGTATTTATTGGGGTCAGTGGATTTCTTCTATGGCTGGCGCAGCGGGAGATACCTATTGGTACTTCCTATGCGGTCTGGACAGGAATTGGTGCCGCCGGAGCCTTTGCGGTAGGGGTGCTGTTCTTTGGAGACTCCACCAGCCTTGGACGCTATCTGGGAGTTTTGCTCATTATCTTAGGTGTTGTCACGTTAAAACTCTCTCATTAATTGAGAAGCCCCCGGGAAAATTCCCGGGGGCCAGTTCTATTAATCCTCTGAATATTTGTGTTTACGCGCCTGGTTTTGTACAGATCGATACATCTGGGATAGCGCTCTCTCCCCTGCCCGCTTCTGTGCCAGAGTTAGACCGTTACGGCTTAATTCCTGTTGCAGTTTTTGCCAATTGCGCAAGCGCCGATCATCCAACGAACCGCCCGTTATTGCCTCTTGTACCGCACAGCCTGGCTCTGACTGGTGCTGGCAGTCAGAGAAGTGACACTCTCTGGACAAGGCCTCAATATCAGAAAAAGTCTCCGCCACGCCATCTTCAACATGCACCAACCCCAGCTCCCGCATTCCAGGGCTATCGAGTAACAGCGCTCCCCAACTCAGGGAGTGAAGAGAGCGTTTCCGTGTAGTGTGACGCCCTTTACTGTCGGCCTCGCGAATGGTCCCAGTCTCAGCCAGGGATTCGCCAGACAGCGTATTTAGCAAAGTGGATTTACCCACTCCAGAAGAACCTAACAGCGCGATAGTTTCTCCCGGTAAACACCACTGGCGCAGCTGTGCCACGCTCTCTCGATCCAGGCTATTTACCATTGCAGCGGGTAATTCGCCGAATGGACGCAATGCCTGAAGAAAAGGGGCTGTATCTTCACACAGATCGGCCTTAGTCAGTATCAGGTGTGGGCTGCAACCAGACTCCCGAGCCAGAGCCAAATAGCGCTCAATACGTGAGAGGTTAAAGTCATCATTCAGAGACGAAACAATAAAAACACTATCGACATTGGCTGCGATCATCTGCACCTGATGCCCCCCAGGTGCCATGCGCTCAAACTGGCTGCTGCGGCTCAACAAACGCACGAAATATCCACTGCTCTTCTCTAACAACAGCCAATCCCCCACCGCGGGCAAATTAGCCACAAGACTCCCGGTTAGGGAAGGGACACAGCCCCCTGCTCGCCGGCCAATTCCAGGCGACTGCGGTGTACAGCCATAATCCGCAGCGGCAAACACTGCTCGAGTTCTTCGAGCGTCAGCTGCTGTTGGAAAAAGACTTCCAACCGAGTTTTTGTAGCGGAGAGGTTTCCCGCTCAATTTTGATAGATAGGGATTTAGTGCCGAATCTATTAACAGACCGGCGGGTAAAGTGAGATTTACTCAAGATTGAAACCCTCTGGGCGCAACAAAGCACCAAGCGACCGCAGATACGCGGCCAACAGAGCTTTCTCAGGGAAAGCCCGACGTCTAGGAATCTATCGCCGGGCGTGGGCAGCTGGAGGCTGCTACTGGACCCGACGGAGGGTTGCAACAATCATCAATCATCCTCCGCAGTCATTGAGTTCTGGATTCCGCCATAGTACCTGGCGGGCTATGGGCAAATTAGCACTACCCGGGGATAGGAGCAAGGATAATCCCGGGAAGCCTCTTAGTAATTGCCCCGCCACAAAAAGCAAAGCCGGCAAAAGCCGGCCTTCGAATCCGATTACAGCGAGTGCATCACCTTTCTCGACTCACCATAACCCGATCAGTTGAGTATAGATCCGGCTTTTTCTTTCGCCATCGCATTTACTCGAGAAGCATCTTCTCCTGCGGGTGTTTCCACCAAGTGACGAATTTATAAAGCTTTTATGACACCCCCAACCACCTCCCCCAGACCTCCACCTCCTCGGGGTGGGAGGCCGTCAATGCGTGACTGCGATTCAATACCAACTGAGAGAACCGCAACAAGTACAAAAAAAATGGGAAGCGCTATGCCAACAACAAAATTTACAGGGCCCGGCACAAAGGCGGGGCTGATTCTGGGGGCAGTCTTCTGCTCCATCCAAATACCGGTGTGGGCATCTGACACACCAGACCCCACAGAGGTCAATATTCCCGGCAACCTACAAAGCCAACTGGGCTGCGATGGCGACTGGCAACCAGGTTGTGTCGCCACCCTGCTCAGCTATGACAGCGAAGACGACAAATGGCAAGGCAACTTTTGGATACCCGCCGGCAACTGGGAGTACAAAGCCGCTCTCAACAACAGCTGGGATGAAAATTATGGCTGGGGCGGCCAGCGGGACGGCGGTAATATTTCCCTTAGCCTGGATGAGGCCCGCGAAGTTAAATTTATCTACGACCACGAGAGTCACTGGATCACCGACAACCACAATAGCGTGGTCGCCACTGTAGCCGGCAACTTCCAATCCCTGCTGGGGTGCCCGGGAGACTGGCAACCCGGTTGCCTACGCAGCTGGATGCAGGATGCCGATGGAGATGGCACCTACACCTTTATCACCTCAGCACTGCCTGCCGGTTCCTATGAATTCAAGGTAGCCCTGCACGAAGGCTGGGAGGAGAGCTACGGCAACAATGGAACCAACGTCAGCTTTACCGTGGCCGCCGATTACGACGAAATCTACTTTGCTTTTGACTCGAATAGTAAAGAAGTCACCGTCAGCAGTGATGGCTTCGCCAAGGGTGACCTGAGCAGTGATAAAGCTCACTGGGTGGATACCAGCAGCTTTGCCTGGGATATCCAGGTGCAGGAAGGTATCGAGGTTAAATTGCACTACAGCAACAGCGCCGAGCTAGAACTGGAGGACGGTGATATCCGTTCCGACGGCACCATCGATCTCACCCCTCTCGCCACCCTGCCCGACAGCGCCCAACAAAAATTCCCGCACCTGGCCAGTTTCAGTGCCTGGCAATTGCCAGGGCAGGCCTCCATCAGTGATCTGGTCACCCAGCAGCTGGCCCTCGCCGCTTACGATGCGGAGGGCACGTTACTGGATGCGACTGGTGTGCAGATAGCAGGCGCGCTCGATGATCGCTTCTACTACGACGGTGAACTCGGTGCCCGTGTCGGCGAGGAGATTATCCAGCTCGATCTTTGGGCACCCACTGCACGGGCAGTAAAGCTGCACCTGTTTACAGACCCCAGCAGCGATAGCGCCGGTCAGGTGGTATCCATGCTGCGCGATGAATCTACCGGGGTTTGGAGTGCCGATATCGATAAGCAGTGGGACCGCAACTTTTATCTCTATGAGGTCGAGGTGTACTCCTACTTCAGCCGCCAGATTGAAACCAACCTGGTCACCGACCCCTATTCCCTGAGTCTCTCCATCAATAGTGGCAAAAGCCAGATCATTAACCTGAATGACCGGGACCTGAAGCCGCGCGGTTGGGATCGCCTGCGCAAGCCCAGATTAACCCAGCCGGAAGATATCAGTGTCTACGAGCTGCACGTACGCGATTTCAGTATTGTGGATCAAACTGTCCCCGAAGCAGAGCGCGGCACCTTCAAGGCTTTCACCCGCAAGCACAGCGACGGCATGCGCCACCTCAATAAACTGGCCCGCGCCGGCCTCACCCATATCCACTTGCTGCCGGCCTTTGACTTTGCCACAGTCAATGAGGATCGCACCCAGCAGCAGCAAACCCCGGACCTCTCAGACTACGCGCCGGACAGCAGCGAGCAGCAGGCCCAGGTAGATGCTATTCGCGATACCGATGGCTTTAACTGGGGCTACGATCCATTGCACTACACGGTCCCCGAAGGCAGCTATAGCAGCGCTCCCGATGGACCTGCGCGCATTCGCGAATTCCGTCAAATGGTGCAAGGGCTATCCCACTCCGGCCTGCGACTGGTAATGGACGTGGTTTACAACCACACCAGCTCCTATGGCCAATACGACAACTCCGTACTCGATAAAATCGTCCCCGGCTATTACCACCGCCGCAATCTGGAGGGCGGAGTGGAGATGAGCAGCTGCTGCGCAAATACCGCCAGTGAGCACGCCATGATGGAAAAGCTGATGATCGATTCCCTGGTCACCTGGGCCCGGTCCTACAAGGTGGACAGCTTCCGTTTCGATCTCATGGGACACCACAGCCTCGACAATATCCTCAAGGCGCAAGCGGCATTGCAATCACTGACCCCGGCAGCCGATGGTGTCGACGGCAAAGCTATCTACCTGTACGGCGAGGGCTGGAATTTTGGCGAAGTGGCTGACGATGCTCGCTTTGTACAGGCCCGCCAGGGCAATATGGCCGGCAGCGGTGTCGGCACCTTTAACGATCGCCTGCGCGATTCCGTCCGTGGCGGCAACCCCTTTGGAGGTTTTGAGGAGCAGGGCTTTGGTACCGGTCTGTTCACCGACAGCAACGGTAAGTTTGAGGGAGAAGATGAGCGTGCCACACTGCTAACCCTGGCAGATAAAGTCCGCATTTCCCTCGCCGGCAACCTGGCGGATTATCCTTTTGAAGATGCCAACGGCAATATCATTACCGGCAGCGAGCTGGTCTATAACGGCCAGCCCACCGGCTATACCGCCGACCCGCAGGAATCCATTAATTATATTGCCGCCCACGACAACGAGACGCTGTTCGACGGAGTACAGATCAAAGCCAGCGACAGCGCCGACTTGGCTGAACGAGTGCGTATCCAGGCATTCAGTAACTCCCTGGTTCTGTTCGCCCAGGGAGTGCCGTTTATCCACGCAGGCCAGGATTTCCTGCGCTCAAAGTCGATGGATCGGGACAGCTACAACTCCGGTGACTGGTTTAATGCACTGGACTTCAGCCTCGCCACCGATAATTGGGCTGCGGGTTTACCTATCGCAGATAAAAACGAAGATAACTGGTCCCTGATGCAACCTTTACTGGCAAACCCGGAATTGGCTCCCGAGCGCCGGCACCGCTTGTGGAGCTCTGCTCTATTCCGCGAGCAGCTGGCGATTCGCAACAGCTCTCCCCTGTTCCGCTTGTCTGATGCAGAGTCCGTAGAAGCACATCTCAATTTCCTCAACACCGGACCCGACCAGATTCCTGGGCTGATTGTGATGGAGTTATCCGATTCCAATGGCAACATCGATCGCCGCTTTGAACGTATTGTGGTGCTGTTTAATGGCGATGACGAATCATTGGAATTTACCAGCGAAAACCTTATTGGTGAGTACCTGTTCAAGCACCCACGTCAGCGCCGATCAGTAGACTCACGCCTGCACAAAGTAAAATTTGATAGGAGCAGCGGCACCTTTACTCTGCCCGGCCGAACTACCACAGTATTTGTGCAGCCACGCCGTAGATATTAATTCTTTATAAATTTTAAAAGGCCGGATTTTCCGGCCTTTTTTATTGGGGTGCTTCAAGAAAAGTGAAAGTTAGTTTTCCTCTTTTCCTTCTTCATCCTCATTTTCGATCAAGTGACCAAGTTTGCCTTTTTTGGTAGACAAATACTTGGCATTGTGGGGATTGCGTCCGGACTGGTGCGGCAGGCGCTCAGTCACATTGATGCCCAAGTCCTCCAGCGCTTTTACCTTACGCGGGTTATTGGTCATCAAGCGAATGGCATGAATACCCAGGTGTTCGATCATTGCTTTCAGAATCGAGTAATCCCGCATATCGGCGCCAAAGCCCAACTGCTCATTAGCTTCCACCGTATCCGCACCACAATCCTGCAAGTGGTAAGCGCGAATCTTATTTAACAGACCGATACCACGGCCCTCCTGGCGGAGATAGAAAATAGCTCCACGCCCCTCCATCGCAATACGATGCATAGCATGTTGTAGCTGGGCACCACAATCACAGCGCAGGGAGAATAGTGCATCTCCGGTCAGGCACTCAGAATGAATACGGGCCAACAGAGGCTCTTCGGTATCGAAGTCACCCATGGTGAGCACCACGTGCTCTTTTCCGGATTCCACTTCCTCGAAACCGTGCATCTCAAACATACCCCAAGAGGTGGGTAGTTTTGAGGATTCCACAAAACGAATGGTCAACTTAATACCTCTTTAAATCAGTGTCGGGCGCGCAGTACCAGCACACCGCCCTGCTGTTCCATATCAACCTGGCTGAGAAAGCTGTTGCCAAGAAGTACCACCTGGGGGAAGTCATCGGCATGAACTGTCGCATCAACATTGTGAACCTTGATTCCACCTATGGTGACACTGCTAAGATTCACTCGATAAACACTAGTAATACCATTAGCAGTAGAGACTAGTACTTCCTCGGCATTATCCAGATTCAGCCTTAGGCGACGAGCGGTAGGATAATTAATAGCAATATTGGTAGCGCCGGTATCCACCATCATCGGCACTCTCAGGCCATTGACCCAGGCATTTGTTAAATAATGTCCACGGCTATCGGCGGGAAGCCGTACTTCTGCTTTCGCCGCCTTGGCAAAACTGGTTGCTATAGGTGCATCCAAGGTCAGCTTTTGCTCTCGTCCAGACACACTAATCCGTGCATAACGAGTAGTCGCTTCCAACAGGGTGACACCCTCTGGGGATTTTTGTCCCGCCTTAAGAATTTTCTGGCGGCCATCAATTTCCAGCATGGCGCTATCGCCAAATAACCCCTTTAATTGAACCTGCTGCGCATTAGCACTCAGAGCAATAAAGAGACTGAAAAAAAATACAAAATAGCTGCGCATTGATCTTCCCTATCAATCTAAGCGCCCAGTACCCACGCCGTTACTTGCAGTACCAGGGAGGCATAAACGGCGGCCAGTATATCGTCGAGCATAATCCCAACGCCACCTTGCACCTTGCGATCAGCCCAGCCAATGGGCGGGGGCTTGGCAATATCAAATATCCGGAAGAGGACAAAGCCGTATAGTGCCCAAGCCCAACCTGCAGGAGCCATAAACATGGTGAGCCAGTAGCCCACCATTTCATCCCAAACAATACCGCCGTGATCGTGAACTCCCATTTTCTTGGCAGCTGCACCACATAGATAGCAACCTACCACACCGGTAACAAACACAATGGCCAGATACCAGAATGGAGGCAAATCCTTCATCAACCACCAAAAAGGAATCGCTGCCAGGGTACCAAACGTACCCGGCGCTTTCGGTGCCAGCCCGGAGCCGAACCCAAATGCCAACAGTAAGGTGGGATCGCGCAACAGCTGGGAAAATGTCGGGTTGTTAATGCTCATGTTATTGAATTCTCACAAAGGCACTATGGTCTACACAATGACTTAAAAGTGCCTATAGCCTGGCGATTGAGCAACCCAGGGGTTCCCGTGATAGGAGCAATGTACCTGCGGCCCCCCTCAACGAGTTTCCCTATGGGGGTGAAACCCAGCTGACGAACTTGATCAACAGCGGCTGCCGGAGCAGTAAAACAGAGCTGGTAGTCATCCCCTCCACAGGCCGCCAGCTCTACGGCAGTATCAGCTGCCAATCGATTGGCCAGGGGTGCTATGGGCAGAGACTCCAGGTTTATTTCTGCTGCCACACCGCTCGCTTTGCAGATATGGCCCAGATCCCCCAGTAATCCATCGGAAATATCCAACGCACTGGTAGCAATGCCTGCAATCGCGTTGGCAGTTTCTAATTGCGGCTCGGGAAAATAGAAAGCCTGCTCCGCTTCCCGCCGCACTGACTCAGTCACATTCCGCTCTGCCAAAACAACGGGCAGGGCTGCTGCGGCAGCGCCCAGTGGGCCGCTCACATAAATATTGTCGCCGACAGAAGCGCCATCCCGCCGGAGGGGCTTTTCCGTATGGCCGATCACCTGAATTGTAATGGATAAGGGGCCAGCGGTAGTGTCACCACCCACAAGGGAAACCCCAAACTTGCCAGCAGTTTCCAGCAGGCCACTGGCGAATTTCTCCAGCCAAACGGAGTCGCTATCGGGTAAGGTCAGGGCAAGGGTAAACCAGAGGGGGCGGGCATTCATTGCCGCCAGGTCACTGATATTCACACGCAGTGCACGGCTGGCAAGCATGAATGGGTCGGCACCTGCGGGGAAGTGACGACCTGCTACCAGGGTGTCCATAGAAGTAGCCAGCTGCCCGCTGACAGGTGCTTGCAAGAGCGCGCAGTCATCGCCAATCCCCAGGGCTACACCTTCGCCCTGGGGAGCGCGGGCGAAGTAATCGCGGATGATCTCAAACTCCCCCGGCGCTTTAGACATAATTGCTGGCTCAGCCCTTCTTGTCTGCGGCTACCTCTGCCGAGCGCAGGTCCGCAGCGGTCTTATCCAAAATGCCATTGATAAACTTGAAGGCATCGGTGGGACCAAATTTTTTCGCCAGGGCCACCGCCTCATTAATGACAACCTTGTAAGGCACATCGATACGGTTTTTCAGCTCGTAAGTGGCCATGCGCAACAGCGCGCGGGATACAGGGTCCAGGTCTTCCACTTTGCGATCCAGGTGCGACGTGTAAGCGCCCTCTACCTCATCGAGGTTTTTCGCTACACCGTGGAAAATATCACGAAAATATTCCACGTCGGTTTTGCTCATATCATTATCGGCGTGAAACTCGGCCTCAATGGAATTAAGGCTGGCGCCGGCCATCTGCCACTGATAGAGCGCCTGCATGGCGTAGTGACGTGCCTTACGGCGGGCGGATGCAGTTACGGTCATTGTCTTTTCCGGTAGATACTTCACAGAATGGGCTGCACCGACACACCTTTTGTGCCGGCGCGCCGGCAATTAAATCTTGCCGAGTAGGGAAACCATTTCCAGGGCGGTTTCGGCGGCTTCACAACCTTTGTTGCCAGCCTTGGTGCCTGAGCGTTCGATAGCCTGCTCAATGGAGTCCACTGTCAGCACGCCAAAGGTGACGGGAATGCCAGTATTCATGGATACCTGAGCCAGGCCTTTGGTGCACTCGCCAGCCACATACTCAAAGTGCGGGGTGCCACCACGGATAACCGCCCCCAGGGCAATAATGGCATCAAACTTTTTAGTCTCAGCCAGCTTCTGTGCCGCCAGGGGAAATTCGAATGCGCCCGGGGCGTAGTAGATAGTGATATCTTCATCCTTGATACCCTTGCGGCGCAGGGTGTCCAGTGCACCATCCTTTAGGCTTTCAACCACAAAGCTGTTCCAGCGGCTCACCAACAGTGCATATTTGCCCGTACTGCCGACGAAGTCCCCTTCGATCACTTGAATATTGCTCATAATTTTCAATCCGTATTTCTTGTTCATCGCCGCCGCTATCAGGACAGTAGCGGCGCTTCAGTATTGTTACTCTTTTATCAGAGTTGCGGCGCCTCTACGTTCAGGTATTCCTCTACTTCGAGATCAAACCCGGAAATAGCACTGAACTTGAACGGCGCGCTCATCAGGCGCATTTTGCGCACCTTGAGATCCCGCAGAATTTGCGAACCGGTACCTACCTGCTTGTACACCAGGTCCTGGCTGGGGCGCTGTTGCTTGCCGCTGATCAGCCAATCAATACTCTCTTCAATTTCTTCGGTGGTTTCGTTGTGGCAGATCAGTACCACAACACCCTTGCCCTCTTCTTCAATACGCTGCATCGCGCGACGGAAGGTCCACGGGGTGAATTTTTCATCGCCGCGCTGAATCGTAAGCACATCGCGCAGAGTATTTCCCACATGCACACGAACCAGGGTCGGCTCTTCTGGGGTGGGGTCGCCTTTAACAAAGGCAAAGTGGCGCTCGCGGCGGGCCTTATCGAGATAAGTGCGCAGCTTGAACTCACCGAACTCGGTGCGCACCTTGCGCTCATTAACGCACTCAACGGTTTTCTCATTCAGGGCGCGATAGGTAATCAGGTCGGCGATAGTGCCGATCTTCAGGTTGTGCTCTTTCGCGAACTTTTCCAGGTCCGGGCGGCGGGACATGGTGCCGTCTTCATTCATGATCTCAACAATCACCGCAGCCGCCTCAAAACCCGCCAGGCGGGCCAGGTCGCAACCGGCTTCGGTGTGGCCTGCGCGGCTTAATACACCGCCGGGCTGGGCCATAATGGGGAAGATATGGCCGGGCTGTACAATATCGCTGGGCTTGGCATTTCTGGCCACAGCGGCGCGAACCGTACGCGCGCGATCGGCGGCGGAAATACCGGTGGTGACACCCTCTGCCGCCTCAATGGATACGGTGAAGTTGGTGCTGAACTGGGCTCCGTTGTCTCGCGACATCAGCGGCAGGTCCAACTGCTCACAGCGCTCTTTGGACATGGGCATACAAATCAGGCCACGGGCATGAGTGGCCATAAAGTTGATGTCTTCAGCGCGAATCTGCTCCGCAGCCATCACCAGGTCGCCCTCGTTCTCGCGATCTTCATCATCCATCAGGATTACCATTTTGCCCTGGCGGATATCGTCGATCAGTTCTTCAACCGTATTTAGTTCCATGGTTAACTCTGGATAAATTTATCAATTGCAAATAGAGCGGCTATCGCTGCTGTTTTCGCCGTGGTGCACGGCCCATCTTTAGCGCTTGTAAAACCCGTTCTGGGCCAAAAATTCGAGGGTCATGCCCCCACCACTAGGCTTGGCTGCCTCATCACCGAGGAGTAGCCGCTCCAAGTAGCGCGCAATCAGGTCCACTTCCAGGTTGACCCGAGTACCAGCGGTATAGCCGGCCATAATCGTTTCCTGCAACGTGTGTGGCACTATGGTGAGTTCAAACTCAGCCCCATCCACGGCATTGACCGTGAGGCTGGTGCCGTCGACGGTGATAGACCCTTTATGGGCAATATAGCGAGCCAGATTTTCCGGTGCGCGCAGGCGGAACCGCTCGGCGCGAGCCTCGGACTTACGCCATACCACCTCGCCAATACCATCCACATGGCCGCTGACAATGTGTCCACCCAGGCGGGTCTGGGGTGTCAGTGCTTTTTCCAGATTGACCCGGTCGCCTTTTTTCCAGCGGCCCACCGTTGTCACATCCAGGGTTTCCGCAGAGACATCCGCCCAGTAACCATCACCGGGCAGATCCACAACCGTGAGACAAACACCATTGGTGGCGATACTGTCCCCCAGTTGCACATCCCCCAGATCCAGCTTACCGCTGCGCACACGCACACACAGGTCGCCGCCCTGGGGTTTTAACTCTGCGATCTCGCCTAAGGCTTCAATAATTCCGGTAAACATCAGCGCTCGATATCGGTTGTTGCAGTAATGCGCCAGTCGTGACCAACTGCGCGCATATCGGTAATCGTAATCGGCAGCATCGAGCCCATACGCTCGATAGGCAGTTCAAACAGCGGCCGCCCGGTGCTACCCAGCAGTTTTGGCGCCATATAAACAATTATTTCGTCGACATGGCCCCGGTAGAGGAATTCACCAGAGAGGGTCGCACCGCTCTCTACCAAAACTTCATTGCACTGGCGTCGCGCCAACTCCTTGAGCAGGGCGAGCAGGTCTACGCGGCCCTCTTTGTCGTGGGGTAAAACCACGACTTCCGCACCCGTTTTCTCAATACGCTCGCGGCGCTCGGCCTCCACGCGCTCTGTCGTGCACACCAATGTGGGGGCATCCCCCTGCAAAATAAAGGCTCTCGCTGGGGTGCGCAGCTGGCTGTCAACAATTACCCGCAGCGGCTGCACTTCTGCGGCTCGCTCTGCGGCCAGCATTTCCAGAGCCATTTCATCGGCGCGCACATTGAGATTGGGATTGTCGAAGCGCACCGTCTCAACCCCGGTGATCACTGCACAACTGCGAGCACGCAGGCGCTGTACATCGGCGCGAGCCGCAGGGCCCGATACCCACTTTGACTCCCCACTGGCCATAGCGGTGCGCCCATCCAGGCTCATGGCGGATTTGCTTCGCACCAGGGGCAGTCCCAGGGTCATACGCTTGATAAAGCCGGGGTTTAGAGCGCGACACCTCTCTTCCAGGATGGGGCCTTCCACTTCGATCCCAGCATCGCGCAATATTTGCAATCCGGCACCGCTGACATTCGGATTCGGATCCTGCATTCCGTAAATAACCCGGGCCACGCCGGCCTTTACCAACGCCTCGGCACAGGGACCTGTGCGGCCGGTATGACTGCAGGGCTCAAGAGTGACATAAACCGTAGCCCCCTGAGCCAGGTCGCCGGCATCACTCAAGGCTTCGATCTCAGCGTGGGGTTCGCCGGCCCGCTTGTGCCAGCCTTCGCCGACAACATTGCCATCCCCGTCAGTAATCACACAGCCCACTCGCGGATTCGGCATAGTGGTGTAGAGACCGCGCTCTGCCAACTGAATAGCGCGGGCCATCAGTGCTTCCGCACTGTGTACAACAGTTTGACTCATTCTGTCTTCGATCCCTTACTGGTCAGTCGCTCAATCTCTTCTCTAAACTCGCTGACATCCTCAAAACGGCGATAGACAGAAGCAAAGCGCACATAGGCCACCTGGTCCAGCTCACGCAGCTGCTCCATCACCAATTCACCAATAGCACGCGCCGGCAACTCCCGTTCTCCGGTCGCCTGCAGAGCGTGTTTTATTTGAGATACCGCCGACTCCACCCGCTCAATACTCACCGGGCGCTTTTCCACAGCGCGCTGAATACCCGCGCGCAACTTGTCTTCATTAAACGGCTCGCGCTGGCCGTTTTGCTTGATCACTCGCGGCAGCAGCAGCTCCGCAGTTTCAAATGTGGTAAACCTCTCGTGGCACTCCAGGCACTCGCGCCGGCGGCGTACTTGGTCGCCCTCAGCCACCAATCGGGAATCGACTACTTTTGTTTCTTCTGCGCTGCAGAACGGACAGTGCATGTGGGATTATCCCCGGAATGGAAAATGGGCCGCAGTTTACCACAGCCGTTGCACTGTGTGACCGCGGCACGCACAGCCACAGTGCATCGCAAATTCAACAGGGACACATAAAAAAAGCGGCTCTATGAGCCGCTTTTTTGTCAGCAGTGCTGATCAGCCTTTTTTATACACAGGAAACTCTGCGCAAATCCCCAGAACCTTCTGCTTCACATCGGCGATAGTGGCTTCAACATCACCTTTCTCCAGTGCATCCAGCACGTCGCAGATCCAGTGAGTGAGCTGTTGGGTTTCCTTTACACCAAAGCCGCGAGTAGTGATTGCCGGGGTACCGACACGCAGGCCGCTGGTAATGAAAGGAGAGCGCGGATCGTTGGGTACCGCGTTCTTATTAACGGTGATGTTGGCGTTACCCAGGGCTTCATCCGCATCCTTACCGGTGTACTCTTTGCCAATCAGGTCAACCAGCATCAGGTGATCATCGGTCCCACCGGATACAATGTTGATACCGCGATCGAGGAAGGTCTCCGCCATTGCGCGGGCATTTTCCACAACCTTCTTCTGGTAGGCCTTGTATTCAGGGGTCATGGCCTCTTTGAAAGAAACCGCTTTCGCCGCGATCACATGCATCAGCGGGCCACCCTGACCACCGGGGAATACAGCGGAGTTGAGCTTCTTCTCAATTTCTTCGTTGGCGCGCGCCAGGATGATACCGCCGCGGGGGCCACGCAGGGTTTTGTGAGTAGTAGAAGTCACAACATCGGCGTGGGAGATTGGGGAGGGATACTCACCAGCGGCAACCAGGCCTGCAATGTGAGCCATATCCACAAACAGGTAAGCACCCACTTTGTCAGCGATCTCGCGGAAACGCGCCCAATCCATCACTCGGCTATAGGCAGAGAAACCAGCCACGATCATCTTCGGCTTGTGCTCAAGCGCCAGGCGTTCAACTTCCTCGTAATCCACTTCGCCAGTTTCCGGGTTCAGACCGTACTGCACTGCATTGTAGATCTTGCCGGAAAAGTTAACGCGGGCACCGTGGGTAAGGTGGCCACCGTGGGCCAGACTCATGCCCAGTACAGTGTCACCTGGGGCACAGAGCGCCTGGTAAACAGCCGCATTAGCCTGTGATCCAGAGTGCGGCTGCACATTCGCGTAGTCAGCACCAAACAGCTCCTTGGCGCGCTCAATGGCCAGGGTTTCCACTTTGTCCACGTACTCACAACCGCCGTAATAACGCTTGCCTGGATAGCCCTCGGCATACTTGTTAGTCAGGCTGCTGCCCTGAGCTTCCATTACCATTGGGCTGGTGTAGTTCTCAGAGGCGATTAACTCGATATGGTCTTCCTGACGAGAGTCTTCCTCCTGGATGGCTTCCCAAATTTCCGGGTCGTAAGAAGCTAAAGTGACAGATGAATCAAACATGGTGTTCCCTCGGTAAAGCGGGCTTGAGTAGAGGCTTTTAAAACTCGATACCACAGCGCCCAGACTTATGAGTAGGACCAAAGGCTCCCAGCGTGGGATGGCCCTACTGCTCAATGCATTCTGGGCATTTTAGAAAGGCGCGCATTGTACACCAAGGGCAGCATGAATGCGCAAATGCAGAGACGTGGCGGGACCAACCCGTCCACCTTAAAAAGACGGTCAGAATTTGTACACCACAGAGCCAGACCAGTAATTCACATCTGACTCAATGATGGTGTAATCCAGTTCCAGGGTCGCCTCGTCGGTCAGTTTGAAACCAGCCCCGAGCCCGGCAGATGCACCGTTATCCGAGTACTCTTTCTCCCAATTATCTATCTCCAACTCCTCATGGAGGTAGCCGATACGACCTTTCAGATAAATGTTGCCCGGGCTGCGATAGGTGGCATAAACAGCTTGTGTTGCTAGGGAGTAGTTGTAATCGTACCAGTAGTAGTCGAACTCACCATCAATGACAGAGTCGGTGACTTCTGCCTCGAATCCCCAGCCAGAACCCCAGGTATAACCGGCTCGAATCCCCCCATTTAAAGGGCTCTCCCCCTGGCATCAACATCCAAAACACCGAAAACGCCACCGATATACGCACCCTGCCCATAAGCGGTAGCGGAACACAACAGAGCGGCAACTGCAGCCATTGCCTTGAGATTAAAGCCCACCATCTTCCCCTTAAATCTCGAAGTCTGATCAAAGGGCAGGGATTATAGGGGTACGATCAATTGGCACAAGTGTTCACTTGGACAAGTCAGTATGTAACCTAGGAGCTTCTAAAAAGAGATGTCACCATTAGTTAAATTAAGGAAAGGGACAATTAAAATCTCAGGCTAAACCCGCCTGACCAATAACTGACATCCTTCTCTAATACGGTGTACTCAAGCTCCAGGTGATAAATTTCATTCAGGCTATAACCAATTCCAGCCCCTAAGCTGACACCCAGGTCATCACTACTTTCGCTGCCAACAGAAACGTCTTCATAGAGAAGGCCCAGGCGTCCTTTCAGGTACCAGTCCCCCTCTGTTCTGTAAGTCGCATAAGTAGCAAGAGTGCGTATGTCTACATCCACATTCCGACCATAAGCCTCAGTCTCACCACTTAATAGTGAACTGGTATATTCACCTTCCACCCCAAAACCCGAGGCCCGCACATAACCTGCTCGCAGTCCCAAATTCAGAGGGTTATCGACCCCTTTGAAATCAAAATCTGTTATTCCGGCCACGCCCCCCCAGTAGGCGCCCTCGGCAATTGCGCCCGTTGAAACAACGAGTGCCAGCACACCTATACCAGCCTTAACTATTTTCATTAACACTCCCATCCTGTTGCTTTAACTTTGTCGTGACACATAAATAGAGCGCTGCGGAATAATTCGATGACAACCTACGACTTCAGCACCAATAAATTTATTGAGCAACAGGAAACATCGCAGCATGCTTAAATGTGCAACAACACGTCATTAGAAATTATTAAAATATGAAGGATCAGACACACCCTTATCTAGGTCCGACAGAAGAGCGTACTTGTGGAAAAAACTGAAGAAAGGGCTACTCGAAAATAGGTTTAATTTATCTTGTGGTCAAATACAACGAGGCACAGATTAGAGTTGGCCCAAGGAATTCAGCGGCATGGTCAGCCTCATACCTATTGATAACCCCAGCCCTACCCTGAGTAGGTAGCGGTAAATTCCACCTTGAGTCCCACTAAGTCCCCCTCACTTGATCCAAATCAACTTTGGATTGGTACATATGGCAACAATAGACCCATCGACAAATCGCGGAGGTCTGGGATGAATGCCATCTACCGACAACTGTGCTGTGACCATAAACATATGCAAGAGTTGCTCAACGCCTTTGAGCAATTACTCCTGGATCTTTTTGGCTGCGGCGACCGCGATCCGAACACCTTGTCACTGATCCTTGATGCTTTGGATTATTTATCAGCATACCCGGATAGGTATCACCACCCAGTTGAGGACTTAATATTTTCCCGGCTGTTGACTAAGCCAGTGCATGACAGGGAATCAATTTACGAAGCGCAAATGCAGCATGAAAATATAGCCGCAGCGACAAAACACATGTGCGCTTTATTTTACGCTATTGCCAATGATGCGACCGTTGAACGGAG
The DNA here is from genome assembly GCF_030012985.1 of Microbulbifer sp. VAAF005. Classification (NCBI taxonomy): domain Bacteria; kingdom Pseudomonadati; phylum Pseudomonadota; class Gammaproteobacteria; order Cellvibrionales; family Microbulbiferaceae; genus Microbulbifer; species Microbulbifer sp. VAAF005. The sequence continues at coordinate 3,888,215 of NZ_CP120233.1, read as the reverse complement.
AGTGCTGCAAGGAGCTTGCAACACCTACCTGAAGCTGCAACGCAAGCATATGGAGTTGGAAAATAAATCTATTTTCCCACAGATCGAACAGTACCTGGGGACTACCGACTGGATTTATATTCAGAAACAGGTCAGTGAATTAAGCTGCAGATATTTCGACAGGGCAACCAGAAAAATTTACGAATCCCTGCACGAAGATCTGACACAACATCAAATGCCCGCGCAGGCATTAGCTTAGGTCACCTAAACAGCAGGGAGGAAATGTTAATGCAGTTTAAACGCCACGGCATATCCATTGGCATGGAACGCATAAATGATGAGTTTTTCCTTTACATAAAGGCAATTGGTGAGTTAACCCATGAGGATTATGAGCATATAACACCACTATTAGAATATGCTCTGGAAGGGGTAAAAAAACCTCAGGTTCAATTACTGATTGATCTCCGGGATTTCGAGGGCTGGGGGATGCACGCGATCTGGGATGAATTCAAGCTGGCCTTAAAGCACGGCAATGAATTCTCGCATGTCGCTGTACTTGGGGATGAGGAGTGGCAGCAAATAGCCACAAAAGTCGGGAGCTGGTTTGTTAGCGGTGAAGTCCGCTATTTCAAACAGCAACAAGAGGCCATGGATTGGCTACAGGAAACAAGGAAGACGGGTATTGGTCACAAGGAATCTGAAAAGGAATTAGCTTTCTCCACACACTCCTGATAAGTAGTGGATTAAGGGGGCGTTTACGCCCCCTTTTTTTGCCTGAAATTTGACAATCTAACTGCTTCAGCTAGACACTTTTTGCTTATGGCTATCCCAAGAAGGTGTACCAATAACAAAGTTATTGAAATTCAGCTCATTGCGGCAGAAGGAGCAATAAATATTTTCATAATGCAAGTTATTTCGATGCAGAATATTGAGCACATCAACCAGTGTCGGATTCTTTTGGTTATGCCGATTTCGAATCGTCAGAAAATTAGCTTCCATTCTGGTTTCAAGCGAGCTGGATTTTGCATCGTACATAGACTTTTGGAACGGATCAGATAAATCATATTTTGCCAGCTCCGTCTTCTTGCGCTCAACAAATTGATTATTTTTATGTGCCGAGTCTACAACTCTCTGAATATCGTTATAGCTTTCACCATCAGTAATGAATCGCCGCGTTAGGCGACCGAATATTTGCCCCGCCATAGATCCGTGATAACCCTGGAATTTACTCAGAGTATAGTTTTTGCACCATTTACCTTTACCAACCCACTCGTGATATTTCGCGGTCCCATTAACTACATTTTCCAGACCCGGATCATCTAACGTATAACCGTGGGGGGCAAAAAAGAATAGATTATCACCGCCATGTCCCTTGCTACAAAAAACTTCTTTGGTTGCGGCACCGTGGGCAGAGATGACTAGGTTCGGCGCATCCCCAACATTGGTACCTTCAGGCGCAAAAATTTTAACTAAATCAAGTTCACGAACAGGCATAAGACACCTATTTAACGTCTAGTATAAAAATAAGAGGGTTACCCCTCATAACCGTACTACTAACGTACTATGACCAGCCATTCACACTCAAGTTATATTCAGTAATTTTTGATGTTTGTCATGAACAGATAATTTTGGAAGTGAGGCGACAAACCAGGAAGGTTTCTTAAAAAACCAGATAAAATACGAATGAAATAAGGAGGAAATATGGAAAATAAAGAAAACTCTGCAAGACCAACATTAAAATCAAAAAGGTACTTAGAAATATAAGTAGATTTATACCACCGCCAAACAAGCACCACCTCATTTGTATTACAGTCCAAAAATACTGATTTAGTAGCTGCCCCCTGCATTTTGCTACCCCAGAATGGAGCTCCAATAACAATATCTCCAAAACTCATTTCACTGCGACAAAAAGAGCAATAAACATTTTCATAATGCAGTTTATTTTTATGCCGAATATTGAGAACATCAGCCAGAGTGAGATTACCCATCTTTATTCGATGGCGAATAGTTAATAAGTCTACCGACTCCACCCCTTTTGCAATATATTACTGGTCTATAGGATTGTTTAGATCCGGACTATTCACAATTTCAATGCGCTAATGGGTGCTATCCACTGCCTTTTGTACGCCAGCATAGCTCGCGCCTTTTATGAAAAGCGTGTGACACGACCGGGAATCTGACCTGTAGTTGTGCCATGGGATTCTTAAAATTTACTTAGCGTATAATTATGACAAAGCTTTCCTTTGCCTACCTACTCGCGACATTTCGCATTACCCGTTAAGGCACTACTAATACCCGGATCATCTAGAAAGCAATCATGTGGAGAAAAGAAAAATAGATCATCTCCCCCATGCCCTTTCGGGTAAAAAATTGCTTGATTATCGCCCCATGAGTAGAAATAGCTAAGTTGGGCGCAGCTTCGACCTAAGCCCCATCCACTGCAAAACTCTTAACTAGGTCAAGCCTTCTAACTGGCATGATTTCTTCCCTTTTCACCTTATTATTTTTTTGCACTTTTCAGCACCTTAACTGAAAGATTACTATGCTCAGGTAAACATTTCCTGGAAAACTTATAGCTAACAGAGATCGGGGAAAATCGTTTTCCACGAATGAATTATTAATCAGTCATAAAAAACAGGCCTGAAAATAAATTATAATTACATGGCACCTGCCAACTGATGCCACCGTATAAATAATCTAGTATCAGCATTTACAGCTAAAACACCCACAAACCTAGAAAAATAGCAGAGTAATTTATAAAACAGAAAGTTGAACTTTACGACAGTCAATTAATATCTTTCTATAACATGCAGCAATTCAAATAAGCCCCAAAAAAATTCATTGATCATTCTCATAACTAAGATGGGTACCCGCCAAATCACTTAGTGCAACTATATTTAAAATCTCAATCATCCTACCACTAACTTTTATCAGCCCCTCACGCTGAAAACGAGAAAATATACGACTTATCGTTTCTGCCGTTAATCCGAGATAGTCGGCAATATCTATTCTAGGCATAGAAAGCACAAATTCGCGAGGGGAGTAACCTCGGCAGGCATAACGGCTGGATATATTCATAAGTAAAGCAGCGAGACGAGCATCCGCTGAACGCTTACCAAGCAGCATTAAAACCTCATTCTCCTGGCGCAACTCTTCAGAAAAGATGCTATAGATTTGCTGCTGTAAAGCTGGAACTTCCTGAGCGAGATTTTCCAACTGATCGAATGGAAGAAGACATACACTGCTATCTTCAAGGGCCACTGCATAGCTCGGGTGGAGCCGACTACTATAAGCATCGAGCCCTAGAAGCTCTCCAGGAAGGGCAAAATGGGTTACCTGAGAATCTCCATCTGCAGCAATAACCACGCCTTTAAAGCTTCCGGAGCGGATTGCATAGAGGCTTTGGAACGGGTCACCTGCACGATAAAGAGGCTCTCCCGCTTTAATCACTTTTTTCCTACGACTAACGCACTCAAGCCGATCAATATCCGCTTGTTCCAGCCCCGCAGGCAAACATAAACGTCTGACTGAACAGTTACTGCAACTTACCGCTGCTGATGCCTTACTCATAAAAAGGCAGCCAAAAAAATATGTTCTCTATTGTACTGTTAATCAGGGCATCAAATAGGGAATTCATCCTGCCGTGAATAAATTACACACCCGAGCGGGCTACTTTGCCAACTGCAAAAATGAACCCGCTGGACACCTAATAGATCACCCTAGACGTAAAATTCTCAAAATTAAAACTGGATTTTACTCATTTAGCTCACGGGGAATTACTAACCTACCAAGAAATGAAGGTCTAGATATTCGGCAAAAAACTCTCGACCACCATTTTCTGCTGTTTTTTCCCATTATCATCTAAGCCTATCTTAAAATTACACAGTTCATTGGCCCAGGAGGATGTCCTGACTCTAATTGGTGGATCCTCAGCCTGTACAACCTGCAAAACCACGCCAACTACTTGGTCACAAGTTTGATATATTTCTGCCGTCTTCTCTGGGCTCCGAGACCTCATACCACCAATATACTGATTGAAGACCCCCTGGTATTCATCTTCGGGGTACCCCTGGCTCTGCTCCAACTGCGAAAGTACATTATTGGCAAACTCCGAGTGGATACCACCGGGCTCGACAGCGGTAAAATTGATATTAAAGGCAGGATTTATATAACTTGCCATGGCTTCTGTATAACCCTCAACAGCAAATTTTGCCGCACAATACAGCTCATTGAACGGCTGCCCAACTAGCCCGCCCACTGACGAAATATTGATAACGTGTCCACTACGAGCTTCGCGCATATGGGGTAAAACTGCTTTAGTGCAGCGAACTACACCGAGGTAGTTCACATCCGTCACCCAGCGTATCTCTTCTTCGCTGGCATGCTCAGTGGTCTTTACAAAACCAGCGCCAGCATTGTTGATCAATAAATCGATATGCCCAGCATCCCGGATAATGGTATCTACGCAGTTCTGAATACTGTCAGAATCTGTTACATCCAATTCCATCACTTCGAGAGCCGCCCCCTGAGGAGCCGCATTTATCAGCTGGTCGGCCTTGGAGAGATCTCTCATGGTGGCAAAGACCCTAAACCCCTGCTTGACCATTTGCAGCGCCAGACTCTGCCCCAGCCCTGTGGAAGTCCCGGTAATCAAGGCAACCTTACTCATTGCTCTCTCCTCAGTATCCGTTAATCAATCTCAAGATGTAAACTACTCGGTGCAGTATACACATAAAAAGCAACAAGTAAACCGATCAGTGTATTTTCTGGCGGTGTAGCTGGCTGCTGCTAAGCATAGGGCTAACTTGCCAGAATAATCCGTAACCAGCTTTATTCTCAGAGAACGTAACCTGATACCATTAGCGCCCTTTTATAGCCCAGACAGTTTCTGTGAGTAGGAATGTTGGATTGCCTCCGGCGCATTCACATTCACAGGTAGTCCCGCAACAAGGTATTTATATGTCCATTGCTGATTTGAACTTTTTGAAAGCACTGCCAAAAGCCGAGCTTCATCTCCATATCGAGGGTTCACTGGAACCGGAGCTAATGTTCGAGTTGAGCAAGCGCAACAATATTGAAATTCCCTTTTCCAGTATTGAGGAAATTAAAGCAGCCTATAAATTTCATAATTTACAGTCGTTCCTCGATATTTATTATCAAGGCGCTTCGGTCCTGATCCATGAGCGGGATTTTTATGATCTGACCATGGCTTATCTCAAGCGCTGTCGTGAAGACAATGTTGTCCACACAGAGATCTTCTTTGACCCCCAAACCCATACAGAGAGGGGCATTGATATCGGTGTGGTTATCAAGGGTATTAACAGTGCTCTTGATGATGCAAGAAATGAGTGGGGAATAAGTAGTCACCTTATTTTGTGCTTCTTACGCCACCTGAGTGAAGAGGAAGCAATTGCCACCTTGGAAGCGGCAAAACCATACCTGAACTTAATAAAAGGTGTAGGGCTGGACTCTTCTGAGCTGGGTCATCCACCCAGAAAATTTCAAAAAGTTTTTGCTATGGCCAAAGAGCTAGGGCTTGAGAGAGTTGCCCACGCCGGTGAAGAGGGACCTGCCGATTATATCGTAGAGGCTCTCGATCTTCTGGACGTGAGCCGTGTCGACCATGGGGTTCGCTGCGTTGAGGATGAAGCACTAATTGAGCGCCTGAAAGCAGAAAATATTCCCCTGACTGTTTGCCCGCTCTCCAATACCGCACTCTGTGTGTACGACAATATGAGCCAACACCCCATTTTGTCACTCCTCGAGCGCGGGCTGTGTGTCACGGTTAATGCAGATGATCCCGCTTACTTTGGCGGTTACGTGAATAAAAATTATCTGGCCCTTAGCGAAAGTCTGGGCATGACCAAAGAGCAGGCGAAAAAACTGGCCCTGAATAGTTTCAAAGCGAGCTACATTTCAGAGGCAGATAAAGAAAAGTGGGCGGAGGCAATATCAGCAATCGAAACGGTTGCTGGAGTTTAGTAAGTTGGGTAGTGTCCTGGCTGACCATAAAGCCAGGACACTATTTCAAGATTCAGTCTTCATCATATCCGCAGTGAGTACCCGCTAGCTCACTGAGTTCAATTAAATTAACAATCTCAACTGATCGGCCACTCACCTTAATTAATTTTTCTCGCTGAAAACGCGAGAAAAGCCGGCTGACAGTTTCCGCTGTCAAACCCAGATAATTGGCGATATCAGTGCGCGGCATCGATAAAACAAAGGCACTGTGAGAGTATCCACGACGAGCGTAACGGCTGGAAATATTAATCAGAAGAGCCGCCAAACGAGTATCGGCAGAGCGTTTACCCAACAACATTAAAATATCATTTTCCTGGCGTAACTCTTCAGAAAAAATGCTGTAAATCTGCTGCTGCAGGGCTGTCACCTGCTGGGCCAAAATTTCCAGTTGAGTAAAAGGCAGCAGACAAACACTACTGTCTTCCAATGCTTCCGCATAACTCGGATGTACCCGAGTACTGTAGGCATCCAGACCGAGCAGTTCCCCAGGTAAAGCGAAGTGGGTGACCTGAGTGTCACCATCTGCAGCAATCACCACAGTTTTAAAACTACCTGAACGAATTGCATAGAGGTTGGCAAATGGATCGCCAGCTCTGTAAAGGGTCTCCCCCGCTTTAATTATTTTCTTTCGACGCGTGATCTGCTCTAGCCGATCAATATCAGACTGACACAAACCAGCTGGCAAGCACAAACGTCTGACTGAACAGTTGCCGCAACTAACAGCTGTAGAGGAATCCATCATACTAAACCGGTCGGTAAACTAATTTGCCGCAATTGTAACGGCTGTTGAGCCGTTAGTCTCCTGCCGGTAGCTATAGAACACGTGAATATTTCGCATCTGTTTCTTGACTGTGCAAATACATATCAAATGCAGCAGCAACATTTCTCACGAACCAGCGGCCTTCCTCGGTAACAATAATATTTTCGTTATCCTGATAAATTAGACCATCGTCAAACATAGGCTGTAAGCGCGCTAATTCCTCAGAGAAATACTCCTCAAAGCAAGCACCTATACGCTGTTCAACAAGGTTTTTATCCAAGCGCAAACGACACATTAATTCACTAATAATCCACTGGCGCAAACGATCTTCATCATCCATTAACCAGCCGCGACAGGCTGCAGATTTCCCTTCTCCAATCGCCTGAGTATATTCTTTTAAGCGATGTAAATTTTGCCAGTAGCCATCGCGACTGTAGCTGATTGCAGACGCTCCCAATCCAACCAAAGCATCTGCCGGCATTAGGGTGTACCCCTGGAAATTGCGTTGCAACATACCGGCATGGGCTGCCTTAGCCAGTTCATCCCCAGGGCGGGCAAAGTGATCCATCCCCAAAAATTCATACCCAGCCTTACCCAGGTGCTCTACAGCCGCCAGCTGCATCGCCACTTTTTCTGCGGCGGAAGGAATTAAATCCGTATCAATCAGGCGCTGGGCCTTAAATCGGTGCGGCAGGTGTGCATAGTGATAGAGAGCGATGCGGTCCGGTTGCAGCTCCAGCACTTTATCCAAAGTGCGGTGCAGGCTGCTCAGTCCCTGCTTGGGTAGTCCGTAAATCAGATCGTAGGAAATAGACTCAAACCCGCGCTCACGCGCCGCTACGGTCAACTCCGTGACTTGGTCGGCACTGCAGATACGATTGATTGAACGCTGCACTTCGATATCGAAATCCTGCACCCCCAAGCTCAAGCGGTTAAAACCCAGTTCTCGCAGAGTATCCAGGGTCTCTAACTCAAGGGTACGTGGATCGGCCTCAATACTGTATTCAACCCCATCGCCTGGGCGCAAATCAAAAACTTCAGCCAGCCCCCCCATTAAGCGACGCATATCACTATCACTCAAGAAAGTCGGCGTACCACCGCCCAAGTGTAATTGGGTGACGGGGACATCAGCCACTTTATCCCGGTACCACTGGGCCTCCTGCAGCAGGTGATCCAGATAACTGGAAGCCAACCCATACTGGTGAGTAATTACTTTATTACAGGCGCAGAAGTAACAAAGAGAACGGCAAAAAGGAATATGAACATAAAGGGACAAGCTGCGAATATCCTGCAGTGCTGCCCAAGGCTCAATTCCATTTAATGTGTGAAAACGATCGGCGGTAGGATACGAGGTGTAGCGCGGGCAGGGTCCGCTATAACGGGATAAGAGTTCTTCAGACAACCCTCCCACGGGGCTTTTAATCTCTTGCTTCATATTCATTCACACCTCGTTCGGTAGTTTGCTTGAAAATCCGACACAAACAAAAAAGCAGCCACCGGGTCTTCGACCAGAAAACCGCAGTGACTGCTCTACCCCAGACCTATTTATTGCTACCTGTTAGAAGCGGTAGCCCAGACCAGCCATGTAAACCAGCGGATCAATATCCACATTGGCCGTCACTTCACCCAGGCCAGGTACTTTGACTGTGGCGTCGGTCTCGATGTCCATCCAGAACACGGACATATTGAACAGCCAGCGTTGATCGGCACCGAAGGTAAAATCGATACCAGCTTCTGCTGCCAGGCCAAATGAATTGTCCAGGGAGAGCTCTGCATCACCGGTAGCGCCAAGGCTTGCGAAAGCACTATCGGCGGTGCTGCTGATTTCTTCATCAAAGAAAGCGGTGTAGTTCACACCCAGGCCAACATACGGCTGAATGTTGGACTGCGGCTCCATCGGATACCATTGAACCAACAGAGTCGGTGGCAGGTGCTTGGTTTCCCCCAGATCAAAGCTGCCCAGGCCCTCGCCCACAACTTCGATATCGTGGCTGAACGGCGTTGCAGCAACCAGTTCCAAGCCCCAGTGATCGCGGAACATGTAGACGCCGGTCAGGCCCAGTGCGGAACCATTATCCACATCAACGCCAGTTTGGTTGATGCCGGTCCCATTCAAGGAAAGCACGCTGGAATTAGCATCGGGTGCTACAGTGGCCATGCCACCGCGCAGAATTAAACTGCCTTGTTCATAGGCCAGTGCGGGTGCAGTAAGTACGGCGGTCAAAGCGGCTGTCGCACAAGCAGTTATACGATTCATTAACTTCTCCATAAAGCGATTAGGCATTTTTCCCGACTCAGGAAGGGCCCCCCTCCAGGCACAATCACAAGTCGCGGACAGGTTACCCGCAGGCTAACTGGAACAGCTTGATCCAAATCAAGCTGCCGAATTACCTGGAAAAAAATCCACTGAAGCCATACGACTGCACAGCTATTGCGTTGGTAAAGGGGGGCCCATTTCCGGGAAGGGATTGGCAAGATAGCGACTCTCGCTGCCGCTGGGAACAGAGCAGCCTGCACTATTTGGCACCTAATTGCCAATTTGCGAACTGTCGCAAATTTTTCCATTAGGCGACATCAGTACAACTATGTAAAACCGCCTAAAACTACACCACAGCCAATGCTGCCTGACTGCGGTGTAGGACCTATAGATAAGCCCTAGGTAAGGCTACCCGCCGGGCGCCGGAACATATTCTGAATACTGGAAAAATCCAACTGCTGGTTTTCCTCACTGGCGCCATGCAGTTGGAAAAGATTTTTCGCCAGAGCTCCCATCGGAGTAGAAGATGCACTGGTTGAGGCGGCATCCATAGCCAACCCCAGGTCCTTGAGCATCAATGCCACACTGAAACCACCGGCATAGCCCTTTGCCGAAGGCACGCTCTCCATAGTGCCCGGGTAGGGATTGTAGTTAGCCAGGGACCAATTATTACCCGAACTTTCTCGCATAATATCGCTCAGTACCTTGGCATCCAGCCCCTTATCCACTCCCAGCTGTAACGCTTCTGCGGTACCGGTCATATGGATCGCGAGCAACAGATTGTTGCAAATCTTTGCCACCTGCCCGGCACCGGCAGCACCGGCGAGGAATATCTTGCTGCCCATAACCTGCAGCGGGGCCCGCGCTGCATCGAATGCCGCTTCATCCCCGCCGCACATAAAGCAAAGCGTCCCCGCCTGTGCGGCAGCTGTACCACCGGATACCGGGGCATCTATCGCTCTCAACCCATGCTCCCTGGCAGCCTGGCTGACCAGGCAGGCATCTTCTGCGGAGATAGTCGAGCAGTCGATAATCAGGGTATCGGCCGGGAGTTGCTGCAACAACCCAGTCTCTCCCAGGTAGAGCCCTTTCACTGCGTCGCCACTGGGCAGCATGGAAATTACGATATCCGCGCCCTCAACAGCCTGTTGAGCACTGTCACAGGGCAGGCAGCCGTCTCGCTGTGCCTGTTCCAGAGCAACAGGGCTCAAATCAAATGCCGCTACGGTATAGCCGGCCTTCGCCAAGTTGGCAGCCATGGGGCCACCCATATTACCCAAACCAAAAAAGGCTATCTTTTCCATAAAAGCCACTCCCTATTTTGTTGTTGGTATCCCTGGCGATTAACAGCCCGGGACGCTCGGTAAATACGATATCTACAAGTCGGCCAGCGGGTGCTCACCGCCCCAGGGTCCCTCAAAGCAGCTTTCCACCTGCGCAGGTGTAATCTGTTCCAAGCTGTCAGGTTGCCACTTGGGTTCGCGGTCTTTATCAATCAACAGCGCGCGCACCCCTTCCTTGAAGTGGCCACTGGCACAGAGGTTTACCGCGAGTGCCAACTCCATGCGGTAGATATCCGCCAGGGACAGGTGTCGAGCCCGCTGTAATTGCTCCCACACAATCCAAGGTGTTAGCGGAGAGCCTCCAGCCAAAGTGGCAGCTGCCCGCTGCAACCACTTATCCACACCCTGGTATGCACTGATGGCGGCACAAACCTCTGGCAAGGTGGCAAAATCGGTAAGCTGCTGGATTTGGTCATAATGGTCTCGCAGAGCAGACTCAGGCCGCTCCAGAAGGGACAGCTCCTGGGATTTAAGGCAATTGCTAATTAACTGGTGATTGGCTTCCAGGTTTTCACCAAAACTGAGCCCTGCGAGCGCAGACAAGACTGATTCCCGCTGGTCCTGGCCTATCATGCGGTCCGCCATACCGGCAAACAGGGCATCGGCGCCATTAAACTGCGCACCGGTCAGCCCCAGGAAAAGTCCAAGGCGCCCGGGCATACGATTCAGGAACCAGCTGCCCCCCACATCGGGAAACAAACCAATCGTAATCTCTGGCATTGCCATGCGAGTGGTTTCGGTCACAATCCGGTGGCTGGCTCCCGCCATAATGCCGATACCGCCCCCCATCACGAAGCCATCGCCCCACACCACGACGGGCTTGGCGTAAGTGTGAATCTGGTAGTCCAGGCGATATTCGCGGGAGAAGAAGTCGGTGGTGAATCCGTAGTCCGGTGTCTCACCATAGGCGGCGGACTCCCGATACAGCGCCACCACATCGCCGCCAGCGCACAGCGCCTTGTCGCCACTGCCATCGATCCAGACTGCTGCGACTTCAGTGTCTTCAGCCCAGCGGTCCAACTGGGCCGACAACAAGTCGATCATGGGTGAATTTAAGGCATTGAGAGCCTTGGGGAGGTTTAACGTCGCGATCGCCAGGGCGCCGCGTCGGGAAAACAACACCGGGGAATCCTGATCCATTTTTATTCGTCTTATAGCTCTTGTACTAGATAGTGTCGCAGTTAAACACAGATCACATTTGACGTCAGCCACACGCGAGTACAGCGGGCTACCTCAGACATGCCCGGTTGCACTTTTTACGCAAACTGATAAGTTGCGCGCAAAATCTGACCGATTCCAACACCCATTACGGAACCCCAAATGGCCGAATACGTATACACCATGAACCGGGTGGGCAAAGTAGTGCCCCCCAAGCGCGAGATCCTCAAGGACATCTCCCTCTCCTTCTTCCCCGGCGCCAAGATCGGCGTACTCGGCCTCAACGGCGCAGGTAAATCTACCCTGCTGCGCATTATGGCTGGGGTCGACCAGGACTTTAACGGCGAAGCCCGCGCAATGCCCGGCATCAAGGTTGGCTACCTGCCCCAGGAACCGCAACTCGATGCCAGCAAGACCGTGCGCGGCAACGTAGAGGACGGTGTACGCGAAGCCATCGACGCCCTCGCCGGCCTGGAGCAGGTCTACGCCGATTACGCCGAGCCCGATGCAGACTTCGATGCCCTGGCCAAGAAACAGCAACAGTTCGAAGACATTATCCAGGCCTGGGACGCCCACAATCTGGAGCACCGCCTGGAAGTTGCCGCAGACGCACTGCGCCTGCCCCCCTGGGATGCGGACGTAAACAATCTGTCCGGCGGTGAGAAGCGCCGTGTGGCCCTTTGCCGCCTGCTGCTGTCCCGCCCGGATATGCTGCTTCTCGACGAACCCACCAACCACCTGGATGCGGAATCCGTATTCTGGCTGGAGCGCTTCCTACACGATTTCACCGGCACTGTGGTAGCCATCACCCACGATCGCTACTTCCTCGACAATGTTGCCGGCTGGATTCTGGAACTGGACCGCGGCCACGGCATCCCCTGGGAAGGCAACTACACCACTTGGCTGGAACAGAAAGAAAAGCGCCTGGAGCAAGAGCAGCGCGGCGAACAGGCCCGCGCCAAAGCCATGCAAAAGGAACTCGAGTGGGCCCGCCAAAATCCCAAGGGCCGTCAGTCCAAGAACAAGGCCCGCTTGTCCCGCCTGGAAGAAATGCAGTCCCAGGATTTCCAGGCCCGCAACGAGACCAACGAAATCTACATTCCGCCCGGCGAGCGTCTCGGCGACAATGTGATTGAGTTTAAAGGTGTGAGCAAAGGCTTCGGCGAGCGCCTGCTGATCGACAACCTGTCTTTCCGCGTGCCCAAGGGCGCAATTGTAGGTATCGTCGGCGGTAACGGTGCCGGTAAGTCCACCCTGTTCCGTATGATCAGCGGCACCGAACAGCCGGACTCCGGCGAGATCAAGATGGGTGAAACCGTTAAGGTCGCCTACGTTGAACAGGGCCGTGAAAATCTGGATGACAGCAAGACCGTATGGGAAGCCATCTCAGACGGCCACGATATGCTCAAGATCAACAACTACGAAGTGGGCTCGCGCAACTATGTTGGCCGCTTTAACTTCAAGGGCAGTGACCAGCAGAAGCGCGTAGGCGAACTCTCCGGCGGTGAGCGCGGGCGCCTGCACCTGGCCTATACCCTCAAGCAGGGCGCCAACGTACTGCTGCTGGATGAACCCTCCAACGATCTGGATATCGAAACCCTGCGCGCCCTGGAAGAAGCCCTGCTCAACTTCCCCGGCTGCGCCCTGGTAATCTCGCACGATCGCTGGTTCCTGGACCGCGTTGCCACCCATATCCTCGCCTATGAGGGTGAGAGTGAAGCGATATTCTTCGAGGGTAACTATACCGAGTACCACGAGGACTTTGTGCAGCGCAAAGGTGAGGATGCAACACCCCATCGCATGCATTATAAGAAGCTTAAGACTTAACCCTGATAACAAAAAAGCCCGCGTCAGCGGGCTTTTTTATGGGAGGGCCTTAGAATAACTAGCCATAGGCTTAAGCTCTAACCAACTATGGAAAGAAAGGTATACAGCTGTTAGATCAGTCTGAATATCAGGTTCGAGGTACATAAGACTTATCCTCCCATAGATTACTTAAGTAAAGTGGAGGTAAAAATTCCCAATAAAAAACTTATCGCTCTATGGGTGGGCAATCACCATCAAAGTTTTTGCGTTTTTCTGTACGCAGGCTACCGCCATACGGAGGTTTTCCGGATCGAGTGCCGCAAAACTTTCATCCAGCACCACTAACTCAGCATTTTGCAAAAGTGCACGGGCGATAAATAAACGGCTCATCTCTCCGTGAGACAACCGCCACCCCATTTCCCCTACCGTCTGTAAAATTCCCGCAGGCATTTTTCGAAGAAGCGGGGTGAGACCCAACTCATCACAAATTGCATAAGCCTTGCGCAGGCTCTCCTGACGTGGCGGCCACTGATCTCCCATCAATAAATTGAATAAAAATGAGTCTCCCAACACATGGTTTTCATGAAATTGGGGAGAGGAGGCGACCATCCTGCGCCAAGGCTCAGCACCAATACTCGCCCGGTCGTAGCCATTAAGTAGTAATAAACCTTCATCCGGCCGCTGAATACCGGTAAGAATATTCGCTAAAGTAGATTTACCTGAACCAGAAGCGCCCTGTAGTAAAAGCCGATCGCCAGGATAAATACTGAGATTGCAACCCGCCAACGCCGCTTGATCTTTTCCTTTGTAAGTAAAGCCGATATCGCGTAAATAACACAGTGGTTGCGAGGAACTTTGCTGGCCCGACGGCGTAACCATTGCCGACCCCACGCTTCCCTTTACAATGCGCTCTTCCAAGAAAAATAATTCACGTGCTTTTTCCCAGGAAATTGCTGCATTCAAAGCACTGGTAAAGCCACTCATACACTTCAAGACCGCGCGATACCCCAACAACATGCCTCCAAAGGCAATCGCGAGCTGGGTACTACTGACACTGTTAGCGATAAATATTGGAGCCAACCCCACTACCCCAAGAAGTAACCAGAGGCGCGGCAAAAAAGCCTGCAAACGCGCCATGGTGTTATCCATGTGAGAGGAAATTTCCAGGTAGTTATTTAACTCACTGTCTTCGCCCCGGTGCCAGTCGCCAGGTGCCTGCTGCGCGAGGCGGGTGCGGTGGCCGATCATTTTCTCAATCAAACGGTGGGTCATTGAAAGGCGCTGTAACGTCCACTCTTTGCGGCCGTAGTACTGTGCCCGCCCCAGGAAAAACGCAACCGCTAAAAATAGGGGCAAAATTGCTGCGTAGATAAGGCCACCAGCTCCCATCAGTAAAATTGAGGCTGCAATTAACAGTTCTACAGCGCCAAGCAACAATAAAAAGGCACCCTGCAATGCACTGGCTTCTATATTCTCCGCATCATAAACCCTGCCCAATACCTGACCCGACCCCATATGGCGAATACGACTGGGAATAACGCGCAGCGCGCTGGCAAGCAGTCGCTGCTTCAGGAGTGCACCTGTCTCAACAGAGAGCACTCCTCGCATTCGGGCTGTGAGCAAAGATAGGGGAACCTGAGTCACCAATAGCAATACCCAGGCAGATAGCCAGCCGGTATCAATATGGCCCTCGAGCACAGCCCTACCTATTACCCACCAACTGCACAGAAAAATAGTCATCTGGGCACTGTGACAGGCAAGCATGGCGGCAAAGCGCCAATACAACCCGCGCTGGCGAAGCTGTAAGCGGAAAGACCGGTGAGAGGGTTGACGCAACAGCCAGAAATCATCCAGGCGTACGCCCGCAAGATTTTCCCGCAGCAGAGCAGCCATGGCTTTCTTGCGGCGACGCCCTTTAATGCATGCACTATCCAACAGTTGCTCGATTCGTTCGCGCTGAGGCCCTTCAAGCTCGCGAGCCAGCTGCTGAATAACCAGCTCTAGGCAAACTTTCTCCACATTCAGTGCCGGTGTGAGCAGCTGTAACTTATGCCCCCTGCCACCACACAGTGCGATAAAATATTCCCCCTCGGGAAAGCGAACCCGCAACAGTGCCGGGGCGGCTCCCAACAACATGGTTTCCATCTCTGGATAGCTACAACTCACCTGCTCCACTTGCAAGTCCAAAGCTTCGGCACCTGCCTGCAACCTGGCATTCAACTCCAGGGTGCTTCCCTGGGATTTGTGCTCCGCTACCTCTGGCTCCAAGCCGCTGTATTTTGCTAACGCTTGTAAGGCGGCCTCCAGCTGTGACACTGGCCAGCAATAGGGCATTAATTCTTTACTGCTCACTGGCAACCTCCGTAAACCGGGAGGCCGGTGTCGCCCCAGGGACTCCTTGCACTTCTGTCAATTGACCGCTGGCCATACGCAAGTGACGCCAACTGCTACTCTGCCAACACTCTTGCCAGAGACTGCTTTCAGCTGCCAGTAGCTGTGCATAGCGCGTATCGCCCTGGGCTTGAAGCTCACTGGGCTTGCCATCTTCAATAATGCAACCATCGTCCACGACCAAAACACGAGGAAAGTCCCGGGTTTCGCTGATATCGTGGGTAATACAGATCAGGGTAACCCCCTGCCAAACCTCCCGCACCCGGTTCATCAAGCGCTGCCGCTGTTGGCGATCAAGACCCCGGAACGGTTCATCCAGAATCACACAAGCAGTTTCCTCACGGCCAAGTGCGCGCCCCAGACGTACACGCTGCCCTTCACCACCACTGACCAGAGCACCACTTTCACCTAGCGGGCTTTGCAGCCCCTCCGGTAGCGCTGCTACCAACTTGAGTAAATCCGCTTGCTGTAAAATGGGGTAAAGGGGAGTTTCCGGCTTATTGCCGTAACTCAGGTTCTCCAAAAGGCTGCTATTCCACAGCTGAATTGCGGGATCAACCCAGGCACAGTGAAGGCGAAAACGATGCAGTAATTCTCCCTTCAATTCTCCACCGTTGAGCATTACACGGCCACTGGCGGGCTTGTGCCACCCCAGCAATAACCCTGCAAGGCTAGATTTTCCAGCGCCGGATGCTCCGACCACAGCAATTTGCTCACCGGGGCTGATTTCCAGATTTACCCTGTCGAGAATAGTGCGACCGCTGGCATTAACGGTGACATTCTCAAACTTAATTCCCACCGGTTTTGCCGGGAAAAATGCCACACTATCAGCGGAATTTTTATCTGTATCAGTTTCAGTGACTGCTTGCAGCGGTTCGAGGGCTCTCAGTAAAAAATTTCGCTGCCGTGGATAACTTCGCATCAGCCCCGCAATTTCTTCACCCAGTGGCGGCAGTGCCAACACCCAATATATCAATAAAAGCAGATCGGGACTTGCCCCTCGTGCATTAACACAATAAATCACCAATACACTACTGAGAGTGCAATTAACCAACAGCTGTACCGCCTGGCTATTGAGTTGGAAACTCAGTGATGAGTATCCAGCCCTTATCCATTCGGTGAGCAGGTTTTCATGCTCACGCCGTACAGACTCACCAGCGCCGTGCGTACGGATTGGGATAACTCCCAGCAGCGCATCCATATAGAAGCGAGCCAAGGCTCCCGCATGAGTTTGTACTCTCATACTGTAATCAGTGAGTACTGGGTGGAACATCAAAGGTACAGCAACTTGCAATACCGACATGATTAGCACCAAAGGAGCAGCAACAGGCGCAAGCCAAATTATTCCCAGTGCAGTAGCGAGCAGGGAGAAAATTTTAAAAACGATACTCGTTCCAAGAACAGGCAAACCTCTTAAGGCGGCAATACGATGTGAGCGCTCGGCTGTGTCAGAGGTCGGGCGGCTCTGAAAGAAGTGATCGGGTACTTGGGGCAGCGCCGCTAAAAAACGCATGCGAAATCGATTTTCTAAACGCCGCCCTACCACCATTTGGATTTTTGCTGCAGGAAACTGCAATAGCAGTAATGTGATCATGAAGACCAGCAGTAGTGCAATCGTGCCTGCTCGCTGTATCTCTGTCGCTAACTCACTGTGAATATCAATCAGGCCACGGAAAAGCAAGGCCTCGAACATCAGCCCCAATACCGCTCCGAGCATAGCAATAAATATAGAGAGTGGCGCAATCATTCCATCTTCACGCATCAACCCCCATAGTTGCTTGAGAGGTTGAACCTGTGGCTCTCGCAAAGCCCTCGATAGCGCTTCCGATTTCGGTTTAACTTCACTGACATCGCGAACCCCTTTAACACTCACGATGACCGCACCACTAAATGCCAGCTGCTCTGGCGACAGTTCAATTGTCTCTGCCGGCTCACTTCCACTGGGACGGGACGGCCTAGCGCACCAGTAACTCTCTGGCACTAGAGAAAATGCTTGACTGGTATCTGTAGAAAACTCAACAAACAGCCGCTGCAACATACCACTGACTTCAGCTCCTCGCTTTATCGCCCCGGACGTAACTAATGAGGTGAGCATTCGAACGGATGCATCGAGAAATGCCAGCGACAGCCAACTCTTATCTTTTAGCCCTTTGTCACAGAGCGTGGTGGCCACAGTATCGCCAACCTTTAAGTATGCAATACGCTCTTTAAGCGGGGCAATAAAGTCATCACCACCTGCCCAGCTTCTCCAGCCCTGAGGAGGCACCCGTAGGATGTGGACATGCAACTCATCCAAAAAACGACGTGCGCTAGGCCAACGCCTGCCACTGGCAGGGTCCATCACTTGCACGATACCGCGATGATTTCTCCAAGCCACAACAAAATGAGTGTTGCCATTAGGTAGGCGCACCACAACCAATCCTGGTAAGTAATCAGTGGAACTCAGTAAAAGGTGATCCACAGGAACTACCATCTGGGCGGCATCCAGCCCTAACTCTATCGCAATCTTTTCCAGAGTATTTATTGAGGTGCCATCTACATCAGTCTGGCAAGCATCGCGTAAATGGCCGTAATGTGTGTATACACCAAAGCCTTCAAGCAAGCACTTCAGGGAAGCCGGGCCACAGTCCATATTAGAGGTCTGAACAACCTCTGGAACTAACCAGCGTGTTTTGCATTTCACTATCACGCTCCCTCTTCTACTATTTCTGCGGAAGCTTTACCTGAAAGTATTTCGCCCGTCCTTTGTAGCAGCAGCTGATAAGGTGTTTTCTTACCTGTGGCAATTTCTACTCTGGCCGGTAAATCGTGTAATAAAGGGAGGTGGGGCGGTGTCTCACCTTGCAAGGATAGCTGTACAAGAACTTTACCTTGCTGGACGGCACTCGCCACCCGCTCTACACGAGCCTCCAATTGCCCGTAACGAGCCCAGGAAAATCCATCCAATTTTACTTGGGCTTGCTGCCCAGGCTGAATATGTCCCAGTGCTAATGCGGGCGGAAAAAATGCCTGTATAGAAATAACGCCTTCTGCCTGAATCGTTGCAACTTGTTGCCCGGCAACCAGTACTTCACCTTCCCGAATTTTCGCCAGCGAAGCCAATACCCCGGTAATTGGGGCACGTAAGTTCTGTTCACGTACTGCAAGATGGCTTTGCTGGATACGGGTATCAACTTCCGCAAGCCTTCCATCGATATCCTGATGTCGCTGTTTTAATGCGCTCACCTCAAGTTGATATTCACTAATCAGTTGCGCTCGACGATCCTCCAAAGCACGAATATCCGCTTGTACTTTCAAGGTTGCCATCGCCATTTGTTGGTACGTTCGCTTTGCGGCGAGGTAATCCAATTCTGAACTTTGTTGTTTTTGTAACAGTCGCTCATAACGATCAGTAACATCCGCTTGAATTTTCTGATTACTCACTTGAAGCTGGTACTGTTGTTCCAGTAATTTTAATTGATCGCTAAGAGCCTTCTCGTCTTCACCAAATTTTTTATCGAGTAGCTCTTGTTCTCTTTGAACTGATTCAAACTGATCTCGCAAGCTTCCGGATATCTTGTTATCTCCCTGCAAGCTCAAATCAAGTACGGACGTATCAAGACGAATTAATATATCGCCTTGCTCTAAGGCATCTCCCAGCTCTGCTTCAATATGCACAACACGCCCAACTCTCTGGGTACTTACATGGACGGTATTGTGATCTTGCTCCAACCTCGCATCTTCACTCACGCTATATGTTGTGATTTCCATTGTAAAAAACCATATAACCCAAGCCGATAAAAGCAGGACACCGAGAGCAGTAGCTACAATCAGACCACGAATAGAATCTGAAACAATGGAACGTGAAGTGTGAAAAAAAGGAGTTGACAATATAAGAAACCTATCAATAGTTATCGCATTGAACAGGAGTAAAATTTGACTCTATTCATTCGATCTTTTGTATTTTTCTACTGAAAATACAGGAAATACAAATTTAGATTTCTCAGGTTATGGAGTCAATTGGAATCTGTATATTCCTCGCTCTAGCATAGTGATTTATAACTATCCCCGCCTAAGCTAAAGTGATGGTCCATGCAATGCTATTTGCTCCACAGCCAAAGTAGTCAAGGCGAAGCTTTTCAACCAAAAATAATTGAGGATAAAATGCAATATAGACCTGGAGTGCACCTAAACACCCTCAATTCATATTCATCTAACATGGAAAGTAAGTACAAACTAACAGCGGGCATAGTGGCCTGTTCACTTATAGTTATGCTCCATCACTAAAACCTTGATACTGATCAAAGTAGCTGTCGAAAAACAAGAATTTCACATTTTTTACATATTTCAGCTAAGTAGCCATAGTACTATATAGGCAAGAACCCATTTTCTGATAAAGTAAATCTAAAAGCAAAGCACAAGAGTTAAAATCAAAAGCATAAATTCGGCTTACCATCAATATAGATTCGAGACTTGCTTAATACTTTGCAGTATTTCCGAAATTGCAAAGCCAATACACATGCTAGAGCCCAATCACAAAAGGTGGCTCAAAGATTTTTATTAGAGATCTCTGTAGAAAAGTGGCAAATCGGGCCAATATAAAATCTACGAGACGGCGCTATCAAGAATCTGAAATAAACACCATTCAGAATTTTTATTGAACAAAAAACTTATTGACTCCACCTAAAAACACACAATTAAAATGAATTCAGGGTGTTATCTGATTGGATAAAGCTCTAACAAAGCCGCCACTTGTGAACCAAGCATTGTATCTGCACCGTCAAGATTCCACTAGCAACAGACCATCTTTTTCGGCCCTGCTTTTCGCAAGGATAGTTGTCGAGACAAATTCTCGCTAAATTATTGACAAAGTCAAAGCTGACAAAGATAGGCTTAAATTATGAGCTAAATAGCAATAATCATATTAGGATATAGGTTTTATAGTTAAAAAAATCATAGCTCACTTTCACCGTCAACTGAAGGCAAAAAGCAGAGGGGGAGCAAACTCATTTAGATTGATTCTAGTATTTAAAAATAAACAGCTAGAGCTATTCCTGTAGCAGAAATAAAGTGGCACCAATCGACATCATTTGACGATTGGCGCCTGCGAACCCATATTATCCCATCGAAAGTAGACCAAGTGATAAGAGTCATGTAAAAAAATTGCAAATTTACGAATGAACTCTTACAAAATAGGCGTGTCGAACGATCAGTGCGAGTTACAACCATTTACGTACATTGGAATAAACTCGACAGGTAAGTCAGGGCCGGCAATCCCCCCTCAGGAAAGCAAAGCCTGCAGTGCAAGCAGATATAACTACAAGGTTATTTGAAGTTTTCAATAAAGCAATACTGAAAATAGCCTCAAAACCTATCGAGATCAATCTGTAAAAAGCACTCCAAACAGCCTAACTTTGGGGGTCAAGGGAAAGATTACTTAATCTTCATCCCAAGGCAGCTCTACTTGTGCCTCAGGACCAGCTTTAATATCAGTTTCAGTGTACATAGCGCACCTTCCTTTCAGTAAGTTCGTATAGTTTGCTGGATAGGAACCTCTACCCAGCAAACTAAAGCTTAACTCGATTATGCCCCAATATGCCAATGTTGACTGGTAATTATGGGTGAGTGATCACAACAAAAATTTTTGTCTACCGCTAGAAACATCCTGCATACATGCATAAGCCCCCTAAATTGAGCAAAAACTATCTTAGCCCAATAGGCTCTACTCTTCACTTTTCAGGATTATCTATCCTATTCACAGCCTACTAATTCTCTTGTGGTGTAACATCCATCCTACATCGATCAACATTTATAAAATAATTATCGACCTCTTTAATGGGATCGATGAAAACCTCAACTAGCTTAACACCGCCCACAACTTCCTAGTGTAACTTTCATTAAACCAATCCTTGATACAGCCAAATTAAACTGAGCTTTCATATTGCTGGCGGAACCTTCGTACCAATTAATGTAGGGTAATCTGGGTCTAAATCCCCTAAAGATTATTCACAGCTCCTATTAAATTGAATTAACTTCTACAGCCCCCCAGGAAAGACTAAATGCCAACCCCAAAAATCAACTAACTTTGAAAAAATAAGTAAAAACTTAAACAGCAACCAGATCACAACAATAAATATTGACATACTCCGAGCATAATCAAACTCATTCTTAAGGCTGGAGTAACGGACTACTGTAAAGCCCGCTGCATAAAATTCAACCCATTCAAACTTGTAGCATCTACTCTAACTACACCTACCCACTAACCCACCCTTAGCTAGCACTAGTGTTTTGTTACACAAAAGTATCTCTAAAGCGCTTTGTAGCCTCCTAAACCTATCGCTAAAGAAATACTATTTAAATTTCATCAATTTATGCTGTAAACCTAAATTTTCTAGCAAAAAAATACCCGGCAACACTAAAGGTGGAATAATATATATATCCAGATAAATCTATTGACCTCCAACCTCTCCCACCCACAGAGTTTATTCTTACCTAATTACTACCTAACACGAAGAGCCGCCCACCTGAACAACTCCTACCTAAAATCTTAAAGAAGCTAATAAGCTTGGCCAAAACCGTCAAACTCAAATTCAAAAAAGCTACTCTAAATTACAAAAAGTTATAACTAAGCAAGACGCCCCCAAAGAAAAAACACAATCTTCTGCTATTATCTTGCACACCTAAACATACGGACACCCAAGGGGCATTTAAAACTCCTCTTAACACTATCGCCTTTAAAAAAGTAATATAAAGACAATTAATATAGCTATTAATTTTCCCAATAGGAACTTCCCTATGGTTAGCTGCAAGATTTTTTTGACCCCACTAAAATTAGCTCCGGATTCAGCCTCTGAACTATTCCAAGATCTAATTATTAAGGAGTTAGATACAGAGGAAGACCCTAGTATAGAAATAATTAACGCCCTTCAAATAACACCAGGCGAGTGCTATATAGAAATAATCTGCTCGAAGAAACCCAGCCTAACACATCAAAAACTACAAACACTATCCATCCAGCTTGATGAGCGGGCTCGAAGTTATTTTCAAATTGAAGATCCGATTCGAGTAAGAGTACTAATACTCGAAGAAGACTTCATTACTGGAATAAACTAAATGATCAGTTAAAAATAAAAAAAGGGCCATTATACTGCAGTTAAAGGCCAGCTTAAAATTAAGAGAAATCAGTAATGTAAACTAAAACAAGAACCCCTGTAGTAATCTTATCAAATCATTACTACAGGGGGATTTACTAATCGTATTAGAAGGTTGCTACTAAGCCAATTCTTGCAGACCTTGGCGCTGTCCAGTCGTATGCAGCGCCATACCAATCGTTAACTTCAGCAGAATTTAGCTCGTAGTGCTCATTAACATTAGTCGCCTCTTGATTATCAAATACATTATAAATATCAAGAGAAGCCGTCATGTCAACTCCATTTAATGAGAATCTATACCTCATAGAGGCATCTACATTAAATGTCCACGGAGTTCTGCCAACTTCTCCTCTTGGGATGTACACATATTCGCCTGTTTCAGGGTCCAGATGGTAGAAGGTATCACCATAACTACCATAAATATTTGGATCGTCACTCGGGTAACTATGGCCAAATGCTGATATTGGTCGCCCACTTGCTAAAGTAGCGTTTAAACCGAATGTTAGGTCTTCAGTAAAATCATAACTTCCAAATAATTTGAAGACATGTCTGCGATCATTAGGCTGGTATCCTTCTGCCCCATCCATAAGGGCGGGGAAGTCGAAATCCTGAGTAACACCGGCGTCAGCCTGGTCAATATCAGACTTCACTGCACCTTCAAAATTACCTGTGCTACGAGACCAAGTATAAATGAACTTCCAGGTCATCTGATCTGTACTATAGGTCAGATCCGCTTGAAGGGCACGATAGATATTTTTAGCTTCAGGTAGACCGATTGTTCCTGCAGAGAATTTCCTGAGGGAATCTGGATCTGGCGAGCCATCAAATAACTCCCCTTTCACTACAAGTTCGGAGCCATCCCAGTAATACCCATCTGCATACCAGGACATCGACTCACCCGGATTTACCATAACGCAGTATGGCCATGCATAGCGTCCACAGTAATCATCAAGAGCGGAAACAACTTCACGATAAACCCCTCGAACTCCTACACTTAGTTCATCGTTAACCGCTGTTTCAAAGCCCAAAATATACTCGTCTCGGGCAAATGGCTCAGCTTCTTGGGCCTGGAATATGTCCTTCTCTGGAATTACAGGCACAGAACTTACATAGGAGGAAGACGCAACATCACCATTTATAGGCGTAATTCCTGTAGGCGCATTAGTTACAGGATCAATGCCAGTATAAGTATAATAGGTTGTTACATCGCTAACGCCGGATGCGGCTCTATAGATAGTATTATTCGCAATAGGTAGATAATACCGTCCCCAAGTACCGTAAACCTTTGTCTCGCCATCACCAAAGGGGTCCCAGGAAAATCCTAATCGAGGGGCAATATCCGTATCGAACTCGAACAGCTGTTTCCCAGTAGTACCATCTCCCTCATAAATATCCTTCCGAAGACCGATACTTATCATCAAGTCATCCATTATCTGCCACTGATCTTCAATATAGAAAGCAGTTAAATCTGAACTAAAACCGCCTCCACCTTCGAAGATTCTATCGCTAACGACTTGCAGCGGTTCTCCAGTTTCATTTGTAAATAAAGCTCCCTGATCACCCTGTACACTACCGCCAATGCCAATAGTTTCATAAGTCCAACTATGACCAGCAACTGGAGCTGTAGTACGAGTTGATGAACGCTCCTGAATATCAACTCCCGCTTTAAGGCTATGATCCCCCAGTGAGTAATTGATATCAAAACGATATTGAGTATTTTCATCGAAATTTGACCCAATAGTTCCACCACCACAGGTGCTCACCCCAAGCCCAGCTTCATCTGCAATTGCTGGACATTCTAGAGCTAAGGGCTCAGTGGTATACTCAGTTTCAATTTGGCCAGCCATAGCGGATATACTTAAATCGTCGGTTATATATCCGGTATAATTAAAGGAATGAGCTTCAGATCCCCTTATTCGGGTATTACCCGTAACAACCCCCGCTGCAGCGCCAATATTTGGCCCAATTGACCCGGTATTCGCATCAAACTCAAAGATGAGCTCCTCCGTTTCATTCCGATCGGAAAAACCGAAATAACTCAACCTATGACTATCAGTAATATCCCAATCTATTTTGGCCCCCCAAAATAGATTGTCAGTACCAGATGATTCGCGAGTACGAAACTGAGTATCTGGATTTCCCTGGTCGAACCCAGATCGATAAGCAAACTTATCAGTTTTATCCCTAGGGTTTATCAAGCCATAGAAAAAAAGCTTATCCTGAACAATTGGACCCGAAGCAGAAAATGTGTAAGAGATTTCATCATATTCATTTTGGGATTCATTGCGGAAAACATCTCCAGTTCCACCATTGCCCCTCGAAACAGACCCTTCTGAGCGGAAGAAATCTGGATCCCAATAGACCGTACTGCCGAACTCCCAGGTATTCCCACCACTTTTAGTAACTGCATTAACAACACCGCCAGTTGTGCGACCAAATTCTGCTGAATAACCGCCGGTCTTCACCTGAAACTCTTGGTAGAATTCAAAAGGAACAGAACTACAGCCTATCCCTTGCCGGGTATTTGTGACTTCAAGCCCATTGATGTAGCAGGAGTTTTCCGCAATTGATGCGCCACCGAAAGAAGCGGCACCAAAACCATTACCAGTACCAAAGCCTGTATCCCCGGCAATAACTCCTGGCGCCAACAATGACACTGCTGTCAGGTTTCTTGCGATTGGCATCGCATCAAGCTCAGCCTCTCCCATCACCAAGCCAGAATCCATCGTATAGGTGTCAACAGAGGTCAGAAGCCGGCCTTCTACAACAACCTCTTCGTAAGTGACATTATCAATGTCAAAATTGGCACTGGCATTTGCTCCAAGAGCGACCCTTACTGTGCGCTCACCGACTTGCTCCCCGTCTTGCGTGACCACGACTTGATACATGCCAATAGGCAGCTTGGTAAATCTGAAGTTCTCTCCCGGCAATGTCTCAATCGATCGCGTCAGGCCCGTACTCAAATTATTAACAGTGACGATGTACTCTTCTTCCGCTTTTTGCTCAGAAGCTTCGATAACCCCAACGATGTTGGAACTTGAATTACCTGTCGCATACACTTGGCTACCAACAAACGACAACCCTATCGACGTCGCTAAAAGTGTCCTTTTAAACAGATTCATAAACCCATCCTTTTGATTATTAAAATGTTTATTAATTATGTTAATTAAACCAACCTTCTATTGCCTACTCACCCCCATCAAGTTATTTATTCCACCAAACAACTATAAAAAAGTATGAAAAAGCGCTTCAAAAAATTATCCAACCTTCAATATTGACAGATCTAGAAAAGTTAAAATTGGGACAATCATTTCAATTACTTAAATTAGCCCCTCTTGGCACCCCACATATTAAGCAATCATCCTTTTTTAAAACAACCAATAAAAATATTTTCTACCGCTCTTTAATATACATCAAATAAAAAAGACAGAAATACCGCCAAAACCGGACACAATTAGCAAATAGAAACTATTTAAAGCCGAACTAACAAATTTGTTCCACGTTCAGATCCCTGTCAAAATGCGAAGGCAACTTCAACAGAAGACAGTTAGAGCCAAATAAAATAAATTACAATCTATGCTCAAGCATATCTAAATTATAATTGCTTTTTGTCACACTAATTTACTACGCCATTCAGAATAATAATTAACATACAAAAAATGCAGGGTAAGCCAGAATATATTCTCAATTTCAAGAAATAGAGTGAGTCAGGATAAGTAAAGTCAGGAATGGGTGAATTGTAAGGAAGTGAGGCCATTCACTTCCTTACAGGAATTTACTTGCGTAAAAACTCCAACATCCACTTGGCAACCGTATTCTCATGGATATCGTTCTTCAGCGACTCCTGTCCTTTATCAACAACAGCTTCACCAAACGCCTCTCGGCGGAGCTCCATCAAGCTATTTGAATAAATCTTGGTAAATTCCGGGTGCGCCTGGAAACTGAGCATATGGTCGTCCACTTGCACCATTGCCATAGGACAGAACTCACTGGATGCCAATACTCGCCCCCCGGGGGCAGCTGATCCACCTGATCCTGATGTGTTACTAAAAGGCTGAAATTAAGCGTTGGCTCAGACATCCAGCTTGGCGTCTCTTGCATCTCATAAGTGTGTACCCCCAACCCCCATCCTTTATCCGATTTACGCGCCCGACCTCCCAGAGCCTGAGCTATTATCTGATGACCAAAGCAAATGCCAATAGTCGGCTTTTGCTTCTCATGTAATTTGCGAACGAATTCCATTAAAGGGGCAATCCATGGCTTATCGTCATAGACGCCGGTCTTGCTACCTGTAATAAGGTATGCGTCTACTTCATCTATCTGCTCTGGATACTGACCGTGTTGGACTTCAAAGGTGATAAACTCCAGCCCGGAGTCCTGGTCGTGCAGCAAGTTGACAAACATCTCCGGGTACTCCCCAAATTCGTCGACGAGCTCTTTGCGCACATCATCGGTCTTTAATATTCCAATCTTCATTATTTTCACCGCTGAATTGACTGCTTGGTGTTGAGATTATGGCATACCTATGCATCAGAGAGCGTCATCTAGGGTATTTGACACTCGAGGCCATACACTACCGCCAGCACACCACCCATCATAGATCTCTATTCTATCTAGGCTTCTCTATAGCGTTTAACCCTGACATCTAGGAGCAACATTTCTTCCAAGGCATTCTTAGCTGAAGTAGTTTTGTGTATGATCTCGGCTTTAGCACATTTTTCAGCCAACCCTTCGGCTACAGGGCGGCCCAGAGGCAATTAGGGCCGCTTGCAGTTACGATTGAGGACAAACAATGACCACAACAACCTCCCCGAGTGATCGGCAGGACAGCCCACCTGGGCGCAAGACCGCCTTTATCCGCTTCTTAGACGCCGTGGAATGGCTCGGCAACCTTCTTCCCCATCCAATAACACTATTCGCACTATTTGCCGTTGGTGTGATAGTCATTAGCGGTGTCGCCTCTTACTTTGGCCTATCTGTCCCTGATCCTCGCCCAGTTGGCGCCGCTGGCCGCGCGCCAGATGGCGTTATTGAAGTCTTTAATCTCATGAGCGGTGATGGGCTCAGGATGATCGTTACCAGCCTGGTAAAGAATTTCACCGGATTTGCGCCCTTGGGCACAGTTTTGGTAGCTCTTTTGGGAGTCGCGATTGCCGAGCACTCGGGCCTGCTAAGTGCCGCTGTGCGTGGCTTGGTACTCCAGGCTTCTAAGCGCACCGTTACGGTTATTGTGGTTTTTGCCGGCATCATTTCCAACACAGCCTCAGAGCTGGGCTATGTGGTGCTAATTCCCCTCGCCGCGATGATCTTTCACTCCCTCGGTCGACACCCCATCGCTGGCTTGGCCGCTGCATTTGCCGGTGTCTCTGGAGGCTATAGTGCCAACTTACTGTTAGGAACTGTGGACCCTTTGTTGTCTGGAATCACTGAATCTGCGGCCCATATGATCGACCCGAACTATTCAGTGGGCCCGGAAGTAAACTGGTTCTTTATGATTGTCAGCACCTTCCTGATTACCGCTGTTGGCAGCTGGGTGACCATGAAGATCGTTGAGCCAAAGTTGGGGAAATATGATCCCAGCGAAGCATCTGTCGACCTGACTCAAGACAAGGTCGGCACTCTGACCGACGCTGAGAAACGCGGCCTCAAGTACGCGGGCTTGGCAGTTTTAGGTGTATCTGCTGTGCTTGCCTTGACAGTAGTACCTGAGTGGGGTGTTTTACGTAACCCTGAGACAGGCCTGGTCGCCGGCTCTCCCTTCCTTAAAGGGATCGTCTCATTGATTCTGGTATTTTTTGCAATTCCTGGTTTTGTATACGGCAAAGTTGTTGGCACAATGAAAAATGACCGAGATGTCATTGATGCCATGGCCAAGAGTATGAACAGCATGGGTATGTACATTGTGCTGGTATTCTTTGCTGCACAATTTGTTGCCTTCTTTAAAATCACCAATTTGGGTACTATCTTCGCCGTCCTGGGCGCAGATACGCTGCAGAGCATCGGTCTTACTGGGCCACTGCTATTCCTGTTCTTTATCATGATGTGTGGCTTTGTGAACCTGATGCTAGGCAGTGCCTCAGCTCAGTGGGCAGTGACAGCCCCCATATTTGTGCCAATGCTGATGTTGCTCGGTTACGCTCCGGAAGTGATCCAGGCTGCCTACCGTATCGGTGACTCTGTGACTAACGTAATCACGCCGATGATGAGTTACTTCGGTCTAATCATTACATTTGCCGCACGCTATAAGAAAGATCTAGGGATGGGTACTTTGATCGCAACTATGATCCCCTACTCCATCTTCTTCTTCATCGGTTGGACAGCGCTGTTCTTTATCTGGGTATTTGCCTTGGGACTGCCGGTAGGCCCAGGTGCCGCTACCTACTACGGTGGCTAAGCTTCTCTCCAAACAGTGATCCACAAGCCCGCTTTTGCGGGCTTTTTTGTCTGTGCAGAATGACTACTCTTTTGACCGAGTCATTTATATCCGGCTGTAACTACCCTAAAAGTGTTAAAGCGTTCCTGAAATCACCAGTCATTCAAGCTAGCTTTAGCGAGCAGTAAAAAAAGTGGATAAAGTATGAAAAAATTATTATTCCCGGATATGAAGTCACCATAAAACAAAAAGATTTTATTGCTGTCATAAAGGAATAAAGTTTCAATATATCAGGTTTAAATGGTATTTTTTTCATTAGGTGACAGTTTGTTTATGGGTAAAATCCAGAAGCCCTTCGAATCCGGAAAAAAACAAGTAATATAGACCTTGAAATAATACTTAGCGGAGACTGATAGGCGGATTGCGCCAGTTTCGCCTGCCCTGTTTTAATCTCAAATATTACTCTCTCAGGATGAGCCGTGTGCACTTTGTGGTAGTTAGTGCAGTAACAATTATTCATCGCACACATTACATATCAGGAAATCGAAATAAAACAGGCATTCGCCAATATGACGGTTTCATAAACCTGTCAGACAAAGCCCAGGAAAGCATAATTCTGGATTCTGATTTAATTGCAGACTCCCAAAATTATCGGGTGCCCCTATCAGTTGAAGATTTCCGCTCAAATTGAAGTTGCGACCCGGCACGCCTAATAATTAAATCAGGCTGGGTTCTTGGAAGGATTTGGAAGAAATTGACCCAACAAATAAGAGCTAAGCTGTTAACCGGCTTTTATGACCAAGTATCCCAGCTAAACGGCTGTCCGGAAACTCTGCTTAATAGCGCCGGTATAAACCCCGAGCAAGTTGAAAAACTCGAGGGGTACCTCCCTTTGAGTAAAGTGACAGACCTTGTAGAAAAGGCTTCGCGGCAACTCAACTGTGCAGACTTTGGGCTGAGACTAGCAAAAAACCAGGGGGCTGCAGCCCTGAGCTCTCTGGGGGCAGCAGTATTGCAGTCGCTTACCCTGGGGGAGTTCCTCAATGCTGCCGTAAAACAATTTGCTGCTCCCCCTTATAACCTCCGAGTTGAATTGGAGGTTAAGGGGCTGCAAACATATATAACTTTTCATTGCTTAAATGACCTGGAAAGTTATATACCCTCGGACTCTTCATTGCCGCTAGAACTATTCAGGGAATTTTTACTCGGGGTGTCCGTTGTCGCCCTACAAATACTCTGTGGGGAAAAATTCAACCTGGAGGCAGTTCACTTAAAATCCAAGCGTCCGCTACACGACCAATACGAAAACTTTTTTGGCACGGAAGTACTTTTTTCGAAAAATAGCGATACCTTAATTCTCAATAGCGGCCAGCTGGCCCAACCTACAGAGAAGTGCAACCCGGTATTAAGACCCCTACTGAAATCCTATATCGATAAAGTACTGAGCGAAGGCGAATCAAATTTGATTCATCAGGTAGAGCAGCTGATCTACTGTCTGATGCCTCTGAAGCGTTGCAGTCTGCAAGAAGTTGCCAACCAGCTAGGTATGCACAAGCGCACTCTACAGCGCAGGTTGCGAGACCAAGAATTGGTGTTTGAGGATATTCTGGATCGAATTCGCCGAGAACGCGCGGAACATTATCTCAGTCGGAAGTTGCCACCGATGGCTCAGATTTCCAACATGCTGGGATACCGAGAGCAAAGCTCATTCAACCGGGCTTGCGATCGCTGGTTTGGTATTACCCCGATGAAAGTCCGGCGTAAGCTGCTAAGTGAAGCCGCAGCAAAAGCCGCACTGGAAGCTGAGAGTTAAACCTCACAAGTAATAAATCGGGACACAAACCTACTCTAGGTATGTGTCCCGATGGTCTTATCTAAGGCCTTACCTTCTAGCCCTCCAATTACGCCGACCATACTAGCTTTTCTTCATGGAATTGGCCGGTACCCGGACTAGAAGGTCATAGTTCCATCTCCCCTGCACCACACTTCTTTACAAGCTGTCCACATTACTTACTCATTCCTCAACTATTTTCGATTGAAGTCCCAGGGCGGTACCGAGAAGCCAACTTTCTGTTGAGCGGTAATCGCCACTACCAGAGCCTATAGTTTTAGTTTTGGGCGACACCAATAACTATTGTCAAAACCCAAAGAGCAAAATCACAGCTTGTGGGACTCCCCCAAAGTGCCTACGACAGGAGATCATGATGAAAAGAATATTTATTCCAGTAGCAGCCCTTTTACTGGCCACTAATGTGTCCGCACAGCCCCGCCAGCCGCCGCAGGAAGCGATTGATGCCTGCAGCAGTCTGGCAGAAGGAGACGCCTGCACTGTCGAGACCCCGCGAGGCACTCTGGAAGGCACCTGCCGTATGCCCCCAGAGGTTGAGCAGTTGGTCTGTGTACCTGCCGGCGGTAAGGGCAAAGGTGGCCCTCGCCCAATGGAAGATGAAGCGCAATAAATCCTAATAAATCGATCGAGGCCGGCCAGCGGTACTGTAAATCTTGAGATGTGATTATGAAGAAGTGGTTATTTGCGGGGCTTTGCAGTATTGCACCGCTCGCACTGGCTCACGTTCCTGACAGCGCCCTACAGGCTTGCAAGAAGCTATCCAGTGGCGCCAGCTGCACTATAGAGCTGCCCAGCGGACTAGTCACTGGTCGCTGCCGCAACCTCCCCCAATCACACGGGCTAGCTTGTGTTCCCGAGCGTAAATCGGCTGCTCGCGCTACAGGGGGTGGCGCCGCTGGTGGGCCCCCCGCCGCCCGTAAACATACAGTGGTACAATCCGACGGCCTGCAGCACACAGTCCCTGCTACCGAGGCGCCCATCACCTTTAGTGAAGTGAGTATCAGTATTCAAGGGCCCTGGCGCGTTATTGAGGCCAACGGTATTTCCGAGCACAAGACTGGTACCTTCCCCAATCGCGGCAATCCCCATGAAATCGAGGTGCAGCGCTACCGTTTCCGAGTTCCGGCTATCCCCCAAATTGCCGCTCAATCTACACCGGTTCCGTTGCAGAATTTTGGTATCGGACTGAACGGAGTGCCTTTCGACCCCAGTGCTGCGGAATGGTACCTGGGCAATCGCGGACGCTGGCGCTACGAAGCCCTATCCGGCGCGATTCAGCTGGGTGTAGACGATAACTACGCCCATGTTCAGCCCAATGGTGCCTATCACTATCACGGAATTCCCACCGGTTTATTACAGCGCCTGGGGGTATCTAAGGAAAGGCATTCGCCGCTGATTGGCTGGGCTGCCGATGGATTCCCCATTTATGCCCTGTACGCCTATGCCGATGGTTGGGAACCTAAATCCGGGATTGCGGCAATGACTTCAAGTTATCAGGTGAAATCCGGGAAACGCCCCAAGGGCAGTAAAGAACCTGGAGGCTACTACGATGGTACCTTTGTGGATGATTACCACTATGTGGCTGGCTCCGGCACATTGGATGAGTGCAACGGCAGAATGGTAAGCACCCCGGAATTCCCCAAGGGCACCTATGCCTATTTTCTAACAGAGGACTGGCCCATTATCCCGCGCTGTTACAAGGGCACTCCGTCAGAGGATTTTCGTCGGGGCCCCGGTAACAACCAGCGCAAGGGAGCAACTAGGCGCCCCTAGCGCAGGAGGCTCTGAAAACTCACTTCTCCAGGGGAATACGCAAGGTATTCCCCTGTCAAAACAGCTGTCCCCAACTGGAGTGTCAGCTCATATCAATTACCGCCAGCGCTTCCGCCAGGGTTTTGACTGAGTGCATTTCCATTCCCTCGATATCGTTCCTAAGACGGTTGGCTGCAGGCACAATGGCTTTGCGGAAACCGTGTTTGGCGGCCTCGCGCAAACGCTCCTGGCCCGAAGGCACTGGGCGAATCTCGCCTGACAGCCCCACTTCCCCGAATACCACCAGATCCCGGGGCAGGACACGGTTGCGGAAACTGGAGACTACCGCCAATAACAGTGTCAGGTCGGCGCTGGTTTCCATCACCTTTACCCCGCCGACCACATTGATAAAGACATCCTGGTCCCCCACCAAGACACCACCGTGGCGATGCAACACAGCGAGCAGCATGTTCAAGCGGTTCTGGTCGAGGCCCACCGCTACCCGGCGGGGGTTGCCAAGACTGCTATCGTCCACCAGGGCCTGCAACTCCACTAACAGCGGCCGGGTGCCCTCCCACACCGAGGTCACCACAGAACCGGCTGCGATCTCCTCAGCCCTTTGCAGGAAAATGGCTGAGGGATTGGATACCTCTTTCAAGCCCTGCTCTGTCATGGCAAACACGCCGAGTTCATTGACGGCCCCAAAGCGATTTTTATGGGCACGCAATGTGCGGAAGCGGGAGTCGTGGGTGCCTTCGAGGAGAATGGAGCAGTCGATAATATGTTCCAGCACCTTGGGGCCTGCGAGGCTGCCATCTTTGGTGACATGCCCCACCAGAATGAGCGCCGTGCCGGTCTGCTTGGCAAAGCGGGTCAGGTAGGCCGCACTCTCGCGCACCTGTGCCACAGAACCGGGTGCCGATTGCACATCGCTCATGTGCATCACCTGGATCGAGTCCACTACCATAACCCGAGGATTCACTTCCTTGGCCGCCAGGCAAATACGCTCCACATCGGTTTCGCTGAGCAATTGCAGGGAGTCCGTGGGCAGCCCCAAGCGCTTAGCGCGCATAGCAACCTGCTGGAGAGATTCCTCGCCGGTGATATAAAGCGCCGGCATTGATGTGGCGAGATGGCATAAGGTCTGGAGTAAAACAGTGGATTTCCCCGCACCGGGGTGGCCGCCGATCAATACAACGGAGCCCGGCACCAGCCCGCCGCCCAGTACCCGATCCAGTTCCGAGGCCGTAGTGGGAATACGCGGCAATTCACTGAGGTCGATTTCCGATAGTTTTTGTACTTTGCCAGCACCAGCGGAACCGGCGTAACCACTTTGTGCATCGGTAAAATTCGCGGCGCGACTGTCTTTGTGATCCGGTCCCAGGCGTACTTCCGATAGGCTATTCCAAGTGCCACAAGCACTACACTGCCCTGCCCATTTGGTGTAGTCAGCGCCGCATTCATTACACACGTAGGCAGTTTTACGTTTTGTGGCCAAAGCACTCTCCCGAAAAGTCACAGAATTGATCGGCGCACAGTTTACCCCTTATCCGGCCAAGGCGGGTGGTGCTCAGCAGTCTAAAATGACTCTCCTACACGGATCCCTTCTATTGGCATCTTCTCCTTCTAATTGGTCTATCTACGCGATTGATCTAGATCAATTCACCCAGCCCCCTCCGAGATAACATCCGCCGCTGCCTCTACCCACTAATGGGGAGGCGCTGAACAACACTGACTAACCATCGAACAGGAAGTAAGTATGTCGTCTATTACTCTTCGCGGCGCGATTCTGGCGCTCGCCATGGCCTCGACCTCCGCCCTGGCTGCGGATCACGAAGTTAAGATGCTGAACCAGGGCAAGGACGGCATGATGACTTTTGAACCGGCATTTCTCGCAGTAGCACCGGGCGATTCTGTCACCTTCCTGCCCACTGATGCGGCCCACAACACTCACTCAGTTTTGTCCCCTGCCGAGGGCGCTACCTGGAATGGCAGCATGGGAGAAAAGGTGACTGTCACTTTGAACCAGGAAGGTGTCTACGTATACCAGTGCGACCCACATCTGCCGCTGGGTATGGTTGGGGTAATTCAGGTAGGTAAGGCAACCAACTTGGAAGAAGCCAAGAAGCATGCCGAAGGCATGAATGCCACCATCGCCATGAACAAGGAGAGGCTCACTCAATACCTCGGCCAAGTCCAATAAGAGGAGTCGCGGCGTGGACATCCTATTTGAAAAAGGTCACCACCTGGTTGCGCGGTTCGGCGATTTGGTTAAAGAGCAGAATGGCAGCGATGGGGTACAGGCCAATCAATTTGTTATTCGCCGCGGCACCAAAGGGGCGCTTATCGATCCCGGCGGCGATCTGACTTACACACACCTCACCATTGAGCTCAGCCGCCATTTGAACCTGAGCGAACTGGACCTGATCCTGGCCTCTCACCAGGATCCGGATATTATCGCCTCGCTGCCGCGCTGGATGCTGCATTCGCGCTGTAAGGTGGCAGTGTCGAAGCTGTGGTCGCGGTTTTTGCCACACCTGGTTTCCGGCTTTGTCGCCTCGCGTGCCGGTGCTGAACGCTGGCAGGAACGCATCATGCCTCTGGACGACAAGGGAGAAATTATCCCCTTCAGCGACAGCGAGATCTGGGCGCTGCCAGCCCACTTTATGCACTCCTGTGGCAACTTCAGTTTTTATGATCCGGTCAGCCGCATATTATTTTCCGGCGATATCGGTGCCTCACTCGGTGGTGAGGAGGGCGAAGTCAAAGATTTCGACGAGCACCTGCCGTCGATGGAAGGGTTCCACCGCCGCTATATGGGCGGGAACTGGACCTGTCGTCTCTGGGCCAAGATGATTCGGGAGCTCAACCCCGCAATGATTGTGCCCCAGCACGGCGGTTACTTTGCCTCAGGCGATGTCAAAGAGCGCTTCCTGGGCTGGCTCGAGCGCCTCGAATGTGGGCCGGACCTGTTGCGACACCAGGACTTCCGCCTACCCCTGAGCCGCTCTTAACCCGCCATCCCGCAAGCGGGAAAGTTGCACCGGCAGAGGCCAGCCCATACACTGCGGGCTGGCTTGTTTTCTGAATACCGCCATGCACTCCGGGATCTTCCGCCTATTTTTGCTCATACTACTACTGGCCTTCGGCGGCCAGGCAGTTGCGTCATCCTGTGCGGAAACACACGAATCCCCAGCGGCATCCATCGCTGCAGAAGAAAAAACCCACTGCGACGAGGCAACCCTTGAGAACTGCAGCGACAGCCATCCCTCCAGTTGCACTGCTGAATGCAGCTGCTGTGCAGGGCCAGGCACCAGCTCTGCGGTAAACGCTCAATATAAAATTCTTGTATACAACCGCAATCTACTTGTCACTGCCTACCGGGAATTTAATTCCTCTCCAGATCCGGAAATGGCACTACGCCCACCCATATTCCGCACTTAACGGGCCCCGTATGCCTAGGCATACGCGCACTCCCCAGTTTTACTCCAAATATTTTTTATAAATACTCGCGCGCCTGTGTGCGCCCTTAATCTCATCATCGGAGTTCATATGAACCGTTCAATTTTGATCGCTATTGCTGCGCTACTCACTACCCTGGCATTAAGTGCCTGTGCCGAATCTCCAGACCCCAAAAAGGAATCTGTGAGCCTGACCACTTACAAATCCGCCACCTGCGGCTGCTGCAAAATTTGGGTTGAGCATGCCCAACAAAGTGGCTTTAACGTCGTAGCAAAGGATGTCGAAGACCTTAACGGCGTGAAAAAGCAGCACCATATCTCTCCGCGCTACCAATCCTGCCACACCACAGTGTCAGAACAGGGCTATGTTTTTGAAGGGCATGTACCTGCAAAGCTGATACAGCGTTTCTTGCAGAATCCACCGCAAAATGCCATTGGCCTCGCAGTGCCAGGTATGCCCCTGGGCAGCCCCGGTATGGAAGTGGGCGACCGTTTTACGCCCTATCAGGTAATGCTGCTTAACAAAAACGGCAGCAGCGAAATTTACGCCGAAATCAATACGGCACAGGAGCAGTTTTAAAAGGGACATCGATGACAGAGAGCTTCCGCACCGACGCCGTATCGAGGCG
Source organism: Microbulbifer sp. VAAF005 (assembly GCF_030012985.1). Taxonomy (NCBI): domain Bacteria; kingdom Pseudomonadati; phylum Pseudomonadota; class Gammaproteobacteria; order Cellvibrionales; family Microbulbiferaceae; genus Microbulbifer; species Microbulbifer sp. VAAF005. The sequence goes on along the minus strand of NZ_CP120233.1, from coordinate 3,851,306 downwards.
TACTTTCGTCACAGGTCTCGGAGCGGGAGCCTTGCTGCTGGGGATACCCCACAGTTCGCACCCAAACTCGCCAACAGCTTCGACAGCAACCCTGCGCGGTAACCACTTTGATTTATCCATCGGGTACCGCCAGGTAAATCTTACCGGGCGCGAACGACAAGCCCTTACCATTAATGGCGGTCTACCGGGCCCCATTTTACGCTGGCGGGAAGGGGAAACCGTCACCCTGAATGTCCACAACCAATTACCCGACAAATCCTCCCTACACTGGCACGGTGTTAGGGTACCCAGCGATATGGACGGCGAACCGGGGTTGAGCTTTAGCGGCATTCGACCTGGGCAAACATTTCGCTACCGATTCCCTGTGCGCCAAAGTGGTACTTATTGGTATCACAGCCAATCCGGGTTTCAACAACAACTGGGGCTAATTGGGGCAATAGTCATTGATCCGATATCTCCAGAACCATTTTCTTACGAGCGGGATTATGTTGTTGTCCTATCCGATTGGAGCGATGAATCTCCCCAAACTATTTATACCCATTTAAAAAAAGACCCGGACTACTACAACCGGCAACAGCGCACGGCTACAGATTTATGGCGTGAAGTGAGAACAAAAGGTGTCGCACGAACCTGGCGGGACCGGCATCAATGGAACTGGAAACAGCTTTCCGACCGCAATATCTCCCAGGTCACAGGCGAGACTTACACCTACCTGATTAACGGGCATACACCCGATACCAATTGGACTGCATTATTTAAACCTGGTGAGAGGGTTCGCCTGCGATTAATTAACTCAGCTTCGATGACCTTATTCGACCTGCGTATCCCTGGCCTGAAAATGAAGGTGGTGGCGGCCGATGGACAAAATGTCGAGCCCGTTAGCGTCGATGAAATTCGCATTGGCAGCGGCGAAACCTATGACGTAATTGTCGAGCCAGAGAGTGAACAAGCCTACAGTATATTTGCGCAGTCCATGGACCGCAGTGGCTATGCGCGAGGCACACTGACAAGTGATATACGTCTGAGCGCAGAGGTTCCCGCGATGGATCACCGCCCAGTGCTCACCCGGCAAGATCTGGGACTAGGGAGAAAAACCGAAGAGACAGACACACACTTTAAAACAACCCAGACTGCTCACACCGAAAAACATTCCGATTTGCCCGAGGCAACTGAGGGAGGATGGTTTTACGGAAGCCTCGCCGCAGCGGGACTCGGTAGTAATAGCCCTATTATTCATCAGCCAAGTGAATCCAACTTCAGGGTGGATCATCGCGCATTGACGCCAGCAAACGGCATCTCTGACCCCGGTGTAGGGCTCAGAAACCACAAAAATCGCTATAACCGCCGCGTACTGACTTACAGCGACTTGCGCAGCAATAAGCCTACCCAGGATCAGCGAGAGCCACAGCGGGAATTACAGTTACACCTGACCGGCAATTATGAACGCTATCTCTGGTCAATAAATGGTGAAAATTTTCGCGATGCCAGCCCATTATTATTTCGGCACCAGGAGCGCCTGCGCATTACCCTGGTCAATGACACCACGCTTCCCCAGCCCATGCACTTACACGGTTTTTGGAGTGAGTTGGAAACCGGCGACGGAGAGTATTTACCTCTCAAGCACACGGTGATCGCACAACCCGGATCAAGCATCAGTTACTTGGTCAGCGCTGACACCTATGGCCGCTGGGCTCTGCACAGCCAAATGCTTTACCAGAGGCCCGGTATGTATCGGGAGGTGCGCATTGTTTAAAAATGTTGCAGGGATAGCAGCAACACTATGGATACTTTCTGCCCAGGCCAGCTATGGGCAGGCAGAACCTCAGCATCAGCACCACAGCTACCAGTCCTCTGGCGAGGATAACGAAGAAGAACCCATGGCTGAAGTCAGCCTCGACTATGTGGAACTGCGAGGTGATAACGGCGGGGAAATCGAGGGAGACTTCAGTTATGGCGGAGAGCAAAATAAGTTTGTTGCCGAAGTTGACTATGAACGAAGTAGTGGGGAAATTGAAAAAAATGAACTCTGGGCGCTCTATAGCCGGGCAATTTCGGCAAACTGGAATTTCCTAATTGGAATTCGCCACGATTTTAATCTGGAGACTACTAGCCGGAATTGGGCTGCTGTGGGTATTACTGGAGAGTCTCCCTACAAATTCGAAATGGATGCAGTATTTTTCTATGGAGAACATGGCAGTACTGCATTTCGCCTGGAAGGCGAGTATGAAATAAAGTTGGCACAGGACTGGAATCTGGTCCCACGTATCGAGCTGAACTTTTTTGGGCAGAACGATGAGGCCCGAGGTAGCGGCTCTGGCTTATCGGAAGCGGAAGTCGGCTTTCGGCTCATGTATGAAGTCACCAGGAAATTCTCACCCTATATTGGCGTCCACTATGAACGGGAAGTGGGCAATGCCGCTGATTTCGCCCGTGAAGAAGGGGAGGATGTGGACTCAACCGTATGGGTACTGGGGTTTAGAGCTTGGTTTTGAAAAAATCCAACTTTTATATCTATACAAGGTGTACCACTTCGCATCAGCTATAACCAACTTTACCACCCCCTCAATCTGTCATAGCATCTAATAGATCTTAATCGCCTTTTTAAGAAAATTTAAATTCAGCAAGGATGCCGGTGATATGATTTTTCCCCGAATACTGTTAATCGCAGTTTCTTTACTGTGTGTGGGACTATCAGCAGAACCTGAAAGCCCACAGAGCCACTCTTCTGTTAACACGACCAAACACCTGAATTATGGCGATGAAATTCTTTTCTCATCCAGAATCTTGAGTCGTGAAATACCAATCAACATATATTTACCGCAAACGTTCCACCAAGCATCAGAGCAGCATAGATACCCGGTTATCTTTATTAATGGCACTCACGGCAAAGAATTTTTCCACGCCTTAACCGGGGTGGTAAAGCATCTAAGTGGCGTAGAACGTATGCCGGAAAGTATTGTAATCAGTCTTAATGATGGCGGTGATGAACCGGAAACCTACCTACATGGAATGTGGAAGCATACCGCTGAGGAGAAATTTAGCGCCCAGGGAAACCCTGAGACCTATAGTAAATTTCTAACTGAAGAACTACTCCCATATTTAGAAAGTAATTACCGCGCTCTCGACAACAGGATGATTATTGGTGTCTCAACTAGCAGTATCTTTCCTCTATACGCCCTAACTAACAAACCTGGATTGTTTCAGTCTTACTTCTTTTTATCTGCAGCCGATATATTTGGTATGGGGCCCACTTCAGAGAGTACTTTTATTGATGAAATAACCACAAGTATGCAGACCTCATCAAACAAGATTAGTGCTTTTTATTTCGCGATGGCTGACAGTGACATGCGTAAAGATAAGCGCCATGAAAAAATCTTAAGTCAAATTAACACCAAACTTTCTCCTTACGCAAAAGAGAACCTCAAACTAAAAATAGAAATTATTAACAATGAAAACCATTACGGCGCCTTTATAAAAGCCACGTTATCGGCTATTGAGCTTAATTACCCCCACGAAGAATGGTCCGCAAATTATCGAGAATTGATATCCCAGCCTGGTGACGCCTTACAAAATATCGATCATTTCTATCAATCACTATCACAGAAATATGGCTTTCCTATTTTACCCAGGGCTACACGTTGGAGAAATGTTAACAAATTAAGCCATATCACCAATTTGTTACTAAAGGATGGTCGTATCCAAGAAGCCATCAATGTCGCAAGGCGATGGGTGGAATATCGGCCAAATTCTATTGACGCCCGCCAAAGTTTGGCCCAGGCGCTACAACAGAATGATGGAATTTCAGAGGCTTCTGATATCTTGAAGAAAGCACTAGAAATTTCTCGCAATCAGGATAAAAGCAAAACGGCGGCGATAAATCGGCAAATAGATGAACTCAAGCTCAATTAGCATACGATTAAAAATCGTATTTACTAAAAATAAAAGGAGATAAATATATATGGATTTCACCAGTGCTTTTCAATATAAAAAATGGGCCAACTTAGAGCTATTATCAGCTGGAGAAAAGCAACTTCATCTTCTACCCAAGGAAGGTGCGAGCTTCTTTATCCGTATACTCAATCATACTGCGGTGGTCGACAGTCTGTTTATCAGCCGCATTACCGAAACACAGGAGCTGTTTTCTTCAGATAACACAATTGAGACACCTACGATTCCTGGCTAATCAACTTCTCTCGAAAAACAACGTTATGTGATCTTGAGAGAATAATTAATTTTCAATTTACGGACGGGGATTCCGGGCAACTATCAATCCAGGAAATGTTGTTTTAGAGAACAAAAGGAAAAAATAATGCAGATTGTGATAAAATACTAATTTTAGCAGTTATCTGATTTTCCCAGGTACCTCTTTACAGGTTGCCACACAAAAGGACAAGAACAACCAACCCTCATATGTTAACATGTTTAGTGTTGTAATAACGCATAAAAAATGCATGCCCAGTCAAGCAAATCAAGCTGACTGGTTAAATCGTACCAATATTGAATATATTACTGAAAGGGAAAACCTTTTGAAAGATCAATAAAATAAAGCTAATTTAATAAAGACTATAGACTGCCAAGCTACTATAGTTTACATATCAACATATAGTATCAAACGACATTCTAACCTAGCTATTCACACAAAAAGCAAACCCCAAATAAAACTTAGATAGAGCATCATATTGAGCAATAAAAGGAGTTTATCGATGAAACACTTTCAAATTTTATCTATTTGTACTTGTTTTTTGACTGCAATCTCAAGTTCTCTAGTGGCAGAAGAAGTAGAACCCACCCCGGCAATGGATTTAAAAGAACCTCCAATGGTGATAATCCATGGGCCTGTATCTATCCCCCTCTATGCTGACCCAGGAAATGTTGTTCCTGATCATCTAGAAGCATTTGGCTTCTACCAGTCAGGATGGGAAAAAGACGACATTCCTGATGCTGCAACATTGTCAACTTTTGTCAATATTGACTATGGAAAGGTTGACACATATATGGATATTGCTAAAAGCAGTGGTACCAAAGTCTGGATATCACTTCAATCAATTTTCTTTAGTGGTTATGATGACGGCTATAAAAAGAACAGTGATTATTATGAACGTTGGTTAGAAGCCAAGGAAAAGCTAAAACCTTACGAAGACATGATCTATGCATTTGACCCTCTTGACGAGCCATACCATCGCTCAGACTTGAGCAATAATGAATTAAAGGTGTACTTGGAAGAAATCGGACTTCTACTTAAAGCAGACTTCCCCAACGCACGCAGAGGAATAACTTTCACAAAAGATACCGTCGGGGAAATGAAGGATGAGTACAATTCCTGCTACTATGACGATGACTATGACTATCTAACTGATGACGATCCATACAATGACTCTTTAGCCTCTTATTGCCTCAAAGCCCCAGAACCCCCCAATAATTATGATATGTTTGGCGCAGATTACTACAAGCATAAAAATTTTCAGTCCGATGTTGTTAACGACCTTATGTATGCAACACAAGACATGGATGTAAAATACCACATAGTACCCCGCGCATTTAAAACCGACAGCCCAAGCTATAGTGTCATGACGGAAGAGGAGTTAGTTCTCCGTGCTTGGGATGCTTATGATTTTGCTGCAAGTAATGAAAAAATTGTAACAATCTTTCCCTTTGTCTGGCGCACAGCTGGGAATAATGAACATGATGAGTACAGTTATTATGGTGTAAAAACTCTGCCACTTGTAAGATCACAGTATGAGATTCTTGGAAAAGCAGTTGCAATGTTTAGAGACTAAAAGGAAATAATATTTTCCAGGACGTCTACTTCTGAATAAAAAATTGGGGTTACCGGAACTTAACTCTGGTAACCCTATGCTTAGCAATTTAAATTACACCCAACCTGAGCCACAAACCACAATACATTTGCCCCCTCCTTCGAATATAAACTTCAAATCCGAGCTATTTAGTCACTAGGTTTAAATTATCAGCTGCCCTCACCTCATCTTTCCACCAGGCCTTTGTTGTGGTGGGAGATCGCAGACGAACAACCTCTCCAATGATAGGCGTTACCAAAGTGACACCCTGGTCTTTGGCTGCCGCCTGTGCGCGCTCCAGGGGTTCATACCAATCGTGTAGGGCAAGATCAAAAGTACTGTTGTGGATAGGTAACATTGCTCGCCCTCCAAGATCGAGATGTGCCTGTACACTCTCTTCGGGCAACATATGAACCGAGCTCCAAAGCTTGTTGTAAGCACCCGTTTCCATCAGTGTCAGGTCGAACGGACCAAATCGCTCACCAATTTCACGAAAGCCACTAAAATAGCCACTGTCACCGCTAAAAAACATACGGCCCTCGCGCCCTTCAATTACCCAGCTGGCCCACAGTGTTGAGTCTTTATCCGTGAGTCCACGCCCGGAAAAATGTTGAGCCGGGGTCGCGGTAAAGTGCAAACTGCCCAGGGCAAACGATTCCCACCAGGCCAACTCCTCAATTTTTTCGGCCGGAATTCCCCAATTACGCAAACGACTCCCCACCCCGGTAGGAACGACAAATTGCTCTACTTTATCCTTCAGTGCGCGAATACTATTTTTGTCTAAATGATCATAGTGATCATGGCTGATAACGACCGCTTTAATCGAAGGCAAGTCTCGAATATCTATGGGCAATGGATGAAAGCGCTTTGGGCCCAGCCACTGAACCGGGGATGCCCGCTTGCTAAATACCGGATCTGTCAAAACATACTGATCATCCATTCGAATCAGTACTGTGGAGTGCCCAACGCGATATACGGCACTCTCAGCGACAGGGGCTGCCAGCTCTGCGGCGGGAATCTGCCGCAATGGAATTGGCTTCACCGGTGCGGGGGCTGCACGATCCGCCTTAATGTAGGCGCCAATCATCTCAACTATACCGCCACTACTGACTTTGTAGTCCATATCACTGTTGCGGAACTTCTCGGGTTGATTTGTACAGCTACCAAAGAGACTTACCGACATAACAATCACTCCTGCCAGAATCCACCAGCGCTTCTTCATTTCACTTACCATGTAAACTATACAGTGCAGTGTATAAACTAACTATATAAAAGTAAACTATATAGTGTAAAATTTGCGTAAGAAGTAACTCGCCGGCAATGGAATCCCCCGGCCCAGATTTCACAGAGATACCCATGACTGAAAAAACCAACCAGAAGTGAGCTGAAACGCCAAGCTATTATTGATGCCGCCAAGCAGGCTTTTCAGGAGCTGGGGGTGCAGGGCACGAGTATGGACGAGCTGGCAGCCCGAGCTCAGGTATCAAAACGCACCGTGTACAACCACTTCTCCAGTAAAGAAGCCCTGGTGATGTATTTGATCGGTGAACTCTGGCAGCAAGCCACCCAGCCCTCCGGTTGTGACTACAACCCAGATAGTGATATGCAGTCACAACTCCGTACACTGTTAGAGCAGGAAATAAAAACGATCTGCAACCCGCAGTATATTGAGCTTAACCGCATGGCCTTCGACTACTTCTTCCACCAGCCAGAAGCACTACAGAAGGAAATGGAAAAATATAAGGCCCATGAAACCGGGGTGCAGCGCTGGATTAAATCTGCCGTAGCTGATGGGCGACTAAAGTCTCTCGACATAGAGGTCGCCAGTGGGCAGATTCACAACCTGATTAAGGGTGGTTGCTACTGGCCTCAGTTACTCCAACTCTCCGGCCCACCGAGTTCCGTCGAGCAAGAGACACTGGCCAAGCGCACCGCAGCGATGTTTTTAAGTTATTACCAAGCTTAAATCGCTTCCCTAAAAGGCCATTTATTACCAACTAGTTTACCTATAAAAAAGGCCCCAAAAGGGGCCTTTTTTATTTTATCGGGAACAAATTACAGTCTTTCCCAGAGTATTTCCCAGTTCCCGCCAACACCTGGCTCGAACTGTACTGCACCTCTTTTTACTTCCTTACAATAGTGGGAGTAAGCAGAGTCCTTACATTCGTAGACATTACCGTCACGGCCCAGAACTTTGGTGCCCGCAGCATAGTTTCTATGACCTCTAGGGAAGACATAATCGTAATCCTGATCACTCGAAGATTGATCATCGTCATTGGAGCTATCATCATCTCCGTTCGAAGTATCGTCGTCCCCGTTCGAAGTATCGTCGTCTCCATTGGAGGTGTCGTCATCGCCGTTGGAGCTATCGTCACCCCCATTGGAAGTATCGTCATCCCCATTCGAGGAGTCATCATCACCAGAGGTATCTTCAACCAGGTAGAAGTTCAGAGTGTTTTGATCAACCATGTTGCCATCGCGGTCTTTTACCACCACTACAACCATATGGTGCCCTGCTACAGTCTCTGAAAGGGTCAAGCTAGTACTGGCAGTATCACCATCATCAATGTTATTGCTATAGCTTGCTAAAGTATCACCGCCATGATTCACCACTGTAACCTCAACGCTGACATCTCCCGTTGCACTGAGAGCCAAGTCTAGAGAAATAGCACCACCGGTAATTGTATATTCACTTTCAAGGCCACTTACCGTTACTTCATAGCTGGGTTCTTCTTCGCTCAACTCGTAACCGATCTCGACATTTTCCAGGCCACTGCCATCTTTCAGATAAATTCGGTTGATACCGTACAGAGGTTCAAAACTATTATCACCATCAAAATCACCGGCACGGATATCGGTCTGCTCTGCATTAATCAACTCAGCCAAATCGTGTGACCAGTTTTCAGCGATGCCCTGCTCTTCGGAGGCAATTTCCAAAACAGTGCTGTAAGATGAGTTTTCACCTGAGCCATCAAATACGCGGGTATATACTTTATCGCCAACGTTCAAGTCCTGCGTCGGATTGATGGTACCCGCAGCGCTCCACTCGGTATTAGTGACATTATCGCCATCGAACTCTACATCGATAACATTGTAGAAAGCGTTAACCGTATCACCCACATCCCAAACAGCCAGAATTACATGATAGCCCTCGCGATCCGGCACCTGACACTCATGAGTTGTATTTACATCTGGCTGTTCATAATTGCCATCTATCTCACAGAATGGATCGAGATCAAATTGATCACGAGTCAAGACTGAATTCGGATTCCAATCTTCTTTAGTAATATAGTATTTCCAATCACGAGTTACATGATTGGCGGTGAAGTACCATTTAAAGGTTTGCCAACCGGAGCTAATATAATTTTTTACCCAGCGATCTGATGTCTGTTCATTAAGCTCAGACCAGGCACTGCTTCCTCCACTGGCAATCTGCCCATCGGCAGGGCCGCTATCGGGAAAGCCTTCAGGACCTTCAATACTCTGAGGTTCCCACTGAACTGCACCGCAATTCAAGTTCATTTCACCGGTATCTAATGCGTATTTACACAAAGTACCGCGCGCAGAAGCTACACCACCGTCAGCGGCCTCAACATAACCATGACTGAAAGCATTAGAACTGACACCGGCTAATACCACTGCCATTAATGTGCGATTGACTATCGGTTGTTTAAATACGGATGCTAATTTTTTCTTACGTAGAATCATATCTCTGCCCATTTATTACTTTGCGTTCAACTTCCTTCCCCAGCTGAACACAAATTTTTACTTTTAGAGGATGTAAATCCTGCAACGCTAGCGACAGAGTTATGGACCGCCACTAACTGGCACGGTTCCTATTATTTTTATAATTTAGACAAACAACCTTTAGTGTGTCACCGAAAGATAAGTCCAGCTTTTAATAAATACCATTCCATTAAAAGTTCCATATACACACAAAAATAAAAATACAAATAATGACAAAACAACTTCTTGCAAAATATAAAAATGACAATCTAAAACAAAGAAAGACCACATTATCGGAACTTTACTACAACACAATATCAATATGCAGCACCTTTGATGGAACTTTATTCCAGCAAAAGTAATCAGGTACAAACCCGAAAATAACGTTTATGAAAATATAAAAACGAAATATGGAAGAACTATGAATTTCACACTTAAATCCTCCCGAAACTCAATATGAAATTTTAACCAACACCACCTATCGCTTATCGGCAAAAACTCAGTGTATCCAAGATAAAATAGAAATAGAAAAATCTGGAAAACAACGGCCAACACATCTTCTATAGCAAAGTAAGCAGAGGGCTTTGTAATAACAATTAAAGATATGAGTTATTTTTTAAGCTTTCACCTCACTGAATTCATACCGGCCAGATCTCCCAGAGCCCACAGAAAATTCTACCTTTCCATAACTTACAAATAGTATCCCCAATGTATCAAAGCTGGCATTCTGGGGGCCTCAGAACAACTCTTTGACCCCATCAGTTTTAAGATTTAATCATGGAGTTTCTAAAGCCCAAGATTAATATCAGGTTTGCGATAAACCACAGATCTTTAATAATAAAAATACCGCTGGAGCTAAGTTGCCAGGGAGCGACCCAACTGCCTGGATAGGAGTAGAGGAAGGTCTGGGTTGTTATAAATACTGCGGCACAAAGCAATAGTCCCGGCCAAAACAGCTGCCGGATATAAATACCCAAGGCGAGGATAGCCAGCGCAATCAAGTCATATATGCCGATAAGATTTGAGGCCACCTGCACGCTAAATACACTGTATAACCACGACATCAGTGGCGAAGTGCTTACCAGACCTTCAATCCCCTCAGCCTCAAGCGCTGTGAATTTCATCCCACCAATCCAGAGTAATACCAAGCCGACAGGGAAATAATTGAGCCATATCAACTTTAGTGGACTCAACGAATCCCGATACAACCAGGTAATACCCAAGGTTAACAGGGCAAAGTACTTAATTATCCCCTGTCCTGAGCCAATTGCAGGAAAGCCGCCCAGGGAGTCGATCCAATGGCCGCGGCCAAGAAGACTCAGTAGGGGCACTAGCGATATTAAAATCAGAAGGATTGCCAGGGGCTTAACAACCCGCTCAAAGCGAAGGGCGAGTGCCCCCAAAATAGCGGCGACTGAAAAAATAATGGCAGTCAGTATACGTATAAAGGAAAGCACCTCCTCATTAGTGACACCGTAGAATTCAAATACGCGCTTGATACCACCCCATTGGCCGGAAAAAAGCGCCACCGCAATAAGCGCAAAGGCGATGGCCACCAGGGCGAAGGGAAGTTTTCGAAGAAGGAATGACATTTGTTGACGACCTCTTAACAAATTAGAGCTTAGTCACCAGCCTGACCAGAGCCCCCCTCTCCATACAGGTGAAAGGCGGCTCTGGGGTATTGGTTAAATCTATGTCGTCTTGGCCCGGGGAATTATTACACCCCCATAGAGAATCACATTTACTGTTACTCCAGTATCAATGTGCCCCGATACATTTGCATCTGGCAGTTGAACGGGTATTCACCCGGCTCGGCTTTTGGTATTTCCACCAAGGTATCCTGGTTCAGGGCAAGCTGAGCGCTGACTTCCAAGTCTGGAAACAATACCCACTCGGAGCAGGGACTTGGGTCCTCCCGGTGAAAATGCAAAGTCGCTGTGCGACCGGCGGGCAGGCGGATAAGATCCGGTTCGTAAACTCCATCCTTAACCAGAATCTGTAAATTATCCGTGCTCGGCGTCGCCTTACTGGCACTTCTTTTTGGCCCCAACCAAAACCACCAGATAACAGCCAGAATCATCAGCACACCGACGATATTTACGAGAACTTCAGCCATTTAGCGAGCCTCCGATGGTTTAAAGAAGCGCAGGCGGTTGGCATTACTGACCACCGTCAGGGAGGAAAGCGCCATAGCACCACCGGCAACAATGGGGCTCAGTAACATACCCGTAATCGGGTAGAGGACACCGGCGGCGATGGGAATACCCAGAGTGTTATAAATAAAAGCTCCAAACAGGTTTTGCTTGATGTTGTGCAAAGTGGCCCGGGACAACTCCACGGCATTGGCGACCCCGTGCAGGGAGGAGCGCATTAGGGTGACATCGGCGCTCTCAATAGCAACATCGGTACCGGCACCTATCGCAAAGCCCACATCGGCCCGCGCCAGGGCCGGGGCATCGTTAATCCCGTCACCCACCATACCCACTCGCTCACCTTTTTTTGCAATTCAGCGACGATCCCCTCTTTATCTTCCGGCAATAGCTCTGCGTGAACGCGATCGATACCCAGCTGCCGGGCAACCGCTTCAGCACTGCCGTGATTGTCCCCGGTAAGCATTTCAATGCGTAAACCCAGTTTGCCCAGTCGCTCGATTGCAGCTTGCGCATCAGCGCGAATCGGATCGGCTACGGCAATAATCCCCCGCAACTTGCCGTCCACGGCGGCGTACATCACCGTGCGCCCCGCCGCAGCCAACGTGGCTGCCCGCTCATTCCAGGCGTCCAGGGAAATGGCTTCCTTTTGCATTAACTTGGTATTCCCCAACAGCACGCGACTGCCACCAATATCACCACTCACACCGTGAGCTGTGATGGCTTCAAAGTTGGCTGGAGACTGCAATTCAAGGTTTTTATCGTGAGCTGCCGTCACTATGGCTTCGGCCAAGGGGTGCTCTGAGCCCTGCTCCAGGCTCGCTACCAAACGCAGCAGTTCATCGCTGTCGCCATCACTATCGATATCTGTCAGACGCGGAGAACCCTCGGTGAGAGTCCCGGTTTTATCCACAACCAGGACATCCAAGGTGCAGGATTGTTGCAGGGCCTTGCCGTTGCGCACCAGTACACCGTACTCAGCACCTTTGCCCACCCCCACCATAACCGACATGGGAGTCGCCAAACCCAAGGCACAGGGGCAGGCGATAATCAGCACCGAAGTCAGTACCACCAGCATATGGGCAACCCGAGGATCGGGTCCCAAGTTGAACCAAACCAGTGCGGCCACCAGGGCAATAATCATCACCACTGGCACAAAGATGCCGGAAATCTTGTCCGCCAAACGCGCGATAGGTACTCGGGAGCTCTGGGCATTCTTTACCATCTCGATAATCTGCGCGAGACGGGTGTCGGAACCCACTTTATCTGCGCGAAACAACAGGCTGCCATTTTTATTCAGGGTGCCGGCGGCGAGGCTGTCACCCTCCGCCTTTTTCACCGGCACTGGTTCCCCGGTGAGCATGGATTCATCTACCAGGCTGCGCCCTTCAAGCACAGTGCCATCCACCGGAATTTTCTCGCCGGGGCGGACGCGCAGCTGGTCTCCCTGCTGCACCTGCTCGATAGGCAGATCCACCTCTCGGCCATCCCTCAATACCCGCGCAGACGTATCCTGGAGCTCCAGCAGCTTCTCCACTGCGGCACTAGTGCGCCCGCGCGCCCGAATCTCCAGTGCCTGGCCGAGGCTGATCAGGCCAATAATCATGGCACTGGCCTCGAAGTACACATGTCGTGCCGCTTCCGGTAAGAGATGGGGAACCAATACCACGATCATAGAAAAGAGCCAGGCCGTTCCCGTGCCCAGGGCCACCAGCGTATCCATAGTGGCATTGTGGTGACGCAGTGCCTTCCAGGCACCACTGAAGAAGTTGCCGCCACAGAAGACCAGCACCGCCAGGGTAATCAGCCCCATGACACCCCAGGCCAGCTGCTCCGCAGGGGTATTCACCGATACCTTGTCGGTGATCAGCCCCCAGGCCATCATTGGCACGCCCACGCCCAAAGCAAATGCCGAGCGCCACAACTGCTGGCGGTAGTGCCGCTGTGTCTGCTCCCGCTGTTCCGCGCGCTGCTCTCGTTCACTACTTCGCAGGAGTTCAGCGCCGTAGCCCGCGCCTCGGACGGCTTCGATACAGGATTCAGCCTCCGCCGGGCCGTATACCGACAGGATTTTATCGGACAGGTTTACCCGGGCATCAGTCACCCCGGCTACGGCCTTAACCGCAGTCTCAATTTTGTTGATACAACCGGCACAATTGACTCCACTCAAACGGAACACCGTTGGCGCAGATTGTTGCTCCTTCGTCATCTTGCTCTCCCGCAACACCAATTACAGCGACAAAGTTACAACCTTACCGCTAGGGGAAGGCAACAGTTGGCAGCGCACCGTCTGCCGAAATTTCGCAGTCAATTCATCCTTCAGCTTAGTGGTTGGCACCAGGGGCAGGAAAAGGCTGAGGATTCGCCAATGATCGCGCATGCGATGCGACGGAATGTTATTATCGCGCCATGACACATCCCCTGCTTCCCGAAAGACCCCTGAGTATCTCTCCTTCTCTGGCTGCCACTGTCGGCCTGGAGGAAGCTGTGCTGCTCACTGCACTTGGCGACCTGGCTCCATTCCTTCCCCTGGAGCCCTACGGAGGTCGGGATTGGTATACCGCCGAGGGGGAGCAGCTATATCTGCTGCTGCCCTTCTGGCAGGCGGCGGATATCCAGCGGGTAGCCACCAGCTTGCGCAACCAGGGTGCCCTTCTGCTGGGGGCGGCACCATTCGGCAGTAGCGAGATTCTGAAGTTCGCCCTGCCCGGTGAGTACAAGCGCCCGGTGGCAACACCCCCTACCCCATCCAACCGCAATGCCAACACCATTGCCCCCAGTTGGCAGCCGGATAGTGAAACCATGGCGCGTATCGCCCAGTTGGGTATTCCCGAGCACTTTGTAAGGGAGCAACTGCCGGAGTTTGTCACTTACTGGCGCGAGCGCGCCGAGCCCCGCCACTCCTTTGGCTCCCTATTCCTGCGCCAGGTTAAAAGCAAGTGGGAGGCTTTTCGCGCAACTGCTCAGCGCAAACAGCCACTGCCCAACGGCTGGCAACCCAGCGATGAGACCCTGCGCAAGCTGGCAGACGAGGGAGTCCCCAGCACTTTTGTCGGTCGCGGCCTACAGCGCTTTCTCGATTACCACCGCTCCAGTGGCAAGCAGTCCATTTCCTGGGATTTGGAATTCAATGACTGGATTATGGAAGACTGGGAAAAGCAGGACACGCCATTTATCGAAAAGCGCAAGCCCACTGCTATGTCCCGCGACTGGCAGCCCAGCGAGCACACCTGGGAGCAGTTGCAGCGCCTGGCCATCAATCCGCGCTTTGCTGCCGAATTGCTGCCGGAATTCATTTATAAATGGACCGAGCGCGGTGGCCACAGTGCCCGCTGGGGTGAACTGTTTATCGAGTATGCGCGGGAAGAGTGGGCCTATTACTGCCAGGGTATTGAGAAAAACCCGGTGGCCAAACCCATCTCCCGCAACTGGCAGCCCAGTGGTGACTGCCTGAGTCATTTGATGAACCAATGCGAGATAGATCGCGACTTCGCTCTATCCCTGGTTCCGGAATTTATTATTTACTGGCGCGGTCAAAATGCCGCACGTAAAAGCTGGGACGCCGTATTTGTGCGTCACGCGCGCCACCAGTGGGCGGAGCGCAACAAACTGGCAATAGGAAACTCTTATGGCAATCCACAAGACTCCCACAACAACACCAACCAGCGCACCCGCGACCGGTCAATCGGCGACATACTCACAGACACAAACTGGTAGTGAACAGGGCCAGGAACTGCTGAACGAAAAGAAGCGCGCAATCAATGAAGTATTTGCGCTGTTTAAACTGAATTATCACAATCAGTTCAGCGCAGCGTTTCCAGACACTGAAACCCTTCACCACGCCAAGCGCCTCTGGCTGGAGGCCCTGCTTGCTTTCGCTCCCCAGGATATTATGCAGGGTGCCAAGCGAGCGATCCTGCAAAGCGAGTACCTGCCCACCGTACATAAAATGCTGCAGCTGTGCGCCGCTGGGGAGAATGGTTTACCGGAAGCACGCGCCGCCTATCGCGAAGCCTGCAATGCCCCCAGCCCCAAAACCAATTACAACTGGAGCCACTTAGCGATCTATCACGCAGGGCGGGAATCCAACTGGTTTTTTCTTGCCAATAACCCCGAGTCTATCGCCTACCCGGTCTTTGCTGAGCACTATCGAAAAATATGTGAACGAGTCCTGGGGGGAGAAAAACTAACCGCTCCAGAGCAATTAAAGCTGGAGGAAAACCCCGGCTCACCACTTTCCAAGGAAGAAAATTCGAAAAGACTCTCGGAGATGCGAGCAAAGCTTGGCATTTAGAAATTAACAGCCAACTGCTTACTCTGACTTTGAATACAGGGCCTGATACCTAAAGGCCCTCACGCCAATGACTTGTGAAGTAAAAGCCCTGATCTAGCTTTACTGTGCTTGAAATAAAAATAAACAAAGCACAGGACAGATCATGAATAATTTTAAGACCACCGTAAAAACAAGTTTGTTTTCCAGCCTTATATTCACTTTCGCTACAAATACCAGCGCTGACTTTGCCAACAGGAAATATATTGGGGCTACCCTCGGTGAAACCTCTTATCCTCAATTTTGCTCATCTGCAAACCCCCGGATAAAATCACAGATTCCTCAAGGATCTACAGACGGACGTTTTCATTGCAATAGTAGCGGCAGTACGATTAAGTTTTATGGCGGCTTGCGTTGGAACAGATACCTCGCCCTTGAAATCAGCTATCTAAAACCTTCAGCTGCGCAAAGCAGCTTTTATACCAATAATGAAAATGGAGAGTATGCAAAGGCTGCATACCAGGTTGAGACACATTTATTGACCGCCTTTTTATTGGGTTTTTATCCTGTTAACTCCAATATAAATATGTTTGCCAGAGTCGGGGCTGGAGCTTGGAGAGGAAAATTATCAGAGCAACAATCCGCTCAATTTTATATCCCCCAGCAATTATCCAATGGACAATTCACGGCACAACTTCAGACGTTCGATAAAGACAAGTCCCAAAACCACAAAGGCCCTCACTGGGGAGTTGGGGTCGGCATGAATTATATCTATAGGAATCACTGGATTTGGAGACTGGAGTGGGAGAAACTGGAGCCCACTGGAGTAGACTTCAATGCAGAAACACTATCACTGGGTTTAGGGCGGCTTTTTTGAATTTTGTTAATTGACACCTATAACTTTATACAAATTAAATAGAGTTCCCGCGAACTATTACTGGGAACTCTATCTTTAGGCGCCGAATCCAGTTAATAGAGTAGGTCCTACCTTCGATCAATCTAAAAGACGTTATTATTTTGGTGGTTGCCTTAATCAAATTTCACTCTAAAATCATCTTCAGCGGTCCCCCCATATAAGCTAAACAAGGTCAAACCATGAACCGCTTTAGCCCCCTATTCATTATTTTTCTACTTTCCTTGCCTGCCCTTACTTGCGCCGATTTCTACTCACACAAATATGCTGGTATCTCTTTCGGTAACCAGCATGCCAATAACTTGTGTAGCGAAGCAGAAAAGCGTGTTCAACAAATTAGCACCAGCTTAGATCAAGTGGATCTCAGTCGGTGTGATGATAAAAATAACGCCTGGAAACTATTTGCAGGAATTCGATGGACACCTTACCTGGCAATTGAAGCCAGCTATCAAAATTTCAATAAGTACCAGCTGGATACCCATATCTCATATGGGGATGGTGAATATTTAAACTATTTCTCTGATTTTGATAGCCAGCTTTTCAATATATTTTCCCTGGCGTATCTTCCCCTGGGAGAGTCATTTAGCTTATTCGGGAAACTTGGCACCGGCATCTGGTACGCGGAAACCAATGAGATTCAGAAGGGTGAAGTTTTTATCCTATACCAGCTTGAAGATGGCAGTTTAATAGAACAATTAACTCCTGTCAGAGGTGAATTAACCGATAGCAGCAATGGATTCCACTGGGCATATGGTGCTGGTGTTAACTATAGCTACAGGGGCAAGTGGAGCCTACGGATAGAGTGGGAACAGTTTTCAAAAATTGGGGGCGATACGTTTCTGGATGAAATAGATAGTGAAGCTATCACCATGGGGTGGAGTATGCATTTTTAATGATAAAACCCTGTTAAATACTGATAGAACTCCTCTCCATAAACAGCCATTAACTAACACATTCCAAAATGAACAACAAAAAGAATAAAATACTGAATGAAAAAGATCTGGAGGAATACCAAGAAGACTATCGAGCGAAAATAGATTATGAAAACACGCTAAAAGAAACCAAAAAAACTCATTCAATTATATACATTACAATAGTTTCTATACTATTAATTTATTCAATCTTCGTTTCGAGAAGCTCTAGGCAGCCAGACAATTTTCAATGGACCATTCTTATAGTGTTTGTGCTGTTAATATTCGGAACAAAAAAACAGCTAGAGCAAGAAAAACTTGAAAACCCACCTATTTGCACCGACTGTAAGAAAAACATGGAGCCCTATGAGTTTCGATCTAAAAGTAAATCACTAGATATTAATGGTATCGCCTACCTATGTAGGGACTGTAAGTCGAAAATAATTGATACTGAGCCATCACATTCTGGCTAATTCACATAGCCAAATGGCCTATCTTTCCGATCCAATTAGATATCTATAAAATCAATAGTCAAGCTTCACAAGATTAGACGAAACAGTATCAATAAGTATTATGTCAAGATTTCTCAAGGCTTCAGCCCTACTGTTTTTTCTCTTTATTCTTTGGATTGTATATCTAGCCAATACCGGATCGAGTAGTATATTTTTTGACCTTGTCCGTGCTATCCCCTATGGCGATAAACTAGGCCATATCGCCTTGTTTGGTACTTTTGGTCTTATCCTGATACCTGCCACCCGCGCCACTTATTTTAAGCTCGGCTTTATTAGAATTTACTATGGTGCTATCGCAGTGCTTGGCTTTGCCCTGATTGAAGAGATAAGCCAGGCATTTGTTCGCTCAAGGACTTTTGACTTACTTGATCTGGCCGCCGATATCGTTGGAGTGATACTTGCGAGCTCTCTGATTTATCTGGTTCAGAGAGCCCGCAATATTAACAATTTAAGCCAGCCTGAAAACCCCGATACCGCTAGTGAGACAACAGACGATTGATATCCCTCCAATCAACCAATTTAAAATTCTGGGCTGCGCTGGGCATTCGGTTGCGCCCATCCTGAACAACTAACAAACCTTGCGGATATTCCGCACCCAGAGCTGAACTGGTAACGGCCAAACCATCGGTTTCCGAAGTGCCATCCACACCTAGCTGGGGATTCATACCAACCCGAAAATGGGTAATAAATTCATTCCCACTACGGCTGAATAGTGCATAGCTATCATTACCTTGACTGGATATCACTAGAAAGCCCTTGTCGCCATCCTGATAAAGTGCCAATCCCTCTATATCTGCCACCAGCTTTTCACCATCCACTTCTGCCACCAACTCTGGAGAGGCCTCTGATAAGGACTTTAGGTCCAGTCGCCAAATCCCCCGGTCTTCCTCAGCAAAAAACAGGGTTCCGAACTGGTCATCCACAACACAGCCTTCAACCTGTCCATAGTCATCAAGCTGGATACCCTGCTCAATCTCAAACTCATTGGAGGACTCAGAGACATTGATCTTGAGCTGATGCAAGCTGGCCTCCTTGTCAGAAACCCAGGCATAAAGTCCACTATCGTCCTGTTGCAGGCACAAGCCATAGGGATCACGAAGCCCTATACCCCGGTATCCAAGATACCCCACCTCGCCCGTTATACTGATAGAAAATAGATCCAAACCGGGATTAGTACGATTAGAGGCAACGGCAATCGCATCGATATCGGGGTGGGAAATTTTACGGATATCAACATTATTAACCCTGCCTACCGGAAAGTGCTGTTTTAAGCCGCCTGATAGATGATAGATATTGAGCCCCTTTTTTTTATCTGTAGCAAAAATCAGGCTGTTTGCCGGCGAATGAGGGTTCACCCAAATGGCGGGATCATCGGCAGCATCCCCATAAGAGTGAACGGGGTCAGTTTGTCCCCTGGCGGCAATAGTGGGAATAATCTCAAGCGGATTATCTGTAACTCTGGTCAGTTTGGTATTTATCGGGAAATAGGTTATTTCACTCTGCTTATCATTTAACACGGCCAACCTATCACCAAAAACTGCTATAGAGGCAGGACTTTCTGCAGGCAATGTCCAAGAGTGGTCGGGCATACCACTTCCTGACAAGTCGAAAGCCTGTACTCCCTGTTCCACAGCAATCCAGATTTGGTCCTGCTGATAACCCAATCGCAAGCTGCCGAAATCATCACCGAGCCGTTTCGCCGAGATTAAAAGCTCACGCTCCTCATCTCGCTCTGCATCGGCATTCAATGCCAATATCCCTACAGGCGGCTGTGATACCAGTAATCGCCCCCGACGGTTATCCACGCTACAACTATTAACCTCCTCCCCCAAATATATTGGGCGGATCTCGGTAAAGTCCCAGTGCCCACCGCTGGGAGAAAGCAGGTACTCAAACCCCAGTCCGTCCTCTCCAATGGCAAACAGGTGATCTCTTCCTGCTTGTAGTGAAAAACAGAGTGCGCTCACAGGCTTAGCATTCTCAAGCTTTCCTAAAAGTTGAAGCCGCAAATCATCGTTTAGATCAGTAAATAATTGATATAGATGTAATTGCGCTTCCTGCTTTTCGTAAGCCGCCACCAGGTAGCTACCATCTTCCTTTGGCTGAATTGCAAGTGCCTCTACTCTGGCATCATTTTGAACTTGTATTTTTGCGGACTCATCTACAAGCACCAGCCCCTTATATTTACTAGATAGCAACAAGTATTGCTGCTCAGGGAAACCGACCAACTGAATCTGTTCAGCTATCACACCCTTTAAAGAGATGATATTTTGCGAAGATAATCTTTGACTATCCTTTTCAAGATCACATCCGAGTAATATAAGGCAGGACAAAACACCCACTATTGAAAAACGCATAATAAAACCTGCTTAGGATTTACCGGTAACTGACAGAAAATATTATTTTTATAAAAAACAAAGCCCCACAATATTGCAGGGGCTTTATCAGGATAAGAATTTACACTAATCCAAAAATTCCAGTGAAAATTCTAGAAAGTGCTATAGCTCAGCCCAATCGCATAAGTCGGACCGTATTCTTCGTACTGACCATTAAACCCAGACGTGTGAACATAGTAAGGCTCATCCGTGAGGTTAACCCCAGTAAAAGTAAGTTGAAGGCCATTATCAAAGCGGTAGCGGGCCGACAAATCCAATTGCAAATGGTCTTCTTCGTAGCGGTCATTGACCTCATTTTCAAGGTCTACTTCCAGCAGGCGTTCACTGCGGAAAGCTGCTGACAGGCGCATACTAAAGGCATCGCGTTCATAGCCTACAATAAAGTTGCCGACAAAATCCGCCTGGGAAGGCATAGATATTTTGTCACTGCGATCACTGCTATTGAGACCCAGATCAGCTTCTGAATCGGTTAATGTTGCATTAGCCCTGAGTAAGAACCCATTTTCAAAACCTTGGGTCCAGGCCAGTTCGGCACCGCTGATACGGGCGTTGTCTCCGTTAATCGGTTGCCATACTTCAGCATCATCCACCGCTAAATTCCCTACAAAACGGGTAAAATCGGTATTACTGGAAACCTCAGACATAACAATAAAGTTATCGATACTCTTATGGAAAAGTCCCACAGAGAACATACCCAGGTCGTCCGCATAGTATTCGGCAGATAGGTCGATATTGCGGGATTCATAGGGGTCTAATTCTGGATTTCCAGCTTCAACCTCCAGTTCCCCATCATCGTATTCAATTTTGGCCGGAGAGGGGTTCAAATAGCCAAATGATGGACGCGATAAGGACTCCGAATAAGCTGCACGGAGAACAACATTATCGTTGTAATCAAACTTGTAATTAATACTGGGAAAGAAATTGTCGTAGTCCCGCTCGTAGTTAACCTCAGTGGCATAAACCCCTTCTGAAATTAAATCGGCACCCGGCAGGGGCTCTTCCGACTCTGCCACATTCACTCCTTCAGCAGTAAATTCGGTGCGCTCATAGCGAACCCCAAAAACCAGCTGGGAGCGATCCAACTCAATAGAATTCATCACATACAAGGCCGTGATGTCTTCATTCATTGCGTAGTCACGGGCGGATGCCAAAGCGGTCTCCGTCTCATCTATGTCAAAATCACTGAGGTTAGCATTGATAAAACTATTCAGGCTTCCAACATTGACGCCAGGTCCAAATGCATCCAAACCATAATCGATACTATTGCGAGAAAAGTCCGCCAGAGTGTAATCCCCACCAAACCCTTCATATACAGTCGCATTTAAGTCACCAGCCTTTTCTCGCTGACGCTCATGTAATCCGAATTTAACTACTGAAGGATTGCCAGCCCAATCCATTTCTCTACTGATATCAATACGGAAGCTGATTTCTTCATCTTCAGTAAAGTTATCTTCAATGACCAACTCATCGAGTTGATAGCTGGCCGGGTCCAATACTGCTTCAACATCCTCACTTCCCACCGCCATACGGGGAGTATCACCAACTTCAACATACCCCAAACGCAGGGAGTCCAAGACAAAATCGGTATCGCGGCGATTGGGTTCAGATTCCTCTGCATGGGAATATCCCAAGGCATAGGACAATCCCCATTGCTCAAAATTATGCTCTCCGCCAAATACCGCAGAAATAATTTCCTGTTCTTCCAGGCGGTCCTTCAGGGACTTCTCCAACGCGGCCTCTTCCCATTCTGCCGAGTTGCCTGAAATAGTCTCCGGCTCATCGCGCTCATCATCGAGCTTCCAGGAATTGCGCTGGCGGATTTCCTGATCAGAAAAATCGGAGTACAAGCTGTGGAGATAGATGCTTGAGTCACTGCCCAGATCCAGGTCGAAGTTGGCAGCAAGACCTGTGCGCTCCCGGGTAATACTGTAATCGCGATGCTCTATTTCGGTCGCGCCCTTAGCGACAGAGCCGTCTTCAGCGGTCAGCTCTTCCCAGCTACCGTCAGTCTCAATATTATCTGAGCCAAAATCCCGCTCCTGGTGACTTAGCGCCAAGGCCACCCCAAGACGGCGCTCTCCATCAAGTTCAAAAATGTTGGTCATGGTCGCAGCCACTTTGGGGCTGTACTCTTCCTGCAGCTCGCTGTAGCTATTCTCTACACTGAATTTGTAGCGATTGCTGTCATAATCCAGGGCATTCAGACTTTTGATCTCAATGGCACCGCCAATAGAATCTGCGCTCATATCCGGCGTAAGAGTTTTAAATACCTCCAAACTCGCCAATAAGTCCGATGGAATAACATCCAGGGCTACCGCCCGGGAGTTTGTTTCCGGTGCCGGCAAGCTCACACCATTAATTGTCGCCGCATTCAAATTTGGGTCTATACCCCGCACCCCAACGAAACGCCCCTCACCCTGATCTCTCGCAATAAATACACCGGGCATCCGCTGTAACGCTTCTGTGACATTGGCATCGGGGAGTTCACCAATCGCATCAGAAGTTTGCACCGCTACGACCTTATTGGCGTCCCGCTGTCGATCCAAGTCGCTGCGCGCATTACTTGCCTGAGCGGTAACCGTCACAGTTTCCATTAGCTGCTCATTTTCTGCGACAGCATTTGCACTAATGATGGCAGTCGCCAGAGCCGCCAATGGCATTCCCAGTAACCGCAAGCCTGAAGTTCTGTATTTCATTGCGTCCCACTCCCACATTACCGGTGGTTAATTGAATTGGACGCAGACTAGAAGGCCGCTATGAACTTTACGTGACATTTTTTTTAAGCTTGTCATCACATAGTCAATTAGTACTGCGACGATAGATGTAAGCCCTGCTATTTACACAGATATCAATCGCCTTAAAAAGAACCATCAAGGCAATTAACAGTAAAAAGCGTCATATACTGAAGCCAAATATGGAGCAGTCATGAACGAAAGCCCCACAAACCCAGCACGCAGATCTCTATTTAAAGTCCTGGGTGGTGTAACCGCCACCGGTGCTGTAAGCAGCTTACTACCCGGCTGTAGTGGGAGTGAAAAGCCCACACACAACTCCCTCACCTTTAAAGAAATTCCCCATGGCCTGGATTACCAACACCATCTACCAGAGGGTTATAAATCCACGGTTCTGCTAAGGTGGGGAGACCCTCTACATAAAGAGGAAACATCTTTTCAGCCTGAAGAACTTAGCGCCAGTGGCCAGGAACAACGCTTCGGTTACAACAACGATTTTATTGCTTTTATGCCCTTGGCAAAGGGGGCGAGTTCCACCCAGGGGTACCTGCATATACAAAGTAAAAATAGTGATCGCGGGCTTTTATGTGTCAATCACGAATACACCCAGCCCCATCTAATGTTCCCCGGTTATAACGACGAATACAGTGCCACCCGGGGAGTGAGTGCCGAGCATGTGGCCATTGAACAGGCTGCCTGCGGACACTCCATCGTGGAAATTCAAAGAACTAAACGGGGCTGGAAAGTAGTGGCTGACAGTCCCTATAACCGGCGGATAACTTCTACGACGCCAATGGAAATCACTGGCCCGGCCGCAGGCGACGAACGTTTGAAGACCCACCAAGATCCCAGCGGAACCCAGGTCCTCGGTACCATAGGTAACTGTGCAGGAGGAAAAACCCCATGGGGAACCGTATTAATTGCTGAAGAGGGGTTTGGTGGCGCTTTTCAGGGAGACCCAAAAAAGCTCGAAGATTCCCTGGAGATCGAAAACCATCAACTTTTTGGTATAAAACCGGAAAATCGCAACTGGGGTGACCACGACCGCCGATTTGATATTCAGGTAGAACCCAAAGAGCCCAACCGATTCGGCTGGATGGTGGAGTTTGACCCCTATAACCCCCAATCAAAACCGCGCAAACTGACCAGTTTTGGGCGTTTTGAGCACGAAGGCTTTACCCTGGTCTGTAAACCGGGACAACCGATCGTTGCTTACGGCGGCGATGATGATGAACATCAATTTGTCTATCGCTATGTATCCCAAGATAACTATCAGCCCGAAGATCCCGATACAAACCGAAAGCTACTCGTTAATGGCTCGCTCTATGCCGCACGATTTGCCGACGATGGCAGTGGCGAATGGCTGCCGCTGATATATGGCCAGGGCCCACTGACCGCAGAGAATGGTTTTCGCAATCAAGCAGATGTAATGATTGATGCGCGCCGCGCAGCCACGCTACTGGGAGCCACGCCAATGGATCGGCCGGAGGACGTAGAGACTAACCCCCACAATGATTGCACCTATGTAATGCTGACCAAAAACAAGAAGCGCAGCGATACCGATGCCGCCAACCCCCGCGCCCGCAATACTGCCGGCCATGTATTGGAAATAGCGCCCCCCGGGAAGAAGGGAAACCGCGACCACACAAGCGCACAATTTCAGTGGCAGCAATTTCTACTTGGCGGAAATCCCAATGCTGAAAACCCCGCTGAAAGGGGCGCCTATGGACAGCAGTCCCCTTACGATATCTCTGAGCACGGCTGGTTTGCCAATCCCGATAACGTTGCTTTCGACCCCAGGGGCAATATGTGGATTGCTACTGATGGCTGTGAGCGCCTTGGCTTCCACGATGGACTTTGGGCAATGGCTACTGAAGGGCCTTTGCGAGCGGCACCCAAGCATTTTTTTGGCTGCCCCCAAGGGGCTGAAGTATGCGGGCCGGAATTTACCCCCGACGGAAAAACACTATTTATTGCTGTGCAGCACCCCGCCGATTCACGCAACTCAACTTATGACAATCCCCTGCACCGGTGGCCAGATAATAATCCCCAGTTACCACCTCGGCCGTCGGTACTGGCCATCTACCGCGAGGACGACCAAATAGTCGGTAGCTAGGCAATTGATATGACGAACCAGGGACCCTGCTAAAATTTTAATCTAAAGCAGTTTTCGGCCTCTCATCCCGCCTATAGGCAGGTTGCCAGAGGCCTATAAGCCGAGGTCCCTATGATATCGAGGTGTGCAACCCTTTTACGCCGCCTTACCGCTGTGCTGGCAACCGCCAGTTTTATCCTTGCCGCCACACCGGGAACTGCCCAGGTACCAGAAAATCCTGTAAATCTCCGAGGCAGTGGCGCCAGTTTCCCCTACCCAATCTATGTAGAGTGGTTTCGGCAGTTCACCCATCGGGAAAACAACATATTTATTTTCTACGAGATGAGCAGTAGCGGTGATGGCATCAGAGACTTTCTCGGTCACACAGTCGATTTTGCCGCCTCAGATGCTGCTATTGAGATCGATGAGTTACGCAACCTAAAAGGTGGTGGCGTGGTACTGCCGGTTACTGCTGGGGAAGTGGTACTGGTATTTAACCTTCCCGGGATCGACAAGCTAAAACTGTCCAGGGAAGCTTATGTGGGGATTTTCCTGGGAGAAATAACCCACTGGGATGACCCCAAGATCGCAGCCGCAAACCCCGATATCAAGTTGCCCAGAGATGAGATTACCGTTGTCACCCGCTCTGAAAGTTCGGGGACCTCGTATATCTTTTCTGGACATATGAGTAGCGTGAGCCAGGATTTCCGCGAAAAAATTGGTTTGGACAGAACACCCAGTTGGCCAAAGTTGCCCAGATTTAAAAGAGCACCGGGCAATCAAGGCGTAGCCGCTAAGGTTCGCAAGAAAGTCGGGGCCATTGGCTATGTCGAACACGGGTTTGCCCAACTGGTAAACCTGCCTGTGGCTTTACTGGAAAACCACGCGGGAAATTATATTGCCGCAGGCCCCAAGAGCGGAGCAGAGGCTCTTTCAGAGATTGAATTTCCAAAAGCATCATTACCAATTAGTGGAGCTCCCAACCTAATCGCCTGGATCTGGGACCCCAAAGGAGAAACCGCCTATCCCATTACCAGCTTTTCCTGGCTGTTACTCTACGCAGACCAGGATGATCAAAAAGCACAAGCACTGCGGCAAATGCTCGTCTTTATGTTGAGCAACGCATCCCAAAGCCAGGCCGGAAGCTTGGGCCTGGTGCCCCTTCCGGAGAATATACGTCAAAAAGTACTCAATGCAGTTACCTACGTACGTTAATTTACGTAGCTTCAGCGCACTCCACAATACGATTACGTCCAGCGCGTTTGGCCTGATACAACGCAGAGTCTGCTCGTCGCATTAGCTCCAGGATATCTTCTCGCCCCTGCAGACGGGCGATGCCAATACTTGCGGTAAACTGAGCTTGCCCAACGGCACTTTTAATCACGATTTTAGCGATATCCCGGTGTATACGATTGGCAACCTTCATAGCTCCTTCGACATTGGAGCTGAGTACTAGCGCGAATTCCTCCCCACCAATACGCCCGAAGATATCCACATCCCGTACGTGTTGGGAAATTACTCGGGCAGTCGCACAGAGTGCCTGATCGCCGATTAAGTGGCCATGAATATCATTAACAGATTTAAAATTGTCGATATCCAGCATTAATACACACAATGGCATTTGGTTATTAATTGCCACAGCCACTAGATTACTGGCCTCTTCAAAAAAGCAGCGGCGATTAAAAATACCTGTTAGCGGGTCTGTGCGCGCCTCCTCTTCAGCCTTGGCTTTAGCGTACTCCAATTCCTGTGTGCGAAGTTTTACCTGTTGCTCCAGCTCGGTTCTCGAGGCTTCCAGGTGTAGTAGATACTTCTTTTCTGCAGTCTCTTTTTGTTGCCGTAAACGTTTTACCAGTAATCCAATAGCTATCATTATTGCCAACATCTCAACAAAAGAGGCAACCGGGGGCCAATAATAATTAATTGGATTGTGCACCACATAACCGAGATCCCTCATCGCCTGTACCAAAAGCCCCAACACCAAAACGCCCCAGGCTAAAGCAAAAACGGCCGCAGAAGTATCCCCCTGTCGCCAACGTACCAATGCGACAACAACAACGCCAGGATAGAAAAACAGAGCGAGCATCATGGAAATGTGCCCCAGAGCCTCCCACTGCAGTACAACGCAAATAACCAGGAATAAACCGTTGAGTAGAATTAATTTTAAAAAGTAATCCAGTCTTGGGGTGTACTTTGCCGTTTCAAGAAAGTATCGGGCAAAAAGAATTCCGGTTAGGATCGCCACAGCACTACTAATCGATTGATAGCGCCAATCAAATTGCTCTTGAAGCAAATATTGGTGGGTATATCCCAGTAAAGATCCCCACACCCAAATTTTCGTTACGGAATATAACGAGTATAGATACAGGATATTCTTACGCGCAGTAATAGCACCAATCAGCGCAAGAATGGCCATCAAAAAATAACCACCAAAAAGAAATGACGTTAAAATGGCCTCAGCCTTACTCCTCTCTTCAAGTTGTTCAGGTCGCCAAATACGCATACTGGGAAAGGCAACACCTAAAACTCCAACATCAAATTTAACCATCATTTCCTTTGATGCGAAGGGGCGGATTTCCAATGGAAAAGCAAAGCGATGATGCCTGATTTTTCGACTGGAAAAAGGCTGATTCGCAGACAGACTTGCCAGCTCCGTATAAGGTTGACTGCCGCCCTGAATCCTAGAAAAGGCCGTCAGCCCATCGAGCTGGTTATCCACATATTCAATTGAGACATAAACTGTTTCACTACTGGAGTTTTTTAATATGAAGTGAGACCAGAAGGCTCCAGATTTAAGTCCGGTAGATCCAGCAGTTCCCAGGGGAAGAAAAAGTTTATTTTTGTAAGATTTTTCAGCTTCAACAATGTTTCCAAACCCCGATGGATCATGCCAAATTGCATTTAAGCCACTCGGTTTACTTCCTCCCTCCAACGAGGTGACATCCACAACCGTATGGGGGTAGCTGGGCATAGAAAGAAGTATGGCAAACATCAGCACTGCACAGCAAACCAAACGGTAGTGCCATTTAGGACCACCCTTTTGAGTCCACAGTTCAAATTCACCAATTGTTTTTTTCATTCTTACTATGTAGATGCGCAACAATTTCCGTCTTCATAAAGACCAAATCAGTCATAATGGATACTGACTTCCAAAGTGAATTGATGATGCTTGTTGTATTTCAGAGAAATAGCTTCCATACAAGAAAGTCATCAATTCATACTTACATAAAATAGCTATGTATGAACTCTACAAGTCCGCGCCTGTACAAAAAATACGCTAGTGGGGACTTTAAATTATCAGGTACAACTTTTTTCTACTCCCCCTATTTGGCAGTTTCACTCTTAATTTATCAAGCGCTTAAGTAATGTGTTTTATGCCTTTTAGCTTGAAATAAGGGTACACAGGCTGTTACGCCGTCTTACACCTTGGGACTAATCCTTAAAATCAAGTATTAATTAGGAGAGACAAAGAATACAAAATCTTAAATACGCCAAAGAAAAAATTCCTGTTAACGACTACATTTGACTACCCACATCGAATTTAAATATTGTCCCTAGAACGCTAAATTTAGAAATTGTTGCTGATCCGGGGATCTCATCGTTGTTTACCAATCAGTACATACGGAAAATATGCCACTCTTAGATATTAAGGAGCCTCTAAAGAGCAGCTGAATACAATTGGGCTTATCTCACAACACAAGCATTGAACCCTCCCTTAGACCAAACAATGAACCATTAGTCATTCCTGAAGCAGGTTCCTGATGTAAGGAGCCCGGTGAAGTTCAGTGCAACTGGAGGGCTATCAAAAGCTAGCCTTACCAAACTAGACGCCACGATGTCGTCTACAATATCTAGGACCACCTCTTGATCTTCTTCCTGAGTAGAGCAGTTATTCCTCCTCAGGTATTTAGCGGTGGGTTGCTTATCAGTCAGCATGCTCCCAGGGTCTAAAAGTTGTTGCTCTACTACTTATGTCAAAGCCTGTTAAACCGTATTGGAGATACTTATGTTTAATAATGTTGGCTGGATTGTGGAGGCGAAAATAAAGAGCGGACAGGAGCAGGCCTTTAAGTCAATTGTTGATGAAATGGTAGAGATAATCTCGCAGCAAGAAACGGGGACACTGAATTATCAGTACTATATTTCTGATAGTGGAGAAATTATTGTATACGAGCATTTCAAAGATGTAAGTGCCGCGCATAAACATGTGGATACCTGGGAGAATTATTCAGAGCGCTGGCTCAAGACGGCAGAACCCACTCGCGTCATCTATTTAGGCGATCTTCCCAAAGATCTTCAGGCACGCCATGCAGGCCTAACCCCCCAGCAGTATCACACCTATGCAGGATTCGAGCGCAGCCATTAATAAACTGAATATAAAAATTGTACTAAGGAGCCTCTGAATAACTCCGTAATGCCTCTTCGGGTCTTGAAGGCTGCAGGTGTTAGGCGCAACTCGCCGTGAATGGCCGTAAGCCCTTTGCAAGAGCGGCAACGCAGCAGCTGTGGCCTTCAAGGCCCGCCCTTCGGGGCTTGCAGAGCGATTCACACTCCGCATTGCGACTTCTTGAAAGGTCTAGACATTCCTGCGAAGCCGCGCCTTGATTGAGAACCGCTCTGCATGCCAGAGGTATCACGGAGTTATTCAGAGGCTCCCTATTTCTTATGATGATAGTATTGTAATTAGGGGACCGAATTTTAATTCTTTGCTTTCCAAACGGTTAGTTTTAGCAATAAATTATAAATACTATCCCTATAAATCTAAGCCATGTCATAAAGCGCTTTTATCACTAGTACCAAGCCACACAAGAACATTACCAATAGAGTGTATTTCCTAAACTTTTTAAAGCTGACCTGATTCAATCTCCTTTTCGCGAGGGTTACACCAATAATCCCCCCAAGCCCAGCCGCCACACCATAGAATGCCAACTCTAGGGATACCGCCGAGAATGTAATATAAGTTCCCAGCTTTACAAGCTGCATTAACAGCCCATTAAAGGCCTTAGTGGCTATCAGGGATTCTTTCTCGAGGCCATAATTCAGCAAGAAAGGGTTCTTAAGCGGACCCATTGCCCCAATAAGACCGGAAGCAAAAGCGGTCACCAATCCCAAAGGTAAAAAATAGGGAAGTGACATGGGAAAAGATCTTTCCCTATGGCCAAAGCGATACTGAAGTATCGTGGACATTAAAAAAAGCCCAACCACTATTTGTATCCACTCTGGGGACATCTGTGTATAGGAATATGCACCTAACAATGCCCCGACTAAGCTTCCCGGGGTAAGCCAGCGTACTACCCGCCAATCAATATAGGACCAGAAAACCAGTGCCCGGTATGGCGAAGCCAGGCACTTGGCAATGGTTACCGTTGGTGCAACCAGGTGTGGGCCAACGGTAAAGCTAATCACAGGAACAAGGAGCAGTGCCCCGCCCCCGGCCGCAAGCGTGCTGATATACCAAATCAAGACGCCAAAAATCAGCAGCAATAGCTCTATCATTTTACCGCTTCAGAAGTCACCAAAATCACAATGAATAAAGTAGAAATTCAGGCTTGGGCGCAATTCCAACACTAACCGGCAATCCAATACTCTCTTCACTAGAAGAAACGTAGCCTTAGCTCAACCAGTACAAAACCAAATGCCAGTAGTTAAATTGAAAAGAACTGCTGAATCCCGACAAGTACATTGGTTGTTGCTACGGAGGCCAGGATCAGCCCCATAACGCGACTTACGATACTGGCCCCGGCATCACCAATAAATCGATATATCCAGTTGGCAGTTAGCAGCAGCAATATCACTATCGCCAATACAGCTATCATGGCAGATGCTGTACTCAGCTGATGAACCACATCAAATCGATGGTTATCTGTGAGTACCACAGCCGCGAGCATGGCTCCGGGTGAGGCAATGGAGGGCACCGCAAGAGGGAAAATCGCTGTCTCATGCCCCTCACGGATGATTTCTATCTCCTGCTCTGGCTTGCTCTCACCAAATATCATGGTTAAGGCAAACAGGAACAGGACGACGCCTCCAGCTACCTGAAATGCAGAAAGGGGCACGCCAATCGCCTCGAGGAAGAATTGCCCTGCGACCAAAAAGAACAACAAGATCCCGGTGGCAACGAGTACTGCCAGCCAGGCTATCCTGCGCTTTTGCCACTCTGCATGTCGTGAAGTGACTGCGATAAACACTGGCAGAGTACCCACCGGGTCAATCACAGCAAAGAAAAAGACAAAGCTACTGATCCAATCGTTCAATTGGGACTCCGACGTGCCGTGCTACTATCCGCTTAATTAGAGCCCCAGGCAGTATGGGCAGGACCGGAGCGAGGTGTGCTTAGGGGGTCCAACGCCGTTATCTACGGTAACTGCTGGCGCAAGCGTAACTTGTAACTTAGAAAAAAAGTCTAGTGCATGACGAATCACTCACCGACCGCCCGACGCATCGCTAAAACCATCCTCAATGGTTTTGACGCCTATTTCGCAGACTATCAGAACATCACTTTGGGCGCCAAGGCCCGTTTTGAAACCGCCTCCTGGCAAGCGGCACACGAGGCCAATAAAGCCCGGATCGATCTGTACAAAACCAAGGTCACCCAAGTGGTGGACCTGGTCCATTCGGTAACCAGCAAGGACACCAGCCAGCTGGAGCTGTGGCGTGATGCCCGCGCCACTTATGCACAGCTGATTGCCAATCACAGCAATTATGAGATCGCCGAGACCTTTTTTAACTCGGTGTTTTGCAGCCAGTTTCACCACACCAACATTCACGACAGCAATATCTTCGTCAAGCCGTCCCGAGCACCGGAAGACAAACCGCTACGGGATTACAGCATCTATATCAGTTACAGCGGCCGCCACGGCCTCGAGTGTATGGTCGAAGATATTCTCAAGGATTTCAGCTTCTCCACGCCCTGGGAGAATATGGAGCGCGACATTGCCCATATCTGCGAATCCCTGCGCAGCGCCCCCCTGGCCAATGTGGACAACGAGAAACACTTGCGGGTGGATATGCTGGAGTCGGTTTTCTACCGTAACAAAGCGGCCTATCTGGTGGGGCGCATTATCCTGAACGGCGAAGTTATCCCCATGATCCTGCCCTGCCTAAACAACGGGCGCGGCGGTATTTTTGTGGACACCCTTATCTACAATAACGACTCCGCCAGTATCATTTTCAGCTTTACCCGTTCCTACTTTATGGTGGATGCGCCAATCCCCTCCCGCTTTGTGCGCTTCCTGTCCACCATTATGCCGCTCAAGGAGAAGTCTGAGCTATACAACTCTATCGGCTTCCACAAACACGGTAAGACCGAGTTCTACCGCCATATCCTCGCCCATATGAAGGTCAGTAACGACAAGTTTGTTATTGCACCGGGCATTAAAGGGATGGTGATGAGTGTATTCACATTGCCCTCCTACCCGGTGGTATTTAAAGTCATTAAAGACGAGTTCGACCAGCCGAAAACTGTCACCGAAAAGATCGTAAAAGAAAAATACAAGTTCGTATCCCGCTCTGACCGGGTCGGCCGTATGGCTGACACCCAGGAGTATTCTTACTTTATTTTCTACCGCAATCGCTTCAGTGAAGAGCTGATCAAAGAACTGCAGGAAGTGGCACCATCAAAACTGATCATTGATGAGAAGCGGGTCATCATCAAACACCTGTATGTAGAGCGGCGTATGGAACCGCTTAACCTCTACCTGCAACATGCCAATGAAGAGCAAACCAAGGAGGCCATGGAAGAGTATGGCAATGCCATCAAACAGCTGGCAGCCGCAAATATCTTCCCAGGTGACATGTTGCTGAAAAACTTTGGGGTTACCCGTCACGGGCGGGTAGTCTTCTACGATTACGATGAACTCTGCCCATTGACGGAATGTAACTTCCGCAAGATTCCCGAAGCTCATACCTCTGAGCAGGAGCTGGCCGACAAGCCCTGGTATACCGTCGCAGAAGCCGACGTCTTCCCAGAAGAATTCCGCCTGTTCTTCTCTGGCAATCCCACCGCGCGCGCGGCATTCGAAAAGCTGCACGGCGATTTATACAACTATCGCTTCTGGA
Source organism: Microbulbifer sp. VAAF005 (assembly GCF_030012985.1). Taxonomy (NCBI): domain Bacteria; kingdom Pseudomonadati; phylum Pseudomonadota; class Gammaproteobacteria; order Cellvibrionales; family Microbulbiferaceae; genus Microbulbifer; species Microbulbifer sp. VAAF005. The sequence goes on along the minus strand of NZ_CP120233.1, from coordinate 3,817,748 downwards.
AACTCTTACAAGATCGTATTCGCGCCGGACATGTGGAGAGTGCTTTCCCCTATCGACGCAAGTGGCGTTTCCCGCGCCGCTCCCATAACCGTGCACAACAAAAGTAGACGACCAATCTATGACTATATTGGTAGGAGGACTTTTCCAAGGGAGCGGATAATCCGTGCATATTTTTCGCTGGGCTCTAGTTGCCGCAACTTATACCCTGCTGACGACCAGCGGTTGCGGCTATTTCCCCAGCGAGATGTCCATCCCCGGCAAGCTCCCTCCAGCAAAACGCCCACCACCTTACGCACGAATCACAGGTAAACCCCATGTGGTCAGCTGTGCAACCCCCGCCCGGGGGTTTCCAACCCTGTCCTTTGATGAGGTCTTTACTTTTACTGAAAACCCACGCCAACCCTTCGTAGAGTCATATGGCCTTCCCCAACAGTTCGATGTAATCGGCTATGTATGGGGCAGTGAGAGGTGTACACCAGCGGCCTTCTGTAACTATGGAGACTATTACCAGCTGCTGGGACGCGGACCCAGAGGCGACTTTGCAACTTGGATTTCCACCCCGCAATATCCCCGTATTACAATTCAATCCCCCTGCGGCCAGCGACTGAAGGTCGGCCAGGGGTATCGCTTTTCATTTAGTGATGGACAACTGGTAGGATTTAGCCCCAACTAAAGAAAAGAGTTGCCACTAGTGTGATAGACAGTATTTGAGACATACTGTGAAGACATACTGTGAAGACACCCGGTTAGGCCTGTAAAGCATCTATGCCCATATACTCTTGGGCACCGTACAATTTCTCTTCTGCCTTTTTTAGTACCTCTGGGAATGCTTCTTTAAATAGCGGTAAATAGCGTCCTGAGCCCGACAGCCCCTACTTCCTTCATTAGCCAATCGGGTATTAGTTTGACCGGCATCAATTAAGCGGGCCTTCTGATTATCATGCCACTGTAGTTCCATGATTTTCTTAATGGTTCGGAGGTGTCGAGAATTGGTCACCGGATAAGTGACTTCGATACGTTGATCCAGACAGCGGTTTTTCAGGTTTGCAGAGGACATCCACATCAGTTCATCGCCACCATTATGAAACACATAAATCCTTGCATGCTCCAGAAACTTATCCACCAAACTGATCACCTTAATATTGTCGGATAATCCAGGGGTGTCGCATACCAAAGAGCACTCACCGCGAACGAGTAATCGAATCTCTACTCCCGCAGCGCTCGCCCGATAAAGGTGGGCAATCAGTTTGCTGTCTATCAGGCTGTTGCACTTAAAGAATATGCCAGCCTTACACCCAGCGAGGGCTGCCTCTATTTCCCGGTCTATGGCCTGCTCAAAAGACCTTCTCAATGAGAAAGGAGAGACAATAATATGCTTGAAAACCTGTTTTATATTGGGGAATCGCATAAATTCAAACAAGTTATAGATGTCGCGACCCACTCCCTGATCATTAGTCAACACACTGAAATCACAGTAGACACGAGCAGTACTCTCGTTAAAATTCCCTGTTCCCAACTGGGTATAAAAACGATTCTTTCCCTGCTCACGGCGAACTACAGAAATTAACTTCGCATGAACCTCCATTTCAGGAACGCCGTAAACAACCAACACTCCCGCTTCTATTAATTTACGGGACCAATAAATATTGGCTTTTTCATCAAAACTCGCCCGCAATTCAACAACCGCAATTACTTTTTTATTATTTCTAGCCGCATTAATTAACGCCGCGATTACCCTTGAGTTTTTCGCCATTCGATACAAGGTAATACGTATCTCTTTTACCTGCGGGTCAATAGAGGCCGAAGCAAGGAAATTTGTTATTGCCCAAAAATCATGGTACGGATAACAGAACAATCCATCATCGTCTTGCAATTGGTCAAAAATATTTTCACTGGTGGATAAAGCCAAGAGCGGTGCCGGCCTTCTATACCGACAACTTTTGGAATCCGGGGCAAAGCCCATAAGATCTTTGGAGTTGTGATAACGCCCACCAGGGGTATAACTATCCCTGGATCCCATCTTCAGCTTTTTCTTAATCAGCTCCAACAGTGTATTAGGCATTTCCATGTCGTAAGCAAGACGTACCGGCTCTGCACGCTTACGCTGTTTGAGCGACCGTTCAACACGTTCGAGAATATCCCGGTTGACATACTCCCCCAGCTCAATATCTGCATCTCGACTTATCTTGAACATATATGCCTTGGCAGAAAGAATAGGCAGGACATTGCGGAAGACTTCTTCCAAGCACACTCGAATAATATTATCCAGAACGATGTAAACTTTCTCTTTCCTGCCTTGTCGCGATGGAATTTCCAGGAACCGGGGAAGAATAGCAGTAGGAATCTCCATAACTGCATATCTGCTTGGCTCCCCTTTTAAATTCAAAGTGATAGCGAAATAGATATTGTTGTCACTCAGCAATGGCATTGCTGATCTGCCATCGATAAAAAAAGGCTCTAACTCCGGTAAAACCAGACTATGGAAATAATTTTTTACAAATCCCAACTGATGGCTATTTAAACTATCTTCTCGAACAAGATAAATACTATGCTTTTTCAATCCCGATAACACTTTGACATAAGCTTCGGCATAGCGCTTTTCAAGCGTCAAAATACGATCATTAATAGTTTTCAATAGCTGGGAAAAGTGCTCCCTCTGCCCCACACCAGAATCAATACTCGCCAACCTCCGTACACCAGCAACCTTAATGCGGAAAAATTCATCCATATTCTGGGAGAAAATTCCGAGAAAGTGTACCCGTTCGATAGCCGGGACTGTTTCATCCTCGGCTTCCTGTAGTACTCGCTCATTAAAAGATAGCCAGCTTAATTCGCTGGGAAATAGAGGAATATCATTTAGCATAGATAGAGCACTTCACCAACGCTTCTACTATTGATCACCAAAATCCAAATACCAGCCTCCCTAAATCCGCCCTACTGGTACAGAGCTTAAAATCTGGCTAACTATAAAATAATAGAACAAGGTGACAGCGTATTTTTGGATTCACTCCTTGTGATATCGGCTATAAAACCAACAGTAGAGTTTCTATCTTGGTAGCGGGATCAATAAATAAAGGAAAGATGCACTCTATCAAGAGTGATAGCCTAAACTGGGTAGAATAATGATGTTAGCAGTGCAAATGGTATTTGTGACCCCACAGACAAACTGAAGGGTCACCATTTAATCTAAGGAAGGTCTGCAGCCCATTATTGGCGATCTATACTACTCCGCCTCACGCTGCTTTAAAAAGCGATAGATGGCATCCTGGGATCGACAACCTTTTCGTCCCCCATTAGCCAACTTGGAATTTGTTTGCTTGGCATCAATCAGCCGCGCCTTCTGATTATCACTCCACTGCAATTCCATAATTTTGCGAACTGTAGCCTGGTGCTCCGGATTCATAAGCGGGAAAGTGACTTCAACTCGCTGATCCAGGTTTCGTTTCATCAGGTCCGCCGAAGACAACCACATCAGCTCATCACCACCATTGTGAAAAATATAGACCCGGGCATGCTCCAGGTACTTATCTACCAAACTGATAATACGAATGTTGTCTGATACGCCCGGAGTTTCACAAACCAATGCACACATCCCACGAACGATAATACGAATTTTTACACCTGCGGCACTGGCACGATACAGCTGCTCAATAATCTGGCTATCCACAAGGTTATTACACTTGAAAAATAGCGCCGCTTTCTTCCCTGCCTGGGCGGCATCAATTTCGCGATCTATCGCTGCAGTTATCGCATCCCGATAGAAAAATGGTGAAGTGATAATACGTTTAAAAGAAGGGCGCTTACGCGGTGCCTGCATAAACTCAAATACATTGTACACGTCCCTACCTAGCTCCTGGTTATTGGTCAATAAACTAAAATCACAATAGACCTTCGCTGTATTCTCATTAAAGTTACCGGTGCCTAGATGGCTGTAGAAACGGTCTTTGCCATCCTCGCGACGAAGCACAGAAATTAACTTGCAATGTACTTTGAGATTGGGCATGCCATACACTACATTCACCCCGGCATCGCTCAACTCATGGGACCAATGGATATTGGCCTTTTCATCAAAGCGCGCCCGCAACTCCACCACCGCAGTCACTTTTTTGTTATTGCGAACCGCATTTACCAGAGCCGCAACTACACGGGAGTTCTTTGCTACCCGGTAGAGATTAATCCGAATTTCTTTTACCTGAGGGTCTAGTGCGGCAGATGCCAGGAAATTGACAATCGCATGGAAGTCATAATAGGGATAATAATAAAGCCGATCCCCTGCGCACAGCTGTGAAAATACACTTTCATTTTTCGGTAAGGCTGGCAGTGGTGTGAGGCGCTTATAGCGAAGCCGGGCGGATTCTCCCGGGAATTTCATCAGATCTTTGGAATTGTGATAACGCCCACCGGGGGTATAGGTATCATAACGACCCATTTTCAGTTTCTTCTTCACCAACTCCAGTAGAGCCTCAGGCATATCACCATCGTATGCCATACGCACCGGATCTGCGCGCTTTCTCTTTTTTAGTGAGCGCTCCATTCGGTCGAGAATATTCTGGGTTACCTCTTCACTTAACTCCAACTCAGCATCGCGACTGATCTTAAAGGTATAGGCGCTGGCTTTAGCGATAGGCACCACATGGCGAAATATTTCTTTAAGGCATCCCCGGATAATATTATCGAGAACGATGTAGACTTTCTCCCGCTTCCCCTCCCGTGGAGGAATCTCCACAAAGCGGGGAAGTGTATCCGTAGGAATCTCCATTGCCACATAGCGCTCAGTACCATCATCCAACTCAAGTGCAATCGCAAAATAGATACTGGTTTCATTAATCAATGGCATGGGCTTGCGCCCATCGATAAAGAATGGCTCCAACTCCGGCAGCACTTCCCGGTGAAAGTAACTTTCTACAAACTGGCGCTGGTTATCGCTAAGCGAAGTCTCCCTAACCACATGGATATCATGCTTTGCCAGATCCTTTAAAGCTTTGTTATAGGCCTTCGCATAGCGCAACTGTAACCTCAACACTCGATTATTAATCGATTGCAATAGATTACTGTAATATTCCTTCTTTTCTCCGCCAACGGAAAAGGCTGCTAAACGACGTACCGCTGCAACATGCACACGGAAAAACTCATCCAAGTTATTAGAGAAGATTCCCAAAAAATGTACGCGCTCAATAACAGGCACACTTTCATCTTCCACCTCCTGTAAAACACGCTCGTTAAATGAAAGCCAGCTCAACTCTTTGGGAAATAGAGGCACATCGTTAGACATTGCAAAACCATAAAACGCACCCAGTATCTGACGGCAGTTTAAAAACCCAGATTATTCTGGAAGCAGCCTTAACACGGGGCTGAGGGTCAAGATTAAGTAAAGAAATATGCCACTGAAATGTGGCTGTGAGCAAGCGCCTATAGCAATATAACGATCTAGTATGGCTTCACAGTTTTCTGCCACACTGTTTCAGTCCATAAATTGGCACAAATAAATAAAAAATATCTTTTATTTATAAAAGATATTTAATAATTTTGTAACACTTTTATAGGTGGCGCCTTTTTGGTGCGCTGTATATTGACTGCACCCACTATTGGACTGAAAAGTGGCAAAATGAATAATAGAGCGTCCGACTCCATACATTAGCGCTTTCAACGGGATATTGATGCAAGCTCCAAACGAACGCTATGCCGCCCTAGATTTGGGCTCAAACAGTTTCCATCTGCTCCTGGCGGAATTTCGCGATCAGCGCATGGTACGCCTGCACACAGACAGAGCCATGGTGCGCCTGGCCGAGGGGCTGGATATTAACCACCACCTGGACTCGGCAGTAACCGAACGGGCCCTGACCGCTCTGCAACGCTTTCAACCAGTGATGGATAAACTGCCCCTCGACCATGTGCGTGTTGTGGGTACAAATACACTGCGTATGGCTGCGGCCAATGCCGATGGCTTTTTGGAAGAAGTGGAATCAATACTCGGTGTGCCGGTGGAAATTATCAGCGGTATCGAGGAGGCCCGCCTGATCTTTACTGGGGTTCTCGCCGCCGCCAATGGCCCCCTCGCTTGCGCTGCATTATTGATATTGGCGGTGGCTCTACGGAGCTGGTTCGCGGTGGTGATACTCCACAGCAACTGGAAAGCCTGGATATAGGCTGTGTTTCCTACAGTAAACGTTTCTTCGCCGATGGCCTGATCAGCCGCAACACTGTAAACCACTTCCAGCGCGCGCGGCGAGCGGCGCGGGCCGAATTGCAGGAGCTACAGCATATTGCCGAAGGCGCGGAAGTTACCGGTTGCTCCGGGACTATCAAAGCGGTTGCCAGGATTTGCAATGATGGTGAAGTAAAGGCGATCAAGCGCGGGGATATCGATCAGCTTGCGCACCGGGTTTCCTCCGCCAAACATATCGCGGACCTGGATTTGCCCTATCTGGATGAAGAGCGTCGCCCGGTATTCGCTGCCGGTCTGGCGATACTGCATGCAATATTCTGCGAACTTGACATTATGCGTATGGAAGTCTCTCCCTATGCAATCCGCGAGGGCATAGTGCACGACTTGGCCGGGCGCTTGCACGGCGGGGATCGACGTGCAGATACGATTGCCGCCATGGTAGAGCGCTGGCAGGTAGATACCAACCAGGCTAAACGTGTCAGTTCCACCTCACTCAAGCTCCTGCAGCAGTTGCGCCCCCAGTACCCACCAGAAGGCAAGGTGCGACTGCACTGGGCTATCCAGTTGCACGAAACCGGCCTGGCCCTAACTCACAGTAGCTTTCGCAAGCTGGGGGCTTATATGGTTAAACACGCCGATATGGCCGGATTTGCCAAAAGTGAACAGGAGCACCTGGCCTATCTGGTGCACAACCAACGGGGAAGAATCAAACCGCCACGGGAACACTATGGCTTCCACCCCAGCCCGGACCTTCTGTTATGCCTGCGCCTCGGATGTATTATTCACCGGGACCGCACCGAACGCAGCCTGGACGGCTTAAAGCTATATGACCAGGGAGACGCCTATCACCTGGAAGCTGATCAACAGTGGCTGGAGGATAGCCCGGCAATTGCAGAATTGTTGGAGCAGGAAGAGCAACACTGGCGCTCACAAAATCGGCCCCTACAGATAACGGCGATATAAGAGCCAGGGGCCCTTGTGAGCCACTCTGGACACTGGCGTTTTACGCGAATATTCACCCTACAATCAAAAGCTATGAAACTGAGCGAAGTCACTCTCGAACACCACTATGCGGATATGGGGGAAGCCTTTGGCACCCCCATAGCACCCACTCCTTTCCGCCACCCCAAGGTAATCGATACCAACCCTTCTGTGCTGCAACTATTGGGAATAGATCCCAACGAGAAATCTGACCCCGCCTGGGCCGAGCTGGGCTGCGGCGCCCGCCTGTTTAAAGGAAGCCGCCCATTTGCCATGAAATATACCGGTCACCAGTTCGGGGTCTACAACCCGGACCTGGGGGATGGGCGAGCACTGCTATTGGGTGAAATCGAGAATGAAGGCCGACACTGGGAACTGCATTTAAAAGGTGCGGGTAAAACGCCCTACTCCCGCTTTGGCGATGGCCGCGCAGTATTGCGCTCCACCATACGGGAGTACCTCGCCAGTGAAGCACTCTATGGCCTCGGTATTCCCAGCACCCGGGCACTGTGCATTGTTGGAAGCGACGAACCAGTCACCCGAGAGAAAATCGAAACTGGGGCCATGCTGATCCGGGTTGCGGAGAGCCACGTGCGTTTCGGTCACTTTGAATACCTGTTTTACACCAAGCAACTGGAGGCCTTACAGGAGTTGATCGGGGTTATTTGCCGACGCTTTATACCGGGTACAGAGGGTATGGCAGTGGGAGACCAAGCTGAAGCACTGCTGCGCTTTACCACACGCCGCAGTGCAGAGCTAGTGGCAGCCTGGCAGTCCGTAGGCTTTGCCCACGGCGTGCTCAACACCGATAACATGTCGATTATTGGCGACACCTTTGACTACGGGCCCTACGCCTTCCTGGACGACTACGACCCCACTTTTATCTGCAATCACTCCGACCACACCGGCCGTTACGCCTTTGAGCAACAGCCTGGAGTCGTACTGTGGAACCTGAATGCTCTCGCCCATGCACTGTCGGCCTTTGTCGGTGTAGACGCCCTACGCGAATGCCTGGAGCAATTCCAGCCGGTGGTAAGCGAGGCCTATGCGCAACGTATGCGGGCCAAACTGGGCCTGGAAAAAGAAGAAGATGGCGACCAGGCCCTCTGCTCGGAACTGCTGAAGTTGCTACAACACGGCCAGGCCGACTACAGCCTATTTTTCCGCGCCCTGGCCCACTACCGGGGGGAGCGTCCGGCCAGCGCTTTGCACGAGTTACTCAAACCCACTTACCACAGCGCCCTGGATCAATGGCTGGAGCACTATGATCGCCGCCTCACCCGGGAGACAAATAACTCCCGGGAGCGCAATCTAGCCATGCTGTCAGTCAACCCGAAATACATTCTGCGCAACTATTTGGCACAGAAGGTCATCGAGGCTGCTGAAGATGGCGACTATCATCCTTTGCGGACTCTGCGCCAGTTACTGCAATCCCCCTTCGCCGAGCACCCGGAGCGAGAAGTCTGGGCCAGTGCACCGCCAGAATCCGGCAAGCGTATCCCCTTGAGCTGTTCCTCTTAAAGGTGCCTTTGGGTAATTCACAAAGGTCTCGAAATTGGGACAAATAGAGAGAAAAGGCAGGGATATGTGGCCAAATGCTACTTTTTGACTGTTAGATTTTACCTGATGACGACTAGCCCACTGCCCTCGCAGGTGACTTGATGTAATATCTGGGTCACCCTACTTTACATAGGAAAATAAGTGATGATTAGAAACCTGCTTCTGGCCACTTTTGGCCTGCTGTTCGCCCTGCAGGCCAGTGCTGCAGATATCCTGGGCAACTGGCGCACTATCGATGACGAGACTGGAGAGACAAAGTCCATCGTCAACATCTATGAAAAGGATGGGAAGTATTACGGCAAGGTAGTGGATCTTCTGATGAAGCCTAACGACACCGTTTGCGACAAGTGCCCAGGCGACCTGAAAGGTAAGCCCATTGTCGGCATGGATGTCATCAGCGGGCTGGAAAAGAAAGGGAAAAAATACGAGGACGGGGAAATTCTCGACCCGGTAAAAGGCAAGGTATACGACCTGAAAGTCTGGCTCGAGGATGACAACACCCTTAAGCTGCGCGGCTACCTGGGCTTCCTCTACCGCACCCAAACTTGGCACCGAGTTCAATAAGCAACTAGGTGCAGCTCTCGGGCCCGAGTTCTATCGGGCCCAGAACCCTCTCTCTCAGATCCAGTTAAAGCACCACCCTGCCGCTTTCACCGCTCGTTGCACGAGCCGAAACCACTTTATCGTCTTCACTGGTATCAATTCGTACCTTGGCGCTCATACCTGCGCGCAGAGGCGGAGAATCCTTGAGGGGATAAAGACGCAGGCGCACTGGCACCCGCTGCACGACTTTCTCCCACTTGCCACTGGCATTCTGCGGCGGTGTGGAAGCAAACTCACTGCCACTGGCGGGACTCATACTGTCCACCTGAGCCTGCCACTCAAAATCCGGGTAGGCATCCAAGGTCACTTCCGCCTGCTGGCCCGTGCGCACGCGACCCAGCTCGGTCTCTTTCAGGTTGGCCTCCACCCAAAGGCCAGTGGAGCCAATCATTTGCAGCAGGTTAATGCCCAGGGTGGCCATCTCCCCCACCTTGGGTACGGTATTGGCGATAGTGCCATCCACGGGAGCAATAATGCGCGTGCGCGATAATTGGTAGCGGGCGGTATCCAGTTGCGCTTGAGCCACTTTTAAATCTGCCTGCTCTTCCAGGGCAATACTCGGGTCGCCCCCCAATTCAGCGCGCAAGCTGGAGAGCTTCTCAGCATTAATGGTGATCTGGGCGCGAGCGCGCTCCAGCTGCTGGCGGGCGCTGTCCAGCTCCGCCTCGGAAAACGCCACCTTGCTCAGTTTTTCATTGCGCTCCAATTGGCGGCGGTAAAAGTCCGCATCTTTGCGCGCCTGCTGCAACGCTGCATCTGCTTCAGCATATTCTGAACGACGAGCGAGCAATTCGTTGCGCACCTGGGCCAGGCGCGCCTCCGCCTCAGTCACCGCCAGTTCGAAGGCCGTGCGGTCGATCTGAATCAATAATTGCCCTTTCTCCACTACCTGGTTGGCACTCACCAGCACCTGGGTGACAACACCACTAACCTCAGGCGCCAGGGAAATCTTATCCGCTTTCACGTAAGCGTTCTCTGTCTCGACAATATCGCTGCCGCGCAACAGGTTCCATCCCCCTATCAGGACGGCCAGTACCAGAAAAAAGGAGAGTGCGAACTCTCGTTGCCCGGCGCGGTCTAGCTTAATGGACAGCTTTTCAGTCACATTCAATCTCTTCACGTGTCAAGTTCTTGCGCAACCGCAATAGCAGCGACTGCAATTGATCCACCTCTGCGGCGGAAAAGCCCGCAAGTGCCTCACTGCGGGTCTGCTGGGCTACGCCGCCCAGTAACTCGAGGGCCGGCATTGCCTGCTCCGTCAGATAAATACGGAAACAGCGCCGGTCCTCGGGATCGGGCCTCCGCTCCACCAGCCCCTCCTGCTGGAGGTTATCCAGCTGGCGCGCCAGACTGATCGGCGCTAGGTCCAGGCGCTCGGCCAACTCTGCCTGCTTGAGGCCCTCCTCACGCAGTAGATGCCAAAGCACCTGCCAGCGGGATCCACTCAGCCCGTGGTCCTTGGCTCTGCGGTCAAAGTTTCGCCGCAGCAGCCGTGCTGCACTGTGTAGTTCAAAACTCATTTCAGTAACGGCGTCTTCCCTGGACATATCTGCTCTCCCTGTCTAAGGCCGCTCATTATAAGCCTGCTTATTATTTCATCAATGTGCGAGTTATCAATATCCCAAAACCCCATTAAAAAAGGCGGTCACTAGGACCGCCCTTTCGACCTGCATCCGGGATAGGCCTATTTCTCCAGAACCTCGATCTTATCGACCTTCTGGAAGCCCCGGGGCAGCTTGTTGCCGCGCCGGCCACGCTCGCCGCGATAGTGATCCATCTCCGAGATCTTGATCTTGGTATGGCGCTTACCGGCGTGAACGACCAGTTGGTCCCTGCCCTTCAATACAGCAACACCAATGACCACCTCTTCGCGGGCCGCAGCTCGGGCCGAAGTGATATTGATAATCTTATTGCCCTTGCCTTTGGACAATTCCGGCAACTCAGTCACAGGGAATACCAACATGCGCCCCTCGGTGGTCACCGCTGCCAGCAGAACGTCATCGAGACTCTCCAGCAATTGAGGGGAAAGTACCTGGGCCCCCTTGGGCAGGGTCAGCATGGCTTTACCCGCCTTATTGCGCGACTGCAAATCAGAGAGCTTGGCGATAAAGCCATAACCCGCATCGGAAGCCAGTAACACTCGCTGCTCATCAGGGCCCATCAACAAGCCCTCAAAGGTGGCACCGGAGGGGGGATTGATACGCCCACTGAGGGGTTCGCCCTGCCCTCGTGCCGAAGGCAATGTGTGGGAAGCAATGGAGTAACTGCGACCGGTGCTATCGAGTAATAACGCGGGCTGGTTACTCTTGCCCCGCGCGGCAAAACCGAGACTGTCCCCCGCCTTATAACTGAGTGCTGCCGCATCAATTTCATGGCCCTTGGCCGCGCGAATCCAACCTTTTTCAGAAACGATAACGGTGATGGGATCTGAAGACAGCAGCTCGGATTCACTAAACGCCTTGGCCTCTTCACGAGCCACAATCGGGGAACGGCGATCGTCGCCAAACTCTTTAGCTGCGGCCAGAAGCTCTTTCTTGATCAGGGTCTTGAGGCGGCGCTCGCTATTCAGGGTCTTGGTGAGGGTATCTCGCTCTTTTTCCAGCTCCGCCTGCTCGCCGCGAATCTTCATCTCTTCGAGGCGTGCCAACTGGCGCAGCTTGGTATCGAGAATGTAGTCCGCTTGGATATCCGTGAGCTCAAAGCGATCCATCAGCTCCTGCTTAGGCTCGTCACAGGTACGGATAATTTCGATCACTTCATCAATATTGAGGAAGGCAACCAGCAAACCTGCCAACAGGTGCAGGCGCTTCTCAACTTTATCCAGACGGAACTGCAGACGACGGCGGGTGGTAGTGGCGCGGAAAGTCAGCCACTCCCGCAGGATTTTATCGAGGGACTTCACCTGCGGGCGCCCGTCGATACCGATCATATTCATATTGACGCGGTAGTTGCGCTCAAGATCGGTAGTGGCAAACAGGTGATTCATCACCGATTCCATATCCACCCGATTGGATTTCGGCACAATTACCAAGCGCGTCGGGTTTTCGTGATCCGACTCATCACGCAGGTCGCTCACCATGGGCAGCTTCTTCGCCTGCATCTGCTGGGCAATCTGCTCCAACACCTTGGCACCGCTCACCTGATGGGGCAGCGCAGTAATGACAATATCGCCGTCTTCCTTACTCCACAGGGCGCGCATCTTGATAGAACCGCGACCGGAGGTGTAAATCTTACGGATATCATCCCGCGGCGTAATAATTTCTGCCTCAGTGGGCATATCCGGGCCGAGAATATGCTCACACAGCTCTTCTACTGTGGCCTTGGGATTTTCCAGCAGCTCTACAGTCGCGTTGACCACTTCGCGCAGGTTATGCGGGGGAATATCCGTAGCCATACCCACGGCAATACCGGTGGTACCGTTCAATAGAATATTGGGCACCCGCGCAGGCAGTACGCAGGGCTCATCCATGGTCCCGTCAAAGTTAGGCTGCCAGTCCACAGTGCCCTGACCCAGCTCCGACAGCAGCACTTCCGAATATTTACCCATGCGCGACTCGGTGTAACGCATCGCGGCAAAGGACTTGGGATCATCCGGCGAGCCCCAGTTGCCCTGGCCATCAATCAGGGGGTAGCGATAACTAAACGGCTGTGCCATCAATACCATCGCCTCGTACACGGCACTATCACCGTGGGGATGGTACTTACCGATCACATCACCAACGGTGCGCGCGGACTTCTTATACTTGGCAGTATTCTTCAGGCCCAGCTCGCTCATGGCGTAAACGATACGCCGCTGTACAGGCTTAAGGCCGTCACCGATATTCGGCAGGGCGCGGTCTAGGATCACATACATGGAGTAATCCAGGTACGCCTTTTCGGTGTACTCCTTTAACGGCAGGCGCTCTGTGGCCTCATAAACAGAGGTGTCGGTCATACAGCTCTCGTTATTCGATTCGGAAGGAGCGGATTATGGCGGACTGGAGCGGGAGGTTCAAAGGGAAGCTGAAAAAGGAAGGGGAGAAGCTCATTGTAAGTTCAATACAATCTCTAAAGCTTACCCAAAAAGTCCGGCGGGTATCGAACCAGCCTAATGCATTCTTAAGGAAATAGGACTCCCAGGTAAAATTTCGAGAAGCACACCTACTGAGTGTGCCTCTCTCAGAGCCAACTTTATTTCTGGCTGCACTCGCCAGCTTTAGCAAGCTTTAATTTTGTAATATCAGCTTTACCTTCTTCAGACTCAACAAGCTTCAAGTCTGCACCACCAACGAACACACCCATCTTAATGTATTGTTCGATAAAGTAATTTTCACCTGCTTTTACATCAACCAGTAGGTCATTCGGGGAGAACTCCGACTCGGTTGAGACCTTATGTTCTTTATCCCCAATAACCTCCTGGTAGAAAAAGACGTTGGGTGCAGATTGACCAACACATTCATCATTAACCCAGATATCTTTCTTCAGAGTAGTACCGGGACCAGAAGCTCTATAGATGTAGAGACCAGCATTCCCCTCAGTAGGTGAATTGAACTCTTTAGCTTTATTAGATAACTCATCACTCTCCATAGGAACCGACGCGCAACCCGCAAAAAGAGATGTAGCTATAGAAAGCACCGCTAATTTTTTGTACATGTTTTATCCCCAATATAATTTAACACCTGCTAACGACTGTTTTTTGTACAGCTTCTGTGTTAACAGACGCGCATCATATCAGCTTGACTACCAACTAGAACCTTTAATCAAATTGATCAGGGAGAAAAAACTCGACTCTTCAGCCATATCCACAAAGCTTGAGTATTCCACCGACTTTTAAGGTGAAGGAAATTGAAATAAATAGACACGATTATACCTGAGCTAAAGCTGGAATCACTGAGCATTGGCCCACTTAAAAAAGTACAACTAATGATGACGAAAGCCAGAAGGAAATGGCAAATCACAGGTGGCGGCAGCAAGTTATGTTGGTACCACTGCAAAATACCTGGTGGGACGAAACAATAGGCGAAAACTTTAATCAACCAATGGGACATACATTAAACACTTTAAGATTTCCCGAGAATACGACAGACCGGCAGATAAGCCGGCTATCCTTCATAGAGAAACAACGCTTGGCACTTATTCTCGAGCTTTCCTACACCGCACAAGCTTTTTTACAGGATGGGCCCAGTGTCAATATGGAGACAGATACTACCAGTAAAATAGAAGCATGACTTATGGTTGAAATCAGCAATCACCAATATCCCACCACCTGGACGCCCCATAAGAAAGGGCAGATCCAACGAGTGTAGAGCAGGCATTTTGAAATTAATGGGAGTAGCTTATTAAGTCACAATTAGTGTGATCATCTTTGATGGTGGCAATTATCGTTGGCTGCGACGTTGGTAGTCGTCCTGGCAACTTGCTCCAATATCACACGATCACAGCGCAGCAAGCCACTGATTGTCGCGGCAGTACGCACAGCGGTTCAATTGCCTCTTGTCGAGGTCATACTGGAAGTCCTTATCGCTATTGGTACCTTGTATAAGGCTCCACCATTTGGGCTGAAAATAAATTAGTTAATAGATCATCTCATAATGCAACGATACAACCGTATGTCTCTTTATGTAACTTTCCCTCTACTGGGAACCTATTTCTTTCCGAATTGTGATGTCTATTTGTTGCTACTCACCAGCAGTCACTTTCTGTGCCTATCCTTGTCAGCATCCGCGCATCGCAATTCTTACCTGATCGACAAGGGGTGTCTTTTCAACAGTTTTTCTACTACTTTCTGTAAGTGCCAATTTTCTTAGGCTGTAAAATTGATACCGTTCTCGCTCAACTATAATTATCTCATTAGTGCCTTCCTCATGATCAGGATAAGAACCAACTCCATCAACCGCCCCCCCTTACCGACTGCACTTATTAAAAATCAAGCCCTTCAAATAATAGCTTCCGGCATACAGATTAAAATATCGATACGACTAAAATTTTCTCCTCCACTGGTTTTTAGATAAAATTACAAAATAACAACAACACCTACAAAATTTATATCACCAGATTTTCATTGTCACCGTCCTTAACAGATCCTACAATTTTTACAGGTTATAGATTTAATCCATAACCCCAGAGCATCAAGACGTTCCCCAATCCAAGAAAGACCAAAAATTCATATACAAAGAATAATAAATTAAAAGATAAAACTTACTTTACACAAATGATCATTTGCTGATAATTTCTAGTAAACACTAATCTCCACGAAGCTCATGTCAACTCTGGTGCTAAAAAATATTTTTGTAGGTTGTCTTCAAAATATAAATTTAACCATGGCATCTGGCCAAATTATTTGCTTATCGGGTCCATCTGGCTCAGGGAAAAGCCGCTTACTCAGAGCCATAGCTGACCTTGAACCCTACACAGGCGACATATGCTTTAAGAATAAATCCCAGAGTACATATCCAGCACACCAGTGGAGAAAGCATGTGATGCTGGTTCCCGCGCAGACTGCCTGGTGGGAAGAAACTGTCGGCGATCACTTCGCAACACCCATGAATGATGCACTTAAACTTCTCAGCTTTCCTGAGGACGCGGTAAAGTGGCAAGTAAATCGACTCTCTTCGGGAGAAAAACAGCGCCTGGCTCTTATTCGCGCAATATCCTACAAACCTCAAGCGCTTCTTCTAGATGAGCCTACGGCCAACCTAGACGCCAAATCTGCGCATGAGGTAGAGCAATGGCTGACAGGGCTCATTGAGGAGCACAAGCTACCTACGATTTGGGTAGCTCATAGCCAGGAGCAGATTCGAAGGGTAGCTCACCGCCACTTGGCCATTGTTGATAATCAACTGGAAGAACAGGAGATCCGTCGATGAGTGTAATCGACCTATCCTGGTGGCAGCTGTCTTTGGCAGCGGGGTTGGTACTGGCTCTAGCCGTATGCACTCATGTAGCGCGACTGCAACTAAGTAGATCGTTAATTGTTGCCGCTCTACGCACGGCTATTCAGCTCACCCTGGTTGGACTGGTACTGGAAACCCTTTTTGCGGTTGGCACCCTACTTTGGATGGGACTTCTGGCCTTGGCAATGCTGCTATTTGCCGGGCAGCAAGTGGCAGCCCGACAAAAGTATCGCCTGCTCGGTGGTTGGAGCTTTGCCGTGGGCACCTTATCGATGCTGGTGTCCGCTTTCAGTATCACCATATTAAGTTTGGCCGTACTGATTGGCCCTACTCCCTGGTACCAACCACAGTACTCCATTCCTCTTTTAGGTATGTTGCTGGGTAATACAATGACTGGTGTTGCCCTAAGCCTGGACCGTCTAACCGAAAGTATGCACCGCTCCAAGGATATTATTGAGAACCGCTTGATGCTGGGGCATACCTGGCAACAAGCCAGCTTGGAGTTTCGACGGGATGCGATGCGTGCAGGATTGATGCCGACAATTAATTCCATGGCTGCCGCTGGGATAGTATTTTTGCCAGGAATGATGACAGGACAGATTCTCTCAGGTACCTCCCCCACAATTGCCGTCAAATATCAAATTCTGATTCTTTTTGCGATTGCATCAGGCACCGGTTTCGGCACTTTTCTCGCCGTTGCCCTGGCCTCAAGGCAGCTCTTTGATAAGCGGGAGCGCCTGCGTACTGATCGCCTGATCAAAAATGTCTAAAAGTCTGTGGAGAGGTGATTCGATCGAAGGAGGGAGCGCTGGACTCCTGAGAACCAGCGCTCTATTAACCTTTAACGGCCAAAGAATAAGATAGCCCCGGCGATAATCAGGCCTACCAACAGGGCCCATACACCTCGCAGCATCAACGATCGGGCATATTCCGCCTCTTTGTAACGCAATGCATAGGGAATGCCGGTAATCGGCCCGAGGACGATCGTAACAATCCCCCAAACCCAGCGCTTGTTACCCAAGGCTGTCAACGCAGCCATCAGGCCACCAAACCAGCATAAAGTTACGCCAATTACAATTACCACCAACGCCAGGATCGACCACCATTGGTTGGCCAGGAAAATTTCTACAATTTGGGTTTCAGTCATGGAATTTAGCCAGTCCGTATTACCTTCCGATTACATCTTAATGCTCTCGGCACCTTAAAAGATTAGGTGCTTCCAGAACGAGACATCCAGATACCAATGCAAAGATGCTAAAAGAGCCGCCGCAGTGAGCGAAACCCATGCAGACGGCCCTATTGGTACCCTTCTAAGCTGAAATCACCATTGAGGGGAGCGGCGATACAGCCCTAGGACGCTATAGTAACCCTAAAGTGAATCCCAGACGCATATCCACTCTTGACTAAAAGATACCCATAGAGATAGCGAGCACTCACTATCATGAGTACTCAGTAACTATCTCCAGCCCCGTGATGTTCTGGGTATCGTTGGCAAATTCGTAGTAATCCGGCTTTTCATCGATAAAGATTTGATGGGTCATTGTTGTCTCGGCCGGAAGATCAAAGATCCCCGCAGGTACTGAGTACTGGGAAGTTTCCTTTAAGCGATAAAAGAGGTGCGAACCGCACTTTGAACAAAAACCCCGTTCAGCCCAAATTGATGAATCAAATACACTGACATGTTCCTCACCGGTAATCTCAACACTGGTTTGACAATCCACTGCCAACAGAGGACCACCGCCCCATTTTTTGCACATACCGCAGTGGCAAACCCCCAGATTTGAAGAGGGCAAAGATGCGCTAATTGTCACTGAACCACAGAGGCAACTTCCGTGCACTTGAGTCATATTGTTTTACCTTGCTATTACTTACATCAGGAAACGAATAGAATCAAATATTTGTGAAACCTTTCACAAATAAAACTACAAACTAACTTTTATTAATATTCCTTGCAGCGTCGCTGAAACCAGCTGACCCGCTTCTCATAATTAACCGGGCAATTTTCCTGGCAAGCTTCGCCTAGCTCATTTAGAGATTTAGCCTCGGGATAATAAGCCACAGTTTTCCCATTGATAACATGAGAATACCCAGCATCCACAGAAGAAATTAAAAAGTGATTTTCTTTACTCCCAATAAGGACCTTATCTCGGGCAAGTGCATAAACATCATACTGCCATATTCCCCAAGCACTCCAACCATTCATAATCAAACAAGTGGACATGGTCTTTAGGGGTTGCCGCTCTACCTTCGCCTGCTCTGCGGAGAGAAGAGGGGCGAATAAAAAAACAAGCATAATTAGTATTTTTTTCATATACAGCCCTAATGAGTATTCAGAACTTAAAAATACACACAATGTTAGGAGAAAAATTTTTGATATGTTGAACGTCAGACTCACTATGCCGGAATTCTACGACCGCATCAAGGAAGCAAACTACAAGCCGCAATTCAAATTAATTTGAAAACTACATTAATCTAAAGGCAAGTCCAGGGACTTTCTAACTCCACAACAACCTGTAAGAATGTCCCAACTCTCACCCTACAAATAACAAATCTTAAAAACACTAAAAAACTGAGACATATTTAAGACCGATGAATTATTTCACGAAAAGAAAGCGAATAGTCTTATAAGTACAAGTTACAGCAGGATAAACAATTAACTCTTCCCGCAATACGACTTTGACACTCCTGAAAAATTACAAAATATATAGCAGTAAGAAGCCATCACAGGCAGCAAGACAGAAGTGCACTACGAAAACCTGCACCATTATTAATATAGATATTAAGGTTACATACTTATTTAATTCGAAAATTCCACCCTTGGACCACCAAAATCCTTCCCAATATAGTCAGGTGCGCAAGGGATCAATTCTGAAGCTTCTATTCCCGCATCAATCAAATATTTTTCGACATTTCGGCTGCGCTCCATTGCCAAATTTTCAAGCTCCTCACGAAGTTCCAGAGACGGGTTTCGGTAAAAAGCAACCTGGGCTCTTCGGCTTCTACTCATACCTGCCATGGAATAGGGGTACAGGGCTTGCCAGTCCCGAGCATTAGAGATGCCGCATACTCCCGGTCGCGCGTCAGGGTTTTTATGTAAAACAATGACCATACGCTGTAGTTGTATCAGTGCCAAATTAGTTAATTTTGCACTGCCAGGTTCAAAGTCAATAGACGGAAATGATTTCGCCCTGAAACGCCCCCAGGCATAACGTGCCAACAAATAAACGCCATAGGGAGTCAAATAGCTTATCAAGGCATCTATAATTGCCTTTTGTAGCAACTCACTAAATACAAAACTTAAGGAGAACTTGGGATCGCGAATATTGCCGCTAACAGGCATGCCAAACTTGATATCCCCTCGCCCGTCTTTTAGCAACCATAGAGCAACATTCAAGGGAATCAGCGTGGACTTCACCGGTAGCTGATCATCTTTCCGCACCCGGCGAACTTTTAATTTTTCCAATCGTATATCGGAAAAGCCATCGAGTTCATTTTCAAATACCCGAATATTAACTACCGCATCTCCCTGCCCCTGAAGGATTTTGTAACCTAACAACTTGGCCATATATGGCGTAGCCGGTATCAAATTTACGCTGGTGAGATATCCGGTAAGATCAGCATTCCACTTTTTGTCTCCCAAGTAATCTACAGTTCCTCCTATCTGAACCTCACCAAATCCACCAGGTCTTCCATTAACAACAATCACCGCAGGGGGGTGTTCGGCCAAGTTACTTAAATCACTGAGATTAAAGTTGATATCCCGGACCGGTAAGCGGGCCCTGAATTCATCTTGATAGTCTACCCAACTAAAAGTGCCATGTTTTAGGTAGAGGTCACCGAGATGATAAAGTAGCGGCGGGCTGCCCTCCTCCCTGAAAGCAAACGTGTCAATGCCACCAAAGCCTCGCAACTCATTAATTTTTCGGGCCACCGGAAACTTCCCCGATAAATCCCTTAAGAGAATAAATCGAGGGCGCAGAAAGTCGATAAAACCAACAGTGAGTGTTTTCTTAGGGCGGTAGTAGCTCAAACCTTCAACCCACAGGGACTTAAAATCAGCCATCCATCTATGGCGATCAAAATCCAAACTATCCGGGTTTCTCTCAAAAAAATGAAAGTGAATTGCCTCACCACTGGCAAAGCGCCACTCGGTATCGGTAAAGAGCAAATGCGACAAGGTTATGCTTTCACCGTGCACTAACTCTTCCCCAGAAGGTGAAAGCAAAGTGATGCCATTGACCCTCACAATAGCAAGTTCTGCCCCCTGACCACGGCGGTAGTTTCCCTCCAGCATTAAACTCGAGAAGCTGAAGCAATGATCTCCCTGATCCAGATAACCACTGGGAAAACATCCTGCAATTTCCTTAAACTGTAAATCCTTGAAGTCAACTCCCTGCCGGCTGATATTTAAGTGCCCGGCCCCCATACCGGATACAGATAAAAGTTTAAGTGGCAATTCCTGTGGAAAATTTTGCTCATGCAACTGTACATTACTTATTTTTATCCCAGAAAGGATAAGCTGCCTACCGCTAGAGCCATTAATACCTTCTGCCTTGCCAATACTAAAGGCCCCAAATTCATAACAGGGCGCAATCTTTTCATCTTTTAATAGTCCCCCTGGCATACATCCCCTCGCACCAGAGGCTTTCGCCAAAGATTCCCCTTGCAAGGAGATATTATCAATTTCAAATTTTGGTATTTTCAGTGGCCCCAGATTTTTCCTGGGTATTGATAACCCAACCATTTCTACAGAACCTTGAACTGACCAGGGGTGTGACAATTTGATTTTCTGTAATCCCGGCATGGATAATTTATCAACCCCAAAACAATGGTGGGAGTCACCTGCCCTGGCCCGACTCAGCTTATCCACAGTTACTGCAAGCCCCGTATCCTGCGTACACACCCGGATATTCTGCAAGCTTAGATTCGACACCGAGAACTCTGCACCGCTATCCCAGATAAATCGACTCCAACCCAAGCTCTGCACACCAGCTTCTAAATAGCCGCTACCCTTTTGCCAAAACGCGATAGGCTTACTCTTTAACGGTCCTAAATCCAAGCGGGGGGCGCCGGAATCTATACCCAATTTTACCCAGGAATCACCAAAGCTTATTTGTGGGGTCTCAATGCAATCGGCAAGCCCCATATCTTCATTATTTTCAGAAGAATAAGACCTCAACCCACAAAGCAGAACATCATCGATATTGAGCCCATAAAAATCGAGAGTATTGGAGGAAAAAGACATTCTCTTAGTGAATACTCGCCCCAGTTGCAACATGGGTACAGTTTCGAAGTCCTCCTTAAATTCCACTTCCTCGATCGACCAACCGCTATGCCCTACCGAATGGATGTCTTGCCCAAATACACAGGTCGGTATCGATTTATACTTCTCTGCTAGCCAGGGAAGACACAAGGTTACTCTGTCAGCAGCAACATCCTGCAATGCAATTTTTGACTGGGTAGGTTTTTCCCGGGACCATAGCAACTCTAGCTTTGGTATAAGTACACCTCCAATGTCAAAAACATTCGCGCCAGACAGGTTTTTCAGCTGCACGGATTGAATTGCTGAGTCATCCATATTGGCAATTAGATTGCGTTGGCTGAAATAAACGAAGGAGTAATCTCCCAGTGAAAGGCGCTCAACATCTACACAGTGAATATTTAGTGAACTCACTTGCCTACCGCCGGGAAAGCAGCCACTCAACTGCTCAGCATTTGCACCGGGCAAAGCGACATAAGATTCAGAGTCTGGTGTACGTCTATGCCTTAGCCTGGCAAGGGGTAGCTCTATCATTTTTAAGTCAAATAATTTTCTGCCCCCTTTTGTCTTTGCTTCAGCACTAACCACGGATATTTTTTTTACAGAAAGATCTATCCCCTGCTGCCAAGATATAAAGAGTGGCTCCCTTTGCTCTAATGAGCGGATATCAAAGCAAACTGGCAGATTTTCGTGGCCTTTGTTGGCGCGATAAAATAACCTTTTCCAACCTTCAGTGAGACAGCCAGCCAGTTTCTTCAAAACAAGGTTTTTAATTTCCAGGTTTGGGTTTTCTATGCTGGCCAGCCCTAAATCGTCAGGATTTTTATCCGCATCAATATTTTGTTGATCCAGTCTTCCTTTTTCGGTGCCGTAATTATCATCACCAACTCCTTGAGGAATACCCGGCAACTGACTGGTCGCCGCCCAAGGATTATTTGTAACCTTTCTTTTAAATAAGCTATCGCCACTTTCAAACTGCTGTATCAGTAAGCCATTTCCTGCACCCGCGGAATCATTTAGAAGTAATCGGTGAAGGTGCAGTTTTCCCAAAATGGCATAGCCATCTTCACCTCCCTGCCAAGCAAAATGTCCCCGCCCTGAAAAGCTGTTTAAACGTGCGCACAAAGGCTGCCAATCCGAGGGGAGAAAGTCCTGCGGTAAACACCCTGATAGTGACTGGATAAAAAAGTCCTGAGCAGATAGCGGGCCGTTACGACCTATTGTATCAATGGCCTGCCAGCGTAGGTCCTGTAGCTTAGCTCTGGGACGGTCTCTGGCACCTATTGAAAATTGAGCCAATTGCAGAGGACCGCTGGAAAGCCCCCAATCAATATTGTGTTCAGCAGAGCCGAACTGAAAGGCAAATTCCTCTGTACTTTTGAGACCAACCATAGAGACACAGTGATCGGGCTTCTGCCACAGACCGCCCGGTACACACCCATTGGCTGTTTCAATCGCGAGGTGGGCAAAAGATAATATTCGCGTTTTGGCATAAAACTGAAGAGGACCAAATACGCCATTATTAGCCCTGATGGGATGGCTGGTAGATCGAGCCATATCCAAGAGGTAGCCCCGATTAATTGAACTGGCCCCTGTATTTATTTTTAAGCGATCGTTCCAGTCGAAAACCGTTTTTTCCGACAGGTCTAAATTAGCCGCTCGCAGGCACAGGTGGGAATTGGCGTTACGCAGATGTCGTGGACACCAATCAAATGCCTGGGCAAAGCCTCTCCTCCATCCCAAGCGCTTTTTCGGGCGCTCAAAATTAAACTCACTGATGCTAATAACCCCGGCCCGCCAATCCTGCCAAAGGCGATCACTGTGCCTCAGTACAACACTCTCACCATTGAGCTGCCGCCACTGGGCACGAGCTTTGCGGCCAAACCCGAATTTCATATCACCTTCTGCGGCAAGCCGGCGGGCGGAGGCGCAATGTCCAATCAGGCTTTGCAGCCCTGCTATTGCATCGGCCCAACGCTGTGGCGGGCATCCTATAAAGTATTCCGCAGTAAACTTGTTAAGATCTGTATTGAGGCTCGGCCAGGAAAAATTGACCTGAGTTCCTTCCAAACTGCCTATCACCGTGTTGTATCGTGATTTACCTCCCTCCCAGGCCAATAAATCACTGACCTGTACATCCCCAATAGCAATATCTACATTCAGGGGAACATCACCTTTGCGCCATAATGCCAGCGTAAATTCATCGGTTTGGAGTTTGCCGATGGCTGCGCAGGTAGCTTGGTTCCAAATAGGCTTGTGCAGGTAGCAAAGTTCACTATCCCGTATCTGGGCGCGACCGATAAGCAGCCTGAAATCGCGATCCTGCCGCGCTCCACCTCCAAGATTCCAGCCACCCACCTCCCACTCCCGGTACAGTTCACCCGGGTAAGATTGCAAGTCCATATAGGCACCGCTCACCGATGCCTTGGGCAAATGAGCTCGCCCCCATATCAGTTGCCACCAGCTGTAATCGAGCATTACCTCATGAGCAGAGAACCCCCGCCCTTCGCGATTCTCAGCTTTTACATCAACCGCTATAACACTTAGATCCAGCAGCGATACGCGTAGGTGATCCACGCGGAATTCAAGGCCGCGCTCCTCCATCCAGTCGCCAGCTTTTACCCGCACCCAATTTGCTGCCCACCAGTGAAGAACTTCCACCAGCAATAGCCCAGCTAGTAGCCACCAGATTAAGCGACGAAAAAAGGCACTCTGAGAAGCGGGCTCTGGGGGCATTAGAATTAAGCGCCAGAAAATGAATTTTACGCAGATTGCAACTGCAATTAGGCCCATACAGTAAAGACCAGCACCTGGGGATTTTTTTGCCTTGGCGCTGCTATTCGCGATAATAACCAGCTGCGTCGTCCATTCGCTCGCAGTCAAATGCGAACTGTCTACTATTTATCCAGGGGTGTATTTGCGCGGCGCGGAAGTTTGGGAAGCCAGTATCCTTACCGCCTCTCATTTTTTCTGTTACCCAGCCAGTGAGTAGACATGCAGGAGCATCCAAACTACCAGGACATCCTTTTGGTCGGCGGCGGCCATAGCCATGCTATTGTGCTGCAAATGTGGGCCATGAACCCTCTGCCAGGCGCGCGTCTGACCCTGGTCTCTCCCCAGGTGCAAACCGCCTACTCCGGTATGTTGCCCGGAATGGTTGCAGGCCATTACTCCCTGGAAGACACTCATATAGATCTTGCCAGACTCTGCCGGGCCGCTGGTGCCCGCTTTATACAGGCCTGTGCACACGAAATTGACATCGATAATCGCACCGTATCCCTATTGGGTAGACCTCCCATAGAGTACGACCTGCTCTCTTTGGATGTCGGCGCGACTCCCGCCCGCGAGTTACCGGGCTCCGAATTGGCAATCCCGGTAAAGCCTATCGGGCATTTCTACCGTTTCTGGCAAAAGCTGCAAAAACAGGTTGGTGAAAACACCTCGCCCTTCCGCTTGGGAGTTGTCGGCGGCGGTGCCGGAGGCTGCGAGCTGTCGATGTCAATGGCTCACGCTTTACAAGGTGCCGTTAAGAAAAAGCAGGTAGAGGTTCACCTGATTCATGGTGCCGCAGCGATTCCCCAGGGCTATCCAGTCAGAGCGCGCAAATTAGTCTCAAAGGAGATGCAAGAGCTAGGGGTTCAGTTACACCATAACTGGACCGTTAATGAAATTACCGAACAGGGTGTCGTTAATGGGAGCGGTGACTGCCTACCCCTCGATCAGGTAATACTCACCACCAATGCCTGTGCTCCCCCTGGCTGGCCAACTCGGGCCTGTCCCTCGATGACAAAGGCTTTGTGGTGGTGGATCAAACACTTCGCGCCCAGGGGCGGGAAGACGTTTTTGCAGCTGGTGATGTGGCCAGTTTCGCCCCAGAGCCTCTACCCAAGGCCGGGGTTTACGCCGTTCGCCAGGGGCCAGTTCTATTTCACAATCTGCGCGCCTCCCTGACCGGACGCCGCTTAAAACAATACCGGCCACAAAAAGATTTTCTCAGCCTGCTCTCCTGTGGTGGCAAGCGGGCTGTGGCAGTTCGAAATGGCTTCGCCGCTGCAAGCGGTCTGATGTGGCGATGGAAAGACTCTATCGACCGCACATTTATGCGACGCTTCAGTGAGCTGCCAATGGACATGGCTAATCACACTGCCAAAACCAAAGACATCGTCGACCAGCGCTCAGGCTCTTCTCTATCTCCTATGCGCTGTAATGGCTGTGGCGCAAAAGTTGGAGCCGACATCCTGCGCCGCACGCTGGCGACCCTTCCGGATCAGCATTCGGAATACCTGTTAAAGGGCGTCGGTGATGATGCCGCAGTTATGGACCTGCCGGCTAATCATTTATTAGTGCAGAGCTCCGACCAATTGCGTGCACCTGTAGATGATCCATGGATATTTGGTCGCCTGGCGGCTCTGCACGCCCTATCCGACCTATTTGCTATGAATGCTCGCCCCGCCACCGCACAAATCCTTGCGACCCTGCCTACAGCTGCTGGGGAAATTACCCGGCGAGACCTACAGCAGTTACTCGCAGGCGCCATCCACGAGCTGAACCGGCACCACTGTGTCCTATCTGGAGGGCATACCGCCGAAGGTTCTGAAATGCTAATGGGCCTAACCGTCAATGGATTTTCCGAGCGGGAGCAGCTCCTGGAAAAAACGGGGGCCCGCGGGGGAGACTGCTTGATCCTGAGCAAGCCATTGGGAGTAGGCACTATCCTGGCAGCAGAGGGCGCGGGAGAGGCTAAAGGCCTATGGTTGCAGCAGGCGCTGGAAACCATGTTACATAGCAATGCCGACGCCGCAGAGATATTTGCCCGCCATAACGCCAATGCGCTGACAGATGTCACGGGCTTTGGCCTGCTGGGCCACCTATTGGAAATGCTCGGCCCTGAAGGGTTAAGCGCGACACTGATCGCTGAGAATCTACCGCTAATCTCCGGCGCCGCCACTTGTATCGAGCGCGGATGGCTATCCAGCCTGCAACCGCAAAACGCCAATGCCTACGCCTTTGTAGAAAACCCCCAGGAGTGGCAGCCATTGCCACAGTGGTCATTGATTACCGATCCACAGACTTGCGGGGGCTCCTCGCTGCTGTTCCTATTGACCAAGCCGAAGCCTGCGTGGGCGCACTGCTAGAACGCGGTTACACCCAGGCGTCAATTATCGGTGTAGTAACAGACTCACAGAATCCAGAAGTAAGCGTACACTTGCGCAAGTCTGCAGACTGGCGAGCGCTAATTTCACAGGACAACGAGACAGTACCAGGCCAGGTTTAAGGATTTTGCGAAACCGGAACAACAGCCGGTTATGAGCTTTGTATGATTTCTATTGAGAGAGGCCTTCACCGACTTTATTAACTTGTCATCTGTCTTTCAGCGCGACATACTGGCGTTAGAAAAAACATCGGTGACATATTTCCCGATACCAAAAAAGGTCTTCACAGATTGGGGAGTCGGCTTTTAGCAATCGACAGGAAGACCCCTATGAAAAAGATCGTCATTATTGGCGGCGGTGCCAGCGGCCTGCATTTGGCTACGCGGCTCGGTCAATATTTTTCTTTTACCCCTTTCTTTAAGCGCCGCCGCAAGTCCCCCGCTGCACAAGTTACTCTGGTTGATCGAAATCGCACCCACCTCTGGAAACCACTACTACACCAGGTTGCCTCCGGCGCATTGGATGCCAATATGGATGCACTGAATTATCAAGTGCATGCCCGCATTCACGGTTATGAATTTCAGTTGGGTAGCCTGCAATCTCTGGATCGTGAACGACAGGTAGTTGAGCTCGGACCCGTTAATGATGAGGACGGTAGCGAGTTAGTACCTGCAAGGGAATTGGAATACGATTATTTGGTGCTGTGCATCGGCGGGCATAGTAACGACTTTCATATTCCCGGCGTCAGGGAAAATTGTATTTTCCTGGATAGCAGTTATGAAGCACAAAAATTTCACCAAAACCTTCTCAACCGTTTCCTGCGTTTAGAAACCCGTGTTGACGATAAATTGCAAGTAGCGATCGTTGGTGGCGGGGCAACGGGTGTAGAACTCTCGGCAGAACTAGTGGATGCTGTAAAGTTGGTTGGCAACTATGGACGCATTTGTCCCAATGCAATGGAAATCACCCTGATAGAAGGGGAGAGCACCTACTCCCCGCACTACCAAAACGAATTGGAAATAATGCTGAACGCGAGCTGGCCAAGATGGGGGTTAATATTCTTACCGGCCATCATATTTCAGCTGCAACAGAGAGCGGACTCACCACTTCTTGTGGCAAAGAAGTTCCAGCCGCTATCCGAGTGTGGGCTGCTGGCGTCAAGGCTCCGAAATTTCTCACTCAACTGGATGGTCTCAGTACCAACCGACTCAATCAAATCGAAGTGGAAACTACCTTGCAGACCCAAACTGACGCAAAGATTTTTGCCATGGGGGACTGCGCCAGTTGCATTGACGGCAATCACCAGCGAGTGCCTCCGCGCGCCCAGGCAGCACAGCAAATGGCTACCCTGGTTGGCGACAATATTATTGCCCTATTTGAAGATAGACCTTTGCACCATTTTTATTATCGCGATCGAGGCTCTCTGGTATCCCTCAGTCAATACACTGCCATTGGCAACCTGATGGGGGCGCTGGTTAAAGGCAGTCTTACCGTAGAAGGACGCCTTGCTGGCCTTGCCTATCGCTCGCTCTACCGTATGCACTTGGCGGCAATCCACGGCTGGCCGAGAGCTATGCTGCTCTACCTAATCGGACAGGCGAACCGGTTTGTGAAGCCGAAGCTCAAGATGCACTAAAGGATCAATCCCATGAAGCTAAGGGAAAAATAGAAAGTTAGTGCAAAATTAACTAATAGTGCTACCAATAAACCCTGCACATGGAAGTGCCAGGGCGGTAACATTATGAGTCAGGCCAGCCCATCAATTAAGACCTCTGAGCTGAATGCGAGCTCCTCTGAAGATCCAAGCAATGCCCTTGTGTGAAAATATAAAATGAAAAAACAGTATCAAAAAATCGTTGTACTTACCGGCGCAGGAATTTCAGCTGAATCTGGTATAGGCACTTTTCGCGGTGCCGATGGCCTGTGGGAAAACCATCGCCTGGAAGATGTCGCAACGCCAGAGGCATTTGATCGCAATCCGGCACTGGTACATAGATTTTATAATGAACGCCGCCAGCAGCTGCTATCTGCAGATATCCATCCCAACCCTGCCCATCTCGCCCTGGCCGAACTGGAACAGAAATTCCAAGGGGATTACTTACTGGTTACTCAAAATATTGACAACCTGCATGAGCGCGCGGGCAGTGACCAGATAATTCATATGCATGGAGAGCTACTAAAAGCACGATGCAGCCGGAGCGGGAAACTATATCCCCTCAATTCGGATCTTTCGATAGCTGATACCTGTAGTTGCTGTCAGCAGGCGGGAAACCTTCGCCCCCATGTGGTCTGGTTTGGAGAAATGCCTCTGGAAATGGAAGCTATCTATCAGGCGTTATCCGATTGCGATCTATTCATCAGCATTGGCACATCTGGAAACGTCTACCCAGCAGCGGGATTTGTCGAATGTGCCAATCAGGCTGGAGCTCACACCATAGAGTTGAACCTAGAGCGCAGTAGTGTCGGCGATGCCTTCAAGGAACACCGCCACGGACTGGCGTCACAGGTAGTCGATAGTTTTATAAAAGAAATTATTAATTAAGGTGACTCTGAAACTGCATTTTCTGTCTGCGAGGATTTCATCGGGCCATAGCGCTGTATCAAAGTGGTTACCCCCTCATTATCACGCACAAGGATATAGAGTCGGTCAAACTCACTAGCCTCTCGAATAGGTCGCCCTTTTTCACCGCCGAGCAATTCCGCCAGTTTTGGAGTGGTATTGCTGTGCCCAACCACTAAAATTCGATTTCCCGCCTGCTGCAAAGAGTTAGCAAATTCTTTTAAATCTCTGGGGTTATAAATTTCCACTTCAAGCCCCAGCTCTTTTGACAGAGGCTCAACCGTTTCCCGGGTGCGGTTGTAGTCAGTGCTATAGATAGCATCTATACCCACTCCCCCAAGAATATAGGCGAGTTGCCGTGCACGCTGCCGGCCCGCCTCAGTCAAATGAGGGTCGCGACCCACCCCGGGCCCTTTCTCTTTTTCTGCATGGCGTATTAAGTAAATAACCTGAGACTCAGAAGAGTCGGCTAAAACCCAATTTGAAGCCCCAACCAGAACAAAAAGTGTACAGAAAATAAACAGCTTAAGTCTTGAAAGCACAGTATAAACTCCCAGGTAAATAACGGGGCAGACATATGCTGAATATAATAAGGTAAGTAAAGAGAGGATGCGGCGAAAATGCCAAATAATGCGATGAATTAAAATCGAACGATTTTTGAAAAAATATTTGATGCCGGATATCCGGCATCAAATTAGTGGTCATCCAGAATTAGATTTTCCACTCTTTTACGGTGTCCAGACCGTACTCATCAATCCACTGGCTCAGGGCCTTAGGATTACGCTTTTTCTTTTCAACAGTAGCGCCGGTATACGGGTTGCGATAGTGACCAGTTTCCAGCTTGGGCTCTGCTGCCTTTGCTGCCGGTGCTGCACGACGGCCGCGACGGGGGCTGTCACCTTCCTTCTTGAGGTGACGGGCAACGCGAGCCTTCAGGGTTTGTACGTAGTCTGCTGGATCTTCATCACCCAGCTGTGCTACCAGCCATTCAACGATTTGCTGGCCACGGGCAACGAAGAACTCCTCTTCATCCATGTGGTATTCAGCAGCAAGGTTTACCAGTGCTTTATCATAGGCAATTACGCCATCTTTCTTGCGTTCAGCCTGAGCCATTTGCTCTTGTAACTCTTCGATTCTTGCCTGATGTTCGGCGATTTGTTGTTCAAGTTGTTCGTATTCCTGAAACATTCAATAAACCTCAACGACGGTTATTAAAAAACACAGAGATATATCTGTGGCGCTGGGCGACACAGATTGTTATTTCGGATATACCGTGTAAAAAATCAACAAACACCATGGCTGGCCAATGGCAAGCAATTTAGTGATGTTTAGTCCGGCATATTATGAATTGCCCGATATACATGAGTAGATACCACTACACATCGTGTAGTTCTGGTGTTAGGTATATTCGGCAAATACATTATTAAAAACTAGCCGATTTCAGCTCGGTTCGGCAAACACTCCGAATCACTGATTATATTTTTCGACTGAGGTCGCGAATAATAATCTTTCACCGGCAAATATCAACCATTTGTGTCCCTACCTTTGAATATAATAGGAATAATTCAAAATAAGGGCTAAAAAGTGTAACAAAGGCGGCCATATCTGCAATCTTAAAAGGATATCCCTAGGGAGCGCAATTAGCTATATTGTAGCTGCAGTCGTCAATTGCAAATTAGTCGCTGTGTAACGGTAATCGAGCATATTGCCAAATACAATTGGATACCCAGATCATACTATGTCCACTCACAATAATATCCACCATATACCGACTTTGGCCGCTCTGATGACGCCATTTCCCTACCATATCGATATCAATGCCACGGTAGAGGATGCTCTGGCAATGATGGAGGAGCACAAAGTACGCCACCTGCCGGTAACACGTGCAGGCGACTTGGAGACGGTCATTTCCCGAGGGGATATCGAAAGAGCCAATGCACCGGGACACCGTTTAGAAGAGCAGCAACTTTATGTACATGACCTATGTGCCAGACGTCCCTTTATTGCAGATATCCACGACCCGTTAGATAAAATTCTCTTAGCTATGGCAGATACCAGTATTGGTTCGGTACTGGTTATGCGGGAAGGCGAGCTGGTTGGAATTGTAACTGTGACTGATATTTTGCGCTTTTGTAGCAAGTTCATGGCGGAGTTGGCCCAGCCGGTAGACGATTCTATTGCTTGAACTCACTGCGATTACAGGGGCCAAACCCAAAGCAACATGGGGATACTCACAACGAGTACCAACAATTCTAGTGGCAGCCCCATTTTCCAGTAATCACCAAATTCAAACCCTCCCGGCCCCAGAATTAGGGTGTTATTTTGGTGCCCAACCGGTGTTAGAAATGCGCAAGAGGCTCCAATTGCGACAGCCATCAGGAAGCTATCTGGATTCACCGCCAGTTGTTCTGCAGTACTCATGGCAATTGAACACATCACAGCCGCAGTGGCGACATTATTCATGAAATCAGACAGCGTCATGGTAACTACCAGGATCAGCCCCAGGGCCAAAACAGCGCTGCCCTGAGCCAGGACATCCAACAGAACCTGAGCGACCAAGTCTGCAGCTCCCGTTGACTCCATCACATCAGCAACAGCAATCAAAGTCCCCAATAGCACGACTACGGACCCGTCGATAGAGTCATAAACATTTCGCAGCGGCACTATCTTCAACGCCATAAAAGCCAATACACAAGTGGCGAACGAGATTGCTGCCGGCAATAGGCCGAACGCTGCACCAGCGACACCAAGCACCATAGCCAATAGGGCAATGGCCGCCTTCTCCTTGTTGGGAATGCTAATATCCCTTGAGGCCAGAGGCACACAGCCCTTTTCCCTAGCAAAGCTGTTTAGGTTTTCATCGGCCCCCATCATTAACAGAGCATCACCGGCCAGTAATGGTGTCGAACGCAACCGGCGCACCGAGCGGCGCCCCTGGCGCGAGAGTGCTAGCAAGTGAATCTGGTATCTCGCTGCAAGGCGTGAAAACCTCATAGGGCGTCCCACTAAAGGGGAGTCTGGCATAACAACCAACTCCCGCAGCTGCATTTCGGTACGATCCGCCAGTGCTTTTATTGGGGGCTTATTCTGAGAATCACTCTCGGTATTATTGCTGCCCGATTGTCGAGCCTTACCCGATGAATCTGCCCCAAGGGCTCCCACTGTTTTCAAACTGAGATTGGACAAGCAGGTGGCAAGGCTCTCCGGCTCCGCCTCAATGACCAAAATGTCACCACTATTTACTTTATGCCAGGGAGTCGCGGGAGAGACCCTGGCATCATTGTGTACGACACCCACAACTTGGGCATCTTCTGTTCCCAGCATCTTGGAAATTTCACGTAGATTCTTACCGGCAGCTACACTTTTTTCCTCAACAAGTGCTTCTGTTAAATATGTGCCAGTTTCAAAGGAGGAGGCCCCCGTTCGGTTGCGGACAGGCACCAAGCGCCACCCAACAAATGCAATAAACAAAACTCCAGCTATCGCAACTGCCAGCCCCACCGGGGTGAAATCAAACATACCATAGCTACCGGCGCCAGAATCCGCCCGAAAACCGGAAACGACCAAGTTTGGCGGTGTACCTATCAGTGTGGTCATCCCTCCCAGAATCGTTGCGAAAGACAGGGGCATCAAAACCCTCCCCAATGCCACTTTCTGTTTCTCAGCCATATCCACAGCCACGGGCATTAATAAGGCCAACGCGCCGACATTATTCATAAAGCTCGATAAAAACGCACCGAGCCCAATGAGTAACAATATGGATACTGAGATACTCCCGCTTTTGCGAACAACTCGTTGTGCAAGTGCATCCATTGCACCGGTATTTTGTAAACCGCGACTCAGGATTAACACACAAGCTACAGTCACAACCGCTGGATGCCCAAAACCAATAAAAGCATTTTCCGGGGGAATTAACCCCGTAAAGACACAAGTCAATAAGGCTGCTAAAGCAACCATATCGTGGCGCCACCGCCCCCATATAAACAGGGTTATAGTGATGCTTAAAATAATCAGGATTAGTAACTGGTCAACAGTCATAGAGAAAGATATCCCTGAATATTAAAGCTGATCAGATTTCTGTTCAGCTATCTATTCAGGGTATACCCGGGAAACTACATGGAGCGCACTTCTACGCCAGAAGCCCCCATATTAGAGGTACCAAACTTAAGAAAAAGTAACCGCGCGCTCTTCCAATGGATAAAATTGAGTACCTACTTTAATACAAACCTTACCAGGACTACAGGAGAACCAACCTCTATACCCAGTCACCTGAATATTTTTATGAGTGCCGCCCATTGCTTGGCGCAAACGTTGAGCCCAAGGTCTTAACTTTTCTCCATCGTACCCAGAACCACAGGCACATACATGTAAATTCACAAAATTAGCGGGAAGCCCTTCTTTGACCAGAGTAGTTGCCAGTTGCTGAGGCGTATAGGTTTTCCACTCTCCCCCTTGCCACTCTTCCCGACCATTTACATAAATTTTTTTCTGTTTATTGTCGCTGGTGGAACGTTCAGCACCAATATATTTTCCGTCTGCTGCCCCTGTGCCATGAGTTACAATATAGAGCGTGTCTGCCGGATTCAGCTTACTCAGGCACTGGTTCACCCATCGATACATGGCTTTACCAACGCCCGATGTAACCTTATTGGCCAGAATTTGATTTACAGGTATTTTCCAGGCCTTAGCTAAATTTTCAGCGTACTCCTGCATTTCTCCACTGCCAATAGGGATATAGATATATTCTTTTGCCATTTTTCTATCCTTTCTAGATTCCAGAGCAATTCGCTCTTGTAAAATCTATGCACTTCCAAAACTATATTTAATAAGCCGCACTATTTTTTGGAGTTCGAATATTACTCCTCGTGACCGTCGTCAGTATCAGGTTCAAAAAGTGAACTCAAAATCTGATTTCAGGGGCAACAAATTAAAATTCATTCTCTCATATTGACTGTCAATATTTGTCAGAAATATCAATCTGTCACCTAACGGCAAACACTAACAATTAGACTTTAGACAACATGCCTATTTATTATTCACGGAACTCTCTACAAAACATCAGGGCATTAAATCTGGAGGAATAGGGGACTTACTGGCGAGCAGATACTGTAATTTTCAAGGTCAGTTTTATGAATCCTGCTTTGCTCATGACTGGCCAACGAAACTTATCTTTCCATAGAAGAATTTCACTACTGAATAACTATCAATGTACAAACGAACTTAAATTTTAGCCAAGAAATGACCAATATACACAGGCCAGGACTAATCGGTATTTGGTGACACATAAAGTGCACAGTTGGAAATACGGAACGGAGTGTTTAAATAAGTCGCCAAGTGCTTTAGATGCCCGGCCCTTTTTATAGGCAAAGGGAGAGTATGGAAGAGTACAAGCTAAATATTTATACAGATATTTGGCTTACACTTGAACAACTTATTTGTGGAGTTATATATGTGAGTATCATTTACTGGTAAATGAACTAACATGCACCAACTTTCTGTTTGCCCTCATCCCTGAAGAGCAAACTTAGTTAGACATTAGAAATATTCCGTGTTATGTCACTCTTAAGAAAAAGTAACTGCACGATCCTCCATTGGGAAAAACTCATGCCCCACTTTAATACATACCTTATTTGCACTACATGAGAACCAACCCAAGTAGCCCGTAACTTGAATGTCTTTATAGGTACCCACCATTTGTTGACGAAGGCGCTGAGCCCAGGGCCTCAGCTTTTTTCCATCATAGCCTGAACCACAAGCACAAACATGTAGGTTTACAAAGTTGGCTGGTAGGCCTTCTTTTGAAAGGGTAGTAGCCAGCTGCTCTGGAGTATATGTTTTCCACTCTCCGCCTTGCCAGGTAACAGCCCCCCTGTTAACGACTTTCTTCTGCTTATTACTGCCAACCGATCGCTCTGCACCAATCACTTTACCATCAGCAGCTCCAGTACCATGAGTAACGATGTAAAGTGTATCTGCTGGAGTGAGCTTACTCAGACATTGATCCACCCAGCGATATATGGCTTTGCCACGCCCAGAGGTTGCTTTATTCGACAATATCTGATTTACAGGGATGCTCCAAGCAGTCGCAAGATCCTTAGCGAACTCCTGCATTTCCTCACTATTTATGGGTATATAGATATATTTTTTTGCCATTTTTACTTACTTTTTTATATCGGGTTTTGTAGCAGTGATGACAGGCTATACATAGATAAAAATATGGCCATCAAATTGAAAAACAACCTGACTAAACCACACCTACGAGTCACCCCTCAAAAACTTTAAAATGAGAGCCGCAATAAATATCTCAAAAAAGCGAGAAACCTTTCATTAACAACCTCAAGAAGGAAAAATAAATCCGTTAACAGAAAAATGGCAAGGAAAATTATCTCACATCAAACCCCCTTCACAAACCAACAAGAAACAGCAGTACAATCTTATTTCCTGCACATTATTTTGATAATCAGGACTTCTGTCCGTTGAAACTCGCAAACACCTTGCCAACTGCAAAAATATTGCATTCACAAAACCCCTGACACTTCAACAAAAACCTCTCACACTTCATCGAATGACAAAAATGTAGTAGCCATTGATATAATTACGCAAAACAGAAGCACTAATTGAAGGGAAAACAAACAAACTAAAATATTAAACACTTTGATGAAGCCTAAATTTTAGACCAATCAAATACTCAACAATAAAAATGACAGGAACAAATTAGGGGCTCATTTAAAACCATATTAAATAGCTTTAACCACATACGTATAATGCACATTAAAAGTGAAATAGACATCCAATTTCATTACAGCATCAGCAATTAAGCATGGGCAGATAATATATTAAAACAAATTACTATCGCCCGCCCATCTATAAGCACATAAAACACGACACTCCCAGTAGGCCTTCATATAGAATGGCGATACAATAGGGGCTAAAATCACTATAAATTTAATGGGAATATTACTTTGCGGACAGATACTGCAAATTTTAAAAAACTGTTTTTAGAGGATACTCCCCTCTTAGATGTACGTGCACCTATAGAGTTTTCCCGAGGCGCATTTCCCTCAGCAAATAATTATCCACTATTGGATGATCACCAGCGTGAACTAATTGGTACCGCATACAAACATAGTGGACAACAGGCAGCCATTGATTTGGGCTGGGAGCTGGCCACAGAAGAAGTAATCACTGCCCGCCTCGCTTACTGGAAAAGGTTCATCAATCACTCTCCCAATGGCTATCTCTATTGTTTTAGGGGGGCTACGCTCCCGCATATCACAAAAACTGCTTCTTGCAGAAGGGATTGACTATCCAATGATAAAAGGGGGCTATAAAGCGATGCGCAATTACCTTCTGTCAGAATTGGAGAAACAATGTAAAAGCCTACCCCTGGTCGTAATTTCGGGATATACGGGAAGTGGAAAAACAGAGCTGATCAATTGGGCTCAACGATCTATAGACCTTGAGGGCATCGCTAAACATCGGGGTTCCAGTTTTGGCCGCACTGACAGCGAGCAGCCTTCACAAATCAATTTTGAAAATAGAATCAGTATTGATTTATTAAAACTCTCCCAACAGCCGGGCAATGTTGCGATCGAGGATGAAAGCCGGTTAATCGGATGCTGTGCCCTCCCCCCACACTGCAAACCGCGATGAAAGCGGCTCCTCGAGTACTTGTTGAAGTGCCCTTGGAAGAGCGGGCAAAACGTATTGTGCGCGATTATATCAATGAAGGACTCAAGCGTTTTGCGGCCAATGAAAAGCCCCCTGTACAATGCTTAGGGGAAGAGCTGCGTTTCAATCTTAATAAAATTCAAAAACGCTTAGGTGGTCAGTGCTATAAGCAGTTAGATGAGGCATTGATTTCAGCTAATCGCGAACTGGAACATCATGGTAATAGCGAGGCCTACATCCCAGTAGTAGTCTCGCTACTGCAGAATTACTACGATGGCAGCTACAACCACCTTATGGAGAAATCTAAACAGGAGATCCTATTCCGTGGTACCTATAGTGAAGTACAGCAGTGGCTAATGGACTCCTGCCAAGTAAACTAAAAGAGGCAATTAGGCCATCAGGTTTTAGGTGCCAGACGATTCAACTTGAAACGCCGCATTAAAAACCAGTCCCTAAAACTGCGCGGCAGCCAGCGGGCCATCCAGGGCAACAGGCTGCTGCGATTACCAATACGCACCAAAGGACGAGCGCGTTTTCGCAGCAGCTCACGCACCAGCTTTTTGGCCAGTGTGCTTGCCAATGTAGCATTCTGTTGGGACTCCTGGGCACGGGCCCTAACCGCCTCTTCCTGCCGTTTATACAGGGAGTCCGGCGGCAAAAGACCGCGCAGGGATGTCTCAGCGTGGCGACCAAATTCCGATGCGATCGCACCGGGTTGCACCGTCATTACCCGAATGCCAAAAGGTTTTAGTTCAAGTCGCAAAACATCAGAAATGGAGTGTAGGGCCGCTTTAGAAGCACAATAGGCACCGGAGAAAGGTGTAGGCATTACCCCGGAAACCGAGCCGATATTACACACAATTCCGCCCTGCTCCGAACGCATTAAAGGTACACAGGCCCTAATCAGAGCGAGAGGGGCAAATACATTGGTTCGGAACTGCTTTTCCAGTGCTCGCGTGTCCAGTTCCAGCAACGGCCCCATCTGACCGTAACCGGCGTTATTGACCAAAATATCGAGCCGCCCGTATGCCGCTTTTACTGCGTGAACCACTCGATTGATATCCGCCTGGGAATTCACATCCAAGGCCTCAGTGGCAATTCCCAGGTCCGCCAGCTCTTGTAAACTTTCCGGGCGGCGCGCCGTGGCAATCACTATGGTTCCCCGGCGATGTAGCGCCAAAGCCAACTCCCGCCCAATACCGCTTGAGCAGCCGGTAATTAAAGCCACTCTATCCGGAACCACATAACCCCGCCCAATTTGCGCAAGGCTTTCCGCAGCAAAACTTCGATTGGGGGAACGAAATCTGGAAATGGGCGGCTTATCCACAGGAACTGCTCCGTTTAATGGTCCTATCTCTCAATGGGCGTTTGCAGGTACTCAATCAATCCGAAAACATTGCCATAGGGGTCGAGAAAGCTCGCCATCAGCACACGTCCAGAAACTTCCTCTATATCCGTGTGCTGCCGCACCCCCATAGTGCCGAGTCGCTCAATCTGCGCGGCCAAATCCAAAACCTGCCAGTAAGCAACTACACCATCGGCCCGGCTGATCGCACTGCGCGCATCGGCATTTAATCCGAGCTCGCAATCACCAATACTAAACGCCGCATAGCTATCGCTTTCATAGCTGGGTTTCTGTTCGAGTACCTGCGTATACCAGGCCACAGCCTCGGTAATGTTGGCAACTCCGTAGACTGTTTTGCGCAAGCCAAGAATCTGCCCCATTTGAGACACCCCGTTGAGTAATTTTTATCCACTGGGTGGGCCACTATGGCGCAGTTTATTGCAGCTCTTGCTCCAACTGCTCCAGTAGGTCTAGGGGCTCTACCTCAACCCCTTCCAGTTCGGCGTTCCAGTTTATCCCCACCAATAAGACATCTTCATGCATGCCGGTGAGCCAGTCATCCATAAATTCTTCCAGGTCAATTGCCACTGCCTCATAGTCAGCCCAGTCTCCTTCGCAGTGGTCTTGTGCAAATTCTCTTTGCGACCAAAAGGGCATAACCTCGGTATCGGCCCGCTTTTCAGACTCACAAAGTGCAAAGCCCTCCTCACCCTGCAGGGCCCAGACGCAGCCCTGGCCTACAGCTTCAGGCAAAAAGCGCGCGCAATTATCTTCAAAATTATCGGTTAGGGTTTCGCTTTGCATAACAACTTCGCTTAAACGGTTTTACCGCAGTTTACGTTAGTTTTCCCGGCCTCAATAGGCCCTAAATTCTGTCGAATACTGCCATCGACTCAACATGATCGGTATGGGGAAACATATCCATGACACCCGCCTTACTCAACCGGTACCCCAACTTCACCAATTCACCGGCATCCCGGGCCAGGGTGGCCGGGTTACAGGAGACGTAGACGATCCTACTGGCAGAAAATCGCGCCAACCCGCGCACAGCCTCCAGAGCGCCGTCCCTCGGTGGGTCCAACAGGATTTTATCGAAACCTGCTTCAGCCCAAGGCGCACCTGCCATTTTTTCGTTCAGGTCGGCAGAATAAAAGTGCACATTTTGTAATTGGTTCAAAGCGGCATTGTCCTCACCTCGTTGAGTTAAAGCGCCGACACCTTCGACCCCGATCACTTCCGCTGCACGACGCGCCAATGGCAGGGTAAAATTCCCCAATCCACAAAATAAATCCAATACACGCTCGGAGGGTTGCGGATCGAGTAACTCAACGGCTCGACTCACCATCTGCCGATTTATCGCAAAATTAACCTGCACAAAATCCTGCGGTTTAAATCTCAGCGTCAGGTCAAATTCCGGCAACTGATAACTGAGATAAGCGGCTCCTTCTGTCGGCCAGATTCTCTCCAGGGAAGCATCACTACCACCTTGTATATACAGGTGTATACCAGTGGTTTTAGCAAATGCTAACCAGAGCGCCAAGTCCTTATCTGACAGGGGCTTTAAATGGCGGAGCACCAGAGCTGTCACATCATCTCCAACCGCCACTTCCAGATGAGAAAAGTTTGCCCGGCCTTCACTTTCGCCAACAAGTTTTTTTAGCGACCCTAAATGTTCGGCAATTTTTGTATGTAGTACCGGGCACTCATCAATATCTACCAAATCATTGCTGTGCTTTTTTCGAAAACCAAAAAGCAGCTCGCCACCCTGGGACTTTTTTAATTTGCGAATGCCGATACGGGCCTTGCGTCGATAACCATAGGGATCAGCGGTTAACGGCGGCAGTATTTCTTCGGGTTCAATTCCACCAAAGCGCAACAACTGATCCAAAAGAATTTTTTGCTTTTCTATAATTTGTGCCGATGGCTCCAGGTGCTGAACCGAACAGCCTCCACATGAATCCACATAGGCGCACTGCGGCGCGCACCGATCTGTTGAAGCCGATAGGACTTCCTCAACAATTCCCTCATCAAAACGGCCGCGCCGTGCGGTATAGCGGAATTTAATCTGCTCTCCCGGTAAGGCACTATCAATAAACACCGTTTTGCCACCTACCCGGGCAATACCGCGCATATCGTGACTAAATTTTTCTATTGTCGCTTCAGCGAGGCTCGGCAAGTTTTTTTAACCGGCTTGCGGCCAGTAATAAAACGGGGCTTCTTACTCATAATTAATTGGGAGAATTCAGTACAACTAAAGAATAGAAAAAAGTTACAGGGTCAGGCGGTGGCCGTTATCGCGCAACCAGCGGCGCAACTCTTTAAATCTAGGGCACACACTTTGGACCAAATCCCAGAAAGCGCGGCTGTGGTTATGGTGTTGCAAATGGCAGACTTCGTGAGCCACCAGGTAATCCACTATAGGCTCAGGAGCGAGACAAACAAGCCAGTTAAACTGCAGCTCACCGCGGATACTACAGTGACCCCACTTGCTTTTGGTACGACGGACTTTTACTGATGAAATACTTAACCCCAGCTGCTCGGCCAACACATGGGATTTTTGCGTTAACAATGCCAATGCTTCCCGCTGGTAAAGGCGTTGTAAAGCAGTTTGCAGCTGCGTGTCATCAGGCTCGCGATAGCGGGTATAAAGCCCGATAGCACCATCGCCAATACCGGCACTTTTACTGCTCATTGCACGCTCTAAGGGAAGCTGCTGTCCCAGCCAGGGAAAACTCTCACCAAAAGCGTACCGATATTGCGGCACCTGCGCAGCGCGCCGGTCGGCTGCGAGTAACTGCGCTCTCACCCACTGGATATTTTCCTGCAGGAATTCATGGCCATAACGGGCTGCACATCGCTGTGGAATTCGCACTTCCACACCACCGGAAGACAGTACCAGCCCCAGACGCTTGCGCCGGCTCGAACGCACCAAGCGATAGGGAATATCTTCAAAAATAAAGTCCTGGGCCTGTTTCAAGCGGGATCTCCACTCGCAACCCAGGAGCTAATACTAGGCACCATGAGCTACAACAGCCATGGTAATGCGAGAAATACAACTGAGTTTCCCATTGGGTGCATAGATCAGAATTTCCCACACCTGACTGCTGCGCCCAATATGCACGGGTTTTGCACGACCTCGAACCTCTCCCTCGGGGACAGGGCGCAGATGATTGGCATTAACTTCCTGACCGACACAATAAAATTTATCGGTATCCACTAATAGGTTGGCGCCTATGGAACCCAGCGTCTCCGACAATACGACATTGGCACCACCATGCAAAATACCGAAGGGCTGGCGAGTGCGATGATCTACGGGCAAAGTCCCTTCCAGGTAATCATCGCCAATTTCCGTAATTTCCATTCCCAGGTAGCCGGGCATGCACTGGGATATTCCCTGGTTCAGTTCTTCCAGTGAAGGATTTAAATGCCAAATTGCCATTACAATAAATCTCTTGTGCGTGTGATACCGGAGCATTAACCCGGACTTCTTTACTTACATTCAGTGTCAAAATTTTTTTTACTTACCAATAAAATAATCTGGCAGAAAAAAATCCGGGGGGATAATAGCCGGGCGTTAAATGCGTGGGGCCAAACAAGCCGTAACGAAACAACTCCATATCCAACATCCGCAGCTCCCAGCGAAGGCGGCTGCGCTGCAAGTACAATGCCTGGGCCTGGGCTTCACTATCAGTGTTCCGATAGGCGTAATGCAGGGAGAGCAACTCGC
The DNA here is from genome assembly GCF_030012985.1 of Microbulbifer sp. VAAF005. Classification (NCBI taxonomy): domain Bacteria; kingdom Pseudomonadati; phylum Pseudomonadota; class Gammaproteobacteria; order Cellvibrionales; family Microbulbiferaceae; genus Microbulbifer; species Microbulbifer sp. VAAF005. Next base: position 3,775,850 of record NZ_CP120233.1, on the reverse strand, counting down.
GCTCTAAATTATCCCGGCGCCACATAAGGCGCTGGTAATGCTGCTCTATACGGTATTCGGCGAGACCGCGCTCGTAATTCTGTAAAAACAAATCAGCAGTAGGGCCAGTGCAAACCCCTTGGTAATTACGTCCCCTACGCCCCTGGTGATAGCCATTTTCTGCAGTGCAGTAAGTCTCGACACCCTCTTCATGGCCCTGCAGCCATGCATCGCTATCCACATGCATGTCGTAGCTGTCACACTCTTGGGCAATATCGTACACCAGCGACTGTGAGCGACCGCGAGCGCCGTCTTGCAGGCCCCGCTCATACCAGAGCCCCGCGCGGCACTCCTCTTCGGAAATTACTGCGCAGCCGCTTAACCCCAGCACCAGCAAGGCGAGAAAAAGACGTATTTTTCCTGCAAACATAAAATGGGACTCCCGGCGCTGTACTTCCCGCCTGTTATTGGAATCCAGGTATCACTTAACCAAAGCGCTTGTCGGCGACAAAAGGATTGGTTTGGCGCTCCTGGCCAAAAGTGGACATGGGGCCATGTCCCGGTACAAATTGAACCTCATCACCCAGCGGCCATAGGCGCTCTTTGATAGAGCGAATCAGGGTATCGTGATCTCCCTGGGGAAAATCTGTGCGCCCGATCGAACCGGCAAACAAAACATCTCCCACCAGAGCCAACTGGCTGGGGCGGTGGAAGAAAATCACATGGCCGGGAGTATGGCCCGGGCAGTGGTGCACCTCCAGTTCCTGATCTCCTACAGTAACCGTATCTCCCTGTTCCAACCAGCGGTCTGGAGTAAATACTTCGACAGCGGGGAAACCAAACATCTGCGCCTGCATAGGCAACTGCTGAATCCAGAAATCATCGCCTTTATGCGGCCCCTCTATCGGCAGCTGGAGCTGCTTGGACAACGCCGCAGTGCCGCCTACATGGTCCAGGTGGCCATGGGTCAGCAGGATTTTCTCCAGCTTGAGACCGCGCTCCTCCACCGCCGCCAGAATCTTATCGAGATCGCCACCGGGGTCGACAACAGCCGCGCGCTTACTGTCTTCACACCACAGCAACGAGCAGTTTTGCTGGAAAGGAGTAACCGGAACCAGGTGATATTGCAGCGACATAAGAAAGCGGCCCTTCATCTTTTACAGGAGACTGTTGAGGTAATTGGGGATTATACCGCGAGAGCCTGCTGAGAGGGTTGTGGATGCCGATGAGCGGGCTTATTCACTGTCTTGAGCAGGGAGCGCACATCCTCTATCAGCTGCTCAACAACTATCGGGTTCCGCCAGTAATCCTCAGGGGGCGAGGGAAAAGCCACTGGACTCAAAGCGCCGTGATCGCTCAGCGAACAAGTCTCATAATCACGGCACACCGCCTGGTTATAGGAGGGGCTCAGGGGTTTGAGGGGCCAGCCAAACAGGTCATTGGGGTGATAAAAATTCTTCCAGCGAAAATTGTATCCCCGGGAATTGGAGGTGACCGCCTGAATTTGCTCCCGGGGTCGATCGGCGCACCAGAGGGGCATTGTCGGCCCCAGGGTGTACCAATGGCTCAGAGTCTTGAGGCGCAAAAACCTCTCACGCGCCGACCCTTTGTGAACGCCTGCGGGACCACCATCACGCCAAACACCGCAACTGACATTGGGGCGCTGGGCATCCCAAAGGTAATTAGATAGGTTGATACAACCCACCGAATGGCTGATCAATATCACCGGGGCCCGCTCATCAACCTCATCAGCGGCCTTGGCCAGCGCCGCATAGATCTCGCGCTGGGTCTTTTCGTAGTTGCTATCCCGGCGATCCACAGTGCCGGACTGCGCCGCTGTCTGCGACATCCCCAGGAGTAAATATTTTCGTGCACGCAGGAAGTCCAGCTCGCCCTTCTGCATACTCTCAAAGGTGCGTTCGATATTACTCTGGAAGTGCTCCAGGCCGGGTAATTCAGCGCAGTAGAGACGCGACCACTCCTCCCCAAATTCGGTTTCCAATGCCGCAAACAGTGGCTTTGCAAACGTATTATCCACAGCCCCCATACCCGCAGCAGCAAGGATTACGATATCCGCCATGGCTTCCTCTTCTTATTATTCTATCGGCGCCTTCGCAGCGCTCGGCTTTTTTAAATGAATGAACATTGATGAAAACCCGCACAAGGGGCATTCTCACTGCCAAATAAAAATCGAAAAATACTGAAAGTGGCGCGAGGGGAAGCTGCACAATAATGCATCCCTTTGCGAGCCGGTGTGGATACATCACAGTAAATATGAACTAACGTACCCACTAATGAGCCGCAGAAACTGCATTGCGACGGGTTGAGATGACCGATTTAACCCGAATAGTAATATACTGCCCAAAGCTAAACCGGCGCCACTCCAATTTGCCACCCAAGAGGCGGAATCACCAGAAAGCTGGCCTATTACAGTGCTGTAACAATACCCGGGTCCTGGTGCATAATAGTGGCTGTACAAAAATCAAACATTTATAACAATCCCTCCCGCAGCGATGCTTTTAACTTCCAAATACAGCCTGCCGGATTGCCCCGAGCACGCCCTATCGCGCCCGCGCCTGCTGTCGGTTCTGAACCAATGCCACAGCGATCAACTGCTGTTGGTGACGGCTCCTGCGGGATACGGCAAAACCACGCTGGTTACCTCCTGGGCCTCACAACAGGACAACCCGGTGGCCTGGTATACGCTGGATGCCAGTGATAATGAACCGAGCCAATTCTGCCGCTACCTGGTGGAAAGTGTGCACAGGGCGACCGGCAATGGTGTCCCCCAGACTCACCAGTTATTGTCCGCGCCCCAGCGTCCGGACCCCTCAACCCTGGTGAGCCACCTTCTATCGGAACTGCGGGGCCTGCCCAGCGAACTGCGCATCGTGCTGGATGACTACCACCAGATCGACAACCAGCAGGTACACGACACTACCCGCTTTTTGTTGCGCCACGCCCCCGCCGGTGTCGGTATTGTTCTCACCAGTCGCAGCCAACCGCCCCTGGGCCTGGCCACCCTGCGAGTTCAAGGGCGATTACTGGAATTGGGCACTAATGAGCTGGCCCTCAACATTGGGGAAATCGCCACCCTGCTCAAGCAGCGCCTACCGTTTAATCTCGACGGCGACCGCGCAGCCCAACTGCATCACCTCAGTGAAGGCTGGCCCCCCGCCGTACAGCTATTCACTTTATCGGTGCGCGACAGCAACGAAGTGGATCGCTATCTGGCAGAGCTGGAGCAGGGCCACAGTCATATTCTCGATTACCTGGCTGAGGAAGTACTGGAACGGCTGGAACCCCAACTGCGCCAACTCCTCTCCTGCACATCGATCCTCACCCGGGTGAACGCCCAACTGGCGGAGCGCCTTACCGGTCGGCAAGATGGTCAGCAGTTGCTGGAAGAAGCCGCGCGTCGGGGGTTATTCCTGCAGGCGCAGGATTCAAGCCGCCAGTGGTTCCGCTTTCACCCGGTCTTCGCCCGCTTCCTGCAGCGGCAAATTAATGACCGCGAACACTTGCTGCAACTGCACAGCACTGCCTGTGATACCTGGCAAGAATTAGACCAGCCAGTGGAGGCCCTGCGCCACGCCCTGGCCGGCGGCGACCGCGAGCGGTTAAAACAACTGCTCAACGATCGAGGGGAACAGCTTCTGCGCGCAGGGCAGTCACGCCTGCTGCGGGACTGCCTCGACTGGCTCGGTGACGAAGCCCTGCAACACAGCGCCCGCTTTACTCTCCTGTCCGCCAAAATGGCACGGGAGAATTTTGAATACGACCTGTGCGAGAAAAACCTGGCGGCCTCGGAAAGCTGGCTACAGCGGGAGGACCCGGCACAGTGGCGCGGCTTTGAAGGCGCTTTTGCCACCATGCGCGCCCAGGTGGCCATTGCCCGTGGGCAGACACTGCAAGCCAAGGAGTATGCTGAAGAAGCTTTGGCCCTACTCCGCGCAGACCAGCTGGGCGAAAGAATCTCCGCTCTGCTGGTCACCGGTGAGACCAGCTTCTGCCTGGGTGCCTTGCAAGAGGCCAACCGCTATATGCAGGAAGTGGAAGCCCTGGCGATCGCCGAACGGGATATCCCCAGCGCCGCCTGGGCCATCTGCCAACAGACAGAGATCGCCTTTGCCCAGGGCCTGCTGAAGAAAGCGTCCACGCTGCAGGAGAAGGTGCAGACCCTGGTGCAGAAAAATCACCTGTCCACACTGCCCATCTCGGAATTTGTGTGCCGGCTGCGCGGCCAGCTGCAATGGGAGTCCGGCGATCTGGAAGGTGCCGAGCAATCCGCTCGCCGAGGTATGCAAATCAACCGCCGGGTCGGCGAGCACTGGCTGCTACCTGAGTACACCCTGCTGTTAAAAATCGCCCAGGCCCGGGGGGAGAAAGAGGATGCCCTGGAGTGGTTGGAGCGTATCGAGCGCCTGCTCACAGACGGGCGCTACCACCGGGACTGGATCGCCAACGCCGATGCCACCCGCATCCGCACCTGGCGCGCCCTGGGCAATCAGCAGGCCATCGCCAGCTGGTTGGAACAGGCTACTCCCGTCGCCGACAGGCCCAGCAATCACTTTGAGCAGTGCCACGGGCGCAACCATGTGCGCGCGATGATTGAACTGCACCACTGGTCCGATGCCAATCGACTATTGAGCCGCCTGAAACAAGTTGCCAACGAGTGCGGCCTGGAGACAGATCGCCTGCGCAACCGGGTGCTGGAATCCCACTTGCTGTGGCTGAGGGAGCAATACGCCCAATCTGTAGAGGCTATTAGTGAAGCCCTGCTTCTCTCCCACGAACGAGATTTTCGCGCCAGCTTTCTGCAGATCGGCAAACCTTTAATCGTTATCCTGAAAGCCGCCCTGGAAAATGGCCTGGGAGAGGCGGAGTCCAGCAAAGCCCAACAACTGATCAAAGCGACACAACAGCAGCCAGAGCTGGACGGTGGTATTCGCATCGAACTGGATGACACCATTATCCGCGAGATACTGGCCAGCGATGCCGTGCCGGACTTCCTGCGCCACTCCCCACTCACCCCAAGGGAATGGCAGGTACTCAATGCGATTCATTCGGGGCTGTCGAACGAGAAAATCGCCCGTCACTTTAAGGTGGCACCGAGCACCATCAAGACCCATATTCGCAGCCTCTACCAAAAGCTGGACGTCAAGGATCGCCAGGAGGCCATCGCCCTGGCCGAGCAAATGCTTCGCTCGGTCCAGGACAAGCCCTAAACAGTCCTGCTCCAGCGGCACAGGGACGTGCCCACTATGCTCCTCATCCCCCGCCCGCCAATACCAAACCACCCCAGGCCGGTCACCCTTTACTCCCCTCTCCCCCTCGCCGGGGAGGAGGAAGCCCGCCAATGACTGCTCCATACTCACCCTATCCTTTAAAGGTGGACTATCTCCACATTTCAAATAATGAAACAAGGCAGTAATCCATGAGCGGCAACAGCTATGAGTGGTGGCGCAATAGCGTTATTTATCAGATTTACCCACGCAGCTTCTGCGACGCCAACGGAGATGGCATCGGTGATATTCCCGGAATTACGCAAAAACTGGATTATGTAAAATCCCTCGGCGTAGACGCCATCTGGATCTCACCCTTTTTTAAATCGCCGATGGTGGATTTTGGCTATGACGTTGCCGACTACCGCGATGTAGACCCTATTTTTGGCAACCTGGAAGATTTCGACCGGATGATCGAAGCGGCCCACGAGCGCGGCCTGAAAGTGATTATCGACCAAATCCTCAGCCACACCTCGGACCAGCACCCCTGGTTCCAGGAGAGCCGTGCCAACCGCAACAACCCCAAAGCGGACTGGTATGTCTGGGTTGACCCCAAAGAAGATGGCACCCCTCCCAACAACTGGGTCTCCGTATTCGGGGGAGGCTCCTGGCGCTGGTGTACCCGCCGCCGCCAGTACTATTTGGCCAACTTCCTCAAAGAGCAGCCGGACCTGAATGTGCACAACCCGGAAGTCCAGGAGCAGTTGCTGGCCGATATGAAGTTCTGGCTCGATCGGGGTGTGGATGGTTTCCGACTGGATGCGGTCAACTTTATTTTCCATCAGCAGGCCCTGGGCAATAACCCGGCGCGCCCGCTAAAGCTCGACGAGAAAGGCCTGCCACCAGTCAATCACTACGACTACCAGTGGCACCAGAATGATAAATCCCAGCCTGAAAACCTGGTGTTTCTCCAGCGGGTAAGACAGTTAATGGATCAATATCCAGGCACTGTGACCGTAGGTGAAGTTGGCGACGACAATACCCATAAAATCATGGCCGAGTACACCACGGAAAAACGCCTGCACATGGCCTATTCCTTCGATCTATTGACCGAGGATTGCAGTGCGGGCTTCCTGCGCGAAACCCTGGAAAAAAACCGCGACGTAATCGAGAAGGGCTGGCCCTGCTGGTCGATCAGCAATCACGATGTACCCCGCTCAATAACCCGCTGGAACAAAGGCTTTAGCGATGACCAAGCCGATGCCAGGGCCCCATTATTCCTGTTGATGCAATTGGCACTACGCGGCAGTGTCTGCCTCTACCAAGGGGAAGAACTGGGCCTGCCGGAAGCGGAAATTGCCTATGAAGACCTGGTAGACCCCTACGGCATTAATCTGTGGCCGGAATTCAAAGGCCGCGATGGCTGCCGCACACCGATGCCCTGGACCAATACCAGCGAAGACAACGCGGGCTTTTCCACAGCAAAACCTTGGCTACCCGTCTCTGGGGAACACCAGCAACGGGCGGTAGAGGTTCAGCAGGACGCCCAACGCTCCATGCTCAACCGCTTCCGCGCACTGATCGAATGGCACCGGGAGCTACCCCAATCGTTGGCTACAGCAGAGCAGGAAGTGATCGACACCGGCAGTGATTTATTTGCTTTTGTAAGGCGCAGCGACAGCGAAGAAATGCTGGTTGTTCTCAACCTGGGGCAAAACAGTGGCACCCTGGAATTACCTGCCGAGTTCTTCTGTGCGCACAATATTACCCCGGCACTGTTTGCTGGCAATGCGGAAGGAAATAGCTTAGAGCTCGCTGCCGCAGATGCCTGTGTGCTGCTGCGTAAAAAGGCCTGATTGATTAGCAATATTTAAAAGATGCCCAGCTCATATTCGAGCCAGGGCATCGAGTACGAATTACAGTCTCTCTGCAACGTCTCTTCCTTTCGACGTCTGCTTTCCCGCCGGCACAATGCCGGCTTTTTTTCCTTAACTCCAATAACTCATCATTTATAGCCTGCAATACAAAAAACCAGATAAAGATATCCGGTGTGGCTCCCCTCTCAAGGTAAGTCTTCGCTATTGGAAATAACCAAATGCAAGGCAAAAATCATCAACTGAAGAAAAATACAAACCCATCGAGTTAAGAATCCTTCAATCTCAATTTAAAGCACTACCATTGGAGAGTCACGTCATATGATTTTTCAAATAAAAATTGAAAAATTTAGAACGTTTATATAAAACCGATAATGGGGCTTGTATTTTAGCTATTTTGAAATGGGACTGTCCTTCCCTGAAGTACAAGATGAGAGAGGCCTCTCGCAATCTCCCCACCCTATCAGTGAGGCTATTTTCCTTAACAAAATACATGAACTGCTTCTCCCAGTGAGTATAAGTTTACCTCTCCTTCCTAAAACAACCGTACTTAACTTCAAATATGCTACCAGGAGACTCCCGCGAAGCATTCAGTCTTACTTGGTATTCAACCGCGAATATCTTCCATAACATTGCTCTTCAAACTGTCTGATATACAGCATTTCATATCTTGCTCTACTTTCAATATCAGAATTCAAGAGAAGCTTCTCCTATTTCTGGAGAGAGCGAGCTAAGTCATTGACTTTAAAGGGGGTGGCACTATCGTCACGAGCAAGAAAAGCAGGTAGATATATAGCCGCTGTTATATATCTACCTGTTGAGGATTGCGCCAAAGCCTCTAACCTACTGATATTGCTATGTTTTTTGGGTAATCTTGGATGACTGCACCAGAATTATATAGAAGGGTGATATAAAGACGCTTCTTTTGAATTAACTGTTAAGCGGCAATTATGACTGAGCAAGAATTTATAGAATCAATTGATTTCAGCTTTCCCTATAAAGATAAAGAGAGAGCAATCGATCTAATCACACAAGGGAGAGCAATATCAGCAAATGCTTCGTTTATGGTTCTTCATGAGATAGTTCGTGCACCAAGTGAAGTGGCGCTAGAAACAAAAGAGCGCCTATATAATTATTGGTGCAACGGTTTCTCCCATGAGCTTCTAGAACCCATAAAAGAAGCGGCTTCTGCTCTATTAGCAAGCAAAGTTATCTCAGTTTCTCGTGCTATCGAACTAATGCGAGAAATTGAAAAACACACAGACCAGTATTGCGCTCTAAGTATTGCCTACTTTTCATGTGATGATACTGAGGGGCAAGCAGACCAAAAATATAATCAGGTAATCGAGCAATGGCAAAGCGCTTAACAAGGCCAGGCACAATTGCCCCTTCGGGGCTGGACCTCCGCACTGCGTGCTCCGGCCTGTGCTGGCGGCGTTATGCATCATGAATAAATTACCACTCATCATACTTATCTCGCTTCTTTCGGCATGCGCAACCTATAAAGTTGAGCCGGAGGACAAATTTAGTGAAGCTATAAGCGATAAAGATGCTGTCGCCGTAACAAGAGTAAATAAGTGGCCAGAAGGCAATCATTGTTTTGAACCAATGATGTACGTACTCACGCTAGGCATTATCCCTACCCACTGCATCAATACATACAGTGTTTCATCCGGGTCACAAGAGCTTGGTCAGGTTAAAGTTACCTCAATGCAAGGCTGGGTAGCTCTTTTAATAGCTCCATTTCCAAATTGGCAGTATGGTTACACCAATGAGGTGGAGTCTGAAATCAAAGATATGGTGCAGGTAGCAGAGTAAAATGCATAACCAGGCCAGGCAAGATCGCCCAACCGGAGGCTGGGCTGGACAGCCTACGCTCTGCTTCGGCTGCCCTTGCTGGCAACGTTATACGCTTCGGATAAAATGAACAACAAAGCTCTTAAATGGATTTTACTCCTATCGTACTTAGTCATTGCAATTTTGGCAGCGAGTCATTATTCCTGCCCCGCAGATAAAGGTAGGCCATTTGTTCTGTTTCTTAGCTTTACCTATTTAGTAAATTTAAATATTAATTTCTTCTTAAAGTTACCCATGAATGTGCCTCATGTACCAGAGGCAAGATATGTATCAAATTTTGGTATGAGACGACGTTTAATCCTAATTACATGGTGTATGTTTATGGCGGCAATAGTGTGGGGTGTAGTAGATGATTTTAGCTGTAACGTATAAATCGGGTAGCCGGTAGTTTTTAGCTACCGGCCCCCACACCACCCATCATGCGGGTCCGCAATGGGCGGTTCCTATCCGTAATCAATCTCTACCCAACGATAGTGTCGAGCAGACCTCCATTTGAGTTGAGTTTCATGGCAGTGCGCTACATCAACTTTAACCGACTGGAAACATATCGGTAGGCTAGCCCTGTCTATTAACTCGTGGCTTTTTGGGTTCAGGCCTTCACCCTGTCCAAGGTATTAATCTTGGCATTTGGCTACTATGCCGTCTGCTGACTTCTGTTTAATCACCCTACTCATTACTGAGCGGAGCGCTGCTGTGTTCCACCATTTTTTTCTATCCCCGCGATGGTGGCTAGCGAGTTGGGCCTATTTATGAGTCAGCGGCCACGCTGACAGCTTCACAGCGGCAAGTTAAACAGATCTCCCCAGATAAGAACGTGAACTTTCACTACACAACTGCATCATTTACTCTACCCTTTAGATCACATGGCTTCGGTGTCCTTGGCCACCTCGCCTCCAGGCTAAGCCTTATATGATGTTTCTGTCCGTCAGCTCGTAGTTTTGCTAGCGGCTTCCTCCCCACAAGACCTCGCGGTATTGCAGTTGCCATTCGCTAGTAGTTAGCATTTAATGAAGTCCATTAAACGGTGATCTTCCTACAGGGGACTTTCACCCCATTAGTTCACGCCCATGCTGGGCGTACCAAACGCATGTTGTCGGACTGGTTTTCCGCTGCGCTCCAAACCAGCCGCAAATGCGGGCGTTAAGTGTACATATGAAAAAGCAACTTCTCGGCATTTGGTGTGGCATAGCTTCAGCCAGCACTAGCTTCGGTATCATTATGATGCTGTTAGCAGAGTTGGCTAGCGATTTATTTTCGGATTCGCACATTATCCTTTCTGCGGCTATTTCTGGCGCAATCAGTGCCGTAGTATCCCACTTAGTTTCAGAAAAGATCTCTATCAAGATTTATTCGGTAGCTATAGTGTTGCTGGCAATAAGCTGGTTTGCTTTATTCCCAGCACCTGATTGGCGTAATCCATTTTTGTGGCACTGGCCCATCTATGGTTTTGTAGGTTTTTACATCGCAGTCATCTGGTTGCGTTTACCACTTAACAATCATAGTCAGGTCGACATCAATTCCGGTGTTTGATTTTTATGCTATCCGCTACGCTTGCATAAAAACAATCACCTCCATCAATGCGCCTGCTATGGGCGTTACACCTAGGGAAAAGAATGAGCTTCCAAGATAGGCCTTACTTAAGAGAAATACAGTTAAAAAGGAATGATATTGAAAACTTTAACTCATATCCTTTTTGTATTCCTGCGGTAAAAGAGCTTGATTTCCTCGACTTTCATGCGGATGTAACTTTCTTCGTTGGAGAGAATGGAACGGGTAAATCAACCCTGATAGAAGCTATCGCTGTATCACAAGGTTTCAATCCGGAAGGTGGTACGAAACAATCAACTTTTTCTACAAGTAGAACTCATTCTGAATTACACCAGTATTTAAAGTCAATTAAGAGTTTCAAACATCCTAAAGATGGATATTTTTTAAGAGCTGAAAGCTTCTATAATTTGGCAACTCTAATGGATGAAACAGGTTACCTAGGGGGTTATGGAGGAAAGTCTCTCCATAAACAGTCACATGGGGAATCATTCATGGCCACATTAGTAAACAAACTTCGAGGTAATGGCCTTTATATCATGGATGAACCTGAGGCTGCATTATCGCCAGCACGTCAAATGGCGGCGATTTCCGCAATTCATCAATTAGTAGAAGAAAATTCCCAATTTATTATTGCTACACATTCTCCAATATTACTTGCTTACCCTCGCTCAAAAATATATCAATTTTCTGAATCAGGTATATATGAAGTAAAATACGAAGATACTGAGCATTATGCCATCACGAAAGATTTTTTGAATCGTCATGAGCAAATGATGAAAATATTGATGGAATGAAAATGTGTAACAAGTCAAAGCACCAAGGACTGCCAACCGCTACGCGTTTGTCAGCCCGTGTTTGAAGCGTTATGTTTAGGGATCGCTCTATGAAAATTGATACAGGTTGCCCCAATTGTGGTGGCGTAGCAATAAAGGAAAGTGAGCGTGGTGACGATCCAGTTATCTACAAATGTCCAGTATGTAATAGCGTTCTATTGCCTGATATAAAGAAATGTGAATTTCGTCGCTACTTTGGCTGGATTGCGCTAATAATGCTGGGATTGGCCTTTGCTCTCGGTAAATTATTTCCCGCTCTTTCGCTAGGTTTTTTTGTTACTCTTATGCTTTTAAGTTTAGTCGGTACAGGATACGAAGTTTTAGAATTCTCAAAAATCGTAAAGCTAAAATGTGTAGTAAAAACATAAATCGGGTAGCCGGTAGTTTCTAGCTACCGGCCCCCACACCACCAATCGTGCGGGTCCGCAATGGGCGGTTCCCTATCCGTAATGAATCTCTACCCAACGATCTCGCAATGAAATCAAACCCATCTCTTCGAAGAACTCATTATTAAGCGCAATATGAATACCCTCAGTTTTTGCGCTTCGCCAGTAACTTTTAGCGGACGAGCCGCAGGTAACTGCCAGCGATTCACTCACACCCATACGCAGTAAATTTCTAACTTTCGTTCTCACTCTGCGCCAATTCTTCCAATAGCTCATTCTTAATCGCCGCCGTATCCAGCAGTCTAGATCAATACATTTTTGATAGCCTTGCGCTATTCCAAAATAGTTGATCCAACCACGGAGGTATACGGTAAGTTCTTTCAGTTTCTTTTCCATCGAAATGCCACGGGACCGTCCTGTAATCTGACGGACGTGGTATTTAAATTGGCGCAGTGACTTATCATGCCAGACAAGCTTTGCTCCACGGAAAGAAAAACCCAGAAACTTACAACGACTAACGGGGACTACTTGGCTTTTAGCATCGTTAACTTTGAGTTTAAGTTTGAGCTCAACAAAGCGTTTAATGCTCGTCATAACCCGCTCACCTGAGCGTTTAGAGGAAACGACAATTACGAAATCGTCCGCATAGCGGACGAAATTGTGTTGGCGTTTTTCCAGCTCTTTGTCGAGCAGGTCGAGTACAATATTAGACAGCAGCGGCGATAAAGGGCCACCTTGTGGCACCCCCTCATGACAGGCTTTCCAGCATCCATCTTCTACTCTTCCTGCACGCAAGTAGCTTGCGATCAGTTTGAGTAAGCGCTTATCGCTGATTCTTTGGCCAAGTAAACTCATGAGGAAATCATGATTTACCCGATCGGAGAATTTAGATAAATCGACATCCACCGCTATTCGCTTGCCACCCTCGATATACTTTTGCAGCTTTTTCACCGCATGATGCTGTGATCGCTTTGGGCGGAATCCATAACTGAACTCCGAAAAGGTTTTATCGAAACTGGGACCGATGATTTGGGCGATAGCCTGCTGAATAACACGATCAAAGATCGTAGGTATCCCGAGACCACGCTGGCCACCATCTGGCTTGCGAATGTAGACGCGCCTGACGGGAAGCGGCTGGTAATGACCATGTCGAATAGTCTCGATGAGGTCGTCGCCAACTGCCTTGAAGTGCTGCACAAAATTATCGACAGTAATCCCGTCAATGCCTGCGGCACCTTTGTTGCTTCGCACGTGTTTCCATGCAGCATTAAGATTTTCTTTGCTGAGGATGGCTTCAAGCAGATTTTCATTTGAGTTGAGTGTCATGGCAGTGCGCTACGTCAATTTTATATCCGGCTGGCAACACATCGGTAGGCTAGCCCTGTCTTTTAACTCGTGGATTTTGGGTTCAGGCCTTCACCGTATCCAAGGTATTAATCTTGGTATTAGGCTACTATGCCGTCGGCTGACTTCTGTTCAATCACCTTGGCCATTACTGGCCGAGGCGCTGCTGTGTTCCACCAATTTTGTTTACCCCCGTGATGCTGGCTAGCGGGCTGGGCCTACTTATGAGTCAGCGGCCACGCTGACAGCTTTACAGCAGCAGGTTGAAAAGATCTCCCCAGATAAGAAAGTGAACTTTCACTACACAACTGCATCATTTACTTTACCCGTTAGATCACATGGCTTCGGTGTTCTTGGTCACCTCGCCTCCAGGCTAAGCCTTATATGATGTTTCTGTCCGTCAGCTCGTAGCTTTGCTAGCGGCTTCCTCCCCACAAGACCTCGCGGTATTGCAGTTGCCATTCGCTAGTAGTTAGCATTTAATGGAATCCATTAAATGGTGATCCTCCTACAGGGGACTTTTACCCCATTAGTTCACGCCCATGCTGGGCGTACCAATGCAAGGCAACATCGCCCACTGCATGGGCTGGACCTCCATTTCACAGCTTCGCTGCTATATTACGGCCGTTGCTTGCGGCGTTAAGCCCAATGAATAGAGAGATCGATGAGTATTAAGCCAGATTGGAATGAAATAGCTCAAAGGATTGGAGATGATCTAAGTCATGATGACTTGCATTCTGAATGGTCTAAAGAATGCAAAAAATGGTTAGAGTCAATCGCCAGTGAATTTGGCAGTGACTATAGAGTCGAAGAATCACCCAATTTCTCGATAATGTCGAATGAAAGCGATCGATACATTCACGTTTTCTCTGGGTTCTTAGAAAGAACTTTAAAACGAATTTTAAACACTCTTGATGGAATTGCTTCCGACGAAGGGTTTGGAAAGCATGTAGCGCTAATCTTTCAAGATATTGACCAATATTACGAATATATAGGTATGTTCTTTCCAAATGAAGGTGAGTTTGGCCTTAGCTCAGGAATGTACATAAATGAAGGCTATGGTCATTTTGTGTTTCCATCTCAAGATATAAATTTTGCTGAGCCCATTGCAGTTCATGAGCTAACCCATGCTTGCTTGGTTCATCTCCCGATACCATTATGGCTCAATGAAGGTATCGCTGTTCTGATGGAAGATGTACTTGCAGGTAATCGCCTTTTCCTGGATAAAGAAATGGTTGAGCGCCACCAAAGGTATTGGAATGAAGATACTATCCAAGATTTTTGGTCAGGAGAGAGCTTTATGGCAATAGATGAAGGTCAGGAGCTTAGCTATCACTTAGCTCACATTCTTGCCCGTAATATATCCCAGGATTTTTCGGCTTTTGCAAAGTTCAGTAATCATTCAAATTACGAAGATGCAGGCGAGTCGGCAGCTCAAGAATGTTTAGGCTTGTCACTCACACAAATAGTTGGTTCCTTTCTCGGAGAGGGAAACTGGCAACCAGATGGTAGGCTTAAATCGGGTAGCCGGTAGTTTTTAGCTACCGGCCCCCACACCACCCATCATGCGGGTCCGCAATGGACGGTTCCTATCCGTAATGAATCTCTACCCAACGATAGTGTCGAGCAGATCCTCATTTGAGTTGAGTGCCATGGCAGTGCGCTACATCAACTTTAACCGACTGGAAATATATCAGTAGGCTAGCCCGGTCTTTCAACTCGTGGATTTAGGTTCAGGCCTTCACCCTGTCCAAGGTATTAATCTTGGCATTTGGCTACTATGCCGTCTGCTGACTTCTGTTTAATCACCCTACTCATTACTGAGCGGAGCGCTGCTGTGTTCCACCATTTTTTTCTATCCCCGCGATGGTGGCTAGCGGGCTGGGCCTACTTATGAGTCAGCGGCCACGCTGACAGCTTTACAGCAGCAGGTTGAACAGATCTCCCCAGATAAGAACGTGAACTTTCACTACACAACTGCATCATTTACTCTACCCGTTAGATCACATGGCTTCGGTGTGCTTGGCCACCTCGCCTCCAGGCTAAGCCTTATATGATGTTTCTGTCCGTCAGCTCGTAATTTTGCTAGCGGCTTCCTCCCCACAAGACCTCACGGTATTGCAGTTGCCATTCGCTAGTAGTTAGCATTTAATGGAACCCATTAAATGGTGATCTCCCTACAGGGGACTTTTACCCCATTAGTTCACGCCCATGCTGGGCGTACCAAATTTAGGCACCCGACGCCTACGGCGCAGGTGCTAAACGCGTTATGCAATTAACCAGTAAGGTAAGTTAATGAAGTCACATCATTTAAAATTATTCTTTTTCGGGGCTTTTGTCGCCTTGTTTGTTACAGCTTGCGGACAAGATGAAATGATTAATTCTAAAGTTGAGCAATCAATATTGTTGCAACAGCACAGCTTTGAATTTGCAACAGCATGTAAAGGTAAGCTATCAGTGCAAACTGAATTCACCGGAGATATGCAAAAACCAGCAGTGACAAAGCTATCTTGCGATGACATGAATACGGAAAGTGATTTTTTTAAGCCTTATACCGAAGAAGAAATAGAAAATCTAACCAATCAAATCAAGCGCATAAATAATGTCGAGTAATATGCATACAAGCGCAGGCACAATCGCACACTGCGTGTGCTGGACCTCCGGCCCGTGCTGCGGGGCGTTAGCAGTACAAAGAGTATCGAATGCAGCCAAGTAATATATTGAGAATTGAAAGCCTAGATGATGGATGGCGAGACAAAGATTGCGTGTTATTGCATGCCTGCTTTCAGTTGCTGAAAGACTGCGTGGAAAAGGAAAATCTATTTATTGGTCACACTGACTGGAATGCCGATGAGAAGCATCAAAAAGTTAAAGTCGAACTAGAGGCGCTCTATTCTTGGTGGTTAAAAAGACTCGAAATAGAAGAACAATGTGGTTTAAATGAACAGCAATACGAAGAAGATGACCGCATGCTTCATAAACTCATTGAAGTCAGGTGGGCACTTTGGACATAGCTGCTAAATCGGGTAGCCGGTAGTTTCTAGCTACCGGCCCCCACACCACCCATCGTGCGGGTCCGCAATGGGCGGTTCCTATCCGTAATAAATCTCTACCCAACGATAGTGTCGAGCAGATCTTCATTTGAGTTGAGTGTCATGGCAGTGCGCTACGTCAATTTTATATCCGGCTGGCAACACATCGGTAGGCTAGCCCTGTCTTTTAACTCGTGGATTTTGGGTTCAGGCCTTCACCGTATCTAAGGTACTAATCTTGGCATTTGGCTACTATCCCGCCTGCTGACTTCTGTTTAATCACCCTACTCATTACTGAGCGGAGCGCTGCTGTGTTCCACCATTTTTTTCTACCCCCGCGATGGTGGCTAGCGGGCTGGGCCTATTTATGAGTCAGCGGCCACGCTGACAGCTTCACAGCGGCAAGATAAACAGATCTCCCCAGATAAGAACGTGAACTTTCACTACACAACTGCATCATTTACTCTACCCGTTAGATCACATGGCTTCGGTGTTCTTGACCACCTCGCCTCCAGGCTAAGCCTTATATGATGTTTCTGTCCGTCAGCTCGTAGTTTTGCTAGCGGCTTCCTCTCCACAAGACCTCGCGGTATTGCAGTTGCCATTCGCTAGTAGTTAGCATTTAATGGAACCCATTAAACGGTGATCTTCTTACAGGGGACTTTCACCCCATTAGTTCACGCCCATGCTGGGCGTACCAAGTCAATTAACTACGCGCCTTCAGCGCCGGACAGCTTACACTGCGCTTCGCTATACATTCTTATGAGTCAATACAAACCACCAACGAGTGACTTAATCCAGAACCTCAAATTTGGAACGTGCCCATCCTGTAAGAATAAAATTTCAAACTGGTCGGTAGCAAAGCCAACACTCATCCCAAATAATTTGAAGTGCAACCACTGTGGCCAAAGACTTAAATACCTATATGGGCCTATTTCATACATAGTTTACAATTTGGCATCCCTTGCATTGGCAGTGTTTGCATTATTTATCGCCCTCATTGCGCATGAGTACTTTGACTTCACATTTACCTTCATTGGTATATTCATTCCAGTTCTTGCGTTCTACTATGTGCTAGTGATTGTTCTAGGTTACTTGGAGGCTATCCATTCTTCTACAAGACGTGAACTCGTATGCAAAAAGTAGCTAACAAGTGACTATGTTTGCTCGTCAAGTTTTTAAGCCATACTTTCATCCCAGTAGGTGTTATTTTTCACCATTGTATTCAGGATCGTAATCTGCTTTCTCATGCAGGCAATCAGAGCGACCTTTTTAGGTTTGCCTGCGTCGACTAATCGCTTATACATCGGCTTTAGTTTTGGATGATGCTGAATGGCCGACATGATGAAGACAAACAAAACTGTTCGTACACGATGCCTTCCTCCTCGAATATATCGTTTGCCCTGGAAGCTGCCGCTATCACGGTTCATTGGGGCGATATCGACAAGTGCAGCGATTTCTTTACGGTTCAATTTTTCTATCTCGGGAAGTTCACTTATCAACGTATAAGCCAATACATTTCCGACTTCTTTAACGCTCAACAATAGGTCGCGCCTTTGCCGCCACTCAGACACCCTGTTATCCTGTTGTTTGTCGATACCTTGTAACTCTTTCTTGATGGTGTTTAGAATGGCCTGTATAGGTTTGTGCACTGATTTAGGCATCCTCTGAAGCCGATTCTTTTGCATTGTGCTCACCTCTAAACACTGACTTCTTACCGCCAGTAAGTCACTGATATCCCTAGATTTTTCTGGCTTTAGCTCCGATAGTCTTGGCTTCATGGCCTCACCAAAATGTGCAATATCCATTGCATCTAACTTGTCAGTTTTGGCGAGGCGCCCTGCGGATTTAGCAAAGCTTCTTAATGCCATTTTTATCATTGGCAACACTAAAGAATTGGCCAGTAGGTCTCACATAAATATCGAGTTGTTTACTGCTGGTATCGATACCGACATTGATCTCTTGAGGTTCCATAAGATAAGCTATCTCCGCCTTGCTATTCGGGCTCGAGGCCCGAATGACTATTCGAGTTATGCCTAGTGAGTGCTTATCACGTTCATACTTGTTATCGGTCTTTTACGAACCAGCCAAGCAGCGAACTGTGACAAACAAGGCCTTCGGTGGCCGCCGAAGATGGGTCTCAATTTACCCGTTAGCGAAAACGATTTTCAACATCAGAATCGGGCAAGAACAACCATACAAGCGCATGCATGATGAGAAGGTTATGGGTTTTAAAATATCTGGAGCACTAAATTTTCTTTGCGTCTTTTATTTTCTTACTATCTGGGCAATTCTATTACTTGTTGCCCAGCCAGAGGCACTAAGTACATATGAAGCGGCAAAGAGTAGCTTGATCTATGTACTTACAGAGAATGGTTCAGAATTTTTTTATTTGAGTATTGCATCAATGCTTGTTTGTTTTTCTTGTGGCGTATTTCTCTTCCTAAGAAAATACCCCGAACAAACAATGTATGTCATAGGTTTTCATGCTCTAATAAGTTTTTATTTTTATGATTGGTCGCTAGCATTATCTATTGGCCTGCCATTGTTATTCTTTAATAAGATACGCGTAAATGCATAACAAGGCTATCAACCAATGTCACTTCGTGGCTGGACAGCCTAAAGCGCGCTTCGCACATGGCTGCCGGTTATGACCGCATTAGGTGAAGGTATGAGACACAACGTCATATTTTTGATTTTGCTAGTCATATTTTGTAATGGAATGGCACTCGCTTCTCAAGAAGGTGCGAGATATTTCTGGAATTTGATATTGATGCTGGCGTAGCGCGGACACAAGGGGGCGCTGCTAATAATAAAATGCGAAATCTCAGTATTAGTGCTTTCGGAAAGGTTTTTGACCTGGATCAATCACAGCTAGCTATGCTTGATGGAACCATTATAAATGGTATCCAAATTTCAAGTGAGGCTGGCTATCCCACCTTAGGCGGGGAAACTATATACATTAAACTATTTATGGGGTTTACTTCTGGTGAGTACGATAGTAAGTACATCATCATGTCTGAGGAGTCGGGCTTGGAGATTAAATCCAAGCTTCGTTGAATAGGCCAAGCAGCATGCTCCGGGGCTTCGCCCCTCTGCGGGACACCCAACGCTGTTGGCGGCGTTCAGGCTGTAGAAAAACTAATGTGCACCTATGACCCTTCAAGTGCAGTTAGATATTGGCCATAAAAGGTGGTTCTTCGTAAATTCTGATTTCGCTATTCACTGATGAATAGGATAATTTTCACGTAAAATTACAATACGAAAAGAGGGCTGTATTTTTCTACACCCTCGTTATGGCTAAGGTAACTATGCTCAAATATATCGCTATAGTTTTATTGGTTTTCTCACAACTTGCTATATCTAGTGAAATTGAAGTCGCTGATGTTCATGAAAACTATCTCAGTGGATCTCTGCCTATGCCTTACGGTTCATTTAAGGTAAGCGTTTCCTTGTACGAAGGTAATCGTGATGTTTCAAAAGTTGAAATAAATGTCGGCGCTCTTACTTTCTCGGTGCGAAAAGAGCGGCTCGTAAAACTAAAAAGTGTGAATCTTTCTTCCGTATTTGTCGGCCATGAGATATACCGATCAGAAAGCATGCCTTACGAGAAATTGGATGCCAGTTCCAGTGATCTACTCATAGTAAATATCTCTTCGACTGAAGGCTTTTCTAGGGATGATGTTTGGTACACTGATTACTACACAATTTTAATAAATTTGGAATCTCAACAGCTAGATGTATCCAAGTTTGAATATGCTAAGCCATAACAATGCAAGCCAGTCTGGCGCTTTAGTCTTCAAGGCGTGAATTTTGGCAACAAGTTTTATAAGTGAGCATTCGGCTGAGTTTGTGTTAGTGCCTAGAATGAAAGCTCTCTTAGAGAAAAGGTTTTCGACTGTTGTACCAATCTTCCCTTGGCTTTCAAGAGAGTTTGGAAATAGGGCAAAAAACACTCACGGCTTCTTAGGGTTTCATGTTTTAGCACTCTTCCCTAGGAGACCGAAGGTTTCTGATGATAATGAAGTGCTCGTAACAATAAATGGCGAGTTATCAGTATATAAAGCAATTGGTGCAGAGCATGGAATCACTGTCCTTGCTGGATGCCCTAAGGCTACTAATCTCTGGGAATTAGCATCATGCGACGAGTGTGCATGGATAGATATAGATGGCTATTACGACTATTTAGAAAACATTGATTGCTTAGATAGTAAACTACTAACAGATGATGAAGTTATTGAATCAGTATCTCGTGGGGAGGTACATACAATGGATAGTCTAGAGAATTTTATACGAGAAACTCGTTATGTATTGCCGGCTGGTTTCTTTGGCATGCGGTATAAGCCAGTATATTTTTTGGCTAAAAAACACTAACAAATCAATCAGCTTCGCGTCTTTTCAGGCGCCGGACGCAGCAAAGCTGCGCCGGTTATTGAGGCATTAAGGTTCCCTATGAAATTGCGAGGAAATAGGGGTATTGATCGTGTTCCAACTAAAAAAGAGCGTATATTTACGATCGTAGTTTCCCCTCATTATCTGCACATTTACTGGAATAGTATCTTACTTCAGGATACTTATGTTCCTTAATGGAGAAGCTTCACTTTTAAGCTACTCGTTTTTCTATGTAACTTTCCTTCTATCCCTTTGGGCGTCGATTCGTGCATGTGTAAGTCGCGTATCGAAACCTAGTGGAGTTGCAATTATGGCTGTTGGCTCATTCCTATTCTTAAGTGGTGTAGCATTCCTATTTATCCCTTATAGCAATGCTTTTCAAGAAAATTTGGTTTTATAGGGCCCTTCGGCGGTACCACCATCTTCCTTCAAGGGTTGCGTAAGCTAAATTCGCCTTAACAAAGTTATCAAGCATCGCGAGCCGGCTAGACCTCCACTCCGTTGCTTCGTTTGCAGTTTAACGCTACGCTACCGCAAACAAACCAACTCCATTCCAGCCGCTTATAATGGCGCTATAAGCAACCAAGGGTTTACAGTATGAGACTAATTTTATTAATAATCACTTCTATGATTATTCTCGGTTGTGCTTCCGCTCCAATTGGAAAAACTGAACCCCAAAAGAATAATGAGCAACTAAGTGAACAACTTACGCTTGAGGAATTCTGTCAGAAGAACGAGTGTAGGAAAGATATTCACATAAAGTTCAGGACTGACGGAGAGCCAGTTGACAAAAAAGTGGACATGTATTGGCCAAGAGTATTTAATGATGTTATCTCTGTACTCCCGGGTGAATCGTTTTATGTAGAAGCCGACGTAGCTAACGGAAAGCTCGTCAACCTAAAAGAAGTACCAGAGGTGGTTAGCCCAGAAAAAACAATCACCATTAAGTTCTCTCAAATGGATGAGAAAACAATGATGATGTTATCTCTATCAAACCCATTTGAGGATGTAATACTGAAGTTCAATATGGAAATGATAGATTTCAACGGCAACCCTCATCAGACAAGTAGCTGCCCAGTTATACCAGGTGGTTCAATTTATGAATCATGGCCACACGCAATTCCTGAGCTGATCATAAAGAATCCAGTGGCCAAACTCAAAGATGAAATGGAGTCATTAGTTTGTATTTACTAAAAGCTCATACCAAGGCAATCGACTATGCGCCTACGGCGCTAGACAGCCAAAGCTACGCTTTAGCTCTCGGTTATTAAAGCGTTATGTACCTTAAGTAAGGAATGTACATGCTGAAGAAAATGGATGCAGTTGAACTAGAAAGTCTTGAAGTTAATGGTATTGGCTTCGTGACACCAGGAATGAAGATAGTGCATCCAATGTTTGGTGCAGGGGAAGTAGAAAGTATTTTTGAGTTCGTTGAATCTGGCGAAAATACAATCCGAATAAATTTTGATCAGCATGGATCAAAAGCATTAGTACCAAAATATGCTAAGTTATCAGCTCCAAAACCAAAGAACAAAAAGGGCTCCTTTCTTAGTAGCCTATTTAAGCGAAGTAACTAATGTATAAAAAATTTAGACACAATCGCCTTCGCCTGGAAACGCTTACAGCGCGCCTGTGCTAAAGATGTTAGGGTAACTTGTGGATGAATGTATTTGAGAGGCTAGAAGAGCTCAGTAATGATAGTAGCTTCTACCTGAAGGCCCTTAATTTGAGTTTTCAACCATCTGAAGTAGAAAGCGATCTTTATATCTTTAGTGCTCTAGCTTCTGAGCTTGAAAGCGAGCATGCAGCTTATAAAAAGCAACTACTTGATGTAAATTGGCGTTCGCACTTGATCGCATATATGTGTCTCATAGTCTCGGAGAATAGAACTCACTTGGAAGACCTAAAGAGCTGCTTTAAAAATGGTAGTATGGTCAGCCCTCAAATTGCTGTTGCAATTGCTCGTCTTCATTTCAGGGAAATGATGGACTTTTTCCCCAGCTATATAAATAGCGGTCATGGGGCAGAGTCTTCTGCCCAGATAGGGGCATCACTAATACTTTTACAATCAATGTTCGTGCCTGAATTCGCTTTTCCAAAATCGCAGTTGAACATTGAGCGTTTCTACTTAGGGCTATCGGTTGCGCAGCATCATTCTCGTTTTTGGCTTAAACATAGAGGCAGTGCTCGGGTTCAGCCCTAACAAAGCGCTGCAAGGTGGCATCTTACTTTGTGCACAAATAAAATGAAGAGATTTCTATTTACTCTGGTATTTTTTGCACCTCTTAAATTACTTGCTTTAGATGTTGAAGTTCTATCAAATAGTGAAATAAAAAATCTATATGGAGTTTGGATTGAACTAGCAGAAAAGTCCATTCAGGAATATAACGATTTTGTTGTATATGCACTATTTGTTTTGAAGTTTGAGGAACTGGAGGAGAGGGAGCTGGGTAGAATTGAGGTGACTGAACATACCTCTATTCCTAAAGTAAGCGAGGTAATCTCGAATACTGGTTTAACTGAGTATGATTATGAGGTTATGGGTGAGTCGGCACGCGTACTAGGTTGTATTGGTAGTGAAAGCCTAGAGTATACTTACTTCCGTTTATATTATTACTCAAAAGGTGCTCCAACAATTCTGCTTGTAGCACCACTAATTGAACAAAGCACATAACAATGCCATAAAAAAACGCGCTTTCAGTGCTGGACTCGCAACAAGTTGCTCGCCTTTTATGGCAGCGTTATGCATAGGTCTAATCTCAAAGTTCGCTGATGACGTCGAAAAGGCATCGATAGAAAAATCGAGACTCCGTCATGAGGGGAGCTTGCTTTTGGGAAAAAGCTTTTCAATTTACGGCATATGTTGCTCGCTGTATTTACTGGTGGCTTCGTATCTTTTGTAAAGCTATACCAGCTTATAACCTATGGGCATTGCGAGGCCAAAGGAGCAAAAGTAGATGGTGCTGTGGGCTATGGTATTGCCTTTTTCCTTCTAGTAATTTTCATAGCCCTACTTATTGCAACCATTAAAGACTGGCGGAGAAGCTAATGCATAATAAACAGCAGAACGATTGCCACAAATCATGGCGGCTGGCTACGCTCGCGTTTTTTGTCGGCATTACAAGGCATTAGCATGATTGCAAAAATTACGTTAATAATTCTTCTTTGTTTTTCAAATTTATGTCTTGCGAGCACAGTAATACAGCTAGAAACAGAACAAAAACGACAAGAAATTCATCTCCGGCAAGAAAACACCAAAGGTTTTATTTCCATCTTAGAAGATGGCAAGGACTTCTCGGTGCTAAAACTGAAACTACCTAAGCTGACAGATGATGAACTAGAATTTAGTGAGGTCGTTCTTTCAAATGGCGCAAACAATATTGTCAGGCTTCCACTGCACAGCTTTGGAATTAACCTGCAAGAGTATGTTGGTGTTGAAATAAATAAAAATATAGTTATGGTGGCCACATTCAAACTTACTTATACCAATACCATTTATATAGTTGAGTGCCAAATCTATGATTTGTAAAAAACTGTAACAAGTACAGCCCAGCAAGCTGGGCCAGGCCTTTAATCAGGCAACTCCTAACAAGTGACTTTAATTACTCGTCAAGTTATGAAGCCATACTTTCATCCCAGTAGGTATTGTTTTTCAGGATCATAATCTGCTTTCTCATACAAGCAATCAGAGCGACCTTTTTAGGCTTGCCAGCATCGACTAACCGCTGATACATCGATTGCCCTGGAAGCTACCGCTATCATGGTTCATCGGGGCGATACCGACAAGTGCAGCAATTTCTTTACGGTTCAATTTTCCTAGCTCGGAAAGTTCACTCATCAACGTATAAGCCAATACATTTCCGACCCTTTTAGCGCTCAACAATAGATCGCGCCTTTGCCGCCACTCAGACACACTGTTAACCAGTTTATCCAGTTGTTTGTCGATTCTTTGTATCTCTTTTAATGGTGTTTAGAACGATCTGTATAGGTTTGTGCACTGATTTAGGCATCCTCTGAAGCCGATTTTTTGCATTGTGCTCATCTCTAAATACTGACTTCTTACAGTCAGTAAGTCACTAATCCCTCTGAGTTTTTCTAGCTTAAGCGCGGATATTCTTGGGGAGACGTCCTGCGGATTTGGCGAAGCTTCTTATTTGAGACGGGTTGCAAACAACAACAGGTAATCCTGCTTTGTCAGCGGCGCAAACAAACTCTAATTCGAGTCTTCCTGTAGACTCTATTAATACTCTTTGAGGTTTAAGAGGTTGTAGTTGTTTAATAGTATCCCTTATGTAATTTTTATCATTAGCAATACTAAAGAATTGGCCAGTAGGTCTCACATAAATATCGAGTTATTTACTACTGGTATCGATACCGACCTTGATCTCTTGAAGTTTCCTAAGATAAGCTATCTCCGCCTTGCTATTCGGGCTCGAGACCCACATGACTATTCGAGTTATGCCTAGTGAGTGTCTGTCACGTTCCTGCTTGTTAACAGCCTTTATAAACCGATGCAGCAACGAACTGTGACAACATGGCCTTCGGTAGCCGTCGAAGGTGGGTCTAAATTTACCCGTTAGCGAAAAGAATTTTTAACATCAGAATCGGACAAGAACAACCATACAAGCACCAGCAAAACGTACGAGGAAAATAGGTACTTAACTCGCAACAACTTCCTCGCCTTTATGATGAGCATTAGGTTTTTATGAGAGCGATCGTTTACTTCAGAGATTTCTTAGTGCTAGTTGGCGGCATAACGCTAATCGTATTGAGCTTTGATGCCTACAACTTTTTATTTCCAAGTAAGCCTGAGCCTCGACCAGATTTATTTGATTGGAGTGTTGTTGGTGAGTATCCGAATTCTGACAATACAGTGATTGCAGTTCTTGAGCGTGGCGTATCAAACACTAGGGTCAATACGGCACCTTTCTATCACATAAAGTTACAAACATTAGAAAACTCTAGTGAGTGGCAAAATCACTGGATGATCTGGAATAGCCAAGTTAATCAACCTCCGAGTATCCAATGGATTGATCAAAGTAATATCGAGATTAAACAAATCAGCTATAGAGTTTGGGAGTACGAGCCATCCGTAGAGTTAAATGGTAAAACCTATTGGGTTCATTTAAATGTATTACAAACAAAACCCTAACAATAACACTAAATACGTTCCCTATTGGTCGCCGGGCGCGCAAAAAAGCCGCGCACCGTTTATGTGAGCATTAACCCTATAGCCAGGCGGACTCACGCTGCTTCTTAGCAGCGCTCTATAATCTCAACCAACTCCATCCCCCAGCACCCTCTCCTTTTGGACGCGTCTATAGATTTCCTCACGGTGAACGGGTAGAGATTTGGGAGCACGTATTCCTATCTTTACCTGATTACCCTTAACTTCCAGCACTGTAATTGAGACGTTCGCTCCAATCCGTAAGTTTTCACCCGTCCGGCGCTTTAAGATCAACATAATTGCTTCCTATGAATACTCAAACCATGCGTAGACCTCCCTGAATGGAAGGAATTGGAAGTAACTTTTAAGGAAAGCGAGGTGGGGCGCGAGAACGGTAGGCATAGAAGTAGAAAGGGCAGGCACAACGCTTCCAGAGCCTGGGGACACGCTCCAAGCTGCTGAATGGACTCCACTTTATTGAAGACGAGCGGGTTTCTAGCGTATGATCCATATAGCCATTTTGATAGTACGTGTATCAATTTGGTTAGCTGGCCCTAGGTGTTAGCGCACCTTGGGTCAGCGCCTTTTACTTACTTTTACGTCACGCTACCGTTCTCCTTTGAGGGAATGGTTTTTAGAAAATTCTTGATTCTCTCGAATCTCTTTGGTCGCCGGTCTTCAGAAGGCTGTTTAATGGCGACCCAAATACCGATAAATATCCACCGATTTTACGCAGCTTTGACACTAAAACAAACTTAATAAAATCCAATAAGATTATTTTTGTGCCTATATTTTTCGTTGTTCACGTTTTGAAAATTTTGGTTGCACATAAAAATGGCTAAAAAAATTAATATCCCCACCCACTCCCATACCTGAATTCAGAAAACAATAGATCATCAATACTGCTGAAATGTCTTCCACATATCTACAGAAAATATCTCTCGATATACCAAAATAGCCTGCAGACTTTTAGGATATTACTGCGAGGTTCAGGGGCATCTGAACAACCCACTGATACTTCTACTTACAGGACAATCGCAGTCAGACCGCAGCTTTGCAGGAATATCTAGACTTTAAAAGAAGGCGCTACAGCGTGTATGAATCACTCTGAAAGCCCTGCAGATCGGGCCTTGAAGACAATAGCTGTTGTCTCGCAACGCTTGCAAAGGACTACGGTTATTCGCGGCGAACTGCGCCTAACATCTATAGTCTTCAAGATCCGTAGAGGTATTACGAAGTTATTCAGAGGCAGCCTAGATACTTCACCCCCCAACTAGTGCCAATCTGTAGAAGTTGGTGAGTGCTAGCTCAGGGATTTACGATCATATTGACCGTGATATTGGAGAACAAGGAGACACACCGAAAAATAATAGTTAAATCAGTGGGTTACGGTCTAGTGTTAAAATTGGGATAGTAGTCAAAGTGATCGTTTTTTCAGTTTGCACGGTCGTATCAGGATGCTTTAAGTCTATGGTTTTAAATAAAAATTTAGGCTTTGGTGTAGAAATTGATTCTGAGATAACAATCAGGATAATAGTGGTCAGAATGATTACTATATAAATGTGCCCAGGAGCATCAGCATGAATAAATGGATTCTTGCCTTCATATTATCGGTAGTATCAATGTCTTCTTTCGCCGATGATATGTATCAAGAGTATGATCGCCAAGTCGAAAAATTCTGGGAACAATCTCAGGAGTCTGATCGCCAGCTTGAAATTACGAGAAAGCAAGCTGAAGCTACCGATGGACTTCTGAAACAGCAAAAGGCCCAACTAGAGCGCAATACCCGACTGATGGACCGCTGGGAAAAGATCTTAGAGCGCCAAGAAAAATTGCTTGAGCTCGAGGAGGCCAAAGCTAGTGCGGGCACATAACGAGTCAAGGCTGCAAGGGCGCTTCGCGCCAGGGCAGCCTAACGGCCGCCCCAGCTTGAAGCATTATTGTGGCGGTCGGTTTTATTGATTTTTCGTGGTAACTGAAGGTTTAGTGCCACTAAATAGCATCCGGTGTTGAGCAATTTTACTGATTGCTATTCAAGCAGTTTCGTTCCTAGAGTATTCGCTCGAGTGTTGTAAAAAGAGGCCGTCCGGTGCAATTTCACGGAGTGCCAGTAAGATAGGAATTGGTTGGGGAAAGTGCGGTATTCTTTCCTCGTAAATATTGGGCAGCGGCCAGCCAAACTGTGGCTGGCAAAGTGCTAGTAGTCAGTTCTGAGCGCGCCAGCCATAACCAGGCTAGTCAAGCTCGCCCAACCCCTTCGGGGCTGGACTGGACAGCATACACGTTGCTTCGGCTGCCCTTGATAGCGGCGTTAAGCACTAGATCATGCGCACTATATTTTTCGAAACTGACCAGTTTAATCTCACAAAAGAGCATGACCAGTTTATTAATCCAGGTTGCTTTGGTGAAGATTTTGCCAATTGGTTAAAACCTCACCTCGAAAATAGTGGTATTGAAGTGTCTGATATCTACCAGGAAGACTGGGGTTGGGAAATAGATTGCAGTGGTTACTATCTGGGAGTTGGCGGGCTTCCCGAAAACGACTCATCCAATCTGGGTGAGTGGAGGGTCATGATCACCAAGAAGAGATCATTTGTTGAGGTTATCTTTAGCAAAAATAGGCTTTCACGTGATGAGGTTATTTTGTCTCAGTTATTCAGCATTCTAAATGCTGCGGGTTTCACTAAAGTTAGGCACAAGGAAAATGCTTAACAATGCAAGGCAACATCGCCCACTGCGTGGGCTGGACCTCCATTTCGCAGCTTCACTGCTATATTACGGCCGTTGCTTGCGGCGTTAAAAGGCTTTGAGAATGTCGAGAAAACTCAAAATCACGATCGTTATAGCGTGCGTAGTGGCAGCACTACTTGCTGCCACATACTGGTTCCTGATTAAAACGCTAGAGCCTAAAATACCTGAACCAAAATCTGATGTACCCATAACGTATAAAATTGGGTGGTGGGGCTACCAAGACGACCTAGTAATCGACGTATTAGAAACCAAAGAAATATACTCCAACTTGTACTTATTTAATTCCAAGGCTGTTATCGAGTACAGATTGAGAGGAACTATCAAAAACAAACCAATGTGGAAACCTTATATAAAATCAGTATTCCTTAGTGAGCGCTGGCATGGTAATCCTGAAAACTTCAAAGGAAATGCTGGGGAAGTTATTTTGACTCCTGTTGTAGGCGTGAAGGAAGATCAAGCGTATACGGGGGAAAGAGTTTCTTTCGATCTTAAAGTACAAGACTATTTACAGGCCGGAGGATGGGGTACAAATACTTATCTGGTAAAAGCACAAGACAAGGAACAAAAAATTGTACTCCAGCAGAGTAAGTAGCCGTCTAACCAGGCCAAGCAACAGGACCCGCGCAAGCGCGGGCCTCTGTTGGCGGCATTATGAGCAGTGAGAGAAATGAACATCGAGCAAGCATTTAAAGGTAAGGTCGCAGAGCACTTAGAAAACCTGAGTGAGGATTTGAGGCCTATTCTCAAAAAATTAATAGAGTTCGATTATCCCAAAGAGGTTGATACGCTCGTATTTGAGATTTTCGTTGATGGGTTCTCGTCAGGATTCCCAGTTCGGGCATTCTTTATGGATAAAGATAATTCAGAGCACTTTATCTACGTAGATGGAAAAGCAGAATACCCCTCACCCGTAGATCCAGGTTTCTTGAAAATCGAACACGTATACCCGTATGAGCTAGAAGAAGAGTATACAAGCAAAGATGAGTCGCTTGCCCCATGGGATATCGCTACAAATGAACTAATTGAGTGGTTCTCAAAATGTTGGCAAGCTGTGGGCGGTCAGGGCTTTAATTTGAAGGCTAATATTGCACCGCACGACAGTAACCATCAATTCAATTTGGTAGAAAGTAAGTGGCAAAACCGGTGGTAGCTCATAAATCAGGTAACCGGTAGTTTCTAGCTACCGGCCCCCACACCACCCATCGTGCGGGTCCGCAATGGGCGGTTCCTATCCGTAATAAATCTCTACCCAACGATAGTGTCGAGCAGATCTTCATTTGAGTTGAGTGTCATGGCAGTGCGCTACATCAACTTTAACCGACTGGAAACATATCAGTAGGCTAGCCCTGTCTTTCAACTCGTGGATTTAGGTTCAGGCCTTCACCCTGTCCAAGGTATTAATCCTAGCATTTGGCTACTATGCCGTCTGCTGACTTCTTTTTAATCACCCTACTCATTATTGAGTGGAGCACTACTGTATTCCATCATTTTTTCTATCCCCGCGATGGTGGCTAGCGAGTTGGGCCTATTTATGAGTTAGCGGCCACACTGACAGCTTCACAGCGGCAAGATAAACAGATCTCCCCAGATAAGAACGTGAACTTTCACTACACAACTGCATCATTTACTCTACTCGTTAGATCACATGGCTTCGGTGTCCCTGGCCACCTCGCCTCCAGGCTAAGCCTTATATGATATTTCTGTCCGTCAGCTCGTAGTTTTGCTAGCGGCTTCCTCTCCACAAGACCTCGCGGTATTGCAGTTGCCATTCGCTAGTAGTTAGCATTTAATGGAACCCATTAAACGGTGATCTTCCTACAGGGGACTTTCACCCCACTAGTTCACGCCCATGCTGGGCGTACCAAACGCAGGCACAACGACGGCTTTTTCGTTGCGGCGTCGCCTCCACTACAAAGCCTCGTGTGCTGCGGGCGTTAAATGGTTATGCAATACGAATCTGGGGAAGAGGTACGGCTGGGTGATATCGTAGAATACGATGTCGACCCAAACGAATATGTATCTGCAAGTGTTGTAATGTTAGGCGAAGATTACTCACACAGTGAACTAGAAGAAAGCTTCTTACAATGGGTTACAACAGATAACGTTCTCGAAAATGATAACGTCGTTGTCGAAGTAGAACATGAAAAAGGCAACTATATGTTTACAACACTCTGTTGTGTCAAACTACTAAAAAGAGAAGGTGTCTAAACATGCATTTAACCAAGCTAGGCACCGGACTACGCACTGCGTGCTTCGCTCGGTGCTAGCGGCGTTAAAGGGCCGGCATAGAAAATGCGTATATTTATACT
Source organism: Microbulbifer sp. VAAF005 (assembly GCF_030012985.1). NCBI lineage: Bacteria > Pseudomonadati > Pseudomonadota > Gammaproteobacteria > Cellvibrionales > Microbulbiferaceae > Microbulbifer > Microbulbifer sp. VAAF005. Next base: position 3,745,153 of record NZ_CP120233.1, on the reverse strand, counting down.
ATTAATTCTTTTTATATCTGTTAATAGTTTCGGCTGCGATAATGCAACAGAGAGCTTTTATGCCAGGGCAAACCTAAAAGTATTTCCGGAGAAAGTCTCAGGGGAGATTAGTAGCGAAGAAGCAAAACAGAGGGAGGTTAACGGAGAGGCATATTATATTCAGCTTGTTTGTGATTCTGGTGACGTTTTGATGTTAACAAAGCGGCTTAATGGGAAGGTGTATTTCCAAATTGATTACTTAGATAATGCTCAAGGAATCTATGGAAAGATCACAACAAACTCAGAAGGTAAAACTACTAAATATGTGCACGAGTAGGGCCTCTAAACCGGGTAGCCGGTAGTTTCTAGATACCGGCCCCCACACCACCCATCGTGCGGGTCCGCAATGGGCGGTTCCCTATCCGTAATGAATCTCTACCCAACGATAGTGTTGAGCAGCTCTTCATTTGAGTCGAGTGTCATGGCAGTGCGCTACGTCAATTTTATATCCGGCTGGCAACACATCGGTAGGCTAGCCCTGTCTTTTAACTCGTAGAGTTTGGGTTCAGGCCTTCACCCTGTCCAGAATATTAAACTTGGCATTTGGCTACCATGCCCTCGGCTGACTTCTGTTTAATCACCTTGATCATTGCTGACCGAGGCGCTTCTGTGTTCCACCATTTGTTTTTAATCTCCGCTATGGTGGCTAGCGGGCAGGGCCTATTTATGAGTCAGCAGCCGCGCTGACAGCTTCACAGCGGCAAGCTAAACAGATCTCCCCAGATAAGAACGTGAACTTTCACTACACAACTGCATCATTTACTCTACCCGTTAGACCACATGGCTTTGGTATCCTTGGCTACCTCGCCTCCAGGCTAAGCCTTATATGATGTTTCTGCCCGTCAATTCGTAGTTTTGCTAGCGGCTTCCTCCCCTCAAGACCTCGCGGTATTGCAGTTGCCATTCGCTAGTAGTTAGCATTTAATGGACCCATTAAATGGTGATCCTCCTACAGGGGACTTTCACCCCATTAGTTCACGCCCATGCTGGGCGTACCAAGGGCTGCCTAACCGGCAGCCCCTTCTTAAGGCGTTATTGTGGCGGTCAATTATTAGATAGTTTGTAGTTGCTGCAAGTAACAATCTCTACCTGAACACGCTTCGCCAGAGAGTTCTCCTGCAAACTGGTACCGCAGTTTCGTTCAAGTCCTTCATTTTAAGTCAACAAGTTCTGCAAGTTAGCTGCCGCATTGTGGAGTGCCAATCAGATAGTTAATTGGTGGGGAAAGTATGGTATTTTTCCCTGTAAATTTATTGGGTTGTGGCCAGCCTAAGTTGACTGGCAGAGAGCAAGTAGATTATTCAGTGCGCGCCAGCTATACGCCCAGCCGGAGGCTGGGCTGGACAGCCGGAGGCTGGGCTGGACAGCCTACGCTTCGCTTCGGCTGCCCTTGCTAGCAACGTTAGGGCAAAAAATCTAAAGTTCTTCACAAATGGAGGAAGAGTATGAAGAAAAAGTTAGAAGATAGTAAATATACGATCTTGGGACCTGATGACCTTTGGAAGTTCTATAACGGGGTGGCTGGAATATATCGTGGTGGTGGTAATACATTAGACTCAAAAATAGTGCGAGCCAGTGGCCCAAGAGTGAAAGATATTACTGTCATCCACGACCCTGACCATGAAATAGAGATGGTCATTCCAAATCCGAGCAAGGGACTCTCATTTGCTAGTAACATCAAAAAATTATCCAAAAATCCAGTAATATCGGGTTACGTTTGGGTCCTACCAAGAGGAGAATGTTTACCTGAGGGGTTGGTTTTTAATGTAAAAGACTTCACACATCCGCTTCTGAATGTTTCTCGCAAAATGTCACTTGCTGAATTTACTGAAAAACTAAAAGTGTTGGCTAGTAAGTTAAAGTCAACAAAGGTGAAGATAGAAAAAGGCACTGGTCGCATAATCGAAGAGTTTCCGGGTGCCCTTAAGAAGGCAGAGGCAATCTAAGCATGTCTAAAAGAAATATTTATTTCCCTAACGAACTGATTAAAGAGCTAAATGAAATTGTAGTTAATCAAGGATATGACGCTCTGTTGCATGTGTTTAAAAATATTGATTTGGACAATTCAGAATATTTATCAATTGATGAGAATGAAGCAAAGCTATTAATGCGTTTGGCTGATATTGAGATGTCTAAAGCAATTTTAATGTATCCTTTCACTGATGACGAAGAGGAAAATTACGATCCAGCTCATGAGGAGAAGTATGATGATGTAATGATGGGTATTTATGAGAAAACATATTATTACATACAATCCGAATATGGTGACCTAGAGAGCTAGAATCCTTAACAAACTGCTGCATACCGACACATACTGCTACGCTCGTTTTTGTGTGTCGCTAGCGCCACTTTACACAAAAACGCTCTCCGCAGTATGTGCGGGTGAGCGGAGCGTTAACCATAGAAGTGAGTGAATTAGAGTAAAATGGAAAATAAGATAAGCAAAAAGAATATAATCCTAGTAACCGCAGCTACCGCAATAGGTTCTGCCTTAGGGAGTTTTGCCGTCAAAGATCTATTTAAAGAAAATGTAGATCAGAATGATCGCCTAAAGAAAGTAGCCGAAGAGACAAATAAGCTGTTGCCGATGATCATAGATTCAGAAACGCGCCTAGACAGCACTGTCGGCTTAAATAACACATTCACATATATTTATACGCTTACCAATTACTCATTTGATGAAATTGATGCATCTACTCTAGAACAGAATCTGTCTCCAAAAGTACTTAACAATTACTGCTCATCTTCGGATATGAAGCAATTTGTAGATCACGGAGTTACCGTAAATTTCAGATACCTTGGAAAAGCCGGCAAGCAAATCCTCAACCTTTCTCATCAACCTTCAGATTGTAAAAATGGTTAACAACGCCAGGCAGTAAATCTCCGGCTGCCCTTGCTAGCGGCGTTATGCAATCCATAGAGTGACCATATGTGGTTAGACTATCTTAATTCAAGAGAGGCACTAGACAGGATCTTTCAAGACCAGGTATTCGGAGAAGTTGTAGAGCTTATACGGATGTCATTTGAAGATCGAGATGTCAAAATCGAGTTTGATCTTCGTGAATGGCCAGAAAACGCTCCAAGAAAATGGAGCGATCAGAAACTTAATACAGTTCAAGTAACAATTGTTCTGGGGGCCTGTACACAGATTCACATGAAAGATTGGGCGTCAGAGAATATCGGCGAATTTAGGGTAAAAAAAATTAAGGGAAGTGATCTATATTCGTTCAAATTTGTATCTTCTTCTGGTACATATTTTAGCTGCATTTGCGATGTTTTGTTCTTTACAAAGGTTTCGGCATATCAAAATGCATAGCAAGCAGCACGAATGCCCGAAAAAAGACGCCGGGCAGGACGGCCTACATTACGCTTCGCTTTATTTCGGCCTCCCGTGTGCTGGGCGTTAAGTTTAAGACTTACCCACGCTTAGTAGACACCCTGTATAGTTAGGCTTCAGCCTATCATGATAGTGCACTATAAGCTAAAGAGAACTTAGGCATATACGGAAAGCACCTGCATATAGCCTATACCTTGAGCCTGTTGGACAAGGACTAGCAAAGATTTACTATTCGAAACCCCGGAGAAAAACCGAGACGTTATCGAGATAGGCTAATCCTGCAGCTTAATCAGCTGTCACTGATATACCCCTTTCAATGGCCCACAGGAGTAGTGGTTTTTCATGCCAGTAGGATACCGGCTTTTTTGCCTTTGACTCTATGCCTTCAAATTTCTGTTACCGCCGTCACCAATGTCCACTTAGCGAGTGGCGCAAACTGCTAGATTGAAATATCCATTGCTGGAACAGACTCCATAGGTAAACCTTTGTCATTGGGAAACCCAAAGTGCAAAGTCAAGAATCATCGCCAAATAATCAAAACAACAGCGATCAGCAATCGTTAGATTTGCAGAACGCTGATATTGATGCAGTTTACAATGAACTAAACACGTCACCCGCCGGCCTCACAAAAAATGAAGCCAGCGCCCGCCTGCAAAAATATGGTCCCAATACCATTCAGGAGAGGGAGCAAAGCGCACTCGCTAAGTTCTTGCGATTTTTCTGGGGCCCCATTCCCTGGATGATTGAAGCGGCCGCATTGCTTTCTGCATTAATTGGCCACTGGCCCGATTTCGCCATCATTATGGCCCTGCTTCTATACAACGCGATTGCCGGGTTTTGGCAGGAACACAAAGCTGCCAATGCGCTGGCAGCACTGAAGGCCAGCATGGCCCCCAAAGCCAATGTATTAAGGGATGGGGGGTATCAATCCATCGATGCGGCGATGGTGGTCCCAGGGGATATAGTGCGAATCAAGCTAGGGCAAGTCGTGCCCGCTGATGTGCGATTTACCGAAGGGAAATCCATCAGTATTGATCAAGCTGCCCTTACCGGAGAATCTCTACCCGTCAGTAAGAGCATCGGTGATATCGGCTATTCCAGCAGTATCGCTAAACGGGGGGAGATGACCGCTGTTGTCATTGGTACCGGGCACAATACATTCTTTGGGCGCACCGCCCAACTTGTTGCAGGCGCTGGGCAAAGTGCCTCACATTCGCAGAAAGCCGTCACCCATATCGGTGACTTCCTCATCGTGTTGTGTTTAGTGCTGGCCGTTATTCTGGTGGGTACAGAGTTATACCGCGATATCGTGGTTGCGGAAACATGGCACTGGTCAGATATCATCAATATCCTTCGCACTGTACTGGTATTGCTGATCGCTTCGATTCCCGTTGCCATGCCTTCGGTCATTACTGTGACCAATGCTCTCGGTGCCCTGGCGCTATCCCGTAAAAAAGCGATCGTCTCGCGGCTGGAATCCATCGAAGAATTGGCCGGTGTTGATATCCTCTGCTCAGATAAAACTGGCACCCTCACCAAGAACCAATTGTGTCTCGAAGAACCTACCTTATTCAGCGCGAAAAAGAACGACCAGTTAATTCTTGCCGCCGCTATCGCATCTGAAGCAGGCGCCAGTGATCCAATTGATCAAGCAATTTTTGCCGGCCTGAAAAATAAGGAAGAACTGAAGAAATATAAGGTTGAGGAATTCACTCCATTTGATCCGGTGAGCAAACGCACTGAGGTTAAGGTACAGGATCAGGACGGGCAAACCCTATATTTCAGCAAAGGGGCCCCCCAGGCTATTGTCGACTTATGTAACTTGAGTGGTGCGGAGGCCGACAAAGCCACTGCTTGTGTGCAACAACAGGCCTCCAGGGGACTGCGCTCCCTGGGCGTTGCGCAGAAGGCAAACGGTTCATCGTGGCAATTCCTGGGTATTCTGTCTCTTGAAGACCCACCTCGGGATGACTCCAAAGACACTATTCAGCGTGCACGGGAACACGGGCTTCAAGTAAAAATGATTACGGGCGACGATGTGGCTATCGGCAAGGAAATCGCTACTCAAGTCGGTATTGGAACAAATATTTTCGCTGCCAGTAGTGTGTTTACAAAGTCCCAGGATATGGACCACCTGCCATCTACTATCGTCGATACCGTTGAGCGTGCAGATGGATTTGGGCGAGTGTTTCCCGAACATAAATATGCCATTGTGAAAGCATTGCAAGGCAGGGGTCACCAGGTTGCCATGACTGGCGATGGTGTGAATGATGCGCCAGCCCTTAAGCAAGCTGATTGCGGTATCGCCGTTAGCGGTGCAACCGACGCCGCACGCGCGGCAGCAGCCATTATCCTGACCTCTCCCGGGCTATCTACCATCGTCGATGCCATTGATGAAGCCCGAAAAATATTTGAACGCATTATTAATTACGTACTTTTTCGGGTATCCATGACCCTGGATATTATGGTGGTGGTTGTCTTTGCTACCATAATGTTCGGTTTCTCGCCCCTAACCCCGGTTATGATCGTACTAGTGGCTCTTCTTGATGACATCCCCATTATGACCATTGCCTACGATAATACCCTGCTTCCCAAGGAACCTGTGCATTGGCAAATGCGAGACCTATTACTGGGCTCTAGCATTATCGGCCTTTTTTCTATTGCTCAAACAATGGGTATTCTCTTTATTGGAATGGAATGGCTCAATAACACCCACTGGCAATCCTGGATTGCATTAAATAAAGAGCAAATTCAAACTATCGTATTTTTACAGATCGTAGCGGGAGGACATCTACTGTTATTCGTTGTGCGCTCACGTACAGCTTTCTTTTCAAAACCACTACCCGCATTCCCTCTGTTTATCGCAATTGTTGGCACCCAAGCGTTTACCGTACTGATGTGTGGATTCGGCTGGCTGGTGCCGGCAATACCCTGGACTATAATCGGTCTGGTATGGCTATACATGATTATCTGGATGTTTTTCCTGGACCTGGTCAAGAAACTTCTTTATCGAAGATTAAGTGATATCTGAGCCACCTACAAAAGCCTAACAAAGGTAGGCAGTCGAACTATGAATTGTTTCGAAGATTTCAGGGTAAAGCCTGACAGCAAGATAAAGCTCTCCGAAATAGATCCGGGCTTCAAACATTGTTACGAAAGTCGTGAAGAGGCACTCCCAGATACCCAGCGTATAGATGAGCAGATACGTTCATTCACTTACAAGCTTTACGCTGAGCGTAAAACATCTCTACTTATCTGCTTGCAGGGAATAGATGCCTCGGGGAAAGATGGCACCATCAAGCATGTATTGGGCGCAACAAATCCACAAATGTGTAGAGCGATTTCCTTTAAGGAACCTTCAAAAGAAGAGAGCGAGCATGATTTCTTATGGCGATATCATAAAGTAACCCCTGCTCGTGGGCATATATCAATCTTTAACCGCTCTCAGTATGAGGGGGTGCTGATTGAGCGAGTGCATAGCCTGGTTCCGATGGACATTTGGAGCAAACGCTATGAACAAATTAACAACTTTGAAAAATTACTCTCTGAAAGCAACACAATAATACTGAAATTTTTCCTTTACATCAGCCAGGATGAGCAGTTGGAGAGATTCAAGCAACGTATTGATGATCCCGCCAAACAGTGGAAAATCAGCGAAAGTGATTATACTGAGGCAAAATATTGGGATGAGTATATCTGTGCTTTTGAAGATATGCTAAATCAATGCAGCACCGAATACGCGCCCTGGTTTGTTATCCCCGCAAACCACAAATGGTTCCGGGACTTGGCTGTAGCCTCAATTATTTCTGAAGCATTAAAGAAGTTAAACCCCCAGTTTCCTGCCCCCACCGTCAACCTGGAAGAGATAAAAACCAAGTATCATCAACTTAAGAATTTGCAATAAACTAAATCCCTAAAAAGTGAGAGAGATGGTAAATTTATTTACCATCTCTCTTAGCTATAATTTCAATCTAGCCAAGTCAATCTAGAAAGCACTACTGCGACTTAAACACCAAGATCCTATTATTCATTGAGTCAGTAACAAACAGATTATCTTTATAACCAAAGACTCCTGTTGGAAGGCCTAAAGTGGATGCACTAGGTAGTTCACCGGTATCATAAACTCCGTCTTGATTAGAGTCATTATAAGCAGATTTTACAAAATCACTTTGCCCCAAAACAGAATCCGCAGCAGCATAATTTTCTTCAGGCCACTGATCCCAAATTAACACTCGGTTATTCTCTGTATCAGTTACGAATAGCTGAATTCCATTTGACCAAATCCCTAACCAGGGATAAAGTAAATCCTTTTCCGTTGCATTATCCGGCCACTCAGCAACTCTAAAATTTTCCTGCCCAAGTACAACATCTGCCGCAGCATAGTTTTCTGTGGGAAATTCATTCCAGAGCAAAATTCTATTGTTTTCAGAATCTAAAATTGCAAGCTTATCTCCATCACTCCAGACTGCACTAGGGTAAGCAAGATTTTGAGCTGTTGGCCCCCCGCTATTACCATCCAAATCGGTATTAGCGGCGCAACTCTCCAGTGTAGGCTGACCAATAGCTAAGCTTGCAATTGTATTATCTTCTGTTGGAATACTATTCCAAACCAACACGCGAGAGTTAACTTCATCTACAGCTATAATCTTCCCGTCAACTATAATGGCAGATGCTAGTGTGCTAAAGCTATCACATCCTTCGTCTCCCTTGCCCCATGGCCCTAAAACCACTTCAGGAGCTGCCGTCCCATCCATAGGGACTTGATTATAAAGCGAAATCCGTCTTTCCCCCTCCGCCTGAGAAACAACTAACTTACCGTCATTAATACTGGCCTGAATTGGCGTTTGTAGTGTCTTTCTATCATCAGATGAATCGGAGCTATCCAGACTATCGACACCTATAGCAAAATCAGCAGAAGTCCCATTCGAGGAAGGTATTTCATTAAATACCAAGACACGATGATTTTCTCGATCCGTTATAAATAGTTTTCCATCAGAACTAACGGCAGAAGTACCAACCGGAAAACCTCCAAGATTTTTAGCACTGAGCCCTGTATCTATGTCTGAAAAATTATCCTGACCAATCACCACTGACGCCGGAGTAAAGTTCTCGAAATACATCGGCACAGTAAAACTGCTGTTTACTGTAGGAATGGAATTTCCTGCTAAATCCATTACATCAACGTTGATTGTGCGTTTCTGTCCGGCGATCCAGTATTCTTTTGGAGTAACGGTTAGCGTATCATTTTCAACGGCGGTAGCAGACCAAACAACCTTATAGTCATCTTCAAGTAATATTCCGCTTAATTGAAGACTATCTGTATCCATAGTCTCAGAAAATTGCAGTTTGAAAGAATCATTCTTTTCCAGGCGAATATTCTGCGGAAATATACTATTTACAGTAGGGGCAATGTTCTCAACTTGATACTTGACGGTAATCTCCGTCATTTGATTACCAGCGCCGTCCTGAGCATTGATTACTAGGGATAGCTCTTCCCCTTCCCCCCAAACATCGTTCGGTCTCAGCTCTAATGAATCTTCACTAACTTGGTATAGCTCCCCGAGTTCCTGCATAGAACCAGACAGTGAGATATCACCTAGCTCTACTGGTTCATCAAAAGTCAGTAATACCCTACCACCTTCTTCGATAGTACTACCACCTGCAGGAATAAGGGTCAAACTGGGTGCAGTAATATCACCAGTCTCTTCAGGAGATTTTCCTCCACCTGATCCTCCGTTACAACCGTATAGCGATGAGACAATAGCAAGGCAAAGAGTTGCTTTTAAAAACTGAACTTTCATTTCTTCCCCAAGAAAATGTTTACTTATCAACACAGGACCATGCTAATTTATTTCTCACAAAGAAATGACACGAGAACAAGCAATTTATATCGATTGTCAGAAGTAACGCGTTTTATGGCGGAAATTGGCGCACAACTTTAAGTAAACACTTCCAATTAGTACTAATGCCCCATAATCATATTTGGCTTTTAATGAAAGAGTTTCCTCCTAGCACGAAAAAATTAACTGCAGATCACTAATTTCAACCTAAACGCAATCACATCCAGGAAATTGTCGATTCTTGATTTCCCTACTATTAAAATGGGAACAACATCATCTATTACAGATATATCACCTCAAATAATAAATCAAGAGTTTAATTCACCGACATATAAGATATTTTAAATTGCATTTACCAGGACTAAGTAAGAAGAGCGCAGAGATTTTTTATGAACACTGAAGCTTTTACAAGCTTACTTTTCCAAATGTCTCATTCAGAAAAGAAAACCTCTAGAGTAAACATACACAGGGTATAACCACCAGATAACCTAGCCGCTGACCTAGCTATAGAAAGCTGAAAATTTGATTAATTATTTTCTTATAGTATTACTTACGATAACCCTATAAGAAAAAACCAGGCAGCATACACTGCCTGGCCGAAAAGGATTTGACTTGGTATCAAACGATCAGACCAAATTAAAGCTGTCCAATTTAAGCAAAGCGCCGAAAATTTTAACAGGCCTCTACGGTATATGGAGATATGTACAGGCTGACCTGCCAGTCAGCAACCACTCCAGTCTTAAAGCTAACAATACTAACTCGTCAGAGGACTTTAGATCCGATTTACATTGGTAGATATAGAACTCTCGATAGGAGCTCGTAAGATTTATTTCTTAAAAGATAACTGCTTCACTGAAAGAAAACTGCCAACCATATAGTGGCCTCATCTGCAGCTGTCTCCACCACCCGATGCCTTTGATTTGCCCTAATCAACAAGTTATCCCCCTTCCCCAGGTGGTGCCTCTCACCATTTTCCATTTCAATAACACCATAACCGGAAAGTACTAACACCCACTCATGCTCATCTTGATCATACCACCCTGTTTCCGGCGAGGACTGCCCGTAAGATATAATCCGCTCAACCCTGCAGCTTTTCCCCTCTAGCAAACTCTGAAAATGCTCCCTAGAGTGATCACCTGGTAGTTGAGTGAAAAAATTACCCATAAGTCTCCCCTAGCATTAAATCGGCATGAACGAAAATTTACAAAAATACAACTATACTAGAACTAATGGGCTCCACAATCGGGGTTAATATAGAAAAACATACGCCAACCGAATTCAAAATGAGCCCAAGACTATAAAATAGAATATTTTTTACTAAACCATTAACATTGGCTCTTTGACGCCCCAAAAACACAACTCTCACATGACACATAAAATAAATCACTCGAAATAAATATGAGCACCTATTAAACAACAATAGATACCAGATCACGATCTATAAAATACAAAGAACATATAATGACTATATATTTACATTCAGGGCTACACAAAACCGGCACCACAGCAATACAATATTACGCCTACAAATATAGAAGACTGTTAAGAAGCAAAGGCATTTTATATCCCATTATTCATCGCAATTTAATTAGCATAGATAAGGGTCACCATCTTTTTGCACACTCATTTTCCGATCATCCTGAAAGCCCGCCTATATCCAGAGGAAAGTTGCTAGCATATGACTGGAAGTCAAAGTCGCAGAAAAATAACCTTGATCTATTAATTAGTGCAGAGCCTATTTGTCGACATACTTATAAAACAAAAGATTGCTCCTGGATTGAGGCTCGGCACCATTATTTAGAACACCTCTCCAACACATTACCCCCAGAGCAAACCAAAATCATCTTAACCTTGCGCAGACAAGATAATTTTGCCCAGTCTCTATACAAAGAACATATTGTGAAAGGAGTATCTCCACTAGCGAAACTGTCATTCAAGGAGTTCCTATCAAAGATAGAAGGTAGAAACCTGAACTTTTATAAAAATATAGCAGTATTCAAAAAGTTCTTTCCCAATATACAAATACTCATTTACGAGCAGCTATGTAATGGCGACCTACCAGTTAATTTTTTCCGCTCGCTAGGGGTTTCCGGCTTACCAAATTCTAACAAGATCATAAGGGAGAGTCTCTCCAATGAAGAGGCCGTTTTAAAGCAAATATTAAATCAGCAAATACACTCAAAAGCTGAAAATATAAAACTATTAAAATGGATAAAATCTGGCAATACGCAAAACATAATCAAGCGAACACTACCAAGATCATCACACCTATGGAACTCTGATGAAGATAGAGCTAATTTTTTAGATCGATATTCACAGGAAAATAAAAAAATAAATGATGAGTTCCTCGAAGGAGGTGAAGAACTTTTTCCATCAAATCATACACCCCCACAGAAAAAGGCTAACATTATCACGCTAAAACCATATTTAATTAAAACACTTCAAATCCTATCTAGTGATATTCAACAGTTACTCGGGGAATACCGGCTTAGGAGAATAATCAATGCTATAGAGCACTGATTGCCAAATCTGGTTAGAAGTCCTTTAATAAAAATCGCCAGCAACAAAGTATGCTACTGGCTTCCAACTATTTAGAGGGTCTAAAGTGATAAATCACTTACCGCTGATATATCATTCCAAGAAAAACGCTCAGCACGATATACACTCGTATCATTGACTACCATCTCCCAAACCGTCTCTGCAGTCTGATCGTCGGCGACTTCAACAATATGTGCATCTCTATTATTGCCGGTACTAGCACTGGATGGGCCGCCCACGCAAAGTAGAATATTCCCACCGGAAAGTTCATCTACATCCCCTAAAGAATTGGTGTACTTTGGTGCAACGTACTCCCAAGTCTGCACTGCAACCATTTCCTCTGTATCCAAAGAGAATTTCACTGCGCGGCTATTATAGATTTCACCACTGTATTCAGACTCATTCCTATTATCGTAAATCAGAATATCTCCGTCTGACGCAAGCATGGCTGCATGCTGAGAAGCCATCCAGGTGCCATCTTGCAATGAAAATAATTTCTCAAGAAATTCCTCGGAAGCATCCAAATCCCTACCCATAATCCAGTTCACTTCGCCACTATCATGATCAATATTAACCACCCAGCTTTGAGATCGACTTGACAATAAAATCGAATTATCCTCAGAAATATAGTGTAAAGAATTAGAGTGAGTCCAATCCAGCGCACCATTGCTCGATTCCCGACTGGCTAACTCACCGGGGAAACGCTGGGTATCGAGATGATCGAATGCAGACCATTCCCATACAGTATTTCCTTGCCCATCCACTTCGAGAATCGCATCTCCTTTTATCCGTTGGCCACCAATTGTTGCATAGGCGTTTGTTAATACCAGTAGGTTTCCATTTTCAAGAAGAATCGCGTCGTGGTGATAGGCTGGTAGCTCAAATGATTGGAGCGTTTCACCGGCAAAGGAGATAATTCTTGCTTCCTGATCCAACAGCAACATTAAATTGCCATCCTGTAAATTGCGCACTACCGGAGATCCGGTGAGAGGAACGTCTCCGTGAAGGTACCAAACAACCTCACCCTCCTCATCGAATCCCCAAAAGGTATTATCCCTGTCACCTGAAGGTGCAAAAATAGTTACACCTCCTTCGCTTTGCTCCGTAAACGTAGTTACCTCAACAGGGGGAGCACCTTCAGGTAACGAACCAGTCTTGAAAGAAATAGTCGAGCTCAGTACAACGTCTCCACTTTCCAGCATTGCCAGTGCAGTAAAACGGTAAGTGGTATCGGCCCTTAAACCTACTAGGGTCATATCATGCTCTGTGCCCCAGTCGGTATAATTTGTCCGCCGACGGTCGGTTACCGCCGAATTGATTCTGATCGCCACTCGTGACTCACTGCTAGTCGATACTTGCGCATTAACCATTAAACTATTTAGTGGATGCATCGAAAGGGTTAATTCTACTTCGTCATCCAAAACAATCAGAGCTTCATTCGCTTGCTCTACCTCAGCAGTCACGCCCGGATTGCTGTAAAGTATTACAATAAATACTAGAAAAAATGTGGGCAACATCGATCTTCCACTCATAGCCAAATCCTATAAAGTAAATAATAAAAATAACTACCTCTACCCTGGTATTTCATTTTCAGGGGAACTTTCAATAATCAGCTATCACATAACGCAAAAAGGGTGGGTTCGTTTACTTGGTTTTCAAATCAGAAATAAATATTTTGAACGATCCCGAAAAGTAAATTTCTTTATTAAATTTTCTAATGCGCAAAGGCCAACACAACAAGAATGAGAAGTGTGAATAAATTTGGATAACGATATAGTCGCGACACTTACTAAGATGAAATAAATAACAATAACTTTTTGAAAGCTATTTCTATTATTCTGGTGTGATTCAAGAATGCTGGAAATTGACTCGCAAGTTACGGTAGATAACTCATAAAACCTTAGCAACTAAGACAAAATTCCCCAAAATCACTAACAACTAGAAGAACATCCTCTAAGAGAGGCCCAGTATATTCCTTTTTGTTGTCACCAGCCCTTAAGACCCACCTTACCATCCCTTGGACTTGTAGTGGTTCATACCGCCGCAGTACCAACCCGCAGCCGAGGCCGAGTATACGGTTATCTGCTTTGGGGAAATCACCAGCTATGGACTTGTCCCTGTAGAAGGGCAGAAATACTTGCCCTAAGACAAACTGTAGCTGGATTCAAAATCCACGGTTGTTTACACGGCCCACTGGTAGTAGAGAGGTGTGTAATGCATAGCCGATCTTCGCTGCAAAATCATCAATCCATTTCCACGAAACAGAAGGGATCTCTACGCAAAAAATCATCATTCGCCGCTGCCGTAGTGATTGTGGGATCTGCAATTCTTGCCCCACTGACCTATGCCGTGGATTATTCCAATTCCCGCTATAACTCGAGATACAGCGCTCAACATGGACATGGAAACTACGGAGCACACTCCAGGTATAGCAGGGACTACCGAGCAAATTCACGGCATAGCAGGAATTACAGATCGCACTCAAGGCACAACCGGGACTACAGAGCACACCCCCGATACAACAGAAATTACAGGGCGCATTCCCGATACAATAGGAATTATCGGGCTCACTCCAGATACGGAACACATTCCAGATACGCGGCGAATCCACGGCATAGCCGCCATATGTGGTTTAAATCCAATATTCAGGGAACACCGCGTATTGTGATCGACCTCAGTGATCAAATGGCATACTTCTATAAGGGCGGGCGCCTGGCCGGTATGTCCCCGGTATCTACCGGCAAACCCGGACACCGCACACCTACCGGTAACTTCCGTATTTCACAGAAGAAATACAGCCATCGATCAAATCTGTACGGTCACTACATCAGCCCACGGGGTTATGTAATGCGCAGCAATGTGGATGTGCGCCGCCACCGCAAACCTGCGGGTTCTCGATTCCGCGGGGCATCTATGGATTACATGATGCGTATCAATGGCCCCGTTACTTTGCATGCCGGCCACGTCCCGGGATATCCCGCCTCTCATGGCTGTATTCGTATCCCCTGGCATATGGCTAAGATTTTTTATGCCCACGCCAAGGTTGGTACCAAGGTGTCCGTGGTGCCTTAAGTTGGAAGTAACAGGTAAATTTTTACCAACCATAAAAAAGGCGGACTATTTAGTCCGCCTTTTTTAATTAAGAAGCCTCGGCCTCTTTTCTCTTTGTTAAATCCATACGGGTAAAATAATCGTGAGCCGCTCGATTAACATGCCTTGCCAGCAATAAAGTAGACACCATTGTTGGAATCGCCATTACCGCATACATCCCGATGATGATGCTGTTTACCGCACTTAAAGAAGCCACCGCACCCAATATAATCAGCACCATGTAGAGTCCAGTATAAAGACCCTGCCAGCGGCCACCGAAAAGAAAAACATAGCACTTCATACCGTAATACCAGCAGGTAACGATAGTGCTGAAAGCCAGCGGAAGGACCATTAGCAGTAGCAAAATTGGGCCGAACCGCCCAAACACCTGAGAAAATGCCTGTGCAGTCAGGGTAACGCCGGCAATATCCCCTTCCTGCTGCCAAGCGCCAGTCAGTAGTATCACCAGGGCAGTGCAAGTGCAGATAACCAGTGTATCTACAATAGGGCCCAGCATGGCAACCACGCCTTCTCGAACGGGCTCACGGGTTTTCGCTGCACCATGGGCCAAAGACTCCGTGCCTATACCCGCCTCATTGGAAAATGCGCCCCGGCTTACCCCTACTGTGATTACCGAACCCAGAGTACCTCCAGCAATAGCTTGACCACTGAAAGCATCCGAGAAGATCAGCGCAAATGCTGCCGGTACCTGCTCCCAGAAGCTGGCAATCACCACAAGGGTCATGCCCAGATAAAACAGTACCATGCCCGGCACTACTCTTGCGGAGAATTTACCGATACGCTGGATACGACCGGCAATAACGTAGGCCGATGCAACAGCAATTAATAAGCCAATAACAAAATCAAAAGTGAGTGAACCTCCGGGTGCTACCCAACCCAAGGGCTCAGCAAAAGACTCTCGCAATAGCTGCGTGGTTTGATTGGACTGAAACACCGGCAACATACCGCAGAGTCCCGCCACGGCAAACAGTACCGCGAGCGGCATCCAGCGTCGGCCCAACCCCTCGCGAATAACATACATGGGGCCACCTTGCAGTTCCCCGGAGGCATCGCGACCGCGAAACATCACCGCCAGCGTCGCTGTATAAAACTTGGTAGCCACCCCCACCAGGGCGGTTACCCACATCCAGAAAATCGCCCCAGGCCCACCAATCGTAATTGCGATGGCAACCCCAGAAATATTGCCAAGTCCCAGGGTTCCCGAAAGCGCTGTGGATAGCGCTTGGCTATGATTCACTTGGCCAGGGTCATTGGGATCATCATATCGGCCACTTAAAAGCCCAATACTGTGCCCAAGATGGCGGTAGGGACGGCCACGAGAATAGATTAATAGCGCGAGGCCGCCACCAACAAGTAGCACTAATAAAGGTGGACCCCAGACAAAGCTGGCAAAAGCCTCTAATGCCTGATCAATAGCAGGGAATATCGACATAATTTAATTCATTTCCGGTGAGGTCCGCCCAGTCTAGGTACGCTCACACCAGACTGTCAAAATGCTGCCATAAAACTACGCAGCCCCATAAATGCGAAAAATTTGGGAAAACCTGGAATCCAGGCAATAAAAAAGCCCCAAATAGGGGCTTTTTTAACGATCTTTTACAACTTTTTATCAAGCTGTAGTAGTTGCCTTTAATGCGGGCTCGGGTTCTGAACTCTCCCTCACCAGCGCCACCGATATAGCTCCAAGCAACATACACACCCCCGCCAGAACAATGATGTAAATTGCCTGGTTTTCGAAAACTGTTTTCAATATCAAGCCAGCTACCAGGGCGGAAACAATCTGCGGGGCTGCGATAGTGAAATTAAAAATCCCCATATAAACACCAGTCTTATCCGCCGGCAGTGAGTCGGAGAGGATCGCATAGGGCATCGCCAGAATAGCGGCCCAGGCAATGCCCACACCCACCATCGGTAGCAATAATCCCAGGGCGCCACTGGGTACGGAAACTTCTGTAATCAACAGATTCACCTGTGTGGGATCGCCCCCCTGGAAGAACAGGAAGCTGATGTATCCCAAACCGCCCAGTGCCAGCGATAGGGAATAAGTGAGCTTACGCCCCAGCACCTGAGACAAACGGGCCAGGACAATAGAGAAGATCGCTGCAAACAGGGAGTAAGCAGCAAAAATAATTCCTACCCAGTCACCGGCAGCACCCTTAGCGGCAGCGATATGTGCGGGAATTTCTTTGACGCTTTCCAGATAGGCGGGATCAAACCACTTGGCTTCCACTCCCCAAACGTGCTGAGTGATCGCAGGCGTGGTGTAAACCCACATAATAAACAGGGCAAACCAGGAGAAGAATTGCACCAGGGCCAGCTGGCGCATAGTGCGCGGCATTTTAATTAGCAGCTGGAAAAAACCGATCAAGCGCTTTGCCAGTGGGGTTTTTTGCTGTCTCTCCCGCTCAAGTTGCGCGGAGTCGAGACCTTTATAGGCATTGTACTGCTCCGGCGGATACTCCTTGGTGCGCAGCACAGTCCACAACACACTGCCCAGCAGCACTGTGGCGCCGATATAGAAAGCCCATATAACGGAGGGCGCCACCTCTCCCGCACGGGCAGTATTTTCCAGACCAATCACATTAGTCAGGATGAATGGCAACATGGAGCCGAAGATGGCGCCAATGTTAATCAGCAAAGACTGTATCGAGTAACCCAGGGTGCGCTGCTCTGATGGCACCATGTCGGATACCAGGGCGCGGAAAGGCTGCATGGTCACGTTAAAGGCCGCGTCCATCAGGGCCAACATAACGCCGCCAAAGATAATGGGGGCCACTATCGCCACCACAATCCCGGCATTGGGCATAAACGCCATCCCCAGGGCTGCGGCGATGGCACCAAAAAGGATAAAGGGGTTGCGGCGACCGAAGCGACTCCAGGTCCTATCCGAAGCTGAACCCACGATCGGCTGTACGATCAGTCCCATTAGCGGCGCCACTATCCAGAATAGAGACAGGGAGTGAAGGTCCGCCCCCAGATCAGACAAGATTCTACTGGCATTGGCATTTTGCAGAGAAAAGCCAAATTGCACCCCGAGAAAACCGAGACTGACATTCCACACCTGCCAAAAGGGCAAGCGCGGTTGCTGGGCTTGCGGCGCAACGGCGCTGCTTGCTGATTGGGTCATAGAGGTCACCGCATCACTAGTTATGCTTATTCTGCCATTCTCACACGCACTCCCGGAGCATCCATCCTCCCCCATAGGGGAGGATGCGGGCCAGATCCTTCGCTTTAGGATAAACTCAGGCCCATGCGTATACGCCGGGCCAACACGAAACTGTGAATCCTAATCAAGCAACTGAAGTCCCGCGCGATGATCCTAAAACTCCCACTCCTGCGCCTGGTATGTCTCGCAGCTACACTCTGCCTGAGCGCTCAATCCCTGGCCGCTGAACAGCGCAACTACCGCGATCACACCATGAGCGAAGACTCACTAACTGTACAGACGAGTGAGGGCGAGGTCACCCTCACCCCGGTTGGTCCGTCAGCGCTATCGGTGCACTATCGCCGCGAGGGCCTGAAGCAGTTGCCCTCATTTGCGTTGGCCAGCGATTCCGCCGGCCGACCCGAGGCTACGCTGAAGCAAAAAGGGGACAAGCTCGTTTACCGCACTGGCTCGCTTACTGCAGTCATCCACAAGTCTCCCTTCCGAATCGAGTACTTGCGCGGTAGCGAACAAATCCTGAGTGAAGAGAGTGGTTTCTTTGCCACCGAGACGATGCGCGGATTCCGTTTCGCACTGTCGCCAGAGGAAAAACTGCTGGGTGGCGGAGAGCGGGTTATGGGGATGGACCGTCGCGGTCAACGCCTGCCCCTGTATAACCGTGCCCATTACGGATACACCACCGAATCCAACCAGATGTATTTTTCCCTGCCAGCAGTACTGTCCAGCAACAAATACATTCTGCTGTTCGACAACTCTGCCACCGGCACCCTGGATCTGGGCGCAAACGAAGAAGATATCCTGCAATTTGAAGCTGTAGCCGGGCGCACCGCTTACATCGTGGTAGCCGGTGATACTTATCCACAGTTGCTGGAAAATTATGTATCCACAACTGGCAAACAGCCCCTGCCACCCCGTTGGGCCCTGGGTAACTTCGCCTCGCGCTTTGGCTATCACAGCGAAGCTGAAGTCCGCGCAACCGTGGATAAGTTTGCCGAAGAAGATTTCCCCCTGGACGCCCTGGTGTTGGACCTCTACTGGTTTGGCCCGGATATCAAAGGCCATATGGGCAACCTGGCTTGGGATAAGGAGGCCTTTCCCGAACCAGAAAAGATGATGGCCGACCTTAAAGCCCGCGGCATCAATACCATCCTGGTGACCGAACCTTTTGTCCTCTCCACCTCCGAACGCTGGCAGGAAGCCGTGGCGAATAATGCCCTGGCCAAAAACCTGGCCGGAGAGCCCAAGCGTTTTGATTTCTACTTCGGCAATACCGGCCTGATCGATGTCTTCTCCGAAGATGGCCGCGACTGGTTCTGGAATATTTACGACGGGTTATTGGAACAGGGCGTAGCTGGCTGGTGGGGCGACCTGGGTGAACCGGAAGTTCACCCCTCCGATACCGTTCACGCAATCGGTATGGCCGATGAAATCCACAATGCCTTCGGCCACGCCTGGGCGCAATTACTACACGAACGCCAAACGGCAAAACACCCTGAACGCCGCCCCTTTATTATGATGCGCGCCGGTTTTGCCGGCTCCCAGCGCTACGGCATGATCCCCTGGACCGGCGACGTCGCTCGGGAATGGGGTGGCTTACAGCCTCAGGTGGAATTGGCTCTGAGTATGGGCTTGCTGGGCTTTGGCTACACCCATTCAGACCTGGGTGGCTTTGCCGGCGGCGAGAAATTTGACCGCGAACTCTATATCCGCTGGTTACAGTACGGCGTATTCCAACCGGTTTACCGCCCGCACGCCCAGGAGCATATTGCTTCCGAGCCAGTTTTCCACGATCGCCGCACCCGCGATATCCTGCGCGAATATGTAAAACTGCGCTATCGCCTGCTGCCCTACAACTACACCCTCGCCTTCGAAAACAGCCAGACCGGCATGCCACTGATTCGCCCGCTGTTTTTCGAAAACGAAAGTGACCTCTCCCTACTGGACTACAAGGATGCCTACCTGTGGGGTCAGGATTTCCTCGTTGCCCCGGTCGTGGAAGAAGATCTGGATGAGGTCGCGGTAAAACTGCCCGGCGGCACCTGGTTCGATTACTGGACTGATGAACAATATTCTGGCGATCAGGCCCTGGTAGAAGTGAACCTGAAAACGATTCCTGTACTGGTGCGGGCCGGCGCCATTATTCCCACCATTGACGATGTCCACAGCAGCCGCGATTACTCCAGTAAAAACCTGACCCTGGACTACTACGCGCACCCATCAGCAGCAAAGTCCGAGCGCTATGTTTATGAGGATGATGGCGCTACCGCGCAGGCTTTTGAAAAAGGCAAATACGAGAAGCTGCATTTCTCAGCTGAAAACAAACAGCAAGGTTTAGCCTTCGCCTTTAATCGCGAAGGCGACGGTTATACCGGTATGCCGGAATCCCGCACGGTCACTTTAAAGATCCACAACTGGCAACAAGTACCCGTGCAGCTCAATATTAGCGGCGAATCCCTGCCTATTTTCGACAGTGAAAAAGTCTTTGCTCAGGCACCCCGTGGGGCCTGGTACAACAAGCGCAAGCAGCAACTGCTGGTTAAATTTGACTGGCATAAAGAACCGCTGGATTTAATGCTCAAAAATCAATAATTCAGCAAACTGCTGTTCACTGACAAAAAAATTAAAGTCATCAGGAAACAATGAAGAAGTTACACTCCCTGTTTATTGCCAAACTCCTTTCGGCTTCCCTACTAGGCGCTGCTCTATTCGGCACTGCCGGCTGCAGCCAGGAGAGCAGCCCGGAAGAAATACAGCCCGCTGAAAAAGTTGCGGAGAAAAAAACTGTTATCTACCAAGTGCTACCGCGCTTATTTGGCAACACTAACCGCACCAACAAACCCTGGGGCACACTCGAACAGAATGGTGTGGGTAAGTTCTCCGACTTTACCCCAAAAGCACTGAATGAAATCCACGCGCTGGGCGCCACCCATATCTGGTACACCGGCGCCCTGCACCACGCGCTCGTTGGCGACTATACCGAATACGGTATCAGCAACGATGATCCAGATGTGGTCAAAGGCCGCGCCGGCTCTCCCTATGCCATCAAGGATTACTACAGCGTAAACCCGGACTTGGCCAATAACCCAGCAGAGCGATTACAGGAATTCCGCGCACTGGTGGAACGCAGCCACGCGGCCGGTTTGAAAGTGATTATCGACATAGTGCCTAACCATGTAGCCCGCGCCTATCATTCTCTCGACAAACCCCAAGGCGTGCAGGATTTTGGAGCTGGCGACAACACCCAGGTCACCTACGCCCGCAACAACAATTTCTACTATGTGGTGGGCGAAGACTTCCGCGTGCCCGTTGCAGAAGACAGTTATCAGCCACTCAATGGCGAAGCCAATGATCTTGTCGATGGGCAGTTTGTAGAGAGTCCAGCTAAATGGACCGGTAATGGCGCGCGCAGTGCACAACCTGCCATGCACGACTGGTATGAAACCGTCAAAATTAATTTTGGCGTTCGCCCCGATAACAGCAAGAACTTTTCTGAGCTACCCCAGGAATATGCCGAGCGTGACTACCGGGCCCACGCCCAGTTTTGGGCAGACAAGAAAGTCCCAGACACCTGGGAAAAATTCCGCGATATCGCCCACTACTGGCTGGACTTTGGCGTGGACGGATTCCGCTATGATATGGCCGGTATGGTGCCGGTAGAATTCTGGAGCTACCTGAATTCCTCCATCAAAATGCGCAACCCCAACACACTGTTACTTGCCGAAATCTATACTCCAGAGCGCTATCGGGATTATCTGCATCTGGGCAAAATGGATTATCTCTACGATAAAGTCGGTACTTACGACGCTATTCGTGCGGTCATGGAGAACAAGGGCAGCGCAGATAAAATCGCAGAGGTACAGGCAAGCCTGGTAGATATTTCCTCTCATATGTTGCGCTTTATGGAGAACCACGACGAGCAGCGTATTGCCAGCCCACAATTTTCTGGCAACCCAGAGGCAGGCAAACCTGCAATGCTGGTGTCTGCCGCGCTTTCTCCAGCCCCTACCTTGGTTTACTTTGGCCAGGAGTTGGGAGAGCCCGCCAACAAAGATGCCGGCTTCGGTAAAGCCAGCCGCACCACCATTTTCGACTACTGGTCAGTACCCAGTGTGCGCCGTTGGAACAATGAGGGCGCTTTTGACACTGCACTGCTGACAAAAGAAGAAAAAGAGCTGCGCAGCTTCTACCAGCGCCTGCTTAATTTCTCCAAACAGAGCCCGGCCTTACTTGGCGATTACCTGGACTTGCACAGCTACAACCGCAAGCAAAACTCTGGCTATGGGGAAAAACAATTCTCCTTTGCCCGCTGGAGTGAACATGAAAAATTGTTAGTAATCGCCAACTTCGATAACAGGGCAGTGGAGTTTGATTTTCAGTTGCCTACAGCACTTCTAGAGGCCTGGAAACTACAACCGGGCAGCTACCTGGTCGAAAGCCAGATATCCAATAAGGTGGCAAACCTTATCTTGGAAACAGACCAAGCCTCCACAAAGATCCAGTTGGCACCCTACGAAAGCCATATTTTTGCAATATCCACTGCTCCCCAGAAATAGCCACTCAGCCCTGGAGGGGACTACTCCCCTCCAAGAACGCTTAAGCACAGCAATTTATACCCCCAACTACCCCCTTTCTCACAACATAATCTCGACAATCCCTAACCATACTCGTCAGGTAACTCGCTTGACATAAACACTACCCCATGTATATTGCCTACAATTATATTGTGCACAATTTAAATAAAAGCCGAAATTGATATGCAAGGGGACATTATGAACCGACAACCTAGCCGCTATTTTTCACCACTAAACCTAATTTTGGCTGCACTTTTAGCATCAGTAGCACTTCCTACAATGGCTGAAACTAACAAGGCTGAACAGAGCGAAGCACCTATCCAGGTAACAGACGAGACTTTTAACTGCATCCGAGATATGACCAAGGTGCGGGGGTTTTATGTGGATAATTTACTGGGAGATCTGGATGGGACTCTAGAGATCGCAAACTCCAGCACTGGAGGTGTTTATCCTCCTGGATCAGTGGTCCAGTTAGTACCCGGGGAAGTGATGATCAAACACCAAAAAGGCTTTAACCCCGCCACTAAAGATTGGGAGTTTTTTGAACTGGATGTTTCTGAGGAAGGCAGCAAAATCCGTAAGCGAGGTTTTGTTGATGTAGTTAACCGTTTTGGAGGTAACTGCTTTGCCTGTCATGTCCAGGCCAAACCGCAGTGGGATTTAATTTGCGAGACCGGACACGGCTGTGAACCCATACCATTAACAAAAGAAATACTGGCCTTGCTGCAAAAAACCGATCCTCGTTGTGAATCGAACCCAAAGTTAAATCAAGAAGAGAATGCAAAATTGCAGGCGCTACAACAAGCTCTGCTGGCTAAAGAAAAAGAAAATAAATAACTAAAGAAGCCTGCAGACCAACTTCCTGGCCTGCAGCCTCTTATCAATTACAGTGCAACCACACTATAAATCATGGTTTGATCATTCACCTGCACCTTGTAGCTTCCGCTTACAGAAGTGTAGATATCAGACCCACCCTGCTCCAAGTCACCATCGGAGTCGCTATCGCCGTAGTTTTCACTCCAGTCAGCATTAACATCGAACTTGAAACGCTGCTGCGATTGACCATCAAAATTTACCTGGATTTCCCAGGTATTGTCGGCAACTAATTCCATAGCGTCAGCATCCCAACTATTTGGTGTGCCACGGAAATAAAGGGAAGAAAAGTTAGATGTGTAACTACCACAGTCTGCACAGGTCAGGCTGTAGCTCAAAGTTTCATCATTAACCTCAACAATATAAGTCCCTGATACATCGGTGTAGATATCATCCCCACCCTGCTCCAGAGAGCCATCCGCATTGTTATCCCCATAGTTTTCAACCCAGTCACTGCTAACATCAAACTTAAAGCGCTGGTTACTGCTGCCATCAAACACCACAGTGGCACGCCAGGTATTATCTGCAACCAGGGTCATCGCCTGAGTGCCCCAGCTATTGGGCGTACCGCGGAAATTTAATGCCGTAAAGTTTTGAGCATAACCAGCATTGGGATCAGTCACGGTAATGGTTGCCGTAGCACTATCGGTTAAGCCATCGTTGTCAGTAACAGTGACTGTCTCGGTATAAGTGCCCGCACTGGCGAAGCTCAAAGTTTTCGAGGAAGAACTACCACCACTGCTCCAGCTATAGGAAATCACACTACCGTCGCTATCAGTAGAGCTGCTGGCATCCAGGGTGACACTCTGATTGACCTCTACTGTGCTGGATACTGGGGTCACAATTGCAGTGGGTGCCTGCTGGGAAGAGACCTCGGTGATCGAATAGGCCAGGGTCTCATCATTTACTTCAATAAGGTAGCTACCGGTTACTGAGGTATAAATGTCTGCTCCGGTTTGATCCAGCGTGCCATCAGCACCATCGTCACCGTAATTTTCGGCCCAGTTACCATAGATATCCAACTTAAAGCGTTGGTCTGCCTGGCCATCAAAATTAACCACCAATTGCCAGGTATTATCTGCTACCAATTCAAAAGCTGTTGCTTCCCAATTATTAGCTGTGCCACGGAAATAAAGGCTGGGGAAACCCGTCCCAGAACATTCTTCACCACAGGAACCTGATAGCTGCCCACCGTGAATGGCAGCAGCGGAATAAGCTGCGACATTGAAGGTGGCATAACCATTGCTGCCTACGGAAATAACATCGCCACTGCACTCATCATCTCCCGCCAGGACATTGCAGTAGTCCCCTGCAGGAAGGCCTGTATACAGTGTCTGGCTGAAAGAATTACCCTCGTTATTGATAACGACATAGCCTTTATCACCACGTCCAAAGGCAATCTGGTTATCTCCGTTATCCCACCAATTTTCCATACTGGTGCCATCGGTGTAGTTACGGAATCCCACCATATTGGCAATATTGCCCCATCGGTGCTGACATACCCATTCATTGTTTTCACAACTCTCCGGTCCAGTGCTGGGGGGACCTATATCCGTATCGGTAAAGTCATAACCCGACATTACCTTCGGATAGCCATAGGGGTGTGCCAACATAAACACGTTGGCCAGGTTGTACTTGTAGCCATCGTGATAGGTCAGGTTACCGCCGCCACCGTGGCCTCGTTCACGATCGTGGTTATCGATAAAGTGAACTGCATCGCTGGAAGATAAAAGTCCCCAACTCTCACCGATACTAGCGAGGTTTTTAATTTGGCCGTTAAAATTACTTGCCACATCAGTGCCGTACTTGAATTCAGTCACACGGCCCAGGAATGTATAATTCGATGGCTGGATTTCAGAGGCTTCGCCGTCTGCACCGATAACTTCAGAAAATATCCACGGATTGCCGGCTTTACTCATGATGCCGTACATATCACTGGGAGACATGTGCTTAACCGCATCTACGCGGAAACCGGCAATACCCATATCCTGCAATTTATTCAGGTAATCAGCCAGGGTCTGCTGTACATAGCTGGAAGCTGTATCCAAGTCTGGCAGTCCAACCAAGCGACAATCCCAGACATTATCGGCATCACTGTAGTTATCGACCGTGCACTCGGAGTGGTAATCCCAGGAGGAAAATTCCGGGTGATTCAATAGTGTCCACTCAGTACCGCCCCAACCCGTACCACCGCCATTCCAGGCTGCCGTGTGGTTAATCACAGCATCTGCATAAACCTTAACACCCGCTGCATTACAGCGGTCGATCATACTCTGCAGCTCCTCCTCGGTACCGCTGCGACTGGTCAGGTTAGAGTAAGTTACCGGCTGGTAACGCGCCCACCAGGTAGAATGGCTGACATGCTCTTGGGGCGGTGAAATCTGTACCGCATCAAATCCTTTCGGCCCCAGGAACTCCTCACATTCGCTGGCGATATCATTCCAGCTCCATTCAAACAGGTGTACAAAGGCTGTGCCTGCGCTGGCATGGGTACTGGACATGGCTCCGAGTACGATACTCGCGCCTCCCAGAAGCCCTTTTAGTGGAAATTGTTTTTTCATTTTAGCTTTCCTTTTTCTCTCATCTGTAGTCGTTATCTTTTTTGTATAAGGAGAACCCCAGAGGCAATTGCTTACCAATGATTAATGACTCTCCATTTCTACATAAGTAGAATCAACCTATAAGCACGCCTTTTCCCAGGCATTTGCAGATACTTGGGTTACGTTCGCCCCACGGTAGGAGCTAGAAATATTCTCCTAAGGCGACACAACCAATAGGCATTAGCTCAAGAAAAGAATTTGGGGGAAGTACCGCAAGCGGCGAAGAAAAGTTCAGGCTTATCATCACAGGTGACCATTTATTATTTTTTGCAATTCAAGCCCGGTATTTGGGAATCCCAACGACACAGTATCTAAACCGCTGGATTGCTATACCCGGCCAATTGATCACTCATCCTGAGATATCCACAGACCACCAAAGGCATCAATAAACCGGTAGTATGTGAACAGATACCGAACAGCAACGGTAATATGCACCTCCTGTGCTACTGCAGACCCGAAATTACAACTATTCGGGCTTTTGGAAGGCTAATAATCAGTGCTTAAGAGCACATCCTCCCTGTAGGGGGCGTAGTAGATATTTGTGCTACGGGTCTAAATAGCGAAGATAATTTGGTTTTTAAGACCAAAATTTAAACAGATGGGAAAACAGAAGTACTTACAAAATTAGCTTTGAATGCTTGAAATAATGACGGTATGTGAGCACTTCTTAGCAATGACTTTTGATAGTTAGAAATTATTACCCCGGATATTTCTTAGTTATTGCATGGGCATAATCACAGTGTTCATCAAATTCATTTACAGGCCGATCTCGAAACTCTAGTAGATCTTGAGCTATTTCTGATATGTCATCAGATAGCTCAAGTTAAGCAAGCCAGTTTGCAGGAATTGCACCAATACCCTAATTCGCGCTGACTAGGTTTCCAGTAATAGCCCCGGTAGAATCTGAATCACCATCGTGATTAACAGCCATCAGCAACATTTCTTTGAGGCTTGGAGCTTTAAGGGCACAGTAGACTGAAATAGCAAGAGCCTCTTCAACCCACCTGTGAGCTGTTAGCGTTTCCATGTGATTTGGATGTTTACACAACCTCGCTTTAGCTAGAGCAATGCCCGCACGTAAAGACTGCCCATCTAACAACATCAAAATAACAACAGCGAGTACACCAGCAGTAAGTTGGCCAGTGGCATGACCATGGGTAATAGAAGAAAAATCAGCATCCCGCTTAAATGCTCTCTCAATATTATGTGCACCATTCCAACGCCACGGGTACTGGGCTACCGGTGCAATCCTCTTTAACCCACCACACCCTTTACTATTATTATCTGCCCGAATTCAGGTGGCATAGGCATTGAGAGCCTGTAAACATGTAGTGTCCGGAGCCCAGCAGTGGTGTAATTGTGATAAACCCAACAAGTAACTTCCATTCACAATATCAGGGCGATTAACGAGAGCACCAGACTGAGTGTGCAACCAACGTAGATAAGCTTTTGTGACTGTCTTTTCCTCATTACAAATTCCCCTACTAACACTCCGAACAAAGGCACGCAGTAATCCCTCCGCAGCAAATAGTGTCATTTGGGTATCGTCTGTAATTGCCCCCACACGCCCATAAACCGGTGCAAGATCGCTAAGCCCCTGTGGTCCAACCAAATTTCCTCCTGATATCCTCCGCACGCATAAACTCCACCGGAGTCCCCAAGGTATTTCCCACGGCATCTGCAATTAGTCAACCTTGAAGCGCTGATGTGGTGTAATTGCTACTGTGTTTTCGTTATGCCCTGAACCGGATTTGATCGCTGAGCGCTGGTCACTGATTAGTTGACCAAATACCTCCAATATACTAAGCGTTCCCTTCCTATAAAGAGATTTCGTTAATATCTTTCGCTGATTACCGCTAGGGTTCATCAGTTTAATTAACTAGTTTCCACTTCCTCCGAGGTTTGACCTGCTGCAGTTTCAGCCCAGTAGATATGAGTGGTACCACTCTTTTTCATGGCCCACTTATAGTGGGCGGCAGACTTGGGACCTAGGTTGGCATAACGTTGTAAAGCATAATCCAGCAGTTTTTTTTGCTGAGTCCGTTTTGCCAATATAAATAGTTTTCCAACTACCTTTGGGATCATAACAACCCAATAAGTATACTCCGCTACATTCGGGTAAATTTTCTAAAAATTTATGTACTTACCCTGTGTATTCCTTCGCAATCGAGTCATTACCATTAGCCGGATACTCACCACTATGCTGTCTCGCATAATCGTAAAGCGGCTTCAAGTTTAGCTGTCCGGACAACAGTTCAACAACTTGATGCATCATTTAAGGCCCCTTTAAATTTCAACTAGCAATTTTTATTTCTCTGGACAAGAACAAAGTACATACACAATTTACGCAGGTTAAAGCTAAACAAGAAAATAGAGCAACTGGACCATCCTTCATTTATCCCCCTTAAATTCCCTTATAAATATGCACAGCTTAAAAAAATCGATGGTCTTCATCCTAAGTCTCAATCTCCCTCCATTCATCAATGAATTCAAAAACTTCACATGGATATCTAATTGATTCAAAACACCTGCCGCTTCTTCATATGAAAAAACTGCCGATAACCCGTATGGGAAGCAGACATTTCCAAGACCATGTCTTCCCTAGTCAACTTCCAAAAATTATTTTATTAAACTACTACTGGATTCAAACCATTTTTTAGCGTTGATCGAGAATGACCGTTTAGCCGCAAATGTGTGAACCAACTATTTATCTTATCTTTACTCATCACTTCAGCATGTCTCTTTTAATTAAAGTAGAGCCTATAGAACGTTATTTAGGCAAGAAGAGTGTATGCGCTCGGAATGCTACCAATGACAGTAAGTTACGAATCAGATATTTTTTCAAGATGGCGGTCATAATAATCATCTCTTTAACCTGAACGATGATACCACGTAGGTATTATCATATGACTTATATAGTATTTCCCGCAGGCTAACACACTCTTGCATCAAAGATAACAATCAGGATAATAGTAGCTAGGATGAATATTCTATAAATACCATGAAAGAGCAATAAGGAGGTGAATCTGAAATATTTTATTTTTGCGATGCTTACATTAACCATATCGGGCTGTAGCGGATCAAGTGAAGGAAACTCCTCCAATAGCGATGCAGAGCAAGCAATCTGGGACGAAAGTAATTGGAATGAAAATAATTGGGACTAAATATGAAATTTATTAAATATGCAGCAGTGATACTTTCTCTTTGCTCATTAAATGCGAATGCTGGTCAAATTGAGTTACCACATACCTTTTCTTCGGGAACTAAGGCCGTTGCCGCAGAAGTAAATGAGAACTTCTCAACTTTAGTGGTAGAGAGTAATTCACAAGATTCAAGAATAAGTTTAGCGGAATCCAGTCTAACTGAGGCTATAAAAGAAAGTAATTCTCAAGACTTGAGGATTAATGCATTGGAAGCAGTTACTTTAACAACTGTAACAGATCAATTAATATGCGTTGTACATTATACATGGCCAATTGATGGCAGTTCATATGACTGCGCTCAACAATCTGCCCCCTCAGATATAAGATCCTTAACTTATTCTCAAGTAGCACAAGAGGGCTGGACGGCAACCTCTGTTGGTGGTGATGGCTCGAGTAATCGTATGATTTACGTATTTTCTAAATAATCCATAAAAAATTATGCAAGTGGATAAAGTGTTTCACATTTTATCCCTTCGCAAAGCGTCATATGAGATTTTTATAAAAAGTTCAAATACTACGAAATATACATCGAACCTTGGACAAGTCGCTAGCAAGAGGGGCGGGCGTTAAACATAGAACCTTTCTAAAAACACTTCAATTTGTCACTTAAACACCCAAATCACTTAGTTTATCTACCTACCTCCTACAGCAGATGTGGCAATCTGCCATACAAAACCTGCTATGCATCTAAGCTATTGCGGTAGACAATTTTGATTAGTTCCTCAGACTGCAGGCTCAAGTTTTGGCATAGTGTATCTGAAGGAAATTGCCTTACAACTTGGCACCATAGCTTCATTCAAGTGTGATCTCACCTTATCAGTAGAGAAAGTAATGTATTTTCCTTGTAAACTTACCGGGCAGTGAACATGTAGTTCATTCCATCTGCACTAACTATAAAACCGCTCAGCCGGTAACTGAAATAGACAGCTAGGGCTCGATCCCTACTGTGAAGCTTCAGCTTTTATATTCAAATTAAGGGGAAAAGGATGAAATTTTTCAAAGGGATAAAGGTGTTTTGCCTTGCAGTTACACTTTCAGCTTTATACGGATGTGGTGTCGCACACGTAAAAACAGACGTTCAAGCGCAAAGTTTTGAAGACTATAAAAATATATTAATACAAGATGTAAGGGTGTACTCAAATGAAAGTGCAGCCAAAAACAATAGTGCCCTACAGGAAAAAATGAAAAGTTGGGAGCTCCATACCCGCAGTGAACTCGAGGAATTTGCCAGAGAGAGCGATTATCAACTCGTCAATTCCTTAGATGAAGCTGAAGGCAAGACTTTGCTCGTTGATCTTGATGTGAAGGTTCAATACGGAAATCGCGCATTGCGCTGGGCTGTTGGCTTTGGCGCAGGAAAGGGAGGCGTTGACTCTGTCCTGACTGTTAAGGACTCCGAAACCGGTGATGTTAAATACAAGGCTCACGCCGATAGTGATCTGTCCGTGGGCGGTGCAGGTGGAGATATTGGCGCTGTACTTAAGAAAAATATCAAAGCGCTCATTGACCAGTATCGGGAAGTCTAAACCTTACGAATTGAGCACTAGGGACGCGCGTATAGTGCGCGCTCCCTCTTCACCGAGTAAGTTTCTTTGGGAAAGACTAAAAGAACCGATCACGGCTTAACTCAAAGAGCCTGTAGCCGATAGTTACTTATGGTGTTGTAGTTAGCCCCCCACTCTCTAAGTAATTCCAATCCCAACATACTCCAACCAGCTCTCAATAACGCTACCAGGCAAGAATACATTTTGAATTCTGGTCACCCGCATTTTGGTTCTAGTAGGGCTTGCACGCGCTACCTATAAACTTGATCTACCTCAATACCCCCACCCCCAACTTCGCCATTATGCGCAACAAAATTATTCGATGAGATAGGCGCCAAATTCGACAAATGGGACAGTCAGGTACTCGGGCTGACCACCCCATCATGATAGATTAGACCTCTTGGTCAACTGCAGGTCGCACTGGCCAGTAACACGCTTAGTTGAGGAGAAAAAATGGAGCAGCAAAGCACCGTATTCGTTGTAGTGGACCCTAACGATGAGAAGCAGTAGCTCTGGAGCGAGCCCTGATTACTTCACGTGGACGCAATCCTCAGCCGCGACTGGCTGTATTCGTCGCAGTTGATGGTGAAGCGGTGGATACCCGTGCGGTAAACGACCACCTATTTCGCGATGAGTCGTGGTTCCGTGAACAAATTCGTGAACCCATCTCAGAAGCTGGTCTTTCCTGTGAGATCACTGTTTGCTGGTCCAGTGATTGGCAGGCGGCCATCGTGCAGGAATCAAAGCGTTGCAACGCAGAAATGATCTACCTACCAGTACACGCGAAGAACAGCCGTCGCTTTACCTTCGCCGAGTCCAAGTGGCGAGTCCTGAAAACAGCGCGCTGCCCAGTGGTATTGATTCGCCCCGGCGCCAAGGACGAGCGCAAAGTTGTATTGGCTACCGTTAACTACCAGGCAAAAACCCTCGAACAGCGCGAGCTCAATCGCCAGATCAGCGAACGCGCGACCTATATCGCAGGTCATTACGGAGCAGAGCTACACCTCGTAAACGCCTTCCTGGATTCTATGCTCTACCCAGATCGCGGTGCTTTGGCCAAGCTTGCCGATAAAACCGGTGTCCCCACCCATCGCATTCACGTAAAGCGCGGCTATACCAGTGATGTTGTTGAGGAGGTGGCCCGTGAGATCGATGCAGATCTGGTCGTGATGGGAACTATGAATCAGTACGGCGAGACCGGTTCATTCCTGCGTGGCAATACTGCCGAGCGTGTAATTGGCCAGTTAGATGTTGATGTGATGGTATGTAACCAGTTCACCACAACAACAATGAACAACGATTAAGTCATCCCATTTTCAAGGATGCTGACAGCCCCAGCAGTGCTATCTGCCGGGGCTTTCTTTTTTGGATTTACTGCAATTTAGCAGATAGCAGTAGCACAGTTCCCTCGGTATCAAAAGTCACCCTGCCATCCTCAACTTTGGCTCGCTTGCCCGAGTAGTAATCGGTCAGTTCGATACCATCGGCAAACACACCTTTAACTGATACGCTCTTCTCACCCGCAGACAGTTCCATCGCCACAACTACCGGCTGCTCACCAGATAAGGTGCGGGAGAATGTATAAGGCTTATCCTCCAGCTTCTGGTGTACACCAGCTCCAACTGCCGGGTGCGATCGACGAAACTGCCCCAGCTTCTGCCAATGAGCCAGCAATGCACGGGTTTCCGGCTTTTCCAAGTCATCCCAGTTCATATTGGTGCGCATAGAGGCGTCGCCGAATGCGCGATCATCAATCATGGGGCGCGCCAGTTCATCACCGTAATATATCTGCACTGCACCGGGCGCCAACATCAGTTTACTTGCGGCATTCAGTGTGTGCTGACGCTCGCGGTCAAATGAGTGATGGTCATCGTGGGAGCCTAGATAATTTAGGACACCGAACCCTTTTAGTTCGCCACTGTTCAAGGCGGAAGAATAGCTGGAGAAAATATCCTCCGCTGGCCGGCCCACAACCTGGGCAAAGTCGAAGTTAATCAGGCTGTCAAAACCGTACTGATAAAAGTCCACTTTCCGGTCGCTATAATCGTAGGAACGACCAACACTGGGACCGAAGTTGTTAACGCCAAAATGGTAAACTTCACCCACCATAAAGAAATTGCGATCATCCAATTTCTTCTTCGGGTTCTCAGCCTTCCACTCCGCCAGGGCTAAGTCCGCTTCCTTTTTCAGTATTGCCCAGGCTTGTGGCTCTACGTGTTTAACGGTGTCCACACGAAAGCCATCGACACCGTATTCACGCACCCAGTCGGTTAACCACTTGATCAGGTAATATTTGGGGGCACGGGGATAGCCAGTGCGCTCGAAAAAGGCATCCAGCTCGCGCTGCTCTTGCTGCAGGCGGCCTTCTTTTTTCCACTTTGCCACCAGTTGCGGCGGCAATTCGACATCTTTCTCACTCTCCGTGAGGATATCCGTCAAATTCGCGTGAATTGCACATTCAACGTTGCCGGCATAGTCAGACCAATCGCATTGCTGGCTATTCCGCAGCCAACTCGAGGGCCATCTGGAATCCTGTTCAGTGACTGGCCCGGTGTGATTGAGAATTACATCCAGCAATACGCGAATCCCCTGGCTGTGAGCTACCTCAATCAATTCTGCCAGTTCTGCTTCGGTGCCAAAGTTGGCATCTACGGCAGTCCAGTCCTTAGGCCAGTAGCCATGGAAAGCGTAGGTGTGTTTATCGGACTCATTGTAGCCATGGATGTTCTCAATCACCGGGGCCATCCAGATAGCATCGACCCCGAGATCATTAAAATACCCGGCTTCAATTTTCTCGATAACACCGCGCAGATCCCCTCCCTCAAAACCGCGCAGGTATGCTGCATCGTCTTTGCGGCCGTAGGGGAAATCATTGCTGCTATCGCCGTTATTAAAACGGTCCGGCAACATAAAATAGACTGTCGCATTGCGCCAAAAAGGGTCTACCGGCTCTGCAGCCAAGGCAGCTTGTACACCACCCAGCATCAGGCCAATCAATAAGCTGGTGAATTTTCCCATTGTTCTCTCTTTTATTCGCCGCTCAGAATTGTTCAGAAGCTCCCCAGACCACTCTAATAGGCCCAGTAAATCAAACATCCTCCCGCGCGGGGGCGTAGGTGCTGCGCAGGGTATAAGACCGGCAATAAGGTTGTGCAATTACCCCATAGTAAAACTATTTTGCGAGCGGCGCTTTTGCAGAGTAATGTAAAACCAGCAGACCGCGAGAAACCGCAGCGCTTTGTCGTGGTCCAAGCGTCACATTCTGTTAGCAGTCAAAGGAGGCAGGGAATGTCGGAACAACAATCTAGGCAAGGGTGGATCATCGGCATTATTGTGGTGGTCGTTGTCGCTGCAGCAGCCTATTGGCTCTGGACCGGCGAGGAAAAGAAAAAGAAATTCCCACCATCGGTGTTGTTGAAGAACCCCAAACTGCTCCCGAGCCAGAGGCCCTGGCACAACCTGAGAGCCAGGAACCAGCCCAGCCGCCCGAGGAGCCGGTCATTGAAGAGGAGCCCGGCAGAGAGCCGCCTCCCCCTGAACGAGAGCGACAAGGCCGCATATGACGAGTTAATGTCCTTGGCACCCGACGGCGCCCTGTCCCGCTGGCTGGTACCCGACGAAGTAATACGTAAATGGGTGGCCGCTGCCAACGCAGCATCCCGTGGTGAGCTGATTCACAAGCATCGCCCGCTGAAAACCATTCGCGGCCCCATCACCGTTACCGGGTCATCCGCTGAAGGCTACCAGCTGTCCCCGGAGAACTATCGCCGTTACGACCAACCAGTACGATTGTTCGCACTGGCTAACACTGATGCCATCATTACTTTGTATCAGTACTGGTACCCCCGTTTAGCTCAGGCCTATGGCGAGCTGGGGATTCGCAACAAGTCATTCCACCAGGTGGTGATTGGAGCAATCGACAATGTACTGGCAGCGCCAGATGTTGAAGGCCCTATTCAATTGATACGCCCATCGGTGTATTACAAATTTGCCGATCCAAAACTGGAAAAACTCCCTGGAATACAAAAGCTGATGATCCGCATGGGCCCCGACAATGCAGCCCGAGTTAAGGAAAAGCTGAAAGAGATAAAGGCTAAGCTCGAAGAAATGCCCGTTCAGGAGCAAACCCAATAAGCAGATCTCAGGTCACTCAGCTTACAAGCTGGGTGGCCTCCCACCTTCAAGATTCGGTTATTTTTTGACCATTTTATCGCCTGGACACATCAATCCCTGCCTTCATCAATTTGAACCGCCGAAAAACTTATTCAAAACGCCAGCGGTCATACCCATCCGATACTCAGCCCATAGCCATTGGGGTATATTACCGGCTGTTCACTAAACGATCCCAACACCAAGCGGCAACAGGCACTGCCCTATAGGGAAAGATCCAGGGTTCAACAGGAGCGAATCAATCGTAGGGTGCCCTGCGTGCCCCTTCTGCTTACTCCCCACCCAAGATCTATTCTGTCTCCGCCGGTATAGGCTGTAGATAACAATCGAGGCTCATTTTGAAATATCGTTCCTTCGGCCAAATTCTGGCTGTGACTCTCTTATTTGCTGTGTCGCTGGCCCAGGCTACCCCTGAAATTAACATAGCCCCAACACCCACTTGGGTGGATGCCGTCGACCTCTCGAGTAGTGTCACTGCACCCGAAGGCAGTGTTAGGTATCACCTGAGTAACTCCCAGATATCCCATACGAACGAACAACACCAATACTATTTTCAGTTGGTGATGGAGCCCCTCAATCAGCAAGGGGTTAAACAGGTATCGGAACTGAACATTAGTTTTTACCCCGCGTTCCAGCAGCTGGTCGTTCACGAAATTACCGTCACCCGCAATGATCAAGTGATTGATCGCCTGGACAAACAGGACTTCAAGTTATTCCAGTCTGAGCAGGAGCTGTCCAGCAAACTCTACTCTGAAATGTGGAATGCGCTTTACATTCTTGAGGATATCCGACCCGGTGACAAAATCTCCTACGCTTATACACTCGAGGGAAGCAATCCTATTTTTGAACGCGGGGATTTTGGTACTTTCTACTTGTCATGGCCGGATGCCATCGACAGGCGCTATGTAAAAATTACCAGTGACAACAAGCTCAACTACCGTTTTAACAATGAAAAAGTACCGGTGAACGTTACCCGCAATAACGACACTTACCAGTACACACTGGACCTGAAGCAGGTATCTCCGATACTTCAGGAGGGGGAATATCCTCACTGGCATGACCCATTCAACTACATCCAATATTCAGGCTATAACAGCTGGGCTGAAGTAAACGACTGGGCAATGACACTCTACGATATTGACCTCTCCCTGCCAGAGGAACTCACCCGGCAATTGGATCAATGGCGCGCAGAGGAAGGCCTTGAGGGAGCGGTCAGCAAGGCTATTGCCTACGTTCAGGAGGATATTCGCTACTTTGGGATCGAGTTTGGAATCAACTCACACCAACCGCGAACGCCGAGAGAGACTTTGGATAAGCGCTATGGCGACTGTAAAGACAAGGCCATATTAATAACCGCCATGTTGTCTCACCTGGGGGTTAGCTCTTACCCCGCTTTGGTGTCTTCAGGACGCGGGCGTGACCTTGCCAATGATATCCCCTCTCCCAGTTCGTTTGATCATGTAATCAGCGTCATTGAGCTCAATGGACAAGATTATTGGGTTGACGGCACCGCTTCCGGACAGGGCTCCAATATCAAAAGCAAAGGCTTCTTTGATTATGAATTGGCACTCCCCATTCGAAAGGGAACCCGAGCATTAAAACAAGTAACCACGATTTATCCCGCCAATGGCACTCTGCAACTGGATGTCACCGAAAATTTTGAAATCAATGCCGGTGCCAATACCGCAGGGCTAACTGTTGAGTCCACCTACAGCGCTCTCAAAGCGGAGCAGATGCGTCAATTTTTCCAGTCAGCGGACTCTGAATACATAAAGAGTAATTACGCAAACTTTATGGCAACTTACTACCCTGGTATTGAAATTACATCCAATATCAAGCACCAGGACAATCGGGGTGAAAATGTACTTCAGGTATCGGAGCTATATGAGATCAGTGATTTTGCCGAGTTGAACTCTGCTCGGAAGATTTTCTCACTGTATGGCTCCAGTATCGCGTCCTATATCACCAGTCCTCAGAAGCGCATTCGCCAGAGCCCACTCGCATTAGCGCATCCAGTAGATATCCATCACAAGGCAATAGCCAAGGTTACCGGTGAAGTCTTGTGGCGAGAAGAATCTCAGGAACTTCAGATTGACAACCCCTGGTTTACCTTCTCAAGAACCTCTGATCATACTGGTAACAATATCTCAGTGAACTACGCCTTTAAATCCAAAACAGACCACGTTCGCAACACAGATATTGCCGAGTATATGGAGCAGCTGGATAAACTGGATGAAGCCCTTCAATATCAGTTTTGGGCAAAAGGCGACAACTCCAATACCCAGGAAACCAGCAAGGCAATGAAAAACCTGGTTAAGTCATTGATCAGGAAGTAAATAATGAAAAAACTAATCTTTGCTCCCATCATGTACTTACTGGCCTCCTGTGCCGGCCAAACCACGATCGAATCGGGCGACAACCAAATCCGGCTGTTAACCAACCAGGTAGCCAGCGCTCCGGACACAGTCGCTTATGAGGACTTCTGGTTCGCATATCTGGAATCCCAGCAGCCAGTGAATAACATCGCTGCCAGAGACCACTACCAATCAGAAATGGCTGCGATTGAGTCTGGACAAAAAGCCTGTGACGCAGTGGATTGGAAGGCCGTGGTCAATAACAACATCCTGTCCCTGATGCCCCACCTCACTGCCGCCGAATGCTATGAGTCTGTGGGGCAACTGGAGGCCGCCAATTATCACAAAAACCTGTTTGAATTTATTGCGACGGGCATCCTTTCCGGACGCAGTGGTGAATATGGCTACAGTGCTTTCGAAGTAG
Organism: Microbulbifer sp. VAAF005; assembly: GCF_030012985.1. Taxonomy (NCBI): domain Bacteria; kingdom Pseudomonadati; phylum Pseudomonadota; class Gammaproteobacteria; order Cellvibrionales; family Microbulbiferaceae; genus Microbulbifer; species Microbulbifer sp. VAAF005. The sequence continues at coordinate 3,707,383 of NZ_CP120233.1, read as the reverse complement.
CGAGCTGGGCAGACGCAGAAGATCTGCTCACCATATCCGGCTATGAAATTATCGATAGCTATATAGAGTTTGCCAATAGTCGCAATGCTATCTATCGCGTATATAACGTGAGGGAAATCGGAGGTAATCAAGTATCCAAAATTTACTTCGATAATGCCCGTTTTCTACACCGCCTACTCGCGATTCGGTACCCGTTTGCCGGCACTTCAGATCAGCTCTATACGGATGTAATTCAGGTTCTAGCCTCTACAGATTACGCAGCTCGGCACGCCGAAGGCACTGTATTCCATGCTGAGGGACAGTACTCGCAAGCAGAGCAAGCCTACCTTGACGCCATAGTTATGGGGTCTATTTCTGCCAACATCAGTTTAGGACGACTGTGCCTCAGTGAAAAAACTGAAAAATTTTCTATCAACGAGTGTGCCCAATTATTTGTTGCTGCTGCAGATTTGGGCCTGCAAGAGGCAAAAGTTTTTCTCGCTTATATGGCCTATATGGGACTGGGCATTGAGCAAGATGAAGAACTCGCGATTTCACTACTATCCAGTGCCGAACAACACCTGAAAAAAGGTCAGGCAGAGTACGAGCTCTATTCCCTCTTTGCTTCAGAAGAATTTGCCTCTATCAACGAAAACCGTGCTAAACAACTCCTGCAGGCTAGCGCCAACAAAAATTATCCAATGGCTTCCTTCACCCAAGCCATAGGATATCTCGAGCAAAATAACTATTATCAATTTGAGCAACATATCCAAAAATCCTCCAATAGCGGCTTTTCCCCGGCGCAATTTTTTTATGCCAGCTACCTATTGGAAGAGAAAAGAGAAATCAGTGAGGGCATGGCACTTCTCAATGAGGCCGCAGTTGCAGGAAATCCAGCAGCACTCTATGAAAGGGGCCGTATCGCTCAATTCGGAGTACATGGCGAGCCAATTAATATCAGTCAATCTATCAGGGAATACCGAGCAGCGGCATTCCGCAACCACCTTCCTGCACAATTAAAAATGGGAATACTGAATTCCAAAGACATTATTGCAGACGCCAATCCTGAGATTGCCTATGCTTGGTATTTACTCTGTGGAAGGGCCGGCAATCTGGAGTGTATTACCAATATGGGTTACTCCGCCGAACATGGCTATGGAGTTGAAAAAAGCCCAGCTCGTGCTGCAGAACTCTATAGGCTTGCTGCTGAGGAGGGATCAGCCAATTCTAGTGCAAGGCTGGCAGGACTCTATGAAACGGGTAATGGAGTATACAAGGACCTTGAACAGGCAATTTATTATTATACTCAAGCAGCAGAGAGTGGATTAGCTTCTGCCATGAATAAGCTGGGTCTCATATATTTGGACTCCGAGAATAACGATATAAAAAACTACTCCAAAGCCTTATATTGGTTCGAGCAGGCAGCGAACAAAAATTCAAAGTATGGATTTTTTAATCAAGCTCGCATGTATGAGCAGGGACTTGGTGTAGAGGCCAATCTGGATCGGGCACTGTCACTCTACGATGAGGCTTCCAAAAGGGGGCATGGCATGGCATCACTGAAAATTGCTGAAGCCTATAGTCAGGGAGAGCCTGCCGACCAGAACATTAACCAGATGCTACATTATTTGAAACTGGCTACTGAGCAAAGCGACGATCAACAGCTACAGCAAATACTGGAAAACTGTACTGGAAAAAAAGATTGTAATGTTACACATCTAAAACAGTTCCTAAGTGAGCTATCTAAAGAGTGATAACTCTTGAGCGGTCAACTATTCACACCAAATAGTTGACCGCCATCAACTTAATTTTGCCAACAGGCTCAAAAAATTGATATTCAGTAATACAAATCGCCTATAATTATTCGCCAATTTTCCCCTATTTTATCTTCCGTATAAATAAGCCTTATCGAATCATATGACAGATGGTGTTCTGCCCTATCCCAGCAATAAGCCCACGTCAAAATCAAGCCAGCCATCACAGAATATGATCACCATCTCTTTATACTCCGCACCAATCATATTTGGTATAACGGATCTATCGAGGCGATATGACTTATTCATTGAAGTTGCTTACAGCTATCAGTTTAGCTGTATTTCTTTCTGCTTGTGGGGGCGGCGGAAGCTCCGATGAAAGCGGTACTGAAGACACTGCTGTTGGCAGCGACAATAATTCTGGATCTAACTCTGGCAACGATAATGGCAGCTCTGATTCTGATAGTGATAACTCAGGCTCCAATGGCAATAGCGACTCTGACAATGACAGTTCCTCTAGCATAAGCGGAGGTAGTGGCAGCGTCAGTGAAGATGACGAGATCACGGTCTCAGGGCAACTGATCGATAACTCAAATAGCAATCAAACCTTTGAGTCTGGAAATTTTCACGGAACTTACGGGGAACTGGAAATCTCCAGCGATGGCAGCTGGACCTACACTCTGGACAGTGAGTTATCCGATCCCATTGCTGGCTCAGAAATAGCTACCGACACGTTCAGTATTGGCATTGGCTTCAGTAACTCAGAAGCGACCATATCCATTTCCATCACTGGATACGATGACACCTACACTTTTAACCCCGCCAGCCCACTGGCTACCCTAATTGTTGAAGGGAAGGAATTTGCTTCAGGTACATTCCTTTTAGAGGATGTCGATGGCAACACACCGGAGTTCGTCAAGGAAACTATTAACGGCTCATACGGTGATTTAGAGTTATCCAGCAGTGGGGACTGGGAATACAGCCTGAATGACTCAGCAGATAATTTGAATAATGGTGAGACCACAGAAGATACCGTTTCATTTCAACTGAGTGATGGCTCTACCCAATCAGTTACTTTTTCTATTGTCACCATCGAGCCTGACGAAAGTAGTATCGTATTCATTTTTATGAACTTCTCTGATGCAGCACCGACGGATACTACTGACATCTCAGATATTGCAGATATGGTATTTAACGATGAGGACTCCCTCGATAATACCTATCTAAAGAATTCATTGGGACAGCTAAAATTTCTCCGTCATCTCATCAGTGACAATTCCCTGGGGCATTACTGTTATGGCGAAGATAGTAATGAAGACAGCTCCATTGACTGCATCAGCTACAATATTCCCGATAGCCAGAATGGTGGCACTTTAAGTGTTGATGATGCATCGGCCCGATCCAGTCAGGGTGGAGAGTATACCGATGGAGGATATACTTGGCGGGATAATGCCACCGAGTGGGCTGAGGCCAATTTTGTAGATGACAACAACAATCCGATTGACCTAAGCGACTGGCGCCACCGAGTCTACATTTTTCCTCCAGAGGCCAAGAGTGCCGGGCTAGTAGGGGCTGGTGTCGCTTCCGTTGGTGGAAGGTGGAGCATCGTTACTGCCTATACAGATCAGATGATTATGGGCCACGAGCTTGGACACAATATTGGACTGAGCCATGCTGGCAATGATGACAACAATGATGGGGATACCTTCGATAGTGGCGAAAGCGAATATGGAACAGACGGGAGCTTTATGGGGAATGCCTGGAGATCTCGCTTGTTTGGCAGTGGTCACCGTGAGTATATGGGCTGGTATGATTTATTCCCCGAATATACTCAAACGGTAACCCAGACCGCCGGCAGAACAGAAGAGGTGGAGATTGAAGCTATTGAGCTGACTGCGGGAGAGCTCTCAGGAAATCTGCCCCAGCAGCTGAAAGTTGAGAGTGCGGGTAGTCAGAATGGGAAAGACTACTACTACGTGAACTACCATGTAGGCCATGACATACTGAACCCATCGTCTCATATGGAAAATTCAGTATCCGTTCATTATCTCGATAATAGACTCTTTAACCATGTAGCAGAACTCAAGGAGCCAGGAGATAGCTTTACCGACTCAAATATTGGCTTAACCATTGAGTTTCAATCTATGGCCTCAGACAAACAGTCGGCCACTATCTTAGTCAGTTACAGTGATTAGACTATAAATCCGTTACCGTAGGGTAAATACTATGAAAAAGTTCATTCTAATAGCGTTTGCATTGAGCTTCTCCCTGTTTGTACAAGCAGAGGAGATTGTAACTGGCACCTTGGAAGAAATTATCTCTGAAGATTTTGAAACAGGAAAATCCAAGCGTAAGTTTTCCCTGAAAGATGAGCAGACTGGCCACTACTTTTTCCTGGATGCCGATGAGGCCAAGCTCAAAGGTATGAAATCGGGAGATCGTGTGAAAATCCGTGGAGAGCGCGGAGAAAAACGCACACTTCGCATTAAAGAGTCAGAAAAAATTGAATTTCAGGACAATGAATAATCATTTGTTAAATTAAGACGATTTATTCCCCTATCTGATTAAAATGGAATAGTGCTCAGAGATAACCCGAGCACTATTCCAGATTTCCTCCTACCCCATCCTTAATTGATTTAACTGATCCATGTGCGGCATAAAGTTCAGAGCACAGCGGCGGTTAAAATCCCTGATTTCGTCCAGTTTATATTTGTGTGCGAGCTCATTACCTAGACGCAACTGTTCCTGTCCCGGGTAAATCCCCTTGCCAGTCAACAGGCAATTCCAGGATACATTCGGGAAATAGACATCCAATTTTTGATTCAGTAGTTCATCAGTAATATTCTTGCCTGCCATCCAGGACATCAAGATTGAGCGCAGGGAGGGAGATATCTTTTCATTAGTCCCATTGGCAATCCAATAATCCGTATCAGTTCTCGAACTAATACGGTAGTGACAGACGATATAGTCCCGCACTGCATCAAAACGAGCACTGATACGATTATTAAAATCATCCCTATACTTATCTGTATGATCACCATTGTTGTAGGCCTCAATAAAGCGCACAACGGTTTCCTGAACCATATCCAGCGCCGTTGCCTCCAAAGGCTCAATAAAGCCTTGGGAGAGCCCCACCGCCAGGCAGTTCTTGGCCCAGTGTTGGGCAACCCGTCCCACCTTGAACTTTAATCTACGCGCCTCGACATCACTGTCCAACAACCCCAAGTGAGCGCGAAATTCCGTTTCTGCCTTGTCATCGTCGACAAAGCGAGAGCTGTAAACATAGCCATTGCCATTGCGATTAGTCAGTGGGATTTTCCAGGCCCAGCCATATTTCATCGCAGTAGAAATAGTATGCGGTGCATACTCTTTATCCTGATCTGTAGCAAATACAACCGCAGAATCGTTAAACAGACTCTCAGCGCTACTAATGAAAGGAACTTTCAGGGATTGTTGTATAAGACTTCCACGGAAGCCGGAACTGTCCACATACAGATCCGCTTTGAGAACCTCACCATCAGTAGTTTTCAGATGATCAATATTCCCCTGTGCATCGAGCATGGCGCCAGCCACTGTCGCCACCTTATAGCGAACGCCTTTTTTTTCGGCAACACGACGCAGGAACTGGCCCAATAAACCAGAATCAAAATGATAGCCATAGGCAATTTCAAAAGGGAAGTTTTCCGGCGCGACTGGAGATAATTTTTGCCGTATCATCTCAGTAGCCAGAAAGAAATGATCCGGATGTCCCTCCAGGTCAACGCCTTTCCTGCGCAAGTAACTATTATGAAAAAATGCCGGGATAGTAAATTGGTCAGGCTGGCCAACAAAAGGATGAACATACTCAGTAAAGCCCGGCTTAACCGACCAATCCCTAAAGGTAATTCCCACTTTGTAAGTAGCGTTACAGGCAGGCATCCACTCTGATTCGCTAACTCCTATAGTCTCCATAAAACCTTTTAGCGGTGGAGTTGATCCCTCCCCAACACCGATAATCCCGATATCCGGTGATTCCACCAAGGTGATTTCAAACCCTTTATCCTGCCAGTGGGTCGCCATCAGATTGGCAGTTATCCAGCCAGCGGTACCCCCGCCAAGAATAATTATTTTTTTGCGTTGATTGCTCATGGCGACTCTCAAAAATTCGGCACCGCACTTATTTTCGGGCCATTTGATATTTCAAAAAAACCGCCCGGCAAGCGTAGCTCAGCGGGCGGTCTCTTATCACACCTTCAGTTTTACACCGAAAGAATCAGCGATACTTAGTAGCTATAGTTCAAGCCGAGGTAGAACTGACGCCCAAACTCAGTATATTCACCGAGGACACCATCTACTCCGTATGATTTCACATCAGCCTCATCCGTAAGATTGTTCGCTGAGAGAATCACATCGATACCATTATCAAATGCGTAGGATATCTGTGCATCGACAGTAGTATAGGCTTGCGCTTCCACAGGTGTGGAGCTGCCTGGTACCGGCATATTCAGGATAAATTCATCCCGATAGCGAACATTGACGTGGGAGCTGAAATTACCGATATCCCAGAATACTGTAGTGCTCCAGACATTTTCAGAGAGGCCCGGCAACGGCAGGTTTTCACCATAGAGGCTACCGCCACTCACTTCGGTTTCACTCTCAGTATATGAATAGCTGGCGGTCATACCCAGGCCAGCCCAAATACCCGGCAGCTGATCAAAGGTTTTAGTACCCGCAAGCTCAATGCCTCGAATATATCCGCCCTTGTCGTTATTCACGTAAGTTTCGAAAGCACCGGCTTCCAGGCCAACTGGAATTTCAATACCCAGGGAATCAAATAACGCCGTTCGATCTGCCTGGCTGTCCAGGTAGATATACTGCTTTTCTACCAGGCTTTCGATATCTTTCCAGAAAATGGCTGCAGTTACCGCGCCGCCATCTTCGAAATAGTGCTCATAAGCCAAGTCAAACTGGTTTGCACGGAAAGGATCGAGGTAGGGAGACCCCTTGGTCCAAACGTTGTACTCCGTAGCGCCATCGTTGTTAACACTGTTCCAGGAGCCAGCGCCCCCTTCAGCTGCCCAACCGGCGGACGGCCCATAACTTTAGCTGCTGCAAAGCGAATGTAGTCCTGCTCGGTCAGCTCAAAGTTCAAGTTAAGGGAAGGCAGGGTGTCTGTGTATTCGGGGCCGTACTCAACATAGTCGTAGCTATCTGATGTTACACCCACATCATCAGTAATTTCGATACCATTGCCAGCACCCACATTTTGGATACCGCTGGACTTCACATCGGTTTCAACAACCCGTACACCGAAATTACCAGTTACTGGAATACTACCCAACTGGGTTTCAATATTGGCCATCAGGTAGTAGGCAAAAACTTCCTCTCTCACAGCACCGGACTCAACGAAAGTCCAGTCCTGGCTAAATACCTTTTTACCTTCGTAATTACCGGCACCAAAAATACTGGAAGCCAGGGCATCCATATCGTTGACTACGAATTGTGGTATCCCATTGGTAGATTCAATGCTGACATAGCCGTCCAGTAGTTGCGGCTCACAATCGATGTCGGACAGGTTATCCGCACAGTAGTCATTGAATTGACCATCGCGGCTACCGTACAGGAAAGCACCACGCTCAGAATCGAAAGTACGCTCAGATACACGGAATCCAGTCTCTATAGAGGCAATGGCTCGCCACTCCAAGTCAAACTTGTAATCGAACTTGAAGGCTTCAACTTTATCTGTGTACTCGTGGGGGTACTCTTCATAGCGCGACAAACGCATGGTATCCAGATCGGTGAAATCTACACCGGAGAAAACGCCTGAGGGAATACCATCACCATTAAGGGAATAGGCAAAGCTCTGCCCAGCAGCTTCTTCCCAGGTCTCTAAATTTCCATCGTCATTGTAGGTCAGGTCGTAAGCGTGCATGGATACAATCTGATCCTTGCGCGTCTTGGTGCCCTTACTATAGGAGTAGTCAACGGCCAGGGTATGGCGGTCACCAAAATTCCACTCCAGGTTCAGGCCAATACTATCGCTGTCCGCCTGAGTTGATTGATCCTCAGAGCGGGATTCAAACCAGGGGCTGGAATCGTAAACAGTTTTTGGATCGGTAATAATTACCGTTCCATCGGTAACCACTCCGCCGTTTACTTCCGTATCGGAAAGGGTATACATGTCTGTATTGGCCAGCCCACCAACCGTAATACCGTGGCGAGTATCCACACGCTCAAAGTCAGATTTGAAGTAATCCAACTGGGCCTTGAAACCATCGGTAGGCTCAAAAACGACGCTAGCCAGGTAACCATTGCGGGTATCGGTACCATCACCTGACTGCCATTGGAATGCGCGCGGCAAAGCATCTGCGCTGCCGTCACCATCGTAATCGCTTGCCGGCGGTTCATAACCGATCTGGGCGTCTGCACCTGTGCGGGACTTTACAAAGCTATTCGGCTGCTCAAGGTGGGAGTAACCCAGGGCGACGCCCACCTTGTCATCCATAAATTTACCCATGTACGACAGGGTGACACGCTCACCGAACTCGTCGGCACCGACGTCGTCTGCTGCGTCGTTAAACGACATACGCACATTGGCATTAAAGTTGTGTTCTTTCTCGGCGTCGAGAGGATTGGCTGTTTTCAGCTCTACAGAGCCCGCTACACCACCTTCGATATGAGAGGCTTTCGGAGTCTTGTAGACCGCAGCCTGATTAATCAGCTCAGCTGGGTACTGGTCAAAAGATATCCAGCGAGTACTTTCGGTATAACCACTGGTAGAGGCCTGCTCACGACCATTCAGGGTGGTCTGCAGGAAGTCGCCGTTCATACCGCGGATATTTAGCTGTGAGGACTGACCGTTCGATCGCACGGTGGTTACGCCGGGCAGACGGCCCAGGGCATCGGCGATTGATTGGTCGGGAAGAGATGACAGAGCGCCCGCATCTACCACATCGGCCACAACATCGGCGGCGCGCTTGGCTTCAACGGAGTCCAAAACGCTGGTGCGAATACCGGTAACTGTTACTTCTTCCAGTGTTTCCTGCTCCTGCGCATAGGCCCCAACCGAGGTGGACACGGAGGCCGCGATGGCAGCAGATAGCAAAGTGGGTCTGAGCGCCCCTTTACCGTTATTGGATAGACTCATCATCTTCTCCCTGGACTTATCGTTATGTTGAGACCCTGCATCCTAGGGCGGCCCCTAATCCATAACATCCTCCCCCGAGGGGGAGGAGACGGGAAAAAGTGTGAGATCAATCACAGGTGTAATTTAATACACGTTTGTCAGGCCATAACCCAACAAAAGTACCAGGCAATTACCCCTCAAGCTGTACTGCAGCGCCAATCAAGGCCTGATAACCCGCGTTCAACGCGTATACCGGAACGGCCTCCATCCATTGAGCGACACGCCCTTTCGTCAGGAAACGCTGCTCAAACTCGCTCTCAGGTAGCAGTTCAGCGATCCTGGGCAGTATACCACCGCCCAAAAATACCCCACCACGAGCGCCCATATACAAAGCCGCATCTCCGGCCGCACTGCCGAGGAAATTGAGGAAATCTATCAGAGCTTCACGGCACAGCGGATCTGAACCTTCAAGGCCACGGGCGCTAATATCGGGGGGCGTCAGGTCCTCAGCGATCTCTCCGTTCAGCTCGCAAACTGCGCGATAGAGATTAACCAGCCCATTGCCCGACAAAACCCATTCATTGAAAACGGGTAACTGGGTTTTCATCAGGATTTGCAGCAACTGCAATTCACGCTCAGTGGAGACTGTCAGGTTGGCATGCCCACCCTCTCCCGCCAGCACATGGTATCGGCCATCAGCTTCAGCCAGCCCGGCAACACCGAGGCCGGTTCCGGGACCGAGCACCGCCATAGGGGCACCTGCCTGCCGGGGAGTATCGCGCAGCACCTGGTAATCTGATTCGGCCAGACGGGGCAGAGACTGAGCCAAGGCGGCAAAATCATTGATCAGCTCTAAATGGGGAAAGCTAAACTCTTGAGCCAGCTCCCCAGCGTCAATAGTCCAGCCCAGATTGGTCATATAAACCTTTCCACCAGTTGGAGTCATCTCCAGCGGACCGGCTGCTGCAATACACGCCTTTTCCGGACGCGGCTGGTTTAATCCATCGAGCCAGTGTTGTAGTGCTGCATCAAACCCCTCGAAGCGTTGGCAATCAACGACTTTGAGTTCTTCCAGCTGGTAACCCTCTGCTACAGGCTTGGCGATGGCAAATCGGGCATTGGTCCCACCGATATCCGCTACGATACTCGTCATAGTTATCCTTCTAACTTCCCCCTAAAAAAGGCGATATAACTTAAGGCGTCAGGCAAAATATTGCCAGCCCCAAAGCTTACTACAGAGGACAACTCACCCTATAAAAAAACCGCATAACCCCATGCATGACCCAGATAAGCTCGATAAACCTCGCAACAGAAAACCAACCTGCAACTTTCAGTCACTTTGTTTTAGCGATCAGCGGGGGGGATATTTTTCACGCTATCGGTAAACGAGCAGATTTCATCTTTACTAAATCGAGTATTGACTCGCTTCTGTGAGGCCGGTTGATAGCTAATACCCACACCACTACGCCGCGCAACCTGGGGCCGAATGGGGCGGGGGCAAAAATTACCGCCACAGTTAGGGCAGACGTTACTGAGTAATGTCTCGACACAGGGCTGGCAGAAAGTACATTCGTAAGTACATATCATCGCCTCTTCCGAGTTTGGCGGTAGATCTTTATCGCAATTCTCACAGTTCGGCCTTAACTCCAACATCCCAGCTCCCTCCTTGTTCGCTAAATAATTTTTGAAGCTTATTACTCTTAATTTCTCGCTCAACCTCCCTACACAAAGGAAGTTATCCCAACAGAAAATGACTACATAAAATCTGTATAAGCTTCATATATGGAAGGTTGAATAGCTTTTTATACTAACGAATTACTCTCACCAATAGTGGTATTAAAATGACAGTAAATCGACAAATTCCGACATGCTCAACTGTTACAAAATCAACATTGCAAAATGCTTATCCAAGCCATCAAATTGATGACTATTTCTTGATAAGATAACCACATTAATTAATTTCTAAGAAAGGAAAACCAACTTAGACACTTTCCTCAGATTCCACAACCAGAATGCGAGCCTCACCAACAGGATGAGCTACATGTTCCGTGCCCTCAGAAGCGTGGAATATATCACCAGGTCCAAGAAGTTCCGATTCGGTTCTACCTGCCACTTTGTAAAACATTTCTACATGACCATCGAGAACAGCGAAGACTTCCTGGCCATCATTGATATGCCAAATATAAGGTTTATTAGTCCAATGCAGTTTAGTGGTAATCCCGTTCATATTTGCGATAAGTTGCGATTCCCAGGGCTTACTACCGGTAAAATCTCTGCTACGCACTATTTTCATAATGTTTATTCCAATATCGCTTTATAAAATTTCCGGAACCATCATTTAGAGAGTCGGTAACTATAAGGCGGATTCTTCAGACGCGGGTGAAGTCATGACACCATTTTCATCAGCCTTTTTTCTGCCAGCACATCAACTCGCCTCACCCCAAAAGTCACCGTTGGTGGAATGCCCATCCCCAGATCGATGTCCGCAACACGATAATTGCACCCCCTGGCTTTGAGAATGGCATTCACCTTCTCCTGCTTCTCAACCGCTTTGATAACGGTATTGGCTATTACTTCATCACTGCTAAAAGCGGTTACGGACTCATTGACCCTTTCACCGAGTTCCTTGGCTTTATCAAAAATACCCATAATTTCCTATTCCTTCTCTATTCATTCGCGGCCGAAATCATAGAATAATTGTCTATTTTTAAGAACCGTAATCAGGTAACCTCGGGGACACAACAGTCAAAGATTAAGACGAGCTAGTCACTTATAGCAAAGGCTTTGAGTACCCAGTTAAAAGGGGCCCATTAGTCAGAACCAGACCTTTGTACAAAATAAGCTGACCACCTATTCATGTACCGGTAAATCCGCTGGATTGTTCATTCCAAAAGCCATTTATCCCTATACTTTCTAGACTCTCCCCCTCTCGCCTTGCCCACCCCAGATTGATGTGTCACTATCATTTTTTTGAGGTTTGGTAACGATAAATGAGTGGGCGCAAGCAATTTGACGAGGTAGAAGTACTAGACAAGGCCATGCTCGTTTTCTGGGAGAAAGGCTACAAAGCTACTTCCTTGTCAGATCTTGAATCGGCCATGGGGCTGAACAAATCCAGTATCTATAACTCTTTCCACAGTAAAGAAGAGCTATATGGTCGTTGTTTGGAGCATTTTCACTCAAAGTATACCCGTGACGGCCTGAAAACTCTGGACCACCCCGACTTTCGTACGGCTATGAGCAACCTGTTAGAGATGTTCCAAGCTGGAATGGAATCCTCTGAAACGCCTGAGGGCTGTATCGCTACCATGGCAGCAATGGAAGTTGGTGCCAGTGAGGGATTCCTAGCAGACTTAGTAGCTAAGGGTCTGAATGAAATACTGGAACGCCTTGAGTCTCGCATGCGCCAGGCAGTAGAAGATGGCCAATTGAAACCAGAAACTGATTGTGCCGGTCTGGCGGCATTGATCATGGCAGTAAACCGTGGCATTGCTACCTTTAACAAAGCCATGGGTAATAATATCGCGGGCAAGCGTAGTTACCAACAATTAGCTAATATTCTGGATCTATATACGCTTCCCTAAAAAGCCCACTCCAAAACTTCTTACCTCTTTGGAGTGGGAATGGGGGTATTCCTGTGAGAATTAACCTTTAAAAATAGCGACGTAATTCCAACTGAAAGTAGTCGTCGTTGCGCAAACTGTAAGTGGGATCGTCTTCATCGGCATTACCGAAAAAACGCGCTTCCACTTCCATTAACCAGCGGTCATTTAGTCGGTGGGTCAGTTCCAGATTGGAAAAACGACTACCGTTATCCAAATCGGTACTTACGGCAAATAAAAGCTCCGTATCCTGGGTATTATTTAGAGCGTATCGTGCACCTATCGCAATGTCATTTTGACTGGCCGTGGACCAAGGTCCGGTACGATCATCAAATTGATACTCCATGAATACCCCAAGATCTGAGACCGTTTCGCCAATACTATAAAATGTATATTCGAAACCGCCGACAGCCGCTGTCTGACGATCTTCACCGCGAGGTTTAAATGAAATAGCTTCAAACTTCCACAACCAATCTCCACGGGTAGTTTGGATGTCCACACCTGTCTGATCGATCTGTGCATAGTAAGGCGCAAGCAAGCCATCTTCCGTAAGCAATAATAATGGATCCCGATTAGTGCCGGAAAAATGGCTGAGGCCCAGGTCCCAATCTCCAAGTACATGGCTGTAACGCAAGGCCCAATCTATGTGCTTCTCTTCCCGGTCAGATTGATAGACCGCAGCATCCTCATCCACCGGCAGTGGTGCACGCAATCGCCCTTCCCGGCCGGCAAACTGACGCTCGCGAAAACCCGGTAAACCGTACACCTCCAGTGTTCCCCAGTCACGCTCCATCAGGAGATTAATCATGGGCTGGCCCAACTTGTCTTCACTGTCGATATTTTCCAGTGCATCATCCTGGTTAATCACATCCACCAAGTGCACGGTTTCAGTAACCCCCCAAAACACCTTGCGTACCCCTGCGTAGAGCTCGAAACTATCGTAAGCTTTCCACCAGTAAAGCTCGCCGAGGTCCGCGTGATTGCGATCGCTATCTTCACTGTCCCAGCGCCCAAAGACACTGGCCACAACACGCTGGTTTCCATCGTCAAAATCCCGGTAGTACTCGAGATTTAAAGACGCAGAAAGACCGGCATCACTTTGTGCTGAATCCAAAGGGTCTGTGGTGAACGCGCGGGCCTCCAGGCCCGCATAACCACTCAACTCATTTGCCCAAGCCGTATGACTCAATGCTGCCAATAGTGGCAACAGAGCGAGTATTTTTTGGTTTACCATGGGCGCAATCCCTATTTCGCCCTGGAGAGACTATTTTTGGTGAAGTCGCGATCGGTAAAACCATTGCCAAATACCCAGTCGCCGTACAACAACTCAGTAGATTTACCGGTCTGGTGATTAACCATTTCCATTTTATTAGCACGCCAATATTGATCGCCGTACTGGTTGTAGTCGGAAACCGTGAGGGTCTTCATCAGGTCCCCTTTTCGGTCATAGTAATCCGTTCTCCATGCGCGGTACTCCTCTGTATCAATCCAAAGATGTTGAATGGAATAACCGGATTTAGGATCAACCGGGTCCAACTCCAGAACAAAGTGATCGCGGCCATCGAAAGACTCGTTGCGCAAAAATTTGTAGGTGTATTTCTCCACCTCTTGTGAGGCAATATCCTCATAGGAGAATTCACTACCCATAAATGGTCCAGACTTGTTGCTGGAGGAAATACGCTTTACTCGCTTTAAAGCAGGTAAATAGAGCCACTGGTCATCGGAGCCCACTTTATGGGTAAAGGACAAAAATGCTGTGCCCTTTACATCCCGAGGGTTGTCAAAAACCACCAGGGATTTATCCCCGTCATTTTCCTGCTCCAGAGTTTTGGTACGCATAGCCCGCACACTCTCCTCACCATATTTATTGCGCAGGGTCATTGTAAGGCTGTTGCTGAGATCGCCGAATCCCAAGTCGCGGCGGTCCGCCTCCTTGGCAATTTCCAAACCTTTTTCTGCGGCCAGGTCCAATTCACTGGCAGAAACTGAGAAAGCTGCCAGAGCCAGGGCACCTGCTAGGGCCCGCGTCAAAAACGGTTTTTTAGAGCGGCTGGGTTGCATAGTTTTTCTCCTTATTTTCAATAGAGGTAATAGCGGGGTCGTAGGCCTTGGCATCGAGCTTCATCAAGAGAATCGGAAGAAGTAGGAAATCCGCCAGCAAGGCCATCAAAATGCAAATTGCGGTCAGAAGTGCCATGGAAGAATTCATACCGAAGGAGGACTGGGCCAACACCATAAACCCGGCAATCAGAATGACTGAGGTCACAACTATCGCTACACCCACTGAAGAGAAGGCGTAACGCAGTCCGTCCTCCACGTTGTAGCCTGCACGGCGCTGGCGCAGGTATTTACTGAGGAAGTGCACTGTGTCATCTACGACAATACCCAGAGCCATACCGGTCACCATAGTGACAGCCACATTGACTTCAGCTACCAGTGCACCCCAGAGGCCAAATGCCAGACCGGCAGGTAACAAGTTGGGAATTAAGCTTAAGAAACCGAGTTTGACACTGCGCAGGGCAATACCAATCAGTGCAGAAATTAATACCAGCGCAACCAGAGTGCCCACCAACATGCCCTCCATATTGCGCTCGGCAATATTGGCAAACATTATCGCCGGACCTACACCATAGGCAGTTACACCAATGTTTTTCTCCAGCCAATTACTGCCGGCATCCGCTACCGCTTTAAGTTCTTTCGACTTGAGATTGTCGAGAGTTACAACAATCTGCGTCGACGACTTAGCCACATTCAGCTGATTATTTAAATCCAAGCCATAGGGGAGAGACAGCTCGTACAGTAACAAATACTGGGCTGCCAATTCCTGGTCTTCAGGCAACCTGTAGTAGGCAGGATCGTCAGCATGCAGATTTTTGTTCAAGCGCTTGAAAGTATCGCCAATAGTATTGACATGGCGCACGCCAGGCTGGGCCTGCATCCACTCAGTGAAACGCTCCAGATTTGCAAGAAACTCCGGATTGCTGACACCATTGTTGTCACCGGATTCGATCGAGTAAATCAGCTGGTAAATACCAGAGAGGTTGTCATTGATATAATCTGAATCGGTTCGAAACTCCACAGATTCATCAAAGTAACCAACAAAGTCATCATTAATCTCATTGTTTGGAATCATTGCCAATAATCCCAACGAGACAATGACTCCCGCGAGTAATATCGGGCGCTGGCGGCGAATCACAAAATCTCCCAGAGTATCCATGGAGCGTCCAATTTTGGATTCACTAGCGCGACTCCTGGCTGGTAGTATCGCCATCAATGCAGGCAGTAAGGTAACCGATAAGAAGAAGGCCACCATCACACCCATCGCGGTAATATTACCCAGATCGTGGAAGGGAGGCGCATCGGAAAAGTTCATCGACAGGAAGCCAATTGCGGTAGTGATCGAAGTTAAGAACACAGGCCCCATGTTGAGCTGCAAGCTCTCTTTAATTGCATCGTGCTTGCTGAGTCCACGGCGCATTGCAGCGAACAAACTCACCAATATATGTATCGAGTCCGCCACTGCGAGAGTCATGATAATGGTGGGCGCAGAAGCGGAGGGTGGTGTCAATTTAACACCTATAAAACCGGCCAAACCCATGCCTGCAGCCATGGAGAAGACGATAACCAACAGCGCTGCAAAAGTCGCACTGAAGCTCCGCACCAACAAAAATACAACTGCAATAATCACCAGGTACATGAGCGGAACTAAGGTGCTCATATCTGACTGAGAGGCTTCAAAAAATGCATTACTCAGTAAAATAATACCGGTCGCATAGACCTCTACATCGTATTTTGCTTCAATCTCTTCCATCAATGCCTTTGCAGCTTCAGCCGCTTCAGGGGTTTCATGCATGGATTTTTGTGGAAGCTGGAAGGTGATACTTATCCCTGTAACGGAACCATCACTATTTACCAGGCGCTCCTTCAAGGTGGGATCTGCCAGCGCTACAGCCTTGATAGAGGCCAGGGTTTCTGCATCTAAATTGCTGGCATTTTCCACCAAGTCCTGTACCAGGAGGTCATCTTCCTCGGCAATGGTGTGCTGGAAGTTGGTGATTGAATCCACCCGCAGCGCATAGGGTAACAACCAGGATTTCTCGGTCATCTCCTCTACGGCTGCCAGGGCATCATTGGAAAAGGCATTGCCATCTTTAGGCACTACCGCAAACAGAATATTGTCATTCTTGGTATAAGTGCGCTGGATTTGCTCATAGGCCTGTAACTGCGGATTAGATTTACTAAAGAATGCCTGGTAGTCATTATTGAATCCCAGAAATCTTGCTCCGCTTGCAGCAAAGAAGGCTAACAGTAGTGCGCCAATGGCTACCAACCATCGATATCGAATAAGCCAATCCGCATAACGGCTGACCCAATTCGAAGGTAATTGGGGGGATGACATTAAATCAGCTCCTTCAAACAACTTGATAGAAAAATAATGAATCAACAACCTAAGCAAATGAGTATTTACTTACGGCCACAGAATCCCGTAGTAGCCAATATAAAATCAGCTACAAAATTTGATAAAAAGGCACACTAATGCAATCAGCCAAACCATAAATATGACCGAGACATCAATTAAAAGCTATCGCTTTAGGCGCTATAAGAACCACTTCTTTGTAATTAATGGTAGCCAACTATCAGGAAAAGCTTACCTTTCCCCAACACAGGGGCGACCGCGAGAGAGCCGCCGAGTTAAGACGTTACCTAATTTACAGTGTCGTAAATCTAACAATAAATATAATAATTATTTATATATACCTGGGATATACAGATATATTAGTAACCTGCCTATTATTATCACTATAAATTAACTCGTTAATTATCCTCTAAGAAATAATTAGGGGGCTCGACAAATTAAACATCTCTAATTATTTCCAACCTATGACCAATCAGTATCACCTTCTGTATCACCCAGTCTCGTGAAAACCTTGAGAACCTCCTGCAGCCCTCATTGTTCTGTGGTTATAGCTCTTTCCACAATCTATGCAGAACATCTTGAACCGTTCGGTTCATCATGTCAACAGCGGAAACTCAAAATATATAAAGGCAAAGCAGCTCGAGGGAGTCGGTCGCGCAAAATCTGGGGTAGAATCAGCCGACGATAATGAGAATGAAGGAATTGTGCTGTGAAAAAACTGCTCCTGCCCATCGCAATCGGTGCATTGCTGCTGGCTACCCATGCCTTTGCAAGCGATCCTAAGCCTCAGCAATTGCTGGAAAATACTGAGTCCAAAGTGATTGAGTGGCGCCGCCACCTGCACCAGAACCCAGAACTGGGCAATCGCGAATTTGAAACAGCCAAATATATTGAAAAACACTTACGTGCACTGGGCCTTGAAGTAGAAACAGGTATCGCCCATACCGGCCTTGTGGGCTTTTTGAGAGGCGGCAAACCGGGACCAACTGTTGCCTTGCGCGCGGACATGGACGCTCTTCCAGTCACAGAGAGAACCGATGTGCACTTCGCTTCCAAAGCGAGAACCACTTACCAAGGTAAAGATGTTGGCGTTATGCATGCCTGTGGCCACGATACCCATGTGGCCATGCTGATGGGCGCTGCCGAGGTCCTGGCAGGCCTTCGCGATGAGCTGGCTGGAAACGTCTTGTTTATATTCCAGCCCGCAGAAGAAGGCGCACCGGACAATGAAGAAGGTGGCGCGGAGTTGATGCTCAAAGAAGGGATCTTCAAGAAGTACAAGCCGGATGTGGCCTTTGGCCAGCATGTCACTTCATCACTACCCACCGGCGTCATCGGCTATCGCTCGGGCCCGCTTATGGCCGCTGCCGATGAATTTCGTATTACCATCAATGGCCGCCAAACCCATGGCTCACGCCCCTGGGGTGGAGTGGACCCTATTGTCGCTGCGGCACAAGTCGTAATGGGCACCCAAGCCATTGTCAGCCGCCAGATCGACATCACCAAAGAGCCCGCAGTCGTTTCCTTCGGACGTATTGACGGTGGTGTCCGCAACAATATCATCCCCGACAGTGTCTATCTGAACGGCACCATCCGTAATTTTGATATGGATAACCGTGCAGAAATTTTCAAGCGCTTAAAAACCACTGCGGAGTTAATTGCTGAAAGCTCCGGTGCAAGCGCAGATGTGGAGATTCTGGAAGGCTATCCGGTAACGATTAATAATGCAGAGCTGACAGAAATGGCCCTGCCTATTCTGAGATCTGCTGTCGGCGACAAGAATGTTGTAGAAGTACCCAAAATTACGGGGGCAGAAGATTTCTCCTACTACGCCAATGAGGTCCCTGGCTTTTTCTACTTCCTGGGGGTAACTCCTAGGGATCAGGATGCCAGCCAAGCTCCAAGCAATCACTCACCGCTTTTCTATGTGGATGAGGACGCTTTGCGTAAGGGTACTGAAGCGCTGACTCTGTTAACTTTGGATTATATGGCAAACTATAAAAAACAGTAATTGTAAAGGAGCCCCTCTTGGGGCTCACTTTCACAATTATCTATTCCTCAACATCTAAGGTTATAGTTTTTTCAGTTGTTGCTCCATCATCATCCGTAATACTAAATTTGAAAGACAAAGTGGCGGGCTCTGCTGGTGTCATAAAATAAGCAGTCAGCTTGTCCGCATCAATCAATTCAACTGCAGGGCCAGATACTTGCTCCCATTTCTGGCTCACAATAGTTCCATCCTGATCTCTTGAAGCCCCACCGCTCAAGGTCGAAATTGTATTAATCTTAACACCGCCAACAGCCCCATATGCAATAACCATAAACGGTGGAATGTTACCTTCTACGATTACCGTAAATATACTCGTTACTATTTGGCCATTGTTATCTTCAACCTCCAGCTCAAACTCCAGAGTAAACTCACTTCCCGGGTTTTGTGGTGCTATAAAACTCGCACTACCATCAGCGTGAGTTATCAATTCAATACCCCTATCGGAGAGGGAACTCCAGCGATAGTCGACAATATGCGCACCAGGGACATCCCAAGAAATGCCAGGAACCAGTAAGACATTTTCACCGGGCTCAACTTCTTGAGTAGTGCTTATTACTTTCGGGGGAACTAACTCAACATCTACGCTGACGGTCATTTGGCTTGTCGCCCCTCTGTCATCAGTGACACTCAATTTAAATGACAATACAGCTGGCTCTGCTGGAGCTTTAAAATTGGCAATTAAATTATTAGCATCTACTAATTCAACGGGTGGACCCGATACTTGCTCCCATTGTTGACTCACAATATATCCATCTGGATCATTTGAATAGGAACCATCTAAAATCACATTTGTATTCGGTTGAACCACTCTCATAGTTCCAATACCCATATTTGGGGGCATATTCTGCTTAACAATTACAGTAAATAAACCCGTGGCTGTCAGGCCATCGTTATCCTCGACCTCAAGTTCAAACTTCAGTTCTACTTCTGTACCCAAAGGAACTTGGGGCGCTAAAAAGCTCGCACTACCGTCGGCGTGGACTGTTAATTCGATATCAATATCAGAGAGTGAGCGCCAGCGATAATCTACAATATGGCCGTCACTATCCCCAACCCAACCTTTAAGCAAGACTTCCTCGCCTGGGTCTACTATTATTAGAAAAGTGCTTCCGACCACAGGAGGTGTTAACACCTTAACAAAAAAACCTTTTCTGTTCAGTTTTTGCACCACCGTTATCTTCAATCTCAATCGTAAATACTAGTGCTGAGAAAGACACTCCTGGCTCTGCAACTATCCTTGGAACAGTAAAGGTTACGGAACCATCATCAAGCTCTTTCAGCTCAATACGCGGGCCACTAGAAACCTGCTGCCAATGATAGCTAACGATGGTTCCATCAGGATCATAAGACTGGCCTGCGGATAATGTAACCTCTTGGCCGGCAGTAAATGCTGACATTGGCTGATCGACTATCAAAACAGGAGCTAAATTAACTCCAACGCTAACCGCCACTTTGCTAGTATTCTTTAGACCCCTATCATCCTCAACTTCCAGCTCGAAAATTAGCTCCTGTACAACTCCAGTAATTTCGGAGGGCGCGGTAAAGCTAGCGAAACCATTACCAGAGTCATCTAAGATAACAGGCGTACCGGAAATCTGTGTCCAGCGGTAAGCCACAATACTGCCGTCGGAATCTGAAGACAGAGTACCATTGAGCAGTACCGCCGAATTACCTTCAACAGTTTGATTTTCACCGGCGATAGCCGTAGGTGGCTGGTTGATATGTCCAGCACCACCTTTTAATATAACCAATCCCTGTAACGGATTTGCGACAACGATATCCGCAATACCATCCCCGTTGATATCTCCACTAGCCATACTCTGGGGGCTAGTATAAGTTGCACCAGGAATGGCAATTTGTTCACTCAAAGCCAAGGTACCATCATCTTGCTGTTGATAAATACTTAAGAACTCTCCACTGTCCGGCAAGACAACTAAATCAGCAAGGCCATCATTATCAATATCTTTTATTAAAAGCTCTCCAGGAGGACTTCCAAAGCTGTGAATTTCAGGTTGCTGTAATAAGCTATCTTCTCCCTGGTAATATATAGCGACCCTTAAATTATCCTGCCCTCCACCCACTATTGATAACGAAAGATCATTGCGGCCATCATTATTAAGGTCACCAATTGCGATTCCTTTTATTTTAATATCATCATTAACATCAGCATTTCCATCTAATTCAATACTGCTAATTTCGTTCAACCTCAAAGAATCATCCGGCGCTAGAACAACCAAGCTATTTTGGAGAGACCCGTTAGCAATTAGAGAAATATCTGTTATACCATCTCCATCCACGTCACCCAGTGCCACCTGCCCCGGACTTTCAATAGCTAGATCGCTAGCGCTATTCACATAGGTAGATGACTCCCCTACTTTATGGGTTATAACAGCACCATTCTCTCCCCAACTAATCCCGAGAATTCCTTTATCACCATTATTACCAAGGTCGACAATTGCGACTCGCTCAGAATAGGAGTTCTCCAAAGATTCCGCATATTCTAAACCGTTAGTAGGATCTTGCAGGTATACCTCAATTATGCCGCCATCAAGCCCAACAATAACATCTTTCAAATCATCATTATCAAGATCACCTACTGCAATTGACTGAGGCAGACTTACCTCTCCACCTGCAAGCGGGTAGTCAATAGACCCTGTCAGACTACCAAATTCATCCTGTAGAAATACTTTTAGCTTAAAGTCATTTTCGGGATCAAAGTTACTCGATGTAGTTAGTACAACATCGTCAAGTCCATCATTATTAACATCGGCAACAGAAACTGCCTCTATTTTTGATCCTGTGGAATAAATCTCTACCGGCTGAAACTGAACCTCTCCAATTGCAGTGCTTGCAAGCAGAAAAGCAGCTGAGGAAAGAGCAAAATATTTTGCAAGTAATTTAAGTTTCACAACATCTCCTTGTGTAATTTGCTTTAAAAAGCGGGCGCAATTTAGCACAAAATATGGAAATAAAAGCAAAACCCAAAGAATTAGATGGCAAAGCAGACACTAGTCTCAAACCATAATTACCAAGACCTAAAATATGAACACCCACAATGAGTTAGAGGAAATATATTTTATAGAAACCTCAAGCAACCACCACACTGCTTGGAGGAAAACCATTTTTTAAAATTATTAAAAAACTTAGATCAAATAAGCATATAGAGATAGGCAGAATAAAAGTAAAAAAGAGCCCCGTTGGGGCTCCATCTATTAATTTGAAGGGATCAACTCATAAACTCTAACTGATGTATCAAAAGTGCTACTTTCTCCATCATCATCGGTCACTGTTACAGCAAAAACTAACGTGACCTGCTCCGAAGGAGCTGTAAAATTAGCGGAAATACTATTTGAATTAGCTATAGCAACTGAAGGACCAGATACTTGCTGCCATTGATAACTTACTATTTCCCCATCCCTATCAAAGGCACCTGAAGCATCTAGGATAACGGGAGAGTTCGGCTGAACGATTTTCATTAAATCAGAAGGTACTATTGGAGGCATATTCCGCTCCACAGTCACGTTAATCATACTAGTCGACTTAAGACCATCATTATCTTCAACCTCCAGCTCAAAAGTAAGGAGGGCTCTCGATTCAGCAGAAATAATAGGTGCGATAAAGCTAGCTGTACCATTAGGATAATTAACTACGTCAATATCGGAAAGCGAACGCCAGTTATAACTAACGATCTCACCGTCAGCATCACTGGACATTCTACCATCCAGAAGAACCTCTTCCCCAGAATAAACTGTTTGGGCAGCGACGGGAATTGCCATTGGCGGAGCAAGCTTCTGTACATTAACTTGAGCAATAACACTGCTTTCCAGACCTTCGTTATCAGTGACTACTAACTCAAACTCCAATATCTCAAAAGATATAAACGGATAGCTAGATATTAATACTGGACTAGAAAAACTGACAGTAGTTTCTGACTCTTGCTCCAGCTCTACAGGCTCACCCGCTACTTGTTTCCACTCATAGCTAATAATCTCTCCGAATAAATCTCTTGAGGAACTACCATTTAGGGTTACAACCTCATCAGCACCTACTACCTGAAAGGTATTTGTAATTGCTGTAGGAGGAATATTTCCATCCAAAGTAATGATTGCTTTATCAACAGAAACTATATTTTCATTATCTTCAATTTCTAATTCGAAAACCAAAGATTCATCCATACCCAAATACGAATATTTAGATAAAGGTGCAAGAAAAGTAGCAAACCCATTACTCGTGTCATTTAATGTTACAGGGGAACCTGACACCTGTCTCCAGCGATAATCTACAATACTTCCATCTCTATCAGCTGAGTGGGTGCCATCTAACAGTATTATTTGGTCTTTTCTGGTTTCTTGATCATCTCCTGCATCTGCTAAAGGTGCCAAGTTAATACCCTGGGTATTTCCCTTCAATAAGACCAAACCGGTAGAGGGGCTTGCAATAACAACATCGGGAATTCCATCGCTATTAATATCTCCTACATCTATCCCCTGAAAATTATTATAAGAATCTTCTGGTATATCATATGAAAAATGCTCCAATATCCTATCACTACTTAATTTTCTATGAATAGATATCGTATTACCCTGCAAAGGAACCGCTATAAATTCGCTACTTAAATCATTATTTAAGTCATAGGCCAGCAACATTCCATATGCATCCTCAACTGAAGCAAAGATAGTATTTTCTAATATCCCATTATCTTTTTGATAAAAAACCATTTCAGTAGTATCAGAATCTTCTCCATCGACAGAAAGCCATATATCAGCACGACCATCACTATTCAAATCATCAACTGAAATGTTATTTACTGAAAATGCCTCATCAATTTCATAATATTGTATTGGAGCAAAACTTCCATTTGACTCGGAAAGCATTACAGCCAAAGCACTACGTTCTGACTGCTTGACAACTGCAATAACATCCTCAACACCATCTCTGTTCATATCTTTGAGAGCCAAGCTGATTGAATCATCAGGCTCCATAAGATATATATAGGACAAACGATTATTTATCGGATCATCCTTCATAGCATAAATGGCAAGTCCAACTTCCTCAGAACCTATTCCAACAATATCGTCAACTCCATCCCCCGTAACATCTGCAACAGCTATTTTGCTAGATCGAGATGAACTGATAGATTCATTTAACACTAGTGTCCCATCATGAAGCTGAAAGAAAATATCTATTCGCTCACCATCAAATGCAACTGCAATATCCAGAAGTCCATCACCATTTAAATCCCCAACATCAATTGATTTTGGTAGAGTTGTGCCATCTCCATCCAGTAAATAATCTACGGGCTCCTGTAACTGTCCATACTCATCTTGTAAAAATATCTTTAGCTTAAAATCATTCTCAGGATCAAAATTACTGGAGGTACTCACTACCACATCATCACGACCATCATTATTCAAGTCCGCAACGGCGACAGCCTCCGCTCTTGACCCTGTCGAATAAATCTCTGCTGGCTGAAATTGAACTTCCTCGCTCACAGCACTTGCACATAGAAAGGTAATAGAGGGTAGAACAAAGAATTTCGAGAGTAACTTAAGCTTCACAACATCTCCTTGTGTAAAATCGCTTCAAAAGCGGAAGCAAATTAGCACAAAATGTGAAAATGAAGTGTGATCAATTATGAAATAAAATATCAAGAAAAAGACACAAAAGCAGACACTAGTACCGAAAAATAAATTTAGAAATTAACCTTCAAAACAAAAAAATGTATTTCTTTAAGTAAATTAGGCAGGCAAATAGATGAAGTTAAAAGGGACCTCCTAGATTTTTTCTAAGAAATAAAAAAGCGGCCTAAGCCGCTTTTTTATTTCTTTTAATTAAACACGCTAAGCGCTTTCCGAACGTCCTCTACTAGGACGCCGTCTCGGAGCTCGTTGTGGTTTCTGTCCATCACTGCGACCAGCCTCAGCACCGCGCCCTTTACCGTTCCCGCCCGTGCGCTTAGCTGGGGCCCCTTTACCCGCAGAGGCGTTACCACTGCGGCCGCTAGAATTTCCACGCCCCTCAGGCTTACCGCGTCCATTGCCGCGGTTGCCCCGACGTTCCTCGCTATTGCCGCGCGCTTCACGCCGCCCTTCACTCTTCTGAGAGTTACTCGCAGGGCGCTTGCTGGAGCCGGGCTTTTGCAACCCACCCCGCTTTGGATTACCGGATGCGGGCACCTGGTGGTCCGGCTCAAACTCTTCAATTTCCTCACGCGGAATTGGCTTGCCGATCAAGCGCTCAATATCCCGAAGCTGCTTAATCTCATCAGCGCTAACAAGGGATACCGCTTGCCCCTGAGCGCCCGCACGCCCTGTGCGGCCAATACGGTGGACATAGTCCTCAGGCACATTGGGCAAATCAAAATTTACTACCTGGGGCAGTTGGTCAATGTCGATGCCTCGGGCCGCGATATCAGTCGCCACAAGAATCTGAACCTTGCCAGCCTTAAAGTCCGCCAGGGCACGAGTTCGTGCATTTTGACTTTTATTACCATGAATGGCTGCTGCCAGGATGCCGTCACCTTCGAGCTGCTTCACCAGCCTGTTGGCACCATGTTTAGTTCGACTAAAGACCAAGGCTTGGTGCCAGTTATTCACCCTAATCAAATGACTAAGCAGTTTCGTTTTTCGAGTCTTATCCACAGGATGGAGTTTCTGTCGCACCGTTTTAGTAGTGGAGTTGCGTGGACTGACATCAATTTCCAGCGGGTCTTTTACCAAGCCTTTCGCCAGCTGACGAATATCTGGTGAAAAAGTTGCGGAGAATAGAAGGTTCTGACGCTTAGCCGGTAAAATCCTCAATACTCGTTTGATATCGTGAATGAAGCCCATATCTAGCATGCGGTCTGCTTCATCAAGTACCAGGGCTTCTAAGCGATCGAAGCGAATTGCCCCTTGATTGTGCAGATCCAGCAAGCGCCCAGGGGTAGCTACCAAAATATCCGCTCCGCCTCGCAGACGAGAAATCTGGGGGTTGATCTTCACACCACCAAACACCACCGCATGGCGCATAGGCAGGTACTGGCTGTACCCCTGCACATTATCGAAAACCTGAGCCGCCAATTCACGGGTTGGAGTGAGTACCAGTGCGCGTACTTGCCCTTTTCTAGCGCGCTCCCCCTGGCTAAGACGATGCAACAGCGGCAAAGTGAAGCCAGCCGTCTTACCGGTACCAGTTTGGGCTGCGGCCATAATATCGCTGCCCTTCATTACCGCTGGAATAGCTTGTGCCTGGATTGGCGTAGGCGCAGTGTATCCCTGCTCTGCAACGGCACGGGCAATCTCCTGGGCAAGGCCCAGATCTTCAAACAACATAAAAAAACCTCGAACTGCGCCGCAGGCGCAATCAAACACACTCACTCCCCCTGAGGGAATGAAGAGAGAAATCGGAGTCGACATCGGGAGCCTGTATTGCTCCCAGCGTGTACAGCCGTCTAATCGCCAGTCCTCGTAACCGGCGCGCGGCATTCAGTAGAAATTTCCTGGAAGAATTTTTGAAAAGTTCCGGAGGGGCTACCGGCGGATCACCGGCCTACAAATGACGCAGCTGAGAAAAATCAGCGGCGGTACTATACCACACAAAGGCTGACTGTATAGTTTCAACCAGCCAAACTCCTTTCTTTTATAGGTTTATACAGAGCAGTTGTTGGGGAGGTCGTCTTCAGGACCGTAACATAGTTTCACGTTCGCAGCGCGAGCGTCTATCTTTGAGGTACCCCATCCCGTTGCGAACTTGTAAAACAAAGCTGCTCAAAGCAGCCAGGATAGGAACCGTTATGTCACCCAACAACAGTGTGAATACTGAACACCAAGTTGAGCTGATCACCCTCGGCAATGGACGCAAAGTCTCGATACGCCCCATCTGTCGCAGTGATGGCCAGCTTGAGAAAGAATTAATTGAACAGTTGTCTCCAGAAACTCGCCGCGATCGCTTTATTGGCGGAAGCTGTAAAGCCAGCCAAAAGCTATTGGAGTTACTCACCGATAACGACCACCATGTACATGAAGCTTTTATTGCACTCTGCAGTAGTGACAGGGCACAGAGAGCCGTTGCTATAGCACACTACGCACTTGACGTTGACGGACGCGCTTGTGAGTGTGCCGTTGTGGTGAGCGATGACTGGCAGGGGTTAGGTTTGGGACGCTTAATGTTAAAGCGACTCATCAACTGCGCTCAGGATCAGGGGCTTGAACGAATCTATTCGATTGAGTCAGCACAAAATAGACGAGTGGACAGTTTCGCAAAATCCATGGGCTTTACCTGTAAAGCCGATGCCAAAGACTATACCCTGCTCACCTATACACTAGAATTGAAAACTAATCTTGAGACTAATGGCTTTAGTCACAAAGAGGAAGTTTCCCGAATAAATTTGGAGTAGGTGAGTAATTTAAGAATTTAAGTCCATATTTATATTTATTTATCTATATGAAGCAGGTGCCCTTGGTACTTGCTTCACCTATTTTCTACTTAACTTTACATCGTTTTCCTAATACAGCCTTGGC
The DNA here is from genome assembly GCF_030012985.1 of Microbulbifer sp. VAAF005. NCBI lineage: Bacteria > Pseudomonadati > Pseudomonadota > Gammaproteobacteria > Cellvibrionales > Microbulbiferaceae > Microbulbifer > Microbulbifer sp. VAAF005. The sequence goes on along the minus strand of NZ_CP120233.1, from coordinate 3,679,975 downwards.
GAACCTCAAATTTCTTACAGTTATTGGTCTTTTATAATACGACCTCAAGAAAATTTGGATCACCACCGCCCGCCAAATTTTTATATGCTTATTTTGTATTTATACGCTCCACAGCAGGGTACCGCTCACTTGCCCATTCATGGCAGATATCTGCCAAGTATTGGGCTAAATCTTCCTCACTAATTTCCGAAGGTATTGATATCCCGGCACTGCGACGCTTACCTTCATTGCCCTGATAGAATGTGGCCCAGCTATTCGACTGCCTTTCGATCAAAACCTCTCTACCAAAAACATTGAATTTAAGCTTTTTCATAAAGAACTATGTACAACTAAAATGCCTCAAAGCTTTGCAATTGCTCACACAAATTTTACAAACCTATTTTTTTTCATGGATACAATACGCACTCCATCAAGTACAACAAAGTATTTGCAGGAGTAAATTTAACCCCTGCAAATCCAATAGGTTCTTCTTTTATACCACTCTTCTTTACTCAAAAAAATCATCACACGCCAATGGCCCACTAAATTCGAGCAAGGCCTGGGGCATTTGAATTTGCTCCTTCAACTGTCCAAATTGATACAGATAGAAGTTGACATCTGCCTGCATGGATTTCATATAACTCTGCTCACCACCAAAAATAATTACAGAGGGAAACTCCAGTGGATAAAAGCTGGCAATGTCTGCTTTTGCTTCGACAACTAACTTGTATGAAATTTTGTTAAGTTCAACTTGTAGATAACCTGAACAAGCATCTGCTTCCCGCTTAACAGAGAAACCATTAAAAGCCGGTAAAAAAATCAGGTCATACTCTTCAGAAACATATCGCCCCGCCCACATTTCAATCTCTGAGTCACCCAGTTTAGCTCCGGTAATCATATAGTAGAGGTCATCTGTTAGCCCCATTGAATAGATCATACCGGCACTGGATTCTTTGTCATACCAGCCCTTATCCAATTGCGCATAGCCAGCACCGGCTAGAGACATAGAACCATCAAAATAACTGTAATTGACTGGGGTACCGACCGTATATAGGAACCACTTTCCTCCTACCCCAGGTATCTCAGGAATAAATCCAAAAGGGGTTTGACCGGGGTTTAACCCATGCCAGTAATGGTGGTGTTCACCAGCCCACTCCATATTAAACAGAAAATCTGGATGTAAGACCTGTACACCCTGCTCATCGGCCACAACTACTCCCGGTACTTCATAGTAGAACTCATCAGTACCTTCGGGGTGCTTCAAGATCACTTCATCATAAAAAAGATCATACTTCGTAGTAGCTCCGGTCTCTGAAGAAAAAGCTAAATGGATATAGGCTTTAGGCTTGGCAACTGCAAAGTCAGGTGCAATATAGGTTTGTAAGCTAACTTTGAAATATCCCATATCGGGAATTGCAATGTTATAGAACCATTGCTCAGCCCAGGTTTCATCAGAGCTAGGCTCATGTGCACTTAAGTCACTTAGAGTGGTAGCACCAACAAATATGGGAGATATCATTAATCCGATTACCATCAGTATTCTTTTTATCATAAAATACATTGAATAATCCTCTTTTACTCTTCACTAGTTACATTACGACAACAACGTTTAAGCTGGGCATTAATCCAAAGCCGAATTGCCAGCCACAAGATACTAGCCGTACGGTGCAAGATTATTTTTTGCATTTCTTATGGGTATTAATTATTTGCGATCTATTCTACAAAGATAATCAAATACATTTATTTTAATTTTTTGGTCAATCAACCTTCTACTCAATAAAAGTGGTTAGTCATAAAAGCAGCGTGATATTCCTCTTTAATCGCGAATAAACACCTAAACTGTTGGATAAAATTCCTTCCTCTCGGCGCTTTAATTAACATGAATAAGAATATTCCTTCCAAGTTACCAATATTGATTGGTGGTGAGTGGATTCAGTCTAAAAGTACTGAGTGGCTGGATGTAACCAACCCCGCTACCGGCGATGTTCTTACACAGGCGCCATTGTCTACCCAGACTGAACTGGAGAATGCAGTAATTTCCGCCAAAGAAACATTTGACCAATGGCGAAATACGCCGGTTACCGCAAGAGCACGGATTATGTTGAGGTACCAGGCGCTTCTGAAAGAAAATCAGGAGCTGCTGGCTGAAATCCTCAGCGAGGAAACAGGTAAAACTTTTGAGGATGCCAAAGGGGACGTCTGGCGCGGTATTGAGGTTGTTGAGCATGCAGCCAATATCGCTTCACTAATGATGGGTGAAACCGTAGAGAATGTTGCCAACACCATCGACTGTTACTCCTATCTACAACCTATTGGAGTTTGTGCGGGGATCACACCATTTAATTTCCCCGCAATGATTCCACTGTGGATGTTTCCAATGGCGATTGCCTGTGGGAATACTTTTATTCTGAAACCTTCTGAACAGGACCCTGTCACGCCTTGCAAACTGGCCGAATTATTTGCTGAAGCGGGGGCTCCAGCAGGTGTTTTACAGGTAGTACATGGCGGGAGGGAGCAGGTGGATTTTCTTCTAACACATCCCGGTATTCAGGCCATTTCATTCGTTGGTTCAGTCCCCGTGGGGCGGCATATTTACCAGACGGGTACCCAGCATCTAAAACGTGTTCAAGCTTTTGCCGGTGCTAAAAATCATATGGTCGTAATGCCCGATGCCAATAAGGCTGCGGCTATTAATAATATTGTTGGATCATCCATCGGAGCTGCCGGGCAACGCTGCATGGCGATTTCCGTCGCTGTACTTGTTGGAGAGACACAACAATGGGTAGACGACATTAAAGACGCTATGTCAGCTATCAAGCCCGGTCATTGGAAGGATACGCAAGCGGGCTTCGGTCCACTAATATCACCCCCTGCCCGTGAGAGGGTGCTTGGGTATATCGCCCAGGGCAAAAAGGAAGGCGCCCGCTGTGTGTTAGATGGCTCTGAAATTACTGTCGAAGGGTTTCCCAATGGGAACTGGGTTGGTCCCACCCTATTTGCCGATGTTACCTCGGACATGTCGATCTATACCGACGAGATTTTTGGTCCCGTACTTTGCCTGGTAAATGCCGACTCCCTGGAAGACGCAATCCAATTAATCAATAACTGCCCCTATGGCAATGGCACCTCAATATTTACGGCTAGTGGCGCTGCCGCACGCAAGTTCCAACACGAAATATTAGTGGGACAAGTCGGTATTAATGTGCCTATTCCAGTGCCGTTACCTTTCTTTAGCTTTACCGGCTGGCGAGCGTCATTTTATGGTGACCAACACGCTTATGGAAAACAAGCTGTACGGTTTTATACCGAAACCAAAACTGTTACGGCACGCTGGTTTGACAGTGATATAGAGCATGCAGAGCACACCAACTTAACCATACAGCTCAAATAATGTTAACCGGAGAGCAGCATGACTAAAACAGTCGCATTTTTAGGGTTGGGCCATATGGGACTGCCTATGGCCACCAACCTGGTCAAGGCGGGCTTTGAAGTTAAAGGATTTGATCCGGTCACTGAAATACTGGATACCGCTGTAGAAAGCAGTATCAAAAAGTGTTCCTCTCCCCAAGAGTCCGTTGAGGAAGCAGATTTTGTGGTAAGCATGCTGCCTAATAGCGCGGCGGTTGAGTGCCTGTATATTGATACCGATAAACTGCTCGACAGTATTTCTCGCGACTGTTTGATTATCGACTGCTCCACTATTTCTTCCAACAGTTCTAAGCGCCTTATTCGTGAAGCCAGAATCAAAGGCCTGCAAGCCATTGAAGCCCCTGTTTCCGGGGGAGTGGCGGGTGCTAGCAAAGGAACTTTGAGTTTTATGTGTGGGGGAGAGGCCGGTGATGTCGACAGGGCCCGGGAAGTTCTAGAGCCAATGGGTAGCAATATTTTCTATGCCGGAGCAGCGGGATCTGGCCAAACAGCAAAGATTTGTAACAATATGCTGCTGGCTATTCATATGATTGGTACCGCTGAAGCCCTACAAATGGGGGTAGATAATGGACTCGACCCCAATGTGCTCTCCGACATTATGTTAAAGAGTTCAGGAGCCAACTGGTCCCTACAAAATTACAATCCCTATCCCGGAGTAATGCCCGAAGTTCCAGCGAGTAAAAACTATAGCGGTGGTTTTATGGTAAGACTTATGTGTAAGGACCTGGGGTTGGCGCAGGAAGCCGCCACTCAGAGTAAGAGCTATACGCCTCTCGGTTCAATGGCGCGCAATCTCTATGGAATTCTTAATTTGCGGGGAGGAAGTGATTTGGACTTCTCATCTATTCAAAAGCTATTTCAAGAAGTGGATTAACCGCGTAGCAGGCTGGGTATCCACAACCCCAGCCGCAGCTCCACTTCTCTCCAGCGCCAGGTACTGGCTATGGTTGCATGACTTTACCGAGAATTCGGATTTCACGCACTTGATCCCACTCTATAGCAAAGTAGAACTTTTGTTTGCGTCCAGCATTACTGGGAATCGTGAGTTCTTCAGGGTTTCCTTTGCCCCTAAACAAGTTAGTTGCATAGCCATCCTGATCAATAAGGATCACTGCGATAACATCAGCTTCCAGAGTATTGATGAGAGCAGCACCAATTGTACTCTACCCTGATCTACACCCATCTTCGACGCCTTCTCTGTCGCCATCCATGATGGTTTTTTGGCAAAGTTGACGATACTAGACATCACTGATTCTGCCGTTTTCTCTACGCCGCATTCCTGCTCATCAGTATTTTGTCGTGCAAGCACAGAAGAACATAAAATAAGACGGGCAAATAAAATCGTTATTCGCGCTGCCATCTCCATATCTTTTACAGTTCATTCCAACCTAAGCCAGATCCGATTCGCTGGATTAGGTTGGAAATATTAGTAAAATAAATATTACCTCGAAAAACAATCAGTGCTTTGGCGACAACAAATTAAGATTACTGCCCCTGCCCTGTCGCTGCAATTTGAACCTCTCGAATATTTACATGCTGGGGCTGGGAGTACATGAACATTGCTGTGCGAGCAATATCCTCTGCATTAATTGCGCCACCAATGGATTCTTTCCATTGTTGATAGGCCTCAATAATTTCTGCTGAGGTAGTGTGGCTTAGCAGCTCTGTTTCCACCGCGCCGGGGCATATGGTCATTACACGTACCCCGGTAGGCGCCACTTCCTCGCGCACGGTTTCACCAATAGCAGAGACAGCATATTTGGTACCACAGTACGCAGCATGATTGATAAATGTTTTTACTCCAGCAATAGAACTGATATTGATAATGGTCCCGGAATGGCGAGTTTTCATATCTTCCAAAACCGCCTGCATACCGTTTAGCAAGGCCAATACATTCACATCAAACATTTGCCGCCACTCATCGGGGTTCTGTGTTTCAATATTGCCCAGTAACATTTTGCCGGCATTGTTAATCAGACAGTCAACCGGACCGAACTGAGTCTCAGCCTCACGAATTGCCCCGCGCAAGGCTGCCATATCAGTCACATCCACTTTCCTACAAAGAGTATTTGGCAGATTTAAAGCTTCCAGTTTGTCCACACGCCTTGCCAACAATAATAAAGGATGCCCGGCAGCAGACATATGTTGGGCAATGGCAGCACCAATACCTGAACTGGCTCCAGTAATAACAACAAGTGGTTTGGACATGGGCTCTCTCTCCTTCAATGAGCTATCCCAGCGGATAGTTTTGTTTAAGTAGACCCAGTATAGGAATTCCGACTAATATGATTAGCCCAACCAATCGGAAAACATTGTTTGGTTTTTATGAACAATATCTCATGGCGCGCTATTCGTGCATTTATTCAGGTAGCCGATGCCGGAAGCTTCACTGCTGCAGCGCGGGATAGCGGCTTTTCCAAGGCCAATTTAAGCCAACTGGTCACTGATCTGGAAACAACCCTGGATATACAGCTTCTCTACCGCACAACAAGGCAGCTGCGTCATACCGAGATTGGTGAGGGTTACTATTTGCGTTGCAAGCAAGCGATGCAGCAGTTGGATTCTGCCGCCGAGTGGGCCAGTGAATCAAAGGGGGGACTGGAGGGAAACATCCGCATCAACGCTGTTGGTGGCGTTATCGGGGAGAGCTTGATTGCTCCGCTGGTGATCAAGTTTCAGCAGGCCAATCCAGGAGTTAGAGTTCATCTGGACTTTTCCAGCACCCGAGTAGATTTGATTCAAGACCAGTACGATTTGGTTATTCGTATGGGCAGCTTGCCGGACTCCTCTCTAATCGTGCGTAAACTTCACACTATCAAAACCCGATACGTAGCCAGCCCAAAGTTCCTTCAAGAATATGGGCCTATAGAAAAACCTGCTGACTTAGCATCTGTACCGCTAATTTCCGGCAGTGTAGATCAATGGCTGCTGACACGAGGTAAGAACCAACAGGTTGTGCAAGTTGAAAACAGCACTAAATTGATTAGCGGAAGGGTAATGCACCGCGCTGCAATTGAGGGACTTGGAATTACCCGGCTGGCAGATATCTATGTCCAGGCAGATATTGTCAGTGGACGCCTGGTTGAAATTCTGCCCGGCTGGTCTGAGTCTACCGAGCTCTCCATGGTATGCCCGCCCCTACGCCACCAATTATTACGGGTGCGCAATTTGATGCAGTGGCTCAAGGAGGGTTTTGCAGATATTTATTTACAGGCTTTAGCCGTTAGTCCTATTGAATAAAGTACCTCAAATAAACGCGAACAATTTGTCTCTGTGACTAGCTTTTCCTGATTACCGTCAAAGTTCACCTTCTGATTGTTTTATTGCCTGTAATTCCACCGGTGACAAAGCCTTGTAGCCACGCAAATAGGGCCAGCCATACCCCCAGCGAAATGGAGTGGGTAAAAAAGGCGTACCGCCAACCCGAACTCCAAGTAACATCATTAGTGCAACTTCTTCTTCCCCGGTTCCAGCTACACAGACTTCCAGATCTTTATCCGCTTGCTCGCGTTCATCGTATGTGCCCCCTTTCCAGTAGGCATAATCATGGGCAATACAGCAGTCGAGCCACAACTCCTGTTGATCAAAAGTTCCATCGGGAAATGCGCTACAACCATCAGTAGTAAATGGCTCTATTTCCTGCGCAAAGGCTTCCAAACTCAATAAGGAAATGAACAACAACCAGCGGCACATCAGTCCTACTCATACACTCAAAAAAAGTAAATCGGCTCGGACACTGAAATATAACCCCACCTCTTCGATAAACCACTAAAAATTGAATTTAAGCCCACTTGCCATTAGTGTCTATTAGACACATAATATTTCAAGACCCATTATTCAAACCCTGGAGAGACCGGGGTTTATTCACAGCAAGGAGCTTGCTGCTATGGCCCAGCACTACGATTTTGCCGTTTTTATCGGTCGATTCCAGCCATTCCATTCCGGACATCTAAAAGTAGTCCAGTGCGGATTAGCTCAGGCCCAGCACCTGATTATCCTGATTGGCTCCGCCAACCAACCCCGCAATCCTCGCAACCCCTGGACTCATCGCGAGCGGGAACAATTTATCAGGAAAAGCTTAAGCGAGAGTGACAACAAGCGCCTGACCTGCCTTCCTTTAATGGATGTGCCTTACAATGATGAACTGTGGGTGCGCAATGTACAAAACTCAGTTAACGGCATAGTAACCGCTCATCACAGCATTCCTCACAAGCCACCTCAAATTGCATTAATCGGGCACCAGAAAGACCAGAGCGGTTTTTACCTCAACCTCTTCCCCCAGTGGGAATCCCTTGGGGTGGAGAATCACAACGAAATCAGTGCAACCCCCTTTAGGGAGGCACTATTTACCGACAGCGCCGATAGCTTGTTGAATTCACTCAGCCATGAAAAGCAATTGCCAGAGGGCACTGTTGGCGCTTTAAGAGAGTTTGTGGAGACCAACCCAGCCTACGGCGAGATGCGCGAAGAAATGGCATTTATCCAGCGCTACAGATCCTCCTGGGCCACCGCTCCCTATCCGCCAACTCACGTTACTGTCGATGCTGTAGTGGTCCAATCTGGCCATATCCTGCTGATAGAGCGACGAGCTTTTCCCGGGCGGGGTTTATGGGCGCTACCCGGTGGTTTTGTCGACCCCGGTGAGCGACTGATCGATGCTTGCCTGCGAGAATTGCGAGAGGAAACACGCCTTAAAGTCCCGACACCAGTGTTGAAAGGATCTATACGCCGGCAGGATGTATTCGATGAACCCTATCGCTCAGCCCGTGGAAGGACTATCACACACGCCTACTACATAGAACTGGCTCCCAGCCAACAGCTACCCAAGGTAAAGGGCGGTGACGACGCTCGCCATGCCCGCTGGGTTCCCCTCGCTGATCTGGACCCTCAGCAGCTATTTGAAGACCACTATTACATCATTCAATCCCTGATTGGCGGTGCCTAAAGCTGGTAGGAGGTGGCCAATTGCCACCTCTTGCACATTCAACAGCTCACGTTACCTCCACCAATACCCCAAAAAAAACACGCCGATACTTGACAGCTTAGTATCCAAAAGACACTATTAACCCTGTTAGTGTCCTTTGGACAATAATTGGCAAGGCCCGCACTGGAGAGACCGGTGCTAACAACTACTCACGGAGGATTTCCGCGATGAACCAGTACAACCCAATCCTGAATGTCGACAGCTATAAAACCAGCCACTACCTTCAGTACCCAGAGGGAACCCAGTATGTCAGCAGCTATATCGAGAGCCGGGGCGGCCAGTTCAAAGAGGCTGTTTTCTTTGGCCTACAGGCATTTATCAAGCAGTACCTGACTACGCCAATCAACGCAGAGCACATCGAAGAGGCAGAGGAGCTCTGTCTGGCCCATGGCCTGCCATTTAATCGCGAGGGATGGGAATACGTTCTTCAGGAGCATCAGGGTTACCTGCCCATTGAGATTCAAGCAGTTCCCGAGGGCAGCGTTATCCCAACTAGGAATGTCTTAGTCCAAGTAGTCAATACAGACCCTCAGTGCTTCTGGCTAACCAGCTATATCGAAACCGCCCTGCTGCGCGCAATTTGGTACCCCACCACAGTTGCCACCCAAAGCCGGGAAGCCAAAAAGGTCATTCAACGATATTTACTGGAAACTGCTGAGGGCCTCGACTCACTGCCCTTCAAGCTACATGACTTTGGCGCACGCGGTGCTAGCAGCGAAGAGACAGCTGCTATTGGGGGCCTGGCCCACCTGGTAAATTTCCAAGGCACAGACACCATTGCCGCCGTACTCGCCGGCCGTCGCTACTACGCAGCCCCAATGGCCGGATTTTCAATACCCGCTGCAGAGCACAGCACCATGACCAGTTGGGGACCCGAGCAGGAAGCCAAAGCCTATGAAAATATGCTGACGCAATTCAGCGGTGACAATCGTCTGGTCGCCGTAGTGAGTGACAGCTACGATCTTTGGAGTGCAATCGAGAATATCTGGGGCGGTGAATTAAAAGAGAGGGTAGAAAATAATGGCGGCACCCTGGTAATTCGCCCGGATAGCGGCGATCCCGTTGATATAGTCACTCAGACTATTGAGCGCTTGATGAGAATATTCGGAGCGACCATTAATAGTAAAGGTTTCCGAGTACTTCCTGACTTTATTCGGGTGATCCAGGGTGACGGGATTTCTCTGCACACCATTGAGGGCATCCTCAGCGCAATGAAGGCCAGAAAACAGAGCGCTGAAAATATTAGCTTCGGTATGGGAGGTGAGCTTTTACAAAAAGTTAATCGGGATACCATGAGGTTCGCCATGAAAGCCAGCGCGGTTCGTGTCGATGGCCTATGGCGGGATGTTTACAAAGATCCCGCCACCGATAGCGGCAAGCGCTCCAAGAGAGGGCGCTTGGCATTAATAAATCGTACCGACGGAAAGCCCTACACTATTCGTGAGCAAGATATTGGCGGCCGTAATAATTTGCTGGAAACCGTCTACCGCAACGGGAAATTACTTATAGAACAAGACCTGGAAACTATTCGAGAACGGGCTGTTATTGTTGAAGGTAGAAATGTATTGGCTGTTGCCAGTTAATATTAACTAATCGGTAATCTTTTAGGGTGCTTTGATGTTATTGGAAATTGCAGTTGGAGATGCCTACGGAGCCGGATTTGAGTTTTGTAGCCGTGAGATTATTAACAATAACAATCATGCTAACGGGTATATCTCTCATCCCCTTGGCATCAAACCCGGTTGTTATACCGACGATACTCAGATGAGCTTGGCTATTGCTGAGCTCCTTCTTGAGAATTCGAATCCCCAAGAGTCGGACTTTGCACAAGCTTTTATCCACACTTATAAGCGTGATCCTCGCCTTGGATATGCATCAGGCTTTCAAAGCCTTCTCGATAGCTGTGAAACTGGAAAGGATTTAACTCGCAAGATAAGGCCTCACAGCAAACGTAACGGTGCTGCAATGCGCTCAGTACCCCTAGGGCTCATTCCCGATATTGATCAACTACTAACAGTGGCTAAATGCCAAGCTAGCGTTACGCACAATACAGAAGAGGGGATCTTATCTGCTCAAGCAGTTGCCCTAATGGCACATCTATTAATCTACCAAAAATCAGCTCTAATTGAGTTGCCCAAGCTTATTGAGAGAAAGCTCAACCTAAAATTAATAGGAAGCTGGTCTGGCAAGGTCAACTGTGATGCCTTAGAAACCTTGGCTGCGGTAAATACAGCACTACAAAGTAATCGAGACTTCCTTGGACTATTGAAGACCTGTATAGATTTTGGTGGTGATACTGATAGTGTCGCCGCTATTGCCTGCGGGCTTGCAGCACTTACCAGAGAGTACGATTCGGAACTTCCTTTTAGTTTACTCTCTGGCCTGGAAAATAGTACTTATGGATACCAATACTTGATTGAGCTAGATAAAAAATTAGTTAATAATTTTTTATCTTAAGAAGCTAAACTATTTTTTAGTTAAAGCTCTAAATTTCTTATAAATTTATAATCAGCGGAGCTTTCACTCAAACGATAGAGCGCTGCAGGCCGACCTTTTTCGGAACGTTTTTCACCAGTATCCACTAACAGATTTGCCTGCTCAATTCGCCTGCGAAATGATTTTTTCTGTATTGGTTTCCCAATTATTGTCTCATGTACTTGCTGCAACTCTGGCAAGGTAAAAGTTTCCGGTAATGCAAATGCAGGCACAATAGTATAGAGCGCTTTTTGAACCAAACGCTCATGGGCACGACTAATAATTTCCTGATGATCAAAAGCCAGAGATAATTGAGATATCTGAGAATAAGGCAACCAGTCCACACTCGACACAGTATTGATTGCACTTGCGCAGCATTGGTGGGCAATCAAGGCAGTATAGGCAACCGTTACCGACCACCCCCGTTTATCCCTGCTGGGCCCTCCAAAAGTATAAAGCTGCTCTAAATAGGGTGGTTTAACTGATGTCTTTTCTTTTAGCTTTCGGTTAGCTGTCGCCTCCAGACTATTATCTTCGGTTTCAGAGACAAATCCTCCAGGCAAAGCCCACTTCCCTTTCTCTGGGTGAGCAGCGCGCTTAACCAATAACACCTTGAGAAAGCCTTCGTGATAGGTAAATAGAACTGTATCCACAGTAACTAAAGGAGCGTCAAAGTTACGCTTCTCATAGCGAACTATATAGTCTTTTTCATTCATAGGGAGAGACAAGTATCATTTAGACACTTAGTGTAACTCGAAGGTATTGGTGGGATAAAGTTATTTACTTTCAGATAATTCTGAGCCGTCAATTTCCTCTTGTAGCTTTTCCAAGTCGTCCAGAATTCTCAGAAATTTCTGTCCAAATTCTGTAACGTTATATTCCACCCGAGGAGGAATCTCTGCATAGCTGATCCGCTCCAGTATCCCGAACTCCATATTTCTACGTAAACATTCATTCAGGACCTTGGTAGTCAAACCCTCAACGCTGCGAACCATTTCCCCCGGTCGATTTACCCCTCTAGCCAGAAGCTGATAGACAGTAAGGGACCATTTACAGCCATAGATAGTCTCAACCATTCTGGCACTTCTCTTGGGCGGGCGCTTTCGCGTGAGCATATTTTTCTCTGATTTCATCAATACTTACCAAAAAGTAACTAGTGCACCATTTTGTGCTTACTTTTCAACCTATCCGGTTCTTTTCTAAACTCCACTCACGTAATGAGCATATCTCAGTGAGGAAATAATATGAGTGACTCCACTAAAAGACCAGAGTCTGCTGAACAAAAAGAAGTTGCCTTAATCGTTGGCGGTTCCAGTGGTATGGGACTCGCCATTGCAAACCTGCTGGTGAAACAGGGAGTTCACACAGTTATTATTGGCAATAATCTCAACAAACTTGAAAGAGCCCACAGTAAATTAACTCAGATGGGCTCTGCTGAAGCACTTCAGGCAGACCTCTATCAACAGGCTGATATCAGCAAGATTATCGAATATATAAAATCCAGTAATCATCATTTTAAATACCTGGTAAACGCCGCTGGATATTTTAATCCTACTGCATTTCTTGAACATACTCGGGCTGACTACGATACTTATCTCGACCTCAATCGTGCCACCTTCTTTATTAGCCAGGCCGTAACAAGAAACATGGTAGACAACGGCGGAGGCAGTGTAGTGAATATTGGCTCCATGTGGGCCAAGCAATCTGTAAAGGCAACGCCCTCCTCCGCCTATTCTATGGCCAAAGCCGGTTTGCATTCGCTCACCCAACATATGGCAATGGAGCTGGCCGATCACAATATTCGGGTTAATGCAGTATCCCCTGCGGTGGTTAAGACGCCTATTTATGAATCCTTTATCGATCCAGGGGAAATAGACCAAGTACTTGCCTCCTTCGATAGCTTTCACCCTATTGGCAGAGTTGGTACCCCCAAGGACATCGCTGATGTCGTAGACTTTCTTTTAAGCGACAAAGCAAGTTGGGTAACTGGAGCCATTTGGGACGCTGATGGCGGGGTAATTGCTGGGAGAAACTAGAATACCAAAACGCCCGGATAGAAGTATTTTATTCGGGCTCAATTTTGAGAAACTCCTGCACTGCAGCTCCTGCTAAAGAATGGTTATTTTACCTTTTATTTTAATATCTGGAGTAAACCATCAAAACCATCAAAAGTAGAAAATTAAATCCTAAGACATAACCAATCGCTTGTGCAACAAAATGCCACTCACGATAAGGTATTTTACAGCATCAACAACATTCTGATCGGCTTTCAATAAGCTATCACTCTTCTCAAAAAATCTAATTGCCTTCTTATGGTCCAAAAACGGCATATCCAAAGTAGCACGGCTATGAACAATATCCTTCATATATTCATAAAGTTTCCTGTTTTTCTTATCCGTAAGTGGCGGAGTCCAAAGAGGCTGTTTTTGCTTCTTGTATACTTGCTCTGTTAACACAGGTTTCATGGCTTCTCTGAGTATATATTTCTCCGTTAACCCGCGAATCTTGTATTTATCCGGCAATACTGAGACATACTCAACCAGGTGATGATCCAGAAACGGTAGGCGCCCTTCGATAGAGTGAGCCATTTCTGTTCTATCCCCCATCATTGTAAGAACATAGTGGGGCAGCATAGACTTGGTAAAGGTATATAGACTTTTTGATAAAATAGACCTGTTCTTAACCGAAAAGGCACCTCCCAAGTGTTCCAACAGGGTTTCTGCAGGCTGTAAGTGCTGTATATACTTGGCATAATCCTCACAAAACAATGGGAATATCTTTTTGCCCATATCCATAAAGCTCTGCATCCAGTTTGGAAAGAAGCCAAGGGCTGACTTCACCACCTGTGACTGATGCAGTCTTGTAGAGGCCATAAAAACGCCTTCGGAAACAGGATCACCAGACTGCAATTTCTGCAAGATAGCTTGCTTTTCTTTTTTTGGAATTGTATCTAAATAATATTCGATAAAATCTTGCCTGAACCAACCGTAACCAGCAAATACTTCATCTGCTCCATCCCCAGTAAGAACCACTTTATAACCGTGCTCTCGAACAACTCGGCTTAGAACATATTTAGTGATAGCGTTACCGTTAAAGAACATTTTTTCGCCGGTATAAGCAGTATCCTCAAAGCAACTGATCAGTGTGTCACTATCAATTTCAACAGGGTGATAATTACTTCCCAAGTAATCAGTCATGGATTTTGCGTTAGAGGACTCATCATAGGCCGGATGATCAAAAGATAAGGTGAATGCATCGATCGGCTTATCCACCATACCTTGCGCTATACCAAGCACGGAAGAGGCATCTATGCCACCACTCAAATAGCAGGCAACAGGTACATCAGCTTTGAGCCTTAACTTAATCGATTCAGAGAAGCGCTTGCGCACCTCACTAATAACCTCTTTCTCATCGAAAACATTACTTCCTTGTTCCGCAATAGTGGGGAAGTGTAAATTCCAATAAATATGAGTCGAAAATTGTAGATCATCCAAATAGGCCAAACCATAATGACCAGGAGGAAGCTCATGAATATTTTTAAACAAACTAGAAGCTGGAGCATGCAAGAAGCTAATTTCTTGCCAAAAAGTATGTGGATTCCAATCTATCGGCAAGCCAAGCGCTTTGAAGGCCTTAACTTCTGATGCAAAACACAAGCATCCATCTACCCAACAATAAAATAGAGGTTTTATTCCAAACCTATCTCGAGCAGAAAATATTAAGTTTTTTCTTTTATCGTAAAGTACGAAAGAAAATTCTCCTCGTAGATATTCCAGGCAATAAACACCAAACTCTTGATATAGGCCGATAAGTATTTCACTATCCGATTGTGTAAGAAAACGATAGTTCCGCCTTATCAAATCATCTTTTATCTCTAAATAATTATAAAATTCACCATTAACAATGCAGGCTACCTCTCCATCATCACTCAATAGTGGCTGCTGACCACCTTCCAAGTCAATAATACTGAGGCGCTTATGAGCCAGCCAGGCCCGTCCATCTCCTGATGACCAGAACCCTTCACCATCAGGCCCTCGATGGGAAAGAGTCTGTAATGCTCGATAAATCTGTTCCCGGTTGTATACAACGGTATTTGAAAATACAGCTAGCAGCCCACACATTTTGCTGCCTCCCCAATATCGATAGAAGGACTGCCTCAGATTAGCAAAAAAGTACTTCGCGCCATCTACTCAAGAAAAAGCGAACAAATACTTACCCAATTACCACCCTTGCAAAGCCATATCTAACTGTATATAAATACAGTTAGACGTAGGGAATAGATCATGGCTCGCAACAAGGTACAGTTCCAAAAAGGCATTAGTTTGACCCAATTCCTTAAAGAATATGGTACTGAAGAGCAGTGTTTCGAGGCTCTCTGCCAGTGGCGTTGGCCAAACGGGTTTTCTTGTCCTCACTGTGGTCATGACAAGCATTGTGATCTATCTCACCGAAAGCTCAAACAATGTAATCGATGTCGGCGCCAGACATCGATTACTTCCCGCACAATCTTCGATTCCACCAAGTTGCCCCTAACTACTTGGTTCCTTGGGATTTTTCTCATCACTCAGGATAAGAAAGGTATCTCTTGTATGGAGTTGTCACGTCATTTGGGTATCTCATACAACGCAACTTGGCGTATGAAGCACAAACTCATGCAGGTGATGATGGAGCGAGACCACCAATACAAGCTATCTGGCTTCATTGAGCTGGATGATGCCTATCTCGGGGGAGAGCGTACAGGATGCAAACCCGGGCGTGGGGCTAAGGGTAAAACGCCCTTTGTGGCTGCGGTTGAAACTACTAAGGAAGGACGGGCAACACGCATCAAGCTCTCTATTGTCAAGGGATTCAGGAGCAGTGAAATTTCTGCCTGGAGCAAAAAACACCTCTGTAACGGCAGTACAGTGATCTCTGATGGCCTTGCGTGTTTCAATGCCGTTACAGCTGCCGGATGTGCACATGACAAGATCGTTTGTGGTGGCGGTCGGAGTTCCGTTGAGGAGCCTGAATTTTATTGGGTGAATACGGTTCTCGGTAATTTAAAGAGTGCTCTACGTAGCACCTACCATGCAATTAGACCGAAGTATGCACAGCGTTATTTGGCTGAGTTCCAATACCGATTTAATCGGAGATTTAATTTGTCAGCACTTATTCCCCGACTTGTCTTTGTCTCACTTCGGACACCACCGATGCCAGAAAGGTTGCTGAAAATTAGCTTAGCATAGGTGGTAATTAGGAATACTTATGCATTAAAGAATTGAACTAAATATAAGTATGAGATTAAAATTTAGAACCAAACTCACATTTCACTAGCTGAGCTTGATTACAAGCTCAGACTTAAAGAGAGTTATAAATATTAAAGATATCCTTTTCTTTCACTATTCATCTAAGCTTTAGCTAAAACTCTAGATATATTGCTGCTCTAGGAAAATCTTTTGATTTACCTGAGCAGCCTAAAATCTATACTTAGAATAAAGATCTCTAAAATTTACATTGTACGTATTCCGTTCGGTCTATATTAATGATAACAATACCATTTAAACTCAAACAACTAACTTTATACGTAAATACAAATTATACAGCCCAATCAATAAATATAAACCGCTCCTGCAGAATAAGCTTCATTGTTCTCAGGGCTTGCGAGCAAACCACTATCGGCACTTCCTTCACCGTTCGCCCCTACTGCTAAACTAGCTCCATCTCCACTTAGCGCAACAGAGCCACCAAATTTGTCTCCCGAGTCTGTGTTGCTCGCCTTAATATAAGCCTCACTAGACCAGTCTACGCCATTAAATATATAGGTATAAACTGCTCCTGCTTTATTTGAAGATTCGTCTGTACTATCTCCGAACAATCCTTGGCTATAGCTTTTCTCTCCCCATGCTCCCACGGCTATAAAACTGCCATCATCACTCAGGTTTACCGCCTCTCCAAAGTAAGCCGATACATGAGGATTGGAAGCTTTCAAATAGGCAGTTTGCTCCCAAGCGTTTTCTTTTCGAGAAAAAATGTAGACAGCGCCACTGTTAGATCCACTTTGTAATGGGGCGCCAACTGCTAGAGTTTGCCCATTACCACTTAAATTGAGCGCAAATCCAAACCAATCACCAGCGACAGGATTACTAGCCGATATCTTGCTATCTTCTACCCAGGATTCACCATCCAACTGGTATAGATAAACGGAACCTGCCTCTGTATTGTCAGCATAAGCCCCAACTGCGAATGAAGCCCCGGCATCATCAAGGCTTATCGAAGAACCAAAACCTAACCCCTCAGAACTATCAGCAGCCTTAATATAGGCATACTGTGACCAACTTCCCTCCTCATTAAGGAACACATATACCGCTCCAGAATCTTCAATAGAATCGCCATCAAGACCACCATCTTCACTGGGTGCGGTTACTGCTAAAGTAGAACCATTCCCACTAAGGCTAAGGGCATAACCAAATAGGTCATTATTTCCTTGATTGTCCGCTTGAAGTCGGGCGCTATGGACCCAACCTTCATTACTTCGGGAAAAAATATGAACAGCGCCCGCAGAAAAATTATCATTTTCCCCATTCTCCTTGAATGCCCCTACTGCAAGCGTATAACCATCATCGCTAAGGCTCAATGCAGTTCCAAACTCTGCAGCTTCTTGAGGATCTGGAGACTTAAGATAGGCTTGCTGTGTCCATTCGCCATCTTCCCGACTAAAAATATAAACTGCACCTGAATCAGGTGTCAGGTTATCCTCTTGGTCACCACCGCTATCTTCGCGAGGAGCACCTACTGCAAGCAGGTTGCCATCATCGCTAATTGCTAGATTCCAACCAAACTGATCGTCAGCATCCGTATTACTGGGTTTAAAATAACCGATACTACCTATCACATCCTGATCAATCGCTACTGCATCAGAATCGATACATCTCTGATCATCGCAGGTTTGCAATAAGTATTGGGCATTAAGCTTTTTGAATAAAGGCACCACTAATTCAATGCGCTCTTCTTTTGGCGCAATGGGATTTCCAATAGGTTCAAACCCAGAGTGCCCATCAGCATTTTCAAATAACTGATAATAAGTTGCCCCAGAAACATCGCTCCAGCGAAAGGTTAGCGTTTTAGGTTTCTCATAATGGACCGCCATCGCAGCAGCTGCAAGCTCGCCACCTGTGTCTGGATCATCTCCCCCGCTCGAAGATCCACTACAACCTGAAAGATATGCACTGAACATCAAAATTGCCAAGTTAATATTAAATCTCACCGTATGTTTTCCTTATAGGTCATCATGTCATTTTTCAAAACTCTCTTATTCTTGGTGCTGGAGTAGATATAATTTTCATTATCAATACAGACAATACAGACTACTCTCGCATCGCCTTAGCAATAAAATATCTCCAACAAGAACTAATGCGAGAAGTAAAATTAGAATAAATTTCGCATATATTCGCAAATAAATAGCCTCTTTTATAGATAAAGGCTTTATTCTCTTTTAGAGCCTTGCAGGATTAAGGGCTCAGACTGCACTATTAATTTGCCAATTAAGATTTAGAATTTCACTTCTTGAACTCACAATAGCTTACATGAATTTTAACGCCGAAATAACCAGCATAAAAAACATATAAAGCAAACACTCAGACGAGCAGACATTATTACTTATACCTTTGTTCAGCATCCGGCAGTAATAACTGCCAAACAAAGTGGAAAATTCTCATCAATGTCTATACTATTTATCTTTTATTGTTGGGTTTGCACCAATTATCCTGCACACCAAATGGAGCAACCGACCAATACAAAATCAATAGCAATACCTATAAACATAACTTGTTAATTTAACCTATAAACTATCACTCTTCACATTGCAGCCAAGACTTTATAAGTCACTCATAATGAAACTGCCATCTAAATATTCTGCTACTTTTAAGCAGCCTACAAGATTCAAATGACAGAGTGAACTTTTTTTAAAAAAATATTTTTACTCCCTGAATTAGAACTACAGATCCAACTAAAAGTCTTAAATGGCTAGACATCTGTCCGAACTTGAGGGTACATGTTCATAAAGAAATGTGACTCAAAATTTCTTAGCAAACAAAAATACGGATATATTTTTAGAAATTTAAAGCCAGATACCCCACATGATTGCACAAAATAAATCGATGAGGAGATGACAGCTTAAAAATTTTCGTGCATCAAAAAGAAGAAATATGGATTTCTAGCCGCTTAAATAATAGAGCACTATTTTTATCGCATCTCATACCTTTTACGCATGAAAGCAGTTTAAAAAGGTGTATTAGTCATTTCTTATGACAAAAAATCTATGAGCATTCCAATACTTATTTGGAACTCAAGCTATTAGATACTCAACTACTCTTCTAGCTCGCTCTGCACGTATTTTTCGAATCCACGGTTTCATCCAGGATTTATCAAATCCCATGACCTCACAATTTTCATTATATATTTTGGGTTGACTTTCGGTCATACAAACTCCCACTGGTACTCAGGAAGAAAAATACCTCTTTCACAATTAGGTTATTATTGATTTTGTTGAGAGTGATACTACCAGTAGCTAAATTTAATATGACCATTCCTATTACAACAGCTAGATATATCAACTCCCTATTAAGGCATGATTTAAGATTAACCTTTGGAATCACCCATATTTCTAATTGAATTTGGCAAAACCAACTCTACTGGCTTCCTTGAATTAACATAATCACGGAATTCGGGAGCCACATATTCAGAGCGCAACTCCCATATCCTTTTAAAAGGTGCCATTGATAAGTATGCTGTATATTGACGAGTCATTGAGTCCCAAATAGTAAAATCCAACCTGTTTGCCTTGTATTGGAAATAAGCTTCTTCCCAGATCTTAAAAAAACGATATACAAAACCAATGATCCTTAAAGTATCGGCACTCGACAAAGAATCAAAATCCTTCATCGCCTTTGCAAAGATGTCTGCCATTGGTCCATCACAAATTGCTGCCACAGCTTCTCGATGAGCAATGGATATCTCATGCATAGAAGCAATCTTCGATTCTTTATTCTGAACTCTTATTAAAGCGGCAAGATAGACTAAAGATGCGACAACAGCAAAGGCACCAACAAGCTCACCAACGGCACTTAATGTATCCCACAGCATACTCAAAATTTAATCTCGTCAAGCAATCATTAATTATATAACTTTTGATGCTGTCGCTTTAGACTTTGAAAATACCCGAAACTGCTAGTCTCACTGTCAAGACATTATATAGGCACTTGTCACATGGTGCTTATTTCATCTTTTAAAAAAAATTTAGACTCTAAGCAATTAGAAAATGACAAAATAGTAAAACCAATAGAATGAATTGATTTGTGCACTTCTTTTTATCGAAAATATCACATAGATGCTAAGGCTATATATTTTCGCATCAATGAAGTTGCCTCTTTTAAATAAGTATTATTCTAAAACAAAAAATTTAAACTAAAGGAATTAAATAATATCCAGCTGAAATGGCATCCATTAAGCTGAATAACTGATACAACTTCTGAAAGAGAGATAGAGCCCCTCAGCGCTCCATATTAATCATATGCATTGATCTGTTGCCTTAGTACACTAAGGCAACACCAATATCTATGTTAGAAAGCTAAGAGCTTAACCCACTTCAGCCAAATTCCCCTTACTTTCCAGCCACTGCTTGCGGTCTCCAGCACGCTTTTTAGCCAGGAGCATATCTAGTAGTTGATTACTGTCATCTCCTGAATCTATATAAAGCTGTACGAGACGTCGGGTATTGGGATCCATGGTAGTTTCACGCAATTGCATAGGATTCATTTCTCCCAATCCCTTAAATCGGGTTACCTGAATCTTGCCCTTTTTCTTTTCTGCACTGATACGATCGAGAATGCCCTGTTTCTCAGATTCATCCAGCGCATAATAAACGTCTTTACCGATATCAATTCGGAACAGTGGGGGCATGGCCACATAGACATGTCCGTTAGTGACCAACGGTCGGAAATGACGTAAGAAAAGCGCGCATAACAGCGTAGCAATATGCAGCCCGTCTGAGTCGGCATCGGCGAGGATACAGATCTTGTTGTAACGCAAGCCTTCCAGGTTATCGCTGCCCGGGTCCACCCCGAGGGCTACAGCAATATCATGCACCTCCTGGCTAGCGAGAATTTCCCCTGAGTCAACTTCCCACGTATTCAGGATTTTACCGCGCAGAGGCATGATAGCTTGGAACTCCCGGTCTCGTGCCTGCTTGGCGGAGCCACCGGCCGAATCCCCCTCCACCAGGAAGAGTTCAGAGCGCGTGGTATCGCCACTGGAGCAGTCTGCCAGTTTTCCAGGCAAGGCCGGTCCCTGAGTAACTTTTTTACGTGCAACTTTTTTCGCGGAGCGCATGCGCTTCTGTGCATTGCCAATACACAGTTCCGCCAGTTTATCGCCCTCTTCCGTATGCTGGTTCAGCCACAAGCTGAATGCATCTTTGGCGACACCGGAAATAAATGCGGTCGCTTCACGAGAGGAAAGTCTTTCTTTTGTCTGGCCAGAGAATTGAGGGTCAGCCAGCTTGGCAGAGAGAACGTAAGAACACTGGCTCCAAATATCTTCTGGTCCCAATTTAATTCCGCGCGGTAGCAGATTGCGGATTTCACAGTATTCGCGCATTGCTTCCAGCAGACCAGCCCGCAAACCGTTGACATGGGTACCGCCCTGAGCGGTAGGAATCAAGTTTACGTAGGATTCAGCGGTGACCTCTCCGCCCTCTGGTAACCATTGGACCGCCCAGTCTGCCGCCTCAGTAGTAGCTGCAAAACTGCCTACAAATGGTTCTGCTGGCAGTACTTCCCAGCCCTGATTTGCAGCGGCCAAATAGTCCTTGAGGCCATCTTCGTAATACCACTCATCGGACTCGCCATCCTGCTCATTGATAAACGTAACCGTGAGACCCGGGCAGAGAACCGCCTTGGCACGCAGAAGGTGTCGTAGGCGCACCACTGAAAATTTAGCGGAATCAAAATATTGGGGATCTGGCAAGAAGCGAACACTGGTGCCTGTTGTGCGCTTGCCGCACTCACCTACTACTTCCAGGTCGGAGGCCTTTTCACCATCCTTAAAGCCAATGCGATGAACCTTGCCATCTCGCTGGATAGTAACCTCCAGCACTTTTGAGAGGGCATTAACCACCGAAACACCGACGCCGTGAAGGCCGCCGGAGAATTGGTAATTATCATTGGAAAACTTACCGCCGGCGTGCAGAGTGGAGAGGATAACCTCTACACCAGGCCGTCCCTGCTCAGGGTGGATATCGACAGGCATACCGCGGCCGTTGTCGCTGACAGAAAGCGAGTGGTCCTTGTGTAACACCACTTCAATTTTCTTGGCATGTCCGGCCAGGGCTTCGTCGACACTGTTGTCGATTACCTCCTGAGCCAGGTGATTTGGGCGTGCGGTATCGGTATACATCCCGGGGCGCTTACGCACCGGATCTAGTCCCGTGAGTACCTCAATATCTTCGGCGGAATAATTAGCCATAATTCTTATTGATTACTGCTCGTTAAATAGAAATTCGGTGATAGGGTCGCAATAGCGTGCGAACTCCTGGAAACTATGATCGCCACCGTCTTCAATGGTCTGGCGTTGTCCTTGGTAGAAATCCTGCGCATCGCGATAATCCAGAACTTCATCCCCGCGCTGGGCGAGTAACCAGTAGCAACTCTGCAACGGCTTCTCCAATTTAGCCTGTACCCGCTGCATGGCATCTACATCAACCAGGGTAAGACGGAATTCCTCTTCTTCACCGCTATAGGGTTTTAAAACCTTCCCCACATAGGCTGGAATAAAGCGCGCGGGGCGCACTGCGGGATTTATCAGTACAGCGGGCAATCGGAAGCGCTCACCAAGGTAAGTGCACCAAAAGCCCCCCATAGAACTCCCCACCAATCCAATGGGTCCCCTATCTGACTGCCGAAGGAGATCCTCCACAAGAGCCACCAACGATTTCTGCGCCTCCTCTGTATAGGGAGGAATCTGCGGTGCACAGAAGGTAACATGCGGGTATTGGGCCTGGAGCCGTTCTCGCATCAACTGGCATTTGAAGGACTGTGGTGATGAAAGGAAGCCGTGCAGATATATCAGCACCGGCCTTCCCTGAAGATCATTAGTTTGCATAGGCGGTGATTATAGCGCCCATATCGTCAATCGGGGGCGCTATGTAACCAGAAGCCTCAAAACGTGTGGGTATCACAGCAATGTGCGATTCAAACTGGCAAAGGCCCGCCTCATATCTACACGCATATCAGACCAGAAAGTAACACTGGTAAAACGCTCCATGCGCCCACCGGGGCCATAGGCACCAAAGTTCTCACCGATATCGCGGCGATCCCGGAAGCGCATCACAGCATTGCCCTCCCGATCATAAAGCGTTCCGACCAGTACCCCATAGGCACTCTGCTCGGTGTAGACGCGCCAGGTCCATGGAGAGGGGTCCAGTGGTGCAGCTACCGAAAATTTTTCCAGGGATAAGGACAGTGTGTAATCTGCCTCTTCCTCCTCCTCTGCTACCACGCTGTTACGCGGTTCGAGAAACTTCTCGGCAAACGTTTTGACCAACAGTGCATTCATCTGCTGTAGGTCCCTATCATCCAGCTCGTAATCTTTCTCTCTGTAGCGGGTGCGTGGCACCGAAGAAAAGCGCTTGGTGTAGTCAATTTGCACAGGGGCAATAAACACTTTGGAGCCGCTCATATCAAAAGCAAAGGCCGCGGCAACTTCATCCAACGAGCTGGATCTGGGAACCAAACCTTGGCTATCCTCCTGCACTGCCAGCTTTGACTCTCCCACCTTATTGGGGTCCTGTGCACAGGCGCCGACTAATAACGCCAAGCCAATGAGCGGTAAAACAAATATTCTGTTCATTATTATTCCTCACTTCCCGATGTTATCCACTTAGCGGACGGAGTAGCTGCAAAATACGCATGAAATGAGGGGCAGTAGCGCAAATAAAACCCCAGTACCTATTAGCGTATTTTATCAACTGTCAAATACTACTATTGATTCTGGTATGCCCCATTAAACAAATATCATCAATGATCATAAGCCTGGGGAAGTTTCATTGTACGGTCAGAAGACAAAAAAGATAATGGTAAGTTCGTAAAGGGAGGCTTTACAAATAAAGGCGAGCTAGAAACTCTTAAATAACACGATAGAAATCCCACAAAGTGGGACTTCAAAAAAGCAGGCACATCTCAAGGAGAAGTGACTCAGTAGCCGGAAGATGCAAAATCAACAGAGTATTTTGAAACCTCAACCCGTTCGACCCCGGTTTTATAGCTACCGTCATCATATAAATCGAACCAACGATATCCCGGCATCTCGTCGTCTACAGCAAAAGGCCCACTACCCGGAGTAAATTGTACAGATGTGGAAGGTGTCGCATGTAAGCCGACCCGACCCTCATGATTATCAAACTGCTGATGTACATGGCCCCACACGAGCGCTTTGACTTGGGGCGCTTTGGATACCATTTGCAAGAGTTGCTCACGTCCATCGCGCAGCATATGGCCATCAATCCACTTACTACCCACCTGTACCGGCTGGTGGTGCATCATGATCATTACCGGGTGTTCCCGGGTTTCCCAAAGCAGCAGCTGCAAACGCTCAAGCTGAGCTTCGCTGAGACCGCCACATATCTGGTTTTCAACACTGGTATCGAGAAGCAAGAGGCGCCAATTTCCTAGGGCAACTACCTCTGTACAGCGTTGTGGGGCCAGCTGTTTCATACGAGAGCTTAAGTCGTGATTTCCTGGTAGCCAGTACCAAGGTTTCTGCACCCTGCGCATTTTCTGAAGAAACCGGCGGTAAGAGGCCTCGGCCCCATTCGCGCTAATATCTCCTGTCGCCACCAGCAGTTGCGCTGCCTGCTGTCTGGAAACGATTGCGGACAGTACCTCATCCAAAGTATGACCGGTATCCAAACCCAGTAATTGATAATCCGGCCGGCTGCCAATGTGTGGGTCTGTTATTTGGATCAGACGATATGAATTGGTCTTATCGGACCTGCTAGGCTTATTGTGCTCGCGAATCACTTGCTCACCTTGTAATCACATCCATGTGTTCTACCGCAGAATTAAATTTTTCGGCCATCCAGCACTAATTGAAATTCTGCGCGACCATTTGCAAGACAGTACTCAAGCCACTCACCGAGAAAACGGTTGGCCTGAGGCCTCTCATCTGCGCGCTGCATACGGGGATTTGGGTAAGCGATATCCACTCCTTTACCACCTACCGGCCCACAGCCATTAACTGCTATCACCTCTGCCATCCGCGCATCGTGATAGAGACGAGCGGTCAGGTTGGGAGATACTAGCCAGTGGCTTTCACTGAGATTTACCTCTGCGTCCAGTGACACTTCTGTGGTGTACCTGGATCGCGCTACCACTCTCAGCTTTAAGCTGCCACCAGGGATTTGATAGCACCATTGCTCTCTCTCTGAAAGCTCAGGTAACAGCCTCAGTAGACGTAGGTAGTTAGCGTCGCAGTCGGCATGATAAGACGGTAAATCGACGCGATATACTGCTTTACCGTTGCCATTTGGCGACATTTTCGTCTGCCTGCGCTGACGCGCACCTACCTCACGCACTAGAGCCATTATCAACACTCCAATTCAATTGCCGCCGTGATTTACATCTCAGTTTGCCTTTTGTCCGGGTAAAGTAGCGCAAAAGGCTGTGACCGCTCAGGCGGGTGACGTCATATGAGTAAACTGTTTCCGATTTAACTCTAGCCACTGCACCGAAATCAGTGTTGTGGCATTGTCTATCGGGTTTTCTCCCGGGGCGTAATCCCTCCGCATCGCATCTACGACGTTCTGCCTCGGGAATACCCGCAAACGGATATCCTCATTTTCCTCAGCCAGGCCGAATACGCCCTCGGCCTGCTCCAAATCTACCAGGGCACAATACAGATGTATCCGCTCCGAGCTGCCCCCGGGGCTGGGGATATAACTGTGGATAAAGTACAGGTCGTCCACGGTGCATCCAGACTCTTCAAACACCTCCCTGCGCGCTACATCCTCCAGATTCTCCCCTTTCTCCACCATACCGGCTACCACTTCAAGACACCAAGGTCCTGCAGGGCGTCCCAAGGCACCCGTACGGAATTGCTCGGTAAGTGCCAACAGGTCCCTGACAGGATCGTAAAGTAGGACTCCCACGGCCTCACCACGCTGAAACAGCTCCCGCTCTATTTCATTGCTCCAACCCCCGCGAAACAAGCGGTGGCGCAGTCGCAGGCGCACCATAGTGAAAAATCCTTTAAACACGGTTTCCCTGGAAATTATGTCTACCGAATCAGCGGTGAACTCCGGGTTTAAATCAGTTCGACTGTTATCTTGTGGCATGGTTCGTCTTTCCCTAGGTTTCGGTTTTGCTGCGCTGCTTCCGCGACAAGACCGGGGTACCAGCTGTTATACTCTGCGCCCACCGTACCAGCCGCTGACTACAGAGGCTATCCGGGTTTCCGTGTTGAATTTCGAGAGTACACAACATGAGAGTGCTGAATATCGCCTATCAGCAGCTACGGCGCTATGGCAAGACAAGGGTTAGCTGGGCACAAAAGCTCACCTTCGGCCTGATTAAAAATGACCACTACACCCAAGTGTTCAGCGACCGCGATATCGCCGCGTTTGAGGCTCCCTTTGGTATTCGCGACCTGGGTGTAAAAAAGGCGAACCGACGCTTGATAGAAACTGTCGAGGCCTTTGAGCCAGACCTCATCATTGCAGGCCACTGCGATATGATCACTAACGACACTCTGAAGGCCATTAAGCAACGCCTGCCCAATTGCTTTATCGCTCACTGCAATAATGATCCCCTCTTTGTTCCCAGCAATGTCGAACGAATCAAATACCGCGCGGAAGTCGCCGATGCAGTTTTTGTATCCACCGGGCGAAGAGAACTGAAAATTTTTGAGGGCTTTGGTGCTCGTGTTTATCACATGCCGAACCCGGTTGAACCCTCGATTGAAAACCTTAATAACGCTGAACGCACAGATTTAGCCATCGACCTGCTTTTCTGCAGTAACAGCAATAATTTCACCAAGCGTTTGCAAATGGTTAAAAACCTGAAAGATGCCTTGGGGGATTCGCTGAACTTTAAAACCTATGGCAGCTTCGGCGAGGCACCCGTTTGGGGCCGCGACTACGACCACGCTCTATCTCAAACCAAAATGGGACTGAATTTCAATCGCCAGGATACCCATTACTGGTATTCCTCAGCACGCATGGCGCAGTTGGCGGGCAACGGTATTTTGCAGTTCACCAGTGATAAATTACATTTTGATGACTTGTTACCCGCTGAGAGCGTCGTTTATTTCTCCGATGAGCAGGACCTACTGGAAAAAATCCGCGAATTTAACAGTGACGATGCCAAGCGACGCGCCTGGGCCACACGGGCCAGGGAGTTTTTCCACAATGAAATGAACTCGAAGCTCTACGCTCAGTACATTGTCGAAGCCACAAGCCTACAGCCTTTTAGCCACGACTATGCTTGGGCTCAAGATATCAATCTGGATGGCACACTCAGGTAGTGTTGACCCACTCTATTCGATCAGATGCAATAGATTATGAGTAATAACCCAATTCGAGTCGCACAGATACTCGCCGGTGCTGAGCACGGTGGTGCTGAAAATTTCTTTGTGCGTCTCGTCAGTGGATTAAATCCCCGCAGCGAAATTACAGAAAAAGCGTTTATTCGCAACCACGATCACCGGGTACAGGCACTGCGCGGCAACAATGTTGAAACCGAAGGTTTTAAATTTGGTGGCAAGCTGGATTTTCTCGGCCGAAAAAAATACCGGGATGCCCTGAACCAATGGCAACCGGATATCGTGATGACCTGGATGGGGCGTGCTACTTCAATCACCCCCAACTCTGAAAAATACCTGTTGGTAAGCCGCCTCGGGCACTATTACAACCTGAAGTATTACCGTCACGCAGATTATTGGATCGGCATCAGCAAGGGTATCTGCCAGCATTTAAGGGACGGGGGCATCCCCAAGGATAAAATTTTCCATATCCCCAATTTTGCCGATGAGACACCGGTTAATCCGCTGCCAAGAAACAGCTTCAACACCCCGGAAGACCGACCCCTGATCCTGGCTGCAGGCCGCCTGCATATCAATAAAGGGTTCGACACTCTCCTCCATTCACTCACCCAGGTACCCAACGCCACTCTGTGGCTCGCGGGTAGTGGCCCAGAGGAGAGCAAGCTGAAATCCCTGTGCCATCAACTCGGCCTGGAAGAGCGGGTTCGCTTCCTCGGTTGGCGCAATGATGTCACCACTCTGATGCGCACTGCGGATATGTTCGTGTGCCCATCGCGCCATGAGGGCCTGGGCTCTATTGTGATGGAATCCTGGGCCCATCGCTGCCCTATAGTAGCGACGGACTCTCAGGGCCCTGGAGAAGTAATTACCAATGGCAAAACCGGTCTGATTACCCCTATCGATAATGCCGATGAACTGGCCAAAGCCATGAAGTCCGTTATCGAATCGCCGGAATTGCGCCAAAGCCTGATCGAAAATGCGGCCGAGGAGTACGCAACGACATATGCGAAACAGGTTATCGTCGACTCCTATATCGATCTATACGAAAACCTGATGAAGAAAGGGCGCTAGCGGTGAATAGCAGCCACCTTTAACCCGGCGGCTGCTAAATCTTGTTTTTCGTTTCGTGCCAAATCGTACTTATTGATAGGCCGGAGGCAAATCCCGCAAGAGTGCGCTGACCCCATTGGCGATCAGTCGTTGACGCTGCTCAATACTATCGGGGCGTGTTAACAATTCACTGGCTCTCCCCCCCAAATCACAGCCCCGCCCGGGCGCCCAATACCCACACTCATAATCACCAAGGGGGCATCTGTCAGGGGCGGTAGTTCCACTACATCCTGTGGAGCATTGCTATCAAACTGTTTGTCCCAGCTGGGATCCCGGGTATCACCGGAGAAAAACTCATCGACTACCGCAACCTGGTAATCCACCACCATATCCGCATCCTGGTCCTGGGAGACTTGGCGATATCCTCGTTGCTGTAACTCTGCGGCAACGGTATCCCGCATTTCTTCATCCAACTCCACCAGCTGGGCAGAGGCATCTTCTGAGCCACTCAACGGCGCTACCCCCCATTTATACGTGGCAAAGGCAACCGGTGGCTCCCCGGTAGCGGCTTTTTCAACCTGTATCTCCTGGCAACCCGCCAATACCAAGATACTCAGCAAGCCTGTTAATAAATAGCGCATAAAAACTCCTACATTCCCGTACTTATTTTACTGGTTCGACCGTGCCGTAAAGTTCTATCTTAGGACTCCAGGTATACCACTTGGGTTCAGCTTTCGGGTAGAGAGGGAAATGGCTGCCCGACTCCACTTCAAATCCCATAAAAGGGGCTTCTGGCGTGGCAAATGCGATCCCCCCTGCAACAGGGCCTGAGCCGATTCCGTATTGATATTAAGTCCACTTTTCAGACCAAAATTCACATCGACGCCACTGGCATTCCAAAACACCGTGTGCTCTCGCACCAGGGGCTGGTAATGGGGTTCAATATGAACATAGATATACACTCGATCAGCATACTCCCCCAAGGCAAAACCTGTAACCTCCCCCACTTTTACTTGGCGATAATAAACCGGACTCCCTGCTACCAAAGATCCTCGCCTCGCAGCATCCAGGATAATTCCCAGCCCAGGGCGGGTAAAAGTTTCTGCCAGGTCTTCTTCCGGAGCCTGTTCCAAAGCGTAAAACTTTGTCTGAGGACCACCTAAGCCGGGCTCAAGCGCTAGGTAGCGCCCTGTAATCAGGGTATCCAGATGGGCAATCTTATCAATGCCAATTTGTGGGGATACCACCCATATACGAGTACCCTCCCGGGCAAACTGTTCCCCTCGATGATACAACTTCGCCCTAGCCCACACCTCTCCTAAAGAACGATCGAGCCTCAGGCGGGTGATCTCTCCAACTTGCACCCCGCGGTAACGTAGGGGGCTCCAACTCTAAGCCCCTCGGCACTTACGAGACTCACCTGAATCTGTATCCCCCCTTCCAGAGCTGCCTCCCGGCTACTATAAAGGGGAAACTGATCTCCATTTTTCGCCTGTCCGCCTTTTCCAAGATCTTCCCGACGTATACCAAAGGCGACGCCGCCGCGCAGAAGCGACATCAACGAATCCGCTTCCACTTCCACCCCTCGGTCAAGCTCGCGGTGGCTCGCAATCCGCTGACATTCCAGAATCGAACGCCCTCCTGCACAAAGTGCGCATAACGGGGCTCTATCACGACATAAACTTCTACGCCTTCGCCATCCCTTCGTAGCTCCATTCCCTGAACTTTTCCCACTTCTATACGGCGAAAATAAACTGGAGCACCGCGCTGCAATGATCCTGGGTTACGCGAAGTCAAGCGTAAGTGTAGCCCTGGCACACGAGGATCCATCGGTGGTGCAGATGTCCGAGCAGTAAAATTCCGCTGTGAGCGCTGCCCTTTACGCAGATCCACTTCTATACGATTTCCCTGGATTAGATCATTAAGCCCGCCGGTAAAATCCAGGGTAGGAGGAGCTAACCAGAAGCGAGTATTTTCGGTGAGTAATTCATCGGTAGTCGGATCCATAAGGACTTTTACTTCCATACCATTTAAACGGTTATTCGCTTTGGCAGCGCTGACTTCCCCGACCTGGATACCTTGATAATAAACTTTTGTAGTTTCAGGAGTGACATTGACCCCCTGATCAAAATTCAATGTCACTGGAATTCCCGCATCCGCTGCAGAAAAATTTTTGTATAACTTAAATTCACTACCATTTACAGCAAGTGGAGATTGGCGTTGATTTTCCGGGGTGTAAAAACTGACCCCGCCAGCAAAAAGTGCTGCGAGAGATTCCAAGTTGACGCTGATTCCACTGATGCCACCTTCAATAGAAATTCCAGAACTATTCCAAAAGCGACTACCCCGGTGGACCAGATAAGCATATTCGCGGCGAATAAATAATTCGATACTGACTTCGCTTCCATTTCGATCCAAACGGTAATCCGCTACCTGCCCGACTCGCAATTGACGATAATATACCGGCGACCCGCGACTTAAAGAGCCCAAGCGACGGGACTGTAAAACGACACGTAAACCATCCCCACGAATAAACGCGGGGGGCTGGTCCAGGGCGACAAAATTGCGCTTGCGATTTCCACTGCCTGATTCAACCGCAATATAATTCCCTGATAGCAATGTTTCTAAACCACTAATCCCTGTAATGGAAAGCTCTGGTTTTACTACCCAAAACTCAGTTCCCTCCACCAGTAAATATTCTGCACTGCGATTTAAACTAACCTCAGCTAAAACTCCATCAGCACCATTCAACTCCTTCGCATTAGGTACCAAACGAACATCCTGAACCACCCCAATATCGACTCCAGAATACTTAACTACTGTTTTGCCCTTTACTAGGCCATCACCGGAGTGAAATAGAATAGTGGCCTTAACATCCCCCTCAGAAAAATCCTGATAAAGTAACCAAAGTGCAATTAGCCCTGCAATCAAGGGCAAAATCCACACCAAAGGCAATCCCTTACTTGTACGCACCACTCCCCGCTGGGCACCACCATCCAGGCGAGGTTCTTCACTTATGTCCTGCGGGGGCAGTTCCTCAGCCATTCTCTGCAGCACTCCTATGGGCCGTCTCCGGCTCTACAGCAGACTGATACAGATCTCCATCGTAGGCATCCCAAATTAGTCGGGGATCGAAGGTTCGTGCCGCCAACATGGTCACCACTACCACAGAGGCAAAAGCCGTAGCACCAGCTCCAGCAGTTACCTGGGAAATAAATCCCATATCCACTAGTGATACCAAAATTGAAATCATAAATAAGTCTAAAAGTGACCAACGGCCAATGCCGGAAACCACCCGGTATATTTTCATGGACTGAATTGGATCGAAGGACATACGCAACTGGATTTGAATCAGGAGCAGCCCCAGTCCCAGCAGCTTCATCACAGGCACTGCAATACTGGCAACAAAGACAACTAAAGCTATTCCCCACATTCCCGAGTTATAGAGTTGCATAACCCCGCTAATGATGGTGCTGGGATCACCGGCACCTAAATAAACTACGGTCATTATCGGCAACACATTGGCAGGTAAAAGCAATAAAGTGCCAGTAATCGTCAGAGCCCAGGTCAACATCAAGCTTCCCTCAATTCTGCTATGCACTCTCGCTCCACAGCGCGGACATCGACAACGACCAATTTGGGGAAGAATAATTAATTGATGACAGCATAGGCAGCTGGTTAAGCCTTTCTTTAAACCTTTAATTGGTACGCTATTCACAAGCTTGTCCTTTAAGCGCACGACGTTGTGCCAAGCGGTGCCAAATTGCTGTTTGGTCAAAACTCAGGGAAGAGAGATTTGCCAGTAGCATCATGGCACCAAAACAGTACAGCCCCGGTTCTACCTCCATCTTGCCCAAATCCCGTAATTTAATCAGCGCCACCAAAATTCCGAGCATATAGACATCGAGCATGCCCCACTCTTTTATGTGCTGGTAAAAGCGAATAGCATTAGATACCGGCCGGTCAAGCCAGGCCCATGCGCTGCCCCAACAAATAAATAACAACAGGGCAAATTTACCTACCGGAGCTATAACGCTACAGAAAAGCACTAGCACCGAGAGCCAAATAAATCCCGCCTTGAAAAGAGAGTAAACGCCATTAAGCAAAGTGCTTTCTGCACCAAATGAGAACAGGGAAAAGTCGAGCAGCGGCAAGCTGACAGAGGGAATAAATAATAAGAGGCCGGTGAGGCTGAGAGCCAGGGTGTAGTAAATACTGTGATTGCCATTGCGATGCAAAGTACAGCGACATCGGGGACAAACCAGCTTTTGCCCCGGGGGCGCCAAGCTGCCGGTTAAAAGTAGATCGCATTCGTGACAGACTCTCTGCCAATCGGTCAGCACCGCGTTGTGCTCCTCATTCATGGACAGTCAGTCCTTGCCTTATTCTGCACAATTTTTGCCGCATCCAAATGCTTATGAGGCGCGTCTATTGAAATATAGGCCCTCAACCATTATTCAATGGGCCCGTATTATTGCCAAGAAATTACCGATAAACGCACATAGGTGTCGGTTTAACGAAGATATAGCAAAAAGCCGAAAGCCGTCTCGACGGTCGGTTTGACCCCGGGTAAACTCTCGCGACTGCTATTGGGGAGACTGGCAATATTAGTAATAACCGCAAGCTGGAGCCCTCTATATCCCCACTACATGACACCAGCTCCAAATAACTTGCAAAAGCTTGAAGACCGTACCCTCCACAGGAAGTCGAAACAGATGAAAAGAAGTAACCGCACAGAGCCGCAAGGCCGCAAGTTGCGTCCGCTGAAAAAACTAATCGCCGCTACGCTGCTGGGCCTGGGCGCTATGCAGGCACAAGCCGACACCCTGTGGGATATCTATACACAGGCCCTGGAGAATGATCCCGAGCTGGCCGCAGATCGCGCTGCTTACCATGCAGGTATCGAGGCTAAGTACCAGTTTCGCGCACTCTTGCTTCCTCAAGTGGAAGCCAACTATATAGCCGAAAGAAGCCATACCTATAGCGCCGCAAATAACTTCCAGCTCGTGGATGTCAGTGGAGAGGGTGAAGACGAAGATATTCAACTGATTAACTTCAGACCCAGAGTCACTGAGTCCGTACAAGAAAGAACCTACGCTGCCACCCTGAATCAAGCTATTTTTGATGCTCCAGCCTGGTTCGATTTCCAGCGGGGCAAGAGACTTACGGAACAGGCAACGGCAGAATTTAGCGCCAACCAGCAAGGAATGATGATTCGTGTTGCCACTGCGTATTTTGACGTGTTACGCGCTTACGATGTTCTAGAAGCTGCGATTGCTGAAGAGCAGGCTCTAGCCAAACAGCTGGAACAGACTCAGCAACGCTTTGAAGTGGGACTCACTGCAATTACTGACGTTTACGACTCCCAAGCGGCTTATGACAGCTCTGTCGCCCGCCGCCTCACCGCTCAGGATGACTTACTCAGCAATTTTGACGCCTTATCTGTTTTGACTGGTGGCTATCATGACGAAGTGGCACCTCTAATTGCCGACTTTAAGGTAACCCCCCTACTCCATCGGATCGTGCCGACTGGGTTGAATTTGCCTTAGCAAATAATTTTGTTTTGAAAGCTGCACGCCTGGGAGCTGACGCAGCCCGATATAATGCCCGAGCAGTAGCCAGTGAGCACCTTCCCACAGTTACAGGGACACTTGCTTACTCAAATTTCACCGCTACTGGAGAACAAAAGGCCCGTACCACTGATGTATCTGGGACTCAGTTCGATAGATTTCCGCAAGATACAAAATCTTGGGAATCATCAGCAGCAGTTACCGTAACTATGCCGCTTTTCACCGGCGGTCTCCTCAGTGCGAATCGTCGCCAAGCTCGAAACCAAGCCTTCGAGGCCCAAGACCTGAGTATCCTGACAGAGAGAGATACTATACAAACCACCCGCACCCTTCACCGCGCAGTTGTCACTGATGTCTCCCGGGTCGCAGCCAGAGAGCAGGCTGTTGTTTCTGCTAAGAGTGCCCTGGATGCCACTCAGGCGGGGTATGAAGTGGGCACCCGAAATATTGTAGATGTGCTTCTGGCACAGCGGACCCTATTCGAATCACAAACCGATTACGCCAACTCACTGTACGATTACATCTTGAACTCATTGAGCTTGAAACAAGCTGCGGGGCTCCTATCACCCAAAGATCTTCAAGATCTGGATATGATGTTGAATC
The DNA here is from genome assembly GCF_030012985.1 of Microbulbifer sp. VAAF005. Classification (NCBI taxonomy): domain Bacteria; kingdom Pseudomonadati; phylum Pseudomonadota; class Gammaproteobacteria; order Cellvibrionales; family Microbulbiferaceae; genus Microbulbifer; species Microbulbifer sp. VAAF005. The sequence continues at coordinate 3,645,316 of NZ_CP120233.1, read as the reverse complement.
CCGCAAACGTTGTCTCCCGCGTCGAGGAAACTGGCGGCACTAGCCTTCCAGCTCCCTCGAAGTAACTGCCCAATTGCGACTACCAGAGAGCAGGGTTTTTATCCTCTCTCTGGCCCCCATCTCGAATTGCTAAGCTCTCCACTTCCTCCAGTAAACGCTGCAAAGCGCCACTATTTTCTAAAGCCACCGCCTTCGCTCTCTGCCCGACAGCCATTCTCTGTCCTACATCTTCCAGCCAGACCTGAACCTGTAATGCCATCGACTCACCATCCTCAACTACAGCCATGGCCCCGGCCTCCTGCAGTAAGCTGGATACGGTGGAGAAATTGTGCAGATGCGGGCCAGAAATAACCGGCACACCCCAGGCAGCAGGTTCAATCATATTATGGCCACCAACAGAAACTAGGCTGCCCCCCACAAAGGCAATGTCACAGGCTCCATAAAAGCGCAGTAATTCCCCCATGGTATCTCCCAGGAGAACCTCATCAGAAGCTTCTACGGCCGTGCCTTCACTCCTGCGAGTGAGTCTAAACCCTCGCTCTTTGCACAGGCGAGCAACACCGTCAAATCGCTGAGGGTGCCGAGGAACCAGAACCAGCAGCAAATCACTAAATTTTTTCTTTAGGATGGAGAAAGCCTCCAAAACAACCTCATCCTCTCCCACATGAGTGCTCGCAGCCAACCATATAGGCCTGCCTGACTTCCCCCGCCACTGGTGCGCCAATGCCTGGGCTTCACTTGCCAACCCCAAGTCAATACTGAGGTCAAACTTAATATTGCCATTGGCCACTGCCCGCTCGCTTGGCAACCCCAGATCGATAAACCTCTGCATATCGGCAGGATACTGAGCCACAACACGATCAAGATAACCCAACATCCTGCAAGTTAAAGAGGGAAAGCGGCCGTAGCCCCGCGCAGATTTTTCACTAAGTCGCGCGTTAGCCAGTAAAGTGGGGATCTTCCTACTTGAGCAGAGCTTGAGTAAGTTAGGCCAAAGCTCAGTTTCTATAATCACTAGAACACTAGGATTTAGCGCATTGAGAAATGGCACCAGGCACTCGGGCAGGTCGTAAGGCAGGTAGTAGTGAAGCAGGCGGCCGCCAAGAATTGGCTTCAGGGCTTCATGAACGCGCTCAGATCCGGTGGGGGTTGTGGTCGTTACCAGCCATTGCCAATCTGTGTGCCGAGCAGCCAGCTTAGAAATCACTGGTACAGCGGCCAGGGTCTCACCTACAGAAACAGAGTGAACCCAAATCAACGGTGCCCTGCTATGCCTTTTGGGCACCTGACCCAATCGTTCTCTCAAACGCTGCCGGTAAGCAGGCTGGCTGCGCCCTCTCCACCAGAGGCGCAGCAGGACAACAGGTAAAAACAGACGGAAGAGCCAGGAATAAAGTGTTTGCATGGAGCGGGCGTCACCAAAAGATCAATATTGCCACCAAAGGAGGCGCTATGATGACGGTTATCTCTTCTGTGGAAAACACCCTCTTAGAGACGCCCCAAAACTAATTAGTGATCTACCACCCGGTAAAACTCTGAACGCACTCCAAAAACACCACAGGCCATACCCGCAGAGCGGCAAGCGCGAAGCCAGGGCCCAGACCCCAAACGCTTGCCACCAATAACCATTCCTAAAATACAGCCTAAACTGGAGATCAATAACTGTCCCAATGCAGATACAAAGATACTGGGATGGCTGCGACCTTTGGCAAGTTTATGCTTCGCCAGAGTAATACCAGCTGAGAATTTCCTACGCGATAACCAGCGCATATTGGCCCGACTCTCTGGTACAGCTTCGTATACTTTAGCCTCCAGACAGTAGAGAATCTCTCCCCCTTTGCTTTGTACTCTGTGAAAAAAATCACATCTGTACCAGCACCGAGAGGGTCTTGTTCATTAAATCTCAAACTTAATGAGCGAATACTGCTCATCGGTATTAGCACATTACTGGTCGCGCAGTAATTGAGCTCTTCACCAGTTTTCCGCTTTTGCCGATAAAAAATATGGGAATAGTATGCAGGAACAGAATCGGGCCAACGTCGAATAACGCTACCACAAACTACACTATTGCCCCCCAGCTTCTGCGAATAATCATAAAGCTGGATTAACCAATCGGCCTCTACCCATTCATCATCATCGATGAAAACCAAGTAGTCAGCCCCCATATTATTGAGCTCGTCGATACAACGATTGCGGGCACAGGGAATACCTCGCTGCTCTTCCACGGCACAATTGAGGGGAAAGGGGAAGCTCTCCGACAGTTCGTCTACAACTTTCCTACCCGCCTGAGCATCCGAATCATTATCGACAATCAGTGCAGCCACATTTAAATCTGAAGGCAGCTGGAGTTTGGCCAAGCTTTGCAAGGAGTTGCGAAGCCGCTCTGGTCGCTGATAGGTGCAAATACAGATCACTAACAAGGGGTGCAATGTAAACTCCAGATTACGGCCAAATACAGGTCGGTTATAGGCATCTGAATTGGGTTAAAAAAGAATCAGCCTATACCCTTAACAATGACCTGTCTATAATACCACTTTTGCCAAATGCTTTATCAGGGCATCTATGCTCCACATTATACGCTTGCGCCCGACCTTCCCCACTAAAACAAAACTCACTAGTCAAATTAGTTTAATAAACAACCTCCTTAACTGCCGGTATATCTCCCCATGAAAATTATGCAGCTTTTGCCCGCCCTGAACTCCGGGGGGTTGAAAGGGGAACTGTTGATCTTGCCCGTTTCCTGGTAGCAGAAGGGCATCAGTCAGTCGTTATCTCCAGCGGGGGGCAATGGTCGAGCAGCTCAAAGCTGAAGGCTCAAGCCATATTGAGCTACCAATTCACAAAAAGTCCCTTTTCAGCCTCCTTCAAGTCAGGCCACTCCGGGAAATCATCTCCCGCGAAAAGCCCGATATCCTTCACGTACGCTCCCGAGTTCCAGCATGGCTAACTTACTTGGCCTGGAGAAAACTTGACCCGGTTGAACGCCCCCGCCTTGTCAGCACGGCTCACGGCCTCTACTCAATTAACCGCTACAGTGCCATCATGGCGCAGACAGAGCAGGTCATTGCCATTTCTGAGTGTGTGAACAACTACTTACTGGAAAATTACGCGGAATACTTGCAACGCCCTCCGCAGATTGTCTACCGGGGGGTAGATACAGATGAATTCAAACCCAATACTTACCCACCTGAGACCTGGTACCAACAAATACACCAGGAATTCCCTGAGCTTGCGGGCAAATGCTGGCTTCTCTTGCCAGGCCGACTGACCCGCTGGAAAGGGCAGGAAGACTTTATCGACCTCATCCATCAGCTGATCAAAAGCCGAACAGATATACACGGTGTTATTCTTGGTGGAGCAGAAAAGAATAAACAGCATTACGCCGATGAATTAGAGCAGAAAATTCGCTCATTGAAGCTTGAGGATCACCTCACTTTGGTTGGTCATCGTAGTGATATACGTCACTGGTATAGTGCGTCCAGTTTGGTGTATAACCTATCACGTCGACCCGAGCCATTTGGCAGAACCGTTATAGAATCCGCCGCGATTGGCACTCCTATTATCGGTTATAACATTGGGGGCCCGGCAGAGTCGCTGAATGCCTGTTTCCCTCAAGGGTTAGTTGATATCAATGATTCAAAAGCTTTACTCACGCGTACTCAAGAGCTGCTCGGCAGCCCTGAACAGAAGCCTCACCTTTCTACCGAATTCACTTTGGGTAGACAGGCCGAACACACCATTGAAATCTACAAGAGCCTACTCACAGAGCGTACCGGAGCCAGCCCGAGTGATTGATTTGAGCCAGAGCGAGCCGTTTGCCAGTGGAGGCAATCGCTTTTGCTACCGACATCCGCAAAGACCAGAAATCTGCGTCAAAGTGATGCGACCAGGGCGAACCTCTGAGCTACTGGGACGGGCGCCCTGGTACAAAACTTGGCGTGGGGAGTCTTATTTTGATGACAATCTTCGTGAGCTGGAGGGCTATAGCCAACGAGCTCTTGCCAGTAATCGAGATGGACTTTGGCAGCATTTGCCAAGGTGGTATGGGATACAAGAGACTAACTTGGGGCCCGCAGCAGTTACCGACATGATTCTCGATCGCGATGGCAGTCCAGCATCCACTCTGCGCCAATACCTGAATGAATATGGCCTTGATACTGAAGTACGTGCCTCTTTACAGCGCTTTTCCGAGTGGCTACTTGAATATGAAGTACTCACCAAAAACCTAATTGCCCACAATCTGGTCCTACGAAAGGAAAATGGAGAACTGCAGACCTACCTGATTGATGGATTGGGCTGCGCCTCTTTCCTACCCTTACCAAAAGTTTCCAGCTACTTCGCAAAACGCTATATCCACCGTCGTATCGCGCGTATGTGGCTGAGAGTCGAGTGGGAAATATCCAATAAGGAAACCCCTTGGCGAAAATTTGAAGCCGAGGGGCTCAAACGCTAGCGACTTGGCAATCCTGATCGGCGTAGCAATGCTTGGGCACAAAGCAGATATTGGTTAAGGGGATCCCGCCCAGCCCCTTCTTTCACTTCAAACCGTTCGCTGACCAATCCTTGGTCCAAAAGCCTTAAAACCGCTGATCGTACTTTATTTGATTGACTGCGGCTCGGAACCCGAATCACACCTATCTGGGCTCGACTTTGCAGCGACTCGAATAGCATGGAGATACTGTCCTCAGTAACCCAGATTCTCTCTGCTTGAGACAATTGCTCCTGAAGCCAACCCGCCGGACACGAAAGCCAATCAACCAACTTCGCGCGCCCCCTCCCCAGCTCCACCATTGTGCCTTCCGGAGTTCTCCTACTGTCAGAAATACACCAGTCCAAGGGTTGAGCCAATAACTTATCAACCTGCTCCCGGATTGAGTCTGAATTCCAGCTGTAATGCTTACTGGGCCCACCCAATAAAATAAGCCCTTTGCCAGCTTGCAGTGCACCTTCCTGTAAAGGTTCGGTCAGGGCGCCCTGACTCACAATGACATTGGGTAGCGGCGGGGGACGGTCGTGTTCTGGAACGATGGCAAAATCAAACCAGCGATAAGGCCACAACGGACGGTTAATTGCTACTGCGCGACCACCAAACCTGTAACGCGCGGACAACATGGGAAGACGACTGCGTCGGCCAGTACCAATCAGAAAATCAGGGGTTGGAAGGCTTTCCAGCCACTTTCCTGGTTTAAAAACAATACGACTGGCACTGTACTCAGGCGGTATGTCGAAGGCCTGTAACTTCCCGGCAAAGCTCCTGCGCAACCCTTCTATGAGAGCAGCACTCTGCTTTTCATGAGCCCGGTTGCCATCCAGAAAACGCCAAACAGTAAGTTGCAATATTGAACCCTAAACTACTAAAACATCGAGGAGATAGCGCAGTGTACATAGCGCATGCCAGTAGAGCTACTGTAACAAGGCTATGGGAGCCCCAAAACATCCAGTATACTGCCTACCATACCCTTCCAGGGAGCTCCAAAGGGTGCCCCTAGTGAATCTATACCTAAGGAGGCCCCGTTAAAGCGCTCAGCCAAATAGATATCCGCTATTACTTTGTGTAAAGCCCCACAATTATCACCAAAAAGCAAAATTTGAGCGCTCATGGACAACAGACTTTTATATAGTACCCACCCATACAGCCTATTTCCGCGCACATCATTACAATATTTTCTGAATGGCCGACAGTTGCACCTATGCCTGAACTTGGAAGTACTCTAAACAAGCTTTCCCAGCCCGTTTATCGCCAGCAAAGCTCACTGTGGATTTCAGGTCTCCTCAAATGGGCCTTTCTCGGGTTATTTCTGCTGGTATGTGGCTACTATGTTTCCCCTAAGGTATCAGGGGTACAAACCAGCTTCTATCTAACTTTACTACCCACAGCCTTTCTACTGCTGGCATGGAGAAAGAGCTATCGTTTCTTAATTTCCTGGCAATTCCTAACCTTTTGTAGCCTGCCAATCATTCTAGCTCTATCAACGCTGTGGGCCTCACCGGATACCGCAGATGTTTATAGACAGCCTGATTACTACTGGAAATTGGTGTTATACCTAGCTCTATTCTACTGCGCTGTTTTCTTCCTGTTAGAGCAGTACGGTGACAACATCCTCCATAAGCTATTGCTTTCACTTATTGTGATTGGATTGCTATCCGGTGTTGCCTCATTAATTTATTACTCCCTTGACGGCGGATTACAGGATCTGCGCCGGATTGGCGGTATATCTCTCGAGGGTAATATTGATAAAACAGGAATGCTGTTTGGCTTCCACGCTCTTTTTTGCTGCTACGGTCTCTACCAAAAACCCCGCATTTGGCGCTGGTTATCAGGAGCAGGCTTACTTACTTCCTGCATCTATATAGTTTTGTCACAGACCAAGGTCCCGATTGTTATGGCGGGCTTCTCAATCTTCTTGGTTGTATTCGGCAATCTTTCGCGCCTGCTGAAAATATTAGTTGTTGTGGCTATCGTCTGTGTACTGCCATTGGCCTATTTTGCCTTGTACGGTGACTTGCCCCTTTTACATCGGGGTAGTGCCTACTCTGTTCGCCTGACACTCTGGCAAAAAGCCTTTGAGGAGTTCCTGCAAGCCCCGCTACTTGGCCAGGGGTTAGTGCACAAGAAATTTATTGAGCTAAACAGGATGGTACCCCATCCTCACAACTTCCTTCTGGATATCGCGCGTTTTAGCGGACTACTGGGGCTGGCAGCCTGTACCTGGCAGGGGCTTACAACCCTGTGGACAGTGAGATCCAAGGAGAGACTTTTGAGCTGGATTCCAGGCTTGTATTTCACCTGGTTCCTATTCGGCGTACTAGCAATGCTGACATACGCCCAGCAACCTTTGGCAAAGCCCAATTATATTTGGTTCTTTTACTGGATTCCCTAGCTATCCTGCTGGCACGAAGCAGCATTGAAGATCGGGGTTTGAGTCAATATAAAACTATCCAGGAAAGTAACCCTCAAAACAGTAACCGCTGAGAGATAGAGTCACACTGATGAATGTAACCGTATTTGGCACCGGCTATGTGGGCCTGGTGCAAGCAGCAGTCTTAGCTGAAGCTGGCAATAAAGTAGTTTGTATCGATATAGACGCGGACAAGATCAACCGCCTCAAGCAGGGTATTATCCCTATTTATGAGCCAGGCCTGGAGCCTATGGTGAAGAACAGTATCACCACTGGCAATCTATCTTTTTCAACTGATGCGGCCTTCGGTGTAGAACACGGTGAGCTGATTTTTATAGCCGTGGGCACTCCTCCAGATGAGGACGGCTCAGCAGACCTTCGACATGTGTTGACTGTTGCAAGAACCATTGCCAAGCACATGGAGTGCAAGAAATACATCATCAACAAATCCACAGTACCTGTGGGTACGGCCGACAAAGTACGAGCTGCTGTTGAGGAAGAATTGGCCGAGCGGGATAAGTCCGATATGCCATTCGATGTTATTTCCAACCCTGAATTCCTCAAGGAAGGTTCGGCACTGAATGACTGTATGCGGCCAGACCGAATTATTATCGGCACCTCCGAAGCAGAATCAGAACAGAAGCTTCGCCACCTCTATGCGCCATTCAACCGCAATCACGAAAAGATCCTGGTGATGGACGTTAAAAGTGCGGAACTGACCAAGTATGCCGCCAACTGTATGCTGGCAACCAAGATCAGCTTTATGAATGAAATGGCAAATATTGCCGATAAAGTGGGCGCTGATATTGAGGCAGTTCGGGCAGGCATAGGTTCAGATCCGCGAGTTGGTTACCAGTTTATCTACGCCGGTATCGGCTACGGTGGCTCCTGCTTCCCGAAAGATGTGAAAGCCCTGATTTCCTCAGCCCAACAACTGGGCATTGCCGCAGATATTCTCGCTGCCGTGGAATCTCGCAACGAGCGTCAAAAACACTATCTCGCCGAAAAAATCCTGCGCCACTTCAAGGGAGATATTCAGGGCAAAACTTTCGCGCTCTGGGGACTGTCATTTAAACCCAATACAGATGATATGCGCGAAGCCCCCAGCCGCGTACTGTTAGCTCGACTATGGGAGCAGGGTGCGAAGGTACGGGCATTTGATCCAGAGGCTATGGAGGAGTGCCAGCGAATTTTTGGCGATCGCGAAGACCTGACTCTATGCGACTCCAAAACAGAGGCCTTACAAGGTGCCGATGCCCTGATTGTCGCGACCGAATGGCAACAGTTCAAATCTCTGGATATTGATGAAGTTAGCGCCATTCTCAGTGCGCCGGTTGTGTTTGACGGACGCAACCAGTACGAGCCAGAGGAAATGCGCGAGGCAGGCTTTGATTATTACTGCGTGGGACGCCCGGACACCACCAGTTCTTATTAAGTAAACCTTACTCAAAATAAAAACCCGGCATCTGCCGGGTTTTTATTTTGATTCATGCTATACGCATTTTCACTTCAGCCTGACCCGCCACATCACTGAGCCACCCCCGATGCGCGGCACTCCGCCCATGTACCACATCAAAATAAAGATTTTGCAAACGCCCGGTGATAGGGCCACGGCGACCGCTGCCGATGGAGCGCCCATCTAATTCACTAATCGGCAATACTTCTGCCGCCGTACCGGTAAAAAATGCTTCGTCAGCGATATAAACTTCATCTCGGGTAATACGCTTCTCTACCACCCTATAGCCGCACTCCCGTGCCAGCTCAATAACTGTGTCGCGGGTAATTCCATCCAGGCACGACGTCAGCTCTGGCGTATATATCGTCCCGTCGCGAACAATGAAGACATTTTCTCCGCTACCTTCAGCAACATAACCCTCGGGGTCCAGTAACAACGCCTCTTCGCAGCCATTGCGCACAGCTTCCTGTAGCGCCAGCATCGAGTTTATATAGTTACCATTGGCCTTCGCCTTACACATGCTGATATTCACATGATGTCGGGTATATGAGGAGGTATTCACCTTAATACCCTGCTCCAGGGCCTCGGGGCTCATATAACTGGGCCACTCCCAGGAAGCAATAATCACATGAGTTGACAGGTTTTCTGCACGCAATCCCATTCCCTCTGACCCGTAAAATACCATTGGTCTCAAGTAAGCTTGCCGCAAGTTATTTTCGCGCACCACAAGTCGCTGAGCTTCATTCAACTCATCGGCACTATAGGGCATCGAGATATTCATTATTTTCGCGGAGCGAAACAACCGACGGGTGTGCTCCTGCAAACGAAAGATACTGGTACCAGTGTCGGTTTCATAAGCCCGTACGCCTTCAAACACCCCCATTCCATAGTGCAGGGTATGAGTGAGGACATGCACCCGGGCATCGCGCCAGGGAACCAATTCACCATCAAACCAGATAACGCCGTCGCGGTCGGCAAAAGACATGGGTAACTCCTACAAATCCTGAAAAACAGTTTAATCGGGCAGCAGGTGGAAACCCGGTATTAACCGAGTAATTGCTGCCAGTTTGTTTGAACGGTCTTTCTTTCCGCTGTGAATTGGTCATCGCTCACAATCCCTGGCAGTTGTTGTAGTGCCAGGCGATGACCTTCAGATCGGTAGGCTTTGTAGGCGTCGATCAGATGTCCGGCTTGTTGGGCCGGCATCAGGCCCGCGTCAATTAGACTTTCGAGAATGCGGATATTATCGGTATACCGCACGATCGAGGGCGAAGTTTTTGCCCAGGCCAGAGCAGCATATTGAACCATAAATTCAATATCGACAATACCGCCCTCACCGTGCTTTAGGTCAAATTTTTTATCGTTGCTCTTATCGAGGTGCGCACGCATTTTATTGCGCATTTCCACCACCTCATCACGCAATTTATCGCTCTTTCGCGACTGGCAAAGCAATTTCGTACGCAACTGTTGAAACGACTCACTCAGGCGGAGACTACCGGCGACAGATCGGGCTCTCACCAGAGCCTGATGCTCCCAAGTCCAGGCACTCTCCCTCTGGTATTTTTCAAAGGCAGCAACTGAAGTCACCAAGAGTCCTGAATTACCCGAGGGGCGCAGTCTTGTATCTACCTCATAAAGAGGCCCGCTCAATGTACGGGTTTGTAATATGTGGATAAGTCGCTGTGCCAATCGAGTAAAAAAGCTCAAGTTATCAATACTAGTTTTACCGTCAGTAACCTGCATCGCATCCGCATCGTGCACAAAAACAATATCCAAGTCAGAACCGTGGCCAAGCTCCAATCCCCCCAGCTTTCCATAGGCGATAATGGCAAAGTGCATGTCCTCAGCCGAGGCCCCCGCAGGCACACCATATTTATCCACCATCTGTGCCCAGGCGAGTTGCAATGACTGCTGCAATATCGCCTCAGCCAACCAGGTAAGGGAATCACTGACTTTCATCAAAGGCAGGGCACCATTCACTTCTTGTGCCGCAATGCGCAGGCTTTGACTCTGTTTAAAATATCGCAGCGCCTCCATTTGCAATTCCAGATCTTCGGGATCAATCCGCAACAATTCGAGACGCAGCTCATTGGCAATATCTGCCGCCGTAGAGGGTGCCAATAACCTGCGCGAATCCAGCAGCTCATCCAGCAGGATTGGATGGCGCGCAAGTTGCTCAGCAATCCATGGACTGGCGCTACAGAGGCGTACCAGCTGGTTGAGCACGGGGGGATTTTCATTGATCAGGACGAGATAGGCACTGCGACGTAGTACTGATCGCACTAGAGGTAAAACACGGGTTAGCACTAACGAGCTGTCAGCCTGTAACCCCGCTGCGGCCAGTAGGGTAGGCATAAATTGGTCCAGGCGCGCACGGGAAGAAGCCGGTAGTGCTGCAACCATTGTTGACTGGCACAGCTCTTTTAAGTGCTCGAGCGCCTGCGGTGGCGGAAGAAACCCTGCACTCTCCAAAATCTGCAAATTCTCTTCATCAGCAGTTTCATCGGCGCAACTTGCCCAGAGTCCCTGCCACTCCTCAGCCACACTGGGGGCAGCCATTTCCTCCGGTGGAGCGATCACTGTGTCAAACTCCCGTTCAACTAAGGAACGAACGGCGACCAGCTCACTCTCCAGTTGCTCCCAGTTGTCACGGCCCAGGGCAAATGCCAATTTTTCCCTTTCTTCCTTCTCCGCTGGGAGCGCCTGTGTTTGTTGATCCCGGCATGCCTGAAGAGCGTGTTCAACTCTCCGCAGCAGCAAATAACAACTGGTCAATTCACTGGCCACACCCGGTTCAACATGGCCATCACTTTCCAAAAGGGGTAGTAATTTGAGCAAACTGCGCTCGCGCAGCGCGGGCTCCCGCCCTCCGCGAATTAACTGAAATGCCTGGGCAATAAATTCCAACTCTCGAATGCCACCCCGCCCAAGTTTGATATTGTCTGTTAAACCGCGAGCGCGTACCTGCCGCTGTATCAGGGCTTTCATTTCGCGCAAAGCGTCAATAGCACTGAAATCGATATAGCGGCGATAAGTAAATGGGCGCAATAGCTCCATCAACTCTTCAGCAAACTCCTCCCTGCCAGCAACTGGGCGAGCTTTAACCATGGCATAGCGCTCCCACTCACGCCCTTGAGTCTGGTAATAGTCCTCCAGAGCGGCGAAATGGCTTACCAAGGGGCCACTGTCACCATAGGGGCGCAAACGCATATCTACACGGAAGACAAAACCATCCGCATTGATTCCATCTAATGATTTAATCAAGCGCTGGCCAAGTTTTTGGAAAAATTGCTGATTTTCTATGCTCTTTTCACCATCGGTATAACCGGGCTCAGGGTAGGCAAAAATCAAATCGATATCCGATGAGAGGTTGAGTTCCCGGGCTCCCAATTTGCCCATTCCCAACACCACCATCGACTGACTATCGCCAGCTCTACTACGAGGCTCGCCATAGCGTTCAACTAACTTCTCATGGTGCCATTGCATCGCCGTACGAATGGATAGCTCTGCCAATTCACTGAGGCGCAGACATGCCTGGGGAATATCCCACTGTCCGGCAAAATCGCGAAATATGACCTCAGTCGTTACCCGGTTGCGCAATAAGCGCAATTGAAGGTCTAACCCCTCATCACTTTCTATGGTCGGCAGGGAGAGTCCAAGATCTTGTTTAAGCAACAAATCCCGTAAAAGCTCTGGGCGGCGACAGCACTGTTGATAAAAAAATTCTGAACCAATTAAGCTCCGAGCCACTCCTTGCGCAAGCAATGGCTCTGCCAGCAAGCTCTCCACCTCAACAACAAGCGCGGCCTCCGCCAGTTCACACCAGTCATGCCAAAGTGACTGAAGTTGAGCGCGGATGGGTTTTGGGCACTGAATGTTGTCAAACATGAGGGTCGATCCTTGGTGCGAATATCAGCGGGCAATTCTGCCTAGCTATCGGCATTCCGATAGCTAGCGGTGGTATCGGATAATGATGAGTGGCCGAGCAAGCCCGCCCCTCGCGTCACTTCACTGGCCTCTACATCTTCAAACAGTTATCTCAGAGAGGCCACCCAAGCTAAAAAGCGATATCCGGCGGTGGGGCGACCCTCAATACCTCTGCCACAGTGGTCAAACCCGCCGCTACTTTTTTCGCGCCGGAAAGCCTCAGGCTATTCATACCTTCGCGCATCGCCTGGCGCCGCAGTTGCTGTAGATCACAATCGGAGGTGACAATAGCTTGTACCGATTCGCTAAATGGCAGGATTTCATAAATTCCCTGACGCCCACGATAACCCGTATTACGACACTCCAGGCAACCTCCCGGCCGGTAGACTTTGTCCGGCAACGGCGCTCTCCAGGGTTTCACCAGAGACTGCCAATCGACCTCTTCAATTTTGTCCTCCTGTTTGCAACTGGGACATAGTGTCCGTACCAAGCGCTGGGCCATCACCCCGAGAATGGTGGACTTCAATAAATAATGCGGCAAGCCCAGATCCAATAAGCGGGTAACCGCTGTTGGAGCGTCATTGGTATGCAGGGTTGAGATAACCAGGTGGCCTGTCAGTGCCGCTTGAACCGCCATCTGAGCGGTTTCCAGGTCACGAATTTCACCAACCATGATGATATCGGGGTCCTGGCGCATCAGGGTTCTGATACCTGCAGCAAAATCAAAGCCGATAGAGTGATGAACCTGGGTTTGGTTAAAGCTCTCTTCCACCATTTCGATAGGATCTTCAACCGTGGAAACATTCACTGCACTGGTGGCCAACTGCTTAAGACCAGTATACAAAGTTGTGGTTTTACCCGAACCGGTAGGGCCCGTAACCAACACAATACCATTCGGCCGTGACAGCATCGCTTTCCAACGAGCCAAGTCGTCACCACCTAACCCCAGGTCAGAATAAGATCGCGCGAGAACCTCCGGGTCGAAGATCCGCATAACCAGCTTCTCGCCAAAAGCAGTGGGTAGCGTGGAGAGGCGCAACTCTACCTCGCTACCATCGGGTCTTTTGGTCTTGATACGTCCATCCTGGGGTTTGCGTTTCTCCGCCACGTTCATGCGGCCAAGAATTTTCAGGCGACTGGTAATCGCGGCATTCACCTGGTCAGGTAGCTCGTGGATCGGGTGCAACACGCCATCAATGCGGAAGCGAATACGCCCCACCTCCCTGCGAGGTTCAATATGGATATCACTGGCGCGCTGGTCAAAGGCGTGCTGCAAAAGCCAATCGACAATATTGACGATGTGCTGATCGTTGGCTTCCGGGTCCTTTAAAGCGCCCAGCTCCAGTAGCTGCTCGAAATTATTGGCTACTGAGGTTCCCTGAAGGCCGCTGGCACCGGAGATTGAGTTGGAAAGCGAATAAAACTCAACACAATGCCGCTTGATATCAGCCGGATCAGCCACCACACGGCGCACCCTGCGGCCACTGGTATGCTCCAGCTGCTCTTCCCAACCATGGGTAAACGGCTGGGCAGTTGCCACCAACAGCTCCTCAGCGCCCGCCTCGACACAAAGGATTTGGTGACGCTTGGCAAACTGAAAGCTCATCACCTCAGTGACAGCGCTCACATTAATCTTCAGCGGATCAATATGATACAAGGGGTGAGAGGAAATATCCGCCAGCCAGGCACTGAGGGTTTCACTATTCAGAAGCCTGCCGGGCTGCTTTTGATTGGCAAGATCACAACTGGCGATATAGCTAAGCGGGTGCATCTGGGCCTGCTCAGCAGTGCGTGGAGTGCCGATGATCCGGTTGGCATCTTCTCGGCTGACAAAGCCCTGCTCCACCAAATCTTCCAATAAACCGCGCAGTTCCAGTAGTCGGTCTGCAACTCTGTCCTCTGCCATTGGCAACCCCTTTATTCTCATATGGCGACGTTGCATTGTAGCCCTATCATCAAGCTATGAAAGTGCGCTGTTAACGCACTATTACGAAGTTGCCCCGATTGGGGTACCATGCCGCCGTTTTCGCATTCTGAGCAATGGAGCTAACCATGGCCCTGTCGAATATTGCCAACTTATTTGGCCGCTCTCCGATTAAGCCAATCGAGAAGCATATGGCTACGGCCCACGAGGCATCGGCTGACCTGATCCCCTTCTTTGAAGCACTGATTAAAGGTGACCTCAAAGAGGCGGAACAGATCCAACTGCGCATCTCCGCCTCGGAGAACCGCGCTGACGATATCAAGAGAGACCTGCGCCTGCATCTGCCGGACAGCCTGTTTATGCCAGTGTCCAGAACCGATTTGCTGGAATTGCTGCATGCCCAGGATGAAGTGGCCAACACCGCCCAGGATATCGCTGGCCTGGCTGTTGGCAGGAAGATGCAGATTCCCGCACCTCTCCAATCCTTGATGGCCACCTTTGTGGAGAGCGCTGTCGCCACTTCTGCACAGGCTCTGCGTGCCATCAACGAACTGGACGAGTTGCTGGAAAGCGGCTTTGCGGGGCGCGAGGTGGATATCGCCAAGCGCATGACCGAAGAGTTAGATGAGCTGGAGCGCAAATCAGACAAACTCGAAGTCGAAATTCGTGCGTCTCTGTTTGCCATTGAGAAAGACTTACCTCCGGTGGACGTTATGTTCCTCTACCGGGTTATTGAATGGATCGGTGAACTTGCCGATCGCGCCCACAGCGTGGGTAACCGACTGCAGTTGTTGTTAGCACGTTAGGGGGTTTAGCGTGGAAATTATTAGTCAATACGGCCATATATTATTGATTTTGGCCTGTGTGGCAGGCTTCTTTATGGCCTGGGGCGTCGGTGCCAACGACGTAGCCAACGCCATGGGTACCTCCGTAGGTTCCCGTGCACTGACTATCAAGCAGGCGATTGTTATCGCCATGATCTTTGAATTTGCCGGCGCCTATTTGGCAGGCGGAGAGGTTACCGCAACTATCCGCAAAGGCATTATCGATTCTGAAGTCTTCGCCGCCCAACCGCAGCTGTTGGTATACGGTATGCTTTCGGCACTTCTGGCGGCGGGCACCTGGCTGCTGGTAGCCAGTATTCTCGGCTGGCCGGTATCCACCACCCACTCTATTGTCGGCGCAATTGTCGGCTTCTCTGCGGTAGGTATATCCCCAGATGCAGTGGCCTGGGGTAAAGTGGGCAGCATCGTGGCTAGCTGGGTGGTCTCCCCGGTTCTCGCGGGCACCCTGTCTTTCCTGTTATTCCGCAGTGTTCAGCGCCTGATCCTGGATACGGAAGACCCCTTCAACAATGCCAAGCGCTACATCCCCTTCTACATGTTTGCAGTGGGCTGGATGATTGCCATGGTGACCCTTACCAAGGGCCTCAAGCACGTTCTTAAAGACGCCAATATCCAGCTCAGCTTTATCCAGGATGCCGGTATCGCCGCCCTGGTGGGCCTTGCTGTAGCCGGTATCGGAGTCACCATGCTCAAGCGCGTCCAGCGCGACCCGGCAGCTGAAGCTGAAAACCGTTTCGCCAACGTCGAGCGCGTATTTGCGATCCTGATGGTCTTCACCGCCTGTGCCATGGCCTTCGCTCACGGCTCCAACGATGTCGCCAACGCCGTTGGTCCTCTGGCTGCCGTAGTTAACACCATCCAGAGCGGCGCTATCACCGTTAAATCCACTATGCCTTCCTGGATATTGCTGCTCGGCGGTATCGGTATCGTGGTGGGCCTGGCGACATACGGCTTTAAGGTAATGGCCACTATCGGTAAGAAAATCACCGAGCTGACACCGAGCCGTGGCTTCGCTGCCGAGCTGGGTGCGGCCTCCACCGTCGTACTGGCTTCTGGTACAGGCCTGCCAATCTCCACGACTCACACTCTGGTGGGCGCGGTATTGGGTGTTGGCCTGGCGCGGGGTATTGGCGCCCTGAACCTGCGTATGATCACCACTATCGCCGCATCCTGGGTAGTCACCCTGCCAGCGGGTGCAGGTATTGCGATCCTGTTCTTCTACTTCTTCAAAGGCTTGTTCGGCTAAAACTGAAGCAGCACACAGAACAGATCAGCAAAGGGGGCTAAAGCCCCCTTTTTTATGCCTCTCATATCCACCACTTTAGTAAGGCTTCCTGTCGATATCTATTTCGGTCCTCTGGCATTAATATTTAGGGAAATAAACTGGGCCGAGCCCGCCGACCAATCTATGCCTGCGAATTCACCCTGATGCCATTACTGTTGTTTGTCACTCTTCTGTGGGCCTTTTCCTTCAGTTTGATAGGCGCCTACCTGGCCGGACAGGTGGATAGCTATTTTTCCGCAATGACACGGGTGCTCCTTGCCACAGCGGTATTTATACCCATGCTGAAATGGAAGGGTTGCCCTCCCCGTACCGCGATACGTTTAATTGTGATCGGTGCTGTACAACTGGGGCTGATGTACTTATTTTACTATCAGTCATTCTTACTGCTCAGTGTCCCCGAAGTACTTCTATTTACTATTTTCACTCCCCTGTATATCACCGCCCTTGAGGACTCCCTTAACAGGCACTTTTCTGTCTGGAACCTCACTATCGCAGCCATGACTGTATTGGGAGCAGCCACTATTCGCTGGGGCTCTCCCAGTAGTGACTTTTGGATTGGGTTTGTAGTCGTCCAGGGCGCCAACCTATGTTTTGCCGTAGGGCAGGTGGCATACAAGCGCCTGATGCCCAGCGAGCAATCCCTCCCTCCAAGACAAACCTTCGCCTGGTTTTTTATCGGTGCCAGCGCAGTCACCTTTGTAGCTTGGCTCCTTCTTGGAAAGCCGCAGTACCCACAAGGCGCGCAACAATGGAGTACTTTACTCTGGCTGGGTCTGGTGGCATCAGGTCTGGGCTATTTCTTGTGGAATAAGGGAGCCACACAGGTCTCCACTGGCACCCTGGCCGCTATGAACAATGCACTGATTCCCGCTGGTTTGTTAGTAAATCTGTTAATCTGGAATCGGGATGCCGATCTAACTCGCCTCACATTGGGGGGAAGCCTGATCGGAGTCGCTGTTATCTTGAATGAATGGCGCTACAAGAAAAGGGAAAGTCACCATGACGAGTATCGCAGTACCTGACCTTAAGACCCAATTACATCAGTTGATTGCCTGCCCTAGTGTCAGTGCAACAGACCCTTCTCTAGATATGGGTAATCGCCCCGTAGTTGAGCTTTTGGGGGGATGGTTGGAAAGCCTTGGCTTCAATGTTGAGGTAATGCCGTTAAAGGGCTCACCCAATAAAGCCAATATGATTGCCACCCTCGGTGGCAAGGGTGACAGCGATGGCGGGCTCGTCCTATCAGGGCATACCGACACAGTGCCCTTTGATGCAGGTCGGTGGCAATCAGATCCCTTTAAGGTTTTAGAGCGTGACAACCGCTTCTACGGCCTCGGCACTAGTGACATGAAGGGCTTTTTCCCTCTGGTCATAGAGGCTGCAAATTCTTTTCTCGATAAACCATTGCAAAAACCACTCATCGTCCTCGCTACAGCCGATGAAGAAACAAGTATGAGCGGTGCCCGTGCCCTCGTTGAGGCCGGCAAGCCTCGGGCGCGCTACGCTGTGATAGGTGAACCCACCGGGCTTCGCCCGATACGTATGCACAAGGGCGTTATGATGGAGGCGGTGCGTATTACCGGGCAATCAGGCCACTCATCGGACCCCAGCCTGGGAGCCAATGCTATCGAGGCCATGCACAAAGTCATCGGCGAATTATTAGTCTTGCGTAAAGAGTGGCAGCAAAAATACAACAATCCCGGATTTGCTGTTCCTGTGCCCACAATGAACTTAGGCTGTATCCATGGGGGTGACAATCCCAATCGAATTTGCGGTCACACTGAACTCCAGTTTGATATACGTCCGCTGCCTGGGATGCAGCTTACGGACCTGCGGGAAGAACTAAACAAACGTATCCTTACCATTCCACAAGACAATAAAATTCAGGTGGAAGTGGCCTCTTTATTCCCCGGCACTGCGCCCTTTGAACAGGATGCCCATTCAGAGTTAGTAAAAGTTGCAGAACAACTTTGTGGCCATCCCGCTGAAAGTGTTGCCTTTGGTACTGAAGCGCCCTACTTGAAGAGTTTGAATATTGACACTATCGTGCTCGGCCCCGGCGATATTGACCAAGCTCATCAGCCGGATGAATTTCTTGCCCTGGATCGTATCAACCCTATGGTCAACATTCTGCGCGACTTGATTGGCCGCTTTTGCCTTTAATCTGCCTGCGACAGCCTCCGGGGCTTTAACACCACAAGACTTGCACACGGTAAGAATTAGTGAGCGACGATAACGCTTCCCTGAACTGGTTTCGCCACGCGGCACCTTACATCAACGACCTGCGCGCTCGCACTCTAGTAGTTGGTATTCCCGGCAATGCTCTAGAGCATGCCAACTTCCGCAATCTGGTACATGATTTGGCCCTTCTTGCCAGCCTTGGGGTTAGATTGGTTGTTGTGCACGGTGCGCGAGAGCAAATCAATCGAGCCCTGGATGATCGCGGCATTGAAAACCGATTTCATGAGAACCAGCGTATTACCAATCGTGAGACATTGGAGATTGTTAAGTCCGTAGTGGGTAAACTGCGCTTCGATATTGAAGCCGCTTTTTCCCAGGGGCTGCCAGACTCGCCTATGGCGCGTTCGGCCCTCAAAGTAGTCTCAGGCAATTTTGTTACAGCACGCCCCTGTGGCGTACTGGACGGGGTAGATCTGGGCTGGACCGGCACCGTGAGGCGCATGGACGTGAGCACCCTGGAGCAAACTCTGGACCAAGGCTCTCTAGTACTCCTTTCCCCCTGGGTACATCCCTGACTGGGGAGCTATTCAATATCAATTACCTCGACTTGGCCGCCGAAGCTTCCAGGGTATTACGTGCCGAAAAACTGGTGCTATTCCGCGAACCTGAGCAACTCCAAGTGGACGGAAATACGATACATGAGCTGAGCATACTGCAAGCGGAACAGGTCTCACCCAAAGTTCAAAGCGCAACTCTAAGCTGCGCCATTCGAGCCTGTAACGCCGGAATTGCCCGCACCCACCTGCTCAGTTTTTGCCAAAATGGAGCCTTAATTCAAGAGCTGTTTCGCAGAGAAGGGGCCGGCACCATGATTTACCGAGACAGCTATGAAGTGGTACGCAGGGCGCGAATTACCGATGTAGGCGGTATCCTCGGCCTAATCCGACCGCTAGAGAAAGATGGCGTTTTGGTACGGCGCTCCCGCGAGAAACTCGAGGCAGAAATCGAACACTTCACCCTGGTAGAAGTGGACGGCACTCCAGTTGCCTGTGCAGCCCTATATCCGATTAAAGATGCCAGTGGAACAACCACAGCAGCCGAAGTCGCCTGCCTTGCCAGCCATCCGGAATTTCGCGGTGGCGGGCGTGGTGCCAAGCTGATGCGCCACCTTGAGCGACAAGCACAATCAGTTCAGGTCGATGAACTCTACGTCCTTACCACCCAGACTGAGCACTGGTTTATCGAACAGGGCTTTGAGCAAGTCGGTATCAGTGAGCTGCCTACCGCGCGGAAGTCCCTGTACAACATTCAGCGCAATTCGAGAATCCTGCGTAAACGCCTGGGGAAAAGTCAGCCCACTTAGTCATAAAAATTTGAAATGCTCATCCTTAATAATCCTTTGATCGGTAGTTTTTACGCAAAAATATCCCAGGAAAGTCCGTTTTTTGTTAAGCTGGCGCATTCATTGTTGCCAGCTGGAATCTGTGACTTATGCCCCAATACCGCTCCCGCACCTCTACCGCCGGTCGCAATATGGCCGGAGCCCGCGCCTTGTGGCGTGCCACCGGTATGACGGATGAGGATTTCCACAAGCCGATCATTGCTATTGCCAATTCTTTTACCCAATTTGTCCCTGGGCATGTGCACCTGAAGGATATGGGACAGCTTGTCGCACGGGAGATTGAACGCGCCGGCGGCGTGGCCAAGGAATTCAATACGATCGCTGTGGATGACGGTATCGCAATGGGTCACGACGGCATGCTCTATAGCCTGCCCAGCCGCGAAATTATCGCTGACTCAGTGGAGTACATGGTCAATGCCCACTGTGCCGACGCCCTCGTTTGTATCTCCAACTGCGACAAGATCACTCCGGGAATGATGATGGCAGCCATGCGCCTGAACATTCCAGTTATCTTTGTCTCCGGTGGCCCCATGGAGGCCGGCAAAACCAAGTTGGCTGACCACAAGCTCGACTTAGTAGATGCTATGGTGATCGCCGCTACAGATACGGCCTCCGACGAGGAAGTTGCTGAGTATGAGCGCTCTGCCTGCCCGACCTGCGGCTCCTGCTCAGGAATGTTTACAGCGAACTCCATGAACTGCCTGACCGAGGCCCTGGGGCTTTCACTCCCTGGTAACGGCACCATGCTAGCGACTCACGCCGACCGCAAGGAGCTATTCCTCCGCGCTGGCCGCGAGATCGTAACCCTGACCAAACGCTACTATGAGCAGGATGACGAAACTGCCCTGCCGCGCAACATCGCCAACCGCACAGCCTTCCGCAATGCCATGGCTCTCGATATCGCCATGGGAGGCTCCACAAATACCATCCTGCACCTGCTGGCAACCGCTCAGGAAGGTGAGATTGACTTTACCCTGGAAGATATCGACAGCCTCTCCCGTGAGGTTCCACAGCTGTGCAAGGTTGCCCCCAATACCGAGAAATACCATATAGAAGATGTACACCGCGCCGGTGGTGTAATGGCCATCCTCGGGGAGTTGGAGGCCGCAGGTCTTATCGACTCTTCACTACCAACCGCCTACGGTGGTTCGCTCGCCGATGCCCTGGCGCGCTGGGATATTTGCCGCACGGACGACCAATCTGTAGTGGAATTCTATCGCGCGGGCCCCGCAGGCATTCCCACCCAAACAGCTTTCAGCCAGGAATGCCGCTGGTCCACTTTAGATGCAGACCGCCAGCGTGGCTGTATCCGTTCTGCTGAGCACGCCTACTCCTTTGAGGGAGGGCTCGCCGTTCTCTTTGGTAACCTGGCCCCCAATGGCTGTGTAGTGAAGACTTCCGGCGTCGATGAGTCGCTGTGGAAATTCGAAGGCCCCGCCCACGTAGTAGAAAGCCAGGAAGAGGCGGTTTCCAATATCCTCGAAGGGAAGGTCAGTAAAGGTGAGGCTGTTATCGTCCGCTACGAAGGTCCTAAAGGTGGACCTGGTATGCAGGAGATGCTCTACCCCACCAGCTACCTAAAGTCCAAGGGGCTTGGGGAGCACTGCGCATTAATTACCGATGGCCGCTTCTCAGGCGGTACTTCGGGCCTCTCTATTGGACATGTATCACCGGAAGCAGCATCCGGAGGTAATATCGCTCTGGTTCGCAATGGAGACCTGATACGTATTGATATTCCAGCGAGGAAAATTGAAATCGTTATTGAGGAAAGTCAGCTCGACAAGCGACGCCGGGAAATGGAAGAAAGTCCCAACGGCTGGAAACCTGTTGAGGAGCGCCCCCGCAAGGTCAGCAAGGCACTGAAAGCCTATGCCATGCTCGCCACCAGCGCAGACCGAGGTGCCGTGAGAGAAATTGACTGATTAAAACTGCTCGAAAAAAGCGGCCCCTAAGGGCCGTTTTTTTTATTCCGCTATTTTGTAACTGATTCGATTGCGTACCCCGTAGCGCTCCACTGGTTGGCCAGCTTCCATTTGAGGCCGATACTTAAATCGTTCTGCCGCAGCTATCGCAGAACGATCGAACACACGGGTTGGGTTACCATTAGAGTCATAACCACCAACAACACGAGCATCTCGTACAGCCCCTGTTTTTGTCACTGTAAACTCTACAACAACATATCCTTCTATTCCCCTGCGCAAGGCGGCACTAGGATATCGCGGTGCAGCTTTGTACACAGGCAAAGGATCTTGCGATACCTTCATCCCAGTCTCAGAAACTGGTGTTGGAGAGCCTATTTGAATATTCAGCTTAACCGGCAAAACTTCAGCCTGCTCCATTCGCATATTCGGCTGTTCAATGACTGTTTGTGGTGGTGCAGGTGCCTCATAATTTTCGGTAACAATCACCTTTTTCGGCATATGTACCGATTTAATTTGTGGCAACAACTCAACTGTTGGCTCTTCAATATCAGTTGCCACTAGCTGACTCATTAAAAAGAGCAGCCCCACTGTTGTCACGGCAGCATATCCCAGGCCCTTCACGTAGCCTGCAAGTAAATGCTGGGGGAAAAACACGGGGTTGGGAATTGACTGACAAGCTCTATCCATAACACCTCTCCTATTATTTTTAGGGTGCAATAAGCGGCATTCTTGTGCCGAAAATGGAAAAGCTGATCAGCTGACTTAATCATTAGTCAATTTACAAAAAAATGCAAATAGTCTGTTAATACAGGTTATCTCAAAATTTTGTATCGGCACTAATAAACAAACAGGTATAAAAAAAGCCACGCATTTCTGCGTGGCTTTTAAGGGGCCTAAGAAGTTAACCGGAATTAAATTGCCAGTTGCTCTTCACGCTCCTTTTCACCTTCGACAAAGGATATCCACTGTTCAGCGAACTTCTCTGAGCGCTCATCTTTACGTGCAAGTTTGAGGCTCTTTAAAGCTGCGTCATAACGCTTAAGGTTGGCATTCGCCATACCCATTACGATATGCAGCTGATCGACACGCTTGATACCACCTTTGGCCAGAGCTTTTTTACCCATAGAAAGGGCTTTCTCGTTCTGATCCAGGTCCAGGTAAATACCGGCCAGGCGTGAATAGATCTCACCTTTATCAGAAAGCTGTGCTGCCGCTTCCAACTGGGGAATAGCTTTCTGCAGCTCTTGAGACATCTGGTAAGCCTGAGCTAGGGTTTCCAGGTTTTTAGATGTGCGTGGGATCTTCTTATCTTCGATACCCTTGGCAATCACCTTAGCTCCTTTATAAGGCATTTCATGCCCCATAAAGAGATACCCCATATTTAGCAGGTCTTTATCCTTCTCCAAAGCGCCGGCAAGGTAAGCTGCTTCCATCATGTGCAGCTGATCCTTATCGCGCTTCAGTTCACCGTATACCGCTCCAAGGGTTTTGTAATACGCTGGCTTCGGATAGTACTGCACCAGTTTTTCTAGAACGGCAGCTACTTTCGGGTAGTCTCCGCGCTCGAAGTAAACATATTGCTGTAAGCCGAACCAACCTTCCTTCGGTATCTTGCCCTCTTTTTCAAACATGGATACCGCTATATTGATATCCGAGAGAGCCTTATCCTGATTGCCAATCTGGTTGTAAGCCTGAGCACGTAGTGCGTAGGAGTCAGCAGTGATACGATCAGAAACTTTAAACCACTGATTCAAGTAGTTGATCGCCTGCTTGTAATCCTCAGTTACGAAGTACAGCTGGGCAAGAGTAAACAGGGTGCCCACTTCCAAAGCTACCGGCAGGTTTTTCTCACCCTGGGCCAGTACCTTTTTAAAGTAAGGGATCGCCTCTTTATAGTTTTCAGTGCTGTAATAAACAACACCGAAGAAGTTGTACATTTGTGCAACTTCGTAGCCGTTGTACCGCTTCTTGCTTGCGTCCATCTCTTTCAGCGCTGCAAGAGCACCCGCCCAATCCTCTGCATCAGCAGCCTCTTGAGCTTTTTCCAGCTTCTTGTACGCAGCTTCACGCATAGCCGGAACTTTACGGGTCTTTTGCTTGCTCGGCTTTTTTCTTCCTGCGCTTGTGCTGAAGCGAATGGCGCTGACACACCGACAGCTTCTAACACTGTGACGCTGACCGTCGGCGCAAGAACCAAGGGTAGCGCTACGGACGTGCGCAGAGCGAACTTGGACAAACCTTTAGTGATGGTCGTCAACTTCATAGTGCTTCCCCTTTAGTCCTTAGCCATGTTAAAGCTGATCTTGGTCCTAACATTAGGAACTTCGGTCGGCTTGCCATCGACTACCCGCGGCTTGTACTTGTACTTCAATGCGGACTTCAGGGCAGACCGATTGAAAACCGTTGTGGGCTTACCTTGCAGAGTGAAGGCTTCAATTACAATCGGATCACGTACTGAACCGTTTGTCGTTACGGTGTACTCAACGATTACATAACCTTCCATACCACGCTGTAGAGCGCGACGAGGATACTGCGGCTGTACTTTTACGATCGGTAGATAGTCACCTTCACCAAAGCTGAAACCAGACAGCTTAACGTTGCCTCCCGCAGAGGGGGCAGCGATATTGATGCTGCCATCAAGATCCGGCTCCTCAAAATCGGGCTCCGGCATCTCCGGTGGCGGAGTTTCGGGCTCATCTGGTTTTACCGGCTTAGCGGTGTCGTACTGTGTTTCAATCTTCGTATCAGGCATCACCACATCGGCAACTTTGAACTGCTCCTTCTCCTCAGGAGCTTTCATATTTGCCGCAATCAGCTGATGCATGGTGAAGATGAGGCCAAAGGTCGTGGCTACCGCCAATGTACCTGCCCCAAGAAGTCTTACCGGATTCATAGCTGTTAACTCTTCTCTGTAGCGACGGAAACTTTCTTGATACCAATCTTCCTGGCTGCTTCTGCAATCAGGGCAATCTTCTCAATGCTTGCTCCCTTATCGGGCTGAATTACCAACCACCCTTTCGGGTTTTCCGAGTAGAGACGCTCCAGGACAATTCGTACCTGACGCTCATCAACCTTCTCTTTGGCAATCCAAACCTCGTCACTGTCGTTGATCGCTACCAGGATAGAGGCGGCCTTGAGTTCAGCGGTCGTCGCTTCCGGCTTCTCAACATCAGCACCCGGCTCCTTGATAAAGGTCGCAGTGACGATAAAGAAGATCAGCATGATAAACACCACGTCCAGCATGGGCGTGAGGTCAATTGCGCCGGCTTCTTCTTCTGCCGTATTTTGTCTTTTGCTCATAGCAACTCTCTTAGCGAACTTTTCCAGCGGGGGCTCAGGGAGCCCCCGGCGAAAGTATCTGGCTTGGCTAAACCTTCACAGTAAATAAGCAGGCTTATTCGCTGGTGTATGCTTAGTGATCCATCGTCAGATGATCTTCCAGCAGCTGGGTTTCACGCTCAGCTTTACGGGCAAGGTAAGTGTTGGCAAATACGCCTGACAGCGCTGCAACCATACCCGCCATTGTCGGGATAGTTGCCATGGATACACCACTGGCCATCTGCTTGGCGTCACCACCACCTGTAATCGCGAGAACATCGAACACGTTGATCATGCCCCAAACCGTACCCAACAGCCCAAACAGAGGGGCCAGGGCGACACAAGCTTGGATCATGTCCATATTGTCCTGAATTTTCTCGGATACCCGGGAAATCATTGCATAACGGATCTGGTGCGAAGCCCAGGATTTGCGCTCACCGCGCCCCTCCCATTGGTCTACCGCACCCTGAACGTCACTTTTCAAACCTTTGTTAAAGTAGAAAACACGTTCAAAAATCAGCGTCCACATAAAGAAGGTCAGGCCGGCGATCAGGAACAGTACTGGCCCGCCCGACGCCATAAAGGCGTTGACGGCGGCCCATGCGTCATTTAATGCGTGCATGTTGCCGCCTCCTCTTATTTACGCTCGGCGTTTTCTGCCACGATACCGGCACTCTGTTCTTCCAGAATGTGCAGGACACGCTTGGCACGACCATTTACTACGGTGTGCATCAGAACGGTTGGGATAGCCACAACCAGACCGAGAACGGTAGTGATAAGGGCTGAGGAGATACCACCTGCCATGGCCTTAGGATCACCTGCACCAAAGATAGTGATCGCCTGGAAGGTGATAATCATACCGGTAACGGTACCCAGCAGACCCAGCAGCGGAGCCACCATCGCGATGATTTTCAGCAGGTTGAGGCCGGATTCGATTGCCGGACGCTCTTTCAGTACCGCTTCTTCCATCTTCAATTCGAGAGTTTCGCCGTCTACACCTTTGTTCTCTTCCGCAACAGCCAGTACACGACCCAGCGGGTTATTGGTGTTCGGAGTAGAGGAACGCAGCTGAGCATTCACCTTGGCACCAACGCCAGTCAGGACGATCAGGCGGAAGATAGCCAACAGCATCGCGAAAGCACCAACAGCAGAGATGATGTATCCCACGATGCCACCCTGGTGCCAACGCTCTATGATATCAGGGCTGTTGATCATGGCTTTCAGGTAGGAACCACCGGTAGGACCAGTCGGGTCTACACCGAAGGCACTGAAACCACTGGTAGAAGATTGCAGAGCTTCAGCCATGCCTTGGAACTTGGCGTCCGGCTGACGGATCAGCTCAGCCATTTTGTAGGCATTGTTCATTTCCAGGTATTTACCATTGGAAACCAGGTTGAAGTTACCTACGCGAACCACTTCCTGATCAGCCTGTTCACCGTTGGGCTTGATCACGGTCGCGTTAAACTTAACGATTTTGCCGGATTCAACGGTTTCACGCTGAATTTCAAACCACAGACGCTCGATTTCCTCGATAGTCGGCAGTTTGGTAGCAGTATTCATCTTGGCCAGAAGACCGTCGATGAACTCTGTACGACCAGGATACTGGGCAGAAACCAGAGAGGTACCAACATTCGCGCGCAAGTCTGCTGCAGTAGAAGACATGTGGCCGAACAGCTCTTTCAGAGAGCCCATACGCTCATCCAACTGTTGACGCTTCTGGTCTACAGCAACTTCCTGCTCCTGGTACTTCTTCTCCAGTTCAGCAGAACGCTTTTCTTCAGCGGTACGGGTGTTTTTTGCTTGGTTCAGCAGGGCGTTTTGGTTCGCTTTCTGACGACGGAACTCAGCTTCGCGCTGCTTGTGTTCTTTGGACTCGGCAACTTTGGATTGCTGAACCATTTTCAGCAAATCGTCCAGGGAAGCAGCCTTCTCTTGAGCAACTGCGGAGAAGCTGATCAGACCAGCTGCTGCCGCTACTAAAACGCGTTTGGCGAAAGAGGTTTTCATTGCGCTGCCTCCGGAGCCGGGATCGGCATGGTCATGATGTCGATAGTGGCCTGCTTCTTGGCAATTTTCAGACCGTTCATGAGAGCGCGGCGGTATTCACCAGCATCGATCTCAACCCACGCTTTTTGCCCTTTGTCATAAGCGAGGGAAATTTCAGCATCAGTAGTCTGAGCCAACAAGGCAATACGGCCGATTTGCAGGACGCTTACCTCACGCTCCTGACCAGCAACAGTCAGAGTATCGCGGTAAGAGTCGATCTTACGGGCATATTCCGCTTCGAAGTTATACAGCTCCAATACCTGGCGGAATTTCTCCGCAACACTGACATCGGAACGGTCCATGGTGCTCTTAACACCATTCAGGTTAGCCATACGCTCTTCAAGCTTGAACGGTGCGTCCAGCTCAATGAACTGCTCCAGGCCGTCCAGCATACGCAGGATCAGCGGCTGAATCTGACGCTCAATGACAGTAACGTTGGCAATAGACTCATCCAGATCGTTAATTACTTCGAGCTGGTTAGCCAGCTGCTTTTCCAGCTGACGGTTGTATACGCGCAGACCATCGATTTCTTTATTTACCACCTTGAAGTCCTGCAGCAGGCTGCTGGTTTCGTCGGCGATCTTGTCGATGCGCTTTTGCGATGCCTGGGCCGCAGTGGTTTTCTGCTGGCCGACGGCGAGTACGTTATCGAGAGTATCCGCAGTGGCTACGCTGCCGTAGAGCGCGCCGGCAGACAGCGCAGTGGTCAGCGCCACAGCCATGAATCGCTTGGTTTTCATTAGACCCCCCAGTGGGTTCAATATTTCACAACATGGTCGCGATGAGTTAGCTGCCACAACGCGGTGTCCTTTTGTTTTAAAAACATTGGTTAGAAGACAGCTAAGAGCCGCACATTGTAAACAGCCGATTTGATTATTCAAATGCCGATTGCCAGCATCGGCCCGCTTGGGTAGCAAGGTAACACTTGGGTAACATCCCCGGGTCACTTGCACACATTCGCGGCGACGTTCCTTGTGTAAGCTGTTGGAGAATTTAACAGATCGATCAACTTTTGATCAAATTGTTTTTATTTAAATCTGTCATATTGGACTAATGAGTAGTTGTACTCATTCCTGTCTGAGGCCGGGTAACACTCGCGTACCGACTCGACCCAAGAGTCATCAATATCGGGAAAGAAAGCATCCCCGTCGATTTTTGCGTCTACTTCAGTGATATACAAACGGGTAGCAAGCGGCAGTGCCTGGCGGTAAATTTGTGCTCCACCAATGACCATCACTTCGCTTGCCCCGCTATCTTTGGCACTGTCTTGAGCCAGACTCAGGGCTTTGTCCAGAGACTGGACCACCTCAACGCCATCCGCAACCCAATCTGTATTACGCGTAATGACAATATTTACGCGCCCCGGCAGTGGTCGACCAATAGACTCAAAGGTCTTTCGTCCCATTACTACTGGCTTCCCCATGGTGGTCCGCTTAAAAAACTGCAAATCGCCGGAGATGCGCCAAGGGAGCTCATTGTCCTTGCCGATAGCACCATTACAAGCAACCGCCGCGATCAAAGCAATAGAAACCGTCATTACTGCTCCTTAAACCGCTACGGGTGCCGGAATATGTGGATAGGCTTCGTAACCCTTGAGCTCAAAGTCCTCGAAACGGAAAGAAAACAGGTCTTTGACTTCTGGGTTCAGGTGCATTTGCGGCAGAGGCAGTGGATCGCGCTGCAATTGCAGCTCGACCTGCTCCACATGGTTCGAGTAGAGGTGAGCATCGCCAAAGGTATGAATAAAGTCGCCGGGCTGCAAACCACATACCTGTGCCAGCATAAGGGTCAGCAAGCTATATGAGGCGATATTGAAAGGCACCCCCAGGAAAATATCTGCGCTTCGCTGGTACAGCTGGCAGGACAACTTGCCGTCAGCGACATAGAACTGGAACAGGGCGTGACAGGGAGCCAGGGCCATGCGTCCTTCACGGGCATTATCAGCAGGTGAAACACCTTCATCTGGCAGATCCGCAGGGTTCCAGGCGCTAACCATCAATCGCCGGGAGTCCGGGCGGGTTTTCAACTGGTGTACCAACTGCTCAATCTGGTCGATCTGGCGACCATCCGAAGTGGGCCAGGAGCGCCACTGATGGCCATATACAGGGCCCAGATCCCCGTCCTCTGTCGCCCACTCATCCCAAATCCGCACCTTATTGTCCTGGAGATAGCGGATATTGGTATCCCCCTGCAAAAACCACATAAGTTCGTGAATAATCGAGCGCAAATGGCACTTTTTAGTGGTGATCAGCGGAAAACCCTCCGCCAAATTAAAGCGCATTTGATAGCCAAATACACTGAGAGTACCAGTGCCGGTGCGGTCACCTTTAACGGTGCCGTTATCGCGCACATGGCGCATTAGATCGAGATACTGCTTCATCTACTGCTATGCTCCGCCTTTAACTCGGGAAGACCCTGCTTTCTTACCTTTCTTCTCAGTTCTTCCCTCGGGAAGCGGCTGAGTCTTATAACTCCACACCAGCAATGCCATGCCGGCAATAATCATCGGCAGGCTCAAAAGCTGCCCACGAGTCATCCATCCAAATAAATCAAAACCAATATGCCCATCGGGCTCCCGGACAAATTCCACCAGGAAGCGGAATACACCGTAGAGCATCACGAACATACCACCCACCGCGAGTCGAGGACGCGGCTTACTGGAGAACCACCAGAGCAGCGCAAAGAGTACCAACCCCTCGAGGAAGGCTTGATACAGCTGGGATGGGTGCCGGATCAGAAGGTCCGGGTCCTTTGGAAAGACCATGCCCCAAGGGCCTTCAGTTTCACGCCCCCAAAGCTCCTGGCCAATAAAATTACCGATCCGCCCAAGCCCAAGACCGATGGGCACCAAGGGGGCGACGAAATCAATTAGAGCAGGGAAGGTTGTACCAATTTTGCGCGCGTAGAGTGCCGTGGCCAACATTACCCCTATCAGCCCGCCGTGGAAGCTCATTCCCCCTTCCCACAGCCGGATCAGTGATATTGGGTCTTCGAGCAACTGGGGGAAGTTGTAAAAGAACATATACCCCAAGCGGCCACCGATAACGACACCAATGGCACAGTAGAGAATCAAGTCCTCAACTTCGGATTTAATGACCGGTGACCAGGGTTTGGCACTTCGGCGCAATGCCAACCACCAGGCCGCGACAAAGCCAGCCAAGTACATCAGCCCATACCAGTGCACTTTTAAGGGGCCTATTGCAAAGGCTACCGGGTCAATTTCGGGATAGGTCAGCATGGGGGAATCGCGATTGCTAATAAAGGGCGTATTATGGTCGTAAAGCCCCCCGCTGTGGAAGGGCAGCTTGCCCCTAGGGAAGATCCCCATGTGTCTACTGCTATTCGCCTATCAATGCCACCCGAAATACCCTCTGCTGTTGATCGCCAATCGGGATGAGTTCTATCAAAGGCCAACCGCAGCAGCGGAGCACTGGCCCGGGACCGGGCTAATTGCGGGTAGAGACCTTGAAGCTCAGGGAACCTGGGCCGGCGTATCCCCCGGCCGGGTCGCGGCTGTAACCAATATCCGGGAGCCTGGGACACCGGAACCTGTAGGAGCGCTTTCCCGCGGAGAAATACCGCAGAAATTCCTCAGCCAACAAATTAGCCCTGAACATTTCATCCACTACCTGGAATCCCAGCAATATCGAGGCTTTAACGCCCTGCTGTTTGATATTCAGAATCAAAACACTCTCTTCTGTACCGGGAACCGGCACAAGCCATTTACTTTTGAACCGGGCATTCACGGTATCTCCAACGGAGCGCCGGACGAGCCCTGGCCAAAGGTGGAAAGGGGCAAAGCGGGGCTGGCAGAAATAATACCTGCGGCCGACCAACTGGTAACAATCGAGAGCTTTGTGG
Source organism: Microbulbifer sp. VAAF005 (assembly GCF_030012985.1). Taxonomy (NCBI): domain Bacteria; kingdom Pseudomonadati; phylum Pseudomonadota; class Gammaproteobacteria; order Cellvibrionales; family Microbulbiferaceae; genus Microbulbifer; species Microbulbifer sp. VAAF005. The sequence goes on along the minus strand of NZ_CP120233.1, from coordinate 3,614,250 downwards.
AGCCAGCACTGGCACTGCTCAAAGATCGTACCCGCGCGCCGGACCAACAACTCCCTCATACCGGGCTACCACTGGAGATTGAACGGGCACTCTCTCCGATATTCATTCAAATTGATGCCGATAGCTCGGCGACAGAACCAATGCTTCGCAATGGAGGCTACGGCACCCGCGCGAGTACCGTGATCACCATCGACCAGAGGGGGTGTGGCCAACTTTGGGAGCAAACTTTTATAAACGGCAATCAAAGTGGCCCCCTGCGCTACCTCACTACCCAGTCGCCCAATTAAGCGGGGTTAATCCTGATGGCAGACAAATTGTGCATAACTTTTTGTGCAAGCCTCTGCACCATATTTAAAAAAGCCCCAGTAAACTCGCCCCATTTTCACCCACGGGCGAAAAATTTGACGCAAAACTCATCATCCGCAAATCCCTACTCTAAAAAGAATGAAGCGCCAAGCAAATTTTGCATTTATTGCCATACTTACTTTCACAGACTGAAGTTGGTTGAGTTTCGCGCAAGCAGGACACCGACAGCAGTCTTAATAAAAGGAAGTCGCGCGGGACGCATGACACGTGCGAGTCACCGATAATATCCCTGAGTATCTGGATGGGCTCGCCACAGGTTGGGAAGGTATGAACGATCTGGCGCCCGGCATTTTCCAAAATATCGCACCGGGCCCCCGCAGAATCGCTGAGGTACCATGTCGTATTTCAACCCCGAGCATCGTAGACGCAAATCTGTACTTCCACTGCTGACACTGGGTAGCCTCTGTGTCTTCATTCTTTATTATGCTTTCGCAGCAAACCAGAAGACCGTACCCGTTTTACCGGAGAACGCTGTTCGCCCTCATTTAGTGCACTGGCTAGAGGAAAACCCTGATGCCTGGCCAGCCCAGGACCCCATTTTCAACCCCGCCGCTGTGCGCAAGATCTACCAGCGCACGGATTACCGCTTGCTTTGGTTCGATAACTACAGCCTAAGTGATAGTGCCAATGACCTGCTGAAACAACTCACAGCTGCCAGCTCCGGCAATCCGAGCAGCATGGTCGACTACCGCTACCACCTGGGGTACTTCGATCGCACCCTCCGCGATACTCCACAACGTCTGCAGATGGCAGCCGTATTGGATATCTTACTGACCGATGCCTTTGTGTCCTACGCGCAAGATACCCAGCTGGACAGGCTCAAGCCCAAAACCCGCCCGCGCCGGGGTGTCACACCGGTTCTGCGGGATAGCGAAGGTTTCCGCTTGGTTGCTACCAGCACCGCTCAACAGCAGGCTTCCAGTGAACCCAGCGGACGCAAGTACTTCCGCGGATATGATCGCGCAGCCAATCTCGGCAGCAATGTACGCAGCCGCTATTACTCGCGGGAATACAATGCGGATACTTCCGGCAATTACTCAGGACGCAATTATTCCGGTAGCACTCGCACCTATGAGCGCAGCCGATACCGTTCCTATCGGGACAACAATAGTGGCTCGGGTTCTGGCAGTCGCGTTTATTACAACCAGGGGCGGTCAAATACTGCCGCCCCACCGGTGAGATCTGAAAACAGTGAGGGGCCTTACTACGAGGAAAACCGGCCCTATGGCAACGATGTAAGAGCGCTGCGCGGTGAACTTCAACGGCTGCGCAAGATTTCTTCCAGCGGTCGCTGGCGTCCGATCCCGGCGGGTCCCGCCATGACCATGGGTGCACGCCACCCACATGTGGGCCTCCTGCGCAACCTGCTCTCCCTATACGGTGATTACCAGTCTTACTACAGCTACGGTGGCACTGATCGCAATCGCTTCGATCGGGGCCTTCACCAAGCGGTGGTGCGCTTCCAGAAGCGTCACGGCCTGAGAGCAGATGGTATTGTCGGTCGCTCAACTCGCAAACGCCTGAACTTATCCCCAGCTGCGCGCGCCCGCATTGTGGAAATGAATATCAAGCGCCGCGAAGAGTTGCCGGAACAATTGGGCAGCCGTTTTATCCAGGTCAATATTCCTGCGTATCGTCTCAAATACGTGGAAAACGACCAGGTCAAACTGGCGATGAATGTGGTCGTCGGCAAGAAAAAGCACGCAACGCCTGAAATAACCACCCGTGTCAGCAAGGTAGTCTTTAACCCCACTTGGACAGTACCGCGCAGTATCCTGGTGAATGAGATACTCCCCAAAGCTCGTAAAAACCCTGCGGGTATGGAAAAAATGGGATACCGGGTGATTAGCGGTAGGGGGAAAAACTGCCCCTGACCCCGCAAAACCTATCTGCAGCAGGTGCGGGTTCCTACCTGATGCGCCAAATGGGTGGTGAGGAAAACATATTGGGACGTGTCAAATTTGAAATCCCCAATATTCACGACGTGTACCTGCACGATACGCGCGCGCGCAAACTTTTTTCCCTGACCACTCGGGGCTATAGCCATGGCTGTATCCGCCTGGAAAAACCCCGCCATTTGGCCGAAGCACTACTTCGTCCCCAAGGGGATTGGGATCAGTGGCGTATCGATCAATTGACCACAGGAGAGGAAACCACGGAAGTGGATATGTCCCAATTGGTGAAGGTTTATATCACCTACTGGACTGCCTGGGTCGATGGTCAGGGCAACCTGAACTTCCGCCCGGATATTTATGGCAAAGATGGACTGACCGATAATCAATTTTAAAAGAAACCGGGGCGGCTATACGTCGCCCCGGTTATAACCAGGGAATTATTGAGCGTGTTATTCCATTAATTAGCCATTCTTAAGCAGCACCATTCCTGAAAATTATTTAAAGACTATCAGTCACAAGTTATCAATGTGAGCACAGTGATAAATCTCACTGATTTCTCAGTGCTTGCAGGGGTGACTTATGGGTGCTGCCAACAATTCACTTTGCGCTTTTTTGCCACGCAACCAACTAACCTCCCTCCGGGCGAGTGCCGCTGCGATTGCCATAGCAATATCGTTAGGCATTCACTCACCACAAATAATCGCCGAAGCTAAAGATACCGTCGAACCTGACTTGATCGGCAGTCGCGATCCTTTTTTACCTCAGGGCAGGCAATTTTCCCTACTCAGCGAAGCGTTAGCACGCTACCAAACCCTGGCACAAGGTAACTACTGGAAACCGCTCAGTGCTGGACAACCTATCGCACCGGGCAGTCGCAGTCCCCGGGTTGCGCAATTGAGAAGCCTGCTTATGCTCTATGGTGATCACCACCCCGAAGAGTACGGAGCAGATACTTCTAAAGCAGATGTCTACGACAAAAAACTGCAGCAGGCCGTTAAACGGTTTCAGAAACGTCACGGATTAAAGCAAACGGCACTGGTTGATGAGGGAACCCGGAGTCGACTCAATACCCCGCCAGATAAAGTTGCCAAAATTCTGGCAGCCAATATTGAACGCTGGAAACAACTCCCCAAGGATTTAGGGCCTCGCTATATCATCGTGAATGTCCCGGAATTTAATTTGCGCCTAATTGAGGGCGATAAAGAGCAATTCCGTATGCGTGTGGTTGTGGGAAAACCAAAACACAAAACACCGCAAATCGCTACCCGTATGACGCGACTGGAATTTAATCCTGTATGGCGTGTCCCGCCCAGTATTGCGCTGCGGGAACTTTTACCCAAGGGCAGTTCCGCCCTCAGGGCAAAAGGTTATCGCCTAATGAATCATCGAGGCAGATCGGTGCCTTTTACTCGTGGAAATGTGGCTGCAGTACGTCGAGGACAAGTTTCACTGCAACAAAAAGGCGGGCCGGGAAATGCTTTGGGAAGGGTGAAATTTGTTATCCCCAATCGGCAGGCCATTTTTCTCCATGACACAAATAGCAAGCACTTATTTAAAAAATCCCAAAGGGCCTTTAGCCACGGTTGTATTCGCCTGGAAAAACCATTGCAGTTTGCTCGCATGATGTTAGCCCAGCAAAACAAGTGGAGTGATGCTCGCATCAATCGCGCGCTGGGAAGTGGTCGCACCCATGGCGTTGCCCTTAAAAATCCCCTACCGGTTTATATCGCTTACTGGACTGCCTGGATCGATGAAAATGGGCAGCTTCAGTTTCGGCCGGATATCTATAACCGGGATCAGTAATAGGAGGTGACGGAGTGAAGCGGAATAAGAGCTATAGGGACTACTGAGTTATCAGTATGGCAAATGGCCCATTCCAGCTCGGCATCGCCGCACTGATAAGCCTCGTAATTGCCTCGGCCAGCCCTTTGAATGCTTCATTTACTGGGCAGACCGATGTCATTATTGAGCCAATCAGTTCGACCCAGCAATTGCGCGATACCGCTCAGGCCTACCGAGTGTTAGCGAAAAACTGGCGACCGATTGCCCAGGGAAAAACTTTACAGCCCGGAGACAAAGGCCCTCGTGTCCTGCAACTACGTAATTTGCTGGCACTTTATAAGGATTTTCACGGTCAGCCCGGGCCGCTTTCCGCCCCGCAAAAAGATCCCCGAAGATTTGACAGTGCACTCCAAGCAGCAGTGGAGCGCTTTCAGGAACGTCACGGACTGAACGTTACCGGCATCGCCGGTGAAGACACACTTGCAGCCTTGGCCGTCTCGCCAATGGAGCGCGCTCAGCAAATGGAATTGAATGCATCCCGATGGGAACAGCTAAAACTCCCTGAAGATGACCGCTATGTAATTGTCAACGTGCCCGACTATCGCTTACAGCTTATCGAAGATGGTTCGGTTGCTCTCGATATGAAAACCGTCGTGGGAAAAAGCAGTACGCGCACACCGAATTTACGCACGCGGATAACCAATATTGTTTTCAGCCCAACCTGGACAGTCCCCCGAAGTATTCTTGTCACCGAGCTTTTGCCCAAGGCACGACACAACCCAACAGCCATGCACAAGCGGGGTTATCGAGTAGTGCAATATCGCAGCGGTAAATCGTCCCCTATTACAGAGGAGACTATTGCCAAGGCAGCCGGTGGGCACGCTACTTTGAGGCAATTGAGTGGCCCTGAGAATACTCTGGGGAAAGTGAAATTTGTTATCCCCAATAAGCAGGCTATTTTTCTTCATGACACCCAAGCTCAAAGCCTGTTTAAACTTCGCCAGCGGGCATTAAGTCACGGATGCGTAAGGCTACAAGCACCAGAAGAATTAGCGTACTTTCTTCTCCGTGACCAGGGTTGGGATAGAACTCGGGTAGCACAGGCAGCGAATGGGCATGATGCTCTGAATGTAAAGGTTAAGGGGTCACCCCGTATTTACATTGTTTATATGACAGCATGGATAGATAGGGATGGGCGCCCCCAATTCCGCCCTGATATTTATCATCGTGACAAAGAGATACCCTATCCAAATTAAAGGAGCTTATCTATAAATAACTCCGTACGGACTACCCGTCGATATTCCTGACAAGTCTTACATAGTTATCAATTCTAATGGCATCCTCAGGTGCCCCACCTGGCGGAGGCCCCATAGCTCTCTGCATATTTCCATCAGTCATGAAAGGGGGCTCAGGCATTGGTGGGCGCCGTTGAGGGCCATCACCATCAGATTGCGGTCTACCTAAACCTTTTATGTGATATCCCCCATCCTTATAAACAGCGACCTCATCCAATTGTCCAGATTTTGGATCACTTCGTTGAGCCCCAGCTCCATGCAGATCTACCCATTTCTCCGCCATATACCCCATAGCTCGACCGAAACTAATGTAGTTTGCAGAGGCTCCTGCTTTTCTACTATTCACATGGGTTGTACTAGTCCAAAACCAGGGAAAATCTTTTTCCTTACTTTCATTCTTGATAGAGCTGATTTCGAAAATAGAATCAATAGACGCAGAAGTCGTTTTATTTGGAGAACGTTGGTAATCAACGATACTCTGTAGCTCTTTTGCATTAGGCAGGCGCCAGTCGCTGTGGCCTAGGAAATTTTGTGCATTTTTCTCCTCTGCCCAGGCTAAGGCCTCCTGCCAGTTCATTCCTTTCCGGCTATCAGATTTCATCCACATTAAACCCGTTGCCAGATCGGAAACGGTGCCATCTTTATTATCGACAAACTTATTCTTGCCATAAGCCTGGTTGCCGCGCACAAAGTAAGCATAGTTTCTCGGACCACCACCAGGAATTGCATAAGCTTTGATTCTGCCATCTGCTAAATTCAGGCCGAATACTGCAAGTGATCCTCTGAATACATCACCCGTGTAAATATTACTGGACCAGAATTGGGCATCGATAGTGCGTTCGCCCCTCTCTTCATCACCATAGGCGAATGCAAAATACCGGGTATCAATAAAGGGCTTAGCATTACTCTCACTTGGACCGGCGGGGTCAATACCGCTGAAGTTCATCAGGGAATATAGTTGTTTTATCGTCGGAAGACGCCAATCAGAATAGCCACCAAAACGCGCTTGATTCAATTTTTCAACATATTCCCCAACATCGCGGAAAGCGATCTTATCATCAGGGGTAACTTCACCATCCCTGTTTAAATCCGGGCTCTGGGTCCACATCAAACCGGTGACATTATCAACCACAGTAAGACCATCTTTAGCCAGGGAGTAATTCATCTTATTGAAAGAATACTGGGCATCCTGACCAAAGAAATCATCACCGGGCTTTGGCTTGGGAATGACATCCTTATCATCAAAAAATTGGACCTGTGCCGTATCTACTATTGGGTAACTAATAGAGTCTATTTTCTTTTCAGCATGTGCCGCTGCCATCAGGCTCAAGGAAGCCGAGATCAATGCGACCAAAGAAATATAGGGCAGCCGAGACCCGGCCCCAGATATGCTAGCCATAGTGTTTTACCGCAAGTGAAAAAGTAAAAGAACCAAGCTAGCATTATTTGGTTTTGATCTCAGGCAACTTCACATTTGTAAACACAACCTTACCAAGGTGCACAATCCATAACGGTGGCCAGCTATGCAAAGTGATCATTAGTTTTGGACTGATGATTCGACTGGCTTTGGAAATCCTTAGGGGACAGACCGGGCTATGCTAGCCAACTTAAACGGTTGGGTATCCATAGAAATACTACACTGGTAGCACCTACACATCTTGTATATACATGTGCATACAAATAATTGTGTACTCGATAGAGCTGAACTGTCTTTCTATATAGATAGATCAACCAGCCACTAATAAAGAAGGCTATCGAGCTCATGGCCGAAGGGGTGATCGGATAGCTCCCAAGTACACTGACGAAACCGCCCGATAAAACCTATAAGTCGCAGAAAAATAATTTTTTAGCGATTAGCGTGCAATGACAACGCTGTCTCCACCTTATTCAGTACTATCGACTGATCAGCAGTAAAAATTCCGGTTTCAGGTAGCAGAAAAGAAAAAATATACCACCGGGGCCATCTAATTATTTCCGAATTAGCAGCCTCAGGTTTGTAACAACTGGTTATTTTTTGTACATTTTCCGCCGTACCCGGTTGCGCCAACTAAGGCAAACCGACGAGAGATTTAACGACGAGGCGGAATTATGAAGAATCCATCCAGACGTCGATTCCTGGCAGTGACCTGCGCAACTGCGGCGGCCGTCAGCGCCGGACCGACTTTCGCAAAAGTAGGTAGCTCCCGCACCCTGAAAATGCGCAACCTGCACACCGGGGAGAAGCTGGAGGCCGCCTACTGGACTAACGGAGATTACAGCAGCGGAGGCCTGAAGCAGTTCAACAAATTGCTTCGTGACCACCGCGCCAACGAAGTGACCCGAATGGACCCCAAGCTTCTGGATATCGTCTACAAGCTGAAGGAGAAGTTCAATTACAACGGCACCATTGAGATTATCTCTGGATACCGTTCACCTAAAACCAATGCCAAGCTGCGTGCAGCTGGCCGAGGCGTAGCGAAACGCAGTTACCACACACGTGGTATGGCCTTGGATATCCGTATGCCGGGAGTGTCCCTGTCGAAGTTGCGCCAGGCAGCACTCAACCTGAAAGCGGGCGGTGTCGGATACTACCCGAAGAGTAACTTCGTACACGTGGATACTGGCCCTGTACGTCGCTGGTAATCCCCACCCAACAGATACAAAAAACCCGGCAGTCGCCGGTTTTTTTGTTATGCCTGTGAGAGCAAGATTTATTCACCATCAACCGGTAAGCTAACCGGCATCACATCCTGATCGGATACTGGCACTTGGGTAGTACCTGCCATCAACCCGGCGATACGCTCGAGAAGTTTGCGTGCCTGCGCCAATTGGGTCAGTTCCGCCAGCTCAATCGGGTCTTCCATTTGCAACAACAAGCTCTCGAAATCCACAAAAGCCTGCTCTAAAGCTGTCACCTGATGTCTATCCAGTAACAGCTCCGCCAAGCCGCCCCCACCAGTGGGAATCCAGTTTGACTGGAGAGTTGCCATAATCGCCAATATCGCCTGCTTTGAATCGGCAGCGCGGCTACTTTCCACATCGCTCTCAGAACTCTCCGGCAACCTGCGCAACAGCTGCTCATCAATCACCCGGGTGTGCGCTGCACGGATTTGCTGCAATCGGGCAACCGGGCCAAGGGATAGATAGGGCCGCGACAGGCTGTTGGCTGCCGTCGGCCAACGGGGGGCCAAGCCTGCCATATCCTCTTCCACACCTTTAACGATCAAGCGGGTTAGTTCACGGCGCCGATTGACGGCCAGGGCCTCGGGTTTTTCCCCATCGGACTTAGCCAAAAACTGTTCCGCAACCCGCTCGCTGGTGGGTCCCCAGAGCATGATTTCCAGGGCGTGAAAACCGGTGCTTGCCTCTTCATGTGCCGTCAGGCGGTGCTGCTTGCGCAAGTTCGTTAAAGTCAGATCAATGGCCGTATCGTTAACGATACCGCTCTCAGAATAACCCGGCACTGTATCCAGGTAGCCCGCCTGGGCCGGCCAACTATCTACTGATAACAGTAATTTTCTACCCTGGCTGCGCAACTCTCCCGAAGAAAAAGCCAACTGGATATAAGGCAGTGCAGCAGCAAATTCCCTGTGGGCATCCAGCCAGGCGAGCCTGGCATTTTCCAGCTTATTTTCATTCGGCTGAGCCAAGAGACCATCCACTTCACGCTGCAACGTTTCAACAGCGGCATGGGCGTGGATAACCTGGGCCTCACCCGCCTGCCAAATTGCCAGGGATAACTCGGTCGCAGCCTTTTCATTCACAGGTTGCGGCGCAATACTTTGTTGCGATACCTGCTGCGGTTTTTCTACCGCTTTTTGTTCACAGGCAGAAAGTCCGGCCAGGGCCCCGATTAAAACAGCCAGGGCCCGGTACTGGATAATAGATCCGTTCACTCAATTCCCCATCTTGTGCATTTCACAAATACTGGCAAGCACCTACTCACTCTCTTCCCGCAAACTGATCACCGGCCAGCCGCGAGCCTCAGCTTCTGCGCGTAGGCGATCATCCGGGTCCACCGCAATTGGGTGCTCAACTTCGCCCAGCAAGGGCAGATCATTGATGGAGTCACTGTAGAACCACTTTTCACTGTTGGCGTATTCCGGGTTGTGGGCCAGCCATTGGCGCAACCGGACAACTTTCCCCCCTGATAACAGGGTTCACCAACGACCTTTCCGGTGAACCGCCCCTCATCCTCCTCAGGCTCAGTGGCCAGCAGGGTATCGACACCGAGGCGCGAGGCAATAGGCTCAACCACAAAGCGATTGGTCGCAGTGATAATCATGATGTGGTGGCCTTTGCGGCGGTGTTCGCCGATCAGCTCCTGGGCCCGAGGCAGCCACAATTCACTGATAACTTCCTGCATAAACTCGCTTTGCAAGTTATCCAATTGGCCACGGGAAAGCTGCGCCAGGGGTTCCAAGGCAAATTCCAGGTAGGCAAAAATATCCAGCTCACCGCGCTGGTAATCTTGATAAAAGCGATCGTTAGCCGAGCGGTAACGGGTCCCGTCGACATGTTCACGCTCCACCAGAAATTCGCCCCAGGCATGATCGCTATCACCACCTATCAGCGTGTTATCCAGATCAAAGATTGCCAAGTGCACCGTCGACTCTCCCATAACTATAGGTTCCCCATAAGCATTTGACCGCCAGGAAGCCGGAAACGTCCCCTGCGCGGCCGCTAATTTTACCTTGCGCCGCACGACAGCACACGGACTGCGTCACTGAATTGCTGTAAACCCCCCGCTGTGGAACAATGCAGAACAAGTAAGTGCAGCGCACGGCCGCACACAACAGTATTGAGGATGGTATTTTGGGCGACGGCAAGCCGGCACAGGCCGGACGAAAGAACCGCCGTAAGCCCGCCAAGCATTCGAATCGCAATGATAAAGCTCCGGCCAGTAACAAGAACCGGGGCACGAGTGGCGAGAGCAGCAGCAATATCGATGCCGAGGGGTTCCGCCCCAATGTCGGTATTATCGTGCTCAACGCCCGCGGTCAGGCACTGTGGGCGCGGCGGGTAGGTGGCAAGGACGCCTGGCAATTTCCCCAGGGTGGTATTAATCCGGGCGAAACCCCTGAACAGGCGCTATATAGGGAACTGTACGAGGAAGTAGGCCTTACTCGCGATCAAGTCAGTATGATTGCCTGTACCCGTGGCTGGCTGCGTTATCGCCTGCCTCAAAGGCTGATTCGACGTCGCTCCGAACCACTGTGCATCGGGCAAAAGCAAAAGTGGTACCTGCTGAGGCTCGAGGCAGAAGAGGCCTCTATCAGCTTCGACAACGGTTACAAACCCGAATTCGACCACTGGCGCTGGGTAAGCTACTGGCACCCACTGAGTAAAGTGGTGACCTTTAAGCGTGAAGTATATCGGCGCGCACTGACCGAGCTGGCCCCACAACAAATACAGCTGGAGAGACGCTGGCTGCGCGGACAGGACAGCTGACCGCACAGGGTAATTAGCAGCGTATCTTCACAAAATGGCCCCGATCAGCATCGAAATTCTACTTTCCGGGGCCATCGAATTTCTCCGTTGATTGGCGAGGACAGGCCATTGCTCGGATCTCTGCGCAGTATCGTTCAGGAAGTAAATGCCGCCCGGAACCTCACCGCGGTGCTGGAAATCATTGTGCATCGCGTGCGGGAAATCATGCACACCCGCGTCTGCTCCGTATACCTGCGCGACAAGCAACACGGCAACTATGTCCTGATGGCCACCGATGGCCTCAACCCCAAAGCGGTTGGCCAGGTCCACCTGGCCCCCGGCGAGGGACTGGTAGGCAATGTAGTTACCCGCGAAGAGCCGATTAACCTGGAAAGGGCCGAAGCCCACCCCGCCTTCCAATATTTCCCCTCTACAGGAGAAGAGCGCTTCAGCGCCTTTCTCGGAACACCGATTATTCACCACCGCGCCGTACTGGGTGTCCTGGTTGTGCAGCAAGAGGAGAAGCGCCGCTTCGACGAGTGGGAGGAAGCTTTCCTGGTCACACTCTCGGCGCAGCTCGCCGGCGTTATCGCCCACGCCGAGGCCACCGGTCTTCTTGCCTGTATTGGCAAACAGCAGCGGGAAACTCACTTCTCTGGCATTGCCGCGTCCCCCGGTGTGGCGATCGGGCGGGTACATATTGTCACCCCGCATGCGAATCTCGGCACAGTGCCCTACTCCGAATGCGAGGATGTGGACACTGAACTGGCCCTGTTTCAACAGGCCCTGACAGCCGCCCAAGAAGAAATTCGCGAAGTCGGTGAGCGCCTGAAGAGCGACCTCAGCCCCGAGGAACGGGCGCTATTCGATGCCTACATCAGCATGTTGGATGACAGCTCCCTCGCCGTCGAAGTGTGCGATCGCATCCAACAGCAGCTCAGTGCCCAGCGGGCCTGGGCCGAAGTTATGTTGGAACATGTGCGGCGCTTTGAAGCCATGTCCGACTCCTACTTTCGCGATAGGGCCGCCGATGTTCGCGACCTGGGCGCCCGGGTGCTAATGCACCTGCGACAACAGCAACAGAGCGACCGAGACTTCCCCGATAACACCATCCTGATCGGCGAAGAGCTAACCGCAGCAGTATTGGCAGAAGTACCCAGGGAAAAGCTGATCGGAGCCGTATCCGTTAAAGGCTCCTCCAACAGCCATGTGGCTATTATTGCCCGAGCCATGGGACTGCCCGCAGTAATGGGAGTCCAGGACCTACCCTACGAAACCATCGACGGTGTCGATATGGTGGTGGATGGCTACCGGGGCGATTTGCATATTCACCCCGGCGCAGAACTCAAACGCCGCTACGACGATATTGTTGCAGAAGAGCAGCAACTGGCCCGCAACCTGGACCACCTGGCTCAACTCCCGGCAATCACCTCCGATGGCCACCGCATTCGCCTGATGGTAAATACTGGGCTGATGGCCGATGTTGTTCGTTCCCTGGAGCGCGGCGCTGAAGGAGTAGGACTTTTCCGTACCGAAGTACCTTTTCTATTACGAGACCGTTTCCCCTCCGAGGAAGAGCAGCGGGAAATTTACCGGGAGCAATTGGAAGCCTTTGCCCCCCTACCCGTCACCATGCGCACCCTGGATATCGGCGGCGATAAAGCATTGGCCTATTTCCCTATAGAGGAAACCAATCCCTTTCTAGGGTGGCGTGGCATTCGCGTAACTCTCGACCACCCGGAAATATTCCTGGCGCAAGTACGCGCCATGATGAAAGCCAGCCTGGGGCTAAATAACCTACGGATTATGCTCCCCATGATCAGCGGCCTGAACGAGCTCGAAGCCGCGCGCAAACTGGTGGAAAGGGCCTACCGGGAGCTGCTTGAAGAAGGTTACGAAATTGTTATGCCCCCACTCGGGGTAATGGTAGAGGTACCCTCCGCCGTCTACCAAGTGCGGGAACTCGCCGTACATGCAGACTTTATATCAGTAGGCAGTAATGACCTCACCCAATATCTCCTGGCGGTGGATCGCAATAACAGCCGTGTAGCCAATATTTACCACGCCCTGCACCCAGCGGTACTGCGCGCTTTGCAGGAAATCGTAACGGCAGCCCATGCCGTTGGCACCAAAGTAGGGATTTGCGGAGAACTAGCAGGAGAACCTAGCGGTGCATTGTTATTAGTAGCCATGGGCTACGATATGCTATCGATGAACGCCACTAACTTACCACGAATAAAAGCTACGCTACGCGCCGTTAGCCGGGCTGATATTGAGCAGCTCCTGCAACAGGTTTTGCAAATGAATAGCCCTGAGCAAATTGAAAGTACCGTGAAAGGGTTTCTTAATGAGGCGGGATTGAAGGTCTCTTTGCAGCCGTAAATGATGAGGTATTTAAATCTAAATTTACCCGATTTTATAAAGCCTGAGTAAAATATCTAACAACCAGACCGTTAGTCCCTCGCAACAGCGGGCTATTTTCCCAAGCGACTAATGAAGAGCTATATCGCTCTACATTATTCTGACCCTCTAAATAACTTCTCAATGTTTCCTAATCCTTAAGCTACTTTTCAGAAATGGCAAGCTCACTTTATTTTTAAGCGTGTCAATGGCATAGCAGAATATCCCCCACCCAAAGAAAAAACAAGTAACTACTAAATACGCGTGATACTCAATTAGTACACTCAAACTAAAAAAATATCTAACCCTTCACAACACTCAATCCTGAAGCCTTGACCTCATCACACTTCTAAATTTCCGATAATCCTGACAAGTTAGTGAGTGCCAGCTCAGGTAATCATGATCATTTTGACCGTTATTTTTGAGCTTTACATAGAATGTATAAAAATACTTTACAAATAAGTCAGTTATAAGTTGAGTTAAAAACCAGGATAGTAGTCAAAGTGATCATTTTTGTGGTTTGTACTTTAGTAGCAATTACATCTAACTCTATGATTTTAATTTAAAACTTCCATTACAGCGGGAAAATTGATTCCGAAATAGTAATCATGATAAAAGTGGTCAGAATGAATACTATATAAATATTGTACAAACCCGCTACGCGGGAGTGGTGCCACTTTTAAATTATAAGAGGCATTTTAGAAAATGCATAACCGGGTATTGCAAAATATATTTTCTGCGTACAGTGGTTATTTATCTAAAACTGCGCAGCCACTAAAAAATTTAAAGGCTATCTCCTCGATACAAGAATGCCGTACAAAATCGATGGGAGGCAGTTATTATCGTTGTAAGCACAACCATGTCACTGAGCAGCATCATTCTTGTAGGCATAGAAGTTGCCCCCTCTGCTCAGGCAGAAAACAGCTCCAGTGGGTTGATCAGCAGCGTCGTAAATTATTTGATACAGAACATTTTCATGTGGTCTTTACTATACCTCATGAGTATCTGCCGTTATGGCAATACAACGAAGAGAAGCTTACAGATATACTCTTTTTGTCGAGTAAAGAAACCCTGTTTGAATTAATGGCGAGTAAAGACTATCACGGAGTAACTCCCGGGATGCTTATGGCTCTGCATACTTGGGGAAGACAGTTAACTTTACATCCTCATATACACTGCTTGATAACTGCTAGCGGCTTGACTTTAAGGGAAGAGTGGAAAGAAACAGGTGAGTATTTATTACCTGTGCGAATGGTTAAGAGCCTTTATAGGGGAAAGTTTCAAGCGCTGTTACTAGAGCAGTATCGTGCTGGGTTAATCAAGCTCCCTCCCAGTTGGCCCATTGGCCAGTTTGATATTCTCTTTAAAGCTTGCTATCGCAAAGAATGGTCAGTTCGTATTCAGGATCGATATGAGCATGGACAAGGAGTGCTTCTGTATTTTTCACGATATATCAAAGGTGGCCCGCTGAAGCCAAAGCAGATATTAAACGTGGATAATAAGGGGCTGGAATTTCGTTATTTTGATCACCGTGACCAGCGACGCAAGCGACTAAGATTAAAGCCTGAAGAGTTCTTAAGACGTGTCTTGCAGCACATACCTCCAATAGGAAAACACATGGTACGGAGTTATGGATTATATGCTGGGTGCAATAAGAAAAAGCACGATCTATGTAGTAATCAAGTGGGTTTAATGAAAGATCAACGACTCCCAGTTGGATTGCAAATCCAAGATCTGGTGGTAGAGTGTGGGCAGTGCCATGAATCTACAAAGTTGACTGGCAGAGTGTGGTCTAAGGCGAAAAAAGGAATTTTCTTTATAAAGGGGGCGGTTCGGCAAGATAGTGCCGGCAGGAATGTACAACATGGCGATGAACCAGACACTGCAGGAATGGGCCTCTTTAGTTCGGCCTAAATTCAATGCCAGGTAATTTTTTTACCGCCTGCAGTGCAGGTTATCTAAGCGTTATGGAACCCAAATGGATACGGCTTTATGAAGAAAATATTTTTTATCTTATTCTTGTTTTGCGGCTATGCAGTATCTGCTGAGAGAGGAGAATCCTGTTCTGGAACAGGAGATTATGGCGATCTTATATGCCATAAGAAGAAGCTTATAAACCCTTGTGAGGTGGGGACAAATTGGGCAGTCTCTGAGTGTAGAAGGTTGCACGCCGTAGGATTAGAAAAAGAGCTTAACTCCATCTACGAAACGGTTGTCGATAAAATTGAAAGTGAAAATGTTTCTCGTCAAGCAAAACATGAGTTTATTTTGGCGCAAGAAAAATGGAGTGAGTTCAGAGACAGCACTTGTAATTTTATGGGCGAATCGACCAAGGCATGGGGTGAATGGAAATGGAGCTGCATCTCACAAATTACACAAAGCAGGACGGAAGCGTTAAATAGCTATCTCGATCATTTAGAGTCCTTAAAATGTGGATCTCCTGAGTGCCAGAAGTCTCCACAGTGGTAATCCATAACAATTCGCTCCACGGGACGTGCAACGCTATGCACCTGAGCTCGGCGCTAAGTTTTATACATAAGTTTTTTCAGTTTTATTTTATAAATCAATAAGTTACAGTTTAACCCAGTAAGAACTATAGATTTGGCTGGATAATTATGCAGGACTGGGTCATTGACGAAATAAAAAATCAGGTTATGGGTGATACACGCTTGAATAAGCGCCTGTCTAATATTCTCAGTAATTTAAGTTCCGACCCAAAGAATAGTATTCCCTGCGCAAACAAAACTTGGGCAGAAACGTTTGCGGCTTATCGCTTTATCGAAAATGATAAAGTCAACTTTGACTCTATTATGAGCGGCCATAAATCAGCAACTCTTGAGAGAATCAAAGCGCAGCCCGTTGTTCTTATTCCTCAAGATACTACCTTTTTAAATTTTGCCACTGACCTAGAAAGTAAAGAGATGGGAACTCTTCGACGGAAAGAGACCAATCAGCAACTTTTGCACACCTCAATCGCTATAACGCCATCAAGAGTTAACTTGGGTGTTGTTGAGGGTAGTATGTGGCAGAGAGACAAGGAATCAAGCTCTAATTCTCGCTATACCAAGTCGATAAAGGATAAGGAGAGTCGACGCTGGCTAGACCATTACGAAGCGGCTTGTCAGATACAGGAGCGCTGCCCTGAAAGCACAATTGTGAGTATTGCTGATAGAGAAGGTGATATTCATGAGTGGTTTCAACGGGCTGAAGATCAAAGTGAACAGCGGCGGGCGAGCTATATCGTTCGAGCTAAGGCCAATCGCACTTTAGAGCTCGATGGAGAAGAAACAGTTTTGCTTTGGGATCATATGAATGAGCAGAAATCTGTTGATCTATACACGGTAGACATTCCCAAACGGAATGGAGAACCTGGAAGAAAAGCCAAAGTCAGTGTATCCACTACTGAGATACGGCTACTTGGGAAAGGAAAATCTAAACGACCACTTTCTCTCTATGCTGTATTGGCCAAAGAATTAAACCCACCAGAGGGTGAAAAAGGCATTGAGTGGATGCTGTTAACTGATCTTCCAGTTGAAGACTTTAAGCAGGCGAGAGTTATCATTGAGTGGTATCGAAGCCGGTGGGAAATTGAAACCTATTTTCGGGTAGTAAAAGGCGGATGCCAGATAGAAAGTAATCGTTTTAGAAAAGAGCAGCGAATGTTGAATTGTATTGCGATCTATATGATTATTGGATGGCGACTACATTCGATAACTACACAAGCAAGAAGTCTTCCTGATGAACCATGTACGAGTGCTTACTCTGAAAAAGAATGGCGCATGGTATGGATGATGCGAGATAAAAGTTGCCCACCGAATATACCTCCAAGCATGAGAGATATAACAGGTATGTTGGCAGGCCTAGGGGGATTTCTAGGACGTAAAGGTGATGGCGAACCAGGGGTTAAAACTGTTTGGCAGGGATATACCAAACTGCTCCATTATATTGAAGCAGCAGAGGCTTTAAATGGGCTTAAATGATGTGTATAAAACACAGGCGCGGCGTTAATCTCAAATATTATGAATGATCATCAAACATACGCATATTTTTACGCTAGAGATTTTAAGTGTTCTCCCGAATCAATTTCCAAAATATTGGATATCGAACCAACGCATTTTTGGTGCGAGGGAGAGCCATGGGGTCCAAATAACGTACGAAAACGCAAAGAGAACTTTTGGTCCTATCGTACTTTAGAATGTTCCGATGATTACTATACAAACGTACATTTCAAAGAGTTGTTGGAGCTACTAGAATCACGAAAAGAAAAGCTCACACATTTATCAAGTGAGGCTCGTATTGGTATCACATACGTGCCTACGTGTTACTATCCAAACATGGCAGTAATACTTCAGAAAGAGCTTTTGCAAAGAATCGTTACTTTGGGGTTGGCATTGAATTTCGATATTTATTCTTTGGCCAGTTCCGATGAGTAGAAGTTATAACAAAGGTAGGCAAAATCGCCTGCAAAAGGAGCAGTCCGCTACAATTTTGCAGAGTGCCAATAAGATAGGAATTGGTTGGGGAAAGTGCGGTATTCTTTCCTCGTAAATATTGGATAGTGGCCAGCCAAACCGTGGCTGGCAAAGTGCTAGTAGTCGGTCCCCGGTAGCGCCAGCCAAAACTAGGCTAGGCAATCTTGCCCCCCTTCGGGGTGGGCTGGACAGCCTACGCGTTGCTTCGGCTGCCCTTGCTAGCGGCGTTAACTGTATTAGGGAATCTGGGGTGTTTTTCAAAAATAAAGAATCTACTGATACTAAATCTAGCGGCAATAAGGCTGTGTTTTGGGGGGCAAGTGATCGAATGGTTTGCTGCAAAGGAATAGATTGTAGTCAAAATGAGTTCAACATAACTTCTCACCCTAAACTATGTGAAGGTGGCTATGTTTGTACTCTTGAAATAACTGTCCCAGGCGAAATTCAAGGTATCTTTGTTCATGTATTCTACTCAGGCCACTGGTCCTTTGCGGTAAGCCCTTCAAGTGAAAATTCAGATGATATGCCAGAGTGGCGGATTGAAAGAGACTGGGGAACAATAAACCCTCACTCAGAAACTCTCACGATTTACTGTCCAAAAAGTGCACGAGTTGAAGTGATAGATCGGATCGAGGGGGATAGTTAACAAGTAAAGGCACCTGCGCCAAAACCGCCGCTTCGCTTTGGTGTTGACACAGGTGTTTTAGGCGTTATGCCCAGAGAGAGTCATGAGTAATATTCGATTTAAAGATGGACGAGAGCATAGGTATACGATTAGTAAGCCTACAAAAGCTGATCCGGTGTTGATCGCTTGTCCTAAATGCTCAAGTAAAGCAGTGGTTATTCCACTTGTAGAAGATAAAGTCCGGTCCTCATGTACTGAATGTGGATATAGCACGGACAAACCCTCAATCGGATGTTCTTTTTATTGGTATGCCGATAATCCAACAGATGGTTACTTTGGTTTTAATTTATGGTTAAGAACTGATTGTGTCGGCAATTCTCTATGGGCTTTTAACAATGAACACCTAGAATTCTTGGAGTCTTACGTTTCTGCGAATCTAAGAGAGAGATCTAAAGATGAAGAGTGGGGTTGGCGTAACTCGTCCTTAGCGAGCAGGCTGCCCATATGGATAAAGTCATCAAAAAATAGAGACGCTTTACTAAAGGCCATAAATGAACTTAAAGAAAAGGCATAACAAGCGCAGGTTGTCGGAACCCCTTTCCGCTCCTTCGTCGTTACAGGTCGTCCACAACTGCGGGCGTTATGCACAAAAGGAGCTTTGTAGTTGATATCTCTATCCAATCAAATAGACGATATTTTGCTGGAGCCGATGAAGATTCCAGATGCTTTTGAGAGGCTCTTCAGCTGGATTGAAAAAAAGGCTTCTACGAAGATACGGAAGATGGGAGAGTTGGCTGCCTATATCCAATCAGCAAGCTTAGATCTGAATGGGGTAGCAATGAAAGGCCTGGTGGAACACTGATTGAATTCTATGCGGAGAAAGACTGTGATTTATTCTACTTCATAAATGAAAAAACAAAGGGGCGACTTAGGGTCTTCGCCAGAACCGGTGGTGATGGGTCAATGGCTGCGTTTTGGATTGATGATGAAGGGCAACAAAAAATTGTACATATAGGATCAGGCTCTGGGTCCATGCTCGCTTGTATCTTATGTGATGATCCTTTGGACTTTTTAAGGCTTATTGTTGTGGTCAACTCCAACCGGACACTTTCCTAAGCACATTTTTCAAATTCGATAGGGGTTACGTCCCCCAGTGTTGTATGTATCCTGCGTGAATTGTAATACGCAATATAGGCCCTCACGTCTGTTATCGCACCCTCCCTTGTCGGATAGAGGTTTCCTGTTAACCATTCCCGCTTCAGGCTACTAAAAAAACGCTCAGTAGGTGCATTGTCCCAACAATTTCCCTTGCGGCTCATTGAGCACACCATTCCATGCTGCTTTAGTAGCGCTTGGTAGCTATGGCTGGCATACTGGCTACCTAGATCAGAGTGATGCAGCAGACCTTTTGTTGGGGTGCGCAAATTGATAGCCATAACCAGTGCACGACTTGCCAGGGCCGTCTCCATCTGGCGGTCTAAGTGCCAGCCAACAATCCGGCGTGAATAAAGATCAATTACCACTGCTAGGTATAACCAACCCTGCAAAGTCCAGATATAGGTAATATCCGTAGTCCAAACTTGATTTTTAGCACTCGGTGAGAAATCCCTATTTAGAAGATTCTCAGCAACTGGCAGTTGGTGCTTGCTATTTGTGGTTAGTGTAAATCGCTTCTTCTGTTTTACTACCAAGCCGAGCTTTTTCATGAGTTTGCGGACTCGATAACGCCCAATTTCAAAGCCTTCTTTGCGCAACAGCTTCATTAACCGACGGCTTCCGAGACTCTCACGAGATTCTGCAAATAAGGCCTTCAATCGATGGCATAGTTGCCAAATCTGGCCATCTATTGGGCTATCACTACGACGACACCATTCGTAATAGCTGCTCTTATTTACTTGCATTACTCGGCAGAGCACTCTAACTGGAAAGCTACCTTGCTGCTTTTTAATAAATTCGTACTTTATTTCATTTCTTTCGCAAAGAAGGCGCTGGCCTTTTTTAGGATTTCCTTCTCCATCCGCAATTGCTTTACTTCACGTCGCAGTTGATCCAGTTCAGCTCGTTCGCCCGAATCCAACCTTACTCCGCTCTCTTCCTGCTCCAGCTCCTTTATCCAGCGTCGCAGATTGTTAGCAGTGGTTCCTACAGCCTCTGCGGCCTTGGAAATCGAATACCCTTGTTCTGAGACAAGAGCTACGGCGTCTTTCTTGAACTCCGGCTTGAATTTCCGGCGTGTACCTTTTGTTGTCATACTTCACCTCGCTAGGTAGTTTTACCATCTTAACGAAGTGTCCGGAAGGATTAGACCACTACATATCGCCATAGGATACGATGAGATCTGCTGGAATGAAGAGTTCGATCTTACACCCAGAGAAAGCTTCAAAAATAGTAACTTTACGGTTCAGCCAAATTTAAAATATCAAGATTGGCTAATTCATGAGTTTCAAACTTCTATTCCAAGCAAAGCCAGTGAAATAGTCAAAGAACCTGCGGAATTTGGAGACGAAGATTCCAAGGATCCATTTTGTAAGTGGTTAATAGAAAATGATGCATAAATCGGGTAGCCGGTAGTTTCTAGCTACCGGCCCCCACACCACCCATCGTGCGGGTCCGCAATGGGCGGTTCCCTATCCGTAATGAATCTCTACCCAACGATCTCGCAATGAAATCAACCCCATCTCTTCGAAGAACTCATTATTGAGCGCAATATGAATACCCTCAGTTTTTGCGCTTCGCCAGTAACTTTTACCGGACGAGCCGCAGGTAACTGCCAGCGACTCACTCACACCCATACGCAGTAAATTTCGAACTTTCGTTTTCACTCTGCGCCAATTCTTCCAATAGCTCATTCTTAATCGCCGTCGTATCCAGCAGTCTAGATCTATACATTTTTGATAGCCTTGCGCTATTCCAAAATAGTTGATCCAACCACGGAGGTATACGGTAAGTTCTTTCAGTTTCTTTTCCATAGAGATACCACGAGATCGACCTGTAATCTGGCGGACGCAGTATTTAAATTGGAGCAGGGACTTATCATGCCAGACAAGCTTTGCCCCCAGAAAAGAGAAGCCTAGGAACTTACAACGGCTGACAGGAACCACTTGGCTTTTAGTATCGTTAACTTTGAACTTAAGCTTGCGCTCAACAAAGCGTTTAATACTCGCCATAACCCGTTCACCCGCGCGTTTAGAGGAAACCACAATCACAAAATCGTCCGCATAGCGGACGAAATTGTGTCGGCGTTTTTTCCAGCTCTTTGTCGAGCAGGTCGAGTACAATATTGGACAGCAGCGGCGATAAAGGGCCACCTTGTGGCACCCCCTCATGACAGGCTTTCCAGCATCCATCTTCTACACTTCCTGCACGCAAGTAGCTTGCGATCAGTTTGAGTAAGCGCTTATCGCTGATTCTTTGGCCAAGTAAATTCATGAGGAAATCATGATTTACCCGGTCGAAGAATTTAGATAAATCGACATCCACTGCTATTCGTTTCCCTCCCTCGATATACTTTCGCAGCTTTTTCACCGCATGATGCTGCGATCGCTTTGGGCGGAACCCATAGCTGAACTCCGAAAAGGTTTTATCGAATCTGGGACCGATGATTTGGGCGATAGCCTACTGAATAACACGATCAAAGATCGTAGGTATCCCGAGACCACGCTGGCCACCATCTGGCTTGCGAATGTAGACGCGCCTGACGGGAAGCGGCTGGTAATGACCCTGTCGAATGGTCTCGATGAGGTCGTCGCCAACTGCCTTGAAGTGCTGCACAAAATTATCGACAGTAATCCCGTCAATGCCTGCGGCACCTTTGTTGCTTCGCACGTGTTTCCATGCAGCATTAAGATTTTCTTTGCTGAGGATGGCTTCAAGCAGATTTTCATTTGAGTTGAGTGTCATGGCAGTGCGCTACGGCAATTTTATATCCGGCTGGCAACATATCAGTAGGCTAGCCCTGTCTTTTAACTCGTGGATTTTGGGTTCAGGCCTTCACCCTGTCCAAGGTATTAAACTTGGCATTTGGCTACTATGCCCTCGGCTGACTTCTGTTTAATCACCTTGATCATTGCTGACCGAAGCGCTTCTGTGTCCCACCATTTTTGTCTATACCCGCGATGGTGGCTAGCGGGTTGGGCCTAATTATGAGTCAGCGGCCACGCTGACAGCTTCACAGGAGTAAGCTAAACAGATCTCCCCAGATAAGAACGTGAACTTTCACTACACAACTGCATCATTTACTCTACCCGTTAGATCACATGGCTTCGGTGTGCTTGGCTACCTCGCCTCCAGGCTAAGCCTTATATGATGTTTCTGTCCGTCAGCTCGTAGTTTTGCTAGCGGCTTCCTCCCCACAAAACCTCACAGTGTTGCAGTTGCCATTCGCTAGTAGTTAGCATTTAATAGAATCCATTAAACGGTGATCTTCCTACAGGGGACTTTCACCCCATTAGTTCACGCCCATGCTGGGCGTACCAAAGCCAGCCAGAGGGACAAAAATCCGCCGCTTCGCGCTGATTTTTCGACCTCTGCTGGCAGTGTTGGATTCACTTGGAGAGATTATGCGCATAGTCATGGCAACAATATTCAGTCTCTTTTTTATTCCCAGCATGGCACACGCTGACTTACTAAAGCGCGCAGACAAAGCAGACATTGAAATGCTACTGAGTGCAGCATCTGGTACTAATTCTTCCTATTGGGCTTCCTATATTGGCAACTCTAGAGGCCGTGTTTACATACAATATGAGTCAGCAGTTCATTCTAATAGCTTATTCACCGATAAAATGAGTCATGTTATATATTGGATTCCCGAATCAGAGTTATCAGCAAAGCAACTAACTAAGTTTGTTGAATATAAAAATAAATATGAGCCAGAAAAATAAATCTAACCAGCAGCAGCACGTTAAGGACAACTTCGTTGTACTGGGCGTTATGCAATCTGGAAACAATAATGCTAAGACCCGTAAAGCCGTTGAATCAGCGCGAGTTAGAAGCTCTTTCTACAAAGAGGCTTCTCGCTTACCTACATCGGTTGCAGCAGTGTGAGGAATCGATAGAGCTTTCTGATTTGCAAGAAGACAAATCTTCCCCGTTTGGGGGTATCGTTTTTAAGTCTTCAGATAAGTGGAAAACGCAGTACAATCTAGTAAAAGCGGTGCTAGCAAAGAGACCAAATATTGATTAGCCCAATTCATCTGCGCAGGCCATATAACCAGGCCAGGCAAGCTCGCCCCACCGGGGGCTGGGCTGGACAGCCTACACTCCGCTTCTGTAGCCCTTGCTGGCAACGTTATGTGTCGGAGGTAATATGACGAGCAGAATTATTAGCTTTGCTAAAGAGTTAAACCGGCAGGGTAATTTACCGCCGAAAGCACTTAGAAGAGATACACCGATATATTCACTAGTTAGTACGATGAACAATATAGTTGGTTGCCATTTTTCGGGGAATGATGGGCCTATACCAATACTTAAAGAGCGAGCGCTACAGTTCATGGACGAAAATCAAGCAACAGCAGAATCCGAAATCTATTACAAAATTGCACAAGATCTACTAGCTGAGATATACACATAGCAAATTTAGGTACCAGACGCCTAAGGCGCAGGTGCTAAAAGCATTAGAGCTCCAGACTGAGAAACGAGATGGATTTAGATACTTTTTGTAGGCAAATTAGGGAAGCCTATCCTGAAATATCAGCACAGGCTGACAAGTTATATGATGAATATTGGAACAGGTTGGTCCAAACGGAATTCTCTTCATATTCTTGGTTTGAATCACTTGCGAATGCCCTGAACAGTGAAATGAAAAAGAAAGTGATAGCTGATAATTATCAGGCACTCCTTAAAACTATTAGTTCAGTATACGAGCACGGTGAAAGTGGAATAATGAAAGCAATTGACGTCGCGTTCGTAGAGAATCTATTTTGGCAAGTAAATAGCGATAATGCTCGGCCGTACTGGGAAGTAATGCCTAAGAATCTAAAGGGGCTCTATGTCGAGTTTCACGGGCAAGCACCGCTCTAACAATCACAGGCACGTTGCTACGGCCGCCCGTGCTGTGGGCGTTAACTCTTGTAAGAGGCAAATGTGATATCTGATAAATTCGATAGAAATGAAAATCCAGCCTGGGAGCCTGATGCCCTTGTGCAGGTATGTTTTTCCGGTAAAGATATCATCGTAAAGAATGGATACCGACCTCATTACAGGGTTAAAGCCGACTACCTCACGACTACAATTCATTGGTTTATTGATGCGGGGATTGCGGAACCTAACAGACGCGCTCTAGCGTTTGTTAAATTCATCACGCCAGAGGCATACCCAAAATGCCTAGAGACTGGTGCTAATCTGGAGGTTCGAGAAGGCTCAAGAGTAGTTGGCCATGCTGAGATACAGGAAATATATAATGAGCAATTACGTAAAGGCAGCTAACAATCACAGGCAGTTAGCGCCGGCCCCTGCTGTGGGTGCTCAGGCTGTAAAGAAAACTAATGTGCATCTATGGCCCTTCAAGTATGATCAAGCATTGACCACATATGGTGATTCCACATGAATTCTGATTTAGCTTTCACTGATGAGTAGGCTATTTTTCATGTAGAAGCACAATACGAAAAGAGGGCTGATTTTTCCTACACTCTCGTTATGTGATAAGAGGAGTCGTATGAAGCGGCAAGTACAAATATTCTGCTTCCTAATTTCAGGGTTATTTCTGATCGGTGGTTTTGCTGATATTCTTATCCAGTATTTAGGCGGTGAGGAACTCCGATGGCAAATCCCTCTAATTTTGATTGGGATTGGATCTGGGCTCCCTGTAATCATCTTTCCATTTTATGAGCCAGCTCCTGATAAGCCAGATGAGTTTGATTGCAATGAAAACGACTTATCCAAGGAGTATAAAGATTCACCAGGTCTTTTGAGCAATTCAGATAATAGAGGCTCATCATCGGAGGACTACGATGGTGGCTATGACACCACTGACTAAGCAATCATAGAGCAACAGGTTGAAAAATTGCCACAAAGCGTGGGCAGGACCTCCGGCAATAAGCACTTCCAGCCTTTTAGCATTGCGTTATGTATAGAGGCAATATTGGTGTTATCAGAAATCGAAAAATTTATATTAGATGGTGATGCACCTCATGAGCTTGTGTCGTTAGTAAAAATAGTAAAACCTGGATTGTCACTATTTACCCTACATATAATCATGAAGAAAGAAAATCCTTTAAATTTTCCAACATTCTAGAAGGATATGAGCAAGATTTACCTGATGAAGAGGATATACTTAAATATCCACTGCCTATTATTGGTTTTAATTGCAAAAGACTGTCGAGAGGTAATTGGAGCTTTTGCCTAAATACAGCAGATATTGAATGGTTTTTCTGATTGGCCGGAAAATACATATCAAAGCGCTCTTATTCGCCGCTACCATGACTGGGGCTGCTGTTGCGTATCCGCTTCACAGCGGCTCCCAAAGCTTACTGTTATGACTACTAGATAATGAACATATTACCGGGTATTGGAATAGGTGAAATTAGGTACGGCATGGTAGAGAAAGAAATTATTTCTTTCTTCGGTAAGCCAGATCGAATTGACGAATCCGAGTATGTTGAGGGCAACGGTGATTGGCATAGAGAATTATGGTATTCGCTTAGAAATTTAACTTTTACCTTCAATAATGATGATGACTTTCGTTTGGGTACAATAACAGTTATGGGAGCTGGTTATTCATTATTTAAAAAGCAACTCTTCGGTTTAGGAGTCGAAGAAGTTTCAAGGTTAATTGCTAAAGATACTGGAGAAATAGCAAAGCTAGAAGACTGGTCTTCCGAAGAACTTCCAAATCATAAATGCTTAATTCACGATGGTTTGGGTATAATGTTTTGGTTTGACTATAATTACCTTACACAAATGCAGTGTAGCTATCTATTTAAGGCGGACAACAAAACAATTATATGGCCAGTAAACTCATAACAAGTTTGGCCAGCATCACCATGCAAAAAGCTGGCTGGGCCTCACTACATTCTGCTACTGCTAAAGGCGTTCAGGCGGTAGAAAAATTAATGTACATCTATGCCCCTCCAGGGAGAGCCAAATATTAACCACAGATAGTGGTTCTACGTGAACTCTGATTTAGCTTTCACTGATGAGTAAGCTATTTTTCACATACAAGCACAATACGGAAATAGGACTGAGTTTTTCTACACCCTCGTTAGGCATCATTATGTTTCGAAATACAATAGTCTTCGTTTTTGTAATGATCATCCTCACAGGGTGCTATAAACAAGTCTTTGATTACGACGCGTACGAGGGTATACCTATTGCAGAAGGCAAATTTTCGATTACAGTTCCGTCACCAGAAGCTCTTGAATCGGTGCTTCGCCCATTTTCAGATACGTATGGATTCAAATTACAAGTTGCACGTACACATCCGACAGATCCACACTTTCTAATCATGATGTGGCGACCAGACTCAAGTATCTTAGGTGTTAACCCATTTGGCGATTTCAACTTCTATATCTACCCAGCCAAAAAAATGGAATATCACTTTAGGAGGCAAATAAGCTTGTCTCATACTTGGCTCACAAATTGGAGCAGGAAATGCCTAACAAATAGAGGCACACGAACTATGAATGTACCATCGGAAAGCGATTGGGGAAATTACCGGGATGACCTCGATTCTGAATATGCACACAGAATTTTTGCTGGAAAAACGAACGATCAAGTTCAGTTAGATTTTCGCCGGTGTGTTCTTGAACGGGCTTCCGAACTTAGCTTTATGCCAATTAAACCATTTCAATACTATATGCTTGGTTTTAAACAATTTATTGAGAAAGGTGATTTCGAGCAGTTCGATGCTCCAGATGCGGCAAACTGCTTTATTAGCCTTGTGGAGCAAATGCTTATGACGAAGCCAAATTTTATAAAGCCAATTTTGACTGATCTCATGCCCACACTAGAGTTCGTCTCAGAAAATCAACTAGAGTACGAAGCGGACATTACTATTTACGGGTTCTTTCCGGTAAAGTTAGACCACATCAAAGAGCTCGCACAAAATGCTTAACAAAAACAGGCAGGTTGCTCCGACCGGTCCTGCTATAGGAGTTATAGTGTAAGACTTACCCACGGTTAGTAGATACCCTGTATAGTCAGGTTTAGACCTAACACGGAGGTACATCTAAATTACGTAAGGTAAGAAAAATTTTGGAATCTAAGCCCACAATAGGTGATTATCATTTCTTACGGCGTTTAACATATCGATGAAATTTGACTGAAATGTAAAAGGATTAGCTTTGAATATTTTTAAAGTTCTGCTTTCAATAATATTTATACTTATCAGCCCCACTGCTTCATCAGGTATAGTTAAGATGAAGATATCTAAAAAATTATATATCTTAAGCGGGAAAGAGTATGGTACTAATATCGGTTTAATAGCCGTAGAAAATGGCTTGATATTAATTGATCCGATGCCGGGAGATAATCATCTGGGTGAATTAGACCAAGTAATTCAGTCGATCTACAATAAGCCTGTTATTTTTATCTTAAATACACATTCACACTCTGATCACACTGGGGGCAATAAGTATTTTGAAGGTAAAGGTGGAAAGCTTCTAAAGGGTGACATTCCTCTAGAAGGGTTTACTCACATTAGAGTTGAGTCTCATTCATCGATTGACAATATATTTTATCATAAGGAGAGTAACGCAATATTTGTTGGTGACATTTTTGATACTAGCTGGCACCCCACATTTTATGCTGGTGGAATTAAAGGCTTCAGCAACGCAATTGATACTATTTTAAATATGGGTGATGATCAAAGCTTAATCATACCCGGACATGGTGTCACTGCCAATAAATCATCCCTAATTGAATTTAGAGAAAATACTTTTGCATGGATAAATAGAGTTCGAGAACTTTACCATAAAGAATCAGATCTAGAGAAAATAATGGCGGATACACAATTAAAGAGTATTTTGCAGAAATTCAACGCGAGCGATAAAGCCACATTTATACCTGAAAAGGCTTACAAAAGATTCATAGAGAGAACAATCTCCGTGATAGATAATGAAGAGAGTTTGCAACAAGCTCATTGATAGGGTGAGCTTTAGCACCCTTCTTTTGTTATTATTCTTATGAGGAAGAACCCTTCACTGTAAAACTTGTTAAGTACAAGAGCCTACGCTCTCTTGAATGTCTTGGTATTTGATTTGAAGAAACTATTTATTTTTACCATTACACTCCTACTTGCACTTGCTGCATATTATCTTACTTTTACAGCTTTCTATGAGTCATGGTTCCCTTATTATTATGAGGAATATCTTTCATACTTCTTCTTAGCTGGACTAGCAATAGTTGTATTATTACCATTCGCCATTGCAGCCACTTCAGACGAAAAAAATGGCCTGGGTTATCTTTCTAAGTACGCCAATTCAGCAACGAAGGTTCATTTAGCTGTAGTTATCTTATCTATGTTAATTTTTGCTTATATGATGTCCAATGGCGATTTACTAGATGAGGCCGGTATTTATCAAGTGGTACCATCGGGTGAATAGACGTCACTAGCAACGGCACCTGGCACCTGGCACCTGGCACCAAGACCGCAGCTCTGCTGAGGTTTTGATGCCAATGCTTTGGATGTTCCACAATTAGGGCCAAGTTCTCAACAGCTTCTATTCCCCTGCACCCTTCCCTTCTGGACTCGCATGTAAATTTCTTCACGGTGAACTGGAAGTGATCTGGGAGCTTGTATTCCTATCTTTACCTGATTTCCCTTAACTTCCAATACTGTGATTGAGACATTGGCTCCGATCCTTAGGTTTTCACCAGTTCTACGCTTTAAGATCAACATATTTCTATTCTCTGCTTTTCAAGCCATGGGTAGACTTTTTATTGATGGACGGCTGAGAAACTAATCTGTTGAAGAACGCAGGAGGAGCACGAGAACGATAGGCATAGAAGAAGAAGAGGCGGACGCAGCGCTGCCAGAGCTTGGGGAGTCTCTCCAAGCCGCTGGATGTACTCCACTTTATTGAAGACGAGCGGGTTTCTAGCGTATGATCCATATAGCCATCTTGATAGTCTCTGTATCAATTTGGTTAGCTGGCCCCAGGTGTTCCCGCACCTTGGGTCAGCGCCTTTTACTTACTCTTACGTCACGCTACCGTTCTCCTTTGAGAGGGTGGATCTTTTATAAAAATCTTATTCTATTGAGTTTCTTTGGTTATAGGCCTTCAAAAAGCGTCCTATTTACGACCAAAATACCAATAAATGTCCATCGATTTTACGCAGATTTGACACTGAAACAAACTTAATAAATTTCAATAAGATCATTTTTGTGCCTATTTTTTGTAAGTTACCGCCTTGGAAAATATCGGCTTATGTAGAAAATGGCCAATCGTATTGGCAATCTTTAATGGCCTTTACGTTAGAACCTCAAGGCACAAGACAACCAAAAATAAATACGTAAACGTACTCCTCATTTCAAAAGAGAAAGGCTAAGTATCTTCTAAGTATTGGATATATTGCCGTGGATTTTATGTGCTTACCCATTGGTATTGGCACTCTGATATTCCGCCAGGAATTTAGGGGGTATCCTGCATGATCGTACCTATTTACACGTTCAATGCCCCTGAAAACTCATTAATTACTCTTCTTAAGCCGTCTGTTTTGGCTGGGTGCTACTTATCATACATTCTGATATTAAAAATACTGCACCAACCATCCTAAACCACTGATTTATAACGGTTTTTGTATTTTCTAAAAGAGGACTCAAAGCGAATATACTGTACGCGTGATATGGCCACTGGAATTTTATTCAATCGATACTGGTTAGTTTATTAGTGGGTATCTTTCCCTGATTTGAGTCATTTTCCATTCTCTGGGCATGCTGATAAATGATATGATTTCGTCCACTTTCGAATATACGAATAGACCAGCCAAGGAGAGTAAATGGTCAGTCAGAGAATTAACTATTTGCAGGTAGCAGGGATACTCACAGTGTTCGCTGCTTTAGTTCATATCGGGTGTATAGTATTTGGCGGTGATTGGTATCGGTTTCTCGGTGCCGGTGAGCATATGGCTCAACTAGCAGAAAGTGGCCACCCTTACCCAACTATTGTAACTAGCGTAATTTCAGCCGTTCTACTGCTTTGGGCTAGCTACGCTTTTTCTGGGGCGGGTTTAATTGTTAGGTTACCGCTGATTCGGCTTGGCCTGATACTAATCTCAACGATATTTTTGGCTCGTGCGCTGGGTTTTTATTTCATAATGCCAGCCTTCCCAGATAATTCGCTAACTTTCTGGCTAACCAGCTCAGGCATATGTTTAATTCTCGGCTTAACCTATTCGCTTGGTTTAATACAGAGGTGGAACCTAATTAGCGGAAAGGCCTAACAATGGGTGTATTACTAGAAAACTTTATTCGTGAAGAACTCTCCGAGCGCTTGATTGGGCGTATTGAAGCGACTGTTGAAGAAGCCAAGCTTAACCCATCGATAGCTTTTAGAGAGTTTAATGGAAATGTTTATGACCTTGTATTTAATTTTGAAAAATCAGAAGTAAGTGTAAATAGTGTCTTAGATACTAGTTCAACCGGCACTGAGATTTTGTCAATAGATGTATTTTTATTAGCAATAGGGTCCAAACTTAATTGTTACGTAAATTTGTAAAACTTAAATTTCTAGTTCTTATAGCATGTACCGCTTTAATTATAAGTTGTGGTGAAAGCGCGTGCACAGCACAATCTGATAAAGTGGTTATCTTTATTAATGCTCCATCTGTGCTCAGTAGGGGTAATATCACTATAAGGTGGGGAGAAGGCCCAACCACACAATCTATTGAGCTTTGGCATCAAGTGTAACAGGTAAGAGTATTATCTTTCCCTATATCATTAAAGATTATGATTAAGAAATTGATATTAGTATTTGTGAGCAGCATAGCTATTGGCTGTTCCACAGTAGTTACAGAATATATTGAGCGGTCTAATAGCTTTGATTTTAAAGAGATTGTTTCTTTCGATACTATTGAAACTTATGGGTTTAAAAACAACAGGTATTGCTCTACAGAGCATAAAGTATGCACAAACTACCTTCTAGGGGAGCCACTTGAAAACAAGAAACTTCGCCATACAGTTTCTCTAGAATCATTTAGCGGTGCGGAAAGTACTGTCAGTTTAGATATTTCAAAAACTCACTACCTGAATTACATTCAGGAACAGTTGTTCTTATACACGGTTTTAGGGCATCTAAAGAGTTTATGCTGAACTCGGCTCTGTACTTCAGGATGTTAGGTTTTAGAGTTATAGTCCCTGACTTATTAGGGCATGGTGAGTCTGATGAGGATAAAGAATACGGTGTTGGTGATAGTAAAATAGTCAACGATATCATCAACAAATATGCAAATAGCCCCCTGTATATTGATGGTAACTCTATGGGTGGCACAACTGCAATGCACATTTCTACTTTAAGAAATGACATTGATGGAATAATTCTACAAGCTCCAATGCTTCGATTTGATGACGCAGTTTTAAATTATATTAAAGCTAACTTTCCGAGTATGACAATGCTTTTTTCAGAGGAAAGCATCAAGCAAGGAGCATTAGATAGTTTAGTTAGAGCTGATATCACTCCTGAGCAGACGGACATTAAACCAATTATTGCATCTTCTAGTGTACCTATAATTATTTTTGGATCATCTTCAGATCCTATTGCTCCACACAGAAGCTATAGCAATCTAGCATCGAATGGTGTTTCGATTGTAAAAGTTGATGACCGAAACCACCCAAGTATGTCAATAATTGGTGACAATGAAAGTCGGGAGTTGGTTCACTGGTTCGGCAAGCTATCAAGATGACGATTTCGGCATAACCGGCTTAGCATTTAATCATCTATTAAACGGAGCGACGAACCATGAATGGTGTTATATTCATTGGCTTACAAGCCAGCGGAAAATCCTCTTTTTATCTTAATAACTTTTATAAAAGCCATCTCCGCCTGAATATGGATATGCTTAGAACGCGGCATAGAGAGAATATTCTCTTCAATGCTTGCTTGGAATCTAAGCAGCCAGTTGTGATTGACAACACAAATCCAACGAAAGCAGAGCGGGAAAAGTATATTAATGGCCTTAAAGAGCACCGCTTTGAAGTCATTGGGTATTATTTTTCATCAAACTTGACTGAGTGTATTCAGAGAAATGCCTCCAGAAAGGGCAAAGAGCGAATACCAGACGTTGGGCTAAAAGGGACATACAACAAGCTGGAACTACCAGAATATACAGAAGGCTTTGACAAGTTATATTATGTAACAATGAAAAACGGGGATTTCACAGTAGAAGAGTGGAAAAATGAAGTTCAATGAGTTAGATAAGAAAATGCGTGTATATGAAACCGCGCATGATCATAGTGTTTTACCTGGTATATATATCGTTGCTCGAATTGATGGTCGTTGTTTTACAACACTAACTAAGGATAAACATAGCTTTGAAGCACCTTATGACTCCAAATTTCGAGATATGATGATCGAAACCGTTAAGCACCTGATGCAATGTGGATTTAAGGTTCTTTATGGATATACACAAAGCGATGAAATATCACTACTTCTTGATTTGAATGAGAATACTTTCGAGAGGAAGGAGCGAAAACTAAATTCAATCCTCGCAGGAGAGGCGAGTGCAAAATTTAGTTTACTTCTAGGCGACATTGGGGCTTTTGATTGCCGTATTTGCCAGCTGCCCCATCGGCAGCTTGTCATCGATTATTTCCGCTGGAGGAATGAGGATGCTCACAGGAACGCTCTGAATGCCCACTGCTACTGGAGCCTACGCAAGGAAGGCTTATCTCCCGAAGAGTCTGCTGCTACATTTACAAAAATGTCAGTAATTCATAAAAATGAATTCCTCTTCCAAAAGGGAATCAACTTCAATGACCTTCCGAACTGGCAAAAAAGAGGAATAGGAATTTATTGGGAGTCTTACGAAAAAGACGCACTTAATCCCATCACAGGTGAGGCAGTTAAAGCATGTCGCAACCGACTGAAAGTTGATCTCAATCTTCCGATGAAGAACCAATACAGTAATTTTGTTAGTGCTTTTGTTCCTGAAATCATATAAGCAAATGCGGCCTTTCTGGTTATAGATAGCTTTAGAAGATGAAAGACCCAAGTTTATTTTTTAAAATCAATAACGCTGGTTCTATTGTACCAAATTCTTTAAAAACAAATCTAAAGGATTAATTGGCCCCAGTGATACACTATAAAGGCGCTCATTTATTTAAAACTCACTAGAAGTTTGTGCGCAATGATGAACCATCGCATATAAAACAAGGAATGAAATCGTGCTAAAAAAGATAGCGCTTCTCGCACTAGTTACAATGATCACTGCCTGTGTTTCACCTATTCCGCTACAGGAGCAGTCCGCAAAAGCAGAGTACACAACTAAAGAGCCTGTTTTAATTTCTGTTATTGATCAGCGCAAACGTGTTCAAGAAGGGAAAGATAAGAACTTTATAGGTAAAGCCCACGTTTCATTTGGTATCCCGGTTGATTGGCATGTTAATCAGGTGTTAGCTACAGAGCCGGGAGATAAAGAAAAGAATCTTGCTCAGTTTCTACAAAGCCGATTGACTCACGGCTTGAATGAAACCGGCTGGAATACCACAGCAGTAGATTTAGATGAAGTGCCGAGTGATGAAGCCATCAAAGCCTTGATGGAAGAAAATAACACCGAAAAAATGATTAGTCTTGTGCTTAATGAGTGGTATTTCAGTGTTAACTTGAACTGGGTTTCAGCATTCAACTTCGACACGAATACCGACATCCTCGTATACAACCTGGAAGAAGGGAAGTTACTTGCCAAGAATATTGCTGAAAGGGATGTCGTTGATGAGCAGGCTAGTGAATCTCCACAAAACAATATCTTGCGGGCCTATAAAGCTCAGCTAGATCAGATTGTGAATGATGAGGAAGTTCGCAACGCAGTATCGTTTGATCAATAAGCGGAAATTGATTTAGGCGCTTATAAAACAAAAAAGGCTGTGGGGATTAGCCACAGCCTTTTTTTAATATGCTTTTCAGCACATTCGCTCTATTAGTCTTCAGACTCTGAACGATATGTGTCTGCATCCAGCATATTGTCCAGCTCGCTCACGTCGGAGGGCTTGATGCGGAAGAACCAGCCATCGTCGTAAGGAGAGGAGTTTACAGTTTCCGGAGCTTCTTCCAGAGCTTCATTGACAGCAACGACTTCACCGGAAACCGGGGAGTAGATATCGCTGGCAGCTTTAACGGATTCAACTACACCTGCCTCGTCACCAGCAGCCAGGTTGGTGCCCACTTCTGGAGTCTCAACGTAAACCACATCACCCAGGGCATCTTGAGCGTGATCGCTGATGCCGATGGTTACGGTGCCGTCCTCTTCCAGGCGTGCCCACTCGTGGCTGGAGAGGTATTTCAATTCATTGCGGATTTCGCTCATGCTGTTATCCCTTGATTAAGCATCTAAGTTTATTGTCTTAGTGACGCGTACACCTCTGGGCGACGCTTAAATAACTGACTTGCCGTTGCGTACGAAGCAGGGCTTAACCACCTTGACTGGCTGCAGTTTCTTGCGGATTTCCACCTGTGCGGTATCACCAACACTCACCGGAACTCGCGCCAAGGCGATAGAGTAACCCAGTGTGGGGGAGAAAGTGCCGCTGGTAATGATACCCCGGTCATCACTATCGTCTACCACTACCGGTTGACCTGCGCGCAATACACCGCGCTCTTCCAGCACCAGGCCTACAAGCTTGTGCTTGATGCCATCGGCTTTTTCCTGCTCCAGAACACCACGGCCGATAAAGTTGCGGCTCTCCGGTGCCCAGGCAACCGTCCAGGCCATGTTGGCAACCAGCGGAGAGGTCTCATCGTCCATCTCATGCCCGTACAGGTTCATACCCGCTTCCAGGCGCAGGGTGTCGCGTGCACCCAGTCCACAAGGGGAAACGCCCGCTTCGGCCAGGGCGCGCCAGAAACCACTGGCGTCTTCGCCCGGCAACATAATTTCCAGGCCATCTTCACCGGTGTAACCGGTGCGCGCTACAAACCAGCCACCTCGGGCAACACTTTGGAAAACTTTCAGTGCGTCTATCGCGGCAGTCCAATCAATGCCCAAAACCTCTTTGGTTTTCTCGATGGCATTGGGGCCCTGGATAGCGACCATCGCTACATCCGGGCACTCAGTCAGGGTCACATCAAAGGACTCTGCCTGCTTGCGCATCCACGCCAGGTCTTTCTCGCGAGTTGCACAGTTAACAACCACTCGATAGCCGGGATCGCGCAGGTAGACGATCAGGTCGTCAATCACACCGCCTTTGTCATTGAGCATGCCGGTGTAAAGGGCCTTACCCGGGTTGCCATCCAGCTTGGCCACATCATTGGCCAGCAGGTAGCGCAGGTAGTCGCGGGCTTGGGCGCCATCTACGTCGACCACGGTCATATGGGAGACATCGAACATCCCCGCATCGGTGCGCACCTTGTTGTGCTCATCCAGCTGCGAACCGTAGTGCAGCGGCATGTCCCATCCACCGAAATCCACCATTTTGCCGCCCATAGCGACATGCGTGTCATACAGAGGAGTTCTATTTCCCATTTTTAAAATCTCAGTCCGTCAGGTTCCGAAGCGGCGTATTCTAGCGGCTTGGGTACCGGCCTTGCCAGCGGGGCAGGCGCGGCAATATATATGCTCTGCAAGCCTAGCAGGCATTGGTAGTAAAACCTGTCCAGATTCACAGAGGCCGTCAAAGATTCCGCTGGCGCTCTATCCTGCTTTCGCCCGAGTTATGGAATCGGGCAATACCCAATACCCACTGTGTTGGGCTAGCGTAGAAGTGATCACTTTTTAACCAATGAAGCTCTTATCAGTCGCTGCCCCGGTCGCGCCCTTGACCAGCCTCTTCCGCGTTCTCTTCTGTGTTTGCGGATTCGTCGACTTTGAGGCCGTACTTCTTCGATCTCCAGCGCCACAAACGCTTAGCCAGCTCCTGGCGGTCGGGTGTTTTATCTGCCTCATCGACAATTTCTTCGCCGAGCAGGGTCTCCAGCAGATCCTCCAGGGTCACCAAGCCCTCGAGACTGCCATATTCATCCATAACCGCACTAATCTGCACGCGGCGGGACAGCATTTTCTGGAACGCTTGGTAGATAGTGGCTGTTTCCGGCAGGATCAACATTTCACGGCGAAAATCCGCCAGAGTTTTCTGGTGTTCGCCTTTGGCGTAGGCCAGCAGTAGCTCCTGCCGCAATACAAAACCCACCACACAATCCGGGTCGCGATTTTCATAGACCGGGATACGGGAGAAACGCCCTTTCTCTGCATCCTCGTAGGCCTCTTCCACAGTGATGTCCTGCGGCAGGGAGAAGACCACCGTGCGGGGAGTCATCACCTCGCGCACGGAGTGGTCCCGCAGAGTGAAGAACAGGTTGCGCAGGATACTGGACTCCCGCTGCTCCAACTGCCCTTCGGCCTCGCCAATTTCCGCCATAATGGCGAACTCATCGCGGCTAAAGCCCGTCAGGGTTGGGCCGTGGGACAGGCCTTTGGTCAACCACTCGGACATTTTTACAAACGGGTGGAGTAACCAAACCAGGCCGCGCAATACATAAGCGGTAGTGGGGGCCAGTTGGCGCCAGTACACGGCTCCCAGTGTCTTGGGGATAATTTCAGAAAAAACCAGGATCAACAGAGTCAGGATCGCTGATGCGATACCCAGGTATTCATTGCCAAAAACCGCTGCTGCCTGGGCACCGGCACCTGCAGCACCCGCTGTGTGCGCGACGGTATTCAGGGTGAGGATAGCGGCCAGGGGGGCATTAATATCGGATTTTAATTTGCGCAGCAAAGACCCCGCTTTATGCCCCTCCCGCTCCATTAGGCGCACGTATGGCGTTGTTACGCTGAGAATAACCGACTCGGCTATCGAGCACAGAAAAGAAAAGCCAAGGGCAATAAAAATGTAGGTTATCAGTAAAATCATAATTCTCGAGCGTAAATATCACCAGAATAAAAGTTTCGCGCTCCACCTATTGCGCAATAAATCAGTCCACTCAGCAATCCACTGAGTAGCCCTCCAACATTTGCTGGGTTGGCAAAATTAACCCCCAAAATGAAACCAAATATCCCCAACGCACTTAGAACAAGCCAAGCAGTCATTACGAGTAAAATACTCCTAGGAATATCCTGCCAAGCAGGTTGCCAACGCTGAACTACCAAAGCAAAACCAACAAGTGTGTAAATTACTCCCGACATGCCGGCAAAATAGGACTGTGGAGCCCACAAGAACTGTGTGAGGTTTGCCACAAGCCCTCCAAGCACCACCAACGCAATTAAAACTGAGGCCCCTCCTCGAACTTCAATTGGCCGGGCTAAAATCCATAAGGCTAAAGCATTCATAAGGGCCTGCAAGAATGAAAAATGTACAATTGCAGGGCTCCACAACCTCCAATACTCACCTTCCTGCAAGTGCTTGGCCAATGTTGACTGACCAACGCTAGTGCCAGCCGGGTCAGGAGTAATTAAAAGCAAGCCCGCCAAGCTACTAGTGAATAAAAACCACCCCAGAAAACAAAGAGCAATTAACAGAAAAGTGAAAGGGGTACTATCCAGAGGGAAGCTTGGTATATAGTAAGTCCTCTCACCCCTTTCAGAATCTGGCTCGCTACTCTCCTTGCCTTCAGATTCATTTAACTCTGAATCCACTTCATTAATTTCCAAATCCCGGATCAACTGAGAAAAATAAAAATCAAGATCTATTTTTTCAGTATCCCAGTGACTAATCAGTGGCCTTAAGAGTTCCGCCAATTTAGTATCTTCGGCGATTACGCATTGTTGTTTGCCTTTTTCAATAATTCGTACTGGCAAACCGTGACTTTGTATAAAACGGGCTAATTCCGTCAATTCTTTCTCCATCGGGAAAGAATAAACGGTTATCCATTGGCTCACTTATCACAACCTTTTTTCTAATAGAATCTGAGTCAAAATCCGAGCTACAACTAAACAGCCATAGCCCGCATAATAATCCGCTTCTTTAACATGGGGCTGGCATCTACCATGCTCAACCCAGTGTTACGCAGCCAGCGCCAGTGCACATCACCAGCACCGAACAAAGACTTAAAGGCGCTCATCGCTTTCATAGTGGCGGCGTTGTCGCCGCGACGGCGGCGTTCGTAGCGGGCCAACACTGAAGAGTGAGAGGGCTCCAGGCCGCGCGCCATAGCGCGGTCAATTTCATCTGCCAACACCCGCACATCCTGCAGCCCAAGATTTACACCCTGGCCCGCGAGGGGGTGGATACTGTGGGCGGCGTCTCCCACCAATACAGCGCCAGGGCCGCGATAACGTTCCGCATGGCGCGCGCGCAGGGGGAAGGAAAAGCGCTCACTGACGGATTCCACTTTGCCCAAACGGCTCTCAAAGGCTTTTTCCAGGTTCAGGGCAAAGGCCTGGTCATCCAGCATCAATAGCTCTTGCGCCAGCTCTTCATCCGCAGACCAAACCACGGCGCAGTGATTGTCATCCCCCAACCCCGCGAGAGGTAAAAATGCCAGTGGACCCGTTTGTAAAAAACGCTGCCAAGCGGTGTGACGGTGAGATTTCTCACTGCGCGCGACACACACCAACGCAGTTTGATGGTAATCGGTATCCTGGGAGCGGATATGCAGTAAGTCCCGCACTTTAGAGCGGGCGCCATCGGCACCGATTAACAGGCGGGTACGCACTATCTCAGGTTGCTCGCGCAGGCCATCCTCTTCATTTAAGCGGTCTTCACCGCGAGGCTGTAAATGCCAGAGTCCGCAGTCGCGCCACCAGCTCTCCAGGCGAAAACCATTGACCAACTCCACGTTGGGCAGGGTTTCCAGCCGTGCTCTTAACGCGGCGACAATGACATTATTCTCGACGATATGACCGAGATTCGGCAGCTGCACATCGCGGCTGTTAAAGCTTACTGAGCCGGTTCCATCTGCATCCCAAACCCGCATTTCCACATAGGGGCAGGCGCGGCGGCTGGCAATATCATCCCAGGCTCCCACCTCTTCGAGCAGCTCGCGGGAGGCCTGTGTCAGAGCCACCACGCGGGGTTCATACTGCGGTGACAATTGCGGCGTTGTCTCCGGGGACGCCTCCAGCAAGGCCAGACGCATGCCCGGGTGCCGAACTGCCAGCAGCGCTGCCTGGGCCATGCCCACCATGCCCGCACCCACAATGGCAAAATCCAAACGATGTCTGTTCATAAAAGCCAATTCCGCTGAAGTAGCAGCAGCCGTCCCCGACCCTGCACCTTTTAAAGCCCAAATCCCGCCGCTTGACTGACAAACTCCCGGCGCAGCGGCGGGACCATTGTAAGGCCGAGCATTCCCAACTGACGAATTCCCTGTTGCAGCCAACCGGAAGAGGAAAACAGTGTGGGAATACGGTCACTGAATCCAATCGTCAATTGCTGGTCCAGCTGGCGCATTTCTCCGTATTTCTGCAGGAAATCGAGCCGCCCTGGCAATGTATCCGACGTCACTGTCGACAGCGCTTGTGCCAATCCATAACAGTCCCGCAGAGTCAGGTTAAAACCCTGCCCTGCTACTGGGTGCAGAAAGTGGGCGCAATTGCCCATCAACACCACATTACGG
Organism: Microbulbifer sp. VAAF005; assembly: GCF_030012985.1. Lineage (NCBI taxonomy): Bacteria > Pseudomonadati > Pseudomonadota > Gammaproteobacteria > Cellvibrionales > Microbulbiferaceae > Microbulbifer > Microbulbifer sp. VAAF005. The sequence goes on along the minus strand of NZ_CP120233.1, from coordinate 3,574,368 downwards.
CGCCACTGTTCCTGGGCGATAGATAAACTCAGTGGATACCCCTGAACGGCTCCAACCTTAATAAAACGTCCGGCACGCCAGCCAAATACCTGCTGCAGTTTTTTCAGGCGTTCAGCCTCAGGCATTACACCGACACGCTCAGCTTCTGCTTCCTCGCAAGCCCACACTAGTGCCGCGCGGTGCTGCCCTTCTCTATCTGGCAGCGGTAAAAGTGCCATGGGCCCCATTCGGGTGAAGCGCTCGTAAGCCACACCTTGGTGAGGCTGTTGCAGAGCGACCGTAGCGACCAGCGCTCTCTGAGGGTACTTAACCGAGCTGATTTCTATTCCCAGCTGGCGGCAAAGGGGAGAGTTCACCCCATCGGCAACGACCACCAATCCGCAGGACAGTGCCTCATCGGGGGAATTCTCACCGGATCGCCACAACAGGTTTGCGCCCGCAGAGGTCATGTTAATGTCAGTAACCTGCGCCGGCGCTAATAATTGGGTGGAAGTGCTAGTCAGTGCACTGTGGAGAATCGGGCCCAGCGCTGCATTTTCTATCACTGCACCCAGAATGCCCTCAAAGTTGACTCCCTGTCCCTCACGGGTCGAGAGGGCGGCGCCAAATGCATGCCCCCGGTCACTCACATGAATACGATCAATCGGGGCGCTATAGGCTTGCAGAGCAGGCCAGAGTCCAAGCTCCGCAAACAACTGCAAGCTGCCTGCGGCAATGGCTGTGGCTCGCGTGTCGAAACTCGGCAACTGAATACTGGCAGCGGCATCCGGCAGTGCTCTCTGCTCCAGGAGCGCCACACTGAGTTGAGGACAAAAATGTGACAACATCAATGCCAGGCTGGCTCCCGCCATACCGCCACCGACAATGGCCACATCTACTTTACGCGCCGACTCACCCATCCCAATTCCCCCTTTGATTATTCGGCATTGAAATATTATTGGCCGAACAATCCAACAATCACTTCTAACGGGTCAGTAAGTCCCGCCCGTGAAGCATGGTGTATTCAATATCTTCAATCGCTTTTGGAGCCGCTGCTGAGAGGATCTGAGGCCCTCTATTGGTAAGTGCGACATCATCTTCAATTCGAATCCCGATCCCGCGAAATTCTGCGGGAATACTCTCATCGTCCTCCGGGACATAAATTCCGGGTTCGACCGTCATTACCATTCCGGCTTCCAGCTGGCGCCAAGCTCCATGAATGCGATAATCACCCACATCGTGCACATCCATGCCCAGCCAATGGCCAACCCGGTGCATATAAAACTGCCGATAAGCGCCAGACTCTATCAACCCCTGGGTGTCGCCTCGCAACAGTCCTAAATCGACCAACCCCTGAGTGATTATCTCAACACTGGCAGCGTGGGGATGGTCCCAGTGATTGCCCACTGAAACCTGTTCAATCGCCGCTTGCTGTGCCGCCAAAACGATCTCATAAAGTGCGCGCTGCGGTCCGCTAAATGAACCATTAACCGGATAGGTGCGAGTAATATCGGCCACATAACCACGGTACTCACACCCCGCATCCACCAGCACCAAGTCCCCATCGCGCAACTGGGCATTGTTACTGCAATAATGCATCACCAACGCATTGCCACCACCCCCAACGATAGTGGGATAGGCTGTTTCCCGGGCTCCGGAGTCGACAAAGGTATGCAGGAGGGCAGCCTCTAGCTGGTATTCGTAAAGGCCCGGCTGGCATCGGGTCATAGCCCGGCTGTGTGCCTCGGCACTGATTTTGGCCGCCTGCTCCATTAAGCGAATTTCCTGGGCTGACTTAATCAGTCGCATTTCCCGCAACTGGTAATCGAGGTCGACCATTTCCGGTGCACCCCCGGTATCCGGCGCTGCGGTAATCCGCTCCAGGTAATTGCGGAGTCGCTTATCCAAATGGGCGTAGCGGCCCATGGGGAAATAGAGCAGCTCGCGCCCTTCTAGCAGCCCCGGCAAAATATCATCGAGATCACCGATGGGAAATGCATCGTTCAAGCCGCACTGCTGCATCGCGCGCTCCGGCCCCAGGCGCGGGCCATCCCACTTTTCTTTTTCCGCATCGCGCTCGCGACAGAACAACAAGGTTTCTCCCTGTGTTCGTCCCGGCACCAAAACCAGCAGCGCTTCCGGTTCATCAAACCCAGTGAGATACAAAAAATCACTGTCCTGGCGAAACGGAAAATAAGTATCCCGGGAACGCAGTTGCTCCCCAGCAGATGACACGATTGCCAAACTACCTGCGGGCAATTCTGCCATCAGGCTGTTGCGTCGGCGGGCGTACTCAGATCGACTGATTCCCGCTGTGGTTTTCGGGGTCTTAGACATCAGTGAATGGTGGGCTCGCTATTGGAGTCCTTACCCCTTACCTCAGTAAATATATTGAGTACGGCTACTCGCACGTATTCCTGCAGTTCCACCAGTTGCAGCTCCGTCTCCTCACCCTCTTCAACATGTTCGGCATCCAATTGGGCGATGGCACTTATATCTTTTAAAGCTTCGTCACTGGTGGGCATCAATTTTTCCCGGGCCCCGCCGACACCAAAGCCGTGCAGGAACCCATCGCACCAATGACCCAGCGCCAGAGCGCGGGAGACAACATCTTCGTCATCGCACAGCACCAACTGAAAATCGAAGTTAGAGCCGTCGAGCTGCTTGTGGCTTTCCTCAGTCAGCTGGAAAAAATCCCGATTGAGATCTGCCGGCACCGCTTCCACATCGAGCAATCCGGCCAGCTCATTCTGCCAACGCTGTTTGTCCGGTCGCTCGCCCGCCGCCAAAATGCCACAGATAAAACCGTGCAATTCACTGGGGTCAGCCTGCCCCCCAGCTGAGAGAATGGCGTTGGCGAGGAGTTCAAATCGGCTAGCTTCAGAAGTCATGGTTACCGTACAGCTTTTTGTAAATTAGGCTTTTCAATCCGGCCGTCACACTGGTGCCAAACCGGGAATTTGAGGCATTAAGAGACAATTTTGTGATTGTCCGCGCAGGTGCAGCGATTGACCCACCAATACGCCGGCAATATAGTAGCGGAATCCCTCGCAGTCTGTCGTGTTGCGAACTCAGACGTCGACCTCAAATGCAGGAAATATGGATAAGCTGCAAGCGCTAGAAAGCACCGTGGATTCACTCATTGCCCGCTGTCAACAATTGGCGGATGACAATCGTGAATTACGCCGGCAGGAAGCCGACTGGCTGCGTGAACGCCAGCGCCTGATAAAAAATAACGAGGCCGCCCGCTCGCGGGTAGAAGCTATGATTAACCGTCTTAAGGGGCTAACGCAAGATACCTGATGTCTGAAACCGCATCACCCTCCGAAACTGTAACTGTTTCTATTCTCGATAAAGAGTACCGTGTCGCCTGCGCGGAAAGCGAGCGCGCCGGACTACAGGCTTCGGCACACCTGCTACACGAACGCATGTCCCGCATCCGCGCAACGGGTACTGTCATCGGCTTAGAGCGTATCGCCGTAATGGCAGCGCTTAATATTGCTCACGAGCTTATCCAGGCGAAAGCTGAGCTCAGCTCCATTCCCCTGCAAGAGGAAATGTTGGAGCGACTTACTGATAAGGTGCAAAACGCACTGGGCGAAATAGACTCGGAAGAAAAACTTCAGGAGTAAGGTGACAAGAAGCCACTTTCTGCTACTGGTCATTTCATCTAAATTTCTGGTTAACAGCCCCCGCTCTACAAGTTATAATTGGTTCATACCCTGGGGTGTTGGCCAGCAGACTATGTCCTTGAGCCGATAATCTTACCCCGGTGGTTTCCAGCGAGTGCTGGTGTGCAAGTCCGCCTTGTAGCGGAAAGCCTTATGTACTCCGGATCCCACCACCTTGAACCTTACGGTTCAAGGCTCCGTCTACAGCCGCACACTCGGGGTACCCTATTTCTTCACGCTCTTCTCTTCCCACAATGACTGAAACCAAAACGCAACTGCGCCGCCGTATGCGCGCGGGGCGACGGGAACTCAGCGCCTATCAACAGCGTTTGCATGGCCGTGCAGCCATCACTCTCCTGAGCCGTATCCCACAAATGAATCGAGCAGCGCATGTCGGTATCTATTGGCCGACTGATGGCGAGCTGGATGTCCGCTACCTGCTGCAACGTTTTCCACAAAAACATTTTTATTTGCCACAGCTGCCGGCAGAACCACACCCCCACCTCCGGTTCAGGCGTTGGCAAGGCGAACCCCTGGCTTTTCGCAATCGCTATCGCATTCCGGAGCCAGTGCGCACGACTTACCGCGCTCCCAAGCTCCTGGATCTGGTTTTAGTTCCCCTCGTCGCCTTCGATCCCGGTGGAGCACGCCTGGGAATGGGGGCCGGTTTCTACGACCGTACTTTTGAGCGCAAACAGTTATTTCCAGGCACGGGGCCACAACTTATTGGCGCAGCGCACCATCTACAGTGTGTGGATAACTTACCCACGGACAATTGGGATATTCCACTGGATATGGTGGTGACTGAGCAAAGGATTTATCGCTGCCGCTAAAAAGTGATTGGCGGAGCACAAAAAAAGCCGGACACCTGGGTGTCCGGCTTTTTTTGTGTTTGCTCGTGGGCAGAGCGCCCCCCGGCATCAGCCTAACGGGTAACCACTCCCTGTTGCAGAGCAGCCGGCGGTTCAGCTTCGGAAGAAAATACCTCAGATAAACCACTGGTACTCAACAGAACGCCCGCGACAAAGACAACCACAGCGATTGTCAGCGCATCGGCTTTCATTGGGACCATCCTGTACGATAATTTTGTTTTTATATGCGTTTCGCCCCGCTTATGACCAAAGCCACAGCAAAAGTTCCACGCGAATAGACAATACTCAAGAAGCGGCGTAATAGTAACCGTTTATTGGATATTTTATGAGTTTTTTGTCTCAAAATTAGACAAGCAAGTTCGACAAAACAGGATTTGCAGTCTATACACCTTTCAATAAATGAGACGCCTTTCTCAGGTAACCGAAAGAGATGGTTTAAGCGCCCAAAAATAAGCGATAAGCCGGGTTCTCCGTTTCGTCCCAAAAACGAAAGTGAAGCTGATGTAGCAGTGCCTGCAACTCGCCCCGCGCAGCCGGCTCTACCTGTAACCCAACCAAAACCCGCCCATAAGCTGCCCCGTGGTTGCGATAGTGAAACAGGGTTATATTCCAGCGCCCGGCAAGATGCTCGAGGAACTTGCGCAAGGCCCCCGGACGCTCGGGAAATTCAAAGCGATAAATGACCTCATCGGGCAAGCCCGGTACTCTACCTCCCACTAAATGGCGAATATGCAGTTTCGCCATTTCGTTATCGGTGAGATCGGTAACCTGATAATCTTTGGACTCAAGCTGACTAACCAATTGGCTGCGGTCTTCCTCAGATACCACCTGCAGACCCACAAAGATATGCGCTTCGTTATCACTGGCAAAACGATAGTTAAACTCAGTGATTGAACGGTCCCCTAAATCCCGACAGAACTGCAGATAACTTCCCGGTTGCTCAGCAATTTTTACCGCGAGAACCGCCTCGCGCTTTTCACCGATCTCAGTGCGCTCGCTAATGTAGCGCAGGCGATCAAAATTAATATTGGCTCCACTACACACTGTGGCGAAGGTGCCGTTGCGATTGTCGTGTTGTTCCAAATATTTCTTCAACCCCGCCAAGCCAACGGCTCCAGCCGGCTCAGCGATAGAGCGTGTATCCTCGAATATATCCTTAATGGCCGCACAGATTTCATCGGTACTTACAGTGATAACCCCATCCACGGTTTCGCGCAGAACCCGGAAGGTCTCCTCACCGATTTGTGCAACGGCAACACCATCGGCAAACAAGCCCACCTCCGCTAGCCGAGCGCGCTCGCCGGCTTTCAGCGCGGCCTCCAGACAGGCAGCATCCTGTGGCTCTACACCGTACACTTTGGTTTCCGGACGTACATATTTGATATAGGCGGCCATGCCTGCGGCTAAACCACCCCCTCCGACCGGAATAAACACCGCGTCCAGATTGCCCGAGTGCTGGCGTAACATCTCCATAGCCACGGTGCCCTGGCCGGCGATCACATCGGGGTCATCGTAGGGGTGGATAAATACCAGCCCCCGCTCTTCAACCAGCTCCCGAGCCCTCGCCGCTGCTTCATCAAAGGTATCCCCATGTAGCACGACTTCGGCACCGCGCATGCGCACAGCACTCACCTTAATTTGCGGGGTGGTTTTGGGCATCACTATAGTCGCGCGTACTCCCATTTGAGCTGCGCTCAGGGCAAGCCCCTGGGCATGGTTGCCCGCCGATGCAGCGATCACTCCCCGGGCCCGCTCCTCGGCGGGCAACTGCAGGAGCTTGTTGTATGCCCCTCGAATCTTGAAGGAAAACACCGGCTGCAGATCTTCGCGCTTCAACAGAATCCGGTTGTTAAAGCGATGGGAGAGTTGGCGCATTTGCTCCAATGGCGTCTCGGTAGCGACATCGTAAATACGTGCGTCTAAAATGCGCTTGATATAGGACTTGGGCATGACGTGTTTGACGGCCGTAGCGGTTAATTACTGTGCGCGACTCAGCGTAGACTAATAGCAGGGTTACATAGGCCCTGTGTGCAGCGCAGCACCGGCATGACAGTCTAAGCCTTGAGAAGCATATTTGCCACAAAAAACAACCAGACGCGCTTTTTTTTATCGTCAGATACAAATTAATGCGAAATAATTGCAAAGGAAACTATCCAGAGTATGACCCAGGATGAATTGAAACAGGCGACAGCACGCGCCGCTATCGACTATATCGCCCCGCGCCTGGAGGACAATTCCATTGTCGGCGTAGGTACCGGTTCCACCGCTAACTTCTTTATCGATTACCTGGCGGAGATCAAAGGTACCTTTGACGGTACTGTGGCCAGTTCTGAAGCCTCCGCACAGCGCCTCAAGTCTCACGGCATTCCCGTTTATGAACTTAATGCCGTCGACAGCATCCAGTTCTATGTGGACGGTGCCGATGAAGTAAACCCCGCCCTTGAAATGATCAAAGGTGGTGGTGCTGCATTGACTAGAGAGAAAATCGTAGCGGCCTGCTCTGAAGAATTTATCTGCATTGCCGATGAGAGCAAGTGGGTAAAAGTCCTGGGAGAATTTCCCCTACCGGTTGAAGTTATCCCCATGGCGCGCTCGCTGGTTGCCCGAGAACTGGTTAAACTCGGCGGTGATCCGGTTTATCGTCAAGGTGTGATCACAGATAATGGCAATGCCATTCTCGATGTATACAATCTGCGTATCGAACACCCCACTGTCCTTGAAGAAACCATCAATAACATTACTGGTGTGGTGACCAACGGTATCTTTGCCAAGCGCTCCGCCGATATTTTACTGCTTGGCACCAGTGCCGGAGTGAAGACCATTACCGTTTAAACATGTCGTAAATAGTTATGCACAAAAAAAATAAAAAATGCGGACTGCTGGTTTTGCTCAGTGCTGTTGCACTGAGCAGCGGCTGTGCAACCGCGCCTCCAAGTAATCTCGACAACGTCTGCTCTATTTTCCAGGAAAAAAAGAAGTGGTACGGCGAGGCAAAAGACGCGGAGGAAAAATGGGGCTCTCCGATTGCTGTGATGATGGCAATCATGCACCAGGAATCCCGTTTTGTGCATGATGCCAAGCCCCCGCGCACCAAGATCCTGGGCTTTATCCCCGGCCCGAGGCCGTCCGATGCCTACGGTTATCCCCAGGCTCTGGGGACCACTTGGCGTCACTACCAAAGGTCTTCCTTTAACTACGGTGCCGATCGGGATGATTTTGGCGACGCCATCGATTTTATCGGCTGGTATAACAACACCAGTGCACGCCAGTGCCAGATACGCGCCAATGACACCTACAGCCTTTACCTCGCCTACCACGAGGGGCACGGTGGTTTTAATCGGCGCACTTTCCAGAATAAAGCCTGGCTAAAGAATGTATCCCACAAGGTATCTGCCAGGGCGCAAAAATATCAGCAACAACTCAATAGCTGCGAACAGTCGCTGAAAAAACGCAAGAAATTTCTCTGGATTTTCTAGCTGATCACAACGACCGTTAGTCGCAAGGCCCACCTCGGTTTAAATCCGGTGCAGTTTTCTTGCATTATGAGCGGCGGCAGCCGCTCACTAAATTTTATGACCTCACAACCACTCCAGGAAAAATTCTCCTTGCTGGCGGAAAAAGGCGCTACAAGGCGCCAGAAACTGACTACGCTGAAGACTAATAGCTACCCGCTTTAGACTTGGTACAGGTCACTAAAGCGCCGCCACAAGCATAAATTTACAGCCCCAACGTGACGCTGGGTGCTCCCTCTGAGAAGCAAAAGCGTCCTTATACTTTTTGGAGTGCCCGATGAAGCTCTTTTTGAAATACCTGGCTGTATTGGCAATATCACTCAGCGTGCCTATGACCTTCGCACAACCTGCTACCAGCCAAACAACCGCCCCCAAAGCTTCGTTTAGCGAACCGCAGCTCAAGCAATTTGCCAACGCCTATCGCTCTATCGTGATGCTGAGTCGAGAATACGCTCCCAAACTGAAAGCGGCTGCCGATATCAAGGAAGCGGAAGCGATCAACAAAGAAGCACAGGGAAAAATGATCGCCGCAATTGAAAAAGCCGGCCTTTCCAAAACCAAATACCAGGAAATTGCCAACAGCATTAAATCGAATCCCGCCCTACTGGAGAAAGTGAACAAAATTCTTCAGCAAAGCCACGCGCCACAGCAGTAATCCAACTTTGTGAGTGGCGCTCTGATCAGCTCATTGCGTCACTCAAATCCAGCTTTACATCTAACACCTGGCAAATAACCGGCAAATTGGTTTTCACCCAATTCTTGTCAAAAGACCCCCAATCACGCAGCAGGTAGTAGCCGTCATTGTGGCGCACGCCTTCCTGAATGAACTCTACAACCGTGCCATGCCCCGGTAATCCTTTCGCAATAATGTCCTGAACCGTACGGCGAGGCCATCCAGTTGCCTCCTCCAAAGTAGGATTATTGGGACGCGGAATATGCTCGATCAGGTAAGCAATCAACATTCGCCGGCAGATGGTCGGGTTTAACAGACTTGCAACAGACGTCGGTGACATTTGACCAGTCCTTCACTAACGGAATTTTCCCTATTGTTGACGAATATGACTTACAGGTCGAGGAAATAGTGATTCACTATCGCTATTAAACTTTAAAAGAACTGTCAGTCCACAGAGGATCAAGCATAGAAAATTGTTGAGAGCAAAACTGGGATTTTCAGTCGTTAACGCAAAAAATACACATTAAAAGACAGAAATAGACAACTTTTATTCCATAAGCCCATCAAGTTCGAAACTGTCACCACTAATAAAAGCACAGGCAGTTGCATATAAATTAAGCAGAAGCCTGACTTTCTCTCTCTGTTTGCGCATAATCCATACCGTAATACAGCAGCAGACAGAAAATAATTGTGAGGCTGAAAGAGTGGACAATGAAAACCCCAAACTCCGCGAAGCGGGGCTAGGTATTCCCGCCGCTGCGGTAAAGGCCCATCTGGTTGGCGCACAAGCGACCGGACTGGACTGCCAACAACTACTCATCGATAGCGGAATCGCCCCCGCCCAGCTAGATGATCCCGATAGCCGCGTTGGCCGGGAGCAGATGGCCAACTTGTTACGCCTTGAGTGGGATTTTCTGAACGATGAGTCAGGAGGATTCCTGGCGCGCCCTTGGCTGCCGGGCACTTTTGCCATGATGGGGCACGCTTGTATCACCTGTCCCAACCTGCGCCGAGCCCTGCTTCGCTCCAGCCGCTTTATCAGTATGGTGAGTGACGACTTGCACATCAAGCTGGTCGAGGATGGTGAAGAAGCTCGACTGATCATTCACCACACCAATGAAAAAAAATTGCCCAACCAAATTTTCGTCGAATCTATCGCGGTAATCTGGTTGCGCTTTTTTAGCTGGCTGATCGACCGTACCATTTTATTAGAGCGCGTTCTTCTGGCGTTTCCCCCGCCCGACTACAACGAAGACTACAGCGATATGTTCCCTTGCAGGCACTACTTTAACCAAGGTGAAACCTGCCTGGTATTTAACACTCGCTATTTGCAAATGCCCCTGGTACGCGATGAGCAACAGCTGGCAGACTTCCTGTCCCGCGCCCCCGAGTGCCTGTTGACCCAATACAAATCCGACCACAGTTTCACCGGTCGTATTCGCCGTATGCTGCAACAGCAAAATAGTATCGAAAATCTGTCACTGGATGATGTCGCCGCACGCTTGTACACATCTCCACAGACTCTGCGCCGCCGCCTCAAAGAGGAGGGCAACAGCTGGCAGGATATTAAAGACTCTGTTCGACGGGATATGGCGGTTTACCAGTTGAAACAACAGGAAACCGCTGTAGCTGAAATTGCCGAGCGCCTGGGCTTTTCCGAACCCAGCGCTTTTAATCGCGCATTTAAAAAGTGGACAGGGCTAGCTCCCGGAGCTTACAGGGATAAATTCCGTAGTTAAGGCGGCACTAAAAATCCCGGTCAAAAGACCGGGATTTTTTATAAATGAAATCCACCTTGGAAAATATCCTTTAAAGGGATTCCCGTATCCCGGCTACTCCTGAGAGTTTGTCACTACCCGGATACTAACTCGCTCAACATTGAGGGCTTTTTGGTCCCTCTTCTCTGACATATCTTCCGCAACAGGCTTAGCTGAGCCCATTCCTGTTGCAGTGATACGGTTTGCCGCTATCCCCTTCTTCAGTAGAAGTTCTTTCACAACATCCGCACGTTCTTGGGAAATTTCCTGCTCTGCAATTTCATTACCCTCACCTTTTACATGCCCTTCAATAGCAATGGTTAAGTTGGGGTTGTCCTGCATGATTTTTGCCAGAGCATCGATATCCTCAGCTGCAGGGTTGGTGATTTTTGCGGTTCCCTTTTCAAAGTTCACCCGCATGGGGAATTCCCGGTCGGGATTGTCTGAAAAGCTCTTGAGATAATCACGTAAATTACTGGAAAAGTTATCGGGGCCCAGTTGCGCTTCCTCTTCCGCTTTCTCAAGGGGGAATCCCCTACCGGCTGTGAAGCGGACTCCATAAAGCTCGCTTCCTGGGAGGTCATGGAAGGATTACTTTCTGAATTTTCCTTTTTCCCTTTCAACATACACATATTCAATGCGTAGAGAACCACAAGTACCAACAGCAAAGGAAAAAACCAGCTACTGAAACTCACCGGTTTACGTTTTTCTTCGGGCCCCTGAATTGCTGTAGCCCGAGGTTCCTGGGGTTTGGCGTGGCCATGGGTAACCAGAGCGTCTCCCAACTTCCCAAAATCTGGAACGTCGATTGCTTGAAGAAGGTTATCCGGTATATACCCCTGTAAATGCTCCCGCTGGCCAATCAGGAATGAAGCCAAGTCAGAAACATCCATTTTTTGAGCTTTGGCCTGGCTTTGCATCAACGAAGTAACTATCGGTGCGGATACACTCAATAGATCTCCGCCCTCTTTCCCCAAATTATTCGCTGCAACTTCCAGGACCTCTTTTTTACGACTGCTGAAAATTTTTTCCAGCATTTTCTCACCGATGTCTGTAATTGACTTCAACTTTTCTGGTGAGGAAATAGCGGTGGCGAATTTAGACAAATCCAGCGCTTCACTTTCAGAAATTAAATTAAATAAATAACCCATTCCTGTTTTACTACTGGCCCTGTTCAACATACCAGCCAGTATGTAAGCAACGCCTGAGCAGAGTGCAGCTTCACCTTGCCCTGCCGGCAAATTCAAAGCCTTTGTTAGCGCATCAATACCCCCGGAGCCCAATTGGCCGGTAGCCATATCCAAAACATTATCCGCCATAGCCAAACCTCGCTCACCACCTCAGGGACCATCAAAGTACATTTATTTGTCCGGGGTCACCCGTGTGTTACCCATTCAAATTTTTCTCAGCTGCCCTGAATCACCCATTACCCTGCCTGACATGGAATTCCTCCAGCCGCAAAGATAATTTAAGTGCCAATTTACCGTGCCAAAATTTCAATAGATTTAGGCGCCTTACTTGAGTGTACGGCAGTACCTCCACATGGTTAGGTTAATTTGGAATAAATAAAAAGATATTTGACTAGGAATTTTTCGGTAGTACCTGGAAGCTGAGTCATCTTCCGTGGCAATTTTTATCATTGAACCCAAGCTGCACCGCACTATGGTAATAAGCGAAACCATAAAATAAAAAGAGGCTAAAACCGTGCCAACCGAAGCCTACATCTACGATGCTATCCGCACCCCGCGGGGCAGAGGCAAATCCAGCGGTGCCCTTCACGAAGTCAAACCTATCACCCTGCTTTCAGATCTCCTGAAAGAATTACAGACCCGCAATAGATTCGACACTGCCAAAGTGGACGACATCGTTATGGGCTGTGTTACACCGATCGGAGATCAGGGTGCCGATATCGCAAAAGTTGCAGCTTTAGCTGCCAATTGGGACTGGGATATCGGTGGCGTAACCCTGAATCGCTTCTGTGCCTCCGGTGCCGAAGCGGTCAATCTCGCCGCTACCAAAGTTCGCTCCGGGTGGGAGCATCTGGTAGTGGCCGGAGGTGTAGAGTCCATGTCGCGGGTGCCCATGGGCAGCGACGGCGGCGCCTGGGCGATGGACCCACGCACAGCAATAGATACTGGATTTGCACCCCAGGGCATTGGCGCGGACTTGATCGCTACACTCGGCGGATTTTCCCGCGAGGATGTGGATAACTTTGCGCTGGACTCTCAGCACAAGGCGGCAGCCGCCTGGAAGCGCGGTGCTTTCGAAAAATCTGTGATTCCCGTACGCGACCAAAATGGCCTGACCATTCTCGATCACGACCAGCTGGTGCGCCCAGATGCGTCCATAGAGGCCCTGGCACAACTCAAGCCGTCCTTTGCCGGGATGGGTGACCTGTGCTTCGACAGCATTGCCATATCCCGTTACCCACAGGTCGAATCAATCAACCATGTTCACACTGCGGGAAATTCCTCAGGCATCGTCGATGGCGCAGCCGCCCTGCTGATCGGCAGTGAACAGGCCGGGCGGGATCTGGGGCTCAGCCCCCGCGCCCGTATTGTCTCCGCTGCGGTAGTGGGCACTGAGCCTACTATCATGCTCACAGGCCCCGCGCCCGCCACTCGCAAAGCCCTGAAGGCCGCAGGCCTGACGGTGCAGGATATTGACCTCTTTGAGGTGAATGAAGCCTTCGCGGCAGTGGTGATGCGTTTCCAACACGAGTTGGACGTGGACTCACAAAAACTCAACGTTAACGGCGGCTCAATCGCTATGGGCCACCCCCTCGGCGCGACTGGTGCAATGCTGATCGGCACAGTACTGGATGAGCTGGAACAACGGCAACTTCGCTACGGCCTGGTCACACTATGTGTGGGCGGCGGTATGGGTGTAGCAACCATTATCGAAAGAGTTTAGGGGGCAGACTATGAAATCCATTCGCCTGGAAAAAGACGATCACAATATTGTCCACCTGATCATGGACAACCCCAATGCCTCAGCCAATGTGATGGATCGGGATTTTACCGAGTCGCTGAGCGCAGCGGTTCAACAACTCAAGCAGCAAGAATTTTCTGGAATTATTGTTCGCTCCACAAAAAATACCTTTTTTGCCGGAGGCGACCTTAAGTCTTTATATGCTGCAAAAATTGAAGAAGCTAAACCTTTCTTCGAATCTTGCGAATCAATGAAAGCCAACCTGCGCTGGCTGGAAACCCAGGGTAAACCCGTCGTTGCTGCGATTAATGGCACAGCTTTGGGCGGTGGCTGGGAAATTGCCCTCAGCTGCCATCAGCGCATTGTTATCGATAGCACCGCAATAAAACTGGGATTGCCTGAAGTCACATTAGGCTTACTACCTGGTGGTGGCGGCTGTGTACGTATGCCCCGCCTTTTAGGCATCCAGGAGTCTCTACCCTACTTACTGGAAGGAAAACAGGTGAGGCCGCAACAGGCTCTCAAAGCCGGTCTGGTACATCAGCTCGTTACCAGTGAAAGTGAATTACTAGAGAAGGCTGTCTCTTATATTCGAGAGAATAGTGAGCAACCTGTTGCTCAACCCTGGGATCAACCGGATTACCGGATGCCGGGAGGGGACGCAAAGAACCCTAAAAATGCGCAGTTACTGATGATCGCCCCAGCAATGCTGGAGAAAAAAACCAAGGGATGTCTACCGGCGCCAGAGTCGATAATGGCAACCGTCGTCGAAGGGTCAAGGGTCGACTTCGAAACTGCTACGCGAATTGAATCCCGACACTTTGTAGGCCTCGCTTGCGGGCAGGTTGCCAAAAACATGATTGGTACTTTCTGGTTTGCACTCAATGAGGTCAAAGCCGGAGCATCACTGCCCGCCGCCGCCCGCGATCATAAAACGTCGCCCATGCAAAAAATTGGCATACTCGGCGCCGGCATGATGGGCTCAGCCATTGCCTACGCCTGTGCCAGTAAAGGTGTTGATGTCGTATTAAAAGATGTATCCATGGAAGGTGCCTTAGCCGGCAAACAATATGCAGAGAAATCCCTGCAAAAACGCTTACAGCGGGGTCGCATTACCGAGGACAAGGTCAATCAGATCCTCTCCCGTATCACGCCCACAGACAGCAATACCGACCTGGCTGATTGTGAGTTGGTGATAGAAGCAGTTTTCGAAGACCGGGAACTCAAGCGTAAAGTTACCCAGGAAGCCGAGGCACAGCTGCCGAAAAATGCAGTATTTGCTTCCAATACTTCGACACTGCCGATCACTGGGCTCGCTCAAGCTTCCGACCGTCCCCAGCAATTTATCGGCCTACATTTCTTCTCCCCTGCCGACAAGATGCCACTGGTGGAAATTATCTGTGGAGAGCAAACCAGTGATGAGACTCTCGCCCAAGCCTTCGCCTTTGTATTGCAGATTGGCAAGACTCCTATCGTTGTCAACGACAGCCGTGGCTTCTTCACCTCAAGGGTATTCGGCTGCTTTACCAATGAAGGTATCGGCATGCTCAGCGAAGGGGTTAATCCCGCCACCATTGAAAATGCCGCAGCTTTAGCTGGCTTCCCAGTCGGCCCTCTAGCTGTTAGTGACGAGGTCTCCCTAACGCTGATGAGCCGGATACGCCAGCAGACCATCAACGACCTGCAAAAAGAGGGTAAACCCGCCCCCACGCATCCCGCCGACGGAGTGATCGACCGAATGCTTGAAGTTGGTCGCGCTGGTAAGGCTGCAGGTGGCGGCTTCTATACTTACCCTGAGGGCGGGAAAAAGCACTTATGGAGTGGCCTTGAGAAGGAGTTTCCCGCCAAAGAGGCACTGCCGATAGAAGATGTGAAGGAACGGCTGCTGTTTATTATGGCTCTGGAGACACTTCGCTGTTATCAAGAGGATGTGCTACGCAGCGTACGCGATGCCAATATTGGCTCTATCTTCGGTATCGGCTTCCCACCCTGGACCGGTGGTGCATTGCAATACATCAGCCAGTTTGGCCTGAAAGCGTTTACCCAACGCGCCCAGCAACTGGCTGATGCATATGGAGATCGATTTGCCCCACCAGCAATTTTGCTGGATCTGGCAGAGTCAGGAAAAGCTCTGGCGGACAACCCTTAACCCAGGGGTTTGAGCGATGTAAACAGGCTTTTAAAATCTCGCTGTTTACATCGCCTATCAAAACACTGGTTCAATTTTTCAGCAATAAAATGCGGTGGTGTAAGGATGGTACCAAGAACTGTTTACAACGAAGATCACGAACAGTTTCGAGAAACTTTACGTAAATTTTTAGAAAATGAAGCTGTACCCTACCACCATCAGTGGGAAAAAGATGGTCAGGTAGATCGTAAACTGTGGAATAAAGCTGGAGAAATGGGCTTTCTGTGTCCGCAAGTTGACGAAAAGTATGGTGGCTTGGGGTTGGACTATGGCTACAACTCCATTATTGATGAGGAGGTAGCCCGGGCGGGACTTTCCGGTATTGGCTGGGGCCTGCACTCTAATATTGCAGTGCCCTACATTATTAATTACGGCACGGAAGAACAGAAGAAAAAGTACCTTCCCAAATGCATTAGTGGTGAGATGATTACCGCTATCGCCATGTCCGAACCTGGTGCCGGATCAGATCTACAAGGCGTGAGAACTACAGCTGTGCGCAAAGGGGATCACTATCTGCTAAATGGCTCCAAGATTTTTATTACCAATGGACAGCAAGCAGATCTGGTTATTGTCGTGGCCAAAACCGACCCTCACGAGGGGGCATCTGGAGTCAGCTTGTTACTCGTCGAAGCAGACAGCCCCGGATTCAAGAAAGGTAGTAACCTGGAAAAAATAGGAATGAAGGCCCAGGATACTTCAGAACTCTTTTTTGATGATGTCAGGGTTCCTGCGGAAAACCTTCTCGGTGGCGAGGGACAAGGGTTTATTTATTTAATGCAGGAGTTGCCTCAAGAGCGTTTAAGCGTGGCAATTTATGCTATATCCAATGCTGAAGCTGCCCTACAATGGACTATTGATTACGTACGGGATCGCAAGGCTTTTGGTAAACCTATTTCTGCCTTCCAAAACACACAATTCAAGCTGGCAGAGTTGGACAGTGAGTTAACTGCCCTTCGAGTATTTATCGATCGTTGCCTGGAGCTTCACTATAAAAAGGAGCTCGATGTTGCAACGGCGGCAAAGGCAAAATTACTGAGTACGGATTTCCAGTGCAAACTTCTGGATGAATGTGTCCAGTTACACGGAGGCTACGGTTATATGTGGGAATATCCCATCGCCCGATCCTGGGCCGACGCCCGTGTAGGAAGAATCTATGCTGGGACCAATGAAATCATGAAATTGATTATCTCCCGTGAACTTCTACGCGACGACTAAGTTAAAGCCCTGGCTTTAAATTTCTGTTCTCAATTAAAATAATGAAATAAAAAGTGAAACAGCAAAAGAATAAGCACTGTGCCCCATTGGAAGGGCTTAAGGTACTCGATTTTTCCACGCTCCTCCCCGGTCCCTATGCCACTATGTTATTGGCGGACCTGGGCGCGGAAGTACTAAGAATTGAGTCGCCCTCTCGGCCTGATTTGTTGAGGGGATTTCCACCACTAGTCGATGACTCTGCTTCCTTATCTGCCGCACATGCAACCATTAACCGCAACAAGCGCTCATTGGCGATAGACTTAAAAAGCCCCAAAGCAAAAGAGGTAATTCATCGGTTACTTCAGCAATACGATATCGTTATTGAGCAATTTCGCCCAGGTGTAATGGATCGCCTGGGCCTTGGTTACCAAAACTTAAGCCAACAGTGTGAAGACATTATCTATTGTT
Source organism: Microbulbifer sp. VAAF005 (assembly GCF_030012985.1). Classification (NCBI taxonomy): domain Bacteria; kingdom Pseudomonadati; phylum Pseudomonadota; class Gammaproteobacteria; order Cellvibrionales; family Microbulbiferaceae; genus Microbulbifer; species Microbulbifer sp. VAAF005. Next base: position 3,557,123 of record NZ_CP120233.1, on the reverse strand, counting down.
CGATCACTGGATATGGCCAGACAGGGCCATTAAAACAGCGTGCTGGACACGATATCAATTACCTTGCACTATCTGGCCTAGCCAGTTATTCCGGCAATCGCAGCCATGGCCCTTGCCTGAGTGGCACCCAGATAGCAGATATCGCCGGCGGTTCTCATCATGCGGTCATGTCAATACTGGCAGCAGTATATCATCGCCAGAGAACTGGTGAGGGAAGTTACATCGATATCAGCATGACAGACTGTAGCTTTGCTTTAAACGCAATCAGTGGAGCTAATGCCCTTGCTTTAAATAGCTCTCCAGAAATTGAGTCTGAGCTATTGAATGGTGGCAGCTATTACGATTACTACCGAACGGCGGACAATCGCTTTTTGTCAGTAGGCAGTTTAGAACCACAATTTGCGGAACAGTTTTTCATAAAAATTGGGCATAAAGAGTGGATGGATCGAATCCTTCAAGACGACCAACAAGAAAAACTCAAAGAGGATATCGCCAAGATTATCGCCAGCAAGACCCAGAAGGAATGGTTAGCCGTATTTCAGAGCGTCGATGCATGTATTGAACCTGTACTCAATTTTACAGAAGCCGCCGATAGCGAACTTATCCAATCCAGGGAGATGATCACCTCAATAGATGGAGGAATCAAACAGATCAACACCCCCTTTAGATTTAATCGCAAGAAGCCACTTTCTTTCAGCCGGGGAGCATCTCTGGGAGAACATAACCATACCGTATTGAGTGAGCTCGGTTTTAGTGCAGAAGAAATCGAGGAAATATGTGAAACTCAAGTTGTTCCCCACTAGTCACATTGAATACGATCGATAAGGCGGCGAATAGCTGCCTCTAATCCCCGCCCCCGCCGCAGCCACCACCGCAACTGCTTCCAGAGTCTGAAGTAGAGTCATTACTCCAAAATCCACCGTTACTACTATCGGATGAACCGCCCTCACAACTCGCGGCACAACCAATATGACTGGCACAATAATCTGATGAGAGGTTAGTTCTAGAACAGCAATTTAGTGAATAATGAAAGCCGTCTTTAATTTCCAGCTGTTTATCAATTGAAAAAATCAGAGGCAGCGACTTAGGCTTGGATGGGTTAATTCCACCATGAGCACAAGCTATTCGCCATGCTCTCTTAATCCCCTCACCAGTAGTATTCTTACTTGGCATAACTTCATTGGGCGTATGATGTAGAAAATAACCAAAAGATTTATTACAGAAACTCTTATATAACTGTGTACTTAATATAAATTCATGCCAAGCAATATCGACAACTTGAGATGGCATAGCAACCATTTTTCTGCCAGCAGTTTGACAGATAATAAAATAATCTCTTAAAGCATCAAGCACTATGCCCAGCTGTTTGTTGCTGAGGTGAGGATATGTTTTCTTTACCTTTTGTTTAAGCGAAGGATGAAATTGATATTCTCTCAAAAATCGCTGCCTTTCTGTTTTTCGATAAAATAAAAAACCATAGTGCTTACGATCAATAGACCAACCACCATAGCAACTCCCATTGTTATTAAATACTTATCATTCGAAAGTAAGTCATTAAAAATAAAATACCGCAATGTAATCTCAAAAAGATCTTTATGCCACCTTCTTTTAACGGATTAGAGTACCAAGTAGAAGTTTACCGACCGGCCTTGAAGTATTTTTCCACATTTACTAAGATACGGCATATCAACTTTTCTATTTGGGGTCATTTACGCCAATGAATTAAGCCTTGCACACACTGGAGATAACCCGGCTTCTCAAGAGGCCATCAATTCCCGTGCAAGTGGCGTACTCCATTCTCTACAACTTTCTCTCAAGATCATGGTATTGCGCCACCCATTCCGACTACCGGAGGGTGACATGCAGAGCATTTGTTCTATAAAAAATCTTTCCTTAAACTTCCCTGAGAAATCTCTATTTAAGGGGATCCATCTTGACCTCCCTCCGGGATTTACTAGCTTAGTGGGAAATAATGGCAGTGGAAAATCGACTTTTTTAGAGACTTTGATTGGGAAACTAAAGCCTGAACAGGGAAGTATTACTTGGTATATGGACTACCTTAAAGTGGATCAAGTGAGCAGCAATTCCAACAAGAGAATTGTAGATATATTCGACCCTACGGGTCTCTATGACTGTTTTTCACGTATTGAATCTGGCAATCAGAGTGAGGAAGATCTGATGCGTGTCTCAGATTCATGGGAGCTACCTATAATTTGGCAACAGAATTTATACAGCGCCGGAATAAATCTCACGTTAGACACTCCTATCGGCAATCTTAGCGGTGGTGAAAGAGTCCGACTGGCTTTAATCAATGCCTTCTCTCATAAAAAATATTACCTGCTACTGGATGAGCCTAGTAATCACCTAGATTCAGACGGTAGAAAATGGTTACAGCAGAAAATTAGAAACCATTCTGCCGGAATTCTAATGGTCAGTCATGATCGAAGCTTACTCCAACAAGCTGACACGATAGTGGAACTAGATTCAGGAAAACTACGCACATATGGTGGTAACTATTCACACTACAAGAAAGAAAAAGAGATACAGAGACAGTCTGTAGAAAAGAAAATTGAAAGTACCAAAAAGAAGATAAAAAGCCTAACCAAACTTAAGCAAAGTTCTGCTGAAAAAACTACAACCAGGAAAAACCAGGGTAAGAAATTAAAAGGTTCCCAATGTAAATCGCTACTAGATGCGAAAAAAGATCGTGCAGGGCAAAGTTTAGGCAAGCTGACTAGAAACCTTGATCGTCAGCACCATAAGTTAAAGCTAGATTTAGAAAGTTGCCAAAAGGACTATAAGAGTCATAAGCTCCCAAATATGCAACTTAGCAAAACAGGGCTAACGGGTGGTATTCGTCTGCATGTTGAGGATCTCAAACTTCCCTACGGTATTCAGAGTGATCCCATATCACTTACCATGCACAGTGGCGATCGCTGGCATATTTGTGGCGCCAATGGTAGCGGAAAGACAACGCTACTAAAGATCATTGCTGGTCGAGTTAAACCTCGCAGCGGTTTGTGTAAAACTTTTGGCAGCTGTTTTTATCTGGATCAGAACCTAAGTCAACTAAATGGAAATCTATCTGCCTTGGAAACTTTATCCCGCCTGCACACTGATAAAGATACCAACTTCTGGCGCACAGCCCTAGCCACAATGAATATTCGAGGTGATTCTGCACTTCGCTCTACCAATACTTTAAGTGGAGGGGAGCGACTAAAGGTTGCTTTACTTGCCGCTACTCATGGCACTGAGGCACCAGACCTGCTACTACTGGACGAACCGGACAATCACTTGGATCTGGAGTCGCGTATAGCGCTGGAAACTGCGCTGGTAGAATACCCCGGAACATTTTTATTGATCTCCCATGACTCTACTTTTGTAGAAAATGTGGGAGTGAATAGAAGGATCTATCTATAGGCACATTAAGACCTAAATAAAGGAAGTGAGATGTGAAAACGCTGCGCTTGCTATTAGGGGATCAATTGAACCAAAAACACTCCTGGTTTAGAGGTAACCAGGAAGATAAGATCTACTTTATGGCTGAAATGCGCCAAGAGACCGATTACGTTGTTCACCACATCCAAAAAATCGTTGCCTTTTTTGAAGCTATGCAGATTTTCTCAGAGTGGCTTAAAAATAGGGGCTGCAATGTTATCTACTATCGAATAGACGATAAAAACAACAAACAAAACCTTGCAAAAAATATCGAAGATATTATTAGAAAGCACAAAATTGAAAAATTTGAGTACCAACTTCCCGATGAGTACCGACTAGATCAGCAGCTGCTACAACTAGAAAAGAGACTATCAATAGAATTTCAAGCCTACGACACTGAGCACTTTTTAACCACCCGAAAAGAGCTGGCAAACTTCTTCCAGGGGAAAAAATCTCTACTTATGGAAAGCTTCTACCACTATATGCGGAAGAAGCATGACATTCTGATGAACAATGGAAAACCTGAAGGGGGAAAGTGGAATTTCGACCAAAGCAATAGAAAGAAATGGAATGGAAAGCTGGGCAAACCCAAGCAGGGAAAAATAACAAGTAATGTCACTTTAACTTTATCCCGTATAAAAAAGTCTGGAATTAAGAGTATTGGAGAGATTGATCCAGAGAATTTTATATGGCCAACCAGCAGGGAGGAATCTATAAAACTACTTCGTCATTTTTGTAAACATCTACTTGCTCATTTTGGCGATTTTCAGGACGCAATGGATCCAGATGAAGCCTTTCTTTATCACAGCCGAATTAGCTTCTCCCTAAATAGTAAACTCATATCTCCAAAAGAGGCTATCGATACAGCGATAAAATCTTGGGAAGATGGAAAAATTTCAATAGGACTTAACCAGATTGAAGGTTTTGTACGCCAAATATTGGGCTGGCGAGAATATATGCGCGGTGTCTACTGGATGTCTATGCCCAGTTATGAGCATCAGAATAAGTTGAAGAATAAAAATAATTTGCCAGATTTTTTCTGGGATGCAAAAACGACCATGAACTGCCTTCACAACACCATCAGGAATAGCTTGGAAAATGCCTATGCTCACCATATCCAAAGGCTTATGATTACCGGTAATTTTGCGCTATTAACACAAACTGACCCTAACCAGGTGGAAAGTTGGTATCTCGGTATTTACATAGATGCTATTCAGTGGGTTGAAATGCCTAACACCCGGGGAATGAGCCAGTTCGCCGATGGTGGGTTGGTTGCAACAAAGCCCTATATTAGTAGTGGCTCCTATATCAACAAAATGAGTAACTATTGCAGCGACTGTATTTATGACGTCAAACAACGAACTGGAGAGAAGGCCTGCCCATTTAACAGCCTCTACTGGAATTTCTTAATTGAAAAAAGAAAAATACTAGAGGGCAATCATAGAATGACAATGATGTTCAGCCTTTTGGATAAGCTTGAGAAGAGTGAAGTGGCAGCAATAAAAAAAAGGGCAAAGCAATTTATGACAAAGAAATCATAATCTCTGTATAGATCATAAAATCCTTTATCGAAGGCTTCCTTAATCATTACTAAACTAAGCCAATACTCGCCTTATTAGACTCTGGTCATGAAGACTGCAATCATTACCCTCGATTTTATCAACGATATTTGTCATCCAAAGGGACAAATATCAGCAGCGGCCCCAAGAGTCCATAAGAATAGAGTTATTGAGAACACCAATAAACTCCTTACGTGGGGAAGAGCACGACGTCATATTATTTGCCATATCAGGGTCGCTTTTTCCACCGACTACAGGGAATCTTCCTCTAACTCTCCTCTCTTCAGCTATATCAAAGATATAGGCGCCCTCCGTCAGAAAAGCTGGGGCACTGCTTTTGTTGATGAACTCAATATTACTGATAGCGATATATCTATTTATAAGAGGCGTGTCAGTGGCTTCTATGGGACCGAACTCCCAGTACTTATTGCTAGCAACAATATAGAAAGGATTATTCTCTGTGGGGTATCAACACAAAATACAGTCGAACTGACAGCCAGGGAAGCTCACGATAGAGACTTTTCAGTATTCATTGCCTCAGATGCCTGTGAGTCTGACACAGAAAACAATAAACAGAATAGCCTGAACTTCCTCACGAAGATAGCCAGTGTAAAAACTGTCGATGAGATTATTGCTAGTGAGGGTGCTAGTAAACCATGAATACCCGCATTTCCAATAGAGAATTTGCCCTCAGTGTCATTACCGCAATTCTGGCGGCCAGCTGTATGTCGCTAACCGGGCTATTTGGTAAAGAACTAACTACTTTTAGCTCCTTATCCCTGGTGGTCTTTATTCGTTTCTTTGCCCCATTTTTACTCCTAACCTGGATTTGCCTCGTTGTTTTTGATGAAAACCCTGTGACTCATCGAATAGACAGGATTGATGGTGCAAGGGCGTTATTCACTTGTCTCGCTCAGTATTGCCTGTTTTATTATTTGTCCAATGGCTCTCTACTTGTCGCCGCCCTTCTATTTTCAACGTCAGGTTTATTTCTCCCTTTTATTACCCGGTTTGCCAAAAAGGATCCGATAAAAAAGAAGACATTAGCAGCCTGTATAATCAGCTTTATCGGCGTTGCTTTTATATTGAAGCCAACTACTGGCTTTGATAGCTATATGATAGTGGGCCTGCTATCGGGCTTCTTTGGAGCTTGTTCACAGTTTGTAATGCACCACTCTTCAAAGAAGCAAAATACGATATCTTCAACCACCAAGATGTTCGGCCTATCCAGCCTCTATATGCTTGCCATATTATTGATTGAAGGAAATCTTGGGGAGCTTACGAAAGTCGCTGTATCTCTATCGGACTCGGTAAGTTTTGTGATTGTGATTATTGCTTTTAGCCTGGCGACAATCAGCAATCAATCCTTACGCACTAAAGCCTATCGTCGGGTAAACAGACCTGCCAGCCTATCTCCCTATTTATATACAAGCCTGATTTTCTCCGGCATATTGGATTGGTTTGTTTATAGCACACTCCCAACCTGGAATACTTATGCCGGCAGCTTACTGATAGTTATCGGAGGTATTATTCAGGCAATCAGAACTCAACCCCAGATTAAGGCATCTCATTCTTAACAAGGATAAGCGAGGACAGGGAATAGCGGGAGAAACCCAGCCCCACAGATTCAATTATCTGCAGGGCCCAGACGATTACTTGAACATCAGTTCAGGATTAACCATCGTTTTCATTTCCAGGACATTGCCATTTGGATCTTCGATAAAGAAAGTTTCCTGTTCATATTCATTGCCGACAAAGCGACGGTAGGGCTTGTCCAGGTATTCCAGCCCGGCAGCTTCGATACGGCCTTTCAATGCCTGAAACTCATCTTCCGGCAGGTGAATGCCAAAATGAGGAACAGCCACTTCTCCCATATCCACCTTGTGGCGAACATTGGGGAGCTTCTCCTCACTCTGGTGCAGGGTGAGTTCGTTACCCCAAAAGTCGATATCTACCCAGCGACCTTCTTCACTGTTGCCGGTCTTGCAGCCTAAGACATCGCAATAGAATTTCTTGGCGGTTTCCAGGTCCCCTGCCGGAATCGCAAGGTGCAAACAATTCGATTTCATATAGCCTCCAGCCTTTGCTAGCTCCTTATAGAGATCAAAAATTGATTGACTGACATCTGCTAGTCATTAGCCCTTCAACCCTCCCCCTGACAGCATTAACATTTACTTTGCCGTCGGAGCCACCCAAAGGATACAAATAAGATCAAGTGATCCCGTTAATTATTTAAATAAAAGTGGCCGCTTTACGCGCCGGCAACTTATACCGGGAATATTCCTAATATTAGGGCCCATAGCTTTAGCTAAAGAACCCGAACTTGGGGAGTATACAGATGCATATCATCGCACCCCACCCCGAAATGGAATATCCTCCTAGCCTAGAAGCATACTTTAACATATATATTTCAACCTCTAATATCGAACCCGCAGAGAAACTGCTTAGTTATTGAACGTACTCCTCGACACCTCAGCGCCAAATCCTTATAGTGCGGCCCCCACATCACGCCTCCTATTTTGGCGAAACCGGCTTACCAAAGCCCATTTGTAATCCTCAGGAATACGCTCTTGATCTCCACCGCGAATATCACCATGCAGTTTGGTGCCCAACCACTGTTTGAAAACATTTCTGTAAAGTTCGGCAATGGCAACCGATATGGCCTTATCGGGGCCAATGGATGTGGAAAGTCAACCTTTATGAAGATCCTGAGTGGTGCCTTGGCGCCCTCGGCCGGCAACGTATCCATTGAGCCTGGATGCACCTTGGGTACTTTGAGCCAAGACCAGTTTGCATTTGAAGAGTACACCGTCGTCGATGCGGTCATCATGGGAGATGTCCGCCTGTGGGAAATTAAACAGGAACGTGACCGTATATACTCGCTACCGGAAATGAGCGAAGAAGACGGCATGCGCGTAGCCGAGCTTGAAGTCCAATTTGCTGAGCTGGATGGCTATAGTGCAGAGAGCCGTGCGGGAGAAATCCTGCTTGAAGCTGGCATCGACGAATCCCTGCATTTTGGCCTGATGAAACAGGTAGCTCCCGGCTGGAAATTGCGTGTATTACTCGCCCAAGCGCTATTTGCCGACCCGGATATTTTATTGTTGGATGAGCCGACCAATAACCTGGACATCCACACCATCAAGTGGTTGGCAGATGTACTGAATCAACGCAAAAGCACCATGGTCATCATTTCCCACGATCGCCACTTCCTGAACTCTGTCTGCACCCATATGGCCGACATAGATTATGGTGAACTGCGGGTTTTCCCCGGCAATTATGAGGACTTTGTTGCGGCCTCCACGCTAATACAAGAACAACTTCACGCAGAGAATGCCAAGAAAAGTGCCGAACTGGACGAGCTACAGAGCTTTGTGAACCGCTTTTCTGCCAATGCATCCAAAGCCAAGCAGGCCAGCTCCCGCGCAAAGAAGATGGAAAAAATCAAGCTGGACGAAATCAAACCCTCCAGTCGGGTCAGCCCTTATATTACCTTTAACCAGTGTAAAAAATTGCACCGTCAGGCGCTGACTCTTGAGGGGCTTACCCATGGTTTTGACAGTGAAACGCTATTTCAAGGTGGCGAAATGCTGCTGGAAGCCGGTGCGCGCCTGGCAATTATCGGTGAAAACGGCGTTGGTAAAACAACCTTCCTGCGCTGTCTTGTCAATGAGATCCAAGCAAACAGCGGAGTCGTCAAGTGGTCAGAAAATGCCGCTATCGGCTACTGTCCGCAAGACAGCAGTGCAGATTTTGATGGTGACCTGACGATATTTGAGTGGATGTCCCAATGGCGCACCCCCAAGCACGATGATCTGGCCGTGCGGGGTATTCTGGGCCGACTATTATTTACCGCAGATGATGCCAATAAAAAGGCAAAGGTCTGCTCTGGCGGCGAGAAAAATCGCCTGCTGTTTGGCAAGCTAATGATGATGGACACCAATGTGCTCATCATGGATGAGCCAACCAACCACTTGGACATGGAAGCCATCGAAGCCCTGAACAAGGCACTGGAGAAATATGAGGGCACACTTATTTTTGTGAGTCACGATCGTCAGTTTGTCTCATCCCTGGCAACCCGAGTTATTGAAATCAAAGATCAAGCACTGATCGATTTTCAAGGCACTTACGAGGAATACCTGGCGCACCAGTCAGGTACAGAACAGCAGGTAGCCTGACTCCAAACTCGAATCGGAAAAGGCATATTGGGGCGATAACAATACTCGCCCCAGGTCTCAAAAGCTGGAAAGTGTAACCAATCACCACCAGATAATACGGGGCTCGGTAGGCATCACCTGAGCCCCCCTAAAGTCGCCCCCCGTTACTGCAATCCCATCCAGACTCCTTCCAGGGCCAATTTCATACGAACTAGCAAAAAAACCAAACAGCCAAATAATTTTTATACTGGTTAAAAGTCGATTTACTTTTCCCAACCATCGACCTCAGACCGATGCCTGCCTATATAAGAAGGGCGGTCAGAAGATACATTTCAACCATCCTTGCTCTGCTACCAAGCGGATGACTTCCATTACCATCAAAATTAAACAACAGCTATCACGACCCCTAAAAGCACCAAAAGTATTCATGTTGCCTGTTCAAGCACCACTGGGGAGCAGATGCCGACTTTCTGGACTATTTACCTAGTTAGCCCCTGCAATTTAGGGATTCCCGACTATCAAACCAATCAAACAATACTTTTTTGCTACACCAATCTATCGCTAACCAAAAAATGAGCATCTTATTTTTCCCAAGCGGGATTTTTTGGTGCAGAGTTACTCGAAAAGCCCGGGAAAAAGCGTAAATCCCGAGAAAAAACACTGGAAAACAGGGGTTAAGTTCTGGTACATTCCGCGACTATTTTTTAACCAACTGCCGATTTTCTCATCGGCCGCCAGTGCGAAATTCGCCTGTCGCTGTAACAGAGGTAATAGAATGAAACCAACCAAGCCCCTGCTACTGCTGGCCTCTAGCCTGTTGTCCGCAGCTGCCCAAGCTGAGATGACCTGGAGTGACAACAGCCTGAGCCTTCTTTACGGCCGTGATTACAAAGTCAACTACAGCAGGACCACGGATGACTCTGAGAGATCCGTAGTAACTTTTGAACACGCCAGTGGCCACAGCTGGGGTGACCTCTTTATTTTTGCCGACTACCTGGACTCGGAAGATGGCTCCGATGAGCTGTATAGTGAGATTTCTCCCCGCCTGAGCTTGGGTAAGCTCAGCGGAAGTGAACTGGCTTTCGGGCCGGTTACCGATGTACTGATTGCCACAGCAGTTGAGCTGGGCAACATGGATGACCCGGACCACTTGGCAACAACTGGCCCCCACTTTACCAATTATCTGGCGGGAGTGGGCTTCGATCTCGCGGTACCCGGTTTTTCTTTTGTACAAGCAAATGTTTACCGCCGCGATAACGATGACAAAGCCAGCAATGAGCAATTGACCCTGGTTTGGGCGATGCCCTTTACCCTGGGTGATGCCAGTTTTGTCTACGACGGTTTTATCGATTGGACCAGCGCTTCTGAAGATGCGCATCCGAGCACCAACTTTACCTCCCAGCTGAAATGGGATGCCGGCGCCTCTTGGGGGAGCCCAAGTCCCTATACGCGGGTATTGAGTACGTACACTGGAACGACAAGTTCGGAATCAAAGATGGCACCCATGGTGTGGATTCCAACGAGCGCAACGTTAACCTGTTAGTGAAGTACCACTTCTGATATGAAACCCACTGATATCCAAACATCGGCGACCGCAGGGTCCGACATTCCCCAGGTGGGAGGCAATGCCTCTTTCCTCGAGAAGTTGTTCAAGCTCTCAGAACGCCGGACGAATGTACGCCGCGAAGTGATCGCCGGCGTTACCACATTCCTGACGATGGCCTACATCATCTTTGTGAACCCCAATATCCTGGCTGCAGCGGGTATGGATAAGGGCGCTGTATTTATGGCGACCTGTCTTGCAGCCGCTATTGGCTGCCTGATTATGGGACTCTACGCCAATTATCCCATTGCACTGGCGCCGGGCATGGGCCTCAATGCCTTCTTTGCCTACGTTGTCGTCGGTGAGATGGGCTACAGCTGGCAAGTGGCCCTGGGTGCGGTGTTTATATCGGGGATAATCTTCCTACTGCTCAGTATCTTCAAGCTACGGGAATGGATAATCGATAGTATTCCTCTCTCCCTGCGACAATCCCTGGCAGCGGGTATCGGCTTATTCCTGGCGATCATTGCTCTGAAGAGTGCCGGTATTGTAGTGGACAGCCCTGCGACTCTGGTAACCCTCGGCGACCTCAAGTCGGTTGAGGCGATTCTTGCAGCACTGGGCTTCTTTATTATTGTGGCCCTGTCCTACCGCCGCATGCTGGGTTCGGTGATGATCGGTATCCTTGCGGTAACCGTCATCGCCCTGGCAATCGGTAAAGTAGAGTTTACAGGTCTGGTTTCCGCACCTCCCAGTCTAGCGCCCACATACTTAGAGCTAGATATCGCTGGCGCCTTCGAAGTAGGTATGATCAGCGTGATCTTTGCCTTCCTGTTTGTCGACCTTTTCGATACCGCAGGTACCCTGTTGAGCGTTTCTGATCGCGCCAAACTACTAGATAAAGATGGCAAGTTGCCAGGTATGGGCAAGGCCCTGATGGCCGACAGCTCCGCATCTGTCGTCGGCTCTGTGCTGGGTTCCTCCACTACTACCTGTTATGTAGAGAGTACTGCGGGAATTACCGCAGGTGGTCGCACCGGTCTGACCGCTGTAGTTTGTGCCGGCCTCTTCCTGTTGGCGACCTTCTTCTCCCCCCTTATCGGTATGATTCCAGCCTATGCAACTGCAGGCGCTCTGCTGTATGTTGGCGTCCTGATGACTTCCGGCATGTCATCTATCGACTGGGATGATATTACCGAGGCCGCACCGGCAGTTATCGCCGCAGTGATGATGCCTCTGTCATTCTCTATCGCGCACGGAATTGCCTTGGGCTTTATTTCCTATGCGGTTATTAAAACGCTGAGCGGGCGCAGTAAAGACGTCAGTATCAGTGTGTACGTGTTAGCGGCACTCTTTGTTGCCAAGTTTGCCTTTTTCTGAGGGGTACATTGATGAAAAAGCACTTTATTAGCGCACAGCAGCTCCTGATTGACTCCTATGCTCTCGCTGATCAGATCTATAAGGACGGCTTCCGTCCCAATTATATTGTCGGCGTTTGGCGCGGTGGCGCACCTGTGGGCATCGCCGTACAAGAACTATTGCATGTGATGGGAGTGGATGCAGACCATATTGCTATCCGCACTTCCTCCTATCTCGGTATCGGTGAGCGAGACAAGAAAGTGCGCGTGCATGGCCTGAACTACCTGATCAAGCGCCTGGAGTCCCACGACTCCCTGTTGATCGTGGACGATGTGCACGACTCTGGCCTGAGCATTGAGCAAACTATCGAAGACCTGCGCGCTGCCTGTAAGAAGAACACGCCGGAGATTCGTATCGCGACCCCTTACTACAAGCCGAAGAACAACAAGGCCAAGCGCGAGCCGGATTACTTTATCCACAAGACCGAAGAGTGGTTGGTATTCCCCCACGAGATCGACGGTCTGTCCCGGCAGGAGATTCTGGAGAACAAACCAGAACTCGCCCCTTACGTGGACAGAATCGCCACTGCTGTTTAATCAGCAACATTACCGGGGGGGCTAATACCCCCGGTTCTCTTTCTCCTCTCATCTCCCCCTAAGGCCATTCAGGCAAATCCTCCCCCAGCACTCAACTCCTGCCATAGGCAATACTTCAATACTCTATTAGTAAATCCCGCTTATGAAACTAAAGTTAGTGAGAATCAATTTATAAAGTAGAAAAGTTGGTCCAAAATTAATGGGATAAGGCCAAATGTCGGAAAATAAAAATGAACGACAAATCAGCGGGACTTAGTAAATCACAGTTAGATGCTTACTGGATGCCTTTTACCGGGAATCGCCAATTCAAAAGAGATCCCCGTATTATTACCTCAGCCAGCGGCTGCTATTTCCGTAGTGCTGACGGCCGCCCCATATTCGATGGTCTATCCGGCTTGTGGACCTGTGGTGCCGGACACAACCGCCGGGAGATAATTGATTCCATTACACAGCAGGCTGAACTTTTGGATTATGCCCCAGCTTTCCAATATGGCCATCCTGGAGCATTCCAACTAGCTGAACGTATCAGCCAAATGATGCCCGCTGGTCTCAATCGAATTTTCTTCACAAATTCCGGCTCCGAATCCGCAGAGACCTCTCTAAAAATAGCTCGAGCCTACTGGCAGAAAATGGGCGCTCCGGGAAAGACAAAATTTATTGGACGTGTGAAAGGCTATCACGGAGTTAATTTTGGCGGCCTCAGTGTGGGCGGCATTAGTGCTAATCGAGCAATCTTTGGTTCATCTTTAGATTCCGATCACCTTCGCCATACCCTTTTACCCCAGAACCGTTTTGCTAAAGGACAACCTGAACAGGGAAGTTACTTGGCAGACGAACTGCTGGAACTTATCAAACTGCACGGTTCTGAAAACATTGCAGCTGTTATTGTCGAGCCCGTAGCCGGGTCAGCAGGAGTATTGCCCCCACCAAAAGGGTATCTTCATAGCCTAAGGGAGATTTGTGCTCAAAACGATATATTATTGATATTCGATGAAGTCATTACTGCTTTTGGCCGCATGGGGAAAGCTACCGGAGCAGAGTTTTTTGGAGTAACCCCGGATATTATCAACACCGCCAAACAGCTCACCAATGGCATCATTCCCATGGGTGCTGTGGTAGTGCGCCAGGATATCTACGATACCTTCATGGAAACCGGAGGACCTGACTACCAGCTGGAACTTCCTCACGGCTATACCTATTCTGGGCACCCACTGGCCTGCGCAGCAGCATTGGCGACACTGGATATTTTGCAGAAGGAAAAATTGTTTGATCGATCTGCAGAGCTTGCCCATATCCTGGAAGACCATATTCACCAACTAAACGGATTGCCGTTAGTTGAAGATATTCGCAATTGCGGGCTCGCCGCTGGCCTGACTATCGAAGCGGCTCCAGATGAGCCGCTACTCAGACCCTACTTAATAGCTATGAAGATGTGGGAAAAGGGCTTTTATATTCGTTACGGGGGCGACACACTACAACTCGGCGTACCGTTTATAGCTCAAGTAGAGGAAATTGACGGTATTATCAACGCATTAGCCGAATCAATTTTAGAAACTGCAAACGGCCAATAATCAGCACTCATTCCTTATTTACCCACAAAAATCTTCATCTTCGATAAGACGAAAATTTATATCGCCGCCTACCTGTCATTAATGATACAAAGTGAAATTCAATCACCCTATATTAAAAATAATGCCATGAAAAAATATACTAACCTTTCGAAGGTATTACTAACGTGCAAAGTGGCTATATCAATTCTATGTGGTATTTTGATAAGTTCCTGTGGACAAAAACTTCCTGATCAAGACACAACCTCATCAGAACAGCCAACCTTATTTTCCCCGCGAGCCACAGAATCAGGGCTCTCTGAGCCTTATGCCCGCTTCCGACGGCAACAAATTTCTGAAGTGGATTATCGTTTAAGCATCAACCTGGAAAATCCTGATAAGAATTTTTCCGGAATCGTTCATGCAGATATAAAGTTTAATCAAAAACTTGAACAACCACTGACTCTAGACTTTTCCGGTGGTGCTGTTGATTCAATTCAGGTCGATGGAAGATCTGTTCCATTTGAATACAACAACTACTTTATTTCTATTGATTATCAAAATCTACCGGAAAAATCCCACACGATTACGGTGAATTATCAACACCCGTACTCTAACAATGGCTCAGGATTACATCGCTTTAAAGACCCCAAAGACGAAAAGGTCTATTTATATACGGACTTTGAACCTTATGATGCCAATCGCCTATTCCCACATTTTGACCAACCCAATTTGAAAGCGCGTTACACCCTGGATGTAAGGGCTCCAAAAGACTGGGTAGTAGTTAGCGCGGAAAGAGAGGAGAGAGTAGAAGAGAAAAGAAAATCAAACCACTGGTTTTTCCCTCAAACCAAGAAATTCTCATCTTACATATTCTCTTTACATGCAGGTCCTTACCACATCTGGGAAGACAAGGCAGGAGATATTCCCCTTCGCTTAATGGCAAGACAGAGCCTGGCAAATTACGTAAAAACAGAAGACTGGTTTACCTTCACCAAACAATCCTTTGAGTTCTTTCAGCCCTACTTTGAAATTGATTATCCATTTAAAAAATATGATCAAATACTAGTACCTGATTTTAACGCCGGCGCTATGGAAAATGTTGGGGCTGTAACATTTAACGATTCTTACATATCCCGAGGAAAGAAGACCCAGGCCCAGCGGATGCGTCTCGCCAATGTTATTGCCCATGAGCTGGCCCATCAATGGTTTGGTAATTTGGTCACCATGAATTGGTGGGATGACCTTTGGCTCAATGAGAGCTTTGCCACTTACATGGCCAATCTGGCTCTAGCCGAAAATAGCGAATTCACTACCGCTTGGGAGAACTATTACTTAGGCGCCAAGCAATGGGCCTACCACACTGATCAACGCCCCACTACCCACGCTATTCAACTACCAGTCAACAATACTGACGAAGCCTTTGCCAGTTTTGATGGAATTACTTATGGCAAAGGCGGCTCAGTACTCAAGCAATTGCCCTACTATTTGGGCAAAGAAGAATTTCGCAAAGGCGTCAGTAATTACTTAAAGGCCTTATCTTATGACAATTCAACCCTCAATGACTTTATCAACCACCTGGGCAAAGCTGCGGATAAAGATCTTAATTCCTGGCAGCAACAGTGGCTTTACCAGGCCGGCCTCAACACAATTGAAGCCAGCTTCCAGTGCGATGATGACCAAATCAATCATCTGGTAATTCAGCAAACAGCACCAGAGGAATACCCGATATTAAGGGAACAGCGCACACAGCTGGGGTTTTACCAAATGAAAGCTGGAAGTATGAAACGGGTTGCAACCCTTCCAGTGCTTTATAGTGGTGCCAGAACCGAAGTAAAAGAAGCCGTGGGGCTACCCTGTCCAGAGGGGCTATATCCCAATGAAGAAGATTGGGCCTATGTGAAGGTAAATCTGGATGAAGTTACCATCAAAAACATGGCTCAGCATATCAATGACATTGAAGAGCCGTTTGCACGACTAATGTTCTGGCAAAGCCTATTTGATAGTACCTATGACGCAAAGCTCCCTCTGGATGAGTATATTAGTTTTATAGTGAATAATGGCGCCGACGAAAAGGACATCAACATTATTCGTTTGAATGCCAGATATATTGAGTTCACTTACGATTTCCTGACTCAAATCCCCCTAAGCACAAAGCGCCGTAACGAACTTACTCAGACTGTTGAGAGCTTTGTCTGGGGTCAACTACTAGAGGCGGCTGAAGGTAGTGATCAACAAAAAGTCTGGTTTGGTGTTTTTACCAATATCGCCCACTCCACTCCAGCATTAAGTCATGCTAGAGACCTATTAAAGGGAGAGTTTGCCATTAAAGGATTGGAACTCGATCCTGATATGCGCTGGAAACTTATCAAGTTACAGAATCGTTATCTGTTCTCAGATTATGAGCAGGCAATCACAAGAGAATTAGCAAAAGATAACTCCGACAGATCTAAACTCAACGCATTATCTGCTGAAGTTATTCGCCCCCAACCCGAAAACAAATCAAAGTGGGTAGATAACCTTATATCTAATCGAGACAAATTTAAGTTAAGCGAAATTCGAAAAATTACAGAGTCCCTTTTTGCACCAGAGCAAATAGAGCTATTTAACATCCACGGTCAACCAATTTTTGATTCACTGGCTCAGGTCAATGAAGATGAATCTCAGGAATTGCTTACTGCTTATGCTTACGCCCTACCGCTAATGTGCTCTAGAGAAAATGTAAATGAGATTACTAAGTCACTAAAAGAAAAACCACAACTTAAGCCCATATTGGTAAAAGCATTAAAAAATCATCGCTACTCCGGTGAACGCTGTATCAATATCGGGAAGCGATTACTCTAAATCTTCTTTAAACTAGCTATTAATGTTGAACTAAGGGCAATATCCAGCCCTTAGTTCCCCTTGCCAGGATTTTGGCCGGGTATTATGCGTAATAAAACGGTGCAAAAAGTTATATATTTTTTCTCAATGCCCCCTAATAAAGCATACCTATTGCACCAGCCAACTTATACTTATCCTTCTCTGAAAATATTGTTAAAGTGACATTTCAAAGCCCAAAAGATTAACGGGCGTTCCTGCTTAAGCCATTATTTTAAAAAGAAAGACAATCAAATAAAGATGTATATATCAGTACAATTAGACGATCTGTCCGACGGTTCCATTAACAATCTTCTCGAAGCTCATCTACGGGAAATGTACCGACATTCCCCACCTGGAAGCGTTCACGCACTAAATCCTGATGAGTTAAATGACCCCATGATTACCTTTTGGGGGGCAAGAATTGATGGAGTTTTGGCCGGATGTGCTGCTCTAAAAGAGATCGACCCTAATTTGGGTGAAATAAAATCCATGAAAACTCATCCTCTGTTTCTGCGCAAAGGCGTTGCCCGCGCCTTGATAGAAAGAATATTGGAGGAGGCAAAGCAGCGTAAATATAAAGAGATAAAGCTGGAGACAGGCCGCACTGAAGCTTTTGCTCCCGCAATCGCTCTCTATCGCCGTTATGGATTTGACGATTGCGACCCTTTCAGTCACTATAAAAATGACCCTTTTAGCCTATTTTTAGGTAAAAAATTATAATCAATAGGTATTCTTTATCAGTCAGTGTGAGAGTGTTTGTTACTATGACGCTATCCAGAAGATCCTTTATTAAATATTCCAGCTTAGCTTCCCTTACTTTTGGTGGAGTCAATCTAACCGCTAAAGAGGCTATTACCAGTCTATCTATATCAAGTCTTCCCAGCCTGGAAATGCCTTTACAGGAGATTTACCCCGCAGTCTTTTCTGGCGAGATCTATGTAGCAGGGGGATTTATCCCATCGGATACAGCAGTTTTCTTCGGTCTCTCTCCAACTAAACAAACACATATCTTTTCTCCGCGGGAACAAAACTGGAGGCCAGGGCCCAATTTACCTGAGTCAAGACATCACCTTGGCATGGCCAGTAATTCCAACAGCCTATATGGCATCGGTGGATTTTTTGGCGATTCTGATAGCGCTTGGCAAGCCCGAAATACCGTTTATAAACTTTCCAGCGAATATAAGCATTGGATAGAAACCAGCCCTCTCCCCCGGCCACTGGCTGAATCTATTTACACCAACATTGGGGAGAACATCCATGTCATTGGCGGTAGGGCCCCCGACGAACAGTCTAAAAATAGAGATACCAATTCTCATTATGTGCTTACAAGAGGGGATCATTGGGAGCAAGCAGCGCCAGCCAGTATCAAGCGAACCTCCGCAGGTGGGGCAAACTTAAATAACAGAATTTATGTTGTTGGTGGCCGCCAGGTTAGCGACAATAGTAGCAAGGCTAGGAATCTAACTTATGCCGAAGTTTATGACCCCAGCCTGGATAAATGGGAAAAGATCCGCCCCCTACCCCAGGCTGCTGCCGGACTCACAGTAACCCCATTAAATAATAAATTAATAGTTACCGGCGGTGAGGCATTTGGCCCCAATGGCAAATGGAAGACTGGTACAGCATTTAACAATATTTGGATTTACGATCCAGTCACAGATGATTGGAACAATCAGGGTCATTTGCCCCAGGCACGACACGGTCACGGAGCAGTAGCCCTAGGAGAAAACCTCTACTTGATTGGTGGAGCCTCTAAAGTTGGACCGCAAGAAACTCTCGCTTCCGCAATACAGCTGCACTGGAGCTAAGGGGCAATAATAAAGTGCCCTTGAGCAAACCCACAATGCCTCTGGCTTGCAGAGGCCCATTGATGGGATACATTAATTAATTGGGAGCAATGCTGCCATCAATATCT
Organism: Microbulbifer sp. VAAF005; assembly: GCF_030012985.1. Taxonomy (NCBI): domain Bacteria; kingdom Pseudomonadati; phylum Pseudomonadota; class Gammaproteobacteria; order Cellvibrionales; family Microbulbiferaceae; genus Microbulbifer; species Microbulbifer sp. VAAF005. The sequence continues at coordinate 3,538,147 of NZ_CP120233.1, read as the reverse complement.
GTATAAATCTGATGGCGCTCAACTCCTAAATATCCAATATACCTATCCCGTATCTCACGCACATAGTTAACTGGCTCCCTGCCGCGCACGTAACCAAAACGACTATTGCGATAGTATTCAGGCTGGGACAGCAGCAACATGGCCTCTTCAACATGGCCAAACCACTGGTTAGGGTCCCACTCCAGTCGTCGGGCTAACGCCCTCGCATCCCTGACATGGCCGTGACCCGCATTATATGCAGCCAGGGTAAAATAGATCTTCTGCTCTAGGGGTATATTTTCAGGGAAACGTTTATCCAGCCACCCCAGATAAGATACACCTGCGCGGATACCGTTTTCAGGATCATACAAATTGTTAACTCCCATCTGTCGTGCAGTCCGAGGTAATACCTGCATCAAGCCCTGAGCACCGGCAAAGGAGCGCGCTTGGGGATTAAATTGACTCTCCTGGTACATCTGCGCAACCACCATACGCCAATCCCGATCGGTAGCCTCAGTATATTTCTTTACTATGGGATCAAAGGGCGATAGCTCATCAGTGCTGCGCAGGCGCTGCCCTTGATGTCGGAGGATACGCTTTTGCTCCTTGAAATATTTGTTGTAAGTAACGTTAAAGAACAGGTCCCGATTGTGCTTGTTCAGAAAGTTATTCAGTTGTTCCAATAATACCGGTTGGCCAGTTCGAACGGCCCAGGCGATATCTCGCTCCCCTGGCAACTCCCCCACTACAGTAAAGTCATCCCGGTAAGTGCTTTCAATGGCGGCCAAGTGTGAGTCAACTACGGTATAGGGAAAAATACCCCTGGCTACTGCATCAATAAGAAACTCACTGGTAGCGCCTTTTAGACGGTGGATCTGTAGCGGCACCATATCTTGCCCGTGCTGCTTTTCCATTATTTTGACCAGACTCTCGTGATAGCTCGTGGTGGGATTAACCACTACTGTTTGCCCTGAAAGCAGGATCTCGGGAAGGGGTAGCTCTTTATCAGGCACCTTTGATTTTGCGGCTACTACCTGTTCCGTAACTGTCATATAAGGCTTGGAAAATGCCAATCCCTGCTGGCGGCGAGCCTCGGTAACAGTTAGGGATGCAGCAATCATGTCCCCCATTCCATCATTCAATGCTTCGACCAAATCCTGGTCCTTATCGGGCACAACCATACTCAGGCGTAATTTATGGTCACGGGCAAACTTCCTTAGCAGATCGTAATCAAACCCCATCAACTCACCGCGCCAGATAAAGTAGGAGGCGGGGTGATTGCGAGTAAGTACCCTTAAAGTTCCGCTCTCCTTTATTGCCTGCCAATCTCTCAGTGGCTGCTCTCGGTTCTGACTGGCCAATACCAATTCAGCGGTAAAGAACTCATTCAACTCACGCCTCAAAGCGATAGCATCTTTGCGTACAGCCCAGGCGATAGGCCTGCGGGAATCGAGTTCTGTGGTGGCTGTAAGTTGCGGGTAATCAGTTAGAAGCACATCGGCCAAATTACTATCAATAATTGTTGCGGGGTATTCACCCGCTGCTACAGCCGCGATAAGCTCGTTGGTTGCAACCGGCTTATCGAGGTAGGTGATCCTGTAATTTTCCGTATCGGCTCGCTGCTCCAGGGTTTCAGCAAATGCACTGCCCCGCCGCAGCACGACTTGTAAGGGCACAGCCTCTTCCACCTCGAACTCTTTATGAGTAATTAGCAACTCATCAACATATTGTAATGGGCGGGTAAAACCCAGTGATAACTTGCGTTCTTCGGTGCGAGAAAAATTGGTGGCAATTACATCCCCACGTCCATCAATAACCGCTGGAATTAAATCGGAAAAGTTATCTACGTAAACCCACTGAGGCTTTAATCCGCGGCTACGAGCAAAATTTTCCGCAAGTTTTCGCCACTCTGTTGCAGGTAGTCCTTCTCGTGGTAAGGCGCTCTCCTGGGGGCCCCTTGGGGCCAACAGGCGCAATACACCTCGCTCTAACAGGGCTGGCAAATCTCCTTGCTCTACATAATTTTCAAACTGCGGCTTTGCGGGCTGTTTATTCTGCGGCGTTGGTATCGGTTGTTGGGGAGATTCCGTTAAAACCTGTGAGTTTTCTACAACAGGATCTCTATTACTCTCGCATGCGGCAAGCAGCAATATTAAGACAAATAGCGGAAATATAACGAAAAACCGTTTTCTGCTCACAGTGCACCCTTTCTTATTCTATGAGAAGCATTACCCTTAACGCGCACGCTATGCTTCACAATATGGAATTGCCGCTGTTACAGAAATCGTACCAGTTTGCTGGGAGATTATCCCCTAAAAAAAAGCCCGGCAAAATCAATTGCCGGGCAAATATACGTTGGCGAATGTCGGATGTCTCTTACACAGAGTGACAAGCCTTTTTTATTCAGTGAGCGCTCTTATGGTTGCTATGATGACTTGGGTTTGCCCTTCAGCTCTGCCAACCTCATTTTTATTTCTTTGTTCTGCTCCTCGTCTGGAAGCTCGAACATCAGCGGCTTCGCCACTCGGGCAAAATACTCCGCATCTTTCTTTTGGTAGAGCTCTTCTGCCAGCCACTGGGCAATATGCAGCTCACGGGGGGCACGCTTGTAAGCCTGCTCCAGCTTTTCCAGATATTCCTCTCGGGGGTAATCCAGCATCTCCATAGCCATCGCCAGGCCAAACCAGTGAGATGCATTTTTCGGTTCTTCCTTCACCAGGAAGTCGAACTCCTCCCGCGCCATTTTCAAGCTGCGAAGATCCCGCTTACTACCGGGCGCCACCGCCTGCTGATTAACCGTTAACCAGGCATGGGCACTCAAGTACCAGAGCTGGCCTCGGTCCTTAGTGGGGACACTGGCCAAAAGGTGGCTGGCCTGGGGGAAATTACCCAATCGCAGATCGGCACTCGCTTTAATCGCAGCCAGCTCAGTACTGTAAATACCCGTGCTGTAGGCATACTCAATCAACTCATCCAAAGCCAGCAGGTTGTAACCGGACTGGGCGATAAATCCAGCCAGGATGCTCACCGACTCTCTTTTGCTGAGGCGTTTAACCCTAGGGCTGGCCTCTTTAAAGTCCGCGGGGATAGCGCCACTAAAATGTTCAAAGCTATCCGCCTTATAAGTGGCGACATAGGCCTTTTCAATGTCTTTCACCGACATCCCCAGCGCTTCTTCCAGGGCGAGTACTGGGTCGGCACCATCGTTATAGGCTTTGACGAAATTATCGAAATTATCCTGCTTGCCGCTTTTCATCATCAACCAGTGAGACAGAATCCAACCTCCGGCATAGACATCCGCCTTTTCGTCCGCATCGGTGTTGTACACTGTCGCACGCAACAGGTCTTCCAGCGGCATAAGCCCGGTATACATCAGGGTCATAGCCCGCTCGCTGGGAATGGAGCCAATTTCGTAGGTACCTTTTTCCGGGAATGACATGGTTGCCATAAATTCAGCAAACCCCTCGCTATACCAATAGGGGTAGTGGGTAGTGTTGCCGTTATAGCTCAGAAAATGGGTGTATTCGTGGAACAGGAATTCGCGTGCTTTGAGCTGCCTCTCAACGCTGCGACCATCCAGGTTTACCAGGGCATAGTTACCCTCCGCAGAGGTATCGAACAAACCGTTGGTCATATCCGCCAGCTCAACACCCACCAGGTTTGCATAGGTGTCCCGGTCTGCGGCCGCATAAATAGTTAATCGCTCACTTTTTGGATCTGCATCGAGTAACTCCAAGGCCACTGCGCGATAGCGCTCCAGGTCTGCTACCAGACTTTTGACTGCGTTGGGATCACCGTCGGTAATCACGCGAAAATTATCACTGTCGACTTCATACCAGGTCACCTCCCCCAAACCACGCGGCGCGGCGTAGGCTGAAGCGATAAATCCGAAACAAAGTACTAATAGAACAACTGAACGAGAAACCATAGTTCGGGCCACCGAGTCATTGCTGCTGAAGCCCTCCCTAGCTGATTAGCGAAGACGACACAGTACCGGTTTTCACTGATCAAAAAAAGATCAATTTGATCACAAAACAGCTTTTCGACTGTTTTTGTGTGACCGGAAAGACACAAAATAGATAGCTGTTCACAAACAGTTTTCTGCAGCAGATTGCGACATGAAGCGAGACAAACGTCTCAAATTTAGCCCTATTTACGTACAAAACTAGGATGAACTCCTATAGTACGGGGTCGACCAAGGAGGGAATCCTGGTCAAAAAAATAATAATGATTTCATCAGATGAGAGAAAACTAATGAATACCAAGCCACTACTGGCGCTGCTTGGCGGCGCCCTAATGTCTGCTCATGCCTGGTCGGCACCGGAATATATCGCCGACGTGGATATTACTTCTTTTGACGGTACGGTCCTGGATGCGAACTTATTTATCCCGGAAACGCCCGCACCAGCAGACGGTTACCCCACCGTTATTTTTACCAACAGCTGGGGGCTGGAGAAGCACCAGTACCACTTCCAGGCCAAAGAGCTGGCAGAAAACGGCTACCTGGTGCTCAGCTACTCCACCCGGGGATTTGGGCACTCGGGAGGACTTGTTGACGTCGCAGGGGATAACAGCCTTAACGATGTGGGAGTCCTGATCGACTGGCTGGAAACCAATTACCCGGTGGGCAAGCTGGGTATGGCCGGAATTTCCTACGGCGGTGGAATTTCACTACTGAGTGCTGCCAAGCACCCTCGCGTCGATGCAGTAGCTGCGCTATCCGGTTGGGCAGATGTAGTAGAAGCTTTGTACCCCAATGAAACCGTCAACCTGGTATGGGGCACGCTGCTTGTTACTACGGCCTTCCAGAAAGAGGCCGAACTCGAGCAGGTATGGAGCAACCTGCGCGACGGCGAAAATATGGAACAGGTAATTAATTTCGGTGCTGAGCGCTCCGCAATGAGTTACGTGGACGAAATCAATCAAAACGGCACAGCGGTGTTGCTCTCAAACAATTTCGCCGACTACCTGTTTAAGCCGAATAGCATGACCGATTTCTACTCCCTGCTCGAAGGGCCCAAGAAACTCATGCTAAACCCCGGCACCCACGCGATTACCGAGACTCTTACCGGTAACAATGGCCATATCTGGTCCACCAGTTTCCGCTGGTTCGACCACCACCTTAAAGGCGAGGACAACGGGATCGACACCGAACCCAAGGTGGATATGACTGTGCGTATCAGCAATGAGCTGGAGCAATTCGAGGACTACCCGGTAACAGACGAAAGCACCACCTGGTACCTGCAGCCACGCTTTACCATGTTTAACAATGCAAAAATGGAGAGCGACAAGTACGACGGTTGGAGCTGGAGTAATGAATTCCACGGCGGCTCAGATACCTTTGCAGGCACCGGTATCCCGCTGGTTTCCGATGCACTAGAAGGCTTCGGTATCCCCGTTTACGCGCCCATGATCGCTATCAACGGCTACTACGCCATCGAGTACAAATCACCGATTCAGTGGGAAACCCTGAAGATTCGCGGCGAACCCAAACTCGAAATGTGGGTGGAACCCAGCAAAAAAGAAGTGCAACTCAACGTGCACCTCTACGATGTGGGTCCGTTGGGATTGGGGCGTCTGATAACTCACGCCCCCATTACCCTGCATTCAGACAAGTCTGGGCAAAAACAAAAGTTCGAAGTGGACTTTTTCACCACCAGCTACGATGTCCCGGTTGGCCACCGTGTAGTATTGGCCATCGATACTCAGGGTTATATCTACCAGAAGCCGGAAAATACCAATTACACCATCACAGTGCCCTACAGCAGCAGCAAGGTCTCTAGCCTGACCGTACCGCACCTGTAGGTCTCCCCACAGAAACCCGGCATCCACTGCCGGGTTTCCTCCCACCTTCCCCTCAGCCCAACTATTTGCATCGCGTAATTTTTCTCCAAAGCGGTACAATCAGCCTTTTGGCTGAGTGCTCCCCCTACCATGAAAAAGAACATCCCGCTCGCCCTGCTAACTGCGGCCCTGCTCTCAGTAGCAGGTTGTAACCCCGCAGAAAAAGCATCGGAACCAGCAAAAACCAATACTGCCCAAGAAGTCGAGGCTAAAGGCCTCGATTTTGATAAGGCTCCCGAAGGGCGCCTGCCCGAGGGCACTACCCCCTTGGATTACCAGCTGGAACTGGTGCTGGACCCGCGCAAAGACACCTTCACCGGCAAGGTGGATATCGATATCCAGCTGGCGGAAGGTGCCCGACATATTTGGCTGCATGGCAAAAACCTGGATGTGCGCGAAGTCTACGCACAGCTCGATGACGGCCGCCAGATTCCGGCCGAATACCGGGAAGTACTGGACAGTGGTGTTGCCGCAGTAGAGTTTGCGGAGAAGATCGATGCGGGCACTTTCAAACTGCATATCGACTACAGTGCTGCATTTGATCGCAACCTGGCCGGGCTTTTTAAGGTCGAGGAACAGGGCGATGCCTATGCCCTGGCAAAATCTGAATCGATCCAGGCCCGCAAGTATTTACCCGGTTTCGACGAGCCAGGCCTGAAAGCGCCCTTTACCGTCAGCCTGACAATACCCGAAGGCTACGCAGCGATTAGCAATGGGCCCGAGCTGAAGCGCGAAGCGGCAGGTGACGGCATGGAGAAAGTCACTTTCGCCACCACACCACCGATGTCCACCTATTTGCTGTCCCTGTCAGTGGGCCCCTTTGACCAGGTTGAGCGCCCAGCCATTCCGCCGAGTAAATACCGCAAAGACCCCATTCCCCTGCGCGGCTTCGCCCGTAAAGGTCGCGGTGAGGATATGAACTACATCCTCGATATCACCCCCAAAATGGTGGAGACCTTCGAGACCCAGCTGCAACGCCCCTACCCATTCAAGAAGCTGGACATTATTGCCGCCCCCCAGTGGCCCAGTGGCGCTACTGAATTGTCCGCGGCAATTACCTATCGCGAACAGCGTATCCTGGTGGGCGACAACCCGGCTCCCGGCACCCGCCTGGCTCTCGTAGAAGTTCATGCGCACGAAATTGCCCATATGTGGTTTGGCAATCAGGTCACCCCTCCCTGGTGGGACGACCTGTGGCTGAAGGAAGGTTTTGCTACCTGGGGGGAGGCGCTGGCCCTCACCATTATGGAACCTGAAGAGGGGCACGACCTCAACGCAGCGACTTATGCGATCGGCGCCATGCAGCTAGACTCCCTGGCCAGCACCCGCGCCATTCGTGAGCCCATCGCGGACAACAACAATATTCGCAACGCCTACGATTCGATCACTTACTCGAAGAGCCTGGGCGTTATCCACATGGTGGACACCTATTTCGGAGCGGAAAACTTCCGCCCGGCACTGGGACGTTACCTGGAAACCTTCTCCGACAGCGTGGCCGACTCACCACCCTTCTACAAAGTGATCGGCCAGGAAACCAACACCCCGGAACTGACCGAGACTTTCCGCAGTTTTGTCGAGCAAAAAGGGGTTCCACAACTGGATATCTTCATGGACTGCAATAGCGACGGCAAGGCCTCGCTAGTGGTTCAGCAGAGCCGTTACAAGCCACTCGGCTCCCCTATCGCCGACGCCAGCGATAAATGGAGCATCCCCTTCTGCTTCAGCACCGATAGCGGCGTGCAGCAGTGCCAGATCCTGACTGAGCCAAGGGAAACCCTGGAGATTACCGGCGGTGCCTGCCCAAATTGGGTAATGCCCAATGCTCAGGGCAGCGGCTACTACCGCTGGAACCTTCCCAAGGCGCAGTGGCAGGCACTGATTAAACAATTTGCCCAGTTCTCTGCCACTGAGCAGCTGTCCATTATCGACAGCGCCTTCTCAGCTTTCGAGGCCGGCAATCTCACTGCGGCACCACTGCTGGAAGTAGTGCGCAAATCCGCAGTGGCGGACAAGCGCCAGGTGATCACCATGCCACTGCGCTACCTGCAGAAGTACCGGGATAACTACCTGGTTGAATCCCAGCGCTCTGCATTCCTAAATTTTGCCCAGAACCTGTACCTGCCGATACTAAATCGCAGCGCCAATAGCAGTGATAGCGACCAGCAGATGCTGCACAGCGACCTGCTAACCTTTATGGCGCAAGTTGCAGAAGATCCTGACTCGCGCAAGCAGTTACAGGAAATGGCAACCGCCTTTACCGGCTTTAAACAGGAACGGGATGCGAAGGCGTTAAGCTCCGACCTATACCAGGCAGCCCTGAGTGTGGCAGTACAGGATGCAGGGGAAGATTTCCTCGCACACCTGATCAAAGTCCGCGCCGAGCTGGATGATCCCCGCTTTGAAAATGCCAGTGCCAATGCCATCGGCACCAGCAACAATCCCAAGCAAGTGGAAACCATTCAAGCATTAGCGCTCAGCGACGAAATGGGGCCGAGAGAATCATTTGGCCTGATCCATTACGCCCTGGCCCAACCCAGGGTTCAGGAACAGCACTGGGAGTGGCTGCAACAGAATTTTGACAAGGTGGTAGATAAGATTCCGGCCCAGATCCGCCGCCGCACCCCATCACTTGCCGCTGCCTTCTGCGATAAACAGCACCTGGGCGAACTGCAACAACTCTTTGCCCAGCAAGGTGATTTAGCCCCCGGATACCAGCGCAGCCTCGCGCAAGCCGAGGAGCGAATCCAGCTGTGTATGGCACTGGAGAAAAAAGGCAAAGCGTTAATGGGGGCATTGCCGAAGGCAGTCAATCTCGCTGCTAAATAATAAAAAACAGAAGCTGTTATTTAAATAGCAATTCGAAAAGGCCGGTATTACTAAGTAATACCGGCCTTTTTTATTACTGAGCGTATTGGAGTTAAACGGTTATGAAGAAGCGGATTTATTGTGTTTGCGCAGTCGGAAAGATAACCAGATCAATGGCAGCCCCAAAATAATCGCATAGGCACCGATTACCCAGAGCAACGCCAGAGCACCAGCCCCGGGGCTGACTAAAATCGCAACTCCGAAAATCACCGAGAGAACACCAATAGCGATCAGCAGCCACTCGTTATCAATTTCCTTGCGCAGGCGAATAGCGCCGACAATTTCAAAGATACCCCGCACCAGGGCCCAGGCACCGATAAAAACGACCAACACTAAAGCGGTAACCTGCGGGAAAATAAAAGTCACAATTCCCGCAGCCAAACTGATCAGCCCCGAGACAATCAACCACCACAGTGGAGTGGACTTATGCCTCCCCATCACCGCCGCAACCAGGGAAAAAATACCATCCAGGAAAGCGTAAACCCCAAAAAGTAACACCAGGGTCAACAGGGACAATCCCGGCCAGACAAAAGTCAGCACGCCAAAAATCACCGCGACAATACCGCGCAGTAGGAGTAGCCACCAGTTTGCAGACAACACCTGCAAAATAGGTCCGGTCGCCAGGGGAGGAGTGTCAGCGGGCATAGAAAAGTCCCCAGGTTGAGTAACTTTCCATATTGAAGAGTCCCTTACCATCAGGGAATTGAATTTTTCCCAGGCGGCTTTTAAAGGCAGCCTACGAGCGCGGCCAGGCAGTCGACTCTGCAAAGACTGTGACCGCGCCGCAGACCACTATTTTCAGTGTAGCTCTAAACGACAATAGGGAAGTTACGCAAACTGCCCTGCGGGTCATGAAAGGAGAGGAAGGGAGAAAACTAATAAGGCAAGACTGCACTCGGGGCCGTATGAGGCATGGATGCCGATTATGAGTTTACAGGGATGTATACACGGCGCGTCTCGAGAGATGTGTATTCTTTCCTTCTGACACAAGAGTAATTTGGAGAGAACGGCAGCCCGAACGGGCTGCCGCAATAGCATAATCAGGCCAGAGCGCCGATCACGCCACGCAGTTTATCCACAACAGCATCGATCTCGTGCTTCTCGATAATCAGCGGTGGGGACATACACAGGGCATCGCCAATACCACGGGCCATCACTCCAGCTTCCCAGGCCATACCAGAGACTTTAGCTCCGTATTTCCCTTTCAGATCCTGCGGCGCGCGCAACTCAATAGCGCCGACCAAACCGTAATTGCGCACATCGATCACATTGTCCAGGTCAGCCAGGCTGTGCAGAGCATTTTCCCAGTGCTGGCCAATTTCACCGGCAGCGCGGGTCAACAGGCCTTCGCGCTCGTAAATATCCAGAGTCGCCATACCCGCCGCACAGGCAACCGGATGTGCTGAGTAGGTATAACCGTGGAAGAATTCCACCGCACCATCGGGAGCCGCATTCATCACGGTTTTATAAATCTCGTCGCTGACAAATACCGCACTCAAGGGCACTGTGGCATTGGTAATCCCCTTCGCGGAGGTGATCATATCCGGGGTCACACCGAACTCCGTGGAGGCAAATGCAGAACCGGTACGGCCCCAGCCAGAGATGACTTCATCAAAAATCAGCAGCAGGTCGTGCTTATCACAAATTTCCCGCAGGCGTTGCAGGTAGCCTTTGGGAGGCAGTACCACACCGCCGGCACCGGCAAATGGCTCAACAATCACAGCGGCAATCTGGTCGGCACCGTGGAAAGCTACCAGTCTCTCCAGGTCTTCAGCCAGCTCAATACCATGCTCCGGCAGGCCACGACTAAATGCATTGCGCTCGATATCCAGGGTGTGGCGCATATGGTTGGCTTTCACCGGCTGGCCAAAACCCTGGTAGTTAGGAGGAATACCGCCCACAGAAATACCGCCGAAGTTTACTCCGTGATAACCCTTCTCACGGCCGATAAACATAGTGCGAGTGCCCTTGCCGCGTACACGCTGGTATTGCAGGGCAATTTTCAGGGCGCTCTCAACTGCCTCGGAACCGGAATTACCGAAGAACACATGGTCCAGGCCATCGGGAGTGTGCTTTACCAGGCGCTCGGAATATTCGAAACCCAATTCGTGGCCGAAATTAAAAATAGAGCTGTAGTCGAGTGTTTTTGCCTGCTGGTAAATTGCCTCTGCAATTTCAGAACGGCAGTGACCCGCATTGCTGCACCACAAACCCGCAGTCGCATCAATAACCTGGCGACCGCCTTTCTCCGTGAGATAAATCCCCTCGGCGTGCTCCACAATTCTCGGTGCAGACTTAAAGGTGCGGTTGGGGGTAAACGGCATCCAGAAAGCATCGGTTTGCATCTCAGACATAGTATTAATCTCCGCAAGTTCCCTGAAGTTTCAAACTCTTAAGTAGGGGAGCCACAGGCTCCCGAAAATCTGTTCGGGCGCTTGTCACCTAGGACAAGCGCAGGCCAGTTGTGTTCAGACCGGGACTCAGGCCCCGAAACAGCAATATTTGGTCTCGTAAAATTCGGCCATACCCTCGACACCGCCCTCGCGGCCAATACCGGACTCTTTAACACCACCGAAGGGTGCCACAGTGGTGGAGAAAACCCCGGTGTTACAGGCAATCATGCCGTAGTCGAGCGCCTCTACCACACGATTGGCACGGCGAATGTTTTCACTCATCACGTACGCCGCCAAGCCGTAGGGCGTTTCATTGGCACGGCGAACCACATCTTCCTCATCGGAGAACTTCTGTACCGCCGCCAGAGGGCCAAAAATTTCCTCCTGGGCGATACGCATGGTATCGGTAACTCCAGTGAGGATGGTTGGCGCAAAAAAGTTATCGCCATTGGCCAGCTGCTCACCGCCAATTTCAATTTTTGCTCCGGCCTCAACCGCATCCTGTACCAGCCCCTGAACCCGGTCCACAGCCCTGCGGAAGATCATCGGGCCCATATTGACCCCTTCATCGGTAGCGTGACCGATCTTCAGGGCGGCAACCTGCTCGCGCAGCTTTTCCACAAACTCATCATGCACGGATTCGTGCACGTAAATACGGTTGGTGGCCACGCACACCTGGCCCGCATTGCGGAATTTGGTCGCCATACAGGCGCTGACTGCGGTATCCATGTCCGCATCGTCAAATACGATAAACGGCGCGTTGCCGCCGAGCTCCATGGACATTTTTTTCACGGTGCTGGCGCACTGGGACATCAACAGCTTGCCCACAGCAGTGGAGCCAGTGAAGGTGAATTTGGCCACACGGGGATCTTGGGTCAGGACCTTGCCAATTCCCGGAGAATCACTGCCGGTAACTACATTGATAGTCCCCTTGGGCAGGCCCGCTTCTTCCGCCAATTGACACAGCGCCAAAGCAGATAGTGGCGTCTCCAGGGCCGGTTTGATCACCACAGTACAGCCTGCCGCCAGTGCCGGACCCGCCTTGCGGGTGATCATGGCGTTGGGGAAGTTCCAGGGAGTAATACAGGACACCACACCCACCGGCTGGCGGATGGTATTCAGGCGCATGGCCGGGTTGTGAGTCGGGATTGTCTGGCCGTAGGCCCGGCGGCACTCTTCCGCGAACCACTCAATAAAGGAAGCCCCGTAGATAATCTCACCTTTCGCTTCCGCTACCGGCTTGCCCTGCTCCAGGCTAAGGATCATTGCCAGGTCATCGCTGTTATCCACGATCAGCTGGTACCAGCGCTTGAGAACCGCAGCTCTCTCACCGGCTGTACGGCGGCTCCAAGCGGGGAAGGCTTCACTGGCAGCCGCCACCGCCGCCTCGGCATCCTCTGCGGTACCGTCGGCCACACGACCCAGCAACTCGCCATTTGCCGGGTCACATACATTTACAGTGGCGGCAGCGTCACGCCATTCGCCCGCTATATAGTTCTGAAATTTCAACAGGTCCGAATTTGCAAGTTTCACAGGGAAATTCCTAGTAAATAGATGTTATTAGTAGTATGCGGCGATTCTGGCCGCAGCTGACTGAGGAGAATAGTAGTATTTTTCCAACTAAAGTTTATATTTATCAAACTTTAATCGAATCCGCAGCCCGCAGCGCCGAAAACAACCTGGAAGTGCAGCCATGAGCAAAACCAAAAACGCCCTGGGAGGCCGCCTCAGCGATATGGATTTGCGCCTGCTGCGCGTCTTCCGCGAGGTTGTGCACGCCGGAGGCATCACCCCCGCAGAAGTTACCCTGAATATCAGCCGCTCCACGATCAGTGTGCATATCTCCGACCTGGAGACACGGCTGGGTATGCAGTTGTGCTTGCGCTCTCGAGGCAGGGCCGACTTCAAACTGACCCCGGAGGGGGAGGCCTTGTATCGGGCTATTTTGGAGCTCGATGGGCACCTGGATACCTTCAAAAGCCAGGTCAATGCAATCCAATCCCAACTCACCGGTACCCTGCGCCTGGTAATGCCCGACGATGTATTGGAAATACCGCAACTGAACTTGCCCGGAACTATCACCCAACTGCGTGAGAAGGCCCCGCAACTCCACCTGGAAGTACAACTGGCCGCCCCTCAGGAACTCGAGTTGGAAATCCTCGCAGGCCGCGCCGATATCGGTATCAACCCCCTGCACTCACGCCGACCGGGGCTGGAGTACCAACCCCTGTTTTATCACCAATCGATTCTCTATTGCAGTAACAGCCACCCCTGTGCCCAGGTGTCAGCTATTGATGAGGAGCTACTCACCCAGCAGGAGTTAGCTGCACCCAGTCATACTGTTCTCTCTGGTGCGGCGCACCTGTATCGATTGTTTCCCAAGCGATCCACAGCCAACCATATGGCGGCCAGATTGGCGATGATACTTTCTGGGTGCTTTGTGGGTTTCCTACCGGAATACCTGGCCCGCAGATATGTCGGGGAAGGAACCCTGCTCCCCCTGCTACCGGAGAAGTTTCACTACCAAATACAAAATGCTGTCACCTTCAAAAAAAGTGCAACAACTCATCCCGCTGTGCAGCTTTTTTTGGAAGCCCTGCAAATCAATAGACAGATATAGCCACTGCTATTTATCCCTAGTGCTACTGAAATAATCGAGTCAAGAATCCAGTGAATAGAGAGATAAGCATTTCAAAAATTACCAACTACTTATGATCGATCCTCTATTGTGGAAATTGTCATAATAATTAAATAAATTTAAACATAAAAAAACAACCAAAAAGTAAATCATCTGTAACTTAATGCGCCACAGTGGTAATCTCCTCCTCCAATAGAATTACAGGGATAACCCGTGATAGATTTTAAAAACTCACCAGTATTTAAACTCAAGCCTATAGATATCTCTGAATCCAGGGATGACTTTAATAAGTTCCTGATCGAGGGGGAGTTTATTTTTGCAGGTTTTAAAACTATTCGCGATCAGGTAGTTTTCACCAACAAACGCATTATTGCCGCCAATGTTCAGGGTATCACCGGCTCAAAAGTAGACTACACCTCTTTGCCTTTCAGCAAGATCCAGGCATTCTCTGTTGAGACCGCTGGCACTTTTGATCTGGACTGTGAAATAGAAGTTTATTTAAGCGAGATCGGTAAGGTAAGGTTCGAAATAAGAGGTTCTTTCGATCTTATTCAGTTCAACAAATATATCAGCCAATACATATTGGACTGATATCAACCCTTAGTAAATACACAAAATAACTGGGGCTCAGCAGCTCCCACAACTTTATCAATCAACCCGATAGTAGAGAGGGATGTCCATGTCGCAAATCTGGTTAGAAAGCCTAATTACTGAAAATGCACAACAAGGCTTTGAACTTGCAATGAAACTATCCAGGATGGGAGTAAAATACACCCAGCCTTCAGATGAAGTACGGGGTAAGCTGAGGTCCGCCTATGAGGAAAATGCAGACAGCCTGATCGCCTCCTCTCAGGTTGTTGCCATTAACTTCCAAACCGTTGCAGCAGCCAATAATTACTGGCGCGTCTAAAGGGTTAAGAATGCGTTACCTTTGTAGAACGGGTAACGCATTCGAGGGAGCCTCTGAATAACTCCGTAATGCCTCTGCGGGCCTTGAAGGCTGCAACGCAGCAGCTGTAGCCTTCAAGGCCCGCCCTTCGGGGCTCGCAGAGCGATTCACACTCCGCGTTGCGACTTCTTGAAAGGTCTAGACATTCCTGCGAAGCCGCGCCTTGATTGTGAACCGCTCTGCAAGCCAGAGGTATCACGGAGTTATTCAGAGGCTCCCTAGATCTGCAAACATTCAAACAACTTCCCTTCATCTCCTCCTCAATAATTTATGGTCTTTTAGTACTACAAACACTCTGATTCTGTACTAGAAATTAGCCATCACTATAGGTAGCTGCAAGATCGTCATATTCACTGTTGACGCTCTCGACCTTATTGATATTTATGAACATCGAGATACTGTCTTTGGCACAAGATAGATTAACTCAACGACCAGTAATATTGCGCCTCAAATGGGAAGGTGAATGAGATGGAATACAATGACGATGAAAAGTACTTAATTCAACTTTGGGAAACCCATACCGAGGCCGAATTCGATCTAAAAGATGCCGACGCCGCAATTGCTACCATGACAGAAAATCCCGTATTAATTCATGTACCGGTTAATACCGGCGCAACGGGAAAAGAACCCCTGCGAAAATTTTATAGGGATATATTTATTCCTCAAATGCCAGCGGATATAAATTTACAGCTTCTTTCCCGCACCGTGGGCAAAGACAGCTTAGTGGATGAGTTTATTCTTCACTTCACCCATTCTATTCGTATGGATTGGTTCGCACCTGGTATCGGAGCAACAGGGAAGAAGCTATCAATCCCCCATGTGGGAATTATTAGCTTCTCCAATAGAAAAATCAGCTCTGAGCATATTTACTGGGACCAAGCGACTGTCTTGGATCAATTGGGTATATTGCAGTCAGGTCTACCAGTAACAGGAAGTAGTCAATGTCATCGCTTGCTAAATAGTAATTCTCCGACAAATGAGCTGCTACCGTAACTTTTATAACCAAAGGGCAAAATCCAAGCCGGCAACCAATCTGACTACTTAGTCACGCAAGGGCCGACAATAATACCCATAAATGAATCCAAAGCGTGGGTATTTGCGTCTAACTACTGTAATTTAAATAAATGATATAGCCATTAGGATTTGCGGTAACATCAGTAGATTACCGTTTTCACTAATATATTTTACCGAATTGGTAGGGGTAGTTATGCGAACACTTGGAAATTTCCTCTGGTTTATCCTTGGCGGTGTCATTATGGGACTCTGCTGGTGGTTTTGCTCGCTGATTGCCTTTATCAGTATTATTGGTATTCCCTGGGGAAGAGCCTGCTTTGTAATCGGCAAATTTTCCTTTTTCCCTTTCGGTAAGGAGGCAATTTCCCGAGAAGAACTCACCCTGCGCGGTGATATTGGGACAAGTGGCTTTGGTCTAGTCGGGAATATTATCTGGTTCCTATTGGCTGGTATCTGGCTTGCTATTGGCCACCTTCTGCATGCTATTGCCTGTTTTATTACCATTATTGGTATACCTTTTGGTTTGCAGCACCTTAAGCTTGCGGCAATTTCACTCTCTCCGATAGGAAAGACTATTGTCAGCAAGGAAGTAGCCCATTCAGCTAAAATGCGTAATGCAGATGTTGAAGTGACCAGATTAAGAAGTGGTACTTAAGTAAACATACATTAACAATGATACCGTACCAACTTGGGGCTATTACTAAAATAGCCCTGAGTTCTCAAGTCCCACCGCAATTAATTAATAAAAAATTTTTCAGATCAGAAAAATCACTTTATCTATCTTGTTATAAGCAGGCATTACCAATTTAAAGCATTCAATTTTAAGCTGTTTTATCGCTGTCAAATTCAAACTTATTCATTTCGTGTAGTACTTAGCCAAACTATAGAAGCTAAATAATAAAATAAGGATATTAAATGAAAAACCTAACAAGACAAATCACTGGCTCAATTATGCTTTCTTTGGGACTTGTTGGTCTAAGTGCCTATGCAGAGCCAGTAGAAAGTACAGAACCCGCACAAGTTATGCTTTTTGGTAGCTTTCACTTTAGCCACTTCAGCAAACCCAGTAAAGATGTAGTGAAAACACAAGTTATTGATGTTTATACCGAAGAAAGTCAAAGGTATTTGGAGGACCTATCCTCACGGATTGCCGCCGACTCGCCAACACATGTTCTTCTGGAATGCCACACCAATGACGAAAGTAAAATTAATCAGCGCTTTGCCAAATATGTCAAGGGTGAGCACAAGCTAAATAGAGGAGAAAGCGAACAGCTGGGATTCAGAGTAGCCAAGAAGTCCGGCCTGCCTAAAGTCATCTGCTATGATGCTAGCCAAGATCTCCCCTATGGCGAACTTTTATCCTATCTAGAAAGTAATTCGCCCGAGCGAAAAAAAATAACTGATGAATTTTTGAAGGCTTGGGGCATTCGATTTAATGAGATGCATGCCTCACTGTCATTGGAGGAAATTCTGGATAAGCACAATGACCCCACTGAAGATAAAATAAACGTAGGCTCCTATATAATGCTCAATGATGTTGGCCAAGGTGATAACTTTATTGGGGCCGATCTATCCTCCAAATGGTGGTCCAGAAACTTCCGTATGTATGCCAATATCCAGGCCGTCGCCCAACCGGGTACCAAAGTTTTCGTTCTTGGTGGACAGGGGCATAGCTCTATAATGAGACCGATGCTCGAATTGGATGATAAACGTGAAACTTGGGATGTCCGCAGTTATTTCTAAAGAAGTCTCAACACCAAAGTCAGCCCCTTAGGGGGAGGAGCCCTGCCACTGGTTTTATAGATAGAGTAGAACTTTATCTACACCCCAAAGGCAGGGCGCTATGGATATCTATAAGACCTTATTATTCGGTATTCTTTTCAGTCTAATACCACCGTGTACAGCTGAAGAACCCCCTAAAGAAGTACAAGTATCGGCAGGAAAGCTTGAAACACTGCCCTCCCTGACACTGGAAGGGCTTGCTGAACGCCCTATTCGTGTATGGCTGCCTGATCAATATCCCACACAAAAACCCTATGCA
Source organism: Microbulbifer sp. VAAF005 (assembly GCF_030012985.1). NCBI lineage: Bacteria > Pseudomonadati > Pseudomonadota > Gammaproteobacteria > Cellvibrionales > Microbulbiferaceae > Microbulbifer > Microbulbifer sp. VAAF005. Next base: position 3,520,424 of record NZ_CP120233.1, on the reverse strand, counting down.
GTCCTTTACATGCACGATGGACAGATGCTGTTCGACAGTAAAACCACCTGGAATGGCCAGGAGTGGGGCATGGATGAAGTCGCCTCTCGGTTAATAGCAGAAAAAAAGGTACGTCCCTTCATAGTTGTCGCTATCGATAACATTGAGACACTTCGCCACGGTGACTACTTCCCCCAGAAAGCTCGGAGTTTTTTGCCTAAAGAAGCTTCACAGGTCCAACATCCATTTAGCCAAGCCGAATTGCGTGGAGATCTTTACTTACAATTTTTGGTGACCAAAGTTAAACCCTATATTGATAGTCATTACGCTGTGAGTGGTGATCCCAGCGACACCTTTATTGCCGGCGCGAGTATGGGAGGATTGATATCACTCTATGCGGTCACAGAGTACCCCGAAGTGTTCTCTACGGCTGCAGCTATATCCACCCATTGGCCAGGGATTAACCCTAACGACAAACTACCAATAGCTGAGGCTATTCGCGACTATCTAGAGGCAAATTTACCTAAGCCTGGAAATCACCGATTTTATTTTGACCATGGTACAGAAACCCTGGATGCTTATTACCCGCCTCTGCAACGGGCTGTGGATAAAATCATGCGCCGGAAAGGGTATTCCTCTTCAAATTGGCAAACCCAAGTATTTGAGGGTCATGCCCATGATGAGAAATCATGGAATTCTAGACTCGGTGAAATATTAATATTCCTATTTGGAAACCCTCAAACAGACGCTTGAATTACTTTTTTATTTCAGATGCCGGCGTCTATATAAATAAAAGACATAGTTGCCGGCAATCCAACTTATCCCTTAAGACTACTTTGCTACTTTGTGGCATCCAACAATAGTTCTGCAACTACACTTCTCTATCAAGCTCCCAATAGTTTTTGGCAGACAAATAACTATTGCGATTGAAGCTTTTCCTAACGCATTACTTCTCCTGCGACAAGAATGAAACGTAAAAGCCGAACTGTTCTTTTAATACCTGGAATTTTTGATCGAGGAACCTCCTTGCTTAGAATGCAGCACGAATTAGCTACCGAAAATTATGACGTACACTATATCCACCTACGCTATAACTCCGGCTGGCATGGTATGGAACACCTTTCGTCCCAGCTTCTCGCAAAATTGGAGCACATCGTAGATAAAGAAACTACCTGTACCCTGGTGGGATTCAGCATGGGAGGGATAATCGCTCGGTATTATTTACAAGCCCTTAATGGTTTGGAGCGGGTGCATAAATTTATATCAATTTCCTCTCCCCACCATGGTAGTTACTGGGCAAACTTTCTTCCTTACAAAGGTGGGAAACAATTGCGGATCGGCAGTGATTTTTTACGCGCGTTGAACTTAGGCATTCAAAAATTGGAGGTTACCGAACCGGCTTCAATCTGGACACCCTATGACATAACCATTATGCCCCATAGTAGTGCTATCCTGGGCTTGGGAACATCCTACGAAGTTCCAGTGATACTACATCGAATGATGCCGCTAAGTAGCAAGGTAATTTCATTACTAAAACAGGAAATTAAATCAGGATTGGATTAAGAAGCTCACTGACAGAAACTAGCTTTAATTTTATGAGTTTAACGAGAAGTAAGGCATGGACAGCCCAGAAGAAAAAACTTCGATTACAGATAAGGCAATTCACAACTACTATCGAAAATTTGAAAGCCTGATTGCCTTAATTTTGACTTTTATTATTGTTGTAATCGTAATAGTCGCGATCAGCCGATTGGGATACTCTGTATACAATATGTTACTGGTGGGCATGCAGGACCCTCTGGACCACAAGGTATTTCAAACAATATTTGGCGAGATTATTACTTTACTGATTGCACTGGAATTTAGCCATACACTTCAATATGTAGTTACACGTCAACAGAGTATTATTCAAACCAAAGTTGTCGTACTTATTGCTATTTTGGCTTTATCCAGAAAATTTATTATTTTAGATCTGGATAAGGTCAATGCTGGCGAACTTTTGGGATTATCTACTGCCACTCTCGCGCTGGGCCTTACTTACTTAATATTGAAGCTTAAAAATAGTAACTAAGGGTACTATTGCAAACCAGACAGTAATCCAGGGTGGAGGAACACCTTCACCCTCTCACTATTTTAACTATCCTCACGTAGAGCGTGATGTAACCTTACCGGCGGGGTCTTACGGACTTTCTTGCTGCGCATACGCAAATTGAGGAACTCCACAGCCATTGAAAACGCCATGGCAAAGTAGATATATCCCTTAGGCACATGGACATCAAACCCTTCAACCACCAGAGTTAAGCCCACCATAATTAAGAAGGATAGTGCCAGCATTTTCACGGTAGGATGCCGATCAACAAAATCCCCTATCGGTTTAGCCGCTACCAACATGACGATTACCGCCAGAATAATCGCTATTGCCATGATTGAGATCTCGTCGACCAATCCGACAGCGGTAATTACAGAATCCAAGGAAAAGACAATATCCAATAGTGCAATTTGTAGTAGCACCATCCAAAATCCCGCACTGCCGAGCGAGGATGCACTCTCCTCTTCACCCTCGAGACTATTGTGGATTTCATGGGTAGCTTTAGCGATTAGGAACAGTCCTCCGCCAACCAAAATAATATCGCGCCCTGAAATTTCCATGCCATAGATGCTAAATAGTGGCTCGACTAAGCCCATAATCCATACAATAGAGAAAAGCAGAGCCAACCGGGTCACCATTGCCAGGGTAAGACCAATAAAGCGCGCGGGCTCTCTCTGTTTTGGAGGCAACCGTCCAACCAAAATGGAGATAAAGATAATATTATCGATGCCCAGCACTATCTCCAGCGCCGCCAACGTGGCCAATGCTATCCAGGCCTCAGGGTTGGCTATCCACTCAAACATACGGTCTAATCCTTATATAATTTATTATTTAATAAGCCTTTAATGGACAAATACTTTATTTTCCTATTCTGGCTTTATCACTTCAAAATCTAGGTAGCTTCCTCCAGCCAAGCTTTCGCCTCAGTTTCTGATTCAAATGTTCGATATTCACCACCAATAAACCAGCTACCTACTTTTCCGGCGACTTTTAGCCAGCGTTTATCTGAAAGTACGGCAACCCGGTTAAACTCCCGGCCGTATTCAATACCCAACTTAAAATCATCCCAAGCCGCCCGAGGCTCCCACCCCTCCAATTCTCGAGCATCCATAAATACGTTTATCTTTGGGTGCTCAACTTTTTCTATTGCTGCGGTCAACATTGGTACCATGGTTTCGTAATCATCATGGGTCAACTTACCACGGGCCTTCACAGTAAGGAAAATATAATCGGATTTCTATTCCAAACCGATAGACACACCATGGGACGTAACAGTCATAAGACACCTGTAAATCTTTTACCAATTATCACTACATAATCCATACTTAAATCATCGAAAAAGCCATGAATTCATGAGTTAAGATAAAAAGATCATATTAATTGAAAGGTGATAGGTTTAAGTATTTGAATAGCTACTCTCTTACAAGCTGATAGTATCAGAACCACTGCCATCAAACTGTACCAGACAGAACTCATTTCCAAAGGGGTCAGTTAATGAAGACTTAACTCCCCATTCTTTTTGCTGGATTTCACCCTGTATCTGTCCACCAGCATCGACCACCTGCTCTATTGCCAGAAGCAAATCCTCTACAACAATATCCATATTTACCGGCGTCCAGTGCCGATCATAGCTACCTATATTTTTTTTACTGTTTATCGGCCAGATCCCCGAATCCCTTTGCTGTAGAAATATAGGCACAGTGCCACCGAGCATCTCAATCATATCCGTTCCCAGGCGGCGACCTTCGTAGAGGCCAAATGCATCTCGATAAAAATTGATCGCCCGGTTTAAGTCATCGACATCAATGTTGAGAAGTACTTGCATTGTGATATGCGACCCACAAAACTCCGCTTTAGTCAGCTCCTGCTGGCTTGGGTTCTCCACATTGCCAGCAGTAATCAAAAGCTGCACCGTTATCTTCCCCACATGCCTGGCAGAACCAGCTATTCGAATCCACCTCAGCCTCAGCCAGGACCTGTCGGGCTCGCTCCAAATCGCGGTCACGCTCTAACCATAATTCTGGCCAAACCTGGTTGGGGGCTAATTCACCAGTAGCCCCCTGGGCATATTCATTTTTTAATTGTGTTTTTATTCCCGCAACTTCAAGTCGACTCTTTGCCAACTCAACCAACAAACGGTTTTCATGGGTATAAATAAGTTTCATAATTGGGCCGCACAAATATCAGGAATCCCCAGATTACACAGCTATTAATCTGCAAACAAACCCTGCTTCTGCCAAGCAGGCAATTCCTGAAAATTCTCAGCGCACACCGATCAAACCACAATTTTCATATTCACAGTATTTCTCTTCTCCAACCGTAATGATCTCCAGAATAGACTCTACGGAGTCAACTGCTGAACGGCTGTTCAATAGAATTCTGCCTGAGCGATTGGCAATATATTCAAGGACAACTTTTCCTTTTCTATTGCGATGCTCAGCAATTTTCTGCCCTTTTCTGACTTGATCACCACGATTGACAAATAGCCTGATCCACTCTCTTTGCCTCTGCTTGAGATTGTTATTGTGAGACATACTCGTATAAATTTTTTCTGCGCTAACAAGCCCTGCTATTTCGCCAAAAATTGGCGCTTTTTCAGCATAGGCATAGGTCGCACCAATGGCACTTAAAGCCACAAATAGAACGGTAGTTTTGTTCAAATCAGCACCCCTACACGCTATAAAACTCGTGAACTGGAATACTCATATCCTGAAAATGTCGCCCCAAACTTTTCTCAGGGCAATAAGTTAGGTATAGCTGACTAGATAATTCACGCCAGAAAATCCACTGCGCGTCGATCCAGCAGCTGGTATGGAGGTAGAGGGAGATAAACACTGACTACACCGGAGCCCTGTATATCTAGTGGCAATTCCGGGGTGAGTGGGAAAAATGCATGAGGACCGGGAGTCCGGCCCTCAAATCTGAGAAGCTAACTCAAATCAATCCAGGTGGACTTGAGTTCACAGTACTTATCCAGCGCATGTAGCGACTTATCGCGGCCATTTCCAGACTGCTTAAAACCACCAAACGGTACGGTGATATCACCGCCAAAATAGTTATTTACCCAAACAGAGCCGGCGTATATATCCCGGGCCATACGGTGGGCACGACCCAGGTTATTGGTCCAGATACCCGCCGCCAGGCCGTAGATTGAGTCATTGGCTATGGCGAGTGCTTCTTCCTCTGTCTCGAACTCGATAACAGACAGCACCGGGCCAAAGATTTCTTCACGGGCGATCGTCATGTCGCCGGTAACACCGCGAAATACCGTTGGCTCATAGTAGTAACCGCCTGCTACTTCATCTACCGGTTTGCCGCCGCAAACCAATTGCGCACCCTGCTCCAGGCCCTTGGCCACGTAAAATTCAACCGTATCAAACTGGCTGCGATCGATCAGGGCACCCATACGGGTATTTGGGTTTTGAGGATGCCCGGGCTTAAAGCACTCTGCCGCTTTAGCCACTTTTTGAATAAATTCATCGGCAATAGATTTTTCAACCAGCAGACGTGATCCGGCGGTGCAGGTCTCCCCCTGGTTGTAGAAAATGGCCAGGGCCGCTGCTTCTGCCGCCTTATCCAGATCTGCATCGGCAAATACAATATTCGGGCTTTTACCGCCGAGCTCAAGGAAAGTACGCTTGAGGTTGGACTGACCTGAGTACTCGGTCAGGGTTTTGCCTACTTCGGTGGAGCCTGTAAATGTCAGGCAATCGATATCCATATGCAGACCCAAGGCCTTGCCCAAGCTACTTCCCGGTCCCGGTAGCACATTTAACACGCCATCCGGCAGGCCCGCGTCCTTAGCCAGGCCCGCCAGCTTAATCGCTGTCAGCGGTGTGTTAGAAGCGGGCTTCAGGATAACGCTGTTGCCGGTGGCCAGGGCCGGCCCCAGTTTCCAGGCGGTGGTGGATAAAGGGAAGTTCCAGGGCACAATGGCGGCCACCACCCCCAGGGGCATACGGGTAACCAAGCCCAACTCACCGGGGCCGGTTGGGGCCACTTCATCGTAAATCTTGTCGATTGCTTCACCGCTCCAGCGAATCGTAGTGGCCGCTCCAGGGACATCCACGGCCATGGTATCGCCAATCGGCTTACCCGCATCGAGGCTCTCGAGCAGGGCAATTTCCACCAGACTCTCTTCAATCAGCTCTGCAAAGCGCACCATAATTTTTTTGCGCTGCATTGGCGGCATTTTCGACCAAACACCAGACTCGAAGGTTTCCCGAGCCACCTTTACCACCAAATCCGCGTCACTTGGACCGCAGCTGGCAACTTGCGCCAGCTCTTCACCATTTGCGGGATTAAAAGTGGCGCGAGTTTCACCGGAGAGGGCATCGACATAGCTGCCATTGATAAAGGCACGGCCCTCGATTTTCAGTGAGGCCGCCAGAGCCTGCCATTCCTGCAGGTTTTGGGGGACATTATTTTTCGCTGACATGACACACCTCATTTAATTTGGAGATAGTTTTCCCGGTTATATCGAAAATGTGATCACAAATCAAAGGGCTGAAGTCATTCTAAACTAGGCCACCTGCGTTTCCACACGCAGCCAATCATCTTCCAACTGCATCGCCAGATTATCGCCGTGGTGTAATTCGCCCACTCCCGCCGGTGTGCCCGTCAAAACCACATCACCGGGTTCGAGCGTAAAGTAACTGCTGACATAGGCCACCAGATCAAGAATTGGTGTCAGCATATTTTCGGTTTTACCCTGCTGGCGCAGTTCACCGTTCAGCCATAGGGAATAACTGAGCTTGTCCCAGTCCGGCAACCAATCGAGTTTCACAAAGGGAGAAAGAGGGCATGACTTATCGAACCCCTTGGCCTTTTCCCAAGGATGTCCCGCTTTTTTCAGCTTCGTTTGGAGGTCGCGCAAAGTTAAATCCAGGGAGAGGCCCAAGCCAGCAATGGCCCCAGGGACTTCTGCCACGTTGGCATTACTCAAGCGCTTGCCAATCAACAGGGCAAGCTCACCTTCAAAGTGACAACTGCCGCGCCCCGCTGGTAAATGGATGGTGTCTGCCATAGGTACCGCTGCTGTTGCCGGCTTGATAAATAGCAGGGGTTCTTCTGGCACCGGATTATTTAACTCCGCCGCGTGGTCTGCGTAATTGCGCCCCACACAGACAACCTTCCCCAAACCAAACGGTACTTCACTGCCACAGGTAAATTGATGTTGGTACATAGATAAACAAGATAGTTAGGATAGAAATTTCGAATAAAGCCTTGGAGGCTGCATGTGCTATGATCGCGCCTTCGCCAAAATTGCGGCACCCCCGAAGAAGTGATCTAAGCACTTTGCACCTGTTATTCGCACTCAGTGAAGAGATAGTTTATGGCTGCGCACAGTTCCGATCAAAAGAAGTCCCTGCAAAAAGATAAAATCCGCATCCTGTTGCTGGAAGGCGTACACCAGTCCGCCGTCGACTTACTCAGCTCCCGAGGCTACACCAATGTGGAGTACCTCAAGACCTCCCTGCCTGAAGATCAATTGATCGAGAAAATTGCCGATGCGCACTTTATCGGTATTCGCTCGCGTACCCAGTTAACCCGCAAAGTATTGGAACATGCGTCCAAACTGGTAGCCGTAGGCTGTTTTTGCATCGGCACCAATCAGGTGGATTTACAGGCGGCGACGGAACTGGGTATCGCGGTATTTAATGCGCCCTACTCCAACACTCGCAGCGTTGCCGAGCTGATTATTGCAGAAACTATTTTCATGCTGCGCGGTATTCCAGAGAAAAACGCAGTGTGTCATCGCGGCGGTTGGCAGAAGTCAGCGGTGGGCTCATATGAGGCCCGGGGCAAAACCCTGGGCATTATCGGCTACGGTGCTATCGGCTCCCAGGTTTCTGTTATGGCCGAAGCTATCGGGATGCGAGTCAGGTTCTACGATGTGATTACCAAGTTGCCGCTGGGCAATGCCACCCAAGTAAACTCACTTCCGGAATTGTTGGCAGAATCCGATGTGGTCTCCCTGCACGTACCAGAGTTGCCTTCCACCAAAATGATGATGGGCGCCGAGCAGATCGCGCAGATGAAGCCCGGCAGTATTCTCCTCAACGCCTCTCGCGGCACTGTGGTAGATATTGATGCCTTGGCAGAAGCACTGAAGAGCAATCACCTGGCCGGTGCGGCAATCGATGTCTTCCCGGTTGAGCCCCGTGGCAACAGCGACGAATTCGTCTCTCCCCTACGCGGAATCGATAAGGCGCTGCTGACCCCTCACGTAGGTGGCTCCACTGTGGAGGCCCAGGAGAATATCGGTACAGAAGTATCGGAGAAACTCGCTCACTACTCCGACAACGGCACCACCACCAGTTCTGTGAACTTCCCGGAAGTTGCACTGCCCGGTCATCTGGATACCCACCGCCTGCTGCATATTCACAAGAATGTGCCCGGTGTACTGAGCGCCATCAACCAAGTGTTCTCAGAAAATGCCATCAATATCTCCGCACAGTTCCTGCAAACCAATGAGACAGTGGGCTATGTAGTGATCGATGTGGACGCAGAGTATTCTGATCTGGCACTGGAAAAATTGAAGAGTATCCCCGGCACCCTGCGCTGCCGCGTGCTTTTCTAAGCCTTTCGGTCGTTGGCGGGTACCCACAAATACCCGCCAATGACACGCCAATCGGAGCCTTCCTCGCGGTAAAAAAGATTGATCCCCCCGGCCACCGCTTCTACAATGGCCAGACCTATTCTTTTGCTTCAGGCCCAGGTGACCACATCCACGTGCCACCCCTGAACCAAAGCCAGAGTTATCCACAGCAGGTGCTCCCTTGCGTAGTAATGATTCCGCCTCAACCGGCCTTCTCGCCGGGATTTCCGCCTTCCTCATTTGGGGGCTGGCGCCACTGTACTTCAATAAATTACAGGATATTCCCGCTGCGGAAATCCTTGCCCACCGCAGTATCTGGTCGCTGGTACTCGCTATTGGTATTCTGCTGATTGTACGCAAGATGCCGGATTTTCTGGCAACCCTGCGCGACGGCAAGAAGATGCGGATGCTGGCCCTGACCACGGTATTGATCGGCGGTAACTGGCTGGTGTTTATCTGGGCGATCAATAATGGCCATTTGCTCGAGGGCAGCCTGGGTTACTACATCAATCCACTGATCAATATTTTGCTGGGGGTCCTGTTCCTGGGTGAGAAACTGCGGCGACTGCAATGGATCGCTGTGGCGCTGGCCGCTACCGGCATTGCCTATGAGCTTTGGCAGTTTGGTCGCATACCGATCATTGCCCTGTTCCTGGCCTGCTCCTTTGCGCTATACGGTTTGGCCCGCAAGCAGGCCCCTGTGGAAAGCCTTACCGGCCTCGCGGTGGAAACTCTCTTTATATTGCCAGTGGCAATGATCTACCTGTTTTGGAGCGACAGCCCCACCAGCAACTTGCTGAACAACAGCCTGGAGTTAAACAGCTTACTGCTCTTTGCCGGCCCCATTACCCTGGTTCCCCTGCTGCTGTTTACGATCGCCGCGCGCAGGCTCAACTTATCCACACTGGGCTTCCTGCAATACATCGGCCCCACACTGATGCTGGTGGTCGCCACCCAGGTATTGGGCGAGTCTTTCAGCGAAGAAAAGCTCACCACCTTTATGTTTGTCTGGCTGGGTCTAGCCCTCTATTCTGTCGATGCACTAGCACAGCGGAGAAAGCTGCATCTACAAGGTAAAGCAGCGCTTTAACGGTAAAACCTGTGTAAGAATGGCCGCTAAAATTTACCGAAGGCGGCCATCATGAATTACTCGCCGACAGCCAACCCACCTCAAGTGCGACTGCTACCCAGCAGGCAGCGGTCGCTGACTGTTTTGCTGGCTACTCTGCTTTGGACCCTGCTACTCAGCTTCGGCTGGAAAGGTACTTATACAGAGCTCCTACTGCAAACCAGCACAGCTGCCATATCAGCACTGATTACTTTTTGCCTGTTCGAGCAGTGGCCGCGCAACTTGCCTCAACGATTACCCCGCTGGGTAATACAGGTGGTGGGTGTGGCAATCTCTATTCCACTGACATTGCTAATCCTGTCTCCTGCCTTGACAGAACCGGGGGCACTTCCACTTTGGCAGGACCACAGCCGACACTGGAGTTTTCTCCTGATAGCGGTGACCGGCATGTTATTCGGGCCCTGGCTCGCTATGTCTGCGTTGTTGCGCCAGCGGGATATTGCTGTACGAGAGCAGGCGCAATTTTTTGAACGGCAGCGGGGTGCCCTGGAGCACCAGGCGCTCAATGCGCGGCTGCGTTTATTGCAATCCCAGGTGGCCCCACACTTCTTATTTAATACACTCGCCAATGTACAAGAGCTGGTAGAGTCTTCATCCCCTCAGGCACCCGCACTACTGAACAACCTGATTGCCTACCTGCGCGCCGCAGTACCGAAACTTGAGTCGGAGCAAAGTACCGTCGAGCAAGAGCTAACTCTGGTGCAGGCTTACCTGGGCCTGATGCAAATGCGTATGCCGGATCGCCTGGAATTTTCTATCAACGCTGGTGACGAGGTGCGAAGTCAGTCTTGCCTGCCCATGTCTCTGATGTCACTGGTTGAAAATGCCGTCCGCCATGGCATAGACCCCAGTGAGGAAGGGGGACGTATTGATATTGAAATAAAGCTGGAACAGGGCCTCTGTATTGCCACCATCACCGATAGCGGTATCGGCATCCAGGACAATTCCAACAGTCTCGGGACAGGGTTGGCAACTTTGAGAGAGCGGCTACAACTGACCTATGGCGATAGTGCAGGCTTGCGTTTGATCGACCAACAGCCCACAGGTCTTTGTGCCGAATTGCTATTCCCCGCCGAGGAGCAAATATGAGTGCCACGCCCACCACCGCCTTAGTAGCTGACGACGAACCACTGCTGCGCCAGTCTTTGGTCCGCAAACTCAAAAGTGTCTGGCCGGAGCTGAAGGTTGTTGCGGAGGCCCGTAATGGTCGTGAAGCCGTAGAACTATTTGAAGAAAAGCAGCCCGATATCTGTTTTCTGGATATCCATATGCCGGGTAAGTCCGGTATTGAGGCAGCCCAGAGTATTGGGCGTCGGGCCCATTTAGTTTTCGTTACCGCATACGACAACTATGCCGTGGAAGCTTTTAGGCAGGGTGCACTGGACTACCTGGTAAAACCGGTAGAGATTGAGCGGCTCGCCGATACCGCCGAGCGGCTTAGGGAACGGCTCAGCAGTTGCAAACCCGTCAATCATCAACAGGAGTTACTCGAGCAATTAGCGAGACAGCTTCAATCCAAGGGAGACAAACCATACCTGCGCTGGATTCGCGCTTCCATAGGCCAGCAATTGCGGATGATACCGGTAGAAGATGTGCACTATTTGCGTTCAGATGAGAAGTATACCCTGGTAGCCTGGAGCGAATCCGGCAATAACAATCTGGAGGCCTGTATTCGCACACCATTAAAGGATCTAACCCACCAACTTGACCCCGAACTCTTTACCCAGGTTCATCGCTCTGTTGTCGTCAATTTAAAGGCCGTCCGCCATGTGGTGAGAGATGGAGATGTTGCCCAAATCACACTGCTGAACCGGGAGGAAGTATTACCTGTCAGTCGACGCTATCTACACTTGTTTCGCCAAATGTAACTTAAGCGCCACCTAAGTAATTTTCTCTTAATCACTTGCATTAACAATGCTTACTGGCGGTTATTCTTATTAATCAAACTTAGTAGTAACAACATCAGAGCACTGCAGCTAGGTGCCCTAATCTTTGCCTCTAGATTTTTATCTTATTTTTGGCACTCCAAAAGATCACTGCATATCCTTGATACATATTTTCCATATTGGCTGGAATCTATAAAATCATGCGACTGGTAGTTAATAGTTTTGCTTCTCTTTTCCTCGGTATATTTTTTGCCATTTCAAGCCTGGCCGAGCAGCCTGAATCTCTGAAGCGTTACCCACCTTATGTGGAAGATGATGGCAAAATGCACATCTACTTTTGTGGAACTGGCACGCCAGATCCGGCCTATCAATACTTGCGCCATCCCGCCTGCGTTGCTATTCGCAGCAGTGGGAAACTATTCCTCGTCGATGCCGGCGAAGGAGCTACAGCAAGAATTGGCCAGCTCGGCCTTAATCTCGCCCAGCTGGACCCCATTTTTATTACCCACTGGCACTCGGATCACTTTGGTGGTTTGGCCATGGTGATCAACGAGTCCTGGTTTGTTGGTGCCGACTCGCCTATTAATGTCTACGGACCCTACGGCATCCATCGCATTTTGGATGGAATTAACAAGAGTTTTGGGCCGGACATCCTTTTTCGATCGGCAAATAGGCAGGGAATTCTCGATCCAGTCCTAGCGGTCGCCACTCCCCACCTAGTGAATATTGCCGGGGATCAAAGCGAGGTCGTACAAGATGTGTGGCACCACAGGGATACTTATGTCTCTGTGTTTGCCGTACATCACGAACCGGTTTTTCCCGCATTTGGTTACGAGATACGTTTTGGCCCCTGTAAAGTCATCATTACTGGTGATACCCATGTTTTCGATGCGCTAGAGCCAATTGAACGGGATGCCGATCTACTGATTTCTGAGGCTCTCAGCTATGCCCAATACATCAGCAAGCTGAAGCAAACCGGGGATAACCGTCGCGCTCGTTTGCGATATGAGAAGGCAAATCAAATTATCCACTACCATTCCAATACTCTGGACATTGCCAAGATGGCAACCAAAGCGGGAGTAAAATCGGTTGCCTTAACACACCTAATACCACCCCCGTTACTGAAGCTGACAAGATCGGCTTTATTAAGGGAATGCGTAAATTCTATTCGGGCCCAATTCGGGTAATGGATGACCTGGATGAAATTGTGCTATCGGACAATGGACAGGGTACCTGTAAGGTTGAATACCCTACTAACAGAGTTCCCACAAGTGCAAAACAGACTTCGGAGAAAAGTGATAAACCCCGCAAGAAGCCAGCCTCCACACCGAGTCCCTCCGAATCCAAGAAAGCCAGTCAACAACCCGATTAACAGCAGGCTAAACAGTGTGAGCCGCATACAGTTGGCGGCTCACAAATCTTCTGGATGGCCATACCATCCCAAATCACTTATCTCACTATTCCGCACTTCAAACCACGCTTTCCGCAGCCCATGCCTAGCTGGGTAGCGCACAACTCAATATTCCAATAGGTTTCTTTGCATACAGTGACTCTAAAGAGACCACCATGGCGTCAATAGCTAGTACCCCACACCCAATAGTCGTAGTACCGCGAGAGATACAGAAGCTTTAGCTCTATTCACAACGGAACAACACCATAAGTACGTCTTTGCTGACCATATTCTTCTTATGAAATTCTAGCTGATTACCGTGGTTGGAAGTTCACCGTAGCACCCTTTATATAGCTACCGCGACTAGGACCTAACCAACTTTTGGCTCTCTATCTGTCAATTTGATTTTACAAGGACATAAAATGACTCAAAAAGAATATGCCAGACTTTCTGGGCTTATTTATTTACTTACCATCTTGTTGGGAATATTTTCTTTAGTATACGTGCCTTCGCAAATTCCCATAATATGGGAAAGCGCACCATTAACAGCACAAAACATCCTGGAATATGAATTTCTATATAGATTAGGAATTTTAGGCGGGATACTTCTTTATATACTATTTTCAATACTGCCACTAGCGTTATATCGCACATTTGCACCTGTAAATAGGGGATGTGCGTCATTAATGGTTGTTTTGGCCCTCACCAGTATTCCATTTACTCTACTCAATATAGTTAACAAAGTTGACGCTCTCACACTTCTTAGCGGAGCAGAATATCTCCTAACTTTTGAAAAAGAACAAATTTTTACTCAGGTATTATTGTTATTAAAATCGTATAGCAACGGAATCCAAATCATCCATATTCTCTGGGGTTTATGGCTATTTCCTTTCGGATACCTGGTCTACAAATCAAACTTACTACCCAAAATACTGGGCATAATGTTAATGGCAGGAGGCCTTAGCTATTTAGTAAGGTTCTGCGCAAATTTACTTTTCCCTGAATATCAAATCCCGGCTTTTATTAGAGTACCCGCCTCTCTAGGGGAGATCGGAACCTGTCTATGGTTGCTAATTATGGGCATTAGAACTCCACCAACTATTACTGTATCAAATCAAAAGTTATCTACCATCAAGATCGAGGGAATGTCATGAACGATAAAGACAATTTAAAGAGCACATCAGCCAAGCTCACGGACAACCATATAGATGTTAGGATTAAAATAGCCGGGCTATGGGCTTCAGTAGTGCTACTTTACATCTATGGGGATTTCTTTGGGCTATTTAGGACTGGGAAAATAGATAGAATAATTGAGGGATTCGGGCCATTTGGAGCGGTCACACAAGAGTCACTACTTGCTGTATCAATCATTGTGTCACTCCCCTGTATTATGGTTGCCCTAACTTTATTACTTAAACCATCTATCTCTCGCTGGATCAATATTGTCACATCCTCAGCTTTCATTATTTTCTTATTTGCAACATTTTTAATATCCTCCTGGTATTTCTACTTTTATCTAGGGTTTATCGAAATTATGCTCAAATTAGCTATTATTTGGTTGGCTTGGCGCTGGCCTCATGAAGAGCATTAATAGAGCTTTTGACCAAAGAGGAAGGAAAGAACATATTGTGCTTGGGCACCGCCGTATAAGGCATGGATGGCGTCTTCGACCTTAAAGAGGAAATTTACAGAGTGTTCATTTCTTCTCACTAAGTAGATTCCCTAAGGCTTTCCGAGTGAAAAGTGCAAGTCAAAACTCTGCGAGTTGAGTGCTACAAGTTATCGCTCACAGCCTATTTGGTTAACCACTCATCCATCGCCGCTAATATTTGATGGCGATAAGGTTGGGTTTCGTTAATCATCTGGTGCCGAGCGCCGCGTATCAATACCCGATGGCAATTGGGAAAACGATTCCGAACAGCATGAAGGCCATAACGCCAATCAACGGTTTTATCATCCGTTCCCTGTACCAAAAGGATCGGGCGTGGGTTGCGTGCCGTGCGGGGAAATGTCTGCAACCAATCCACCATCGCCCTGAGCCAGCTCATAGAGATTGATTGAGATTGAAGGGGGTCCCTGAGTGCCTGACGTCGAGAAAACTCCACATCGTGGGTATTAATCGTAAAGGCCCGGCCGGGTTCGCGGATAAACAGGCGGCCCACATAATATTTCCAGCGATTTAGCCAGGCCCAGTTTGACGGCCTTACCAAGGGAGCCAACAAAAAGACCTTATCCAGAGGCTGCCAGCGGCTGTATTGCAGATGGGCCAGTAGTGCAGCGCCACCGGTGCTCTGGCCCATTGCATGCCAGGGCCCGGGCAACTTATTTCGCGCAATTTCCAACAGTCCATCAAACGCCTGGCGGTATTGCAGGAAAGTATGGATAGCTACACGCTCACCACTGGATAAACCATGTCCGGGGAAATCAAAAATCACTACATTGAGATCCCGCTCCAGGCCAAAGCGGATTGCCGGACCATAAATACCCGTATGATCAAAATAGCCATGGCAAATAAACAAAGTGCCCTTGGGATTCTCGACCATCCAATACTGTGAAACCAATTCAAATCCGGCAACTTTAAATGTGCCTACCCCGGTCTTATGGGCTCGTGGAAAATGCAAATCGTAAAAATTACGATAATCCCGCAGCTCTTTGCACAGAGGGGTTTCGTCAGCGCCAAAATCCAGTTCAGGCAACTTCTGACGCAATGCAGAGTAGTCCGGGCGCTTTATTACCGGACTATTATCGTAGGTGCTGAGGTCTTGCAAAGTATCCATTAGTGCAATGGTACTGCATTTTGGCGATAGGGGTAGTGATATCGTAGCGGGAAAGACAACCTGAAAAGAAAAAGGTGGGCATAGAGCCCACCTCTTCGCAACAGTGGAAGACTGTTACTTGATTTGCGGCTCCAGCTCACCGGCAGCGTAGCGTTCGCTCATAACATCGAGGCTAACAGGGCGAATCTTGCTGGCATTACCAGCAGTGCCAAATGCCTCATAACGAGCGATACAGATTTCCTTCATCGCTTGCATAGCGGCTTTGTAGAACTTACGCGGGTCAAACTCAGATGGGTTCTGAGCCAGGAAGCGACGTGTGGCACCAGTCGAGGCCAAGCGCAGGTCGGTATCGATATTGACCTTGCGCACACCGTACTTGATACCTTCACATATCTGCTCAACAGGAACGCCGTAGGTTTCCGGGATCTCACCACCAAACTCATTGATTACAGCCAGCCACTCCTGGGGTACAGAAGAGGAACCGTGCATTACCAGGTGGGTACCTGGAATACGAGCGTGAATCTCTTTGATACGGTCGATGGCCAGGATGTCCCCGGTGGGCGGACGAGTAAACTTGTAAGCACCGTGACTGGTACCACAGGCAATTGCCAGGGCATCCACCTTGGTCTTCTGTACGAAGTCAGCGGCCTCTTCCGGATCGGTCAGCAGCTGGTCGTGGGACAGCTTGCCCTCAGCGCCAACACCGTCCTCCTCTCCCGCCATACCGGTTTCCAGGGAACCTAGACAGCCCAGCTCACCTTCAACAGAAACACCACAGGCGTGGGCCATATCCACCGCGCGCTTGGTGACATCTACGTTGTATTCGTAAGAAGCCGGGGTCTTGCCGTCTTCCTCAAGGGAGCCGTCCATCATCACTGAGCTAAAGCCCAGTTGGATAGAGCGCTGGCAAACGGCAGGGCTGGTGCCGTGATCCTGGTGCATAACTACCGGGATCTCAGGGAATTCCTCAATAGCGGCCAGGATAAGGTGGCGCAGGAAGGGAGCACCGGCGTACTTGCGGGCGCCCGCAGAAGCTTGAACGATTACTGGAGAATCGGTCTCTTTGGCCGCTTCCATAATCGCACGCATCTGCTCTAGATTGTTTACATTAAATGCGGGTACACCGTAGCCATGCTCTGCGGCATGGTCCAACATTTGGCGCAGGCTGATAAGAGCCATAATTAATTCCTTTCTCGTCTACTCGTAGTATTTGTATTTTTGCTTTTATGACCTGCCTGCAAATTGCGACAGGCCTTATTTTTCGTTATTTAGTCTTGTGCGCGGCTTTCCAGTATAGCGACCGCCGGGAGCTTCTTACCTTCAACATATTCAAGGAAGGCACCGCCACCCGTGGAGATATAGGAAACCTTGTCGGCAATGCCATACTTATCCACAGCTGCCAGGGTGTCGCCGCCACCAGCTATAGAAAACGCTGCGCTCTCGGCAATGGCTTTAGAGAGGTGCTCGGTACCGCCACCAAACTGGTCAAATTCAAACACACCTACAGGACCATTCCAGATAATGGTTTTCGCACTGCTGAGAATATCTTCCAGTTGCTCGGAGGATTTCGGGCCGATATCAAAGATCATATCGTCTTCAACCACAGCATCGGCACTTTTGGTTTCCGCTGCGGCGGATTCACTGAACTCTTTGCCTGTGACTACATCGGTAGGCACAGGGATATCACACTTCTGCATCAGGGCCTTGGCGGTATCTACCAGATCGTGCTCGCAAAGGGACTTGCCCACTGGCTTGCCGCTGGCTGCCAGGAAGGTATTGGCAATACCACCACCAACAATCAGCTGATCGACTTTGTCAGCCAGGCTTTCGAGTACCGTCAATTTTGTAGAAACCTTGGAACCACCAACAATAGCAACCAGCGGGCGCGCCGGTTCAGCCAGGGCTTTCTCCAATGCGTCCAGCTCAGCAGCCAACAGAGGACCGGCACAAGCAACCGGTGCAAATTTAGCCACACCATGGGTGGAAGCCTGGGCCCGGTGGGCAGTACCAAAGGCATCCATCACGAAGATATCGCACAACTGGGCATAGGCCTTTGCCAGGGACTCATCGTCCTTCTTTTCACCGCTGTTAAACCGTACATTTTCCAGCAGGGCAACTTCCCCATCGGCCAACTCAACGCCATCGCGCCACTCTTTGACCAGCGCCACATCACGGCCCAACAGCTCACCCAGGTGTGCAGCTACTGGGGCCAGGGAGAATTCTTCTGCGTACTCACCCTCTGTGGGGCGCCCCAGATGAGACATCAACAGCACTTTAGCCCCGGCTTCAATGGCGGCTTTTATCGTCGGTAGTGCCGCACGAATACGTGCATCGGAAGTTACACAACCGTCCTTAACCGGTACATTCAAGTCCTCACGGATAAGTAAGCGCTTACCAGCAAGATCGAGATCTGCCATCAGTTTGACCGCCATTCGCCAATCCTCTTCTACTTCGATTAACTGAAAAATGTGGGCGGCGATTATATCAACAGGAGCCTGTTGATGCCGATATTAAAAACAGGGGAATACGTTGTTATAACAGTCAATCTGCGAATTATTAGCGCAGTTGTTACTGTCTTAGGGGTCATCAAGCCAAAAGCGACCTTAGTTGATAACTGTTCGCTCAGAGGGTTAGCAAGTAGTTACTTCATGCAGGACTGACACCTAACGCCAACTAATGATCATGCTTTCAAAATCAATCCCACCACTTCCAAAGGGCTACCCAAGCCATTTAAGCAGCTAAATAAGAGGCCATGTAATTGCAATACAAGTCTCAATTGATACCAGGTAATTGAAATAAAGCTCACTGGAAATCAGGGTTCCACAGTAAATTTTTCATTCCCGCTCTGAGAATTACTGCTTAATTGCGCCAGATACCTAGCAGGCATAGCCAAATTGTACTTCCCGCTTTCGAGTTCGATCGCTAGAATCGCCGCCCCCTTCCAAAACGCACATTAATTACAGAGGCCATTTAAAAGTAGAACTTGGGATGGCCAACTTAAGAGGTAAACAAAACGATGCAACCAACGGATAGTGATATCGTTTTTCAAAGCTATGGACGCTGCTGCAATAAAGAAAAGTTTTTTGTAGATTTTTATGATCGCTTTATGGGAAGTTCTACAGACATCCGTCAGCTCTTTGCCAATACAGATATGAAAGCCCAGCGTCACCTTTTACGTAATGGCATTATGCAACTGGTACTTTATTCGCGCGGCATGCCGGACACCAAACTGCGCGCCCTAGGGAAAAGTCACGATCGTAATGGCTATAATATTCGCCCGGAATGGTATCGCCTCTGGCTCGACGCACTGCTCGCCACAATTAGACAACACGACGAGGAGTACTCACCAGAAATTGAAGCCTCCTGGCATCGGGCAATCCTGCCAGGTATTGAAATCATCCGTAAAGCCTACTGACTCTTGCGATTCAAAGAAAAAGATAGCTTTTAATCTCTAAACCCCAAACCGGCCTTTCACGATCGGATTTCCGATAGTTTCAATGCACAAAAGCATACTTTGTGACTAGTGCCGGTACGGGGTTCTATCCTATCAAGATTCAATTCACTATAAAAAATGCCTATAGCTATTCTAAAAATCCGAAAATAACTATAAAAAGTAAAACTAAATTTATAGGAATCAATAACAAGGAAATAATAATGAAAACGGTACGAAAGTACAGCCTTCCTTTGGCGCTAGCTGTTGCGATAAGTGCATGTAGCGAAGCCCCCAAGAGTCATAAGAACTCCGAAATAACGACAAATCCTACTTCAGTTTCAACCTCGGAAAACAAGCTTCCGTCACTGGAAATAAAATACGAAAAATTCACACTACCTAATGGGTTGCGCGTAATCGTGCATGAAGACCGCAAAGCGCCTATTGTCTCTATCGGAGTCTGGTATCACGTCGGTTCAAAAGACGAAAAACCCGGCAGGACTGGATTTGCACACTTATTTGAACATCTGATGTTCAATGGTTCAGAAAACTACAATGACGAATTTTTCAAACCATTTGAATTAGCTGGTGCTACCGGTATGAACGGCACCACTTGGTTAGATAGAACAAACTATTTTGAAACCGTGCCCACGAATGCATTGGATATGGCCCTATGGATGGAATCCGATCGCATGGGACATCTACTCGGTGCCATTACCCAAGAGAAACTCGATGAACAGCGTGGTGTAGTCCAAAATGAGAAACGCCAGGGTCAAAACCAACCCTATGGCAAAGTATGGGAGCGTATGCAAAAGGCCATTTACCCGGCCGGCCACCCCTACTCCTGGACTACGATCGGCTCAATGGAAGATCTGAATGCAGCCTCACTTGAGGATGTCCACGAGTGGTTTAAACAATATTATGGTGCCGCCAACACAGTATTAGTACTTGCCGGAGATATAAATGTAGAGACAGCAAGGGCAAAGGCCACTCAATATTTTGCGGACATTCATCCTGGCCCACCCTTAATTAAAAAGAAAGCATGGATAGCTAAACGAGAACAATCCAGCCGCGAGCAAATGTTCGACCGCGTCGCACAATCACGCCTGTATAAAGTCTGGAATACTCCAAACCTAACTCATGAGGATGCTGGAGCTATTGCTCTGGCGGCAGCTGTTTTGGGTGAGGGCAAAAATTCCCGTCTCTACCAGCGCCTAGTTTACCAAGACCAAATTGCCACTAAAGTAGATATTGGACTACATGAATTTGAACTCTCCTCTATATTTCCTATTGTTGCCGATATAAAGCCAGGCATAGAGCTGACTACCGTAGAAAACGCTATCGATGAGGAGTTAAAGCGTTTTCTTGAGGAGGGGCCAACAAGAGAGGAGTTGGCAAGAGTCAATATGAAAGTCTATGCATCTCATGCCCGTAACTTAGAGCAGGTGGGCGGATGGAGTGGAAAAGGAGTAATTCTTGCTCGTGGTGAACTCTATAGGGGCAACCCCAGCTCCTATCTGGATGCACTTACTGAAATGCAGGGTATAAGCCCTGAGCATGTTAAAGCTGCCGCTCAGAAGTGGCTTTCCAGCGGCGATTACAATCTGGAGGTACACCCTTTCCCTAAATACTCCACTTCTAAAGCTGATGCAGATAGATCCAAATTGCCGGATACAGGAGAGTTTCCCAGTGTCCCATTCCCCGAATTACAAACTACAGAGCTATCCAATGGTTTAAAGGTCATACTGGCTCAACGCCATGCTGTACCAGTCGTCGATGTCCAATTGCAGTTTGATGCCGGGTATGCCGCTGACCAGGGGAATATCCTGGGTACATCCAGTTACGCCATGTCCATGCTCAAGGAAGGTACTTCAAGCTTAAGTGCTCTTGAGATAAGTGCCAAAGAAGAATTACTAGGTGCGCGCATCAGCGCAAATTCAACTATTGATACTTCAACAGTTAGTCTCAATGCACTGAAAGGCAATATTGATGACTCCATATCTTTATTTGCCGATATCGTGATGCAGCCAGCTTTCGTCACAGAGGAAATTGAACGTAAGCGGAGCCGATGGATTGCAGGTATTCAACAGGAAAAAACTCAACCAGCACAAATAGCCCTACGAAAATTACCACCGCTACTTTACGGTAAAGACCATGCGTATGGCGTACCACTAACAGGCTCAGGAACTGAAAATTCCATTCAATCTTTGACTCGCGAAGATATTGTTAGTTTTCATCAGACCTGGATGCGTCCAGATAATGCCACGCTAATTGCCGTTGGTGACATTAGTCTCGATGAGCTGAAACAAAAACTTGAGCAACACTTTGCAGACTGGGTAGCACCTGAAAAGCCCTTGCCCTCCAAGCAACTTGAACAGGTCTCACATCCTGAAAAAACTAATATTTACTTAATTGATAAACCAGGAGCCGAACAAAGCATCATCATTGGTGGTCTACTGGCACCATCTGAAATGATTCCACAGCGTGAAGCCCTTCATATGATGAATGATATCTTTGGAGGCACTTTCACCGCACGAATTAATATGAACCTGAGAGAAGATAAGCATTGGGCCTACGGAGCATACTCTTTCCTAACAGGAGCCAAAGGGCAGCAGCCTCTATTGGTATACGCACCGGTTCAAACAGACAAAACCAGTGAATCTTTACAAGAGCTATATAATGAACTACAGGCCTATATAGGAAATTCCCCAGCAAAGGAAGAGGAACTACAAAAGATAAAAGATAAACGAATTAATGAGCTGCCTGGCCGCTTCGAGACTATTGGATCAGTCTCAAGTGCTATTGCAGATATAGTAGCCTATGACCGGCCACTTACCTATATGGAGACTTATACACAGCAAATTCGCGATATTGATCTTGCTTTAATTCATACTCTGTCTAGGAAAACTCTAAAAACCAATCAATTTACTTGGGTTATTGTAGGCGATAAAAGCAAAATTAAGGAAAAACTGATTAGTCTTAATTTAGGATCTATTTCTGAACTTGAATCAGGAGATAATCTAACAAGCATCCCACAAAACTAAATAACAACTAATTCTGGTCGACCAGACAATCTCTATTTGGTCGACCACTACCAACTTTCCAACCAATAACTGGCCCACCACAAATTTCTCAATCTGATTTTTCAACCAGATATATTTTTCTATCCAACACTACGAAACAAACTGATACAAGTCACAAGACTAACTACCAAATAAATCAATTGCAGATACCACTCATAAAAAGATTTACACAAAATACCCACAAAAAAACACTCAACCTAACAAATACCGCAAAGAGAAAATAAAATGTGGAAATTTCAACAAAAGTCGTTAAAAATTATCATGCAATCGCAAAAATCAACAAAATAAAAATCCCTCAATAAAATTTTAAAAAAATACCTGCAATTTGATTATTCATACGCCATTAAAATCCTGTTAAATTCCCCCAGGTCGATCTCGAACAAAAACCAATAATCAAAAATGTTGAAATAAGAGCAGCGACAAAAGCAACAATAAATATAGAAATTGCCAGGAGTATCCAATGAAGAAAAAACTATCTGTATTTGCCGCCGGCGTCTTAGCCTTTGCTGTAGCCGGAAACGCCGCTGCAGCTGCAGAAGACAAGCGTTACATCGTGACTTTCAAGCAAGGAAAAGGTGAATCAGTTAAGTCTTTCATGAAAAAGAGAGGCGGACGCCAAGCTGTTGAAATACGTCGTCAGAATGCGATGGCAGCTCATATGTCTGCAGAAACCCTCAAAGAAATGCGCTCCAATCCGAACGTTGCATTTATCGAAGAAGACGTAAAACGTTATCCAATGTCTCAGGAAACGCCCTACGGAATTACCATGGTGCAAGCAGACCAGCTGGGTGACTCTCAAGCCGGCAACCGCACCGTTTGTATTATTGATTCTGGCTACGATCTCGTCCATGAAGATTTGTCTGGCAATGCCGTTACCGGAACCAGTGATCCCAGTGGTGCAGGCAATTGGTATGAAGACCAGAGCGGTCACGGCACCCATGTAGCCGGCACTATTGCTGCAATGAACAATGATGCTGGTGTCGTAGGTGTGATGCCTAGTAGTAACATCAACCTGCATATTGTAAAAGTCTTCGACGGTGATGGCTGGGCCTACTCCTCCTCCCTTATGGCAGCAGCAGAAGTTTGCGCCGACAACGGTGCCAACGTCATCAACATGAGTTTGGGAGGTGACAGCCCCAACGTCCTCGAGAGGCGCACCTTTAATAGCCTGAATCGCGAAGGCATCCTGTCCATCGCAGCAGCAGGAAACGATGGGAATACGGCCCACTCCTACCCAGCCTCCTACTCCTCAGTAGTATCCGTAGGTGCTGTCGACAGCGATAAGGCCATCTGGTCTTCATCCCAGCAAACTAACCAGGTAGAACTCTCCGCCCCCGGCGTGCAGGTTCTATCTTCTGTTCCCACTGATACAGGCAGAATTTCCTACTTGACTGTCGACAGTGTTGATATCGAGTCAGCCCCGATATCCGGCACTCCAGCTGGTGCAATCACCGGCTCGATGGAAGATTGTGGTACGGCAGAATCCGCTTGCACCAGTGCGGCAGGTAAGATTTGCCTGATTGCTCGCGGCAATATCAGCTTCGCCGAGAAAGTCTTGAATTGTGAGTCTGGCGGCGGTATCGGTGCCATTATTTACAATAATGAAGAGGGATTACTTTCCAGTGCCACCCTGAGTGACACCGTAACCACAATTCCCTCAGTTGGCATTTCAGATACTGACGGTGCAACTCTACTCACGCAATTAAATGCAAGTGTGGATTTGGAAAATGAGGCTACTAGCTACGAATATTACAACGGTACTTCCATGGCTACCCCACACGTTGCCGGTGTTGCCGCGTTGGTATGGAGCCACTTCCCCAACTGCAGCAATACAGAGATTCGCAACGCACTAACGGCTACCGCTGAAGATCTCGGTGACGCAGGAAGGGACAATGCCTATGGCTACGGCCTTGTACAGGCAAAAGCAGCCTATGACTACTTGGATACCTACGGCTGCTCAGGCTCCTAATCCCAATTGGATTAACTAGAGCTTGAATAAAAAAGGGGAGCAAAGCTCCCCTTTTTTTCAGGAACTAATAAATAGTTTTCAAGGATAACCATATGGCTACAAAGAAAATTAAGACCTCAACATTGCGTCCGTTCCATTACTGAAATCAGCCTCAGAAAGTATGTCCTTTGCCAGCAGCCGCTTTAAAACCTCCAAGCACCGATCTCTTACAGTATCCCGCACCAACCTTACCGTCGGTGTAATTGACTGCCTTCCCGGAGATACCAACCATAGCTCCGTTGCCTTGGGTTTATAGTCTCGCATAGTGGCCACTACCTGACCGGAAAGTAAATCCGCAGACATATCCAGACATGACTTAATGGCAAGTCCATAGCCAGAGGTACACCAACGTCGCACCAGGTCACCGTCATTTGACGACCTGTTCCCAGACATACGTATCTTGTATATCTCTTCGCCCCGAAAAAATTCCCAATTATTGTGCACAATCTCGTGAAGCTGATAAAAAAGGCCATTATGTGCGGAGAGATCCTCCGGTGTTTTCGGGGAACCCTTTTCCTGTAAGTAGGCCGGGGTTGCACACAATAAACGGGGCACGTCACAAATCTTAAAACCATACAGGTTGGCATCCGCTGGGGGGCCGTAGCGCAACGCGATATCCACAGGATCCCGGTAAAAGTCCACTTGGCTATCACTGATATTCACTCTTAGACTCAGCCCCGGGTGTTCCTGCAACAATTGATCTAACCAAGGAGTTACGAGGTTCCTTCCTAGGTCCGAGGATGCACCTATGCGAAGCTCGCCATCTATCTGACCGCTGTCTTCCTTGAGATTTTGCCGGGCGAGGTCCAAAGTCAGGAGGGCCTCCTCACATTTGGGAATAAACCTTTCCCCAGCACTGGATAGCCGCAATTGCCGCGTAGTGCGAATAAACAAGTCCGCTCCTAGCGCGCTCTCCACACGCTTGATCGCTGCGCTGGCAGTTGCAGTGCGTAAGTCGAGACTGGCGGCGGCCGCAGTGATACTACGAAACTCGGCCACTTTAAGAATGACCCTCAAGTCTTCAAGCTGCATATTTTCAATATATTTTTGATAAAGATTCAAAGATTATAGTGTTTCTAGCAATGCAATCTAGATCTAGAATGACTTCATCAGCTCGACATCCCAGTCCTTACCCAGGAGGCAGCTAAGCTGTTCACTAGGTCTCCTCTGAAAGGATCAAGGAAAAGAGTACAAACCTTAATCCAACACATATTGAAACAAAGAGGTGTTCACATGAGCAGGCTCACTATCGTTGCCAACATTAAAGCCAAGGCCGACAAAATTGACCTGGTGAAATCTGAATTGTTAAAACTCATTAATACAACACGAGCAGAAGCTGGTTGCATTAATTACAACCTTCATCAAGACAATGACAATCCTGCACACTTCCTGTTTTATGAAAATTGGGAAACTCGCGATCTGTGGCAAACCCACATGAACAATAAGCACCTGGAAGACTATATGAAGGCAACCGAGGGCGCCGTTGAAGAGTTTGTATTGAATGAAATGACCGAGATTGATAACTAATCAAACTCGGTGTGTTATCCAGGTTCCCGCCTGGATAACACCGAGCTAATAAATACACTTCTTCAAAAGGCTTTCCCGGTAAATTAAGCGTAAAATCCCTTCGACGGAGCAACTCTTCGTCTAGAGCTATTCCCCAATAGCAACCCAGCCAAATAAAATACTAATCAACAAGTCCGGATTGCCAATTAAGGTTGACAATCACCTGTAAATTAAGCTGTCGGTTTATCTGGGTCGGCCATCCTTTGCACTCAATCAGACCCTATGCTTAAATTATTCCATTAACAGTCACTAATAAACATAATTAGCCTGAAGGATTTATGGAACTGGAATTTTTAACGGCAACCCTGTTTAACCTGGGCATTAACCTGATTTATACGCTGCTAGCGTTATTTATTGGTATCACCGCACTGATTACCATTGATAAGAAACTGCTTCGCTCTGTAGATATCGAAGGCGAGCTAAAAAATGGCAATATCGCCGTATCTATATTTGCATCAACCATATTGATATTTGTTGCCATCATTATTTCGTTTGGCCTCAAGGGATAGCACTATGCGCAAGTGGCTGGCTATCACACTGATACTTTCCCTCGCACTGATCACCCCTGAACTTGTACGGCGAGCGAATACACAGGAGCCGCCAA
The DNA here is from genome assembly GCF_030012985.1 of Microbulbifer sp. VAAF005. Classification (NCBI taxonomy): domain Bacteria; kingdom Pseudomonadati; phylum Pseudomonadota; class Gammaproteobacteria; order Cellvibrionales; family Microbulbiferaceae; genus Microbulbifer; species Microbulbifer sp. VAAF005. The sequence goes on along the minus strand of NZ_CP120233.1, from coordinate 3,493,882 downwards.
CTAAAAGCACACCGGAAATCCCCCTTTCCGATAATTTACGGAGCTTTGGTAGCAGCGGCAGTCAGTTAGCCAGTATTGTGGACTCACAACAAGGTGTAGTGCGAGTGGTGGGTACCCGCTACCCTCTGGAAGAAAAAACCATCCAGAAAGTAGTCGACAAACGCTCACTGGAAGAGAGCGCTCATGTCTCAGTGTGGAACTGGCAGGGAATTGAGGCGGCGACAGCGTCCGCCCGGGGACTGGACCAGCAACACCACTTTGCCAACAGCTACCTGGTGGGGTTCAAGCCCTTTAAGACTCAACAGCTTTGGGTGCCTCTTTATACACTGGCTATGAATAAAGAGTACCAATACGATCACCTGCAATACGCCGGTTTGTCAGACATTTGGCAAACATCCCGGCAGGCCTATTACCAAAAGCGGGGTGACTGTGAAGACCACGCTATTTTACTGGCAGATTGGCTGATCGAATTGGGAGTTGATGCGCGGGTGGCACTCGGAACCCATAAAGGTCAGGGTCACGCCTGGGTAGTGGCCATCTTGAACGATCAAGAGTACCTGCTGGAGGCAACCAGCAAACGCCGCCAGACCAGCTGGCAAGCCATGCCCCTGGCAGCGCTGGCGGAGGGTTACGATGCGGAATTTCAGTTTAACCGCCACTTTTTCTGGGCGAAGAAAAACCCAACCCCCACTCGACAATACCGAGGAAATCACTGGGTAAAGAAGTCCCAGTTTATTCGCGGTTAATGCCCAAAGGGGGTGAGTGTTTACAGCCCACCCCTTTTATCCGTTTCAGATCAGATCGGAGATCCTGGCGGCAACGCTTTAACCGCACCAGGTTTTACTTCCAGCTTGCCCTGCTTAAAGGCATCGATGCGCTGTGCCTCATAGTAATAGTGCGCACTATAGCCCTCAGGATCATCGCCAAACAGCCGCATAGAACCAATTTCCTGAAGAAGTTTTGCCAGCTCCAAATGCGCTTTGGCCCGCACTGATTCGTCTGCCTTTGCATTACTGGCCAGTAACATCAACTGCTCGATATAGGCGTGATTAACTCGCTGGTGCACACTCGCCTGCAGACCGGTATAACCCTCACCCTGCAGAGCCAGCGCGCTCAAGCGCTGCAATAGGCTAGCAAACCCCGGTACCTCACTGCTGCGGGCACTCTGTTGATTCATTCGCGCCGCGCGCTGCGGGTCCATCAGGATTGATAGCGTATGCCCAGCAGCCGCTTCCGCCAGAGCGACCCCATCAAAAGCTACCCCTGTATATGAGGGGAAGCTCTCGATAGTACGTTCGTAGCCATAGGACTTGGGCGGAATCAGCTGCAAGACCTGCTCCGGCAAGGTGAGAAACTGCGGCGAAAGTGTATCCAGCAGTGCATCAATTGCCCGCTGTTGTCGCTCTGCGGGCACCAGGGTATAGCTATTTTGATCGGTACCGTTGTAGACATAGTCATAGTCCAAGCCACCAATCAATTTGCCCACAGCCTCCGCCTGGTAGCGATGACCGTAGTACACAGGCACCAGGGTCTCTTCCAGGTCAGAACGGGGCGCGGATAACGGCGCTGCCGCCGCAGAGAAGTTACCCAGGGCATGACGCCTCAAGTCGACCATCCGCTGGAATTCCGTCAATGGGTCAGTGCCGTTGTCCCAAAGGTGTGAGACTGCGTGAGCATTATTGATGGTGCGGGAGTCCGGGTCTGAAATAAAGCGCAGCTCTTGTTCCCCGGCCTCAGCGATAACACTGTCGAGATAACTTTTTTCATCATCGCTCTCGCCATAGCCGTAGCGAACCGCCAACTTATCCCAACTGCCGATGCCAGTGGCGTAGGCATCTGTCAGGTCCAACTTACCTCCCAGCAGAGAGACCAGCGGAGCCGGGTAATCCATTACTGAAGCGCGCTCTTCGCTACTGGCAGCAAAGTTGTGCGCCAGACCCAGGGTATGGCCTACTTCGTGAGCGGATAACTGACGGATACGGGCCAGGGCCATATTCTTTAGCTGCTCAGTACTGACGGTATCGCCGCGATAGGGCTGTACAAGCCCTTGAGCAATCAGAAAGTCCTGGCGAACACGCAGGGACCCCAAGGTAACATTGCCTTTTAGAATTTCGCCAGTACGGGGATCGTAAACCGAATAACCATAGGACCAACCGCGAGTGGAGCGGTGTACCCAATTGATCACGTTATAGCGAACATCCAAAGGATCGACGCCCTCCGGCAGAATCTCTACGCGAAACGCATTTTTAAATCCTGCTGCAGCGAATGCCTGGTCCCACCAGCTCGCCCCTTCTATCAGGGCACTGCGCACCGGCTCAGGCACTCCAGAATCTACGTAGTAAACAATCGGCTCCACAACCTCATCGCTACCCGCCTTCTTCTCCAGTCGATGACGGTAGATATAACGCTGGTCCAAGGGCTCTTCAATCGCTGTAGCGTAATCCCGATAAGCGAACGGGAAGTAGCCACTGCGGCTGTGAAAACGGCGCGGCTCATAGTCGTTATCTGGCAATTGAATCAGGGAGATATGCTGGCGCAGGGACACCAATGTAGGGGTCGGAACCACTTCGCGCAGATAGTTTCCCGGAGCTGATCCAGCAAAAGTTAACTGGGCCTCAAACTCACTGTTCTTGGGAAAGTTTTTTGTGCGGGGCAGATAAATTGCCGATTTGCTCTTATCCACACTGTAACTGCCCTGCTCTGCGCCCTTAAGACGTGTAGCAATACCGTGCTGATCGCTCAACAGGAAGGGCGTAAGGTCCACCAGTGCCGCCTTATCGCTCTGGGCAAGCACCTTGAAGCCCCAGAGTACGGACGAAGCGAAAGCTTCCTCAACCGCGCGGCGCTCAGCCGCATTTGCTGATTGGGCACGGTATTTCAGGTTCACCTGATGCAGTAATACTTTGTTACCCGACTGCTGGAACTTCACCAAGCGGCTCTCACCCACCTGGTTGCGATCCAGGCCCACCGGGTTTGAACCCAGTCCCTGGGCCAGCCCGGTGAGCAAGAGCAACTCGCGCTCAAACTCATCGATCTCAAGTAGCACCCGGCCGTTAGCCTCGTCCCAGTAAAAGTCGTGGAAGCCGCTGTGCCTATGCATGCCTGCGGTGTACTCCGCGATGCTCCCGGCCTGTGCCATTGTGCTGACTATCAAGAAGCACAGTGCGGCAATGTGCCTGCTTATGAACATTGAATACCCTCAATTTATTAAGTGTTATGGGCTAAAAATACAGAATACCCGCTGGAACATCCACGCCTGGCCATCACTCCCCGGGCCTGCGTCAGGAAAAAATGAAAAATATTTCTAACTGCCTGCATCTGTTCGGCTACCCAGGCGCGTCACATTGAAAAGACACACAATAGGAAACCGGCATATGTGGAAGCCAATCGCACTTTCAACCCTGATAGGCCTCGGTATCAGTTCACAGGCAATGGCCCACGATTCTTTTCATGTCGATACCAGCACCTGCACAGTGTCTACGAATTACGCTATTGAAGTAGGCCCGGACTTCTTTACCGTCGATGGGGAAGACGGAAAACTGGTGACATTTCAGCTGCCCAACCAGCTATCAGTGGATGGTGAGTTGCTGTCCCTCAATTCTCAGCAGGAGCAACTACTTCAGGAATACCGCCAACAGCTACACATCGCCGGTCGCGACACACTGGTACTCACCCTTGAGGCGGTCGATATTGCAATGGATGGCCTATCCATTGCCATCAGCACCCTCGCCGGGCCGGACCACCCGGATATCCTCGAACTCCAACAGTTTTCCGCCGACCTGATCCAGCGCACTGAGGACCGCCTCAATCGAGAGGGCGAGATCTACCAGCTGGGAAACGAGGAAATGGGTAACTATATAGAGAAAACCATCTCTGAAGAGTTTGAACCCCGTATCGAACGCCTCGCTATGGAGTCCGCGGGAACTATTGCCTGGCATGCCTTCAAAGCTGCCTTTACCGGCGGAGAAAGCATTGAAGAACAGGCCACTGAAGAGGCGGAGCGGTTACTGGAACAGCGCGGTAAAAGTATTGAGCAGTCTGCAAACCGCTTGTGTACACAATTGGAATCCATCGATCGACTGGAAAGCGACCTACACCAGCAGGTACCAGAACTCAGTCACTACGACATAGTGAAAGCCGGCCTGGTTGTCATCAATTAGGCGCTCTTGATTTTCATCCCCCCAAACTCGGCCGCACTGCGGCCTCTTTTTTAAATTTTCCACAGTATTGTCACAGCCCCTGACGCTGCAAAAACTCCATTGCGTCGGTGACACTTTGTTCGGCATTTTCGACATGGGACATATGCCCCATCTTCTGATACACGATTAACTCTCCATTAGGCAACTTGTCAGAGAAATACTTTCCTACGGACAAGGGAATAATTTGATCTTCTGCCCCCCAGATAAATAAAACTGGAATTTTTATAGTCTCCAAGTCCGGCAACGGCTGGAAATTGATTGTGGCATTAGCAACCAAATTGATCGCTGTACCGCGATTCTTCTCATAGCGGGAAAGCAAATAGATTCGTTCCAACATTTCCCCCGGCAGAGCCTGCGGATTGTAGAAAAATTTGGAAGCCAGCATTTTTCTCAATAATCCACGACTACCAATGTGCGCAACCATTTTTCGCCCCCAATGGCTGGTGGCAAATCGAGCAATACCAGCAGGCATTTCCAGTCCCTTGCCACATTTATAACCACCGGGAGAGACAAGAATAGCGGCCTTGGGTATATTCGGATGTCCTGTTAAATAGCGTAAAACCCCATTTCCACCAAATGAATGGCCAGCGATCACATAGTCCCTAAGTTTCAGGGTTGCGACAAATTCTGCAATAAAATCGGCAAAATGCTTAGGTGTATAAGTGCCTCCTGGTAACGGGTCGGTCAATCCATGCCCAGGTAAGTCCACCAAAATAACATGATATTTTTCTGCCAATTTTGTCGCCCAGGCATTCCAGGCGCTCAGTGAATCACCACCACCGTGAAGACAAAGTATATTAACGCCATCAACAGGCCCCATCTCGCGATAATTAACGGATAAACCACCAGCCAGCGTAAGTTGATTAAAAGAGAATTTCAGTAGCTCATTGCGACTTAAACTGGGACTAAAAAACGCCATCCACAGAAGCCAGAGTAGAATTAAAAAAAGTATTAAAACCAGCCAAAAAGTCATCGTTCTACCCGAGCCCCTCACCTTTATGCGCTGAAAAAGTGGCTGAGTTGGCGGAAATAGTAATACCGCAAGCAAAAGCTTGAAAATAATGGCCCAGATCCGCGCCCATTCAACAAGGATAGACGGCGCTCACCACTGAAACTGGCTGCTACGGCCAAAGGTAGAAACAAGAGGGCCTCCAAATAATTCACCAACTACCTCAGCCTGATCTAAAAGACGTAAACATTAAGTGCTATTTACTTTAGAAGGCCCCCTAGCACTTCATGTCACTCAAAGGGTTATCTGGACATCTGAGCCTCCGTCGCCCGGCAAATAGCATCCAGGGTAAGGGCAATATCATTATCGGTAGTCGCCCAGGAAGAGACGCTAATACGCAGGGCCGTTTTTCCTCTCCAGGTAGTCGCTCCAAACCAGCAGACTCCCTCCTCCTGTATGGCTCTGACTATCTCTTGGATATCTTCCGCAGTGCCAATAGTTGCCACCACCTGGTTTAACACTACATCGTTAAGGATCTCATAGCCCATTTCTGCCAGGCCTTCGCACAGATGTTGGGCATGGATGCAGCAGCGATCAATCATCGCCGCAACTCCTTTCGGGCCCATCTCCTGAATTGCCGCCCACACTTCCACCCCTCTGGCCCGACGTGAGAATTCTGGCACCATATCCTTGGGCGGCACCAGCGATCCCACTTGCAAGTATGGCGCCTGGGTTGTCATCACATTGTGTACAGCCCCCGGCTTTCGACAAATTGCCAAACCGCAGTCATAAGGCGTATTTAGCCATTTATGAGCATCTACAGCCCAGGAATCTGCTTGGTCTACTCCAGTAGTCAACACTGATTTCGCTGGAGATGCCGCTGCCCACAAACCAAAGGCACCGTCGACATGTACCCAGGCACCTTTGGATTTAGCTTCGGGAATTATGCCTGCAAACGGATCAAAACTGCCGGAGTTTACGTTGCCCGCCTGAAGGCAAATAATGGTGGTTTCATCAACCTCGGGAAAAGTATCTGCTCGCACCCTCCCCTGTTCATCACAGGGCGCTTTAATCACCTGATCCATACCAAATCCAAGAATAGAGAGTGCCTTGTGAACTGTGACATGGGACTGTTCAGAAACAACAATACGCAGTGGCGGCGCACCGGCTAGCCCGCTTTTTGCCAGGTCGATATTTAATTTTTGATAAAGCGTATTTCGCGCAGCAGCCAAGCACACCATATTGGCCATAGATGACCCTGTGGTGAAACCCACACTACTTTCCATCGGCAAGGTTAACAATTCCAATATCCAGATTGCCGCAATACGCTCCAGATAAATTGCAGAAGGCGCCGATGCCTCCAAAACCGCCACTTGGTCCCAAACGGCGTTCATTACCGCCGCGCCCATAGAAGCTGGCGTAGCCCCACCTACCACCAGCCCGAAAAAACGCCCACCGGTACTGGCAACTGTTGCCGGAGAACCGTAACGATGCAGGCTCTCGACAACAGCCTCTGCCGGTTCCCCAGCCCGGGCCAAGTCACTGTTAAAAAATTGCATTTGATCAATATCAAAGGCGGACGGACTTACGCGGCGATCGCGAATATCAGCAACATATTCCTCAGCGTACCGCGCTGCCAGGGATAGTACTTCTATGGCATTAGAAAAATTTTTGCTGTCATTATTATCCATTTTCGAACCCTCGACTCCTTTTCCAGTACCTGATCTAGTATAAAAAATTAATTACTCTATTAGACTTAAACTAATAAAAAATTAATTAAACCGATACGAACAATAAGGACAAAAACACTTATCTTTGTGGCAATAATCGCTTTTAGATAAAGTTGAAATAGCAATAAACCTGGCACGTTTGAAGACAAGGATTAACTTGAAAGGACTTTTTATCTAGGGAGCCTCTGAATAACTCCGTAATGCCTCTGCGGGTCTTGAAGGCTACAGATGTTAGGCGCAGCTAGCCGCGAATGGCCTAGTCCTTTGCAAGAGCTGCAACGCAGCAGCTGTGGCCTTCAAGGCCCGCCCTTCGGGGCTTACAGAGCGATTCACACTCCGCGTTGCGACTTCTTGAAAGGTCTAGACATTCCTGCGAAGCCGCGCCTTGATTGTGAACCGCTCTGTATGCCAGAGGTATCACGGAGTTATTCAGAGGCTCCCTAGTGCTATCTTATGCCCCAACATAACCAGTCGGGGCTCATACAGTGTTTGCTTACTTGGGGTTTCTCTCGCTGGTATGGATGGTTGTAGGTGTTACATTGGCAGGAGCAAAATACTCTGGCTATAGCCATTCAAGACAATTCTGTAGCGAACTAGGAGCCGTTGGAAGCCCAACCCAGAAGCTCTCCCCCTCATTAACAACTACCCACTTGGCATATTATTCTTCTTATTTGGTCTGCATATAATTCAAATTGAACAGGCCCCAGTTGTACTTACCATCATTGGAGTTTTAATTATTATCCACGGTATTGGAACCTGGGTTGCGGGTTATTTTCCTATGGATGCGGATCCCTATACAAAAACCCCTAGTCTTGAATGCCAGATACACTCCTGGGCGGGGATGTTTATGTTGTTTTCTTTACTCATTGCGCCATTGCTAAGTACTTTCAGTAGTTACTTCTCAATAGAATTCAGGTTATTTAGTACAGCCTGCTTGCTCGCTTCTATCTATTTTACTGTTACCTTAAAAAAGCCTACGAGGAAAAAATCAACCCCGGCCTGCACCAACGTCTCAGCTATGGAGCACAGTTGATATGGTTAACGGGGCTTTCCTTTAATCTGATAACGAGCTGACAAATAATTTATAGCAACTTGGAGCAATCAATCTGATAACGCTTCGAAAACAGTAAAAGCCCTTTCTGGGAGAAAGTAATCGCCCTGGAGTCCGCTCTTCTAACCGCCCACTGCTTTGCCAAGGCATCTTCGAGTATCCATTGGCCCAAGCTGCCTGCAAGGTGGCTTTTTCGTTCGCTCCAGTCTAGGCATGACTTGCAAACAGGGCGCTTACGTTGCTTAAAACTCGTTACGGCTGCCCCTCGTTCCTGGAAAAATATTTCGCCCTCTTCAGTCAAGGAAACTTGCTGTGATTGCTCAGAGAGTAACTCACTAGCCAATAGCGCCTCGTACAATAGAACACCAGTCATTCCTGCTAAATGGTCATAGCAGATACGGGACTTCCTTAAATCTGGATCTGCGGGTCCAGTGGTAACTTTTTGAGGTACCAGGGTGCTACTCAGATTGAGCAACGCCTCTAGCGCTTCGGCAATTTGATGACTCGCCAGCTGAAAGTACTTGTGCCTACCCTGCTTGCGAACTATCAGCAGCTTGCTATCTACCAGCTTGGAAAGATGGTTGCTTGCAGTCTGTGCAGTCACATCGGCCTCACAGGCTAACTCTGTTGCTGTCAGTGCTTTTCCACTCATAAGCGCCATCAATATTTTTGAGCGCGCCCGATCCCCAATCAAACTGGATATTACCGAAATGTCAGGTTCCATGGTTACCCTCGCAACAGTTCGCTGACCACCGAAGTATAGAAAATTAAACCATCTAGAATGCCAGCAAATTATGAATAGAGGCAACTTAGATGACTGTAACCTGTTTTATTGAATACAAGATCGATCCGTTTAAGCTTGATGCTTTCCGGCAGTATGCTGAGAACTGGGGCAAAATCATTCCCAATTGTGGCGGACGACTATTAGGATATTATCTACCTTCTGAGGGCACCAACTTTCAGGCCTTTGGTATTATTAATTTCGATAGCTTGGCTCATTATGAACAATATCGAAAACTGCTTAAGCAGTCTCCTCAGGGCAGTGAAAATTTTCAGTTTGCGACGAGAGAGAAGTTTATTCTTGAAGAGAAGCGAAGCTTTTTAAATGCTGTGCCAGAAACCTACCTGAAGTTCCCACAGGAAAGTCACTGATGATCGCCGTCATATTTGAAGTTACACCAAAGCCTTCAGGAAAAGACAAATATCTGGCCGTTGCAGCGGACCTAAAAGAACACCTAACTAACTTCGATGGATTTATCTCAGTCGAGAGATTTCAAAGCCTCAATCAGCCAAGAAAAATTTTGTCGCTCTCTATTTGGCGGGATGAAGAGTCTGTAGTGAACTGGAAAAATCACAAGGCACATTGTGATGCACAACACCTAGGCAAAAAACAACTATTTGATAACTACCGTATAAGGATTGGAGAAATTCTTCGGGATTACTCTATGCAATAAATCAACAGTCAAATTTGGCTCAGACTATGAAGCCTCTGCATCTTTTTCTTTTGTTGAAAAACAGAACGCAGAGGCTCCCATTCCTAAAAACGGACTGACCAAAATAATCGAATTACATTCGCAGAGAAACTATAAGCCGGTTCCTCGCCAGGACTGATAGATGTATCAGAACCATGCACGGTGACATCTAGGAAATCCTCATAGTCAAATAGGATATGGTCCCAATAGAGATTAATCGTATTGCGTCGTTTCAGTACTGACCAACGTTTTGGCAGCTCGTAAGATACACCAAACCCAAGGGCTAGAGTTGTGTAATTACTCAACTCTTTATCCCTAGCACGAAAATTAGTAGCGTTGAGATAGGGGAAAAGATCGCTGTAAAAGTCTGCACTACTTTGCTGATAATAACGAATTTTTCCCTCTAAAACCCATTCATCCCGTTCCTTCCAGGGGTGGATATAGCGAAACTCAACATTATCCGAAACAACACCCCAACTATCCGCATAGTGTCTGTATTCGGCCTTGACGGCTGCTCGGTAAGGCAGCCGGTATTTAGCCCTTAAAGCAACGGCATCACTGTTGCGAGTTGTTGGATAAACTTCAGCTTGATAACTAAATCCGCTGCCAGAGGATTCGTCAAGGTATCTGACACTGCGATACGGATTATTAAGAAAACCTTCGTCAGCCACCGTTTCCACACTTAATTCAGCAATTAGCTTCTGCGTGAGGATCTGATTCCAACTAAATGCATAGCGGCGATGCTGTGCATCCTCAGCAAAATTGTCATCGCCATTACGAAATACATCATCGCTTCCGTAACTCACCCGCAAACCAAGGGTGCTCAAATCGCCAAAGAACCCCTGACTAATTCCGAAGGCAACTGTTTGCGCCTCATAGTCATTCTCGGAACTATTGGTATACCCCATACTGATTGTGGTTTTATCCACCAGGTAGTCAGCCCCCAAAGAGAACTCATCTCGCTGCTCAGTGTACTCACTAGCGGTGGCTTCCACATCAATAGATGCCCCGGATATCATATCCACATAGTAATTTGCAGACAGGGATACATTGTTGCCGACATTCTTTCGAATCAATAGGGAGGGCCCATCAATAGTCACTCCACCACCGCTATAGGCATGATACATATTGTCCGCTCTCTCCTCGGGAAGAACTGCGGCAACGGCCATGAGCGGTCCTAAAAATAATAGTCCGCTCCAGCGAGATAGAAGCTTAGTTACAGCCACATCCACCTCCACTTCCCCCTTCAGCACCCCGCGCAGCTTCACGGGCTTCGTACACATGATTCATGTAACGAGCCGCTACAGGGTCCTGTTCAAACCCCATAATAGGATCGGCAATAAATTGTCGTTCATAAGGAGCAACCCAAGGATTAACAGTACAACCTGTGCTCAACAAGAGAGTGCAAACTAGGAACAATGCACGCATGACACTACTCCCGAATCAGTTCCTTAATCATCTTCTTATAGGCGGCTTCATCTCCATCGCGATAGCCTTTGTGGATATAGCGAACATTTCCATCGCGATCGATAAACACGGTGCTGGGCATAGCGGCAACACCATACATTTTGCTCACTTCCCCTTTGCTATCAAAAAGGATCGGAAAATCCACCGGAATTTTTGCCAGTAGAGAGTCCGCATCTTTACGTTGAGCATCCACATTAACCCCCAAACCTGGAAGCCTGCAGCTTCATAGCGGGCGTGTAACTGATCCAACAGCGGCATTTCCTGACGACAGGGACCACACCACGAGGCCCAAAAATTAAGCATGATGACATCACCGCGCTGCTCTGCGAGCCTAAGGTTTCCGCCCTGATTGGAACTCAAGGTAAAATCCTTAGAGGGCTCTGCGGCGTAGGTCTGCGATATTGATAAAAGCAGGGTCAAGAAAGCAGCCAGGTATTTCATGGAAGAGTCCTTGTTATTTATTGGTTATCTAGAAAAAGATGGTGAGCCCCAATTGGGCGGAAAGGTTATTGGTGACTTGTGCTTCGCCAAATAATTCATGCTCAAAAACATGATCGCGAACATCCATGCGAACAGCGAGCCAATCGTTGGCAAGCATCCTCACGCCAGCACCAAAGTTGTAAGTGATGTGCTCTTCGTCAGCAAACGAGGTATTTCCCACACCTCCAACAACATAAAAATTGGCATTGAAGGCCCAGTCATCAAATACAAAGTACTCACCCTGGAAAATATTCCAGCCCACAGAGGTATTGTAATAACTGAGTTCACGCTGCTCATCAGTCAACAGTGGTGCAGCACCGCTCAACCTTTCAAAGCTGGATTCTCCTAACTCGGTCTGGGCATAGGTGGCTTCAATAAAGAAATCTTCACTGATGTGGTAGGCCGCTGAAGTACCGTACAGGGAGTTTGAGCCGAAATCCTCGACGTTGATAACACCTGCAAACAGACCGATTTCTATATTTTCACTATCTATCAGGGCATCACGTATCTCCCGGCGCTCCAGTTCTGGTGCGACAATATCCGCGAGCACATCATCATCCTGCTGGGCGCTACATACCTGAGTCCCCACCAACGCTGAAAGCGCCGCAGAGCCTACAGATATACGTCGAAACCAAGTTTCCACTCGACAATCTCCTGATTATTTTCCTGCGTGGTAAGCAAGTAATGATTAGTGTATTCAGCCCTAATGGCAAAACGGCGCGATAGATAAGTGCGCAACCCCAGTCCGGCCAACATAGTTGTATCCTGTCGATCCTCGGTGGCGACAATCGTGGCATTTGGAGAGGTGATATTTACCCCAGCACCCAAAACAAAATATGGGGAAACTTTCCAGTGGGGGAATGGCTGGTGGACCATCGCCACCTGGTATACCTGGCTGTCTGAATAGGAACCTACCGCTTGGGTCGCACGTAATTCTGAAGATAAATTGGGGGTAAATTGGTAACTTAGACTAACACCCAGAGAATTTGCTCCAGCAAAATCTCCGTAACTCAACCCCAGATAAAAGTAGCCATCATCAACATCAGAAAAGTCTGGTAGTGACACACGCACAACTTCCCCGTTTTCTCCATAGACTTCCCGTAAATCGTCTACTTTTACCCAGCCACTTTTATTGCGCGAAGTCAGCACCTTTACCCAGTCGGTGCGGCGCTTAAGTAACCAAATCTTTTCACCATATTCCGCCACATAGAAAATCGGATAACCGCGACCCGGGCCGCGATAAATATTGATAAATGCATTGCCCACTGTGACCAATTCAGCATTCTTAGGGCTTTCATCCTCATCTATTAGCTCAGTAACTTCCAGTTCTGCCGGCGGAGTTTCATCTAACACAACAGAATCCGCTGATGCTTCTTCAGAAGAAGCTCGCGCTGCAAAAACGAGAAGAAATATAAGTACCGGGAAACAACCAGTAAAATATCGAAGTAATTTCAACATGGTTTAATCTGCCGGTGCCGCAAAAGGATCGTTATAGTACTGAGCGCCAATATCAAACCACTCGGCAATCAAGCGCAACTCGGCACCCTCTAAATAGCCCTGGTGTGCACCACCATCCTCAAAGAGAGAAAAAACGAGCTCTCAAGTGCTGAGCTCGCTAAGGGAGAGGAAATATTGACAGTGACCATTACAGGGATCGGGTCACCATTACTGTCGAGCACCAGCTCACCATCTTCATCGACTTCGTAAACCGGATTTCCATCATTGTCATATTCTTGTACAAGTCGTGCGGTTAAAACCCCGTTGACCAATTCAAGCTCGGCACGGTCAACCACCAGCTCCGAATAAGAAATAAACCACGCATCGTTAACTGAAGACGCTGAGGTGGTGAGATCTAATTGTCCATCGGGGATCTGTATTGCTCCAGCGGCATCGACGGGGGAGTGACAACCTGTACAGGTATAGTCATCTATTACAGCACCAGTACTATCCAGTACCTCGCGGGACAAATCCCATAAAGGCTGAATATGCTGTTCATAGTGAATGACGATTCGACAGCTGCCCTCCCACTCCGTTAAACAGGTGGAATCCACTGGTGCATCCGTGCTCAAGTCGCCATAAGAGAGTAATAGTTCGTCATCCTTTGTGCGCACCGCAGGATCAGTCCACAAATCAGTAAAGTGTAGATCCCCTTCAAGCTCGGCCTCACCGACATAACGGGCCAACAGTTGGGCCATGGTCTCGCCCATTTCTGCCAATAACGCAGGCTCGGTATTGTCAAACGGTGCAGACGATGTCGGTGCTCCATCCCATGCCGACTCCAACTGCATGTCCGTACGACCGTGTGGAATTTCACTATCGCTGGTATGGCAACCGTTGCAGCTGCGCACTTCTCCCGCCTGCAACTGTAACCAGTTGTCATGAGGATCAAAAATACGCTTACCATCCGCATCAACAACTGAAATTGCCAGGGGCATATCTGCAGGAATTTTTACCCTGACGGAGCCATCGGGTTGTATAGGGGTATAACCTAATATTTCACGCATCCCCTGACTGCCATTGCGGCCAAATGCTGCTCCATCGAAGTCGAGAACATCATCATCGGGAATGCCCACAGCTTTGGAAACTTTCAGAAATCGAGCTGGACGCAAATCAGCACTGGTCTGGGCAGGATCTGCCAGGGTTGCGATACCGACAATATCCTCACCGTCAAAATCGTAAACACTACGAATATCCAGGACGCCAACAGATTCCTCCACCAGGTCTGCATCGACATCAATTCCAGCAACTGGGTCCGGAATATAGGTGGGCTCAGTGCGGGGCTCCAGAATAACCCCTTCAGAAATCATTTCACCCTCATCCACAACGACGATGGGAAGCTGGGTACCGGCAATATAGTCGTAAATCCACAGACCGTATAATGGGTCTGCCAATTGGATTTCTTCATCTTCGGCAACGCTATCTGGACAGGTCTCCAGTAGCTCGGTTTCTGCATTGATAACCCGGCATTCGCTCCAACCTACCAGCAATCGACTGGTGCCATCGTAGAACGGCCACGCAAATGCAAAGGTGCCGTGAGGGGAAATGGTATCGTCGGTAGTAACTTCTCCCACAGTGATAGAAGCCTGTCCGACCATTTCGCCACTTTGCTCTGGTTCACTGTAGGCTTCGCTATAGACAATTCCGTCAATCGTAATTAGATCCCCACCAAGGGTGAGACCGGAAGGAGCACGCAGAGTAGCCAAAAGGCGGCCATCGGGCATTTCATGTGGGCGATTGAAAGCAGCCTCAGTATCCTCGGTTCCTGTATCTTGACTGTGATAACCGTAATAGACCGACAGATCAGAACCATCTGGCTTTACCGTGTAAAGACTTAATTTGTCGATACCCGCAGCATTATCCCAGCGATTAAAGAGAATACGACCATCACTAAGTACAATTGGATTTAAATCATGACTCTGATTAAAAGATATCTGGGTCATATCAGTACCATCCGACTCCATAACATGAAGTACGAACGCTGGGTCTTCCCGGTTTTCTGTCAGAGCTGAAAACTGTGGTTTGTCATCATCCAGCAGTAGAGCCCTGGAGCGACGCTGTCGTGTAGATGAAAAAACAATACGCCCATCGGGTAAAAATGCCGGGGCGATATCCTGACCTTCTTCTGCAGTTAAATCTGACTCAATTACCCGGTTTAGTTCTTCTGTTTCGTTATTGTAAATCCAGATATTCCAAGTGGGCTGATCGTCATCATCGGCGTCTTCAATTTCCGGTGCCCGCATGGCAAAGATAAGCTGACTGCCATCCGCTGAAGTGTTCAGATCTTTAACATCGTAATCACCGTCAAAAATATCCGCAGTAATTACCGTTTCTGTGGCACTGGCAGTTGCACGGTCCTTTAATATCAGCTCGGCACCGGCAAAGAATTCTTCGGGCTCATAGATATCGTCTTCCAATAAGCCGCCGTCATCGTCAGTACTTAGCTGGCGACGCACAAAAGCAACAGGATAATCCTCCACTACGGGATCTTCAGCTTGATCTTCGTCGCTACTGGAACTGCCACCACCACTACACGCCGCCACCAGGAGTAAAAGCGGCACCGCACGCAAACATTTCATTTTTGTTATCCACCCGGGTTGGCATGAGCAGGGCTCGCCTTTTGTGCTCTATAGCCTGAGAACTTTTTTACGGCTTTGACCGTTAAGGGTAATTCTCGCAAGTTGTGCACAAAAAGTTTGCCAACTGGGACGCAAATATTAAAAGTCACTCTGACATTATTTAAATCTGGTTTTAGACTGTTTTGCCACACCCCAGTGATCTCACCGACAAAAATAGTCCAATGAAAAATAATTCGTCTCGAGCGCGTGTATTCCGGCTCACCACGGCAACCGCACTGCTCGGAGTGGGTCTGTGGAGTAATTCTGCCCTATCCGCATCGCAGGACCAGGCCTTGCAAATTCACAGCCGTATCACAGGAACCATTCCCAGTGAGAGCGTACTACTGGATATGGCAGAGGATATTGAAAATGGCGATCCTACCTCTGCGGCCTATACCGCAATGGAAAGTGATGCCTTCTACAATGTAACGTTAAAAAATCTGGCAACGCCCTGGACCAATGAGGAACAGGACGCGTTTGAACCATTGAATGATTACAGCGCGACTGTGATCGGTATGGTTCGGGATGATATGGACTTCCGTCAGCTGTTGTCAGCCAATATTCTCTATACCGGTAATATTTCTGGTTTGCCATCCTATAGCACTGGCGACAATGATCACTATGAGTCCCTGGAAGCTGGTGGCTATTCCCTACAGGATAATTTGGTGCAGGAAACTCAATCCTCCCTAAACGGCCTCCCGGCAAATGCCACCGCCGGTATTCTTACCAGCCGCGCTGCGGCCAAGGCGTTTTTTAGTGCCGGAACCAATCGCGCCATGTTTCGCTTCACGATGCTCAATCACCTGTGTAACGACATGGAGCAGGTACAGGATACCTCCCGCTCACCGGATCGCATCCGCCAGGATGTGAGTCGCAGTCCTGGGGGCGATAGCCGCGTATTTCAAAATAACTGTATCGGCTGTCATAGCGGCATGGACCCCATGGCCCAGGCATTTGCCTATTACGACTACGTGTACGATGCAGACAGTGATCCCGATGGTGAAGAGGGAGTCCTTGACTACAACACAGCCGGCGATGTCGATCCCGAAACAGGTAGCCGTGTCAAGGCCAAAAACCTGATCAACAGCGGTAATTTCCCCTACGGATTTATCATTCCCGACGACAGCTGGGTTAACTACTGGCGAGAGGGAACAAATATGCATTTGGGCTGGAGTGACAGCTTGTCCGGCAGTGGTAACGGCATGAAATCCCTGGGAGAAGAACTATCCAATAGCCGTGCCTTTGCTGAATGCCAGGTGACAAAGGTTTTTCGTCAGGTTTGTCTGCGCGAGCCGGAAGATTCCACCGACCGCGCACGAATAGAAACGATTACTGATGACTTCAGCAATACCGGCTACAAACTCAAGCAGGTATACGCAGACACTGCGGTTTACTGCGCGGGAGATTAAAAAATGAAATTCTATAAATGTCTCCCAACAGTGGAAAATTCGTTAACCACCCGCACCCTGGGTATTGCTTCTCTGTTTTGTGCCGCTTTAGCCCTCAGTGCTTGTAGTGGTGGCAGTGGCGAGGGCACGGAAAGTCAGCCTGACACCACTGATAGTGATGGTACCGCAGCCTATGCCGGGCCAGCCCCAGAGACCGAAGATGTCAACCAATACAAACTCTATATTTGGGATAACCTGGCGGCAACAAATCGCTGCGGTAGTTGTCACGTTGAAAATAATCAGAGTCCGCATTTTGTTCGTGGTGACGATATCAATGCTGCCTACAATGCGGGGCGCGAGCTAATTAATTTATCATCACCCGAAGAGTCCCGCTTGGTAACCAAGGTTGGCGGAGGGCACAATTGCTGGCTATCAAGCGATGATGCCTGTGCGGAAATTATTACCAACTATATTGAGGAATGGGCTAGAGCGACCGGTAGTCTGAGCAACACGATAACCCTTGTCGCCCCTGTCGAGCGTGAAGTAGGTGCCAGCAAAAGTTTTCCTGACTCTAGCAGCGGATTTAGCTCCACAGTTTATCCACTTCTACGCAGCTACTGCGCCAACTGTCACAGTGAAGAGGCAACAACCGCACAAACCCCTTATTTCGCCAGTTCCGATGTTGATCTGGCATACGAATATGCAGTTAGTAAAATAAATCTGGACTCTCCAAGCGAATCTCGATTCTCTGTGCGACTGGGTAGTGAATATCATAACTGTTGGGATGACTGCTCAGATAACGAAGCGGAAATGACCGATGCAATTCAGGCCTTTGCCGACACCATCAGTGTCACCGAGGTGGACCCCGACTGGGTTATCAGTAAGGCACTGCGCCTGACAGACGGTATTGTCGCAAGTAGTGGTGGCCGAATCGAGAGTAATGCAATTGCTCTTTACGAATTTAAAACCGGCAGCGGCACTACAGCCTACGATACCTCTGGGGTAAATCCTGCAATTGATCTCGCCCTCTCCGGCGATGTGGAATGGATCGAATCCTGGGGACTGCAATTAAAAGGGGGAAAAGCACAGGGGGCTACAGCCACCAGCAGCAAACTTCACGATACCCTCACTGCCACCGGTGAATACTCTATCGAAATCTGGGCCGCCCCGGCCAATGTCTCACAAGATGGGCCCGCGCGAATCATCACCTACTCCGGTGGTGATGATATTCGCAACTTTACCCTCGGTCAGGATCAATACAGCTACACCGTACAAAACCGCAACGACAACACAGATGCGGATGGTATGCCTGCCCTGGAAACCGATGACGCTGACCAGGTTGTACAAGCCAGCCTGCAGCACGTGGTGGCCACTTACGATCCAATTAATGGGCGCAAGCTTTACGTCAATGGCTCAAACACAGGGGAGCCTGACCTCAGCGAAGCCGGTTTGCTATCCACCTGGGACGATACCTTCGCGCTCGCCGTAGGTAGTGAAGTCAGTAACGGAAATAGCTGGGAGGGCTCCATTCGCCTTTTGGCAATTCACTCCCGAGCGCTGTCTGAAGAGGATATTGCCACCAACTACGAAGTCGGTGTCGGTGAAAAATATCTGCTTTTATTTAAGGTTGAAGAGCACACTGGCATTGCCGAAAGCTATGTCATGTTTACTGTTCAGCAATTTGATAATTACGCCTACCTCTTTAGCGAACCTACCTTTGTCAGCCTCGACGAGACTGTCGATCCATCGGGGGTCGCCATTGAGGGAATCCGGATCGGTATTAACGGTCGCGAGGCAGAAGTAGGCCAAGCCTGGGCCAAATTGGCTACCTCTGTCGACGATAGTTACGTGGCAGGTGAAGGTCAGCAGTTATCCAGACTCGGAACCATTATCACTTTGGATAAAGGTGCCCTCGACGATGAATTTTTCCTGACCTTCGAAAAAATTGGCAGCGAAACTTATAACCGGGAAGCAGACACTTCAGCGGAACCGGCCGAGGATGCTGATCTTGACCCGCAATCCCGCATAGGATTGCGCCGGTTTGAACAAATTCATGCAAACCTGTCCCAGGCGACCGGAGTTTCCATGGCCGACCCGGATATCTACGAAACTTGGGAAACAGTGAAGCGCCAGCTTCCGGTAGATAGTGATATCGAAGGATTCCTGGCAGCGCAGCAAATGGGTATTACCCAGCTGGCAGTGAAATACTGCAGTACTTTAGTGGACTCCAGTGACCGCAGCAGCTATTTCAGCGGATTTGACTTCAGTGCTTCCGCCGACACTGCCTTCGATAGTGCCAGCAAGCGGGCGCTGATTATCGATCCACTTATGGAAGGATTGCTTGGCCACGAGATGAACTGGCACGACGGCAGTGTCTCACAGCTGGCCAGCGCTCCTGACCTGGCTTCTGTAGAGGCTGAACTTGACTCACTAATCGATACCATGACTGCTTGTGGCAGCAGTTGCGAGTCAGACCGCACAGAAACCACTGTGAAAGCCGTATGCGCTGCAGCAATGGGCAGTGCGATGATCCTGATTCACTAATCTCGCAAGAAAAGAACCAGCAGCTTTGCAGGCAGGCAATAACTAATGGCGCCTGCCTGCAAAACCACTTAACAATAAATAGCCGCGATACCGATAACTATATCCGGGAATATTATGAGCAAGAAAAAACATTTTGATCTGGACCAGCCCCTGCGGCACCCGGACCACCGCCGCCCGGTAACACGTCGCGACTTTCTCGCCCAGGGTTTTCGAGCAGGTATGGCAACCGTGCTGGGAGGCTCCGTATTTAGCTTGTTTGCCGACCCCCGCAGTGCCCATGCAGCCCTGTCTTCAGATCTGGAAGCGCTGCGGCAAAGCAATGGTGGCCCCTGTGATGTCAGCTCTTTCGGCGCCGGCAAAATTCCTTTTATTTGTTTTGACCTCGCCGGCGGCGCCAATATCTCAGGCTCCAATGTGCTGGTAGGTAAAGAGGGCGGACAAATGGATTTCCTCAGTACCGCTGGCTACAACAAACAAGGGCTCCCCGGAGATATGATTCCGTCGCTCAGTGATGAATTTATCAACACTGACCTGGGCCTCGCCTTTCATAGTGATAGTGGCATGTTGCGCGGTATTTTGGAGAAAATCAGCAGCGGCACGGCATCGGCGACAAATGGTGCGGTTATTCCTGCACGCTCCGAAAATGATACCGGAAACAATCCGCACAATCCGATGTACGGTATCAACCAAGCCGGAGCCAATGGCTCACTGCTCGCCCTGATTGGCTCCAGCTCCAGCGATTCCGGCGGCAATTCCATGGCTCCTTCCGCCATGATTAATCCCGAAGTCCGCCCAACCAAGGTAGATCGCTCTTCCGATGTAACCGGCCTGGTAGATGTGGGAGACCTGGTGGGCTTACTCAGCCAGGAAGACACCGTTGCAGTTATGGAGTCGATGTACCGCATATCTGAAGCAAAGCTCAGTAATGTAGACACCCAAGTGAGCACCGATGCCGTTATTAAAGACCTGGTGCGCTGCGGTTATATGAAAAGTGCTGACCTGGCTGATCGCTTCGGCAACCCCGCCGACTTAAACCCCGAATCCGATCCGGATATCGTTGGCCCTTCCGGCATATTTACCAGCTCAGAGCTGAGTAGCGACAGCGAGTTCCAAAAAACTGCTTCAGTTATGAAACTGGTGATCAATGGGTATGCCGGCGCCGGCACGATCAGTATGGGAGGTTACGATTATCACACAGGTGATAGAGCTACCGGTGAACTGCGAGATCTACGCGCAGGACGCTGTATTGGCGCCTGCCTGGAGTATGCCGCACGCCGCAACCAGCCGCTGATGATTTATGTTTTTAGTGACGGTTCTGTTTTCTCCAACGGAACACTGGACGACTCAGTAGAGGGCCGTGGCAAGGGAGTCTGGACCGGCGATGACCAGCAAACTGCCGCTTCATTTTTCCTGGTATACAACCCAGCAGGACGGCCACAGCTAATTGGCAGTACGGTAGACGAGCAGGCAATCCACCAACAACTCGGCTATATGCGCAGCTCCGGTGATGTAGAAACCACTTCCACTCCAGCAGCTAACAACGTCAACCTTTTGGTAGAGACTGTCATACTCAATTATATGGCCCTGCATGGGGAGCAGGGTAATTTCTCCACGCTATTTCCAGACCATGGGCTCGGCGATAGCACTTTACAAGACAGTATGACCGCCTTTGAGTCCATTGTTTAAGTTGGAATAGTGATGCTCCGCTTTATTAAAGTTATTTTACTGTGTAGTGCCACCCTGTGCGCTACTTCCACTTTAGCCGAATGGCACTACGCTGAACGTGCCATTATGGGCACTCAGGTGCGCATGCAACTTTGGCATGAAGACAGTAATGAAGCCGAGCATCTTATTGAAGAGGTTATGGCGGAATTCCAGCGCCTCGACAATCAGTTATCTCCTTACAAGGAAGATAGTGAATTATCACTGGTCAACCGCACGGCTGGCCTGGGCAAGGTCAATATTTCGGAAGAGCTCACCAGCCTGATTGATAAATCTCTCTGGTTTAGCCAACTTACCAATGGAGCGTTTGATATCAGCTATGCCACCCTGGGTAAGCACTATGATTTTCGCCAGAAAAAACAAGCCGGTGCCCAGCTGACAGACTCCCTTTTAGAAGCTTTGAATTACCGTCACTTAAAACTGAATAAAAAGACCAACACCCTGAGTTTTGGTCACGAGGATACAAAAATAGATTTGGGCGGTATCGCCAAAGGATATGCTGTTGATCGAGCGATTGAGATTCTTAAGCAAGCAGAAATTTGCTGTGCCAGTGTCAGTGCTGGCGGCGATGCACGCATGCTCGGAGATAAACAGGGGCAACCCTGGTTAGTGGGTATTCGCCATCCCCGAGAGAAAAGTAAAAATGCTGCGGTTATTCCCCTGCGTGATATCGCTATCTCCACATCTGGAGACTATGAGCGCTATTTCATCGATGAACAGCAGGACAGAGTCCACCACATATTTAATCCATCGACTGGAAAGCCATCTACAACATCAGAAGAAGATACCGACAAATTGATCAGTGTCAGCATTATTGGCCCGCGTGGATTTGATACCGATCCACTTTCTACCAGTGTATTTGTTCTCGGAAAAGAAAAGGGCTTGGCGCTAATCAATCGCTTGCCCCAATTTGAAGCAGTGGTTATCGATAGTAACCGGAAGCTGTTTTTCAGTCGCGGTTTAGAGAATCTTTGAGTATTCCAATTTATCTTCATAGAAAATTTGCCAACAAGATCACATCAGATCATTGATCCCCTGACATAATTTGCGCCGACCATAGAATAATGCCGATTCCCATCAAAAGGTCTGCCATGAGACGCCCTCTTCAGTGCTTGATTTTCTTTATCAGCTTTTTTGCTTCAGTATTCCTGCAGGCCCAAGAAAATGATTTCTCCGCAGAGAAGCTGGAGGAATTAAAGCGCGATGTGCTCAAACTCAACAGGGATTTATTAATCCTTGAGGAAGATTTGTTATATCCGGCACAGAGTCAGATCGCTTTTTATGTATCTATGGACGTGGGCCACTATTTCACTCTGAATGCAGTAAAGCTTCACATTGACAATAAACTAAGTGCTAGTCATCTCTATACGCAACATCAAAGGGAAGCGCTCATTCGCGGTGGTATTCAACCACTCTACAAAGGCAACCTGAAATCCGGTGAATACACTATTTCTGCTTTTGTAACGGGCTTGGGACCCGAAGGACGCGAGTACAAGCGAGCGGCCAAGCTGGAATTAAATAAAACTGATGAGCCTGCCGTCATTGAGCTGGTAATCTCAGACAGTTCTGGCAAACAGCAGCCGGAGTTTGAGTTAGTGCAGTGGCCGACTCCCTAATCACTCATGTACTACCCATCTCTTACCCGTACCCTATGCCTGGCACTCACCCTTGTAACGGGCAGTATTTGCGCTCAAGAAGCTGAATCTATAGCCGATAAGGAAAATTCCGGCGACGAAAAACAGGTCCAACAAAAGTACCAAAGGGCTCAGGATCTAGCCTATGGCACCACTCTTTACAATTATTTCCAGGGAAATTATTTTGATGCTCTGAGTACACTGTTAGTTGCCCAACAGAGAGACTCAATTCAGATTCATCGAGATAACGCCGCCTTGATTGAGGGCGGTATTAGCCTTGGATTTGGCTTACATAGACGTGCGGCTGAATTATTTGAGCAGCAGGGAAATACCAGTACAGCGCCCAAATACCGGCGCACTGCATGGTTAAAATTGGCTGAGTTAAATTACTTGAATGGTGATTTTTCTACAGCAATAACACACCTGGAGAAATCCGGGGTTGCCGAGGGATCATCCTTACCTCTCAACCTCGCCCTGCGTAACAGTGACCTTACCGCAGCAAAAAAATTGCTGGAAACCAGTGATCTATTTCCTGCGGAAAGATTACTTGGACGTATTAATCTGGCCGCAGCCTACGCTAGGTCCGGAGAGTTACCAGCGGCAATCCGTGAATATCAAGCGGCCATCGATTTTTCAGCTGCGATCGATATTCCATCAACAGAGATTCCTATACTTGTCGATAAAGCCCATATTGGGATGGGATACGCCCTCGCCCTAGCGGAGCAACACACCGCAGCCAAGGAAGTTTTTTCCAAGGTCCGTCTTAACACACCCTGGGCAACTCGAGCACTCCTGGGGATGGCCTGGTCCTCGATCAACGGTGAAGACTATCAGGCGGGCATAGATGCACTGCAATTTTTATTAGATAAACACCACTATAGTCCCGCAGCACGGGAAGCCATGGTTGCGCTACCTTATGGCTACGAAAAACTGGAAAATCGACCTGTTGCCCTGCACACATATCGAAGCGCTGAAGCTTATTACCTAGAAACGCTTACAGAATTACAGCAGTTACAGCAAGCCCTGGCATCGGAGCCCCTGGCCTATGATGCCGCTCAACGGGAAGCATGGCGTTATGGCTGGTTGCAATTGGCCCAGGCTTCACCCCTCCTGCGTGATAACCAGCACTTTTTGCGCCCCATTTTACAAAGCGACCGTTTCCAGCTGCGGCTTACCGAGTTGCGCGATCTGCAGCAATTGAGCCTGGTGCTGCAAGCTTGGGAAAATAAGCTGCCCCAATTCACCGATCTTATCGAAGAGCGCCACCTGCGCCGCACAACTATTATCGATCACTACAATAGCGCTCAGTTTGACCAACAGTTGCAGATGGCAACACAGCAATATGATCATTTGAGAGCAGCACTCGAGCAAATTGAGCGGGAGCGCGACGCACTCACTTTATTGGCGACCACCGCCACTCCAGATGATCAAAGTGAAACCCTGGAATTATTGGAAATTCTCACCGGCGCACAAGAGCGTCTTAAAAAAATCCAGGACAGCGGCAAAGCCAGCCAACAACAAGCGGAAACCCTGGCGAAAGCCCGGGGGATTTTGCTCTGGCAAGCCAGTGAACAGTATCACGACAAGTTATGGCAACAACGGAAATCCCTACAGCAGCTCAAAGATCAGTTACGCAGTGGGCGGGAACAACGCAAGAAAACAGATACCGAGGCACAGCGGGGCCCACAATTGCGCCAGCTAGCCTATCGAGTGGTCACTGCCAGTGACCGAATACCCGCACAGCAGGCAGCGATAGACAGCGCCAGCGAATTGATTGAAGCCGAATTGCGCCGGGAAGTCATCGCCCAGCTCGGTAGGGAGCAGGAACAAATTCGTAAATACATGGCTCATACACGCCTGGCTATCGCACGCCTGCAGGATGCTCAAATGCAGGCGGTCCCCACAAGCCCCAGTGCTGACAGCGACACAGATAATACCGGGGCCGAAGAGCATGAATAACATCCCACATCGGGCAGGTATATTTGCCCTGCGCTCCTTGGCTATTGGTATTTACTGTGCATTAACGGCTTGTGGCAACCAACCGGTTCAAACCCTGGCTGACCTACCCCCAGCCACTGTGCCCAATCCACAGGGTGAAGGACCACAAAACCCACCCCCGCAACCGGCTATCGCGCTGGAAAACCTGGTGCAAAGTTACCGCACTGCACTGGAAAGCCACACCGACCCCAAAGTTCAGCAACAAATCCATTTGCGCCTGGCTGACTTGGAAATGGAGCGGCTGGAGCAAAAACAGTCCGACAATCCGGATACCATTGTCGACTACTCCAGCGCGGTCGATTATTACCAAAGTCTCTCTGCACAGCGCCCGAAAGATGATTACATTCTCTATCGCTTAGCCCGCGCCAGGGCACTGGATGGGGAGATGCCTGCGGCCTTACAGGCATTGGAAAAGATTGCCGGTAGCGCACCGGACTCACCATTTATCGGCGAAGTCTTATTCCGCCGTGGCGAGGCGGCATTCAACCGCAAAGACTACCCCAGCGCCGCCCGAGATTTCCGTGCATTGCTCAAGCAGGGGCCGAGTCCATTTACGGATAATGCTCGCTATATGCTGGCTTGGTCAGAATTTAAATCGAGCAATTACCGCGCATCAACAGAAATTTTCCTCCAGTCGCTGGATATTTTGCACAGTGAGGAACAAGGGGAGGAACTGCCTGTTGGGCGGCAGCGCCTGCGTGAAGACAGCCTGCGCGGGCTTGCATTAAACTTCAGCTACCTGGGAGGCGCTGAAGCCATTGAGTCTTTTAACCTCGATGGAGAGCCGCGTCCCTATCAGCACCAACTATACAGCGCACTCGGTACCTGGTATCGGGAAAAAGAGTTGTTCCGCAACAGTGCCGATACCTTTTTGCAATTCGTCAATCACTACCCGCAAACCGAGCAAGCCCCACAGCTTCATCTTCTCGCCGTTGAAACCTTGCAAGCGGGGAGACTACATAAAGAAGTTCTGCCTACGAAGCGGGACTTTGTGCGTCGCTATGGTGTGAACAGTGATTACTGGCAAGCAGCAGGTGAAACTCAACAACAAGAGTTAGCCAAAACCCTGCAACCATGGCTGTACGAATTGGCTCAATTTGACCACGCCCGCGCACAGGAATTGGCTCAGCAGGTGGCAAAGCTGCCCGCAAGTAAAGTGAAAGAACGCCGCCTTGTCAGCGCACAATCACTGGGAGCCTATCGCAGTGCCGCCGCTTTATATCGGGAATACGCACAGACTTTTCCACAAGACCCTCGTACGCCATCCATGGTTTTCCTGATGGCGGAGTGTCTCGAGCAAGCTGCAGATCATCCCGCCGCTTGGCGCGCTTACAGCCAGGTCGCCTGGGAATACCAAGATCCAAAGTATGGCGCCGAAGCCGGCTATGGGGCCATTCTCAGTGCAGCTAGAGTACATGAACAAACCCCCGACCAAGAGGCTGAGCAAAAAGCTCTATGGCTAGACCGCAATATTGAAGCGAGCTTGAAATTCGCACAGAGCTGGCCACAAGACCCAAGGGCACTGCCTGTACAGCTGGCCGCTGCCGATAAGTTGCTACAACAATCGCGCTTTGCCGAGGCCATCGCCGCCGCCGAGCACGCCGACCAATGGCAACCTCCGGCAAATCGCCAGCAGCAATTAAGTATTGCGATGATACTGGCGCACAGCCATTTTTCCCTGAAGCAATACCCCCAGGCTGAGGCCGCCTACACACGCGCACTCGCATATCAGCCCAATGAAACACTGCGCAAAGATGCCTTGCGCCAATTGCAGTTATCTATCTATCGCCAGGCAGAAATCATTTTGGCCCAGCGCGAGAGTGAAGATGCCGCTCCCAGCGAAGAGGCTCTCTATCACCTACTGCGTATCCGCGACAGTGGGCGAACGGAAATCGCCGCTACCGCCCAATACGATGCGATTAATTTCCTTATTCAGCTGGGGCAATGGCAGCGAGCCAGCACAGAGCTGGCAGATTTTCGCCAATTCTATCCCGCGCATACTTTGACGCCAACACTGGCCGCCAAGGCCGTTGTTATCTTTGACGCGCTGGAAATGCCAGTAGCGGCAGCCGCAGAGTTGCTGCAATTAGCCTCTACAGACCCAGATCGGGAAGTTCGCCGTCAATCCCTATATATGGCCGCAGAAAACCTGCAAAAAGCTGGTGAGTACGACAAAGCTATTGAAAGCTACCGCAACTACAGCAAATTGTGGCCGGAGCCTGCTGAGCAACGCCTGGAAGCACAATTCCAACTAGTAGAAATCTATGCTCAGACCAAACAAACAACGAAACGGAATTACTGGCTACAGCAACTGGCACAGAATTCACTGCAATCGCCTCGCGGTCGGTACCTGGCTGCTTATTCGCAAAGTGAATTGGCAGAACAGAGCTATGCAAAGTTTGCTGAACTGGCATTGCGTCTACCATTAAAAACCAGTCTCGCTAATAAAAAGCGGGCTATGCACACGACAGTAGCTGATTACCGCAAAGTCCTGGAGTTTGGTATTGCGGAATTCACCCCTCAAGCCAACTATCGCCTTGCAGAAGTTTACCGGCAGCTCAGCCGGGACTTGATGGACTCACAGCGCCCTAAAAACCTGAATGACCTTGAACTGGAACAGTACGAAATTCTACTGGAAGAACAGGCCTACCCTTTTGAGGAGAAGTCCATAGAACTTCATGAGGCCAATATCCAGCGCACGATTGAGGGTATATACGACGACTGGGTTAAACGCAGCTTCCATTCACTGGGGGAGCTGTTACCTGCGCGATATAAAAAAGATGAAAAAACTTTGGGGTGGAGTGATGCACTGCACTGAATTGAGTACCGTAAAAAATATCGGCGGTACGGTTCCTAACTACCATTGTGCTGGCTTTGTCACTCTGCGCATGTAGTGGCCTGCAAAAGACCGTATCGCCAACCGATGGGGAGGCTGCGGAGCAACGGACGAAAAACCCGTATTTGCAAGATGCTCAAAGAGTGCCGCAACAGGCTCGAGCGGCGATGGATTTAGCTCATCAATCTTTCCAGGCAAACGATTTAACAACGGCCGAATCACAATTATTACAAATTACTGAAAAATGGCCGGTACTTTCCGGAGCCTGGCTAAATCTTGCTATCGTTCAACAGTCTGCTGATAAATACGCGGAGGCTGAGCAAAGCTTTCGCCAGGCCATTAGCGTAAACGATAACAATATATTTGCCTGGAACCACCTCGCTGCGCTAATGCGCGATCGGGGGCGCTTTGAAGATGCTGAGCAATGCTACAAGGCCGCTATAGAGCGCTGGCCACACTACGTCGACGCTCACCGTAATCTGGGAATCCTCTACGACCTCTACCTGCAAAAACCAGAACGCGCTCTGCAGCACTATCTTGCAGCACAAGATGCCAGTATTGAACAGGATAAATTACTCAACGCATGGATACTTGAGCTGGAGCGGAGACTTTAATAATGAAATTATATATTAGCTTCATCTTGACCATATTGACTTGGGTACAAGTCGCAGCGGCTGAGGAAATCACCACTCTGGAATCCACCGTAATCGGCAGCCAGGAGCAACCTAAAGTTTTATATATTATTCCCTGGAAGCAGGCCGATAGTTTGCAAAGGCTCGACAGCGTCCTACCACAAACTTTCTCTTCCGTATTCGAGCATCAGGAATACTCTGAATTTCGCCGCGAAATAAAATTGCTGCAAACCGAACAGGAAGAAACCAAATAGCCGACGCGCCCAAAAAGTTACAAATAATACTTAAAAAAATGTATTTTGCGGTGCAAGGAAGGCGGCGCAACTGAATTTATTCAGCGAATAATTGGAAACGCTGCACTGCGCTTCAGTGTCCGGCGACCCTTTTAATACAACAAGGGTAAGGGCGGATTTTCTTCCCCTTTGCACTACAAATTTATACTTTTATCTGTGGAGAATTAAATCATGGAATTCACTCAAGCGATGTTGCGCTTCTTCCAAAATGGCGGACCTTTTATGTACCCGATTGCGGTCGTTCTGGTAATCGGACTTGCAATGGTCGTAGAGCGCTGGATATTCTTAACCCGTGCCAGAAATGCCAATAAGAAGGCTTATCAACAAGTATTACCCATGCTGCAAAAACGCAGCTACCAAAGTATCTTGCAGCTGGCCCGCGATAACGACGCAGCGATGGGGCGCATTGCCGCAGCAGGTATCAATACGTTGCAATTTGCCAAACGCGAGGAGAATATTGCCCTGGCAATTGAGGAGGGAATTCTTGAAGCAGTTCCCCGCCTGGAGAAACGCACTAGCTACCTGGCTACCCTTGCTAATATCGCTACCCTGCTGGGACTTCTCGGCACTATTATGGGTCTGATTGCTGCATTTACCGCAGTAGCCAGCGCTGATCCCTCTGAGAAAGCTACCATGCTTTCTACCAGTATTTCTGTAGCGATGAATACCACTGCATTTGGCCTTATTTCCGCCATCCCGCTGCTTCTATTTAACTCAATGCTGCAAAATAAAACCAATGAAATTGTCGATAGCTTGCAAATGGCTGGGGTTAAATTTCTCAACCTGCTGACCATGGGACGCCCACAGAAAGCTGAACAGCGCACCGCTAACAGCTAGGGGATACCGCCATGCTGAACATCAACATTCGCCGGCGTGGACACGAGGAAGCAGAGCTTGATATCACCTCATTTATGAGTTTGATGACCATTTTGGTTCCAGTGTTACTGCTTAACATGGTGTTTTCTCATATTTCTGTGCTCAAACTGAACCTACCAGGCATCAGTGATGGCAGTTCCAGTAGTGTAGAGGAAAACCGCCAGCTAGAACTTGTTTTACGCAAGCAGTATGTCGATATCAACTACCCGGCAGGACAGCGGGTTAAACGCATCCCACACGAAGAAAATTCGCCGGATTTCGCTACGGTTTCTGTTGTTTTACAACAAATAAAACGGCAATTACGGGAAAAATCTATCGACAAAGATGATCTTGTAATCCTTTCGGAAAAGGGTACGCCCTACAAGACATTGGTTGCCGCCATGGATACTGCCCGCAGCTACCGGGCTGTAGTGGCTGCATCCGTTGTTGATGCAGAACTGTTCCCCCAGATATCTCTCGGCGATGCACCGGAGCAGGAAAAATAGCGGGGCCAAACTATGAAGATAAATGCAGCCGCGAAACTGCAAGAACGCAGACAAAGGCAAAAAAGGCAGCAGTCAAAACTGAACCTGGTATCACTGATGGATATCTTTACCATCTTGGTATTTTTCCTTTTGGTAAATTCAACCAGTGATGTACAGGTTCTGCAGACTGATAAAACCATAAAGCTACCCAAGTCCACCTCTCAACAAAAACCCGAGGTGACTACTGTGGTGCGGGTCAATAATCAACAGCTGTTTGTCGGGGATCGCTTTATCATCAATATCGATGATATCGACCCCAGCGCGGAAAATATTGAACCACTGGTAACAGAGCTTAAATATCGCGCTGAGCGGGCGGGAGAACTGAGCGAAACCCAGAAAACTTTGGGGCGCGCTGTGACTATTATGGGGGATGAGCAGGTCCCTTATGAGTTGCTTAAGCAAATTATGCACACCTGTGCAACAGCAGACTTCCGCGATATGTCTTTTGCTGTAGAGCAAACCGCACCGGAAAATCCTTCGGGGGTGGAGTCTTGATATGAGTACAGCAACGATTAGTTATGCTCCCTGGCAACTGCAGGAAACAATACTCCCCTGGTCTGCCTCGCGAGAGGAAGATCAGCGCTTTATTAAGTTGTTGCGTGTAGGCCTGATCGCTCTGGCTATCAGCGGCATTGCTGTCGCACTTGCGCCAGTTCCCGAACTCACCCGGGAACAAGCCGAAAGGGTACCACCACAGTTGGCCAAAGTAATTCTGGAAAAGAAAGAAATACCTAAAGCTAAACCAAAGCCAAAACCCAAGGAGCAAAAGAAACCCGAGGAAAAGAAAAAGCCTGAGGAGAAGCCCGAGAAAAAAGCGGAAACACCCGACAAGCCCAAACCAGTGGAGAAACCGCGCAAGGTTGAAAATCCCCCAGTTGCCAAAGTACAGCAGGCCCGAGAGAAAGCGGCCAATAGCGGCCTGAATGCACTCGCCGATGACCTATTGGATATGCGCGAGAGTTTTAATACATCGGATATTAGCCGGGGCCAGCTCAGCTCGGGAAATGCTACTGCTACTAAAATAGAACGCAGTATGATCGCGGATAAGTCGAAAGCCTCCAGTGGCGGCGTTGCCGCCGGCAGAGTGAGTCGCGATACCGGTGGCGTCTCACTGGCCGGTCGTGAGAACACCCGAGTGCAAAGTACCCAGGCAACAGGTTCAGCCAAAGAAGCGGTGGCCAAGGCCAGAGGGCAAAAATCCATACGTACCGACGATTCCATTCGCAGTGTTATGGAGGCCAATAAAGAGGCCATTATTGGAATCTATAATCGTGCGCTGCGCAGGGACCCAACTCTACAGGGAAGGCTTACAGTACAGTTGGTGATCGCACCGAATGGTGCTATCGCGTCGATCAAATTGGTAGAGAGCGAGCTCAATAACCCGGCACTTGAACGCAAGTTGCTGGCGAGAATCCGCATGATCAATTTTGGTTCTGCCAACGTTGAGAGTACTACCAAAAACTACTCAATCGACTTCCTGCCCTCTTAAGTTCCGAGTAGCTACCTTGTCTGTAGCGTGGCGACACAGGGACGTGCCGCCATTTGAGGGGGTTAATAGGTGGACAGGAAGCTGATCCACCCAATCAACTAAAGCAAATCCAGCGCATAGCGACGCAATATTTGCATAGGAATAATTTCCAGCGCCTTCACATGTGTACTCTGTAAAAATACCCGGGGAGCCATATCCAATTTCTCCGCTTCAAGCCAGCGCGCGGCACAGAGACACCATCTGTCCCCTTCTTTTAAACCGGGAAAGTTAAACTCCTCTATCGGAGTGCTCAAATCATTGCCGCGACTGCGCGAGAACGCCAGGAACTTATCGGTGACTGCGACACAGACCGTGTGGGAACCGAGATCCTCGTTACAGGTATTACAGCAGCCATCGCGAAAGAAACCGGTTTTGGGATCGAGGCTACAGGGCACCAATGGGTCGCCAAATACATTGACCGATTTATCTATCTCCATCCCTGCCCCTCTCCATTCTTAACACTGAGTAACTGGATATCAACTAACTGCCAGCGCAGGCCATTACGCTGCATCAGCAGACGCAATTCAGGTCGGCCATGCTCGCCGTAATCAACACTTAAATGGTTGAGGTCGGTAAAATGCCACCCCATGCGCTGCCAGGAATCCTCTTTCTCTTCCCGCGTAGATGGCCCACTCTCGGAGCCATCTGCCGCTTCACTACCCTGCCGATAAATTTCCCGCTCAAAGGCCTCCAGATCCTCTCCTCCACGAAGAAGATCGGCAATACCTTCAGGGGTAATAAACTGCTGTAACAGTGGCTCCATAAAAAAATTTGCGCCAGCACTCAGTAACTCATCAAACTCCTGAGGAATAGAATCACTTAAGGAGCTCCGAAGCTGCTGCTGCAAGCGGATTTTTAAATTGTCACGTAAAACAGGAAAATCGACATAATGCTCTAATGTATCGATACTCTCAGTTCTGATCTGCGGCTGATCGGACTTAGCCATTTCCGCCGCACGCTGCAATTGCTCGATGGAATAAAACGGCAAAGCAACATATCCGGCGATAATCAACACAAAAATCAGGCCGCTCGTCCACAGTATTTTTTTCATCAATTCTATTCCTTAATCACTCCCTTGGGATTTTATGCTGAGAAAGATGTATCACCTAATTTGCCGGTGTATTGGCGTGGCATTGTTCACTACTCCCGCCTGTGAGATATTTCCCTCCCAAGACTCTGCACCCCATAAATAATCTAAATCTCAATAAGGACAGCTAACAGGATGAGTGACATCTATACGGCACCAAAAGCCGATTTGGCAAGCACAAGAGAAATGGAGGAGTTGGGCTCTGTAGAGAAGGGGATAGCTGGGGACTATTCGTTTTCTCTCGGTGAAGCTCTCAGCGAAGGCTGGCGTTTGTCACTAAGTAATATGGGAACTATTTGGCTTAGTTTTATCCTTTACACACTAGGCATATCTGCAGTAATGCTTATCTTAATCGCACTAATGTGGAGTGCTGTATCATCAGCTGGCGGCTTATCAGGTGTGGTATTCCTAGCCTTCTTAGGGCCTATCGCACTAATAGTGATAACGGCCCCCATTATGGCAGGCTCTATGATGGTGTGTATAAAAATTGCCAGGGGAGAAAAGACTAGCGCTACCGAAGTATTCTCTTATTTCGATAAAATTGTGCCTCTCGGCCTGGCGATGGTTTTATTATATTTCTTCGTAACAATTGGTTTTTACCTGTTAGTAATTCCCGGTATCTATCTTTCAGTGGCTTACATGATGGCACTGCCACTTGTTGTTGATCACAATTTAAGCCCCTGGCAGGCAATGGAGGCGTCACGTAAAGCCATCACCAAAAACTGGTTCACCTTTTTTGGTCTATTGCTGGTAATGATGGTCATTTACATTGCAGGCAGCCTCCTGTTTCTCATTGGGTTAATATTTGCCCTTCCTTGGATTTGTGCGACATACGGCGTTGCCTACCGCCAGGTCTTCGGCACCCCCAATCACAACTAATCATTAGTACTACCAGACAGGAGCGGTGGCTTGCTGGATACCACCTATAACGTCGAAACACCCGAGGGGATCGATTTACGCGCGCGGGCTGCCGGGCCCGTGCCCCGTATCCTCGCCTATGCCGTAGACGTATTTTATCGGTCACTGATATTGACAGCAGTTGGCTTTGCACTGCTATTTGCCGGCATTGCGGGTGACGGTATTTGGTTAGTCTGCGCTTTTCTTCTCGAATGGTTCTACCCGGTATTTTTTGAAGTCTTACGTGGCGGTCAAACGCCCGGTAAAAAAGCTTTTGGCCTAATGGTGGTCAACGATAACCTTACCCCCATATCATGGGGAGCATCCTTTGTACGCAATCTATTACGCTTTGCTGATTTTCTGCCATTTGCCTATGCGACCGGCATTATCAGCATGACCTTGGGGCGTCACTTCCAACGCCTTGGAGACCTGGCTGCGGCGACACTAGTGGTCTACCGCGAAGAAGAAAGGGCACCGGTTGCCCTGCCCGATACCACCCCGCTCCCGCCACCACAAAACCTGCGCCAGCAGGATCAGCAGGCGGTGGTCAGTCTCCTGGAGCGCCACCAGGATTTAAGTGAGGCGCGCCAGCAAGAACTTGCCAACCTGCTTGAACCCATTACCCGTAAAAAAGGCAGCGATGCCCTCAGCTACCTTCGCTCGGTAGGCAGCTGGCTACTCGGCGGCAGGGGATAGGCAGAGGTACCCATGAAACAAAGAGATTTTGAAAATCGCTATCGCGATAGCTGGGAGCAATTGGAAGCCTGGCTAAAAACAGACCATAAACAGGCTGAAACAGCAGCCCTGGACCTACCTGTCGCCTATCGCAATCTTTGTCAGCAGTTGGCAATGGCAAAGGAGCGGCAATATACCAATCGCCTGATCGACCACCTCAACCAATTGGTCATGGCAGCGCACCATCGTGTCTACCGTCAGGAGACCCTACGCCGCAAGGGATGGTTGCACTATTTGCTGGCGGGCTTTCCCCAAGCTGTGCGCGCTAACAGCCGGGCCGTACTGCTGGCCTCCGCTCTATTTTTAATCCCTGCCCTGATTTTGGGAGTCGGCACATACAACAACGATGCCCTGGTGTACGCCGTAATGTCACCGGAACAGGTTATGGGTTTTGAGTCCATGTATGACCCGGGCAATCGGGTACTGGGCCGCGAGCGCGGCTCTGATACCGATCTGTTCATGTTCGGTTTTTATATCAAAAACAATATTGGCATCGCCTTTCGCACCTTTGCTGGCGGTGTACTGTTTGGCCTGGGCTCAATTTTCTTCCTGATGTTTAACGGCATTTATATTGGCGCAGCTTTCGGACACATTACCCGGGTGGGCTTTATCTCCACTTTCTACCCATTTGTGATCGGCCATGGCGCCTTTGAGTTAACCGCCATAGTACTGGCCGGTGCAGCGGGCCTGATACTGGGACGCTCTCTCGTGGATCCGGGCCAGCACCGGCGCACAGTCGCACTGCGGCTGGCTGCGGTCGAAGCAATGAAAATTATGTACGGCACTTTCCTGATGCTGGTGATTGCCGCCTTCCTCGAAGCCTTCTGGTCCTCCAATGCCAGCACACCAATTGCGATAAAGCTCGGAGTTGGCACCCTGTTTTGGGTGCTGGTTTTTGCGTACTTTATCCTGGCCGGGCGTAGGGAGGACGCAACCCATGCAAATTAAGAATCTGGCTGTACGTGCCCGCTTACGCTTCCCTTGGGAGTCGGTTGATCTCGGTATCGCTTTGGCACGAAAGCACTGGGGGAAGCTGTTTATAGCCTGGCTGATACCTGCAGCGCCGTTACTTGCCCTCTGCTATTGGCTGTTTCCTGAATCGCCAGTTCTCTCGATCCTTTTAATATGGTGGTTAAAACCGGTATTTGATCGGCTGCCCCTATTTATGATCAGCCGTGCTCTATTTGGCTCTCCTGAATCAGTACGTACAGCATTGAAGCACTTTTTTAGCGTGAATCGTCGCGATTGGTTCTTAGGGCTAACTCTACGACGCCTGAGCCCCACTCGCTCTTTTGATATGCCAATTACTGTGTTGGAGCAATCCACCGGCAGGGCTCGCACTTCACGCATCGGTGTACTGCATCGCAAACACTCTGGCGCCGCTACCTGGCTGACGCTCACGCTTTTCCACATCGAAACTTTCCTACTGATTGCTTTATCGATGCTGGTATTTCTGTTTATACCAGAACAGTACGTCGAGGGAATCGAGTGGATTCCCTTGTTACAGGGGGATATTCTGTGGGTCAAATGGCTCTATTTCTCGCTGTATTTACTCGTCATGGCAGCTGTTGCCCCCTTCTATATAGTCAGTGGGTTTTGCCTCTATATCGGCCGTCGTATCGAGCTGGAAGGCTGGGATATAGAAATCCAATTCCGCGATCTATTGGAGCGCCAGCAGCGGGAGCAAGAGTCCCGGCGTAGGCATATACCAGGCGCCACCACCCTGATTTTCCTTTGCAGCCTTATTTTTGGTGCGCTGATACCGTCCCCTTCCGCCAGCGCCGCACCTGTGGAAACCCCGCAACAAGCCCAGGAACATATTGATGAGATCCTCGCCGACGAGGACTTTCACCAAGTAAGAGAAATCAGCGGTTGGCGCAAAAAGGAAAAGCCTGAAACCGAGGCCGCAAAGGAAAAAATTCCTGAGTGGTTAATCAACTTTATCGAATGGCTTTTTGAGAACTCTAAAGATAAAGCTGAAGCTGAAATTGACGATGAAGTTAAATGGGGCTCAACAATTGCCAAAATCCTGGAGCTACTACTGTGGATTGGACTGGTCTGCAGCCTAGGCTATTTACTTTGGAGGCATCACGAGAAAATTCTTCAGAGCTTAAAGTGGCAATCC
The DNA here is from genome assembly GCF_030012985.1 of Microbulbifer sp. VAAF005. Classification (NCBI taxonomy): domain Bacteria; kingdom Pseudomonadati; phylum Pseudomonadota; class Gammaproteobacteria; order Cellvibrionales; family Microbulbiferaceae; genus Microbulbifer; species Microbulbifer sp. VAAF005. The sequence continues at coordinate 3,457,600 of NZ_CP120233.1, read as the reverse complement.
AAGCCAAAGAAAATACAGCCAGCTCCCGAAACCCTCTTCGGGTTGGATGTACGTCAGTCGAGCCTGCCTGATGACGTATGTGCTGAGGTTATGCGCCTGTGGGTAGAAGGTGATAAGCGCGCTAGCCTTGGACTTTTATATCGCGCCACCCTCTCTCACTTGATTGAAGACTTCGAGTTTTATTTTGGTGATCACCTTACCGAAAGTGAATGCGCACAGCTGGTACAAGTAAGGCAACAGGAGCCGAATGAAGTACAACGCCCTGTAAGTCCCGCCCTGAGTCAATTTGTACAAGAGCTTACTGCAAACTGGCAGCAGCTTGCCTATGCCCACCGGCCGCCAAAAGAGGCTCAGGTAAGCTCACTTTGTAGCCAATGGCAGGAGGAATTTGGCAATGACCGCTAAGAGAATTCTGTTGGCAGCTTTGGTCATAAGTGGCGTTGCACTTGTATGGCTTTTCCTCACGTTTTACGAGCGCTACTCCAAGGAGATCGATAGTGGCTGGAGTATGGAGGCCAGGCGCAATCCCTACCTGGCTGCCGAACGATATCTCACCAATATCCAGCTGACACCTCGACAAGCAGATAATATTTCTGTACTTCAAGGACTCACGCCGGATGCGACCCTGTTCATCAGCAGCTCCAGCCAGGTCTATAACCCGACTAAGGCACAGGAACTGATTGAGTGGGTACAACGTGGCGGCCATGCAATCGTAGTGGCCTACACTGGCAACTTCGATAGCGACACCGGGCGAAGCGAAAACCGCGACTGGCTGCTTGAAAGTATGAACGTCTCCCTTAGAAAGGGACACAGCGACTTTGAGCTACAAGAAACACTTGAGCAACTGTTCGGCGAGGATGCCGTTCTTGAGCCTGAGCAAAGTCCTGCCGACGCCATGCGGGAACACAATCGCAATCTTGACAAAGGTGAGACGGAAGAGGGATCAGAAAAACAAGAAGAGCCCCGCAACCCCGATGTGTCAGAGGAAAATTTGGTAACCCTGCCTGTTGAGGGCGGCAGCGAAATACAGCTGTATCTCAATGCCAGCCACCTGCTCTACCACCCTTCGTTCAATGACGAGACTATCACCGACGGGCCTGTCTTTTGGGCAAAGGTATGGCGCGACGACGTCGGCGTACCTTTTATGCAGTTCGAGCGCGGCAACGGTGTAATTACCCTGATGACAGACAGCACTCTGTGGCAGTCCCAGCGCATCGGCCATTTCGATCACGCCTACTTCTTACAGCTGCTGGCAGGTGAAGGAGAGTTTGTCTTCCTCACTCGCCCACGCTTTGAATCCCTACCCAAGGTAGCGCGCCAATACGCCGCCGAATTTTTTATCGCCGGGGCCCTGGCCCTACTCGCTTGGTTGTTGCTGCACGGACGCCGTTTTGGTCCCTTACAACCAGAGCCGGAGGTATCCCGCCGCTCACTGTTGGAACATATATCCGCCTGCGGGCACTATTACTGGCAGGACGACCAGTGTGAAGCGCTACTGCGCGGCCACCGCGAAGAAATTTTACGGCAACTTGGTGCCACTCATATTAACGCCGGCAAAAAACGTAAGCTATGCGACAAGCTCTGTGCATCCACTGGCATGGATGAGCAGCAGCTGGTGGAAACCCTGTGGGGAAAGCCCCCCACAACCGAAGAAACATTTACTGAACACATGCGTAATCTGCAGCGAATTGAGGCAGTCCTATGAACGAGACCACCCTTCAACCAGAACAACAAACCACGGGCCCGTCACCTGACTGGCAGGCTGCGTCCGCCAAACTTCAGATACTGCGCAACAATATCAACCGGTTGCTGATTGGCCAGGAGCAGGTAGTTGACCAGGTACTCGTAGCTCTATTGGCTTCTGGCCACGTACTACTCGAAGGTGTACCCGGACTCGGCAAAACCCTTCTGGTGCGCACCCTGGCCAACTGCTTTGGCGGCAATTTCCGTCGCATCCAGTTTACCCCGGATTTGATGCCCGCCGACGTTACCGGCCACGCCATGTACAACATGGGAGAGAGCCGCTTTGAAGTGCGTCGCGGGCCGGTATTTACCAACCTGCTGCTGGCGGATGAAATCAACCGCGCCCCTGCCAAAACCCAGGCCGCCCTGCTGGAGGTGATGCAGGAGAAGCAGGTCACTATCGACGGCCAGGCACTGAAAGTACCCAGCCCATTTATGGTACTCGCCACTCAAAACCCCATAGAGCAGGAAGGTACCTACCCGCTGCCAGAGGCGGAGCTGGACCGCTTCCTGCTAAAAGTCCTGATAGATTACCCCAGCCTCGAGGCGGAACTGAAGTTGGCTGCCGCCGCCAGCAGTGGCCGCATTGAGCGCAGCTTGCAAGAGAAGCTGGCCGGGGAAATTACTGTCGAGGAACTCCAGCAGCTTCAAGCTTTGGTGCCTCAGGTGGGCTTGGACGAGCAGGTATTGAATTACGCCGTGCGCCTGGTACGTGCCACCCGTCAATCCCCCCAGCTGCGCAGTCCCGCCGGCCCCCGCGCCAGTATCGGCTTGCTGCAGGCCGCCCGCGCCAACGCTTTGTTGCAGGGGCGTGAATTTGTACTGCCAGACGACATCAAGACGATGGCAATCCCGGTAATGCGCCACCGTATCGGCCTATCTCCAGATATGGAAATTGACGGTGAAACTGCTGATACGGCGCTGGCAATGATTATCGACAGTGTTGAGGCACCGCGACTGTGACACAGACTGTAGCTGCAACAGAGCAACAGGCAGCACAAAGCGGTCGCACCGGCCCGAGTCCGCGCCTGGTCAAACTGCTCGGCTACTGGTGCCTGGCAGCTCTGGCAATTACAGCAGTGCGAATTTGGTTTCCGCAGGCCAGCTCATTTATCGGCAACCTTTGGTGGGGAGCGAGTGCGCTGTTAATCAGCGCCACCCTGCTGGACTATCTCACCGGTTACCATGTAACCGGTCTGCAGGGGCTGCGGCGATTGCCAGGCAACCTGGCCCTGGGCGTACGCAATACTGCGCGGCTAAAACTTCACAATACCGGCCCACGCCCACTATTACTCCAGGTTTCCGACTCAATCCCACAGCAACTGGGATCGACAGGGTTGCCGCGCTCCGCACAACTTAACCCCGACCAAGAAATCAACATCGAGTACGACCTGGTACCCCGCCGCCGCGGCAGCGCCTCTTTTGGGCGAATCGAGGTACTGGCCAACTCCCCCTGGGGACTCTGGCAGACAAGGGTATGGTTGGGACAGGAGCAGACCGTCAAGGTCTACCCCAATTTTCTCGGTATCTCCTCGCTGCAGTCTCTCTCCACCGAACAGAGCCTGCGCCTGATGGGATTGCACCAGCAGCAGCGTCGCGGTGAGGGCATGGACTTCCGCCAGCTGCGGGAATACCGCCAGGGAGACAGCCAGCGACAAGTGGATTGGCGCGCAAGTTCACGGTTACGCAAACTGATCAGCCGTGAATACCAGGACGAGCGCGACCAGGAAATTATTTATATGCTGGATTGCGGCCGCCGAATGCGCGCTAAAGACGGCGAGCTGAGTCACTTTGACCACGCACTCAATGGCTTGCTGCTTTCAGCTTATGTCGCCATTAAACAGGGGGACGCAGTCGGCTTGCAGGCATTTGCGGCGGCACAGGAGAGCAGTGGTGGACAGTTGCCGCCAGTAAAAGGCGAAAGCGCTATCAACCTGCTGTTGAATAATGTCTACGACCTCCACTCTGGCACCAGTAGCGCAGATTACACTAGCGCCGCACAACAGCTGATGGCCCACCACAAGCGCCGTGCCCTGGTAATCCTGATTACCAACTTGCGCGATGAAGATAGTGATGAACTCCTAGCCGCAGTCAAATTGCTGTCGCGCAATCACCTGGTGATGATTGCCAGTCTGCGGGAGACTTCTGTGGACAAATTGCTGCAACAGCCGATTCAGAACTTTGATAGTGCAGTAAACAGCGCAGCAGCGAGGGACTTCCTGCGCCGCAGGGAGCAATTACTTCAGCATTTGCAGGCACACAATGTCATAGTGGTTGACTCGAGGCCGGAGCTTTTGCACCAGTCTCTGGTAGAGGCCTATTGGCGCCTAAAGCGCAGCGGCAGAATCTGAATCGTCAAATTCACCGAGTGGGGACTCTCCGAGCCCCCACTATTTAAACCTTCTCTATAACCTTCCCACTACTCACAATAATCCAGGGCTGTCCGGGAACTCTCCCCAATCCCGGGAATCTCTTATTGAGCGCGCTACCTCCTGGAACCTTTAGCTTCCAGCAAAGTTAGATTTATTTTTAGAATGCGCTGAAGAAAAGAAATTAAATTCCAACAAAACCTGATAAAGCTCAATTTACCTCGTATTAGTTCGCAAAAGTTAACTTGGGGCAGTGGCACTTTGCTGTATCACCCGTTAACCTCTTGTTACTCATCTCCGGGTATTTAAAATGGGCCCGGGCAAAGTACAGACCTTCTTATTTATGAGCGGTAAGCGCACCATCCAATACTGTTCCCGTCTGTCCCAGTGGCAGGCGCTATTGCTATTGCTGGTATTTCTCAGCGCGCGAGGCCTGGTTCCTGCCGGTTTTATGCCGGCAGATTTTGCAGCGGGAACGCCCTATGGGCTCTGCCATGGCGATAGCCGCAGCGCATTATTGCTCAATGCCCTCAAAGCGAATTCCCACAGCGATCATCACGGCGACCACTCTTCAAGCCACAACCACGATACGCTTACCGCTCACTCATTTGCCGATAACCATTGTAATTTTTCCGCCGCTGCCAGTATTGCCAGCGCACAAACAACAGAACTGGAAATAGTCCTAACCGGTTTTACTCAACCGCCCTCTTATCCGGCTTTTTTCCACGTTATCTCTAACGCTTACAGCCGCCCACTGATTCGCGCCCCCCGGTTTAATTCCTTTTTTATTCCAACATCATCACTCCGCAGTTCGCTGTGGACCGCAAGTCTCATTGCTGTCTTAACATTTTCAGCGCTTTGGATCTTGCCAAAATACGACCACTTTTTCAGGTGGGGATATGTCGCGTGCGCCAAATATTACTCAGGCCTGCGCGCTCACTGCTGCGTGTTCGAAACGCCAGCGAAAAGGATTGAAAACCATGCATCAGAGCATCAACGCAAAAATTTTTCTGAAAAAACCTCTCAGCCTGGCACTCGCTGCCTGCTGTACCTTTTCAGCACATCTCGCAGCGGAAGAATCCGAAGAGCCAGAACCATTAAAAGATAGTGAAATGGAACAAATGGTGGTTACTGGGGTAAAGACTGAACTCCCCCTCAACCTGGTAACCGACCCGAAAAAACCCCGTCAGCCATTACCTGCCAATGACGGCGCCGACTACCTGAAAACAATTCCGGGATTTTCCGTAGTGCGTAAAGGCGGCACCAGTGGCGATCCGATGCTTCGCGGAATGGGGGGCTCGCGCCTGGGAATGGTAGTGGATGGAGAAACAATGGCGGGTGGTTGTCCCAGCCGAATGGACCCACCTACAGCCTATATTTTTCCCGAGGCAATGGACGAACTTGAAGTTATTAAAGGGCCACAGAGCGTCCTCTATGGCCCGGGAAATTCCGCCGGCGTAGTTGTGTTTAATCAGCAGCAGGAGCGCCCCACTGAAAGTGACTGGAATATGCATGCGAGCCTGCTCGGCGCCAGTGCCGAGCGCCGCGATGGTCTATTCGATATCTCCTATAGTTCGCCGCAGTTTTCTATCCGCAGCTCCTCGACCTCGGCATCTGCGGACGACTACGAAGACGGGGATGGCAATGAGGTAAATTCCAGTTATGAGCGCTGGAGCAGCCAGGTCAATTTGGCCTGGACACCCAGCGACGATACACGGGTCGAGTTTGATACTGTATTTAGCGATGGTGAAGCTGCCTATGCAGATCGGGGAGTCGACGGTTCCAAGTTTGCCCGTGAGAGCCACAAAGCTAAATATGTCCGCAGCAATATCAGTAGCTGGCTCGACTCAATTGAGCTCCAGGCCTACTACAACTACATCGACCACATCATGGATAACTACAGCCTGCGCGAGCTATCCAGCACCGCTACCCCCATGGTCATGAATCTCGATAGCGAGACCACAGGCTTCAAGATGGCTCTGATGTTTACGCCTATGGACGACGTAGAACTGACCAGTGGCATTGATGCCCGGGAAAATCGCCACACCGGCCGCTCGACCATGGACCAGTCCTCTATGGACTACCGGGATATGGAACGAGAAGCCGATGCCGAATTTAGCCAGCTGGGGTTATTTTCCGAGGTCAGCTGGCAGGTCGCAGCCAATCAGCGCTGGATTGCCGGCGCACGAGTGGATGATTGGGAAGTAAAAGATCTCCGCGATGAGGTTGCTCTATCCATGATGTCCTCAGTGGATAACCCAACTGCGGGAGAAACTCGCTCAGAGCTATTGAGCAGCGGCTTCCTGCGCTATGAATATGGTCTCGAGAGCGGCCCCAATAGTTCTGCCACACTCTTTGCCGGGCTCGGCTACACCGAGCGCTTCCCTGATTATTGGGAAATTTTTTCCTACGAGACAGCAGACTCCTACAGCGCACTGGATATCGAATCAGAAAAGACCACCCAGCTGGATATCGGCTATATCTATCGCGGTGAAAAACTCTCCGCCAGTGTCTCCGGATTCGTCAATCAGATTGATGACTACCTGATGGTTGAGACGGATTACGAAAAAGCAGCAGTAATGAGTAGCATGGATTCTATGAGCAGTATGAGTATGGATAGTATGGACTCCTCCGATACTCGCACCACCTCCATTGTCAGAAACATCCAGGCGCGCTCCTGGGGTTTGGAGTTTGACTCCTCTTACCAGCTCAGCGAGCAATGGCGCACTGAATTCACCGTAACATCAGTTCGCGGTGCCAACGAAACCGATGGCACCACCCTGGCACAACTGCCTCCTCTGGAGGGCCGCCTGGGACTCTACTATGAGCAGGCCCAGTGGTCAGCAGGTGTTTTATGGCGCGCTATTGCAAGCCAGGATCGAGTGGATATCGGCAAAGGCAATATTGTTGGCCAGGATATTGGTGCAACCGACTCTGCCAACGTCATTTCCATCAATGCCGGCTGGAAACCCAGTAAAAGTGTATTGGTAACTACCGGTATCGATAACCTATTCGATGAGACTTACGCAGAGCATATCAGTCGCTCTGGGGCTAATATTATTGGTTTCGACCAGTTGACCCGGGTTAACGAACCGGGACGCACCTTCTGGCTAAAAGCCATTTATCGAATTTAAAAGCTATTGGGGGCTCCAAGCCCCCTTTGCCATCCCCCCAAAATAAGAATTTAATTAAGAAATTTCTACGAATAAATTATTTAAAAATAAATTAAAAAGTGGAAAACATACTAAAATCGGTAGGAAAAATTCAAACTCAGGGTGCGCAGATGCCCGAGATTAACACGTTCAATTTTGCCAATATTATTGTAGTTATACTCTAATGAAGTATCGAAATCCTGAGTCCACATAATTCGGTAACCCACTCCGGCATTCCAAAAGGTATCACTGCCACTGGCATCAATAATATAGATATAGCGGTCATCCGGATAGAATGGTGGGTATTCTCGATACCAATAGCCTCTTCTTATAACATTATTCAAATCCACATCAGCATAATTATATCCCACCATCCAATAGAGACATTGAACGTGACAATTCAGGGTAAAATCAATTTTAAAATTTAAACCTACCTGATCTACTGTGACATGATTATCATCGAAATGTGACGCCCGCAGCTCAACTTGCCAGACTCCCACTGCAGGCGTAATCCCAAGGCTGGCATAGCCAAATGAATCCCGCTGCTTATTTAGCTGCTGCTCGCCACTCCCAAAACCAACAGTACCGATAATCCGGTACTCTCCTGTAGCGACACCATCAAAAGGATTATTCGCCTCGAATCCATAACTGGTCGCAGCTATAAAAAAGGAAAGCAGGTAGACGGATAGCTTTATCATCGCCACTCACATCTGAAAACCAGTCATCATAAAGCCTATGAATTATTTCAAGTTGTCTCTACATCAATAATTGCCCAGACGCCTCCCACGAAAGCCGGATTTTTCTTCAGGTCATCTACATCGCCAGCCTGCGGCATTGGTTGTCCTGCCTGGCGAAGCTCTTCAAGACGCAGGAAAATAGTTTCAGCCATTTTTTGCAGAGTTCCCTCAAGGGTATCGGCATGGCAGTGGCAATGGGGTAGATCCGGCGCAATGGCACCGAATCCGGCATACTCAATATTGTGCACCACAACCGGGTAGCGCATTGAAAAATACTCTTATGTATTAGCTTTCCAAAGCGTAGACTGCTTTGCATTTTACGGGGGAATTTGGCAAAGAAATTAGCTAATTAGCCAGGAAATAATATTTCGCGCTGGTACAGATTAAACACTATAAGTGACAGCATTAAGTAGGAAGAACTGCCGCATTCAAATTAAAACCTGCAGCACTACAGTTTTTCACACAAGAAAATATTTGGAATTTAGTTAACGGGGCATCCTACCTAATAGGGCCCGGCGGGAAAATAGCATGCTGTTATAGGTGCGCCGCAATGCAATATCATTTGCATCGACTGCATTGGAGAGGGCTTCAAAATGCCGCTGTAACCAGCTTATTTCCTCCTCCAGTTCCCGACGCAAACAGCGAATTTCACCTTTATCCTGGTTAAAGCGCAGATCGGGTCCAGACATCAGTGAGTCTCCTGAATTTGGAAATATCCAGATCCCCTTTAAAGCCTCCACCAGTGGTGGTGGAGGCACAAAAATACTCTCTATATGTTTATTGGCGTCACACCCTAAGCAGCGGACTTATCCAGCAGTAGGGATTGCCAATCAAAAGAAGAGTCGCCAATTACATAGAAAAAGGGATTTAGCAGAGAGTCTTTGGTGTTGTAGCGCAACAAATTAAACTCTTCGTCCACAACAATACCACCTGCTGCTTCAACTACAGCCTGAGCTGCCGCAGTATCCCACTCGCAAGTAGGTGCGAGACGCGGGTACAGATCTGCTGCACCCTCAGCAACCAGGCATAATTTCAGCGAGGAGCCCATATTTTTGCACTCAACAGCTCCCAGTTCAGACTCGATACGTTGTACCAACTGGTCGACGGTGCCGGTTCCATGGCTGCGGCTGGCCACAAGTTCAACAACTTCACTATTATCCAGGCGCGGCTTCAGTGGGCGCACCCGAATTTCAGTTTCGCCATTGGCATCGCGTTTAAAGGCCCCTTCGCCCTTGCAGCCGGCATAAGTGATATTCAGTACCGGTACGTACACCACCCCCAAAACGGGCTCGCCATTTTCGATTAACGCGACATTTACGGTAAATTCACCGTTGCGTCGGATAAATTCTTTGGTGCCATCGAGCGGATCGACAATCCAGTAACGCTGCCACTGACTGCGCTCTTCGAACGAGGGCATTTCCTGCTCTTCTGATAAAACCGGTACTCCCTCGATAAGCTGTGCCAACGCCGGCTCCAGTACTTTGTGAGCGGCCAGATCTGCAGCAGTTACTGGGGAATCATCTTTCTTCGTCTCGACTTCCAACTCAGCGCTGTTGTGATACACCTCGAGAATCGCTTCTCCCGCGCGTTTACAGATTTCTATCACCTGTTCTAAAAGTGCTTTATCCATTACAACTCCATACTCTGTGAACTCATCATTATAAAGTCTTAGGCGGAGAAAAGGTCCTGTACGGACAAGTAGCGCTCACCAGTGTCATAGCTGAACACCAGTACCCGGCTGCCCGCATCCATCTCACCCTCGCGCTTTTTCAGGGCCGCAAGGCTGGCACCGGAGGAGATACCCACAAAAATTCCCTCTTTTAGTGCGCAGCGACGCGCCATTTCAAAACTATCTTCCTCACTCACCAATACAGTACCGTCGAGTACTTCCGTATTGAGCACCTGGGGTACAAAGCCAGCGCCGATACCCTGCAAACGATGCAGGCCTTTCTCTCCACCGCTAATCACCGGTGATTTCTCCGGCTCTACCGCATAGACCTGTAATTTAGGAAAGTGCTCTTTTAACACTTCACCACAACCCGTGATATGCCCGCCAGTCCCCACTCCGGTAATCATATAATCCAGTCCCTCAGGAAAATCTGCCAAGATTTCCTTGGAGGTAATATCCCGGTGCACTTGGGCATTGGCGCGGTTATTAAATTGTTGGGGCATCCAGCTATTCGCATGTGAGGCCAATAACTCCTCCGCCTTAGCAATAGCGCCACCCATACCGCGCTCTTTAGGTGTAAGGACCAATTCTGCGCCCATTGCTTTCATGACCTGGCGACGCTCTACCGACATAGACTCCGGCATGGTCAGGATCAGGCGATAACCCTTCACGGCAGCAACCATCGCCAACCCAATACCCGTGTTACCAGAGGTCGGCTCGATTATTACCCCGCCGGGCTGCAGGGCCCCACGACGCTCCGCATCCTCAATCATCGCCAAGGCAATTCGGTCCTTAATGCTGCTGCCCGGATTAAAGCGTTCTACCTTCATCCAAACCTCTATATCGGGGCGGAAGAGGTGATTGATTCTTACGTGGGGGGTATTGCCGATTGTTTCCAGAATATTGGCCGCTTTCATCGGTGAGGCTCTCCATGACTAGTGCTCAAGGCAAACAACTGCCGGGCATGTATGTTCGATGCTCCATATTACCCCAGAAATGTCCCGCAACCGGCACTGGAGAAAACTCAATTGGAATTAGAGAGTACAAGCTATCGATGATGCGGAGGAAAACCGTTAAATTGATGGGTAGGTATACAAAATAAAAATAAGGTAAGTACCTATGCCCGTAGAAAATTCCGCACCCCAGCACAACTTTCGTAATTACCTGTTACCGATGTTCCTGGTCAGTGCCACTTTATTCATCTTTCTGGATACCTGGAAATTGGATAACTTGTGGATGCCCGCGCTGAAAGCACTGCCAATACTGTGTCTAATGGTGATTGCCAGACTAGAGCTGCGGGGCAAAACCCTACTTTTCACTTTCCTAGCCCTCAGTTTCTCCGCCATCGGGGATGTACTCCTCGAAATGCAATTCCCCCAACACTTTGTGTTTGGACTGGGTGCTTTTCTTATTGCCCAGCTAATCTACGCGCTGGGCTTCCTGCGTTTTGCGGAGCCCCCAATCGGCGCACTCTTATTCGGACACTGCCAGTAGTGATTGCCGCACTGCTTTTGGCACAAATTATCCTCCCTGCTGCTGGGGATTTAGCCCCGCCGGTATTAGCGTACCTGTTGGCTATCCTCGCCATGGCGGTCGCAGCCGCAATGCACAAGGGCGACTCCACCCTGCTATTTGCCGGGGCTGTCATCTTTATGACTTCAGATACATTGATTGCTATTAACAAGTTCATCACCCCTCTACCGCTAGCCGATGCCGCTATCATGCTCACCTACTACAGTGCGCAACTGTGTATCCTGTACGGAATCCGCCGCGCCCAGGCATAATGCAAACGATCCGGGAAGGCAGTGGCAAGCCAACTAAACTTGTCTTCCCGCCCCATTTCAAAGAGGTACATAGCTCCCATGCTCGATTGGCGAAGTATCGATACCGTATTGCTGGACATGGACGGCACCCTGTTGGATTTGCATTACGACAATCATTTTTGGCTCACGCACCTGCCCAAGCGCTACGCTGAAGTCCACGGCTTTGACCCACAGGAAGCCCAGCTGAAGCTCGAGGCTGAGATCAATGCCCGCCGCGGCACTCTGGAGTGGTACTGCCTGGACTTCTGGGCGGAAAAACTGGAGCTGGATATCCTCAGCATATTGCGCGAGATCGAGACCCGCATCGCCCTGCGCCCTCACGCTGAGGCGTTTCTGAGCGGCCTGCAACAACTGCAAAAGCCCACCTACCTTGTGACCAATGCGCACCGTCAAGGGCTGGATCACAAGCTGGAGATCACCGGTATCGACCGCTGGTTTGACGGCATCATCTCCTCCCATGATTATGGGCATGCCAAGGAGAGTGCCAATTTCTGGGACTCCCTGCGAGATAACCTGGAATTTGATCCGGAAAACACCCTGTTTGTCGACGATAACCAATCTGTTCTGAGCGCGGCCCAGGACTACGGTATCGCCCACCTATTGTGTATTCGCCAACCGGATAGCCGCGGGCCCAAACGGGAAATCACCAACTTCCCGGCGATCCATCATTTTGATGAGATCATGGCTTTTAACCGCAGCAGACTGGACACCGGGTCCGCCTGATTTCACAAGGAAACCATGGAAAAAGTACGTATCGATAAGTGGCTCTGGGCCGCGCGCTTCTTTAAGACTCGCAGTATTGCCAAGCAAGCGATCGAAGGTGGAAAAGTCCACGCCGATGGCCAGCGGGTCAAAGCCAGCAAGGAAGTCACTACCGGTGTCAAACTGAGCATCCGCCAGGGCTGGGATTTACTGGAAGTTGAAGTAATCGCTCTATCGGATCAGCGGCGCGGCGCCGAGATTGCGCGCACCTTATACCGCGAGACCGAAGACAGTATCGCCCGCCGGGAAAAAGAGAAAACCGAGCGACAGGCAGCCAATGCCGGGATGCAACAGGAGCGACCCAATAAAAAGCAACGCCGCCAGATACACCGCTTCCTGCGGGAACAAGAGTAGACTCGGCAGACAAAAGTGGTGAAATTTCCGCCATTTCCCACTTTAGCTGCTAAACTGCCCCCACTCAACCGGATAGAAAACAGCCATGATGAAACGACTGATCGCCATTTCCCTGCTGATTTTGCTCGGTACCCAAACCGCCCTAGCAGACAGCCGAGAACACGAGCAGCTCAAGCGCTCAATCATCAAGATTTACACCACCGCCGCCGCCCCGGATTATTTCAACCCCTGGGCCCTGCTCAACCCCAAGCAGCTGTCCGGCTCCGGTGCCGTTATCCGCAACCAGCAAATTCTGACCAACGCACACGTAGTGGCCAACGGCAGCTTTATCCAGGTACAGCGCCACGGCGATGCCAAGAAATTCCGCGCCCGAGTGAAGTTTGTCTCTCACGATGCCGACCTCGCCCTGCTGACCGTCGATGACGAAAGCTTTTTCAACGATACTCGCCCCCTGACCCTGGGCAAATTGCCCGATCTGCAGGAAGAGGTCACCGTCTACGGCTATCCAATTGGCGGCAAATCCCTTTCGATTACCCGCGGAGTACTCTCCCGCGTGGAGCACCAATATTATGCCCATGCGGAAAGTTACCTGATGGCGGGCCAGATAGATGCGGCCATCAACCCGGGCAACAGCGGCGGTCCGGTTATCTCCAATGGCCGCATCGTCGGCGTGGCCATGCAAACCAATCAAAGTGCTGAAAACCTGGGCTACTTTGTACCGCCCAGCGTAATCGCTCATGTCTTAGAAGATGCCAAGGACAATGTTCACCAAGGGTTCCCCGAAATGGGGCTGGTAACCCAGAGCTTGGAAAGCCCATCGATGAAAAAGGCGGCCGGTCTCGAGGAAGACCAGGATGGCGCCATGATCGTAAAAGTGTTCGACAACTCCCCTGCGGCCGAAGTATTTAAACCCGGCGATGTTCTGCTAGAAGTCGATGGCTTTAAAGTAGCGGCGGACCGGACGGTGGAATGGAGGGAAAACCAGCGCACCAACTACCACTACGCCGTGGACCGCCACCATGTCGGTGAGCGTTTACCGGTGCGCTTCTCCCGCGATGGTAAAGAGCAGACCGCTGAGGTCACGCTGGCCGCAACACCTCCCTCACGCGCTATGGTGCTGGGAGAGCAATTTGACCGCCAGCCCCGCTACTATATCTATGGCGGAGTGGTCTTTGTGCCCCTTAACATGAATCTGATCAAACGCTGGGGCAAGAACTGGCACTCCAAAGCACCTATTGATTATCTCTATGCCCGCAATCAGTGGAGCAATGAGGAACGTCGTGAATTAGTTGTCGCCTTGAAAGTGTTGCCGGCCAATGTAAATCTCGGTTATCACGACTGGAAGAATTGGATTATCGACTCAGTGAATGGGCACAGCGTCAAAGACTTCGACGAGTTCGCTCAATTGATGGAGGGCAATAAACAGGACTTTGTGGATTTGCGCGATCGCTCCGGCTACCGGATGGTACTGGATGCAGCAGAGTCCCAGGAGCAGCAACCGCTGATTCTCCAGACCTACCATATCCCTCAGCGCCATTCACAGGGGCTGTTCAGCCAATTGGCTAACAAAGAAGAGTAGAAACTACAAAGGGCGAAGGACAGCCGTGAAGTTACAGTACTTATCCAGTATTTTCGGCGGCCTGCTTCTGGCCGCCAATGTTAGTGCCGGGGAACTATATCGTTGGGTCGATGAGGATGGCCGAGTACATTTTGGGGACCGCCCCCCAGCACATGCCGATGCCAAGAATGTCTCTGGTAACCTGACCCCCATCAACTCTGCCGATGCCACCACAGCCCCGCAGCGCAGCCAGTCAAAACAACCTCGGAATATCGAACAGCAATATCAGGAGCGCCTGAATCGCGAAGCACAAGAAAGACGCCAACAAGTGGATAAGGCGTGTAGCGAAGCCCGCAAAGACCTTGAGATTTTAAGGGGGCGAGTAATATTTTTAGATGATAACGGCAAGGAAATACGCCGCACCGAGAGGGAGCGGGAACAGATGGCAGAGGACTATCAACGCCAGGTAAATCTATATTGCGGCTAACTTTACCCGTCTCCACAGACGCGACTATCCCCCGTTGATCAGCGACAGCTACCATTTAGGCATATCCACCTCTAAAATCCTGCGGTTTTAATACCGAGAGCCCCCGACCTATGTCCGATCAGCTGGAACGCTTTATTTTCTCCAAACACGATATTCGCGGACAGGTGGTGACACTTACTGATTCCTACCGCGATGTACTGGAACACAATCCACTGCCTACACCAGTAGCCCGCCTGCTGGGGGAGTTCCTCACTGCAGCCAGCCTGCTTTCAACCACACTGAAGTTCGAAGGTGTCCTGAGCCTCCAGGCCCGTGGCGAAGGCGATGTGCCGATGATTATGGCGGAGTGCACTCACCACAGCGACCTGCGCGGCATCGCCCGAGTTGCCGAGGGTGCACAAATCGACGAAAACGCCACCCTGCGCGATATGATCGGCCCCCGTGGAGCCCTGGCCATTACCCTTGAGCCAAAGCGCGGTGAGCGCTATCAAGGTGTGGTTCCCATGGAGCAAGACAACCTGGCCGGCTGCCTGGAAGACTACTTTAAGCAATCGGAACAGCTGGCTACCCGCGTATGGCTGGAAAGCAGTGACAATACCGTCGCCGGTCTTATGTTACAGATTCTGCCGGGCAATAATGCCGCCACGGAAGAGGAAAATCAGGACGCCTGGGAAACAGCGATTCACTTGGCGGAGACCGTAACTGACGAGGAGTTATTTACCGTTCCCCACCCAGAGCTGATTCACCGCCTATTCCACCAATTGGAGCCGGCAACCCTGGGTACCGACACTATTCGCTTCAAGTGCAGCTGCTCGAGAGAGCGCAGCGCCCGCGCGCTGGTTTCCCTGGGTGCAGAGGATGTCTACCGCCTGCTGGAAGAGCAACAGGGTGAGATTATCGCGGACTGCCAATTCTGTAACACCCAGTACCGCTTTGACCGGGACCAAATTGAGTCACTCCTCAACGCTCCCCCCCACACTCTTCACTAATCCGCGCAGGGCTGCGCAACCGCCAAATCCTCAGCGCAGCCCTGCCACCTGCCCCTGTTAAATTCAGAAAAAGAATAATCAAGAACTGGGTCATTAATATCATGAATTTAAGTCGACATTATTTTCCATGACAGCGCTGTCATTGACTACAAAATAGCCATAGTTGGTATCCGCATATTTTGAATTTTGCAATAATGCGCCCCCAAAATTTTCTACGGCTGTCTAAACCTTGGGCAGCCCCATTTTATTTACTGTCCAACTTTCACGGGTATTCCACGAATGGCACAGATCGACGACTCCGCGATGGTCTTCAAGAACCTATCACCGGCACAATTGGTAGAGCAGGCTCTGACGCGCGGCGAGGGCAAGCTGTCAGATACAGGCGCTCTGGTGACTGAAACCGGCGCACGCACCGGTCGCTCCCCGGCTGACCGCTTTGTTGTAGAAGAGCCCTCCACTGCCGACAGCATCGCCTGGGGCAACGTCAACCGTCCTTTCCCGCAGGATAAGTTTGACGCCCTGTGGGATCGTGTAGAGGCTTTTGTTGCCGGTCACGATACTTTTGTTCAGCACCTGCATGTGGGCCAGGATGAAGACCACTACCTGCCAGTGGTAGTGACCACCCAAACTGCATGGCACAACCTGTTCGGCCGCAACATGTTTATCCGCGCCGAAAAGTACAACCCCAAGTCCAAGGAAGAGTGGCAAATCCTGCACGCTCCTCACTTTGTCTGTGAGCCCGAGCGCGATGGCACCAACTCCGAAGGCTGCGTAATTATCAACTTCGGTCAGCGCAAAGTACTGCTGGCCGGTATGCGCTACGCCGGCGAAATGAAAAAGGCAATGTTCTCCGTACAGAACTTCCTGCTGCCGGAAAAAGACGTAATGCCCATGCACTGCGCGGCTAACGTCGGCGAAGATGGCGATACCTGCCTGTTCTTCGGCCTGTCAGGTACCGGCAAGACCACCCTGTCCGCAGATCCCGAGCGCTACCTGATCGGTGACGATGAGCACGGCTGGACCAAGGGTGCCGTCTTCAATATGGAAGGTGGCTGCTACGCTAAAACCATCGACCTGAGCCAGAAAAATGAGCCGGTAATCTGGGATGCCATTCGTTTCGGCGCCATCGTTGAAAACGTGGTAACCAACGATCACGGCACTGCTGACTACTGCGACACCAGCCTGACTGAAAACGGTCGCTGCTCCTACCCGCTGGAGCACGTCGAAATGCGTCAGCTGGAAAACCGCGCTGGCGAGCCGAAGAACGTTATCTTCCTGACTTGCGATGTATCCGGCGTACTGCCACCGGTATCCATCCTCTCCAAAGAGGCTGCGGCTTACCACTTCCTGTCTGGCTACACCGCCCGCGTAGGCTCCACCGAGCTGGGCGCAGAGGCCGGTATCCACCCGACTTTCTCCACCTGCTTTGGCGCGCCGTTTATGCCCCGTGCACCGCGCGAATACGCAGACCTGCTGATGAAGCGCATAGAAGAGTTCGGCTCCAAGGTCTACCTGGTAAACACCGGTTGGACCGGCGGCTCCGGCGACAACGGCAAGCGCTTCCCGATTCCGGTAACCCGCGCTGTCGTTGCCGCTATCCAGAGCGGCGCCCTGGAAGGCGTTGCCACTGAGCACCTGGATGCCCTGAACCTGGATATCCCGATGGAAGTGCCCGGCGTGGACAAGTCTTACCTGAACCCTCGTGAAGCCTGGGCTGACAAAGCTGCTTACGACGATCAGGCAGGCAAGCTGGCCAAGCTGTTCGCCGAGAACATTGAGAAGTTCAATGTCAGCGAAGACGTTAAAAATGCAGGCCCTAAAGCCTAAGTAGAGGTTGTCGGGCACAGTGCGCTGTCCGTGACCCAAAAGCCGCTGCTCCCCCGGGACCAGCGGCTTTTTTTGTGGCTGATCCCAAGCCCGCAGCCCGTCGATTTTTGCGGCTATAGTGAGTAAACAGGCGCCGACGATTTTAGCGTCGGTGGAATAACTCTCTCAGCAGCAATCGCGAGCACTATGTCCGCAGGTAACTCGTTTACTCGCTTCGAAACTCTGTTCCCACACAAGCCGCCCGGACAAAGAGTCAATCGGGTGGTCGTCAGTGCCCTCACTTTAATACTCAGTGCCATCCTGTTTACCCTCTGGCTCTACCTATTCCTCTCCTCGCAAGAGAAGTCCTATGTCGAGCAGCGTGGCTATCGCATCGCCAACGAGGAGACCTTTAACAAATTCCTGCGAGAGGGCAGTAACCGCTCCAGCGTACAAGCACTCAATCAATTGCTTCGGGACCGGGGTGTCGCCGAGGTTTTTCCTATTCGTGATCTTCTGCGACAGGGGGGACTGGCTGGAACTGGGGGAGCCCCCATTCGCCATTCCGCCCAGGGACCAGTGGTCCAATATTGTGAAAACCCTCACCCTGGTGCGAGACCAGGTAATACCGCTAATTGGCCCTGTCACTGTGGTTTCCGCCTACCGCACTGATGCCTACAACCGAAAACTTGCGACCGAAGACCAGCCCCGCCACCGTGACTTTTGCGGGCTGGACTTAATTCCGAATTCCAATATCGGTAAAAACGAACTCGCTGAAGAGCTAAGCACACTGCACGCACGCCTCGGTCCCGACAGCAATGTCGGGATGGGCCTGATTGACGATGTCCTGTTTCATGTCGATACCTGTGGCTATCGCACCTGGTAATTGAGGGAGCTGCCCGATGGTTATGCAAAGTAACAAAGAGTGCGTAGAAATCGGCCAGCGTCAACTGCGCCGGCGGATCATCATCATTGGGGCAATCGCACTGGCGATTCTCACCGGTCTATTTGTTTTTACTTACGAACGAGCGCGCGAGGCTGATGACCGGGTGAAATCCCCTATCGATATCCTACCGCTGCTAATGATCCCGGAGGTTTACGATATCCAGGGCTATCCGGCAGCTTCCGAGAGGGTATTCAGCCGCTTCCTGAGCAAAGGCAATAACCATGCACGCTTTACTCAACTCAAAAAATTCCTGCGCTCCAACCGGGTTGAACAGGTTGTGCAACCCTATGAGCTATTGCGTCAGGGCAGTGACTGGCAGGATTTGGACGAACCCGCATTCGCCATCCCTCCCAAGGAGCTCTGGTGGGGCATCGTAAATACTCTGCGGGTAATCGAGCGGGAAATAGTGCCCCGCGTCGGCCCGGTAACTGTGGTCTCCGGGTGGCGTACGGTAGATTACAACCGTAAGGCCGGAGGTTCCAAGGGAAGTAAACACCTGCATTTCTGCGGGCTGGATATAGTTCCGAAAAAGAAGTTCTCCCGAGAGCAATTGGTGCCCGTACTGAGGGATATCCACAAGCGCAACGGCCGCGAGTGGCAAATGGGCCTGGGAATTTATCGGGGCATTCGATTTCACGTGGATACGTGCGGATATAGACGCTGGTAAAACCCCACTGCATCTGCTTAGATAGAGCAAAAATTAGGCGCCCTACCACTGGGCTGCCGAAAGAGAAGCAGAGGAAGTCGCAGTGCAAGAAAAACTGGAAAGGCGCTCATTTATATTGACCTTGTTATTGGTCAGCGTAGCTTTTTTACTCCTAATAAAACCCTTCTTTACCCCTATTTTTTGGGCTTGTGCCACCGCACTGATTTTCTATCCCGTTTACCGTCTGCTGATGCAGCGCTTTCCCAATTCGCCTAATTTAATGGCTCTGCTAACCCTGTTTATGTGTATCGTTCTATTGGTGATACCCGTATTGGTAGTGGCCACCTCTTTTATTAATGAAGCGGTAACTCTTTATCACCGGATTCAGGAAGGACAAATTGATGTTTCTAAATCCTTTGAGCAGATTCGCAGTGCTTTCCCCAGGGTTAACAGCACACTCGAAAATATTGGCGTGGATGTCGAGGAAGCCAAGCAGCGCCTGATGGGTGGTGTGATGAATGCCGGTAGCTTCGTCGCAAAAAATGCGATTGAAGTCGGACAGAATACTGTTAACTTTTTCGTTATGTTGGGCTTAATGCTCTACCTCACCTTCTTCCTGATTCGCGATGGTGAAAGGCTGGTAAACCTGATTATCCACGCCCTGCCACTGGGTGATGAGCGCGAGCACCTTTTGCTGGCAAAGTTTGCTGAAGTCACTCGCGCAACCATCAAAGGAAATCTGGTAGTCGCTATTACCCAGGGCGGCTTGGGCGGAATTATTTTCTGGGTGCTGGGCTTACCGGCACCGGTGCTTTGGGGTGTTTTAATGACCCTGTTGTCATTATTGCCCGCCGTCGGTGCCGCATTGATCTGGTTCCCCGCTTCTATCTACCTCTATGCTATTGGCGAACCTATGAAGGCAACGATTTTACTCGCCTATGGTTTCACCGTGATCAGCCTGGTAGATAACCTGTTGCGCCCAATATTGGTCGGTCGAGACACAAAACTCCCTGACTATTTAGTGCTTTTCTCCACTGTCGGCGGTCTGTTTATGTTTGGAATCAGTGGCTTTGCGATAGGGCCTCTGCTCGCTGCATTATTCCTCGCCTTCTGGGAGATTTTTATGCGTGAGTTTGTGCATCCCGAAGATGTCTTAATGCCACAAAAACCTGAAGATCTTTAACCTGTTCCCCGGGGCGGAAAAGCCTTAATTCCGCCCCATCCTATTAATATGCAAAGTCAGTTCACACAACAGCTCAGGGGGCAGCCTCCTGTAGCTCTTTTAGCTGCAAATTGAGATCGCTCATCGGCGACTGATCAACCAGCAGTGCTCCCTCGTTTGCCCGATCCAAGTCCGCCACCAGTAAAATCACTGTTGAGAAAGTCAGGGCTAAAGCTACAACTACCTGGGCAGATCCCCCGCGACTTATACCCAACTGGTATCCAATTGCCAGCATCGCCAAAATGGTCATGAAGTACAGGGATAGCCAGAGTGGACCCGGTATACGATATTGCAGCCCAACCACAACCCTGGCACGGTGCAGATCTACCATCCCGTTAACCTGCTCGGCAAACTGGCGTAAATAATCGGCGTTGTAATCCTGTGCGATATGCGCCTCGATCAAACGCCAAAGAGCTTTGTGAATTTCCTCACTGCGAGCTACATCTTCCGGAGTGACGGCGATTGATGGGTCAATATCCCTGAGATTTACATATTCAGCTATTAAGTCTCGCGCCTTATTCCGCTTATCCAATTGCAGAAAGCTCGCATTCAAATATGCGGCCTGAATGGTATTTACCTCCTGCAACAGCAATGCCTTGCGTTCATTAAATCGGTCGGCTGTCATATCAAGGAATCTCTGAATAACTCCGTGATACCTCTGGCATGCAGAGCGGTTCACAATCAAGGCGCGGCTTCGCAGGAATGTCCAGACCTTTCAAGAAGTCGTAACGCGGAGTGTGAATCGCTCTGCAAGCCCCGAAGGGCGGGCCTTGAAGGCCACAGCTGCTGCGTTGCAGCCCTTGCAAAGGGCTAGAGCCATTCGCGGCAAGCTGCGCCTAACATCTGCAGCCTTCAAGACCCGCAGAGGCATTACGGGGTTATTCAGAGGTTCCTTAGGTAAATGCCAAAACGAATACGACCAGGCCCAAAGTGGCAGCTACCGCACTACCGAGAGAAGCGTCCTCCTTGATACTGGCTTTCGATACCCGCCGCTGCCCCAGATAAATTCCCACAGCTAAAGCGCAAAGCACTACGGCAACTGAAATGGTATAGATCAGTGGAAGTGGCAGAGTATAGAAAAGGCTGTCAAAGCGCATTTAAGCCCCTGCAAAACGGCAAGTCCAAACAGTGCATTGACGCACCAATTTTCTTACTTTGGCGCATAAAGCATAGCAGTTATAGAAGAGCTATTGGCCAGTTAGACCTTAGGGCAGTAGCATAGGCGTATCGGTAAACTACAAGGGAAATATTCGTGAAATATCTGCTGACTTTCTTAATTACGGCGTTTATCAGCCTTCCCAGCCTCGCTCTGGAAGTTGGTGAAATGGCGCCAAATTTTACTCTGCAGGGGTCTGATGGCCAAACCCACACATTGGCGGACCTCCAAGGCAAAAGCGCTGTTGTGATCGCCTGGTTTCCCAAGGCATTCACCCGTGGCTGCACCATAGAGTGTAAATCGCTCGCCCAAAACGGTCATAAAATTAAAGCCTATGAAGTCACCTACTTTATGGCCAGTACAGATGATCTTAACGATAACACCCGGTTTGCTGAAGAAAGCGAAGCGGACTTCCCGTTACTCAGTGACCCCACCGGTGAAACGGCTAAAGCGTACGATGTACTTGTTCCCGTAATGAATATCGCCCGTCGCGTTACCATTTATATCGGTAAAGATGGACGAATTAAAAAAATTGACAAGGATATTAAGCCGGCTACCAGCGCAGAAGATATAGCGCGAACGCTTGGTGAATTGGGTGTTAAAAAGGAGTCAGCCTGATAATAAATAGTCCGGAGCGACTAAGAAGCCTCTGAATATACGATGAAATAGCCCAATGCTCTATTGGGCTATTGGGAATCAATGACAAAAGATATCCCAAAACAGCAATCCCGCCCTTCAAATTCATCCAACCACTTGCAGACATTTAACGTAACCTCTCCACGGCTGGATTTATCGACATACTCTTGCAGGTGCTCGGGTTTCCCTGAGGAAAAAACCCGATCATCCGCAGCTTTTAATGCATCAGCATTATTTGACCAGGGAAGTTCCCGGTCTGTCTTACCAATGACTTCACCACCAGCCAATTGACATATTTGGCGATTACCCCATAGATATACGCCTGTTTGATCTTTTACCCAAAATAAAAATGGAACCTCGGCAACTACTCGCAATTCATCAGCAGTCATATCGCCTATACCACCCAGACATTATCAATTAAGTCTGATTTTAGCAGGCAATTAGCATATCGTTCAGGCTATCTCCAAATAGCTAAATTCAGGGGCTTATTTCATTGAATAAAAACCTATAAGGAGAAAAATAAATTAAATTAGAGAGCCTCTGAATAACTCCGTGATACCTCTGGCCTACAGACTTATTCAGAGACGTCTTAGATAGGTCTTCCTATCTTATCCAGAAAGACCTTATGCGTTATTTATTCTCCGCCTATCTCCAGCTCTTTTAATTTTCGCGTCAAGGTATTTCTACCCCATCCCAACAGATCAGCTGCATCGCGTTTGCGCCCCGCCGTATGCTTTAGAGCAATTTCTATCAGTGCACGTTCGAATGCAGGAACAGCCTCATTTAAAATTTCACGCTGGCCGGAAGACAGGGCCTGGTCGGCCCATAGGCGCAGAGCTTTTTGCCAATCCGCCGGTGTTTCTGTCGCCACTCCCTGTTGGTGTAACTCCTGTGGTAAATCTTCAATATGCACCTCGCGCCCGGAGGCCATCACGGTAATCCAGCGACAGGTATTTTCCAGTTGTCGTACATTACCGGGCCAATCCAGCCCAGAGAGGTACTCCTCAGTTTCCTTGGTTAGGATCTTTGACTCCACCCCCAGATCTTTTGCCGCAGCATTAAAGAAATGCCTCACCAATCGCGGAATATCCTCACGGCGATCCGCGAGTCTTGGAATATGGATGCGAATAACATTCAGGCGGTGAAACAGGTCCTCGCGAAATTTATGCTGACATACCAACTCTTCCAGATCCTGGTGAGTCGCCGCAATAATACGCACATCCACTTTGACCGGGGTGTGGCCACCGACACGGTAAAATTCACCATCAGCCAACACGCGCAATAACCGGGTTTGCGTATCTGCGGGCATATCACCAATTTCATCTAGAAACAGGGTGCCACCATTGGCCTGTTCAAAACGTCCGGCACGCTGGGAGCTGGCACCGGTAAAGGCCCCTTTTTCATGGCCAAATAATTCAGACTCCATCAGGTCCTTGGGTATAGCCGCCATGTTCAATGCAATAAATGGCTTATCCCTGCGCGGACTGTGATTGTGCAGAGCCTGCGCCACCAACTCCTTACCGGTACCGGATTCACCGTTGATTAAAACCGTGATGTTGGAATGAGACAAACGGCCAATCGCACGGAAGACCTCCTGCATCGCCGGCGCTTCTCCAATGATTTCTTTACTACCCTGACCATTTTCCGGCTCAACCTGCTCTTCAGCACGTTGCTCACTAGCGTGCATCAAGGCGCGTCGGGTTACCGCTACGGCCTCATCAATATCAAATGGCTTGGGCAGGTATTCAAAGGCGCCCCCTTGATAAGCGGCTACAGCGCTATCCAGGTCCGAGTGCGCAGTCATAATAATTATCGGCAAGCTCGGTCGTTCAGCCTGGAAGCGCTGTAACAATTTAAAACCATCGGAACCCGGCATACGAATATCGCTAATTACCACATCCGGTGAATCACTGTAAAAATCATCCAGGGCGCGATCACCACTTTCGTAGCACTGGGTATCAATCCCCTCACGCGATAGCGCTCTTTCCAGCACCCAGCGGATTGATCTGTCGTCGTCAATAATCCAAACGCGATTACTCATTCTCTAGGTTCCTGTATTTGCTAATTCGGTAGTCAGGGGGAGATAAATTTGGAAAATGCTACGGCCGGGTTGGCTGTCACACTTAATCAACCCCTTGTGCTGATTGATAATGTTCTGGGAAATCGAAAGTCCAAGACCTGAACCCTCGGCGCGGCCGGAGATCATCGGGAAGAATATCCGCTCGCGAATTTCCTCCGGTATGCCCGGGCCGTTATCTTCAATTTCAATACGGCAGACCAATGGGCAATTGCGGCGGCCAATGGTGAATTGGCGCTGGATACGCGTGCGCAGTACCATCTCCCCACTGCTGAGACCAATACTTTCATCGATGGCTTGCATGGCATTGCGGGCAATATTGAGCAGCGCCTGAATCAATTGTTCGCTATCTGCGGGGACATCGGGAATAGACGGATCGTAGTCCCTGCGAATTTGAAGCTCACCGATACACTCTGCATCCAGCAACTGGGCAACCCGCTCCAGAACCTCGTGCACATTAACCGGTTGTAGTACTACCGGCTGACGTGGCCCCAATAAACGGTCAACCAGATTGCGCAGGCGATCCACTTCCTCAATGATAATCTGTGTATATTCGTCTAATTCCCGGTCCGGCAACTCGCGCTGCAATAGTTGTGCAGCCCCACGGATACCACCGAGGGGGTTCTTGACCTCATGGGCCATACCGCGAACCAGGTTTCGTGTCGTTTCCTGGGCGCTGAGCAGCGCGTCTTCCCTGGCAATCCGCAACAGGCGATCCATCGGCTGCACTTCCACAAGCAACACGGAAAACTCGGGGACCGGGCTGACTGAGTAATCCACAGTTCGGGTTTCAAGATTATTCAGTCGCCAACTGGCGCGGCGGACTGTGTACTTCTCATTTTTTCGCAGCGCTTCCCGCATCGCCTCGTAGGCAGCCGGAGACTCTTTCACCACCTCCTCCAACATCGAGCCTTTGACTCGGGTACTGGAAGCGGCCAACAAGTCCTCAGCGGCATTGTTCAAGTAGCAAAGCGATAAGTTTTCATCCAATACCAACACTGCGGAAGTCAGGCTATCGAGTAATTGGCGCAACTGGCGATCATTCAGCATTCACAAAATTTCCGGTTCATTCCGAGGCTCTGACCAAACTCCATTTAGTCACCCCCAGCAGACAAGTGCTGTATCCAGTCAGTGCAAAAAGCAAACCAAAATGGCGCATAAGCTGGCATTTACCGGCCGGCGTAGCTACAACCGGACACATTCAGTGCGCAGCTAGCTGTAGTGACATAGCGAGTTACCGAGCTCAAAAAATACGATGCCGCCAGCCACAAGGAGAATGCACCACAACGGTGCAAAGGTCAAAAAACAGACAGTTGGGGTTAGACGTAAACAGGAAGTGAGGGGGCTGCAGGATTTGCGGGAGCTTTCGCTCGCAGTTAATCAACCCCGAGCTATGGGGCGCTTCACATAAATGGTGACCACTTTGGACTGAGCCAGCACCTGCCCATTCGAGCCCACCAAGACGGCCTGTAAGGTATGAGTTCCTCTCTCAAGGGCCGAAATATCCAAGGCATTACCGTACGCACTCCCCTGCCAACGTTGGCCATCAATAATCGCATAAAAACTCGAACCCTCTGGGTAGGCTGGAGTTACTTGTATCTGTAGCGCGATCAGGGTTTGCCCAGGGGGGATCGTGGCCTCATTGATTGGGCTCACAATCTGGATAGAAACAGGCTCAGAACTTTCACCTTTGGTGTTCGGAGACAATTTTCGGGAGGGTAGTTGCCTCGGCAAGGCGATCGGCTGGACATTGAGCGGGGTTAATTCAACCTCTTCCGAGCTGCCGTTTGGTGGCGGTGTATCGCTAAAGGTTATCTGGCCGTCGGGACCCACTATTTTATAAATAGCGCCACTTTCTGCGGAGGCTACCACAGCCACTAGGAGCAAAATCAATAAAACAGCTCTCAGTAGTGTTTGCACTCCCAACATGCTATTGGCCATCCTTTAACTCCTCTCCTACGCCAGTCATAGAGATTTTCATACTATCGGCACCGTTTTTTACAGATACAAAATACTGCGCCTTTAAGTCCCAGCCGACAGTGTACCCGCAATAAAAAAGCCCGCACCAGAGTGGCGCGGGCTTTTCGAGAACGGCTCGACGGCATCACAGAGATGCCGGTCGCCATTACACAGAGTAGTACATATCGAACTCGACCGGGTGAGTGGTCATGTTCAGACGCTCTACTTCTTCACGCTTCAGCTCGATGTAGGCATCGATAGCATCGTTAGTGAATACACCACCGGCTGTCAGGAACTCACGATCCTGGTCCAGAGCATCCAGGGCGCCTTCCAGGCTGGAAGCGACAGTCGGGTACTCAGCCAGCTCTTCCGGCGGCAGATCGTACAGATCCTTGTCCGCAGCATCGCCAGGGTGGATCTTGTTCTTGATACCGTCGAGACCCGCCATCAGCAGTGCGGCGAAAGACAGGTATGGGTTGGCGGTCGGGTCCGGGAAGCGAGTCTCGATGCGCTTGCCTTTCGGGGAGGGCACGAAAGGAATACGGATAGACGCAGAGCGGTTGCGCGCAGAGT
The DNA here is from genome assembly GCF_030012985.1 of Microbulbifer sp. VAAF005. Taxonomy (NCBI): domain Bacteria; kingdom Pseudomonadati; phylum Pseudomonadota; class Gammaproteobacteria; order Cellvibrionales; family Microbulbiferaceae; genus Microbulbifer; species Microbulbifer sp. VAAF005. The sequence goes on along the minus strand of NZ_CP120233.1, from coordinate 3,430,936 downwards.
AAGCCAGGATTACCGGCGCTTCGAAGCCAGGTACCAGACGCTTGTAAGAGTTGGTGGAAGCGTTACACAGCGCGTTCAGGGCGCGAGCGTGCTTAACGATACCGCCGATGTAGTACAGAGCAGCTTCGGACAGACCAGCGTAGGCGTCACCGGCAAACTGGTTTACGCCATCCTTGCTAAAGGACTGGTGAACGTGCATACCGGAACCGTTATCGCCAACCAACGGCTTGGGCATAAAGGTCGCGGTCTTGCCGTAGGCGTGGGCAACGTTGTGTACAGCGTACTTGAGAATCTGTACTTCGTCCGCTTTCTTGGTCAGGGTGTTGGCGGCAACGCCGATCTCACACTGGCCAGCAGTACCCACTTCGTGGTGATGCACTTCTACGCGCAGGCCCATTTGCTCCATCGCAGAACACATAGCGGCGCGAACGTCGTGCAGGGAATCCACCGGAGGAACCGGGAAGTAACCACCTTTAACGCCGGGGCGGTGACCAATATTGCCTTCGGCAAAGTTGTGACCAGAGGACCAGGCTGCTTCTTCGGAGTTGATCTTGTAGAAGGCGCCACCCATTTCGGCACCCCAGGTAATATCGTCGAATACGAAGAACTCGGGCTCGGGACCGAACAGAGCGGTGTCACCCAGACCAGTGGACTTCAGGTATTCCTCAGCGCGCAATGCGATGGAGCGAGGATCGCGCTCGTAACCCTGACCAGTAATTGGGTCGACGATGTTACAGCGAATGATAACAGTGCTCTCATCGGTGAAGGGGTCGAGGAAAGCTGTCTCGTCGTCCGGCATCAAGATCATGTCGGATTCGTTGATGCCCTTCCAACCGGCGATGGAAGAACCATCGAACATTTTGCCTTCTTCAAAGAACTCACCGTCAACTTCCGACGCAGGGATGGAAACGTGTTGTTCTTTACCCTTGGTATCGGTAAAGCGCAGGTCTATCCATTTCGCTTCACTTTCATTAATCAAACCGAGCGTTTTCGCTGACATTGCAGTCCTCCAGGTCTTGAAAAGTAATTGGTCGCTATGCCTTGCTGTCGCTGCCGGCATTCACTCTCTACCTGGCGTGAAATAAAGCAAGGAGTGTGCCAAATTAGGGCAATCGCCTCATAGTCCCGGTTGGCGCCGGTGCGAGCCCCAGCAAAGTGCTGACGCAGCCAGGATAGATGTATTGTGGCCGAGCAGCCACATAAATACGCACCAAAATAGATCATATTTGCTCTCGCTTCGCCCGCAAACAGTGCACAACCAACTTGGCTCCGGCTAGTTTATAATGCCGCACCTTCTATCAACATGCGGTACCCCACGGATTCCCATGCACTTTGTCGTCAAGTTTTTTCCAGAGATCACCATCAAGAGCAACCCTGTGCGCAAGCGCATGTCGCGCCAGCTCAAGGACAACCTGCAGCGCCTGCTGCGCCAGCTGGACGACCGTATCCAGGTGCGCAAGGATTGGGAAAAGATCGATGTGATCGCGCCCGATGCTGTGTCCCACCTGGGTGGACGTATCGAGGAGGTGCTCTCTCACACCCCCGGCATCGCCAACTTCTCCCGCGTGCGCCAGTTCCCCCTGGGTGACCTGCACGACATGTACGAGAAAACCCTGTCGGTTTGGGGCGCAGCCCTGAAAGACAAGACTTTCTGTGTACGGGTTAAACGCACCGGCAAACACGACTTCCAGTCCCTGGATGTGGAACAGTATGTGGGCGGCGGCCTCAACAAGAATACCGAGGCATCCGGAGTCAAACTGAAAAACCCCGACATCACCGTTAAACTGGAGATCCGCCACGACAAGCTCAACGTGATCGAAGAGCAACATCCCGGCCTGGGCGGCTTCCCCCTGGGCACGCAAGACCCGGTTTTGTCGCTGGTATCCGGTGGCTTCGACTCTACCGTGGCCAGTTACATGACCATGAAGCGTGGTATCCGCACCCACTTCCTGTTCTTCAACCTGGGCGGACGCCAGCACGAGCTGGGCGTGAAAGAAGTCGCCTACTACCTGTGGAACAAATACGGCGCTTCCCACCGGGTGCGCTTTATCACCGTGCCGTTTGACGAAGTAGTGGCAGAGATTCTCGAGCGGGTCGACGATTCCCATATGGGCGTCATTTTGAAACGCATGATGCTGCGCGCTGCCGATGTAATCGCCAAGGAGCTGGAGGTGGACGCCGTAGTCACCGGTGAAGCCATCGCCCAGGTTTCCAGCCAGACCCTGAAAAATCTGTCGGTGATCGACAGTGTTACCAATACCCTGGTTTTGCGCCCACTGATCACCACCGACAAGACCGATATTATCCGTACCTCCCGGGCCATCGGCACCGAAGAGTTTGCCGCCAATATGCCGGAGTACTGCGGCGTTATCTCGGTAAAACCCACCACCCGCGCCAAGATTGAAAAAGTGGAGTCCGAGGAAAACCGCTTCGATTTCACCGTCCTCGATCGCGCTATCAGCAATCGGGTGATGCAAAATATTGATCAGGTGATCGAAGAAGTCGATGGCGAAGCACCGGATGTGGAGATCCGCGAAGAGCCGGGCAGCGCCGTGGTAATCGATATCCGCCACCCGGATGAAGAGGAGCTGGACCCACTGGAGCTAGGCTGTGAGGTGCAGACTATTCCCTTCTACCGCCTCAACAACAGCTTCGCCCACCTGGACCAGGAACGCGAGTACCTCCTGTATTGCTCCAAAGGCGTTATGAGCCGCCTGCACGCCTCACACCTGCTGGACGAAGGTTTTCGCAATGTGGGCGTGCTGCGCCCGCTGATTCCCCACAGACCGGAAACCATTAAGAAGTAACTTCTGCTCAAGGCGCGGGCAATCACCGCCCGCGCGGGTTTTAAAGCGATCAGCGCCCCGGGGCGGTGATTTTTTACTCAAAATCACTCCCAATTGTCATGCGGCCCCCCTATAATCGCCGCCTTTGGCCGGAATGCTGCTGTAGAAACCCCGCAGGCCCCCGCCCCGACTTACCAAGATTTAACGCCCAGAGGCCCCCAGTGATAGAGAATCTGCGCAATATTGCGATTATCGCCCACGTAGACCATGGCAAAACCACCCTTGTGGACAAGCTGTTGTCCCAGTCCGGCACTCTCGACCGCCGCGACGAAGGCGCCGAGCGCGTCATGGACTCCAACGATCAAGAGCGTGAGCGTGGCATCACCATCCTGGCGAAAAACACCGCTATCCGCTGGAATGACTACCGCATCAATATTGTCGACACCCCAGGGCACGCCGACTTCGGCGGCGAGGTAGAGCGCGTACTGTCCATGGTGGATTCAGTTCTGCTGCTCGTAGACGCAGTAGATGGCCCCATGCCGCAGACCCGCTTCGTAACCCAGAAGGCGTTTGAGCAGGGCCTCAACCCGATCGTGGTGATTAACAAGATCGACCGCCCCGGCGCTCGCCCCGACTGGGTGATGGACCAGGTATTCGACCTGTTCGACAGCCTCGGCGCCACCGACGAGCAGTTGGACTTCCCGGTTGTCTACGCCTCCGCCCTGAACGGCATCGCCGGTCTCGACGACACCGACCTGGCCGACGATATGACGCCGCTGTTCCAGATGATTGTGGACAAGGTTGAGCCCCCGAAGGTTGACCCCACCGGCGCCTTCCAGATGCAGGTTTCCGCTCTGGACTACTCCAGCTACGTAGGCGTAATCGGCGTTGGCCGTATCACTCGCGGTACCCTGAAGCCGAACCAGCAAGTGGTAGTTCTCGATCGCGAGGGCAACTCGCGCAAAGCCAAGGTCCTGCAGGTTATGGGTTACCTCGGCCTGGAGCGTGTAGAAGTGGAGCAAGCCAGTGCTGGCGATATCGTGTGTATCACCGGTGTGGGTGAGCTAAATATCTCCGATACCCTGTGCGATCTGGATACTCCAGAAGCCCTGCCCGCCCTGAGCGTGGACGAGCCCACCGTAAGCATGACCTTCCAGGTCAACGACTCCCCCTTTGCTGGCCAGGACGGCAAGTTCGTTACCTCGCGCAACATCAAAGAGCGTCTTGACCAGGAGCTGATTCACAACGTGGCCCTGCGTGTAGAGCAAGGCGACTCTCCTGATAAGTTCAAGGTTTCCGGCCGTGGCGAATTGCACTTGTCTGTCCTGATCGAATCCATGCGCCGAGAAGGTTTCGAGCTGGGCGTTTCCCGCCCCGAAGTGGTGCAGAGAGAGGTCGACGGAGAGATCCACGAGCCTTATGAAGAAGTGGTTATCGATGTTGAGGAACCTCATCAGGGGCCCATTATGGAAGAGCTGGGCCTGCGCAAGGCCGATCTCACCAATATGGAGCCCGATGGCAAAGGTCGCGTGCGCCTAACCTTTATCGTGCCCTCGCGCGGCATGATCGGCTTCCGCTCCCAATTCCTTACCATCACCAGTGGTTCTGGCATTATGACCAGTATCTTCGACCACTACGGTCCGGTGAAGCAAGGTGAAGTGGCCAAGCGCATCAACGGTGTACTGGTTTCCATGGTCAAAGGCAAAACCCTCGCCTATGGTCTGTTCGCACTGCAAGATCGTGGTCGCCTGTTCCTGGGCCACGGCGAAGAGGTCTACGAAGGCCAAATCGTCGGTATTCACTCCCGTGGCAACGACCTGGTGGTAAACCCCACCAAGGCTAAACAGCTCACTAATGTGCGCGCGTCAGGTACTGACGATGCACTCACTCTGTCACCACCCATTCGTCATACCCTTGAGCAGGCTCTGGAATTTATCGAAGACGATGAATTGGTAGAAGTGACTCCTAACTTTATCCGCCTGCGCAAGAAAATTTTGCAGGAAAATATGCGCAAGCGCGCGAAGAAATAATTAGTATTTTCTTCAACTTTAAAAAGGGCCCCCTGGGCCCTTTTTTGTTTTACCATTTCATGACATCCTCAACCCCTGAAGAGAGATAATCAAAAACTGCTCCGTAGCAACATTACATAGTAAAGAGGTGATTGATTAACTCGACAGCGGCCGTGCTGCACTAAACTGCGGGGGAGACTACCTGCAAGAGGCCGCAAATAACGCTCGCCAGTAACCGGTATTTTTCTCCCACCTCTTAACTTAAAAAGGAAATTTATTTTCTTTTTATATTAAATAATCGACCATTTTTATCGTTGACCTGCTCAAATATTTATTCCTGGAAGGTGCAATTAAATTTATGTACGCACTTTTTATTGTCCCCTTCACAAAATTACAGCAGAAATAAATATAGCCACTCAGCCACTGTTCTCCGTGGCTTGCACATTTATTTCACATTTTCCCGCGGAACTTTTACCCCGCCATTTATTCCAATTTTTTCAAATATAACGACAAATCTCTTCATACATAAATAAGACCTATGGGAGGTCAATCTAATGTTTTCTTTCCTGCAATCCCAGGATCGAACAGGGATGTTGAAGGGCAGCCGCAGTGAGCGCGGATTTAATAAACTTGGGTTTAAATTAAAAGCAGCAGCAGCTCTCGCAGCAGCAATCGCCATCAGCGGAAATGTCAGCGCACAAGAAACTGAAAAACGTGTATCTGCCTATTGGGCCGATTGGGAATATTGGGCCGACTCGTCCTTCACCCATGACAACGTGGATTTCTCCAAGCTCACTCACGTTCAGTACGCCTTTGCCTGGAATGACGAAAACGGCAACATCTACTTTACCGATCCCTACGTTTTCTACGGCCTGGGCGCCCAATCATTTTCCGGCGGCGCCGGTGATGGTCCCGTAAAATGCTCGCCGCAATTCTGGCACCCCTACAGCCAATACGATTCCAGTATTCAGCCTGCGGTCTGCCAAGGCTGGAATGACCACGAGTCAGGTTTCGTAAAATCGGTACACGACGACGGCGCCAAGGCAATCCTATCCATGGGCGGCTGGACCCTCTCCCATAAAGTCTCCGAGATGATGGAGAGCGACACCGCGCGTGCAGCCTTTATCGAAAATGCAGTGACACTGCTTACTGACTGGGATTTCGATGGCCTCGATCTCGATTTTGAATACCCCGGCTATGAGCCGAACGGCGGCCGCTCGATCGACAAAGAAAACTTCACCACCCTGCTGCAAGAGCTGCGCGCGCGCTTCGATGAGGTTGAAGCGGAGACCGGCAAAAATCTGGAACTGACCGCTGCCGTGGCCTGTGGCCCCTCGATTGCAGAAGAGGGTTATGATTTTGCTGCTGTGGGCGAAGTCCTCGATTATGTCAACCTGATGACTTATGACTTTGGTGGCGACTGGGATACCGTAGCCCAGCACACCTCGCCGCTGTACCCCTATGAAGGCCAGGTCAACGAAGGCTTCGACGCAGACAGCTGCCGCAATATGTGGATGACTGAGGGCAATATTCCTGCTGAGAAGATCACCCTGGGTATGTCCCACTACGGCCGCAGCGTGGCTGGCGCCACCGCAATCGGTGAAGCTGCATCCGGACAAGACGTGGCGCACTGGGGCTCTGACACCGAGACGCGCTACTACCAGATCGTCGAGAAAATGCAGAGCGACTCTTCATTCCAGACCGCTTACGATGCGGAGGCTGTCACCCACTACGGTTGGTTCGAAGATGGCGGCTTTATCTCGTTCGAAGATACCACCTCTATTGCCGAACGCGCCCAATATGTGCTCGACCAGGGCCTTGGTGGCGTGATGATCTGGCAGCTACGCGGCGGAATGTTATTGGAGAACAATGAATACCAGTATCCACTACTCGATGCCGCACTCGAAGTTTTCGGACAGGGTGGCTCCAGTGATAGCGATACCGGAGACACTGGCGATACCGGAGACACTGGCGATACCGGAGACACCGGAGACACCGGAGACACCGGAGACACCGGAGACACCGGAGACACCGGAGACACCGGAGATACCGGAGACACTGGAGATACCGGAGACACTGGAGATACTGGCGACACCGGAAGTGGCGGTGGCAATAATAATGGCGGAAGCAGCGCCTGCGTCGCGTTTGAACAGCCCTATGCCGGCGACCCAGGTTATTCAGTCGGTGACGTTGTTGTCTTTGAAGGAGTCGCCTACGAGTCCACCCACGAGCCAAACTGGTGGTCTCCAGGTTCCGCGCCATCGCTGTGGACCGAAACCACCTGTCAAACTGAGGGCGAAGGCTCCGACAATGGTTCCGACAGCGGCTCTGGCGATAGCAACGACAATAGCTCCGATAGCGGTTCTGACGACAACGCCGATAACGGTTCCGATGACAACACCGACAGCGATCAAGGTTCAGGTGAGACCGCTTCCTGCCCCGAATTCCAGCAGCCATATGCTGGTGACGAAGGCTATCAAGTTGGCGACCTAGTAACCTTTGAAGGCCAGGTTTACGTGTCTACCTTTGGACCCAACTGGTGGTCCCCGGCTAACGCTCCCCAGTACTGGGAAGCGAGTTCCTGCCAGTAATCTGGATACACTTTGGCCGCCATCTCAAGGAAGGCGGCTGAATGTTTCTTCTAATAAAAGGGCCCTTATCGGGTCCTTTCTATTTATTATTTAGTCTGCGTTTAAAATAATTATTACGGCGTATCTTGTAAGATATGCATCACTTCACCAAAGTCATCCTTTGACAAATTATATCTCAGCCAACGAATACCATTATCTGTCAAATTTTGCTCGTACTTAATGTGCTTTTGATCTCGCAGATAAATTCTGAGACTGGGGTAAGAGGCAATAAATCTCTGCAACTTATAATTAATTAAATTAATTTTTATATTATCATCCATTCTTAAAATGTGTTTTGGAACCCAACGGCTACGTGCCGCGCCAGTACCAGTAACTGTTTCAACCGCCTGAATTTGGCTCCAATTATACTCTTTAGGAAAAAGGGAAAATAATGAATTAAATTTCACCCCGTTGGAGCTGACAACATGATAACTATTTAGCCCCAAAACCATCAAAGGTAAAAAACAAGCCAAAAAAAACGAGAGAATTCTTAAATTGTTACGAATTGACTGCTTTAACCCATAGCCCTCAAAATATCTTAGACTGAGTTCCCTATCAAGTTCTACTCTTGCCGCAGGGATTAAGTATGAAATCAGCTTAGAGAGGGTCGCAAATAATATTATAGAAATAAACATTACTGTCAGTATTGATAAAATATATCCCTCATTAGTAAGGTCTGCCAAGATAGCGCCCTCAGATAAAGACTCTACTCGCCGAGATACTAAAAACTTAAAGTAAGAAATAGCTATAATAGCCACTAATAAAAGGGAAAGCACGATGACAAACCAGTCCCACTTGCAGCGAATAATAACGCGCTTTCTATTCAGCAACGGCATTGGGAACTGTAAAAAAGAGGATCTATTTTTTACTTTAGGGGACTCCCACCCTAGACACAAAGCACATCTATGCCCTAAATCTTCATAGATTTCTTGCTCCTGTATGCAGACTTTACAATAATTCATAGCTACTAAAAATTTATTAGATTTAAAAAATACACATAGAAACCGGACGTATTTATTAAATCATTAATAACTACCTTTAGCGAATAGATGGCTCTTTACAACCAACGAAAGTAACATTTAGTACATTAGAGCTAAATAATTAGATGGTGGTATAGCACTTAATAATCAACGGAAGAATTAGAAAAGGCTGTATAACATATGAATACATCTCAATTCATGAGATCAGAAGATAACTTGGTAAGTTGTTACTTGTTAGACTGAAATGCCATGGCTCAATATGCCTGCACAGCAGAACTATCTTATATACGCGACATTAGGTTATTGAAGGAACCATTAACTGTAGTATCAATAGTGATTTACTAGGTGATAAACTCAAAAGGCTTTTGCCCATTCAATCACCCGCAACACATCAATGATGACCATAAAAGCGCTGCTCAACTTTCTGCCACTGAGCCAATGCAGTTTGTGAGTGCAAACAAACTGTAAGTCTCTCGAATATTGGAGCATAAGCGCGTAAAACGGCCAATCCCTGATGTGCCGCAATCTCATGAGGAAAGCGGTTAGTGCCAGCTCCCAATGCCGGAAACAGTATCGTTTTGCAGCCGCGCTCTTTCGCCAACTCCAAAACGCTCTCATAGCAGTGCTTCAACAGCACTATGGCCTGGCTCCCCCATTGATCGCCACTGCTCCATTGGGGCGTAACAGTATGCAATAGGTAATCGACCGGTAAATCATAGGCTCGAGTCAAGCGAGCTTCACCTACTGGGCAGGCTCTTTGATTGGCACACTGGGGGTAATCGAGTCCCACAATGGGCATAAATCTGTGCCGAGAGCCCCCGCCCCCGAATTAGGTGCTTGTGTGCCGGACATACCAGCGCATCTCCACGCATCGTCAAAATATCACCACAAGTCAGCTGAATTTGTGTCACGATTTCTCAGTTCTAAAGTTTGAGTTACTGATACTGTAGCTTGCTACTTTGGTCGGTGACAGATTCCCCCTATACTCAGCATTGCTTCACTCCGGCAGTGACTACCAGCATAGTTGTATGATGCAGGACGGTCCCGAGCAAGCGGAAGGTTGCAGTCGGTATAGCAACGGGAATGACTATGAGCTCAGGGTATAACAATCAAAACCCCGCAATATCCACTTCTATTGATGAGGTACAGCGCATAGATCTGCGCAGACGGATATTGGCCTCCTCTTATATGCTGATATTCGCTATGGCTATCACCGGGGCTATGGCAATTATTGCCCTCACCGCCACTAATATCCTACAAGCATCGACACTCTTCATCGTCGCTGTGGTTATTTTATTCGCATATATTACCGTCAATGTCATTGGCCCCACCGAAAAAACGCCGATGCTAGTTGGCATTCTCTTGTTGGTACTTTATTTCTACTTACTGCTGACCGGTGGCGTAAACAATACCGGCTTAATGTGGGCGGTTATGCTGGTCCCTGGCTTTATCAACTTGTACGGCTATAAAACCGGGACAACAGCCTTATTGGGCATAGGCTTAGCCACCGCAGCAATCCTGTTTTATCCGGACTTCCCAGGGCTTACGGCCAAATACGATACGGCCTATCGTGCTCGTTTTATTGCCGTATTTGGCGCTCTCACAGCCCTGACAGCCTTGCTGGATAGCAGCCGCCACCAAACCCAACAATTGCTACAGCGATTGACTGGTGAACTGGAAAGTTACGCGGCGACGGATACGCTAACAGGGTTAGCCAACCGCCGAGAGGCTTTTCGCGCAATTGGCGAACTCGAACGCCGCAATGGCGAGCTCCAGGATCAATATGTCATTCTTATCGGAGACTTGGATAACTTCAAAACAATCAACGATACCTACGGACACTCCTTTGGAGACCGGGTATTGCAAGATGTTGCGAAAGTTTTGAAAAGTAACACCCGGTCCGAAGATATTGTGGCGCGCTGGGGCGGTGAAGAATTTTTGTTACTACTGCCGAATACTGACTTGAAAGGCGGTAGTGTCCTTGCGGAAAAACTGCGTCGTAGAGTTTCGGCTCTGAGCCGCCGCTATACGCGCCCGGCTAAAATATCAATCAGCCTGGGAGTCGTCGAAGGCAACACCAGTGGCAAGCCACTCAATCAGCTATTAGCTGAAGCAGATAAACGTATGTATCGAGCTAAAAACGGCGGGCGCAATAAGGTGGTAGCAGCTTAAACGTTAGCTCACCAAGTGGCGCAGTAGATAACCAACGGCGAGAGCCAAGGCCGCTGCTCCACTGCCAAATATCAGAGTTTTTAGGCCCGCCATTAGCAAGTGATGGGAAAACACCAGACCTTTGCACAAACCAATCGCAAAAAATGTGCAAACCGATAGGACGGCGCTTGCATAAAATTGTTCAGCGGGGTTAAGGCTGTGGAATAGGTAGGGCAACAAGGGAATAGCACCTACACACAAAAAAGCGGCGAAGGTTATCAGTGCCGCCCCCAGAGGCTTATGCTCTGCACTACTTATACCGTACTCTTCCGCCAGCATTGTCTCTATCCACAACTTTTGGTTCGTGGTGATAGTAGCAACAATGTTATCCAGAACTTCACCTCGAAATCCCTTTCGATAGAAAATCTGCCTGATCTCTTCCCGTTCTCCCTCGGGAATTAAAGCAATATGCTGACGCTCTGTACGCATAGCCGCGGCCCGTTGCTCGCGCTCCACACTGGCAGCCTCATAATTACTTACTGCCATGCTAAAGCCATCCGCAATAAGATTGGCAAAGCCCATCACAAGCACAACCGCTTCAGAAAAACCTGCACCAAAAGCACCTGCAACAATAGCAAAGGTAGTAACGCAGCCATCTATCGCCCCCAAAACAAAATCAGAGAGCCACTGTGATTGTGGACGACTCCGCAGGCGCGCCTCAATACGCTCTGGTCGATGCTCCTCAATCAGGGCTTCCCGGCTTTCTTGTACGCGTTTGGAGTTTTGCCGGTCCATAATCCGGCGAGCTACTGTAAAAATCGCTGCATAACATAAGCATCTCGCAACCTTCCCAAAGGATCAGTAAATGCTTTGTTAAGCGTCGTGATAATAGTGAAGCCCAGCTCGGTATAAAGGGAAATTGCGGTCTCATTGTCACTGGGAACGTAGTTGAACTGCATTTCCAAATAGCCGGCGTCCTGGGCCCTGGCGATTGCATGCTGGATCAATGCACGATCTACATCGCGATCGCGCACATTTGTGTGCACCAGAAAGTTAGCTGTCGCGACATGGCTATGAATACCTGGAAAATTAACTCCTAGTTTATACACCCCCAGCAAGTGAGGTAACTCTTCGGCAACATAAGTCTGTAAGTCGTCATTAAGCCATTGAGCAGAAAATATTTCTCGACTGATCTTATTCGAGAAAGGCAGATCCCCTCTGTTTCTCACAACAAAAAAGAGGCTCCACATGCCTTCAAGGTCACTCTCTATAGCCTGCCGAATATCCATAGAAATCCATATCTCAGATGTCTTGCTGCACTTGCCTAACGCACAATAAAGCTCCCCCGATCCACACCGGTATTTCCAGTCATGGGATCATAGGCATATAGCACAATTTCATAAACACCTGGTAAATCCGTCGCAAAGGGCGCACTAAAGGTATTCATAGCCTCCTGTATCTCCAGCGGCACTTGAGCAAATGATTTGCCATCTCTTTTAACCAATGCCACAACTTCAATCTTACTGCCATCCCAAAGACCACCATCGGTAAGAGAGCATCCGCACATCATTACCACATTAGCGCGAATCTCAAAGGGACTCTGGTCCAAACCTGTATAGAGATGGGTCTGTGGGCTAAGTAAATCTACCAACATCCCCGGAATTTCCACAATCAGCCCATCATCAGAAATAGGCTTTCCCGGAACCAGCCAAGTCTGTGTCTGCGCCATCACTCGAGCCTGTTTTTTAATATACGGTGCAAGAACTTCCACCGTCAGGAACACCGGCTCACTGATATTCAGTGTAGCGGTAAAATGTGCAGCGCCATCGGCGATAGATTGGAACCTCTCTCGGGGCGTTTTCATTATTTTGGTGGTATCACCGGTGCTCCCTTGGGTTAGCCCCTTGGCAAGAATTTCCCCTGAATCTGCATCGCGAATAATAACCATGGCACCACCGATGGAGGAGCCAATAAACTTGGCATCCATGGCCTTGGCGCGGATAGTAATATTGGTGGGCGTGCCCTCAGAGAGAGCTTTAGCGCAAATCGGCATTGTGACTATTTGCGCAATCAAGAGGCATAGGTAAAAAATAATATTTTTCATTTATATTTCTACTAAATTTAAATAATTCTGAAAATAACTATAATTCTCTTAACCTTGCAAATGCAACTCTATAGTTCTTTTTAATCCCTCAGAGAGGTTTACTCTTCCCTTCACCGGCAAAAATTAAAGCAAGTGATTTTTACATCTCACATTACAATAATGCATAGGTATTAGTTACCAGCCAAATACATGCCACATTAGTAAACAGGGCCGTACGCATGCTAAAACTGGCCACCAAACTAACGAAAAAAGTGGTTTTAACCCTGGCCGCAGCATCTGGCGCTTACGCCCTAATTTCTTATATATACAACACCCAATTTCCTCAATCAGTAACCTTCAGTAGGAACCCGGCCTCAAGACGATCAACAAAAAATCTAGATTATCTAAAAAACAAAGAAACGATAAAAATTCTTATTGTGACTGGAGGTGGTGTCCGCGGCCTCATCCCCTTATATGTACTAAAGCATATCGAGAAACATTCTAAAAAGCCCATTAATGAGGTATTTGATATTTTCACAGGTGTTTCTACTGGAGCAGTTATTGTAACCGGAATTAATATACCGGGTAATGCTATACCTAATCATTTTGGTGAAAAAATATCCCATTTAGACTATTTAATAAATATATACAAGAGTGTAACTGGCTACCTATTCAAGTCTCCGTGGTACCACATAGTATTAACAGGTGCGGGGCTTTTTTCACCCTCTTACTTTGGAAAACGTTTGCATGAAATCATGGAAAAGTACTACACAAAGGAATTAAATTTTACCGACCTAGATAATTACGTGATCATCCCCGCTCTCAATATTGAAAGCGGGGAAGTATGTCTATTTAAAAATAGAGGGGAAAATGTATACAACTTACCGACAAACAGTCTTTATCAGTTAATGACAGCGGCAGCAAGTGCAGAAACCGCATTCCCCCCTGTGGCATTTGAAGAAATGAATGCCAACTTTCAGTCATCCCACTTAGATATCGCAGCGCCACAAGAAAATATTTTTGGCAGTGTATTTGCTGATGCAGCAATCGCCCTAAACAATCCAGCTAGCTTGATATTAAGGGATATTATTCAAGACTTTCCCGATAAGAAATATTATGTTCTGGTCTTGTGCTCAGGTTACCCAAGATTATTGAGCTCGAGTATGAAATATCACTCTTTAAGGAAATGGGGACGTATTCACTGGGCCCGTGATGCCATGGCTAATATTCAAAGATCAATGGACAAAAATCAACTTTATATGCTGGAAGTTGCTAAAATCATTTCAGAGAAAGGACGAATTGAATACGATTTTCTAAACGTTGATATCAATAAACCTTTTGTAGGAATATTTGACCACGACTTATTACATCATCTTAAGAATTACTCTAACAAGCTCATTAAGGACAACGAGAAAAGCCTGGCAAAGATAATTAAACACCTACATGATTTAGACTAGACATAATATAGATTTTATTGCGTACTACGCTCTCAAAGTAGCATGATCAGATTTTTAAAATCTTCTGCTCTTCGCAAGGAGTAAAGGTAAAAAATTAGCCGGACTATGCCCGGCTAATTTAATAGAATCAACAGGATTACTTAAGACTGTTTAACTGTTTCCACCCAAGAGGCTACGCGGCTCTCCAATACAGGCACTGGCAAAGCACCGCCACCCAGTACGGTATCGTGGAATCCGCGAATATCGAATTTATCACCCAACTGATCTTCAGCCTGCTTACGCAGCTCCTGAATCTTCAGCATACCGATCTTGTAAGCGGTCGCCTGGCCCGGCCACGCCAGGTAACGACGCACTTCGGAACGAACTGCAGTCTCGGGAATTGCGGAGTTTTGCAGGAAATACTCCACCGCTTGCTCTTCACTCCAGCCTTTGGCGTGCAAGCCGGTATCAACAACGAGGCGAATGGCTCGCCACATTTCAGCCGTCAGGTGGCCAAACAGGTTATAGGGATCTTCGAAGGCCCCCATTTCTTTAGCAAGCTTCTCAGAGTACAGCGCCCAGCCCTCTACATAGACAGTAAAGTGAGCTTGAGTGCGGAACTGCGGGATACCTTCCAATTCCTGAGCAATTGAGATCTGCATATGGTGACCGGGGTTACCTTCGTGGTAGGCCACAGTTTCCATATCAGTCGTGGAATAGGCACTCATATCGGACAGGTGCGCATAGTAAATACCCGGGCGGGAACCGTCGGGTGTGCCGGGGTAGTAATGCTGGGCACCGCCATCCTGCTCACGGAAGGACTCAACCCGCTTTACGACCAACTCAGCTTTCGGCAAAAGGCCAAAGTATTCCGGCAATTTATTGGTAATGTTGTCCAGGAACGCGGTTGAGTCATCCAGGTAGCCCTGGCGACCTTCATCGGTATTCGGGTAGTAGAATTGACCATCTTCGCGAATAAACTTGAAGAAGTCCTGCAGGCTACCTTCGAAACCAACCTGCTTCTTGATAGTTTCCATCTCACCACGGATACGCGCCACTTCTTCCAGGCCAATATTGTGGATCTGGTCGGCAGTCAGGTCCGTAGTTGTGGTGTTGGCCAGGCGCTGATTGTAGTAAGCCATACCATTGGGCAAGCTACTAGCACCTTGAGGCTCTGCTGAGGCCTTCTGCATATCCGCTTTGAGCCAGGTAACCAGCCCTTGATATGCGGGGAAGAACTCAGTCTCTAATGCCTTGCGCGCTTCCGCAGTCAGCTTGTCTGCCTGCTTCTGATCAATAGTACCGGCTTCGAGCAGCTCAGCGATTTTCCCTTTGGCACCGGCCCACAGAGGTGCGTCTTCACCATCGGTAAACGGCGCGCCTTCAATCAATTTACTGGACTGGTCAATCGCACCCTCATAGGCAAAGCGCGGGGGGCGGATACCTTCTTTGGACGACAGCTTGGCGCGGTCAAGCAACTGGTTGATCGCGCGGGAGATACCACCGATACGGGTGATATACGCCTGCATATCTTCAACGTTGTCGACCTTGTGGAAGTTCAGCAGGAAGTTGGGCAACTGCGATTGTGCACCTCCCATCTGCTCAAAGATGTAGCCGTGACGGATAAACGGCGCAGCGGCCTTGGCCTGTTCAAACTGATAAATCCAGATATCGTAGGAGGTTTTCCCTTCCTGGGTCAGCTTGCTATAGTCGAAATTCTTCTTGAGCTCTTCAACACTTTTCTCTTGCCAAACCAAGCGGCGAGCCTCTGCGGCCTCACTCATATCGTCGATTTGGTCGTAGTGGTCTTTGCGACCCAGGTAGGACAGCTGAATCGGGCTGAACTGCAGCTGTTCCTCATAACGCTCATCCAGCCACTCAGTCAGGCGCTTGGTTTCGGCAACCGCATCTACAGTTACTGAGGCCTCGGCAACCGCATTTTGGGGCTTATCTGCGTTGGCTACAGCCTGGGTACTCTTGTCACCCTGACAGCCCGCAAGGATAGCGACAGCCAGCAGGCTGGGGATCAGTGGGTTGTTCAGCTTTATCGGCATCTTCCTATCTCGATCAAAAGTTGTACAAAAAAACGCCGCTAACTTTGACACGAATTCGGTGAGGTGTCGATTCATGCCCCCCAGAACGCCACATGTTTGCGTTGAGTTGAGGCAAATCGGAGATTTAGGACTAGGTGGGCCCAATACCTGGAGCAGGATATTGCCACAAGTGACTTCGCGGTAATGGACTAACGCCGGCTTGTGGCCCGGTCCACGATATGTAGCTCTCGCTGGGGAAAGGGTACCGTCAAGCCTTCTGCCTCCAGTGCAGGCTTAAGCTTTTGCATCAGGGACCAGTAAACATCCCAGTACTGGTCATTGGCAGCCCAAGCCCGCAATTGTAAATTGACCGCGCTGTCAGCAAGCGCCTTAACAGCGAAACTTGGCTCTGGCTCAGTGAGAATACGGGGTTCCTGTTCTACCAAGCGACGTAATACTGTTAGACCGCGATCGATGTCATCGCCATAGGCAATACTCGCCACAATCTCGATACGGCGAGTCTTATTGCGACTGAAATTGGTGAGCACTTGCCCCCAGATAGCACTGTTGGGTGCGGTAATACGCAGCCCATCCGTGGTATCCAGCTCCGTAGTAAATAGCCCTACCTCGCGAACAGTGCCCATTATGGTACCGAACTGAATCACATCCCCAACGCGGAACGGCCGCAATCCCAGCAATAGGAACCCCGAAGCAATATTTTGCAGGGTATCTTTCAACGCTAAGGCTACTGCCACACCAGTAGCGCCGAGTAGAGCAATTAAGCTGGTAGTGTTAATACCAAAGACATCCAATACCAGCAGTGCGCCAACAATATAGACCGCCCAGCTCGAAATACTGCGCAGTACCGGGCGCAAGGTAATATCAAACCGGTCCGGCATACGATCAACCGCTCGCCGAGCAAGATGGGCCACAAACAGCGTCACCAAAACTACCAGTAGTGCGGCTGCCAACTTTAAGGATAGTGCAGTTACTTGGGGCCAATACTCATTGAGCAAGCTATTAATATTCATCGACCCTCGAAAATAAATCCCTATTTTAAATTCAAGTCAAACCTAAGTTCTGCGCTTCATCGACACAACGCTGATGAGCCGGACAAGTTTCCAAGTGATCATTGACCATTCCTGTAGCCTGCATATGCGCGTACATAATGGTTGATCCCACAAAACTAAAACCCGCTTTCTTTAGCGCCTTACTCATCGCATCAGACTTTGCTGTAGTGGCCGGCACCTGCTTCATGGAGCGGGGGCGATTAACAATCACTCTTCCATCGGTGAACTGCCAGAGAAAATCCTTTAAGGATATACCGCGATCGCGCAACTCGAGGGTTGCCCGTGCATTCTTGATGGCCGATTCAACCTTGAGCCGGTTGCGAATAATTCCCGGGTTGAGAAGTAGTTTCTCTACCTTTTTAGGGGTATACCGAGCAATTTTTTCAGCATCAAAATTATTAAACAATTTACGGTAATTCTCCCGCTTATTGAGCACTGTAATCCAAGATAAGCCCGCCTGGGCCCCCTCCAACAACAAAAACTCAAACAGGGTTTGATCATCGGTAACCGGCCTACCCCACTCTTCATCGTGGTAACTTTGATAAAGCGGTGTAGACAGGCACCAATCACAACGCTTTTCTGCCATATTTATCTCTCAAATTAATGACTAGTTTGCGCCGGAAAAAAAGTAGTGCTGAATAATTTGTAAAACCAAAAGTAAAGCAACCAACCCAAAAATAATATTATTACGGTTCACTTCGACTCCAATAAATTGTTCTGTACTAACCAATCGCGACATTCGCACAACATAATATCCAAAGCCACACCCGATTGATATCCGAGTTCACGTTCAGCTTTCGCACTACTAGCAACGACTCTCCTCGTTACCAACGTGGCCTTTTCAGGAGTAATAACCGGCTCTTGCCCACTCACACGAGACCAGAGGTCGGAACACCAGGCGATAGATTGAATTAGGAATGCCGGCGTGGTGCGTTTTGGTACAGGTTTATGCAATAACTCAGCGATCTTTCCAAAGAATTCTAAAAAACTGGCATCCGTTCCGGCCAAGATATAATTTTCGCCGCACCGCCCCTTTTCAACCGCATCGATATGGGCTCGCGCTACTGCACCGGCATGGCAAAAAGAACCCCAGCCCGGTGGAACACCTGGTAATTGATTTTTCTCAATCAGAAAAAAGGTCTGCGCCCAGCTGGTGGTATCGTATTTACCCACAATTGCGCAAGGGTTAAGAAATACCGCATCCAGGCCCCGCTCAATTTCCTTGCGAACTGCAATTTCCTCTCTTTTTTTCGTGTACAGATAGTGATGATGAGGGTCATCTGCCAGCTTATCACTTTCTTCAGTAATTCTTTCCTTATGGTAGCCATAAGCAGAAATTGAGCTGGTCACCACCATACGCCCTACATTTTTCTCCCGGGCAACTTTGGCAATATTCGCCGCCCCCTCAACATTATCTTTCCATTGCTGGGCATTACCGCCGCGCCACATACTGGTATTAGCCGCCATATGGAAAAGCGCATCGACATTATCTGGGATTGCAGCTTGAAGGGACTGAGGGTCATTCAGAGAGGCCTCAACCAGGTTGACGCCCAGAGAGCGCAACATATCGGTATTGGAGGTGCGCCGATGCATGGCGGTAACTTTCCATCCATCACCAACCAATTGCTCTACCAAATTAGCGCCGAGAAAACCGGTTCCCCCGGTTACAAATGCGTGTTTCATAAATCCACCGGATGAGTTGTTATCGTTATTCATACCCAGTGATTAGCTCTATCGAAGCCACCTCCTTCCGGAAGGGCAGACCGGTTGGCGATACCACCACTCCGACAGAGTGGGCGGCACACTAACTTCACTAGTGACACCGCCCCAAAACTAAACCCTATCTACAATCGTCCTACCGGGAGTTTTTTTGATTGATCCCGCTATTACTTTTGTTGGGTTAGTTGAAAAGGCTACTCGATTTTCATGCCCAGCTGGTAGGCAAGGAAGCTCCACTGATTGGCGAAGTCTTCCACCTGCATCCATACCGGCTTGCCTGCACCGTGCCCAGCCCGAGTTTCCACGGCAAGCCAGACCGGTTTGTCACAGCCCTGATCTCTTTGTAGGGCTGCCGCAAATTTGTAGCTGTGCCAGGGAACCACTCGATCATCGCGATCGGCAGTGGTGATTAGCGTGGCCGGATAGCAGGTGCCCTCACGGGTGTTGTGGACCGGAGAATAGGCATGGAGCGCTTTGAACTCATCACGATTTTCACTAAGCCCATAATCGCTCGACCACTGCCGGGCATTAGCGGAAGCGGTGTGGTAACGCAGCATGTCCAGGACACCGACCACCGGTAATGCCGCTGCAAACAAGTCTGGGCGTTGTACCAACGTTGCCCCGGCCAATAGTCCACCATTGGAGCGACCACTGATAGCAAGCTTTTCAGGAGAGGTGACTTTCTCCTCGATCAGCCACTCAGCTGCAGCGATAAAATCATCGAAGACATTTTGCTTTTGCGTCTTGGTACCCGCCTGGTGCCAAGCATTGCCGTACTCGCTACCACCGCGCAAGTTGGCCAGCGCCAGGGTGCCGCCCATATCTAACCAACCGACAAAGCGGTTGTAGAAGCGCGGTAACTGAGCGGAGTTAAAACCACCATACCCATAAAGCAGCGTGGGGTTGGAGCCATCGCGCTTCATTCCCTTCTTATGCACCAGGAATAGGGGCACCCGGGTACCGTCCTTACTCTTATAGAAATGCTGGCTCACAGTCAGGTCGGAAAAATCTGCTGCATATTTTGGCTGCTTGAACAGTTTGGTTTCGCCAGTCTGTACATTCAGGTGATAGATACTCGGCGGGGTAATAAAATTAGAGAAAGCGTAGAAGGTCTCGACTTCATTCGGCTCACCATTAAACCCCTTCACTGAGCCCACCCCTGGCAGCTTCAGCTCGTACTGTTTCTTACCGTTAGTATCGCTCACCAGGACTCGCGATTTCGCATCCTCCAGATAATGAAGGACAAAGCGACCACCGATATAACTGGCACTCTGCAGGGCACTAGTCGTTTCCGGCACCAGATCGCGCCAGTGTTTGCGCTGCGGCTTATTCAGATCAATAGCGATTACACGGCCCAGCGGTGCTCCCGCACTGGTCTCAAAGTAAAAGGTGCTCCCTTTATTACCGAGATACTGGTATAGGCCATCCCAGTCATCCAAAAGCTTAACTACCTTGCCGCTTTCATCGCGTAAATCGCGATAGTAAAAGCCGTTCGAGTCATAACCGTCGAAGATACCAAACAGGAGATAGTTGCCATCATCACTCACCGACGCGCCCGGATTCCGGGTGGGATGATCAGTAATTTCATAGACCAGTTGATCACTCTCCTGGGCATCTCCCAGTCGGTGAAAATATACGGCTACCTGTTTGCTATCATCCGCCGTGCCATCTCTGTTAAACGGGTACCGGCTATAGTAAAAACCGGACTCATCCGGCGCCCAACTGGCATCACTAAACTTGATACCGGTCAGTTGTTCCTTCAGATCCTTGCCTGTCTTTAGGTCGCGAATACGATAGTCGGTCCAGTCAGTGCCACCATCCGAGATACCGTAAGCCAGATAGCGGCCCTTTGGACTGACTTTGAGGCGCTTGGCAGCAATAGTGCCATCTTCACTTAGGGTGCGTGGATCTAAAACCGTATCGCCCTCAGCAGACAGGCTAGAGGCCTTATAGAAAACATTCTGATCCCAATCACCGGTGTTGTAGCTGTAGTAATAGCTATCGCCCTTCTTGTACGGAACACCGTAGCGCTCGTAGCGCCATAGTTCTGCAAGCCGGTCATTGATTTTCTGCCACCCGGGCAGCTCCTTCAAACGCGGTAATGAATGGTCATTCTGTTTGGCCACCCAACTATTTACCTCATCAGTGGACATTTTTTCCATCCAGCGATAGGGGTCAGCCACCTTTTGACCAAAATATTCATCAATTTGAGCACCCGGCTTACTATCCGGATAGCTATCAGCTGCGTGAACACTCACCGCAGCAAGTGCACCGGCAACCAGTGCCACTAGCTGTCTCTTCATACCGTTATTCTCGGTTTCTCTACTGGGAACAGTCCGCTAATCTAGGCGATTTAGACGATCGGTTCCAGAGCAGCAGAGAGAAGTGAGATGAAAGGATTGATCCAAAGGGTAAGCCATGCCCAGGTTAATGTAGCGGGAGAGGCCGTTGGGGCCATAGATAAAGGTATCCTCCTGCTGCTAGGTATCGAAGCCCAGGACACTACTGATAGTGCAGATAAGCTGCTGCACAAAGTCCTGAATTACCGTATTTTTCCCGATGATAAAGGGCGTATGAATCTCAACCTCCAAAAGGCGGGAGGTGGGCTCCTGATTGTCAGTCAGTTCACACTAGTTGCCGAAACTGATAGAGGTTTACGCCCGAGCTTTAGTCGCGGCGCATCACCAGAATACGCGGAGGAGCTCTACAACTATTTCGTTAAAAGTTCCAAAGCCCAATTTACGCCAGTGGCCACTGGAATATTTGCAGCGGATATGCGGGTTTCACTAGTCAATGACGGCCCGGTAACTTTTATGCTGGAAACCTAGAGACCTTCCACAGGCTCTTTCTGTTGTTTCACCTAATCAGGAAAACTCTACTAGTTGGTTAGGTTGCTAACGACTAGAAAATATCGCTAAAAAATAGAGAGGCAAAAGGATGACTAAGAAGCCTATAGTAGTAAACAGTGATATCAAACTCGATCCACTCTTGGATAGTGACACAGAAATCATCTTTACCTTAATTGAAAATAACAGACCACTGCTAGAGAAATATCTCTATTGGGCAAAGCTCGTTATCGACATCCCAACCACAAAAAAATATATTAACGACAGAATATTCAGCAATAGCTTCGGAGCATTCTGGTACAAGATCCACTATTCAGACAAGGTAGTCGGAATCTTTGGTATCAAGGAAATTGACCTTAAAAAACAAAATGCAGAAATAGGATATTGGTTATGTAAAAGCTGCCATGGCAATGGAATCGTGACTCGAATCATAAATAAAATATCTAGCTACTTGAAAGATCTGCACGATATTCAAACGTTGAAAATTCACTGCTTATCTGAAAACAGGGCCAGCATAGCCGTAGCAGAACGCGTAGGTGGAGTGCATAGTGAAACTATTCCAAATTATTATTCGATTGATGGAATATTTCAGGACTTAAAAATCTACACAGTTCCTACCTGATTCATTATTTTAATTGTGGAGTTTAGGAATATTTATTTCTGAATATTTACTGGGCTCCACTCAATACCATCTGACCCTTGTCCCGCATTAAATATACGCTTAACTTTCCAAGTTGCGGTATCTATTTCAACAACTTTTCCGTCTCTCTGAGAACCGGCAAATAAAAACTTTCCGTCCGGAGAGAAAAATAGCGATGCTGGCTGTCTGGCCCCTGCGCTGCCGACATCAATCTCATGTAACTGTTTACGGGTCTTGGCGTCATACACGAGTATACGATTACCATTTAAGTCTGCTACAGCTACCACTTCGCCATCAGGGTGAAACCTAATTCGGATAGGCAGAAAACCAACATCTATCGTTTCTTTTTGCTTTAACGTCTCAGTATCAAAAATAAAGATATTTTCTGACTGATTATTTCCTATCCATAGCTCGCTATTATCGGGGCTTACCCACACCGCCTCCGGCCCGTCTCCTGCCGGTATTGTAGATTTCAACTCCATAGTCTCTGTATCAATTACACTGAACGTATCCGACCCCCGGCTAGTAACGTAGGCGGTCTTCAGATCAGGTGATAGTGCAAGCATATGGCTACCTACCTGATCAGTACGGGCAACGCCCAATACTTTTCCTTCAGCCACATCCACCTTTATCACGTCGCTGGTTTCTTCTGTCGTAACAATCACATTATTGCTATCGCCCAGCCAAGCGATACCGTGAGGGCCTTTGTGTGGACTGATATCAATTCTTTTCAGGCGCTTACCGCTCGCGATATCGAATACATTCAGCTCTTCTCCCACGTAGCCATCTTCAAGGTAAGAAACTACCACAACTTTAGATTTATCCGGCGACACTATTAATTCATGGGGCGAACCTCCAGTTTCCGGTTTCTTAACCTCTTGGCCGGAAGCCAGGTCAATAAAACTCACCGTGCCCTCATATTTATTTCCTACTACCAACGTCTGCGCCCTTAGCAATCCAGCAGCTAAAAGTACTAATGACATGGAAATTAAAAGTAGAACTCTCATTAGCAAGCCTCCCGGACGAATTTGTCGCTAATAGAATGCTTCCTTAACAGCACACCCCAGCCAGCTTTTTAGAACTGAAAAGTCAGTCCTGGTTATACACTGCAACACTGGATAATAGATCGTAAAAATGGAACTTTTTAGATGTTTTCTTCATTACAGGGATGTTACTAACAGAATTCTTGGATAGTACTGTGCATAACTTTTGGATAGAGGTCTGGAAGCCTTTAATTTCGTGCAATGAAATAATTCGATTAAAAAACCAACGAAAAAAGTGTCAGGTTACCCACTAAAAGTAGGATCAGAACGTTACTAACAGAAAGTCTGGATAGAGTTGTGCATAACTTTAATAAACGGGCTACAGGCCCCGTGGTTACAGGGGGTTACTGCAGAGACTAAAAAATCACCGATATTTTTACTGGCTAAATTTAATTTTTGGCGGGAGTGGCATGGGTACTTTTCTGGTTTTTACGCGAGTTATTTTTGTTGGATTATTTTTTATATAAGTGCTACGGAGGTCGGTAAAGACCTATTTTTATAGGCTTTTTAGGAGAGCGTCTGTTTAAGGTGCTCAGGTAGTTTTAGGTTTTTCTTTTTTTTAATTACTGACTGATTTTTTAAATAGAAAGTTGAGCATTAAAGTTTTTCAGAATTACTTTTATTTTTTCTATTTAATTTTTGCCAAGTACTTTCTGCTCTCTCTCTTCCCTTTCTTAGTTTTTTTATTTTTGTTTTTTAAAATATTTTTTCAGCCATAAAAAAAGGGCCACCCTGTTGGGTGGCCCTTTTCGGATTAGAAGCCTGACGATGACCTACTCTCACATGGGGAAGCCCCACACTACCATCGGCGATGTTGCGTTTCACTTCTGAGTTCGGCAAGGGATCAGGTGGTTCCACAACTCTATGGTCGTCAGGCAAACTGGCTTGGGTTGGCGTTGGTCTTATAAGCAAAGTGCTTGGCCTGCCGCGTTATCGCTGTTTGCCTCGGTCATATTATTGACCGGCGATAACCCCAAATAAGTCGGTAAAACAATCTGTAGTAATACACCGCAAGCGATCGTATGTCTCTAACTCACAATCCGCTAGCTTAGCTAGTCGTTAGTAACCATCTCTGTTGTATGGTCAAGCCGCACGGGCAATTAGTACTGGTTAGCTCAACGCCTCACAACGCTTCCACACCCAGCCTATCAACGTGGTAGTCTTCCACGGCCCTTCAGGAGGCTCAAGGCCTCAGGGAGATCTTATCTTGAAGGAGGCTTCCCGCTTAGATGCTTTCAGCGGTTATCCCGTCCGAACATAGCTACCCGGCAATGCCACTGGCGTGACAACCGGAACACCAGAGGTTCGTTCACTCCGGTCCTCTCGTACTAGGAGCAACTCTTCTCAAATCTCCAACGCCCACGGCAGATAGGGACCGAACTGTCTCACGACGTTCTAAACCCAGCTCGCGTACCACTTTAAATGGCGAACAGCCATACCCTTGGGACCGGCTTCAGCCCCAGGATGTGATGAGCCGACATCGAGGTGCCAAACACCGCCGTCGATGTGAACTCTTGGGCGGTATCAGCCTGTTATCCCCGGAGTACCTTTTATCCGTTGAGCGATGGCCCTTCCATACAGAACCACCGGATCACTATGACCTACTTTCGTACCTGCTCGACATGTCTGTCTCGCAGTCAAGCGCACTTATACCATTATGCTCATTGCATGATTTCCGACCATGCTGAGTGCACCTTCGTACTCCTCCGTTACTCTTTGGGAGGAGACCGCCCCAGTCAAACTACCCACCATACACTGTCCTCGATCCGGATAACGGACCAGAGTTAGAACCTCAAACATACCAGGGTGGTATTTCAAGGACGGCTCCACAACAACTAGCGTCATTGCTTCAAAGCCTCCCACCTATCCTACACAAATAGGCTCAAAGTTCAGTGCAAAGCTGTAGTAAAGGTTCACGGGGTCTTTCCGTCTAGCCGCGGGTACACTGCATCTTAACAGCGATTTCAATTTCACTGAGTCTCTGGTGGAGACAGCGTGGCCATCGTTACGCCATTCGTGCAGGTCGGAACTTACCCGACAAGGAATTTCGCTACCTTAGGACCGTTATAGTTACGGCCGCCGTTTACCGGGGCTTCGATCAAGAGCTTCGCCGAAGCTAACCCCATCAATTAACCTTCCGGCACCGGGCAGGCGTCACACCCTATACGTCCTCTTACGAGTTTGCAGAGTGCTATGTTTTTAATAAACAGTCGCAGCCACCTGGTCACTTCGACCGGCCTCAGCTTAGGGAGCAAGTCCCATCACCAAAACCGGCGTACCTTCTCCCGAAGTTACGGTACCATTTTGCCTAGTTCCTTCACCAGAGTTCTCTCAAGCGCCTTGGTATTCTCTACCTGACCACCTGTGTCGGTTTAGAGTACGATTCACTATTACCTGAAGCTTAGAAGTTTTTCCTGGAAGCAGGGCATCAACCACTTCACCCACTAAGTGGGCTTCGTCATCAGTTCTCAGCCTTAGGGACCCGGATTTGCCTAAGTCCCCAGCCTACA